>CAWHBA010000015.1:0-253625 GCA_963827415.1 uncultured Acidobacteriaceae bacterium
GTTTCAATTTGGCCATCTTCACGACGTTGTTACGCATGGAAAGGCCGTTCAATCCCCCGGCGCCACCGCACATATACGACAAGGTCTGGATTTTTTTCTGCGGGTACGACTTTTTCAGCGTGGCGATGATTGCCGTCGCTTTTTTGTCGCCGAAGGCCTTGGCCAGGTTCGCATGCCACTCTTCTTCCGTGGGATGTGAAGACATGCGATTGCCTTCTTCGCTCACCGAACCGATGAGCATCGGCACGTTCTTCGAGATCTCCGGAGCGGCGTCGAAGAAGGACCTCATGTTGATCATCTTTGCCGTCCACGCATGGCGACCAACCGACGCGCGGGTGGCCTGGAGCTCCCGGTCCCATGAAGGGAGGTCCGGGTGGGTTGATCTTCGCAACGGCTGCGTTGCCGGCCTGGTTAAGCTTTGCCCATTCCATCTTCTGGAGCGATACGATGTCATTCGGCGCGAGGCCGAGGTCTTTCATCATGACGCGGGTAACTTCTCTCTGCTGCTCCTTCGTGGGGATATTGCCGCCGCCGCCGGATTGTGCCGAGGCGCGGTGGAAGAGTCCCGTGGCGGAGGGCATCCCCATCAGCGTTGTCACCTTTGATCCGCCACCAGATTGGCCGTAGATCATGACTCGATCGGGATCCCCGCCAAAGTTTTCAATATTGTTGTGGACCCACTCGAGCGCCGCCACCAAGTCCATCATGCCGACGTTGACGGAGTCTTCGTACGCCGAACCGCCGATTTCCGAAACGTCGAAGAATCCGAGAATGTTGAGGCGATGATTGACCGAGACCTGCACGACATCGTGGTGCCGTGCCATTTGTGCACCTTCGTGCGAGGGCAGTTCGTACGAGGAACCGAAACTGAATCCTCCGCCGTGCATGTAAAACATCACGGGCCGTTTGCCGCTCAGGCTCGGCGTCCAGATGTTGAGCTTCAACATGTCTTCGCTTTGCCAGCCATCATCCCAATCCTGGATGAACGTCTGTTCAGTGCTGGTCCAGGGATGCAGGTTCTGCGGACAGTTCGCGCCATAGACGAGCGCCATATATTCATCGCTCCACGGCGTGGGCGGTTTGGCGGGGAGCCAGCGGTTTTCACCGGCGGTGGTTTGGCCGTATGGCACGCCCTTGAACGTGAAGACACCGCCATCCAGGAATCCGCGCACCCTGCCGTATTGTGTGCGTGCGATGGCTGAGCGCGGGGTGGAGGCATTGCCGGGTTCCTGGTGAGCGCCTGTCTTGATGCTGTCTGAAGCGACGGCTGAATTTGCGGTCGCGATGCTCAGGCCTGCCGTTGCAGAAAGAAACAGTGCCTCTCGCCGGGTGAAAACGGTGCGGTTTGCAGATTTAGCCATTCGATTTCTCTCCTTTGCGTATTGCTTGCGCGCGCGGCACTGAAGCTGTTGAACCGCTCACAATGCCGCGCTGCGCGTGCGAGGTGCGCATGAATTACTGGGTCGCAGATACGGGGAACTGGTAGATGTTGACGCTTATGGGAGCAACTGAAAGTGTCTGAATGTCCCGAGCTGTCGGGTGTTCCGTTACCGTGACTTGCGGTGTTTGGCCGACGCGGTCAGTGGCATCGACAGATTTTCCGGTGAGCTGCCAGATCTGTCCCGGTCCGGTCGGTCGTAGACCCGAGACGCTGAGGTTGAACTGCTGCGGAGTCTCAGTCGCATTCACAACCGAGAGGATCAGATATTTGCGATCCGGGCTGAGCGCGGCCACCATATCCAACGGGTATGTCGGACTTCCTGAGGTCCTGTCTGGCTGATCGCCGACAGCAGGATATTTCGGGGCGGGCTGGGGTGAATTTCCTGAGAGCTCGATGGGGATGGCGCCGACAAAGTGATCCGCGTACAGCTTGAACACCTGGCCAGTAGTGCTGAACGTAGATGCGGTGCGGTTGAAGTCCAGCATGGAGAGGCCGGTAGTATGCGCGGCCATTTTCAGGGAGTCTGTGTGGCGGAGCATTTCATTCAAGATCAGACCGTATGCGAGACCTGTCTTGAGCGTGGCGCTGCGATTGAAACCGCCGCCAAAGTAGGCGTATTCGTCCATGGAGAGGAATATCTTCTTCGCGCGCATCTGAGGAAAGCGCTGTTCATATCCTTCCCACTCCTCGGCTTTCTTCAGGACGACGTTCGCTCCGTACCGCGCGGACTCGAGCAACGTTTGATCGACTTTGTCATACGCTTCTTCATTCGAGGCGTCGGGTGGAAGCTTCTTCGCCTTCTCGATATCGAAGCGGCGTCCCGGCTGTGCGTACCAGTGCTCGGCGATTCCGTCGAAGTTGCCGAAAGTGTGTGCAAGGAAATTGCCGGTCCAATCCACATCTGTTCCGTAGAGGGGCTGGAGATTGCCTTCGTATTTCGCGCGCTCCTCGCCGCGGATGCCATCGTCCTGCAGCATGCGTCCTGAGGCGATGAGAACGATGGAGGGATCTACGGCGCGCATCGCCTTTGCAAACTCGTTGTGTTTCAGCATGAAGTACTTGGTATCGGTGCGGCCGAGCTGCCATGAGCCCCAAGGTTCATTGCCGATGTTCCAGAACTTCACGTGGTAGGGCGCAGGGTGTCCGTTGCGGGCGCGAATCGCGCCCATGTGCGTAGCGATGGATCCGTTCATGTACTCGACCTCTTCAGCGGCCGAGTGTGAATCGCCGAAGCCGGCATTGACACTGATGTAGGGCTCGACATGGATGAGCCTGCAGAGAGTCATGAACTCGTCGAGCCCCAGATCGTTGGGCTGCATTACATTCCACGCATAGTCGAAGTCAGGCGGACGTTTGTCGCGATCGCCGATGGTGTGATACCAGATCAGCCCAGAGGTATAGTTTCCGCCGTAGCGCCAGAAACCCATATTGATTTGCTTCAGCAGCGCGATCGTGTCGGGACGAAAACCTTCGACGTTGTCGGCCGGCATGAGCGAAACCGTACCGATATGGAAGTTGCCAGTTCCTGTTCCGGTGATCTCCAGAGCGGCATCAGAGGAATCTGCCGGGGCGGTGAAGTTGAGCGGGAACGTCTTATAGGTTGCGGAAACGGCGTTCAGCGGAATTACGCGACGGTCGTTCGGGTCATTACCCCAGACCAGAGCAACTTTGATGTGGGCTCCTGGAGTGCCGCGAAGAATGATGTGGCCGATGTATCTCTTCCCCTTCTGGAGAGCGATACCGGATTCGCGGATGCCGTGTTCCGTGGAAGCGTCGAGCGCAATGCGGGGGCTCTGATCTCCGACGAAAGGCTTGTCCTTATCCATGGTGATTGCTTCGTCGGGACCGACTGGGCGCCACCTGCGAGGTTGCGGCCCTCTCGGAGGACCGCCGGCCTGCTGCTGAGGGGGCGGCTCGGGTGCTGCAGACGAGATAGGGAAGTAGAACTTGCGGTCCTCGAGCAGCTCCGACCAGAGACCGCGATACATGGTGTCGCGGATGTGCTCGATGAACATGCCGTACTCGTACCTGGGTACGGAATCCATTGCCTTCTGCGTATTGACCGTCACCGCGATCCTGTTTGGAGCAGGCGGTTCCGTTTGCGCTGAGATAGCAAGTGTCGAACACATCAAAAGCGCCGCAGCGAGTACTTTCATTTATGTCTCCGATGTGAAGGTCTGTTTGTAGTTTTCATAGAAGCTGTTTCCGTGTACTCGTTGCGCGGCCTCTCGAAACCAGCGAGGAGTCACACTATCGCCCGCGGGTCAATCCGCCGGGGGTGCTCGGCAGTTGGATCAGCGAGGGGGCCGGGAACTCTGGTGTCTCGAGCGACGTTGCCAAGCATGTCGCTATCAATGTGATCGAACACTTTCACCTTCGGCAGAGGCTGGCTGCTGTTGACGGTCAATTCCAGACCGTCTGGGTCAAAGTTGATCTGCATGTCCGCCACGGATCCGTTGTTGTCCCAGCCGTGTGACTGCCGCCAGGCCGAAAGGTCGAGCCACTGCTTCGTGTCACCAGCGAAGAAGCCGAGGAAATCTTTTGGCATCGAGGCGTAGAGGTTGCCGTCTGCCTTGTTGTTCTGGTTGAGGAAGACGATGGCCGACTTGCCGCAGCGGGCGAAGATGTTGTTGTAGATCTCGTTGTCCTCTGCGAGCCCGCTGTTTGCACGGTCGGGACGCACGATGGCAAAGACGCCGGAGTTGTCGCAGCGTCCGATGAGGTTCTGCGCGATCAACACATGGTCGCTTGCGTTGATGAATATGCCGGACCCTGCGCATCCTCTCTGGCCGGGCGTCCCGGGCTCTGCGTTTCGAACGTCCCAGATGATGTTGTCGTCGATCAAATTCGGTTGACGGTTCATCTCCATGTGCACGGCGGCGCTCACCGTCAGGACGTCGGCAAATACATTTCGAGTGATGCGGCAGTTGATGTTGGCGCTATCGAACCAGACAGCATTCGCGTGGCGTATGTGGCGGATGACGTTTCCGCGGAAGAGCATATTGTGAGCGCCATGGAACTTGGCTCCTGCGGCTTCCCATTCGCGTTCGGCATCCGCCCAGCCGCACCACTCAATCAAGTTGCCCTCGACCAGTGTGTCGCGGGTCTGCATGCCGGCCATACCTTCCACACCGCAGTAGCGAACCGTATTCCTGCGGACGATGTGGGATTGGCCGGCCCGCGGAGTGACACCTCCGCTCCAGTCGCCGTTGCCTATGTCCAGGCCAACGCCGTTGGCCCACTCGATCGTGTTGTCCTCGATAATCCAGTGATTGCCGCCGGCAGTTGAGAGCAGGCCGCGCTGCGGAACAGGGTAGCCGTTGCCGGCGTGCTGGAATGTGATCCCTTTTACGCGAATGTAAGCGAGCCCCTTCTCGAGCGGAGCAAATGCCTGCTCGCGAGTGGTGATTTCAATTGTGTGGTCGGCAGGAGTGCCGGCCGGCATGCGCACCTGGATAGCCTGTCCCGAGTTATTGACCCAGAATCTCGCATCGGGCGTGCCGCCGATCTCCTGCATGATGGGGCCGCCGCGCTTACGGGCGGGAAGGCCAGTGAGCGGCTGTGGTTGGTTTGGAGGTGGCGGCCCCGGCAACTCCGGGCTCGCCAGTTCGTACAGTTGTTCCACCGGTTCCAGCGGCTTGCCGTCGACAAAGACCAAGCCGCGCCGGCGGAAATACGGCCCCATGTCGACCGTTTTGGTGTCGAGCCATGATCGGTCGGCCGGCGCGCTGGGAAGCGCGAACGGGTTGTAAGCATCGGGAAACATCGCTGCAGTCAGTTCGTGTTGCCATGTAGTCACATGAGGAACATCGGCAGCAGTCTGGCCAGCAGGTATGCGGCGGAACATCGAAACCGACTTCTGTTCCCAGCCTTGTTTCAGAACTTCGGAGCCTTTGATGACGACCTTCGCTCCCGGAGCGGCCTCGTAGCTGATCATCCGGGTGGGCCCGGCTCCGCCGCGTGGTGGGCGGACGCACTCGCGGTAGACGCCGGAGGCGATGACAACGCGTTCGCCGGGTTGGAGAACCTCCGCTGCTTTGCCTAGCGTGCGGAACGGGCGCTCGCGACTGCCAGGACCACTCTCGTCGGCCTCAGCAGAGTTGTTATCGACGTAGTAGGTTTTCGAGAAGGTCAGCGGCTGTTCCCAGGAGACGTACTCGGTGCCATCCGGGCAGGCGCGAGTGTTCCGACATCGCGGCGGAAGTCCCCTGAGCCAAACCCAGAGAATCTAAGTTGCTGCCAGCAAGACCGATCATTGCTCCCACGCCGGCCGCATATTTCAAAAATCGGCGGCGATCCACGCCCTCTGGCGAAATGTAATCCATTGAGGAAGGCGACAGCGTGAGGGGCCGATTTGTTGCTGGGTTCATAAGAGTCGTAGCTGCCGGACCGTTCGGAAGGATCGAAATCTATCGCTCACTCCGGTTGACTGGATTATTCACAAAGTGTGCTCGTGTGCCAGAGCTGCGCCCGGCCGGAGGTTCTGCTATCTCCGGCCGGGAGTCCTCGTTAGAACTGGTATTTGGCAGCGAGTTGCAACTGGCGCAATTGACCCGCACTGGTGATGCGTCCGAACGTGGACGAATTGAGCGTCACATTCGCACCATTAGCGAACGACCAATTGGGGTGGTTCAGAGTGTTGAAAGCCTCGAACCGGATTGAGAGCTGGTGCTTCTCGTTGTAAGGCATCGGGAACTGCTTGTGCAGCGCCGCATCGAGGTTCGTGAACCCGGGGCCGGTGAAGCTACCGCGCTGCAATGTTCCGAAGAAACCAACAGGAGCGTTTTGGTATGCAGCTTTATTGATCCAGTTGCTCAGGGATCGGGCGCTTCCCTGGAGGTAGGGACTAACTCCGGTTGGGTTGGGCCGATCGAAGTTGCCGAACGGTGAAGCGATACTCGCATTATCGAAGCCGTCAATTGGGGTGTAGACACCACCGGTCTGGTGGGTGAAGGTACCGCCCACCTGCCAGCCACCGATGAGCGCGTCCAGCAATTTGTTATTCACCGGCACAAGCTTGCCGGGTCCGATAGGCAGCTCGTACAGTGCCGAGCCGACGATGCGATTCCGGACGTCGAATGCGGACCGCCCGTACTCACACGGAACGCAGTAGCTGTTCTGCGGATAGAGATTGTCATTTCCCTGGTTTCGGATTCCGCTCGTATCGTCAAGAGATTTGGAATACGTGTAGGAAGCGATTACGTTCAGTCCGCGGCTGAAGCGCCGAGTCGCTTTCACTGAACCCGCGGTGTAGTTAGCTGTGCCTTCATCATGTACGAACTGCAAGCCGCCGATGTTTGCAAACGGTGTGCGAGAAGCGACCGAAGTCGCGGCGCCATTACCGATGTATCCATAGGGGGTCGCCTGATTCGCATTCAGGAATCCATAGAGGTGGCGGCTTAGGGCACCTTGGAACCCGGCTTCAAAGGACCAGTCCGCGCCAACCTGCTGCTGGATGTTTAGCAGATATTGCTGAGCGTAGCTGGTCCTGTGACTTACGGCGTTTGCAAAGGCGGTGCTCGGGCCGAGGTTGGAGATTGCGCCACCACCAGCACCTGGCGTTGCATTGTTCCAGGTCAGGTTGGAACTTCCATAAGGCGGCGAAGCGTTCGTGTTGGTATAGGTCACGCGCCCGGCGACGTTGCGGGACATGTCAAAGTATGCGTTTCCTATGTCCTGCGTGTAGAAGATGCCATAGCCAGCGCGTACCACCATCTTGGGATTGGGCGAGTAGGAGATGCCGAACCGGGGTGCGAAGTTGTTGTGCGGCGTATCCAGAAGCGGCCCGTTCGGCATGAGGCCGTTGCTGCAAACCGGAGGAGGACCAAGCGGAGTGATCCACCTGATCGAAAGGCCGTCATAGACATCGCCAGGAGCGCAGGTGCCCTGCCGCACATAGAACGGCCATTGGCTCTGCGGGTATGTGGTGCTGGTGTCTCCCAGCTTGGGCATTACTTGAAGAGCTATGTTGAAGGTGGTGCCGTAAGTATTGTTCCATGGAGGCGTCAGCTCATATCGGAGGCCTGCTGAGATGGTTACGTTAGGGGCGAGCTTGTACGTGTCATCGATATATCCCGCTTCGACGTTACGCACATAATTCGCATCCGCCACAGCTACGGCGACCACTGACTGATAAAGGGTGCCAAGGAGCATGTCGGCAAGGGCGTCGCCGCCGGAAAGTCCCGTACCTGTATGGAACGCAGTGGCGATCGGTTGGTCTGTGAATTGTCCGCGCGAGAACTGGTTGCCGAGTTGGTTGAAAGTCTGCCGGTTGTACTCAAAACCAAGGCGCAGGGAATGCTTGCCCTTTTGCCATGACACATTGTCGACGATTTGCCACGTGGGATCGGTCACCACGTACGGACCATCGCCGCCAAGGTCTCCAAAACTGGTCCAGATGTTCTTCGTCGTGCCGGCGGGTCCGGAGGCGAAGTTCATGGACGGAATCCCCCACGTCGCGGGATCACCGCCGCTCAGGCCGGGGATTTGGACTTCATCGACCACGTTATTGACGAATGCCGACAATAAGCCATTCGAGTTATAGAAGTACGTATAGCCGAATCGCGCCTCATTGACGAAGTGCGGGGTTGCCGTAAAGGTATTCGAACCCATGTATTGGTAGTAGTTTGTGACGGTCTTAGTGCCTGCTCCCAGCAGTCCAGTTGCTGCCAGGGCTTCATTTCCGGAGCTGTAACGGAACGAATACTGCATCCTCTGAGACTGAATGTAGTCTCCACGAACGGTCAGGCTCTGCCGGTCCTGCGGTGATGACGTTGAATAGGAATAGTTGTTGTTGACCGAGCAACTGGTGGAACTGCAAGTATAGGTCGGTGCATTCGGCGCCGTTCCCAGGTACTTCAGGAGCCTCGTGGAAACCGCGCTGATTCGGTTCGAAGGAATGGTGTTGTTCGGAAATGGCTGGTTCGTGAGCGGATCGTAGATGGTGATTGGGTGGATGCCCGCGGCGTCCTGGTAGCTATACCCCTGGAAGTTGCCGGCAACCATGGCAGCGGTCGGAACGACGGCCTGGCCCTGACCAATCTGCCGAATGTGTCTCCACTCGTCATCGACCATGAAGAAGAACTTGTCTCTGCCGTCATAAATCTTGGGAATCCTGATGGGGCCATCGAGCTCGAATCCGTAGTCGTTCCATTTGAAAGGGAACACCGCGGGCTGGGTCGTCTGATATGGGAAGAAGTACGGCTTGGCATCCACGTAATTGTTTCGGATGTACTCATAAAGAGCGCCGTGGTAGGTGTTCGTGCCGGTCTTGCTGAGGACATTAACCTGCGATGCCTCATGACCGAACTCCGCCGAATACACGCCTGTTTGTACCTTGAACTCCTGAATGCCATCGAGGGAAGGCAACCCAACATAGGTGTTGAAGTCGACATCGGTATTGTTGACGCCGTCCAGGGTGTAGTAGTCGAACATGATGCGCTGGCCACCCACCGCGATCGACTGGCTGGCGCGATCGCCACCCAAACGCGAGCCTGCCTGGCCCGACGCCGGTGAGAGTGTATTAACGTTTGACGAAAGTGCCACCAGGCTCAAGTAGTTCCTGCCATTCAGCGGCAACTGATTGATCACGGTATTTTCGATCACGGTACCGGTGGAAGCATCTTCTGACTGAAGGAGCGCGCCTGTTGCCGTTACTTCGACAGACTCCGTAACCGCCCCGATCTGCAAGGTGAAATTGAGCCGCACGCTCTGGTCGATCTGCACGCCGAACGTGTCACTTTTGACCACCTTGAATCCTTCGTGGCGAATCTGAAGGGAATATGCTCCGGGCGGAACTTCCGTAAAGGTGTAGTCGCCGGTTCCGGTCGACCTCGTAGTGCGCACAGCTCCTGTAGCCACTTGCGTGAGTGTGACATCCGTATCGGGGAGATTGGCTCCGCTGGGGTCAACGAGATGGCCGGAGATTGATCCGGCCGTCTGTGCCCGCAGGGAAGGGATGTAGATGAAGGCGAGCAGAAGCGCGACGGTGTAGAAGAAGCGGGAACTCAAGCGAGGACGGCTCAGATTTTCGCGTGACTGGCTGGCGCTAATGCAGAGAAAGCGAGATACCGCAGTGAGAGCGGAAGTTTGCTTCATGGAAAGAAACCCTCCGGCGCCCGATGAGCAAGGGCCTGCTTTGATTGCCGGACTATATTTCGCGTTGTGTAAGAAGGTCAATGCTTTTCCTGCGCTGCGAAGCTCGTTCGCGACTCATCAGGATGAAGAATGATGCTTATCGATTTTTTCGATGTATGCGGCAACTATAGGAATTGATTGACCAAGAAGTGCTCTCGCACGCTTGCTGTTCGCATGAATTCCGGCGATCGATTTGCTTCGAGGCGCTCGATTATCAGACCCGGAAGTGCCGCGAGTTTACGGCCGTTCAGCATGCCATTACGCGCTCGCGCGCAGTTGATTCCCGGTGAGGATGTCTCAAACGTGTTGAACTTCGCGGTTCATTCCAAGCAGCTCAGCGAGCACGAGCAGCTCGTGCGAACTGGTGTTCGGGTCCGTACAGATAAGATTGAGTCGCACTTGCCGTTCGGTGCCCATTGACATCCGCAATGGGACAAGTTCTCCCGAGTCCAATGCGCCCTGGATTCGATACGCTGGAATCCACCCGAAGCAAAACCCGCAGCGCACCGCATCCACCGCCGCTTCGATCGTCGATACTGCGATATAACGTTGTGTCGCCGCGAGCGGCTGTCGCTTCGTGCTTCCTGCGCTTGCACCGTCAATGTTTACGAGTGTGTGCCCGAGCATGTCGGCACGAGATATCTGCCGCTTCAACTTGTGAAGTGGGTGATCCCAGCGCGCCACAGCGATCATCCGGATCTCCAATATGGGATGGGAAAAATACTCACGTGAAACTATCGCGGAGATGCAAAGCTGAGCGTCGTGTGCAGAGAATTCGACATCAGGCGCGAGGAGAGCAGCCTGCCGAAGTTTGAAATGTACGTGCGGGAATCGGCGGCTGAACTCGGACAGCGTGCCAAAAAGGCGATGATAGGGAAAGGCCGAGTCCACCGATAGTCTGATCTCCGACTCGCCACCTGAAGCCAGAGACCGGGCCCGCTGCTCGAGCTGCTCGAAGCCGCTCAGATGCGGTTCTGCTTGTGCGAGAAGCACGCGGCCAAATTCAGTCAGCGAGGCCTTTCTGCCCGTCAGGGTAAAGAGCTGGACCCCGAGCTTCTCCTGCAGCTTGGCGATCGTATAGCTGATCGTCGATTGTGAGCGATTTAAGTGTCGCGCCGCTGCTGCGTACCCTCCCAACTGCACAACCGCGCGGACGATATCCCATTCATCAAGAGTGCTGTTCATAGCAAGACGTGATTATCGTTGTAACGGATTCGATATGCCAGCACTAATCTGCCCCAGGAGCCCTGGTCCGAATGGCGTATAGGGACGTACGTGCGCCGATAAACAGAGTGCGATGGCCTGGTCCTCCAAAGATAAGTGAGCCGGGACGTTCCGGGATTTCGAGAATCCCCAGAGGCTTACCGGCGCTCGAGTAGACGAATAACTGGGCTCCCGCTACATAGAAATTGCCGGACTTATCCGTCACGACTGATGTTCCACTGCGCGCGAGAACAGGTACAGCACTCAGGTAGTTCAACGATTCGAGAGTGAATCGATATACCTTATCGTCCTCTTCACTTACAGCGTAATGGGATGTGCCACTGCGGAACGCGCTGAGTTGGGCAGCCTGCAGGAGCCCCTTCCAGCTTCCCCCGGCCATGATGGCTGTATCGGTGCCGGGTGCATAGAAGAAACTGCGTGCCTCGTTTTCATCGACGCCAGTGATCGCCATGTTACTGCGCGGCGCATACACAAATCCCTTGTGCTCCACAATCCACTCGATACTGCTCACATCGTTGTGAAATCCCGTCGGCAGCAACAGCGTCGTATCCGAGCGAGGGCCTTCGCCCGTCAGCTTCTGCACCGAACCGTCTCGTGCCGACACTGCATACACCGACTTGCTCGAGTCGATCGCCAGCAGTTGGCCGTTACCGGCGTAGCCAAGGGTGACCGGCGAATCGACCGCCTCCGTTAACACTTCCGGAGAGTTATTGGCGTCGTTCCATCGCAGGATCCGGTGTGCCACCGCGTCCGTAAAGAAGAGTTGACCATGCTCATCTACCGCCAGACCTGCCACGTTACCGAACGTGTCCGCCTTTGTGAGCTTCTGGAGCGATGCATGTGGCTCGAATACCACCGGAATCGGCAAGGGAGCCCCGGCTCTAACAGAATCATCCAAAACAAAGGAAGTGAAATCGTGCGTGCGGACCGCCACATTCCGAGTCGCATCGACGACGCTGTTGTCGAAGGCGAGGCGAGTCATGCTGAAGTTGTGCAGGTTGGCGAATCGAATATTGTTGACGCGCGTGGCCTCTACCGCGGTTAAGTGGGGCGTTACGTTGCGAGAGACTCGATAGCCGAACAGGTTGGCGAAAGTTATATTGCTCGAATCGGTCAGGTTGATCGGCGTAGCCTGTGCGCCGTTCGGGTTTTCTTCTTCGGTCTGTAAGGCATAGATGGTCCAGTTCGATGCGTGCCGAAACTCGACCTCCTTGTGCATGTGGTGCTCGCATGAGATCTGGTATGCAACCGAAGCTATCTGTGTATTCTCCACGAGAAGGCCGACAATGGCGGTAGTATCGGCCGTCCAGATGTCGCGGAAGATCCCGCCACCGTTCTGAATCCAGAGGCTTGGATACTGCGATGCGCGCGTGTCCGGCCGCTTGAGGCCAAAGTCAGGCCTTGGATATTTGGGTCCGACTTTCGGCGAAGGCCGAATGCCGAGAGGGAAATTCACATCCTGGATGAACGAGCTTGCTCCGCTGTGCCACAGCACGGCCGCCGCGCGAGGTGTGGAGTATCCAGTGAACACGCCGATCCCGCTTAGTATTTCGTGGCCGCCCACGGATGACTCAATCACCGGGATCGGGTCGCCCGAGCCGCTGAACTTTGGGTCGTCATCGTTGACCACGAGAACTGTTGTGGCTGGGGAGAGCCCGATGAGGATTGAATCCGGCTTCAAATGCAGTGTGCCGCGCACCCTGTACAGACCCATCGGGAAATACAGGACGCGGTGTGAGTCAATTGCATGCTGCAGTGCTTCGGTATCGTCAGTACCTCCGTCGCCCGTGGCTCCGAGGTCTCGCACGCTGGTCCACTGAGAAACGTCGGGGAGCGGCGGAATGTCCGTCCCAACGGGTTCGGGTTCTCGCGAGAGCTTACGCTCGGTGTGATGCAAAGCGATTGGGCCTTCTCGGCCGTTGGCATCGATGTCCTGTCCTACTGTGAGTCGCTCTTCAATGAACGACTTTGACGGACTGGCGATTGGAGAGAAGCCTTCGACGTTGTCATGGGTAGCTCGCAGAAGATGGCCGACGTGGGAACATCGAATGTCATCAAGTGTTACCTGGTGGTGCTGGCTCGTGGTATCCCCGAGCACGACACCAACTGCGATATCTCTCAGTAAGAGGTCACGTCCGTAGAGCTGCTCCGGCATATCCGGTGGAATCTCTACCGCAATCGGCGCGTGCTCAATGCGATCGCGGATCAAGGTCAGGCCAACCTCCTGAGTGTGAATGGCCGCGATGCGTTGCCCGCTCAGGCGGGAATCCATCAGGAGAAACTGCCAAGCCGGAGCCGTTCGTACGGAGATGATGCCGTAGTCTCCACCCTCAATCTCAAGCGAGTCCGCCTGATTGCCAACGTCTTCCAGTGCCGCGCGGCCTTGTCCGACCGAAAAGCGCATATGAGACAGGAACGAATGCTGCGCGACGTGAAAGCGAATGCAGATGGCCGCTGGATTCCCGTTTCCGACTTCAAAATCCACGTTGCTGATGCCGCTATAAAACGTGAACTCGTTGGCGTCGACAATCGGCTGGCCGGTGGGCGGCTTGCGGGAAGCAAACTGGAGCATGTACCGTCCGGTGCCGAGGAACCCGTGGCCGCTCTGGTACCCGGGCGTATTCGCTGCCAACTCAATGACTGGGCGCTGCTGGCCATAGCCAATCAAACGGATGCCTGACCATAGATAGATGGTCTTGCTGATTCGATAGCGACCGCCTGGCAGGAACACAAGCCCCGGTCCGGTGGTTTCGGCGACGCGATCGATCGCGGATTGCAGGGCAGCGGTGTCGTCTGTCGTGCCGTCTCCGTGCAGCCCGGCGGAGGCATCAGCCACTACGGCGAGTGGATCCGGAGGGCGCTCGGTATAGATGGACTGCGCGCATGCTGGTGCGGCAATGAAGACGAGGAAGGCAAGGCGCAGAAGGGTCAAGGTACGACGCTCCATTCAGACTTGGTCGATGCAGTAGCCATTTTGCACCTGATCATTGTGGAGTCAGCTCTTGAACTGGAATGTCAGGCGCAGCGGGGAATTATTCGATGGTTGCGTGGACTTCTTTGCCTTTGTAGTTGATTTCTGCGTTGACTGCGCTGGTGGGTTCCAGGCCGGCGCCGTGTCCGTCTTTGACCAGGACTATGCGAAAGGTGCGCTGCTCGGCCATTGCCGGGAATGAGCCTTCGCGCGCGCCAATCGTGAGAGTGGAGTCGCCGTCGTCCCACCGTATGGGCACGATGGAATGCTCACCCTTCTGGTACTCGTAGCCATCGCCGGCGTCTTCATAGAGGTCGAATTTGCCATTGGCGCCCCGATAGATGCGCAGTTCGATAGGTCCGGTGGGGTCTTCGGCAGCGTATTCGATTTGCGGACCGAGCGGAAGGATGGAGCCAGCGCGCACGAAGAGAGGCATGCGTTCGAGAGGCGCATCAGCTTCGATCTCCTGGCCACCGCTTTGTGGCTTACCGGTCCAGAAGTCGTACCATGCGGCCGCAGCCGGCAAGTAGACACTGCGCTTGGTGGCGTTGGCTTTGAGCACTGGATTCACGAGAATAGCTGGACCAAACATGAACTCGTCGCCAAGGTTCCAGGTCTTGGGGTCCGTGCGCCAGTCCATAACGAGCGGACGTTGGATGGTGTAGTCGTCGCTCGTGACCTTCCACGCGAGCGAGTAGATATAGGGCATGAGTCGATATCGAAGACGGTCGTAACTGACCAGAATGGGCTCGACTTTGTCGAAGCTCCACAGCTCGTTATGAGGCCTGTGGCCGTGGGTGCGGAAGATGGGACAAAACGTGCCGTACTCGAACCAGCGCGCGTAGAGTTCCTGGAATGCCGGATCGGCGAGAGGATCGTCGTGGGGCGGCCAGTAGCCTCCAATGTCGGTGGTCCAGTAGGGATATCCAGACAGAGCGAAATTCAACCCGGCAGGGACCTGGTGGCTCAGTCCCCAATAGGTGCCGTAGACGTCCCCCGACCAGACGGTTGCGCCGATGCGCTGCTGCCCCAGGAATGCGGAGCGCGTGAGCAGGAAGACGCGCTTGGCCGGGTCCTGCGCCTTCCAATGTTCCTGTACTCCGAGAGTGTGAACGAACGGGAAGACATTCGTGAATTCTGCGCCGTTGCCGATGGCGAGTTGACGGCTGCTAAGGATCGCGTCACCTAAGTGAGGGAAATACTCTTCCGGCTCGGCGCTATCGAGCCAGAATGCATCCCACCCCTGCGACAAAAGCTTGCCCGGCAGCTGATCCCAGTAGATAGTGCGCGCTTCGGGACTGGTCGCGTCGTAGACATGGGCGGCGGGCACGAGGAGATGCTTCGCATCGAGAATCTTGTATGTTTCCGAGTCAGGGTCGAGCAAGCCCCAGACCGAGATCATGGCGTGCACGTTCATGGCGTGCAGAGCGGCAAGATCTTTGGGCACGTCGCGGTAATTGGAATTGAATGCCGGATCGCCCTCGGTCTTCCACCAAAACCAATCCTGCACCATGGCGTCGAGGGGGATGTGGTCGTGACGGTAGCGCTGAGCGATATCGCGAATCTCATCGAGCGAGACGTAGCGGTCCTTCGATTGGAAGAAGCCGTAGGCCCACTTCGGCAACATCGGAGTGTGTCCCGTCATGGTGCGGTACTCGTGTATGACTGAATCGATTTCGGGACCGTAAAGGAAGTAGTAGTCGACAGACTTGCCGGCGATCGCAGTGAGCTTGAGGTCCAACGGAAAACGGTTGTCGAAGTAGGTCAGGGCTGCCGTGTTCCACAACAGTGCGTACCCCTTACTCGAAACCAGGAACGGGATGGCGACATCGGTGTTGTTCTGTCCAAGCTCAACGGTGGCGCCCCGATAATTGAACATGCCGTTCTGGTGCTGGCCCAGACCATAGAGCGCTTCGTTGATGGTGGGGGAGAAACGATCGGTTACCCGGTACGTACTCTCGCCATTCAGCTCCACTGGCTCATAGGTTCGCGGGACGCTGTTGCCCTCCTTCAACAGGAAATCGCCAGCAGTTGTTTGGAATGAAAGATTGCCGTGCTGGACATTGAAGACGATGCGCAGTTGCGTCGTGGTGATGACAGCGTTGTTCTGATCGCGGCTGAACTCGACGGGCACGCCGGGACATGATTGCTGCGCGGGGAGCATCCATGGCCGCGGCGATGCGGCGGCCGAAGGTTCGGGCGTCGCGACGACGTGAATCACCGAGCTAGTGCATGCGGTAACTTCGAGAGTTTCCTTTCCCGTCGTAACCTGCATGCCGTGGCTTGTCTGCTCCACCTGCGCTGGAGAATGGCCGGGAATTTTCTGGCCGGGCATTTGTGCAACGACCATCGTTGTGGCTGCCAGAAAAAGAATCGGGGCGGCTGCGGCTGCCAGTGATCCACGACGGGCTCGACAAATCCTTCTAGTCCGGTGCATCTTCAATCTCCACTTCCCATTCGGCAGCGTTTAAACTGCGTCGTTCCCCGGCCGGATCCGCTGCTGCTAATGGCAATCCGCAGTGAAGCAGAGGTTCTTGCTGAAGAACGGCATAACGTGGTTCTGGAACCTGTCTGCGACGGCGCTGGTGTGCGTGCCGGAATAGATCTCAAAAGTATTCGCGATGCCGTAGCTGTCGAGGATGTTATGCAGCTTGCCGGCGTCGACGCGAAGCCCATCCTGATCGCCGACGTCTATGGCGATCGCGCGGTACTGCTTCAAATTTCCGATGTACTGATCCACAAAGGCCAGGGGTGCGTTGGCAGCATACTTCGCCTGGACCTCAGGTACCGGAACTCCGTCTTTGGTTGGCAAGTCGAAATACAGCGGCGGATTCTTTGGATCGGGAGCCCAGGCCGCCGCCGATGCAAATTGCACAGCGGCGAAGCCCGGGGACTGGGCTGCCAGCTCGGCCGGCGACTTGGCGGCTGCGGCTTTTTTCTCACCTGCTATCGCCCGCTCCTTGATTTGATCGGCGGGTCCTGGGCCGCCGCCGGTCATCGGTGACATGCAGCAGGGGCTCATGATGTAGAGCGCGCCGAAAACATCGGGATGTTTCATCCCGATGCGCGACGCACCGTACCCGCCCATGGAGTGGCCGACGAGTCCGCGGCTCGTACGTTGAGGAATGGTTCGGTAATGCGCATCGATATAAGTGACTACGTCATGCGCGATGAAGTTCTCAAAGTCACCTGTAGTTACCGAGCTCGAATACATCGAGCCGTTGTAGATGGTTTTGGAATCGGGAAGGACGACGATCATCTCCCGCGCACCCTCTGCGAACGCACCTTCGATGGTTTGGGGCACATGGATTTCATGCGTCCACTGCTCCGCCCCGATAAAGTAACCGTGCAATGCGTAAACGACGGGATAGCGGCGCCTCGTATCTTTCTGATAGCTCGGCGGCAGCAAAACGATGACATCGCGATCGACGGTGTCGCCTTCGAGATTGCTCTCGAGGGCTGCACCATGAATTCTGATGTGCTCAACCGTGTCAGGCTTCGCACTGGGAATGACGTCGGGAACGTTCGTCTGCACCTGGGCCGCGAGCCACGATCCGGGTGTGCAGGTCAACGTGATAGCGCATGCGAGGAACAGCTTCGTTGATCTCATTTGCATCGTCTCTCGAAAGGCGCGGGCTACCGCACCGGATAGGAATAAATGTTCACGCTAAAGGGACGCACGGTAATGGTGCCAGGCAATGCGCCGAGCGTTTGTTCTTCAACCTGAACTTCAGGTTTCTTGTCTACCTGCACTGTCGCGTCGATCGACTGAGGGGCCATGCGCCACAACTTGCCGGCGCTCCCGAGTTGCGTTCCCTTAATTCCAATCCTGATGCTCTGCTCGGAATCGGATGGATTGAGCACCGCGATGGAAAGAGTCTTGCGGTCTTCGCTCAGCGCGGCGCTCACGTCAAGCGGGTATGTATCACTGCCAGGGTTGACGGCTGGCTGGTCGCCACCGGGCGGAAACGCAGGCTTGGGTTGTGGCGAATCTCCATTGACCTCGACGGGAATGGTGCCGAAGTGATCGCGATACATCTTGAAGAGCATCCCAGTGGGGTTCAGGATGGCGTCCGTTCGGCTTTCGCTCATCATCGCGGTCGCAAAGGTGAATGCGCCGAGTTGGAAGATGTCGGAGTGGCGGAACATCTCGTGAAAAGCCCAGGCGTACGCAGGGACAGTCTTGTAGGAATTCGCGACCGCCGCCAAAGTAAGCCCATTCATCAATCGCGATGGGAACGGGCTTGGCGCGGAGCGCCGGAATCAACTTGAGATATTGCTCGTAGTGCTCGTATTTAGCGCGAACCTGCACGGCCGGTGCTCGTTCCCACTCAACCAGCGAAAGAGGAGGATCGATAGGTACCTTTTTCTGCAGCTTCATATCCGTATGCTGAGTACCGGAGGCGTAGTAATGCTCGCTGACCATGTCGATGTTATCGAGGCAATGCAGCAGCATCTGACCCGTCCAGTCCGCCGCGGATAAATAGTCAGGAACATATTGGCCGTTGATGCGACGCGCCTGGTCCGCGCCCTCCATCACGTCGGGCATCGCGCCCCCGGCGATGAGCTTGATGGAGGGATCGACCTTCCGCATCTCTTTTGCGAAGAGGTTGTGCTTCAGCTCGAACTGCGGAAGCGACATGGCGCCCATCTGGTAGTCGCCCCATGGCTCGTTGCCAACACCCCAGAGCTTTACGTGGTAGGGTTCCGGATGCCCGTTCGCCGCGCGCCATTTGCCCATGGGCGTAGTGGCCGCGCCGTTGGTGTATTCCACAAGTTCCCGCGCGGACCACGCATCGCCGAAGCCGGCATTAACGGTGATGTAGGGATCGACGCCGAGAAGACGGCAGAGAGTAAGGAATTCATCGGTGCCCACGTCATTGGGTTGTACGGCGTGCCAAACGGGATCAAAGATGGGCGGGCGCTTGTCAATGTCGCCGACACCGTAACGCCACTCGTAGGCGGAGACAAAGTTGCCGCCGGGAAAGCGAAGGACACCAAAGCGCAACTGCTTGAGCGCGGCGATGACCTCAGGCCGAAAGCCTTCGATATTGTCCGCGGGCATCAGAGAAACCGTGCCGACATGGAAGGAGCCGGTGCCCGTGCCGGTGATTTCGAGAGTGGCATCATCGGTATCGGCTGCAGACGTGTAGCGCAGCGGGAATTTGCGATACGCGGGACCGATCGGAACAATCGTAACGGTCTGACGGTCCGCGGCCTCCTTGCCCCAGATGAGCGTGACTTTGACCACCGCCCCCCGAGAGCCGGCCAGCACGATGCGACCGGTGTATGCCCTGCCTTTGCGTACTGCGATTCCGGATTGGCTGAATCCGTGCGGCTCTTTCGCATCGAGTTTCACAAGTGGCGATTGATCGCCGGTGAAGGGTGATTTGGTATCCATCGTGACAGCATCGTCACCGCCTATAGGTGTCCACCAACGAGTGGGCACACGCCGCATTCGCGGGTTCCCCGCAGCATTGCCCAGAACTGGCGGCGGCTTGGGTGCGCTGGTCGCGACCGGGTAATAGAATTTGCGATCGACGAGCATCTCAGACCAGACTCCCGTGTTCACGATGTCGCCACCATGTTCGAGGAACTGGCCGTAAATGTATTTCGAAATGGGAACACCGGTCTTCGAGGTGTCAATCGTTGCATCGATCGTTCGGACTTGAGCCGACGCTGAAGCCACTGAGGCCAGCAATGCAGCAATGAGAAGTCGCGTAGTCGGGAAACACATTCCCGCTGTCGCAGTTTTTCTAAACGGATTCATGTTTTTCCTCGGGACTCGACCACCGCCGGCGCTTGGATCCGACGTCAGCGAGCTGGACTTCAACATTACATTGACGTAGCGTAAATTCGCTTCAACTCCCACGAAACCGTTGACTATACATAGGAACGGCTACCGTGGGCAATAGAAAGGAAACGCTTTATTCTTTGTGGGCAAATTAGTTACCATGCTGTGGCCTAACCGTAAGCCGCTGAGGCGAGCTCGAGTTTCGAGTAGACCCGCCAGCGTACTGTGGTTCGAAATGCGAGCTGCTTTTGCAAGACAGACGATAGACGTCGCCCCGTTCCAATCTGAGGAGAAGATGAACAACTACACGAAGAAAATGGTGCAAGGATTTGCCGTGGGACTCGTATCGCTCTTCTGTGTCTGGACTGTGCAGCCGGCAGTCGCGCAGGATGCGGCGGCGCCCCCGTATCTGGACACCAATCTGTCGCCTGAACAAAGGGCTGCCGATTTAGTCCATCGGATGACTCTCGCCGAGAAGGCCACGCAGATGCAGAACAACTCCGCCGCGGTGCCTCGGCTCAAGGTTCCCGCATACCAATGGTGGAGCGAGGCTCTTCACGGAGTTATCAACGAGGGTGTAACTGAGTATCCGGAACCCATTGGTTTGGCTGCCACCTTCGATACGCCGGGAATTCATACGATGGCGGCCCAGATCGGTATCGAAGGGCGCATCAAGCATGTGCAGAATGTTCGCGAGGGCCACACTGGCATCATGGGAGGCCTGGATTTCTGGTCACCGAACTTGAACATCTTTCGCGATCCGCGCTGGGGTCGCGGGCAGGAGACCTACGGCGAAGACCCGTTCCTTACGGCCCGCATGGGCGTGGCATATGTAACGGGATTGCAGGGCGAAAATCCCAGATACTATCTGGCTATCGCGACACCGAAGCACTTCGCCGTGCATAGCGGACCCGAGCCAACGCGCCACTTTGCCGACGTCGATGTAAGCAAACACGACCAAGTCGATACCTATGAGCCTGCTTTTCGCGCAGCCATTGTAGAGGGCAAGGCCGGCTCCATCATGTGTGCCTACAACGCCATCAATGGCGAGCCGGCGTGCGCCAACCAATACCTCTTGCAGGATCAGCTACGTGGCAAATGGGGCTTTAAGGGCTATGTGGTTTCGGATTGCGACGCCGTGCGTGATGTTGCCGCCAATCATCGCTATCGTCCAACCCAGGCACAAGGCGCGGCCATTTCGGTGATTCGAGGCATGGATAACGAGTGCGTCACCTTTACTTCGAGGTTTGGCGAGCCGGTCGAGAAGGCCTATACCGATGCCGTACAGCAGGGTTACCTGCCTGAAAGCACATTGGACACGGCGCTGATTCGTCTGTTCACCGCTCGCATCAAGCTCGGCATGTTCGACCCACCGGACATGGTCCCTTACACCAAGATCGACGAGAAGGAACTGGACAGCCCCGAGCATCGCGCGCACGCGCGGAAACTCGCGAATGAGTCCATGGTCCTGCTGAAGAATGACGGGCTGCTTCCGCTTAAGCAGGGAATCAAGAGAATTGCGGTCATCGGTCCGCTCGCCGATCAGACGAAGCCACTGATCGGAAACTATGCTGGTCATCCAACTCATATTGTTTCTATCCTGGATGGCATCCACGCCGAGTTCCCCAGCGCCGCAATCACATTTGTTCCCGGAACCCAGTTCTTGCGCACCGATGGAACCCCTGTGCCCGACGCTCTTCTCACCACGCCGGACGGCAAGCCCGGCCTCAAGGCCGAATACAACGACGGCATGACGAGAGGCCGGCCAGCGCCCGGGGCGAGCACCAAACCTATCGCCAACCGTGTTGAGCCCAACGTCAACCTCACAGACACCAACCTGCCGCCGGAGATCGCCGAAAGAAAAACCTTTGGCGTGCAGTGGTCGGGATTCCTCACGCCCAACGAGTCTGGCGATTTCATCCTCGGGATTCGCGCCGCGGGCTTCGCAAGGGTTACGGTCGATGACAAGCAGGTTGCAGTCGCATTTGGCGGCGGTGGGGAACCGGCGTCGGGCGTCGGTCGCATCCACCTGGAGAAGGGCCAGAAGGTCACGCTCAACATCAGCTATGGCAGCACCAACGGCAAGAGGCACGCGGAACTCATCTGGGCCAAGGCCAACAACGGGCCTTCGCCTGAGGCCATCGCTGCGGCGAAGAACGCCGATGCGGTGATTGCCGTTGTGGGTATCACAAGCCAGCTGGAGGGTGAAGAGATGCCGGTGAGTGAACCGGGTTTCCTCGGCGGAGATCGTACAAGCATTGACCTCCCGCAGCCGGAAGAAGAATTGGTTGAAGCAATGGCAGCTACCGGCAAGCCACTTGCCGTGGTTCTTCTGAACGGCAGTGCTCTTGCCGTCAACTGGATCAACCAGCATGCTAACGCCGTTCTCGAAGCGTGGTACCCGGGAGAAGAGGGTGGAGCGGCGGTTGCTGAGACGCTAAGCGGAAAGAACAATCCGGCGGGAAGGCTGCCGCTTACGTTCTACAAAGACGTCAGCCAACTGCCGCACTTTGAAGATTACGGGATGGCCAACCGTACCTATCGATACTTCGACGGCAAGCCTCTCTATCCATTTGGTTATGGACTTAGCTACACAACCTTCAAATACACAAACCTCAACCTTCCCACGCAGGCCGTGGCTGCGGGAAAGCCGCTCACTGCGGCAGTAACGGTCAGCAACACCGGCAAAGTCGCTGGAGATGAAGTTGTGCAGGTCTATCTCAGGTTTCCTGACGTGAAGGGCGCCCCGCAAATTGCTCTTCGTGGGTTCCGGAGGGTTCATCTTGAGCAAGGTGCGAGTCAGAAGGTGGAATTTGAACTTAGGGACCGCGATCTTGGCATCGTAACCCAGGACGGGAATCCAATCATCGCTCAAGGTGATTACACCATCAGCATCGGCGGAGGCCAGCCAGATACGGGCGCGTCCGTTGTTACTGGAAAATTTCATATCGAAGGGCAAATCGACTTACCGGAATAACAACTGATTCATTCGGAAGAAGAGGGCGGACTCGTGCATAGACGGGACTTCTGCAAACTGCTTGCCGTCGCTGCGGCATCGAAGGGTGTTCCATCCTATGGGCAGACGGCACAAGTGAATCCGCTTGGGATACCGAGTGGATTCAATCGGTACATGCAGGATTACGCCGAGTTTTGCGCATTGCCTCCCGAGAAGAGGGTCTTCTACAACGTGAGCGATGGAAAGATCATCGAGGAACGGCTCGATGAAGCAACGTGGGAACCTCCGGCATGGAACTATAGCCCCGTAGCGCAGCCTGTCGCGGGTGGCTTATGGGACGACGTGCCCCTGGAGTCGCTAATCCCCAACCTTGCAGGCGACGGCCCGTTCAAGCCCGCGTGGGATTCTTTGCTCGATTATGAAGCGCCGGATTGGTACCGCGATGCCAAGTTCGGTATCTGGGCTCACTGGAGTCCGCAGTGCGTGGCCGAAGCTGGGGATTGGTACGCGCGCAATATGTATATCGAGGGTCAACGGCAATATAAGTATCAGTTTGAACACTATGGGCCACCATCACGGTTTGGGTACAAAGAGCTTTGCTCGCAGTGGACACTGTTGAATTGGGATCCCGACGAACTGGTCACGCGCTATAAGAAAGCCGGAGCAAGAATATTCGTCGCCTTGGCCAATCACCACGACGGTTTTGACGCCTGGGATTCGAAGCATCAGCCATGGAATGCCGCAGCGCTTGGTCCCCATCGCGACGTCATTGGCGCATGGGCTGCGGCAGCGCGGAAGCAGGATCTACGATTTGGAGTCACAGTACATCAGGCGCGTAACTGGTGGTGGTTTCAGCCATCGCATGGCGCCGACAAATCCGGTTTACTTGCCGGCGTTCCCTATGACGGCCGCCTGACGCAGGCAGATGGGAAGGATCGGTGGTGGCAGGGACTGGATCCCCAGCGTCTCTACGGCGTGAAGCACCCGGCTAACGCTCTGCCAGATACCTCGTATGTGAAAAATTTCTACGATCGGACCCGCGATCTCATCGACCAGCACAATCCCGATCTACTTTACTTCGATGATTCGCTACTGCCCTTGGGTTGGGGCGGCATGAACATCGGTGCGTACTTTTACAACAACAGCTTGAAAACACACTGGAGGCAAATTAGAAGGCGTTCTTAATGTCAAAGATGTGCCGGAGCGGCTCGCCAAAGCTGTTGTCGCTGATTATGAACGAGGGCTGACTGCTCAGATCATGAAGTACCCGTGGCAATCAGAAACCTGCATTGGTGCGTGGCACTATCTTCGCCTTCTGTATGAGAAACCGGGACAATATGGCGGGTATCTGCCTCCAAGAGATGTTATCCACTGGCTGATTGACACCGTAAGTAAGAACGGCACATTCATTCTTAATGTTCCGGGAAGGCCTGACGGAACAATCGACAGCAAGGAGATCGCAGTGCTCGACGGCATCACTGCGTGGATGCAGATCAATGGAGAAGCGATCTACGAGACTCGCCCCTGGAAGATTTATGGCGAAGGACCCAATAGCGTCAGGGCGGGGTCCTTCCAGGGTGAGACCGTCAGCAAGCTGGGTGAGAAAGACATTCGGTTCACGCGTAACAAAGCGGGTACGGTGGTCTATGCTCTCGTCATGGGATGGCCGTCGGAACCGTTTACTGTGCAGTCTCTTGGATTGGCAGCGGCAACAGGGCCGGGTCGAATCGGCAAACTGGAGCTGTTAGGAACTGGACAAACGATCAAATGGGCGCAGCAAGCGAACGCTTTGCGGGTCGAGCTTCCTCATTTAGAGGGGCGAATGATTGACTATGCGGCCGTGCTCAAAGTGACATTCGTGTGAGCGAATGCAGCCCCGAACCGCCAGCGACCAGATCATATCGATCTCTTCTACCAACACCCGTCGATCCCGATATGCCGTTCGAGGACTCGCCCGGGCTGTAAAGGTCGGGTTGTCGGCAGAATCGAGAGTGCGCGACAGTTTCTGTCATGGCATCGGTAACGATAAGTCGGCTTCTCGTCACTGATGATTGCTGCCGGGGTCTGTCAGCCTACTGAAAAGCCAAGAATCTGAAGCGAAAGATGTGGGAGCAGGTCGATGTGCCTCTACAATTCGTAGTTGCGTGTAAACACAGAAACTGAGGGATTCGAGAATGGCTGAGAAAACGATGGTTGAAAAGGCCGGTGAGGCGGTTGGCTTCGGAATCGCGATGGCAGAAGATGTGGCTGGTGCTGTCAAAACGGCAGTTGGTGCAGCGGTGACGACGGTGACAGAAGTTTTGAAGAAGACACCTGCGACCAAAGCTCCGGGCAAGCGGGTTCCCCAAAAAGCGCCTGCAAAGAAATCACCCGCCGCGAAGGTTGTCAAGAAACCCGTGACGAAGAAAGCGAGTAAGAAGGCAACCGCGAAGAAGCCTGCCAAAGCAGTCGCAGCCAAGAAGACGCCGGCTAAGAAAGCAGTGAAGAAGACGGTAAAGAAGGCTGTGAAGAAGGCTGCCAAACGGCAGAAATAACTGTGAGGAAGTATGGCGAATGACATTGCAAAGAGGAAGGCCGCGAAGAAGGTTGAAAAAGCGGTCAGAAAAGCTGTGAAGAAGGGCTTAACCGAGAATGCAGTAGAGAAAGCGGTCGAACTTGGGTTATCTGCGGCGTCTGGCAAGAAAAAGGCAGTTGGCAAAGCGGCTGTAGCTGAGGACGCCAAGGCCGCAAAAAGAGCCTGATATAGAAGGCTTGAGCGATCCAGTCCATATCTCTGCTGCTTACAACTACGACTCCTTCCTCAGGAGTCACAGAGAGTTTCTAGTCTATTCGCCTGGATGGCCGAATTTAGAATGGCTGCAGTCGCGTTTATGGCGAGAGGGATGGGATCTCAATCTGATCGCCTCGAACAAGCGAGACAAGCTCTTTCGCACAACCGCACCTTCCGCAACAAGGCACGCGCCTTAAACTTGGCCACGGCCTGATGATCGTCTACGGGTGTTGCCCAGAAAGAGGAGACTTTATGTTACGAGGCGTTGCCATTGCGGCGGCAAGTGTGATGTTGACAATGAATCTAAATGCCGCAGTCAAAGTCGAAAAGGTGGAATACAAAGGCTGGCATAACTGCTGGCGCATAACAAATGGGGATGTGGAACTCATTGTTACCGGTGATGTAGGGCCACGGATCATCCGGTATGGCTTTGCTAACGACCAGAATCTCTTCAAAGAGTTTCCTGAGCAGCTCGGTAAGTCTGGCGAGAAAGATTTCCAGCTTCGAGGAGGAGATCGTGTATGGAAGGCGCCCGAGGATCCTGTAGCGACGTGGGCTCCAGACAATGTGCCTGTTGAGATTACAGTTACGCCAACAGGACTGATTGCGCGTGCTCCTGTAGAACCGCTGACGAGCCTTCAGAAGGAGATCGAAATAAGCCTGGCCTCTTCGGGAACACGGGTTCGGGTAGCTCACCGCATTCGAAATCACTCTCTCTTTACTCTCGAGTTCTCGCCCTGGGTTCTCACCATGATGGCTAAGGGCGGAATCGCCGTAACCGGGTTTCCTCCGCGAGGAAAGCACCCGGTCGATCTCGCGGTAACGAACCCGCTGGCCATGTGGGCGTATACCGATCTGTCGGACAAACGCCTGTCGTTTACCAAAAAATACTTAATGCTCCGGCAGGATCCCGAGAATTCTGCCGCGCAAAAGCTAGGCCTGTTCAACCCCAACACCTGGGCTGCGTATGTTTTGAATGGGCAAGCGTTCATCAAGGTGGCGCAGGCCGATCCGACGAAGGTCTATCCCGATTTCGGCTGCTCCTTCGAGACGTTTACGAATAATGAATTCCTGGAAATGGAGACACTTGGACCTCTCACGAAAGTTCCGGCTGAAGGAGAGGTCGAGCAGGTTGAACATTGGGCGTTATATAAGAATGTCGAACTCCACGAGCTTAACGATGAGGAGATCGATGGGCTGCTTCTTCCCATGGTTCAAACAACAGAGTGACGAACTTCCTGCCGCTATCACGTTCATCTTCTGATTCTCTGACGCAGTGACGGATCAGAGCCCAAGGCGATTCGCAACCGCGAAAGCTAGAACGCTTAAGTAAGTCGATAACACTCCGTTCAGGACGCGTCTGCCGAGGAGCGGGTACGAGCTGATCCGGTTGCTCAACGAGCCCAGGAAGGCCCGGAGAGTGTCGACTGGACTCCCGTCCCGTTGGGGCCCAAGGTGTGGTCAAACCGGAATTGCATGAGCACAGGGCGCACGCTTGCCCGCTCTTTGGCCTCCCGCGCTTCAAGTCTCTTCATGTGACCCATGCAAGCGAAAATAAAGCGAAACACTGTGAGGGGCCCTGTTAATACCCAAGTTTGTGAAGGGCGGGTGCCGGATCGGGAAAAAGCTTAAATTTCTATGGTTCGTTTTCTGCCTAGATACGCGCGAGCAAGGCCCGTTCGGTCGGTATCCAATGCTGAGAACAGCGACCGAACAGCGATACAAACGAACCTGATAAAACCTAGTTTCGCGACGCTGAGGTAGGCGCTTTGATTCAGCTCGAAATTCAAGCCATAACAAGGGGCACCTCAAATCCTTGGGACTTCGCCCGGCGTAGACCGTATGCCAGGCAAATTCTTGTCTCCACAGAAAAGGAAATGCGGGGCTCCGCTCCCGATACGCGCCCGAGGGTTTACCGCAAACTATGGCCAGACGCGCAATTTGAATGCGCCGCCTGATGAGTCGCAAGGCCTTTGGGTTGTAGTTTCCGAAAACCCCGTTAATGAGATGGTCCGCCGCTTGATCTTCGAGTGAGTTGTGGAGATCGTGTTTGGCAGGTTCAAGGAGGATCATCGACATGCAGATTCATTCCGTTGGTATTGATCTTGGCAAGACGACCTTTCACCTCGTAGCTCTCAGCGCAGCTGGGAAGGTGCTGTTGCGGAAGAAGTTCACCCAGAAGCAGCTGATCACGTTTACGGCCAACATGCAGACTTCTTTGATCGGGATGGAGGCATGTTCGGGGGCTCACTTCCTGGGTCGCGTGTTACGCGAGCAAGGTCATGACGTGAAGCTGATCCCGGCCCAGTTCGTGAAGCCTTTTGTGAAGTCCAACAAGAACGACTTTCTTGATGCCGAAGCGATTGCTGAAGCTGTAGATCGGCAGAACATGCGATTCGTGCCGATCAAGACGGACGACCAGCTCGACTTGCAAGCCCTCCATCGCGTGCGGGATCGGTTGATCGCACGACGAACGTCCGTAATCAACCAGCTGCGAGCCTTCCTGCTGGAGCGTGGCATGACCTTCGCGAAGACACCAGCCAAGCTGAAGCTGGCGATGCCCGAGATCCTCGAGAACGCTGACACGAACCTGACGCCGCGCATGCGCAACCTCGTCAGCCTTCTCTGGAACGAGTGGAAGGATCTCGAACAGCAGATCGTTTCGATGAACGCGGAGGTCGAACAGATCGCCTCTTCTGACCCGGCCTGCCAGCGGCTAAGGAAGATCCCCGGCATCGGCCCGTTGGTCGCAACCGCGATCGTGGCCGCTATCGGCAACGGCGCTGCCTTCCACAAGGGTCGTGAGTTCGCATCCTGGATTGGGCTTGTGCCGAGACAGCACTCGACTGGCGGGAAGGCAAGACTATTCGGCATCAGCAAGCGCGGCAACAGCTACCTGCGCAAGATCCTCGTGCACGGCGCACGATCCGCCGTTCTCAGGGTCAAGCGAGAACGAGCTCCGTTCGGCGCATGGCTCGATGCGCTTGAGCTACGGGCACCGATTAACGTGGTCATCACGGCGGCGGCCAACAAGCTCGCCCGTATCGCATGGGCCGTTCTCTCGAGCGGACAAGAGTATCGCCCAACTGTGAGCCCCATGGCTACCTGACTTTTACCCCACCACGATGACGATTTAGCGTTCTCACCAAGGTCTGCACTGGATAGCTAAGACGAACGAACAGTTCCCAACGGCGTGCTCGCAACCTGCTCCCTGAAATGGTCTTCCATGACCGTCCCGTTTATCAGGAAGAGCACGCAGCGCAACTCATCATGGCCAGGAGTCTCCACTCTCCACACGAAGGCCGAATACATTTGCGCAGATCTGTCGATCTCCTCTTCGCTCTTCCCTTGCAGTCAGACGGCGGACCATACATTTCAGGGAGTCACGATCAATGAGTGATTCGGCCTGTTATCACCAACTGACGCCAACTTCCGAATTGCCCGTGATTCGGGAACTCTCCCAAGTCGAGCAGAACAACGGTCACGAACACCCCTTTCGCAGTGTCGGATTGCTCAGTCCCGAGTAAAGGTTCTTATGCCCTCTGGAGGTGCTTCAAAGTCCGTAAGCGAGCCCGTCGGCCGAATCATGCGCAACGAGTTGAGAATGGATAAAAGATCGATAACCTCTTGAGCGATGGCTCCTTGAATGGCGGTAATCAGGCCGAAAGACGCGGCAGCCATGCCGATAAGACTGAGCCCCATGCCACCAACTGCGGAAATCAGCGCAATGCCACGCATCCTGCGGCCAATGTGCATTAACTGGTCAACGCTAACCAGTGACGACTGAAGGATTACCGCACCGGCTGCTTCGGAGGTGATGTCGCTGTTGACGCCCAATGCGATTCCCGCCGTGGCAGCCATCATCGCTGGCGCGTCGTTGATTCCATCACCAATGTAGAGCGTTCTCCCTTGCAGCGTAGTCTCGCGTACGAACTCGACCTTCTCTTCGGGGCTCTTGCCACCGTAGGCCTCTGTAATGCCCATACGCTTGCGAAGAGAGACACCTCGGCAGCCCGGTCACCAGAGAGCAGGATGATCTTGGAGATAGAGTGCTTCGAGTCGAGATGACTGAGAAAGGGCTGGCTCTCTCTGCGGGGTTCGTCCTGAAAGTGGACAACGCCCGCTAGTTTGTTATCGAGGAGGAAGACGCACTCCAGGCCAGGCGAGACGGGAGGCATCGCTGACAGGTTTTCGGGGGATAGCTTGCCGCGCCCTGTTACTGTGACCTGTCGTCCTGCAACCAGACCCGCGAGACCGTGCCCAGGCGCTTCCGAAACATTCCTGACACTGAACAGTTCCAGCTTGTCCTTCTCCGCAGCAGCGAGCACGGCGCTTGCGAGGGGATGTTTCGAATAGCGCTCGAGGCTTGCCACATACTGCAGCACCATCTCGCGTGTCGTACGCCGAAGCAATCAATCGATGTGACAGTCGGCTTGCCGTAGGTCAGAGTCCCAGTCTTGTCGACGATCAGAGTGCGGCAGGTGTCCATCTTTTCGAGGATGGATGGGTCCTTGATGATGATGCCCAGCTTGGCGCCCACAGAAATAGCACCGATGATCGCAACCGGAATCGAAATCAGCAGCGGACATGGCGTTGCGATGACCAGTACGGCGAGGAATCGCTCCGACTGGCCGCTGAAGTACCAGCTTGCCACCGCGATTGTGATAGCTATCGGCGTATACCAGGAGCCAAGCCTGTCGCCGAGTCGCTGTATCTGTGGCCGGTTCTCCTCCGACGCATGGAGCACCTCCACGATCTTCGCGTAGCGGGAGTCACTTGCGATCTTCGTCGCTCGGATCGTCAGTGCCACATTACCGTTGATGGAGCCGGAAAGCACATTCGTCCCCGGCGCTTTTGCGATCAGAAATGGCTCGCCTGTGAGATAAGACTCATCCATGCTGCCTTGACCGCTGACGACGAGCCCATCGACCGGGCAGATCTCATGGGGATAGATGAGGAGTTCGTCGCCGACGACAATCGCGTCGATGGATACGTCCTCTACGGCAATACCAGCTCTGTGCGCGGTCTGCGGCATTCGCTTTGCCAAGGCGTTCAGTACAGAAGAGGCGCGGCGTGTAGCAAAGGCCTCGAGAGCCTGACCGCCGGAGAGCATCAAGACCACGATGGCCGCCACCCAATACTGCCCAAGCACTAGAGAGGTCACAATCGAGAGCAGCGCGAGAATATCGACGCTGAAGTTGCCCTTGAAGACTTGTTGTATGAGGGAGAGAAGCAATGGAACGCTCGCGCCTGCGATGGCGACTAGCAGGACGGTATTGAGGATGTGCGAGTCGTGCAACAGCAGCTTCACCATCATCGCCGCAATCATTCCGGCGGCGATGAAGCTGGCCGTCGCAATGTGCGCGACAGGACTGTCAACCCACTTCGTGATCGCATTGGGTTCTTTCACTGCACACTCCCGTGGGAGCAGCGTACGACCGTTTCGCCGTTCACGATGTGTTCTATGACACAGCGACTTACCTCCAGTATGCATATACTCGTGTGGCGTGCGCGACTCCACCCCATATTCGGGAGCAAGTCCTAAGGTCCACTCGCCGACAACTCTCTTACTTATGGGCGTTGGATTGATCGTTGCACTTTGCCTGGCTTGGCTCGGAAGAGTCATCCTCATGCTTCTGTTTGCAGCGATTGTGGTTGCAGCTCTCATGACCGCGGTGGTCGAGTGGCTTGGAGGAAGATTCAAGCTCGGGCGAAGACTATCCTTTCCACTGATTCTCTTTGGGGCAGGTGGACTCGTTGTTTTGACCGTCTGGCTCAGCGGCCCCGGCATCATCGCTCAAGTTGCAGACCTGCAAACCGACCTCCCTCAGGCGGCACATCAGTTCATGGGAAGGGTCAATGGGTACGGATGGGGACGCTGGCTGATTGTGCAGTGGTCCGGCTATTCCCATCTCTCCAGCAACGTCAGCTCCGCGTTGACGCGCATTGGCGGCATCGTTCTGAGTACTGCGACGGTACTTTCAGGAACCGTACTCGTCGGCTTTCTTGGCATCTATCTGGCGGCCGAGCCCGAGGTCTACTTCGCCTATGTTCAAAGGGTCACGCCCGCCGCATACAGAACCAGGCTCAACGCCTGCGCCGCCCGTGCAGTACGAAACCTTCGCTGGTGGGTTCTCTCGCAGATGCTCTCGATGACCGCGGTGGGAGTCATGGTGGCGGTCGGGTTGTGGATTCTTGGCGTACCGCTTGCCGGGATGCTCGGCACGATCGCGGCCCTGCTTACCTTCATTCCGAACATTGGCCCCATCCTGTCGGTTGTTCCCGCTGTGCTATTGGCCGTCGCCATCAGCCCGATGAAAGGCCTGCTAACCGTGCTTCTGTTTCTAGCGGTGCATTTTCTGGAAGGCAACGTCATCACTCCCTTGCTGGAACGGAAGATCGTTCGTCTGCCTCCGGCTCTCACGATGACGGCCCAGCTCTTCTTGACCGTCATCGCTGGCCCCCTCGGCCTGGCTCTCGCTGCACCGTTCGCAGCGGCAGCTCTAGGCGTCTTCGATGTGCTCATCCCAACCGAAGCCGTCTATAAAGTTGAATGCCACCAAGAAGGTTAGGGGCATGCGTAGCTGTCATTGATCGAGAGCCGTCTTCACCCAGTATGGGACTGGTACCGTTCGGATGTGACCGCCCTTTCCGTAGAGGTTGACGATGGCCCAGTGTTCATCCCGTTGCTGGAGGTGTCCGAGCGTCAGGCCCGTCAGTTCTGCCCTGCGAAGCCCACAGCCGAGGAGAAGTGAAGGATCGCGTAATCTCGTTTGTCCCGCACAGACTTGCCGACGGGTACGGCAGGAGCCTCCTCCCCTGGTCCGCTGTCAGCCAGTTGCAGCGCCGCATTCCGAGACGTTTCGCCCCCTTTACCCGGCGGATGCCTGCAGCAAGGTCGGGATTGAGCAGGCCATTGTCGGACGCCTCATAGGCAAGCCGACGCACGGCGGCGAGTCTAAGGTTGATCGTGGCTGGCGCAAGATGCCGGGCCTCCAATTCATAGCGGTACCTCAAGACCACTGTTCGTCCGAAGGCCAACCGCGGCTCGGAACAGTACCACGTGATGAAGTCTTCCATGGCCGTTCCATACGTCCGTTTCGAAGCGGCCGACCCCAGACTCTGAAGAACAGAGGTCTTCGAATGATCGAGGTCGGGTAAGCGTACTATCGTCCTGTTCAACCGATGTTTGTTCTTTCGCTTCTGGATCACGGATGCGGTCTCCCTTACCGCGCATCCATCATCGAGCCCATCGCAAAGCGGTTCGGAAATCTCAAGTTGGCGAAAACCCGACTTTGCGGGCAACTGTCCGAGTAGCCGGTCATGCAGACAAGTGGTTCGGGTCAAGAATATGCAACGATCAGCGCAGCCCAATGAGTGCATTGCCCTGTTGTCAACACTCGAGGCTCTCAGTTTCTGTTTGCCCATCACCTGAGAGCAGGGTCCGAGAATTGGGGACTTGCTTGCGATTAGGTGAACGCCGTCCCCAGTCGGAAAGCCCGGTTTATCTTGCAGCTGCCACTTTGGCTTTGAGCCGGTAGCGCGCGGGCGGAGCACCAATCTCACGCTTGAAGGCGCGGTTGAACGACGGCTCGGATTCGTAACCGACCTCACCAGCAATCTGCGCGACACTACGACTGGTGGACGTGAGGAGTTGCGCACCCAGCTGCAACCGCCAAGTTGTCAGGTAGGCCATAGGTGGCGTTCCCAGAAAATGCCGGAAACGCTCCGCCAGTACGGACCGCGACACCCCAACCTGCATAGCCAGTTCGGCAACGGTCCAGAGGTAGGACGGTTGACGATGCAGCAGGGCCAGCGCCTTGCCCACATGAGGATCGCGCGCTCCGGCCAGCCATCCAGTGTGGCCTGGCGGCAAAGAATCGACATAGCGGCGCAGCGTCTCCGCGAATAATGCTTCGGACAACTTTGCGACGACGATCTCGCTTCCTGCCTGTGAGACAACGGCTTGCCCGACAGAGTAAAGGATGGAGTTCTTCAGCCATTGGCCTGAGCTGTCGCTGCCAATGTGGACCTTGAACACCGGCGGTAGCCCGCCCAGAAAAGCTTTGCTGAGATGCGGATCACATGCCAGGTAGCCACAAACAAATTTGGTGAGCTCACCGCCGCCGCCCATAGTCGCAGGCTTCAGCCCCTGCGACAGAACATCCTGCAGCATTTCCTCGTAGTTCCGTGACGCGACATCACGGCCGTTTCCCATGGTGTGTGCATCGCCGTGAGGAAAGACAACGATATCGCCGGCGAAGAGCGGGACTCGCTCACCATCCTCGACCGCCACATGAGCCTGCCCCTGCGTAAGCAGGTGGTAGATGATCACGTGCCTTGGCTCCGGCGACAGGTACTGCGCCAGCAGACAGGAGGCTGGCGAGCGAAGGCTCCACGGCGCCGAAAACTCAGCGTTGTAGAACATGGTGCCCTCGAGCTTCACCGTCTTTAACACTGACGATAGGACATCCATCGCACAACGGCCTTCCGCACGCTAAGCAAAGTTACCGGGACGCTAGGGTAAGTGAATGACAATCATAGCGCACCGTGGATAAGAGAGCTGGACGCGCGGGCAAGTGCGGGCCCTTCTCTCAGCGGATAGTCAATTCAGCATTCGGAGATGTCACAGACATTTGCAGTCAATTCCGAATGCAGAAGGAGCAACGCTATGTCGAACATTCTTAACGGTGTCAACGTGACCGACCTGATGCAGACCGTGGATGCAGTCAAAGCCGATCCCACGGTCGCGAAGTTTCGCTTCCGCTTGAACAACGAGTGGCTCGAAGGCGGCCACAACCTGTCCACCTTGAACGAGTTTTACGGAGCAGGTCAGAAGCAGCAGCGCAGCAAATCGTTCTTGATTCACGCCGATGAGCCTATCGTTCTTCTCGGGCGCGACCAGGCCCCTAATCCAGCCGAATACCTTCTCACAGCTCTTGCGGCGTGCGTTACAAGCGCAATGGTGTATCACGCAGCTGCGCGAGGTATCAAGATCGAGGGGGTCGAGTCGCAGGTAGAGGGAGACGTGGACGTGCGCGGCTTCCTCGGGCTCGACGAAAACGTGCGAAAGGGCTTCCAGAACATCCGCATAGCCCTCGCCATCCACGCCGATGTGACCGACGAACAACTGGAGGAACTGGCCAGCCTAGGGACGGGATTCTCGCCCGTCTTCGACTCTGTCACAAAGGGGGTGCCGGTCACGGTTCGGACGGAACGGATGAAAACAGAACAAGCCGCAGAGGCAGCATAAAAACTGACGGGAGACAGCCCGGCACTGCTCTCCCGTCTTTCTTCCAGATATTGTCTTCCGAATCGAAAGGACCCCATGTCAACGATCACTGTCACGGTACGCGAAAGAATCCAGGCGCAGGGCTTCTGCGGTCTGGATGATGCGACCTACGCTCAGATCAATTACCCGCTGCGCCTCTCTCCCGCCATCTGCATGATCTGGGCGGCCATCGGAACGGCGCTCGCCTCGCCAACGGTGTTGTGGGCCTTGGCGCCATTCGCCCTTCTCGGTGCAATTCTGCCTGGCCATCCGTTCGATGTGCTTTATAACTATGGTCTTCGTCATCTATCCGGAGCACCAGCGCTGCCACGTTACGGGACTCGGCGACGCTTCGGCTGCACCTCGGCGACCGCCATGCTCATCGCAGCGGGATGGAGCTTCCACACGGCCCACCTTGTCGCTGGCTACATCATCGGCGGGTCGCTGGCAGCCGCTGCCTTCGTGAACGTGAGTACCGGCTTCTGCATACCCTCGTTCATCGCTCGCGTGGCTTTCGGTAAGGTTGTCTGTGAGTAATTGACGCCGCTATCTGATAAGAGTCCTGATTCGCGATGTTTTTGCGGGATAGGTCTCCGAGAGTCGGTGAGTGCGAAATCGGCAATGCGCTCATCGAGCATGGAACGCAAAGCACTTGGCCGAATAGTCGGCTACTCGGACAAGTGGCGTTCCAAGTTCCTCAAAAACGGGATTTTCGGAAACGTCATCGTTGAACCACGATTCCAGAGAATCGATGGTCCCGAGAAATCGAGCTCACTTCGACCCACTCACGCACGTGGAGAATGTTCCAAAACTGGCCCCAAGCGCCGCATTGGCGGGGTACATTTGGGGTATGCGCAGAAATGTACTTGTGTATGTATATGAAATAATTCAACTTATTTCAATTGATATGAATCCCTCCCTCGTTCGAAGCGCTTGGAAAATGCGATCGCCTGTTCGTCTGGGTTTTATGAGCCAGGGACTGGTTTGATGGCGAAGCCGCGCAAGGTGACACCTGTGCGGCGGATCACGTTTCACTGACTGACGTGACAAATCTCTTCCCCAGTATGAAATCGCGACCCAATCCATGGCGCCCGGCCACGTCTTAGTCAGGCGTGTAATCGAGAGGATGTCGTTGTGTTGTCATGCCGGTCGGTGACACTCAACTGACATCCCGATGACAATCCGCGGCCGACCGATCGCTATTGTTCGAGGGGAGGCGGAATCTCTGTGTGAGCGCATACTCAACCGTTTCCAATAAAAAGACTCGCAGAATGGTTAATGTTCGTACCCTGTTCCGGCACATTATCCCTGAACGAGTTCTCTCTCTCTCCAGACGCCGGCCTAAGGTCGAAGAACCCCGCGATGCGTATCGTCTCTGGGCACCGACCTATGCTGACGAGACCGCGACGAGTGCTCTCGATGAAGAGCTGGCGCATGAAATGCTTCGAGGCCTGCCACGCACGCGCCTGCTTGATGCAGGATGCGGCATCGGAAGGCGGATTCGGGACATTCCAGGTGCCATCGGGATTGATCTGAGTCCGGAGATGCTTGCGGCTGGACAAGCCCGGAACGTTGTCGCCGGCGATGTTCGAGAGATGCCCTTCGCTTCAAATCAGTTCGACATGGTCTGGTGCCGTCTCGTACTCGGTCATCTCTCCGATCCCTTCGGTGCTTACCGCGAGCTATATCGTGTCTGTGCACCCGGAGGCTATGTCTTCGTGACCGATTTTCATCCGGATGCTGTCCTTGCCGGTCATTGTCGGACCATGACCGGTAACGACGGCAAGGTCCACGCCATCGAACATTACGTTCACCAAAATCACATCGAATTGGGTGAGCAGGTCGGACTGTTAACCGTCCGGTGTTGTTCCGGTGCAGTGGGCCCGTTCATCCGCCGCTTCTATGAGCAAGGCATCGGCCTGCGAGCCTATCGGCGAGACCTTGGCCTCAAGCTGGTCGAGGCGACTCTCTTCCGTAAGCCTTCCGTCTGATTTTCCGACATCGCGCGCCGACATTGCGGTGACAATCATCTGACCGTCACTTGACAATCCAGCGCCTTCAACCCTCTACGCTCGTCATATCGTTTTGTGCGCAAAGAGGTGGATGATTTCGACGTGAAGAGGCAGGGATAAGAAGTTCGACAAGATGGAATTCTTTCGAGCACAAGGCGCAGATCGAATGGCCCTCAGCGAGGCTGGGGTGGCCCCCGGCTTTTCTGGAAGTGGGAGCGCGTCTCGGCATAGCGACGTGGTCACCCATAAGCCCTTATCCCGCGATCAGCATATCCGGGAATGGGCCTTTCTCTGCTTTTCAGATTCTTATCCACATTCGTTCGTGCACACCCTCACCGCTAAAGAGTGGAAGAAACTTCTGCACTGGCTGGATGTGAGTGGTCTGGCCTTGTATTTTCTCGACCGGTTGACGCAGATCGGGCAGCGAGATTCTCTCCCTGGCTCCGTCGTGAACAGGTTGGAACGCAGCCTGGAAGAGAACCGCCAGCGAACTCGGGGCCTGATTGAAGAGTCAGTAAAGCTTCAGCGGGACTTCCAGTCGATGGACATTTCTTACGCTGTCATGAAGGGTGTTTCGCTCTATCCGGTGTCTGTGCCACGTCCTGAGCTTCGGCACCAGTTCGATCTGGATTTCCTTATCGCGGGCAGTGACGCTCCTGCTGCGAGGCAGATTCTTGAACGCCATGGCTACACGCTGTTCGCCATCAGCGGAAGGAGTTGGGAGTTCAAAAAAGGGCAGAACCCCCGGGTTGCCGCAAAAGACCTCTATCGTGACCTGCCCTACCGTGGTGTGGAGCTCCACCTCGAAACCAAGACTGCGGATGTGCCTACGCGGCTGCAGCGTTCAGTGTCCACAGAAATACACGGTCTCACGATGCCTGTGCTTTCGCCTGTCGATCTCTTTCTCGGGCAGGCGATTCACGCGTCGAAGGACATCTCAGGTCCTTTTCTCCGCGCTTCGCATCTCCTCGAGTTCTATCGCCATGTGCTCGCCCGGCGCGACGATATCCGATTCTGGGAGCAACTGCGTTTGCGCGCTTGCGATGACCGGCGAGCGTGTCTCGCCATCGGTATGGTGACGTATCTCATTACACTCTGTCTGGGGCGATTTCGCACCGCAAGCGCTCACTTCCTGGACTATGGAGCAGCTTCCTCAACCCATCCAGCTTTGGGTGGACCTCTATGGTCGAGCCGCCATCTATCAAGTCCCTCCTGGAAGCAAACGGTATCTGCGGCTGCTACAAGAGTTGGAGATCGCAGGCGCATCTCATGGATCGTCGAAATTGTCGCTGCTATCTTTCAGTCTCCCTCGCGTCGTGATTCAAGCTACGCCGGGAGAGACACTTTCGACGCGAGTTGCCCGATATCGCGTGCAGATTCGTTTTCTCGTCTCTCGCTTGCGCTTTCACGTCACAGAAGGGCTTCGCTTCGTCGTGGAATCGCGCCGCTGGCGCCGGCTCAGGAGTAATCTGTCGTGACGAACGCATCACTTCGGCCCGCAGCGTTTGCCTTTGACGCGATTGCTCCAGTTTTTGACGATCGATTTGGTGCGTGGGCAAGCGTCGCGGCACAGCGCCGGGCAGTACGCGCTGCGCTTCTGCAGCAGTTTCCCTCGATGGGCGCACGTGCTGGAAGTTGGTGGAGGCACCGGCGAAGACGCGGTGTTCCTCGCGGAACGCGGCTTTCGCGTACTTCTCACGGATGCTTCTCCGGCCATGGTGGATATTGCCAGACAGAAGCTTTCCCCGTTGGGATCTTGTGCGCAGGTTGTTGCGGGCGAAGAGATAGAGCGCTTTGCGGAGGAACGCCGCCTGGCGGGTGAACCGCTTCTTGATGGAGCTTTCTCCAACTTTGCACCGCTCAACTGCGTGCAGGACATGCGCTCTGTAGCGAAGGGGCTTGCATCGCTTCTCAAGCCAAACGCGGTCGCCATGCTGGTTCTGTTCGGAACCTGCTGCCCGGCCGAAATGTTTGTAGAAACTCTCCGCGGCCGCCCGCAGAATGCGCTCAGACGTTTCGGGCGCGGAGCAAAGCCGGCAAGGCTGGCAAAGCGCGAGTTCGAGGTCTTCTATCATCGAGCTTCCGGATTGCGGCGCGCCTTTGAGCCATGGTTCGAACTGGAAAGGAAGATCGGTATTGGCATCGCGGTACCGCCCAGTGCGGCAGAGCCCTGGATCTCCCGTCATTCTCGTCTGCTGGCGAACATGGAAGCCTTCGATCGCGTGATGGCACGCTCGTTGGCCTCGCTTGGCGATCATGTCCTCTACCAATTCCGGAGGAGAGCATGACACTCACCTGCAACAGCGAGGAACAAACGCATTGACTACGCTGAGAAAGATCGCTGAAGTCAGCTTTCCCACTCGCTGGGCTTCTTTCCGTCTGCTGGCGTTCGAGAGGCAAGAGGAGGGCAGCGGGTGTGCCCATTTTGAAACCGCACTGGCACTGATTCTGGGAGACGTTCACGCGAAACCTCCCCTCGTTCGCATCCACTCCCAGTGCGCTACCGGCGATATCTTTCACTCCCTTCGTTGCGACTGCCACGACCAACTTCATCTCGCCCTGCACAGCATCGCTGAAGAGGGCGCGGGGATACTGCTCTATGAGTATCAGGAAGGGCGGGGCATCGGCCTGATGGAAAAGCTCCGTGCCTACGAACTGCAGGATGCCGGACTCGATACCATCGAGGCCAATCTGCATCTCGGCCACGAGGCTGATCTTCGCGACTATCGCTTGCCGGTTGAGATTCTGCGCTTTCTCAAGATTTCCGCTGTCCGCTTAATGACAAATAATCCTGAAAAAATTAGAGCGGTTGCATCGTCCAATATCTGCATCGCGGAGCGCGTCAGCGCAGAGGTGCTCGTCAGCCCTCATGCCGCTCGGTATTTTGCGACCAAGCGCGACAAGATGGGTCACTTTACTGGTTCTGGTGCTGGAACTCAGATCGATAGCGACATTGTTAACGAAGAGACGATACAAGCTGCGGAATCCACCGGCTGCTGCCGGAAGACAGAGGGTGTGACATTGGGGTTACATTCCTGAGACAAGACGGCCACATCGCGCTGCTACCCTCGCGAAGAGGCGGAAGTTCGCCATCGTATTTGGACCTGGGTCGACTTGTTCTCTCTTGGGTCTGCAGGAATAACGGAGGGGAGGGTGAGTCATGGCCGATGTTTTATTGACGCATTCGTATCACCTTCCCTATGACACCAAGCAGTCGCAGAAGATGCAGCCCTACCTTCCGCTGGGGACACTCTACGCAGCTGCTGCCCTGCGTGAGCAAGGCATTTCAAGCGACGTCTTCGATGTGATGCTCGAGGCTCCAGAGCCTGGTTTTGTTACAGCGCTTCGGCGCTCTGAAGCGAAGATTATTGTCGTCTATGAAGACGATTTCAACTTTCTATCGAAGATGTGTCTTACCCGCATGCGCGAGGTCGCATGGAAAATGGCGCGTGCCGCCAAGGATGCAGGCGCCGTTGCCGTAGTGCATGGATCCGACGCGACAGATAATCCTGAGCTCTTTCTGGATAACGGATTTGACTATGTGCTTTGCGGAGAAGCAGAAAACCTTTTGATTGATCTTTGCAGGGCCGTGCTCGACGACGCGGAAGTTCCTCTGTGGGAAGGATTGCTGCGAAGGGACACGTCCGGACGACTTCTCCACTGCTCGCAGAAGCTCGCTCGTAATCCTGGCTGGTCGCAGCTTGCATTTCCTGCACGCGATCTCGTTGATCTTGAACCTTACCGCGCGGCATGGACGAGCACGCACGGTTATTTCTCAACAAACATGGTTGCAAGCCGTGGATGTCCATTCCGTTGCAACTGGTGTGCGAAGCCAATCTCCAGTAACCACTTCCAACTGCGCGCTGCTTCGGCTGTGGCTGAAGAGATGGTCATGCTTAAACAGGCCGGCGTTGAACATATCTGGTTTGGCGATGACATCTTCGCCCTGAATCATCATTGGGTTGAGCAATTTGCTTCCGAGGTCACGAATCGACAATGCTGCACTTCCGTACAAGATTCAATCACGCGCCGATCTTATGCGCGAGGATACTGTTCGAAATCTAAAAGCCTCTGGCTGCACGGAAGTCTGGATGGGCGTAGAGTCGGGCTCGCAAATGATCCTCGATGCCATGGACAAGGGCATCTCTCTCGATCAGATCGAAATTGCGCGCGAGCGGCTTCGGCTTGCCGGCATCCGAGCCTGTTTCTTTCTTCAGTTCGGTTATCCAGGCGAAACCTGGACTGAACTCCAGCAAACCATCAGCCTGGTGAGAAGATTACGCCCTGACGACATCGGCATCTCTGTCTCCTATCCGCTGCCGGGTACGCTCTTCTATGAACGTGTGCAATCGCAACTCGGCGATAAACGCAACTGGACCGACAGCAACGATCTCTGCGTCATGTTCAAGGCGGCCTACACTACGGATTTCTACCGTGCAGTTCGGGAGGCGCTACACGCGGAGGTTGACTCATGGACCTCGTCCGATCTCGAAGGCAGCCGGATCGAAGTGAACGCTTTGTGGCAGATCGTCGAAGATATGGAACCGGGCAGCCGTCTGTCGGATCCGTTTCGCTTTTCGACCGATATGAGCGTGGCATCTTCGATGTTCGTTCCGGTCGATTCTCTGATTTCATCGAGTGGATCCCAGCAATGAGACCGGTGCTGGAAATCGCGTCACCACCAGACGATGCTCAAGGCCGTGATTCAGATCATCATTCTGCTATTCGACTCCGTTGTCCTCTCTGCAAGGGGGGTCTTAGTGAGGAACGGAGGTGCACCGCATGCAACTTCCTCATGAAAGAGAAGGATGGAATCGTTCTGGCGCTCGCTCCGGATCGGCTCGCTTACTATGCCGATTTCGTTGCCGACTACGAACGCATTCGCGCTGCGGAAGGTCGCGGCAGCCGTGACAAGAGCTATTACCTTGCCCTCCCGCATGAAGATACGACTGGAAATAACAGTGGCCAGTGGAATATTCGGGCGAGGAGCTATGACTATCTCATTCGCCGGGTACTCAAGCCGTTGTCGGACAGAGAGGCAGTCCTCGATCTGGGAGCAGGCAATTGTTGGCTGAGCTATCAGCTTGCGCGGCGAAGGTATCGGCCCATAGCCGTCGATCTGCTTACCAACTCGCAGGATGGGCTCGGCGCTGCAATCCATTATCAAAACGAACTGGGTACAAGCATTCCACGCTTTCAGGCAGAGTTGAATTGCCTTCCATTTCAGAGACGGCCAGTTTGATGTCGCGATCTTCAATGCTTCTTTTCATTACTCCGAGAATTATGAGACAACATTGCGCGAGGCTCTACGTTGCATCAAGCCCGATGGGCTAGTCGTTATCTGCGATACGCCGTGGTACTCGCAAGAAGCAAGCGGGAAGCAGATGATTGCGGAGCGTCGTGCCTACTTCCGCGATCGCTTCTGCACGGCATCGGACTCCGTGGAGAGTCAGGAGTTCCTTACAGACGAGCGTCTACGCAGGCTTGAAGAGGCGCTTTCCATTCACTGGAATGTATACCGTCCCTGGTATGGATGGCGATGGGCGGTACGTCCGTGGGTTGCAAGTCTGCGCAAACGTCGCGAACCCTCGAAATTTCGTATCTACGTGGCGAGGAGAGATGCCAGTCAGTCCTGCTGATCGGACAAGCGATACTGCGATCACGGTAATCAACGGCATCCGTTATGCCACCGGATCGCACACGGCTGTTCGTGGTTCTCTCCGGATCGTTGCTGGCAAGTTACAACGCGTCGATTCAGAGTCCACAAGGCTGCCTGCGCTAAAGAACGAGATCGACCTTGAAGGATTTCTCCTGCTGCCGGGGCTCATCAATGCGCACGATCATCTGCAATACGCGCTACATCCTCGATTGGGACATCCTCCGTACAGCAATTATGTTGAGTGGGGAGATGATATTCACGCGTCCTTGCCGTCGGTGATCTCTCACTACAAGTCTGTACCGAAGAACGTTCGACTGTGGTGGGGCGCGATACGCAATCTTCTATGCGGTGTCACGACCGTGTGCCATCACGATCCGTTGTGGCCTGCGCTGCGCGTTGAGGGCTATCCGATCAAGGTGCTACGGGATTATGGGTGGGCGCACTCCGTTAAGCTGGCCCCTAATCTTCGCGAGGCGTGGAGTGGCACGCAGGATAGATGCGCTTTCTTCGTGCATGCATGTGAGGGCACAGACGAACTGGCAAGAAGAGAACTCGCCGAGTTGGATAGCCTGGGCATGCTCAACGCTAAGACTGTGATCGTTCATGGCCTGGCGCTTGACGAACCGGGGATCGCACTATTGCAGGAGCGTCAAGCTTCGTTGATTCTTTGTCTCTCCTCGAATCAATTCCTTTATGGCCGCCTGCCCGATATGAAACACCTGAGCACGGTAAAGAACATTGCCTTGGGCAACGACTCGCCGATTACGGCTGCCGGAGATCTGCTGGACGAAGTTCGGTTTGCTATCGAGCGTGCTTCCATTCCCACCGATAAGGCATATCGGATGATCACCGATCTTCCTGCAGCCATTCTGCGTCTCCCCAATGGGGAGGGCCATGTCCGCGAATCGGGCTGCGCCGACTTCATAGCTGTTCGGGACAATGGTGATCCTCCGCACAAGAGGCTGCTCACCCTTTCCTGGCGAGATGTGGAGTTTGTGATGATCGCAGGCAAGGTACAACTGGCCTCGGAAGATGTGTGGCGCCTTCTCCCGCCAGCAGCCAGGCAGGGCATGGAGCCTCTCCGGATCGACGGAGAGATCCGGTGGCTACGCGCGCCGGTTCAGCACCTGTTACAACAGGCTGAAGCTGTTCTTGGAGTGGGGAAGGTGCGTCTGGGTGAGCGTGCCGTTCAACTCGCGGACGCGGTCATTCCCAGCTCTTCAGCAGTGGTCTATCAGGCGATGCCTGGGATTGAGGAGAGGACATAGTGGCGCACTTCGGCGTGCTCTGCTATCCAGGCGCCGGTCACCTGAATCCTCTCATCGCGTTATCCCGAGAACTGGTGTCGCGCGGCCATCAGGTTACTTTCTTCCTCCCTGTTGAGTTCGAGTCACGAATTCGGCAGCAGGATTTAGGGTTTGTTTCTATCAACGTTCCAGACATCGAGTCAGCGCGCCGTGACGCCGGATCAGCACCTCATCCAAGGCCCGGTTGGATTGAAGACACACGTGCCAAACTTAGCCGTCTCGACGAGGAGATCTGCGTATACATGTGCGAGTATCTCGCAGCGATCAGCGCCGCGGGAGTCGACGCGCTCCTCATGGGAGAGATCACGCTCGCCGGACCAACTGTGGCAGAGATATTGCGCACACCGTATTTCGTAGTCTCGACATCGATTCCTCACAACTTCGGGTGGAGTGCGCCACAGGCGTTGCTCCCGGCTCGCACGTGGCAGGAAGAGCTTCAGACACGGATTCTCGAAGTTTCGATCTTTCGCATGAGAGGTCCGGTGCGACGGATCCTCGATCGCTACCGGAGTCGGGCGGCGCTGGGCCCGATTGCGCAGATAGGGACAGACTTCCCAGAACTGGCGCACATTACGCAATGGCCGAGATGTCTTGACACGCCGCGCGACGAAGTGCCCGATCGATTCTTCTACACAGGGCCATTTATCGACGCGGGTGCTCGGTCTTCGGTCGAGTTTCCCTGGCATCAACTCAATGGCCAACCGCTGGTCTATGCATCATTGGGAACTACCCGGAAAGCCGATCCGGAGATCTACCATCGCATTGCTTCAGCATGCGCCGGGCTTGATCTGCAACTCGTCATTACACTGGGCGGCCGACGCAATCTCGAATCGTTCGCGAATCTGCCTGGGAATCCGTTGGTGGTGGAGAATGCGCCGCAACTTGATCTACTCCAGCGGGCAGACCTCGTCATCACTCATGCCGGGCCAAATACAGTGCTCGAAACATTGCTGTCAGGAAAGCCGATGCTGGCACTCCCTGTCGCACTGGACCAACCGGCAGTTGCCGCCCACCTTCAAAGACTGGGAGTTGCAGAGGTCTTATCTGCGCAGCATCGCTCGGCGGACGAGATTCGCGAGGCGTTACTCAAACTCAGGACGGAGAATCGTTACCGCGAAGCCGCCAAGGCGATGCAGGCTCAACTTCAAACTCTTCATGGCACCGAGCAGGCCGCCTCTATCGTGGAAGAAGCACTCGCCAACCACGCTCCTGTTCTCGCGCTACAGGGACGCCACTAATCTGATCCAGCTGAGAGATAGCCTCTTCGAGGGTGTGGTAGTGCAGTTCGAATGTCGGAATTCCGGCTAGCCGCTTCAGCATCTTCTGATGCTTTGAGCGAATTTCGCCGGCGGAATATAACTCCTCCGACATCCTCTGTGTGGCACTGCCGTGAGGCAGCGACATCAAGGCAGGCCGTGCGGACGGCGAGCGGCGCAGATAAACCACAGCACATACGTTCGCTTCGTCGGATGTGTCGAGGGGAGGCAGGTCGGAGATGGGTACCTCAATAGAAGGCTTTCCCTCCATGCGTGGCGTAATTTCACGCTCGCGAAGCTCAGGGAAGAGAGTCTTTGATGCCGGTCGAAAGCGAACCCGGTGCGAGTGCCCGATCACGCGAGGTGGATCAGAGTCATTGAGGAGATAGCAGGTGTCGTCAGAAGTGTAGGTCCATCCGGCGCGCGCACAAGCGTAAGAAAGGGTTGATTTGCCAGCTCCGGAATCACCGCAGAGAAGAATGCCCCTGCCATGCTTGCTGACGCATCCGGCGTGGATGTCCGTAACGACCGAAGCACCCAGCAACAGGTAGACGACCTTTTCCAGAAAGTTTTGACGCAGATAGAGCGGGTCCGCCAGCGCAGATTCGTTCAACCAGACAAAGTTGGATCCAGTGCGAAGATCGAGCACTGCCTGGTTCTCAGCATCGGCCACCATGGAATAGAGATGGTTGTACGCCCGGCGTACTGGAGGTGGAGGTGTCCGGCTGCTCTCACCTTCGCTGACACCGATTCTGATTTCGAGGTGTGCATCGCCATGCTGGAGACTGCGATGACCAAAACTCGCCTCCGCTGCCGCGATCACCTCGTGCCGATTGGTCAGAAGGACCACGGCAAATCCAAGCGGAAAGAATGTCCTGCGCAGCGGTAAGTCCATATCGCAGAGCAACGTATCCTGCGGACGCGCAACAGGCAGGTGGTTCGCGTCTGGATGAACAACTACGTTTGACATAGCAATCGCGCTATCCCTCAACATTCCGCCCTCGTATTCCTGCACAACAGAGCCAAGGCCGCTGCATTGAGAGTAACCGCCAGAAGGCCTGACTTGTCATGGCTCGGTCATGCAATTGTCAGCAGTATTTCTGCTGCGTTTTGCCCGGAGTCCGCATACGGCAAATGGCCCTTTCAATCTGCAGTGACAAAAAACTGACAAGCGCCAGAAGATCGTGAGACATCGCCCGGCCACTATTTCGCTAATGTGGCCACAGCGGTCGACTGAACGATATTGGCCTTGGAGGGGCCGATGATATGAAACGTTTCGCCGATGTTCAACGGGACAGTCTTTCCCCCTCAATTCTGCAAGAGGCGCTGGCGCTCAGAGGGTATGCGCTGATCCGTCAGGTGATTCCCAGGTCGGACGTTGAAGCAGTTCTTGCGGAGGTTGCCGAGGTTCTCTCCAGGGCCGGATGGCTGCGTCCGGGGAGTTCCCCGTCGGACCGTCTACCCGCTGAGGGGGCTGCCTACGGCGATCCTGATCCGGTTTTTAAGAAGACCTACCAGGAAGTATTCAACCTGGAGGAATTTCATGCTCTGCCGCATCATCCTGCACTGAAGAAGGTGATGCAGATGATCGTCGGCGATCAGGTCCTGGTACACCCTAAGCCTATCGGCCGTCTCATCTTTCCCCGCTGTGAACGACTAGTCACCCATGCTCATCAGGATTACGAGTTCATGGGAGGAGATCCGGAGTTCTATACCGTGTGGATACCTCTGCACGATTGCCCACTTGAGGTAGGGCCCTTGCAGATCCTTGAAGGATCTCATCGCCACGGGATTCAGGAGCACGAACGGGAAAACCTTCACGTGCCGGAGATTCCCTTAAATGTTGTTGTGGGAGATGAGTGGGTCGAAGGACGGGTGAATGCGGGTGATGTACTGATCTTCCACAGTCTTACTGTTCATGCGGCTGCGCCAAACATCTCCGATCGCATGCGCCTCTCACTCGACTGCAGATTTCAGGACGCACGCCGGACACTCAATCCTTCAAACCTCGTCTTCGCCGGCGAGTCTGGGAAATCCTGGGAGAAGACGTACGCAGGTTGGCAATCGGACAGTCTTCAGTATTACTGGAAGAAGCTTCCGCTCAGATTGAAGCCGACGCGCGAAGATCTGGAGCAACTCGCCATCAGCGTGGAGGATCCGGCATTACGCGCACGCTATACCCGCATGGCGAACCAGCTTGTCTGAGAAGCCTTAGAGGGCAGACTGGGCGGACAACGCAAGAACTTTAGCCGGCAGCATCCGCTCCTCTGCACGAAGAGGCACTCTCTCTGTCTCCATTCGGTACCGGATCAGCTCCGCAACTGCCAGCATCTTCATGCCATGCTCACGGCAGAACTCGATCAGATCGGGGACACGTGCCATGGTGCCGTCGTCCTTCATAATCTCGCAGATGACACCTGCCGGATGAAGGCCGGCCATTCTGGCAAGATCCACGGACGCCTCAGTCTGCCCGGCGCGCACCAGCACTCCGCCTTCGCGTGCCCGCAGAGGAAATATATGGCCGGGCTTCGCCAGATCCTTCCGCGTCGTTTGAGGAGCGATCGCAACCCGAATCGTATGGGCGCGATCATGAGCGGAGATGCCGGTCGTCACGCCTTCTCTGGCTTCAATGCTCTCAGTAAACGCGGTACCAAAACGCGAGGTATTCACGTGGGTCATCGGCCTCAACCGGAGATGGTCGGCTCTCTCCTCGGTCAGAGCCAAGCAGATGAGGCCACGTCCATACCTCGCCATAAAGTTGATGGCATCCGGCGTCACAAACTCTGCGGCAAGCGTGAGGTCGCCCTCGTTTTCGCGATCTTCGTCGTCCACGACCACGATCATTCGGCCTTGGGCCAGTTCCTCGATCGCCTCTGGGACCGTTGCAAACTCATTCCTCATCTGGACCTCCACGCAGCCGCCGTGAGAGCTTCAAAAACGGCGGTCGATGCATGGTCATTGCTTGAAAAAAAGCATCTGCCACATCATGGTGGAGGCCACACACCAGGTTGTCATTGATTTGTCAGCGTTTTGCCAGAATGCATGCCAGTCTTTGTCGCTTTAGGCGCATGTTCCATCGGGATTTTGTGCAGTTCAGGTGCGGCTGACGCCGATGCCGTATGGAATCTGTTTCTTGTAGGGAATCTGTCGCCGGACTATGTATTTCAGACTTGTTTTGTATTCAAAATAGTCTACAATCCCTTTCATGGTTTCACCGGAGAAGAGCAAGCGGGTCAGGGTGTTGGATTCGCACACGGAGGGGGAGCCCACTCGGGTTGTTCTTGAGGGAGGGCCAGAGCTGGGGGAAGGGTCGCTGGCCGACCGGCTCGAGGTCTTTCGGTCCCGGCACGACGGGTTCCGCTCAGGAGTCAGCTGCGAACCGCGCGGCTCCGAGGTGGTGGTAGGGGCGCTGCTGTGTAAACCCCTGAATCCAAAGTGCGTCACTGGGGTTATCTTCTTCAACGACGTGGGATACCTGGGGATGTGCGGACATGGCACCATCGGGGTAGTCCGTTCTTTGGCGCATCTGGGGCGGATCCAGCCGGGGCAGCACTGCATCGAGACCCCGGTGGGCGAGGTTCCAGTGGAACTTCTGCCGGACGGAAGTGTCTCCGTCTCCAATGTTTTGAGCTACCGCTATCGCCGCTCCGTTCGGATTGATGTCCCGGGAATCGGGCTCCTGGCCGGCGACATAGCCTGGGGTGGTAACTGGTTCTTTCTTATCGGCGATCATCCATTTGAGTTGACGATGAGCCGGCGCGTTGAACTGATCGCTGCGACACGCTCGATCCGGACGGCGCTGGCTGACGCCGGTATTACGGGCAAGGATGGCGCACTCATCGATCACATTGAGCTTTTCGGCAAGCCGGAGAATCCGGAGAACTCGAGCCGAAACTTTGTGTTGTGCCCGGGCGCGTCGTTTGATCGTTCGCCCTGCGGCACTGGAACGAGTGCGAAGTTGGCCTGTCTTTACGCGGACGGCAAGCTGTCGGAGGGGCAGGTGTGGAGACAGGAAGGTTTTCTGGGCACGCACTTCCTCGGCACGATTCGGGCGCAGGGCGAGGCGGTTCTCCCCACGATTCGGGGGCGTGCATGGATTACGGGCGAGTCGGAGCTGCTGTTTGAGCAGGACGATCCCTTCGCAGGTGGTATCGGGTTCTGATGGAGATGTACGACGCAGTCATTCTCGGGGCGGGCATAGTCGGCGCAGCGTGCGCTTACGAGTGCGCGGCATCGGGACTGCGCGTTGCCGTTGTGGAGCCCGGAGTGCCGGCCGGGGGAGCCAGCGCTGCCGGAATGGGACACCTCGTAGTGATGGACGATTCGCCGGCACAGCTTGCGCTAACGCACTACTCGCGCGATCTCTGGCGCGAACTGCACAACATTCTTCCGGCTGCGGTCGAATTTGAAGAGTGTGGGACGCTGTGGCTTGCGGCGGACGACGAGGAGATGCAGGAGGTCTTCGCGAAGCGAAAGACCTATGCGCAGCGCGGGATTGAGACTGAGGTTCTGGACGAGCGTGCGTTGCGCGAGGCGGAGCCCAATCTACGCGCCGGACTGGCCGGTGCGTTGCGTGTGCCCAACGATGCTGTCATCTATCCGCCGGCTGCGGCAGGGTACTTTCTGGCAAGCGCGCAGCGGATGGGAGCGAAGCTGCTTTACGGCAAACGCGCGATCTCGGCGGAAAAGGGCAAGGTGGTGCTGGAGGACTCGACACGGCTGAGCGCCCGTTACATCGTGATCGCCACCGGCACGGATGTCAGCATCTGCCCAGGGATTACAGTGCACCGGCGTAAGGGGCACCTGGCAATTACAGATCGATACCCCGGTGTTCTGCGGCACCAGCTTGTCGAACTGGGGTATCTCAAGAGTGCGCATTCGCTCACCGAAGATTCGGTGGCGTTCAACCTGCAGCCGCGCAAGACAGGACAACTGCTGATTGGATCGTCGCGGCAGTATGGCGACCTTTCAGCGCAGGCTGAGCCGGAGATGTTGCGGAGAATGCTGGGGCGTGCGGTGGAGTACATGCCGATGCTGGCCGGCCTTGCCGTGATTCGCGTGTGGACGGGGTTCCGCGCGGCAACGCCTGACAAGCTCCCGCTGATCGGGCCGACCGCGGACAGTTCCGTGCTGCTGGCGATGGGATTTGAGGGCCTCGGCATTACGAACGCCCCGGGCGTGGCGCGACTGTTGTTGCACCACATAACGAAAGCGGAGATCGCGCTCGATCCGCAACCGTTCCTTCCGAGCCGCGTGGGTGCGCCGGAGGCGTTGTATGCCTGACGTGAACGGCAGCGGTGGAGCGGTTACAGTGCGCGTGAATGGCGACCGGGTGACAATGCCGCGCGGCGCGATGCTGGTGGCGGCGTTGCTGAAGGTTGGGGCTCCATGCCGCGTCTCCGAGAGCGGCGAGCAGCGCACCGCGCTCTGTGGAATGGGAATCTGCTTCGAGTGCCGCGCACGCGTTGACGGCGTGCCACAACAGCGCACGTGCCAGATCGTGTGCAAAGAAGGCATGACGGTGGAGACGCAACGATGACCCGCGCGTATGACATCGTCGTTGTGGGTGCAGGCCCAGCAGGGCTTGTGGCTGCAACCGCCGCGGCTGCTGCGGGCCGCAAGGTGGCCGTGCTGGATGACAATCCGCATGTCGGCGGCCAGATATGGCGGGCCGGAGCAGGGAAGTCGGGAGCCGACCGCGCGAGGGAACGTGCTGTTACGGCGTTCGAAGCGTCGGGCGCCGAGTTGTTCGCAGGCTGCCAGGTCGTGGACGCGACAGCGTCGCCCGGTACGCTGCAGGGCTGGGTGGGAGCGGAGCAAAGGCTCGAGAGCTTTCAGTTTGAATCTTTGATCCTTGCGACCGGAGCGCGAGAGCGCTTTCTTCCCTTTCCGGGCTGGACGCTGCCCGGTGTGTTTGGCGCCGGCGGGTTGCAGGCGCTGGTGCGCGGAGGATATGACGTTCGCGGAAAGCGCGTTGTGGTGTCCGGCACGGGACCTCTGCTGCTGGCCGTGGCTGCGCACCTGAAACAGGATGGAGCGGAGATCGTGACGATTGCCGAGCAGGCGCCGATGAGCCAGCTGGCAGGGTTTGCTACGAGTCTGCTTTCCCGACCAGCGAAAGTTTGGCAAGGTATGCAACTTCGCGCGGAGTTGGCTAGTGTGCCGTATCGCACAGGCTGCTGGGTGGTCGCCGCGGAAGGCAGCGAGACCGTGACGAGGGTGCGCCTGACCGACGGCTCGCGCACATGGGCCGAGCAGTGTGACCTGCTGGCCTGCGGCTTTCATCTAGTGCCCAATACTGAGCTCGCGTCGTTGCTGGGCTGCCGTGTCACAGAGACTGCTGTCGAGGTAAACGCCGAGCAGCAGACCTCGGTGAAGGGCGTCTATTGCGCGGGCGAACCGACAGGCGTCGCGGGCGTGGATGCCGCGAGTGTGCAGGGCAAGATCGCAGGCCTGGTTGCTGCCGGACAGGCCACGGCCGCGGCGCATATGTACGGCCGGCGTGATGCCGAAGTTAAGTTCGGGCATGCGATGACGCGCGCATTCGCGCTGCGTGCGGAAGTTCTCAAGCTCGCTCGGCCGGAAACGATAGTGTGCCGCTGCGAAGACGTATGCATTGGCGAGCTCGAAGGAAAGATGATGCCCCGCCGGGACTGGACCGATGCAAAGTTGCAGACACGCTGTGGTATGGGCCCTTGCCAGGGACGCATCTGCGGACCGGCGCTGGAGGCGCTGTTTGGATGGCGCAATGCTTCGGTGCGTCCTCCGATATTTCCCATTCCCATTGCGGCGTTGTGTTCTGCGCCGTTGCAAGACAATGAAGTTCCCATTCTTGAAACACAGGAGATCTCCCAATGAACTGGTTTGGTGTTATGCCCGCCGTTACTACGCCCTTTGATAAAGACCTTAGGGTCGATCACGAGTTTCTTGCGCGCCACACTGCATGGCTGCTGGAGAACGGTTGCACCGGACTGGTGATGCTCGGTTCGCTCGGCGAGGGCGCAACGCTTGAGCATGAGGAGAAGGTCGCGATCCTTAAGACAGCGGTGAAAGCTTCCAAGGCTAAAGGCACCCCGGTTGTGGCAGCGATCTCATCGCTTTCGACGCGCCATGCCGTGCAGTTGGCGAAGGACGCCGAGCAGGCGGGCTGCAGCGGGCTGATGGTGCTGCCACCGTATGTCTATGTGTCGGACTGGCACGAGATGAAGCAGCACGTGGCGACGGTGATCGGCGCGACGAAGCTCCCGTGCATGCTCTACAACAACCCGATTGCCTACAAGACGGATTTCCTGGCGACGCAGATCGCTGAGTTGGCATCGGAGCAGCCGAACCTGCAGGCGGTAAAGGAATCTAGCGCGGACGTGCGCCGTGTCATGGCCATTCGTGAAGTGGCAGGCGATCGGCTGAAGATCTCTGTCGGCGTGGACGATGTGCTGGTGGAGGCCGTGGATGCAGGTGCGACGGGATGGATCGCAGGGCTGGTGAATGCGTTCCCGCGCGAGTCGGTGGAACTGTTCGAGCTGGCGATGGCCGGAAAGCGCAAGGAGGCTTATGCGCTCTACCAGTGGTTTCTGCCGCTGCTGCGGATGGATACGGTGCCGAAGTTTGTGCAGCTGATCAAGTGGGTGCAGGAACAGACCGGCACCGGACGTGCATCGGTACGTGCGCCTCGCCTTGAACTAACCGGTGCGGAGTTGGATGAAGCCAAGGCGGTGTTGAAGAAGGCGCTCGGTGCGCGGCCGGCGGTGAAGTCAACTGCGCTTGAGGCGCTGCAGGAGGCATAGGCCAGCCGCGCCGCGACTGCGAGTTCAGAAGCGAAAGAGCCACGCCGCGAACGGCGTGGCTCTCTTGTCATGGTTGAGGCGATTCGCGAACCTAGGTAGCGGACTGCATCCAGACCTTTGAATCGATCTTGCGCGGATAGCGGCTACGCCGGGGAGTCGAATTCGCCGGGGTTGTCGACCCTTGGAACGCGGCGCCTGCCGACGCTGTGTTGTTGTTCGTACCGTTGGTGGCGCCCGGAGCGTAGTTCACCGAGCTGTCACCGGCGAGGGCCGAACGCTCGTGCTCTACGCGATTCATGCGGGCGTAGTTGGGGATGGCCAGCATGGGCGTCCCGTCCTGCCATTTGCCGGTGATGACCATCACGCCGCCGAGCAGGTCCGGTCGCCACTCGGTCTTCAGCGGGTCGTTGCTGAGAGGTTGATCGAGACTGTGCTGATCGGCGGTCTCAACGTTGTAGAGGAGCGGGCCATACTGCAGGGCGACCTGGTTCACGTCGGCCTTGATCCGCGGGTCAGCCTTGAGGCGCTGCACTTCCATCGGGAGCTCGAACTCGATGGTGTCGCCGGGCTCCCAACGGCGCTCGATCACCGCATAGCCGTTGACGATGTGCGGAGTGAAGGGTTTGCCATTCAGCGCAATCCGCTTCAGACCGCTGACCGCAGGCGTCGTTGTGTAGAGCACTGAAGTCGTGCGGTTGGGCACGCGCACATGCACGCTGAAGGTCTGCGCCTGCTCCGGATTGATGGTGAGTGAGACTGCACCCTTCCATGGATATTCTGTCTTCTGCACCACCTGAACGTTGGTTCCCGCAATCTTGCCGACGTTCACGCGGCCGCCGATGAACAGGTTCACATGCAGCGCTGAGGGCCCCTTGGTGTAGCTCCAGGTGGGCACCATCAACAGTGTGCGTGAGATGTTGCTCACGCAGCACGGGCAGACATGCCAAGGCGTGCGCTGGGTGTTGACCAGCGGATTGGTGTAGCAGAAGTTCTTTCCCTGAAGATCGACGGCGCCAAAGAGCGCGTTGTACATCGTCTGCTCGTACAGGTCCGCGTACTTGGCGTCGTGATAGGCGAGGTTCATCTTGTACTGGAAGAAGATGACACCGCAGCTTGAGCAGGACTCGCAGTAAGCCTCATTGCGAAGCGAGTAATTCGGGCCGAAGCCCTCGGAGGTTTCGCCGCTGCCTATCCCGCCGGTGACGTAGTACTTCTTGTTGACCATGTTGTCCCAGAGCGAGAGCACAGCGCTCTGGTAGTCCTGGTCGTGCGTCTCCGCTGCGACGTCGGCCATTCCGGAGTAGAAGTAGGTTGCGCGGACAGCGTGTCCGACGGCCTCGTACTGCTTGATTGCAGGCGCTTGCGTCTGATCGTAGTCCGTGCCCCCGGGTTCCTGACCACGGCAGTCGATGAGGAACTTGGCGAGCGCGATGTAGTTGTCGCCGTGTCCGCTGCCCTCCATGTCGTTGACGAAGCGGCCGAAGCGAACGAGGGCCTGCTCCATCTCCTGATGGCCGTCGTACCACTTCTGCTTGCCGGGGGCGGGGCCGATGCTGGCGCACCAGCAGTCGGCGAGTTTCTTGGCGGCGTTGTAGAGACGAAGGTCCTGTCCCTTCGTGAGGGTGTAGTGGTTGATGGCTGACTCGATGAAGTAGCCCGCGGTGTAGCCCTCATGATTGCCGCGGTGCTCCGGCATCCAGTGCCTGGGCCAACGGCTGCGATCGGAGAGCGTGTAGGCGGTCTGCAGATAGCCGTCGGGTTCCTGCGCAGCAAGGATGATCGGAATCCACCTATCGAGTGTCCCCTTGAATTGCTGCTGCGCTGCGATGATCTCTTGATCGCCCTGCGGGTCGACCATCAGCGCAATGCACATGGCCTCGACGGTCTGGTGCACCCAGGCGTTCGAGAAGACGTAGCCCTTGTGCCGGCCGTGCGGCTCACCGCGTAGTGCCTTCGCAGCTTCAATGAAGTTGTCGAGTCCACCCTGACCAATGGTGAGATCGGTGCGCTCGCACTGATCGATGACATGAGGAATCCAGCTGACGATCAGCGTCTTGGCACGCTCGTTCCACATCGGGTTGTCGATTGAGTAGAGCGTCGTGTACACAACATCGAGCCGATCCTTTGGCGGCGCCTTTTCCGCGTGCACGAACAGCTTCGACGTGCTGTTGTCGGGCTTTGCGAGGGCGGTGAGTTCCAGAACGTAATCGCCCGGCGCAGAGAAGGTGGCAGTGGTGTCCATTGATGCAGCATCTGCGAAAGCTACGTGACCGGGTCCGGAGAGCTTGCTCCAGCGCACGCGCCGCGGAGACGACGGCATCAGCCAGTCGGCCGTGCCGGAGAGATATGTGTTGGCGCCGAGCACGACGGAACGGTCCACGCCTACAGTGACGATGGGAGGGAAGAGCGGAACGGCGCCAGTGCTGTAGACCTTCCACTCGAGAATGCCAGGAGAGTGCGTGCCATCCGAGACGATCTCAAGGCGTAGTTTGTCGGTCTTCACCGGGTCAAACGTCGTGCTGTTGAAAGCGTTCGCGTCGACGCCAAGGCCCTTGGGGTTCGCAACCGGAACGAAGGCCGAACCGTTCCAGTAGGACACCTTGTAGGAGGCCGGCGCACCGACACCCTGGCCATCGACCCACCAGTAGACCTCCACGCGGTTCGTGGTGACGGGCTTGCTCCAGTCATATTGCACCCACTGCGGCTCTACATGGGGCCACGTACCAAAGACCGGGTGCGCGTGATCGTGGGAGCTGGTGGGATCAAAGCCATCATTCAGCGCAGTGAGTTTGGCGTCGCCCGAGGCGTTGGATGCTGAGGGGGTAGCGACCTTCGCGAGATTGACAGAGACACCGTCGCCAACGACGGAGGCCAGTGCAGGTGAGCGGTCAACGGCCGCTAATAGGGCAGCGCCTGCAGCGCCGGCCAGAAAGTGTCTCCGGTTCACCGCACCGCCGGCGAGCGCCGACTCCGCTGGCGCCGAAGAAGCAGAAGAGGAAAGCTCTTGAGAAGACGCGCGGCCAGGCTTCATTGTCGATTCCTTTTAGCGTATTGGCTGGGTTGTCGCGAGCGGAATCAGCGGACTCATCCATAGTGCATTGAGAAATCTGTCCGATCGTCCGCGCACGGTCTCCAAAAAACATCGTACCGCCGGTGCAACCGCAATTTCCAGTGGCGATGATGGGCGGTTTGCATCGTTTTTGGTATACGTCAATGTACACACTGAAATTGCTCTTGTCCATAAGTGCTTTTTGACCTTTGGGAACCGGCCAAAGTTCAATAAAATCTCCGATATTACATGGGATATGCCCCTTCGCCTGATCGACGGACGCTGCAGCCCCGTTGGGGGCAGAGGAGGGGGCAGGCTCTCCTCCGTCGTCAAAAAAGAACAAATTTCTGGAAAAGTATCGTTGACATTGGATACACAGTTGAATACAAAATAAGACCCACAGCGAAATCCGCGCTTCACTGTTTTGTACGCCCGCAGCAGAGCAACGTTGACAAGAGCCCACGCGGATTCGTTGTCGATGTTCTTGCTTTTCCTTATGGAGGCTGAGTATGAGATCTACGGCATCACGATTAGCATCTTTGGCATGTTCCCTGGTGGCGCTTTTCCTGCTCGTTCCTGGCGCCCTCCACGCACAGTCCGGTAATCAGGGAACTGTCACGGTGACGGTGCAGGACACCTCAGGTGCCCTGATCCCAACAGCCAAGGTAGAGCTCGTTGAGAACAGGTCGGACAGCGCGCGCACCGCGGAAACCGACAGCAAAGGGCAGCACAGCTTTGTAAACCTGAATATTGGCACCTACCACCTGACGATCTCGCACGCGGGATATCAGACGAAGGTCTACCAGGATGTGCTGGTGGAGAGCTCAACCACGACGACGCTTAATGTCGTTCTTCCCGTCGGGGCGGTCACGGAGACGGTGAACGTGACGACGCAGGCGAACGCGTTGCTGCAGACGACGTCTACTGAGATCGGCACGGTCATCAATTCTCAGGACATCGAGAATCTCCCGGTTTCAGGCCGCTCGATCGCCAGTTTGACGCAGCTGACACCCGGCTACAGTGGCACGTGGAACGGGCTGCCGGACCCAGCTCAAGGGACAAACGTCGACGGCGCGGTGGCGAATAATGGCCGCACAAAGTATCAGGGCACAATCGCGACCGCCATCTCTCCGCGCATCGAGTCGTTCGAGCAGGTGAGTGTGGTGTCTGACGGGCTCAACCTGGGCAACGGTTTCGGCACGGCAACGATGCAGCTGAATTATGTTTCGCGTCGTGGAAGTAACCGTTTTCATGGGCGTGCCTACTATGACTTCCGCAACGATGGCCTGAATGCGAATTCGTGGGCGAATGATGCGTCAGGGACACGCAAGGCCAAGCTCATTCAGCACGACTTCGGAGTCAGTGTCGGCGGCCCCATTCTGCACAACAAGCTTTTCTTCTTCGGCACGTTTGCGATGTTCAAGCAGCCGGGAACTCAGACGGTCAACAACAACATCTTCCCGACCTCAGTCGTGGCCGGCAATGACACCTATGTAGGCACCGACGGGAAGTCGCATACCGTCAATCTGTTTCAGCTGGCATCGCAGTACAGTTCGACTCTGCCGAGTACGATCAATCCCAATGTTAATACGCTGATCCAGAACGCTCTCAAATCCGCCTCCGGGTTGAGTACAGCCGCTACTGCCGACCCGAACCTAACGCAGATATTCTTCAGTGCTCCCGGCACACAGACGCAGTACTATCCGGTGGCACGGCTGGATTACAACCTGAATGACAAGATCCGGATGTACTTATCGTGGATCATGAACGAGAGTAAGCCGGTGGGGAGCTACCCGGCTCCGTTTCCGGGTTCCGCCTATTCCAACCAGAACGGTAATAACTACACTCGCAACTTCAATGCGAACTTTGGCCTCGACTACATCATCACGACCAAGCTGATCAACCAGTTCAAGTTCGGGTTCCTGTACAGCAAGCAGGAGTTTGCAGCCACGGCCGCGCCGAACTGGCAGACCACGCCGCCGGTTTTCTTCAATATGACGGGCGATGGTCCCAACCGCATGTCGGGTCTGAACTACACGCTGCCCAGCGGCTACGAGTATCCGGTCTTCAGCCTCTCCGACAGCGTGACCTATGAGAAGGGGTCGCACAGCCATCAACTTCGGCTTCCAGGGTTACCGCGAGCAGGACCACTACTACAATCCACCGGTAGGCTTCCCGAACATCAACTTCGGCCTGATAACCGGAGACCCGGCGCAGAACGCGTTCACCTACACGGGATCCAACCCCACGCTGCCTGCCGCTAACAGCACAATCCAATCGGAAGCGTGGCAGATCTATGCCATTCTGGCCGGACGCATCTCGGGCGCGAGCGGAAGCAACGGCTATGACCAGGCGAGCAACTCGTATCAACCGCACTCGTTCAACCTGGATGAGGTTGCGCTGGCGACCGGCATCTGGGCGCAGGATTCGTGGAAGGTTCTACCGAATCTGACGATCAACTATGGTCTGCGGTGGGACTTCGTTGTGGACCCGCATGACGTGAAGTCGGCCTACCACAATGCTCTGCTGGACAGCATTTACGGACCCACGGCGCAAGGCAATTTATTCAAGCCAGGAACTCTCGGCGGTAACCTCAGTCCACAATTCGTACTGAACCCGCGGCCATTCCATGGCTTCTATAAGACCCCGCAGCCGCAATTCGCGTTGAACTGGAGCCCGCGGCCCGAGAAGGGAACTGCCTTCGCCCGAATTTTCGGCGATGGCGCTACGTCGATCCGCGCAGGATTTGGATTGCGCAACTTCACCCAGCCATACCAGTTCTACTGGGATGCAGCGTCTGCTCAGGCTCTGCTCTATTACCAGACCTTCGCATTGACCGGGAATACCAGCGGCGCGACAGGGACATTCACTCCCGGCTCGCTGAGCTACGGGGGGAGTCTGCCGCCCTATGCCTTCAACCCGGTAACCTTCCCGCAGAATGCGCCGCTGACGAACTTCTCGTTCATCAACAGCGGTGTGCCGGTGGAGGGCATCAACGCCAACATTCGCATGCCCTATACGGAGTCGTGGAATCTTGGCATTCAGCGGGCACTGGCGCGTAACACCGTGTTGGAGGTCCGCTATAACGGGAACCGCACGATTCACAACTGGACAACCTACAACTACAACGAGGTCAATATCTTTGAAAACGGCTTCCTGGCGGAGTTCAAGAACGCACAACTGAACTACCAGGCGAACGGCAAGAAGAGCTTCAGCGATGTGAACGGCATTCATACTCCCATCCTCGATGCAGCGTTTGCCAACACGCCGAGCGCGTTTACCAATGCGACGTTCCTCGGTTATCTTGCACAACGGTCAGGCCGGCTCGTTTGCGCGGCAGCTTGCCGGGAATGGGCAATCGACGCCGGCGTACTTCTGTGCGCTGGTCGGCTCCAGCTTTTCGCCATGCGGTGTGAACGCGAAGTTCACGGGCGCAGGCGCCGGCTATCCCATCAACTTCTTTCAGGCAAATCCCTATGCTCCGGGTTCGACGACGACGTACATGACCGATGCGGGGTACTCGAACTACAACGCGCTGCAGGTGGACTTGCGCCAGGGAAACTGGCACGGGCTGCAGGGCGATTTCAACTACACCTTCGGCAAGACACTCGGCTTTGGAACCAACAACAACGATTATCTGGCCACGGGGGACAACTTCTATACGCTGCGCAATTTGCATCTTGCCTACGTGCCGCAGTCGTTCGATGTGCGCCACGTCTTCCACGGCTTCGGCACCTATGACCTGCCGTTTGGCAAGAACAAGATGTTCCTCAACTCCAATAACCTTGAAGATAAGGTCTTCGGCGGATTCACACTGGGCACAGTCATCGGCTATCAGACCGGCAACCCGTTCCTGCTCACCGGTGGATACGACACCTTCAACCAGAATGATGGCGGCGTAATGCTAAACGGCGGCACAACGGCAACGTCCCTTCAGAGCAAGATGGGCATCCATCACGTGCCGGGTCGCTCGACTTCGCTGGCGTTCGATCCTTCGCTTTACTCTAACGGTGCGGCCGGGGGCACAGCGAATACCGCGGTTGTGGCTCCGAACACGACGCCCGGAACCATCGGCAACGTGGTGTTCCTGCACGGACCACATATCTTTACCCAGAACATGGCGCTGTCGAAGCTGATTCCCATCAAGGAAAACATCGCGGTGAATCTGCAGGCGGAGTTCATCAATGTGTGGAACCATCCCACATGGGGAACGCCTATCCGGCTACGCCTGCAATCCACCAGCTTCGGTACGTCGAGCATCACTACACCCACAATGTATTCGCCCAGCACGACCTCTGGTGCACGCCAGATCGAGCTGCGCGGCAACATCACCTTCTAAGCAGTCCTCACTTGTGAGGGCCTGAAAACTATCGTTCGAGGCTGATGTAGTGACTCACCTCACTGCATCAGCCTTTCTTCTTGTTGTGTCGTCAAATCAAGTAGAGGACGGCTCGACTTATGAGCAAGGTATCTGAGATGAAAATGAATCGCCGTCAATTTGTGAGAGGCGCGGCTGTACTGGCCGCTGCAGGAACATCCCCGGCCATCGCGCGTGCCGCGGCCGCCAAAGGGGCGGTGCCTTCTTCGGTGAAGCCGCTGCCATTATCTGCTGTGCGGCTGCTGCCCTCTGATTTTGCGACGGCAGTCGAGGTGAACCGTGGCTTCCTGTTGAGTCTCAGCGCCGATCGCCTGCTGCACAACTTCATGAAATATGCAGGACTGCCGCCCAAAGGGGAGATCTACGGGGGATGGGAGAGCGACACGCTCTCCGGGACACACGCTGGGGCACTACCTTTCCGCGCTGGTGCGCACGTACGAGCAGACCGGAGACGTGGCCTGCAAGGAGCGAGCCGATTACATCGTGGACGAACTGGCGCGGGCCCAGGCCGCACGCGGCACAGGCTATGTTGGCGGGCTCGGCCGCAAGCTCAAGGACGGCACGATTGTTGATGGCGAAGCGATCTTTCCCGAGGTGATGAAGGGTGAGATCCGTTCCAGCGGCTTCGATCTCAACGGGTCGTGGTCGCCGCTGTATACCGTGCACAAACTGATGGCGGGGCTGCTGGATGTGCACGCCGCCTGGGGGAACCCGACCGCACTGAAGGTAGAACTGGGTCTTGCGGAATATTTTTCGAAGGTGTTCGCTGCGCTGAGCGACGAACAGATGGAGCAGATGCTCCACACAGAATATGGCGGGTTGAACGAGAGCTTCGCCGAGCTCTCCGCGCAGACCGGAGACAAGCGCTGGCTCGACATCTCACAGCGCATCTACGACCACAGAGTTCTTGATCCGTTGGAAGCGGGTCAGGACAATCTGGCGAATCTGCACGCGAATACACAGATTCCGAAGCTCGTTGGCCTTGCACGCATTCATGAACTGAGCGGCAAGCAAGCTCCAGGGGACGGCGCAAGCTTCTTCTGGAAGGCCGTGACGCAGCATCACAGCTATGTCATCGGCGGCAATGCGGACCGCGAATACTTCTCCGCACCGGACACCCTCGCCGCGCATATTACTGAGCAGACCTGCGAACACTGCAATACGTACAACATGCTGAAGCTTACACGCCACGTGTACAGCTGGACGCCGGACGCCTCATACTTCGACTACTACGAGCGCGCACACCTGAATCACGTGATGGCCGCACAGGATCCAGCGACGGGTGGCTTCACGTACATGACTCCGCTGATGACCGGCTCACGCCGCGGCTACTCGAGCCCGAAGCGCGATGCCTTCTGGTGCTGCGTGGGAACCGGCATGGAGAGCCACTCGAAGCACGGTGATTCGATTTTCTGGGAAGGTGACGGCACGCTGCTGGTCAACCTCTACATCCCCGCAGACGCCACCTGGGCTGCACGCGATGCGAAGCTGAAGCTCGAGACCAGGTATCCGATGCAGCCGGAGTCGAAGCTGACGCTGACCAGTCTGCAGAAAGCCGGCAAATTCGCTATCGCGCTGCGCGTCCCGGGCTGGGCCAAGGGCAACGCCACCGTGACTGTGAACGGCAAGCACTTCGCTCCGACGATGAGCAAGGGCTACGCCGTTGTTGACCGGAAATGGAAGCAGGGAGACGTGGTGGCGATCACGCTGCCACTTGATCTGCGTATCGAATCCACACCCGGCGATGACAGCACGATTGCCATCATGCGCGGGCCCATGGTGATGGCTGCTGACCTGGGGCCGACCTCAGAGAAATGGGACAACCCTGATCCGGCGATGGTCGGCGAGAACCTGCTTGGCAGCTTTAAGCCTGCAGCCAATATGGAACGCGTATCGTACGAAACGCACGGTGTGGTCCGGCCGGCTGATCTCACGTTCGTGCCGTTCTACAGCCAGTACGAACGCCGCAGCGCTGTCTATTTCAAACGCTTCAGCGACGAACAATGGAAGGTGGAGCAGGCGACCTTCCTTGCGGAACAGGAACATCTGAAGGACATTGCTGCTCGCTCGGTGGACGTGATGCACTTGGGTGAGATGCAGCCGGAACGCGACCACAATCTGGTTTCGCAGACCTCCTACCCGGTGGTCTACCGCGGACGGCAGGGCCGCGATGCCCGCGCTGGTGGCTACTTCGAGTTCACGATGAAGACCAAGCCCGGACCGCTGGTGCTGATGGCAACCTACTGGGGTGATGAGCGCGGGAACACCTTCGACATTCTTGTCGATAACGTGCTGCTGTCTTCGCAGCAGTTGAAGAGCAACAAGCCGGGCAAGTTCTTTGAAGTCGAGTACCCGATACCCGAGGCACTGACCAAAGGCAAGACAACCATTCGCGTCAAGTTTGTGCCGCATGGCCGCTCGACGGCAGGGCCAGTCTTCGGCGTCACGCTGTTCACGCAGAAGCCGTTGAACGGACCCGCAGACGGGCAGGCCACGACGACTTCCTCATCCACTTAGGGATGAGGAGTACCGACAATCAGGAGAGCTTCACGGACATGCTGCCCGTAGCGAGCGTGAAGCTCTTCTCTCCGCCGCCCGCTAGCTTTGCATGAAAGGTACGCGGGCGAGTGCGTGATCCTTTGCCGCGGTGCAGCGTGAGAGTCTTTGAGACATCGTCCCAGCGCATGGCGATCTCCTCAAAATCACCACGCTCATGGGCAAAGGTCATTCCGTCATCGTCGTAGAAGGTGAAGGCGCCGTCGGCTCCGGGATAGACCGTCAAGGTCAGCGGCTCGCTCGAAGGCTCGTCGGCGTACTGCTTCACGGGCCCTGTGGGCACGATCGCTCCGGCACGCACGAGCAATGGCATCGAATCGAGCGGAGCTTCTACGGTCACACTGCTCCCGCCCTGGATCTGTCGCGCGGTCCAGAAGTTCCACCATGTACCCTGCGGCAATGTCACCGAGCGTGAAGTTGCGCCATTCTCGAAGATGGGTGCGACAAGAAGATTCGGCCCGAAGAGGTACGCGTCCGCCGTCGCCCAGGCCTTCTCATCCCCGGGAAACGCGAGGCCGAGACTGCGAATGATTGGAAGACCGGTGGTGTGCGTCTCGTACGCCGCGGAGTAAAGATACGGAAGCAGCCGGTAGCGGGTCTCGAGGAACTTTCTGCAGATCGGTTCGACCGCAGCGTTGTGCAGGTCCTCTTCCTTCGGAAGAAACGAGGCCGCATTCGGTCCCATCTCTGACGGACCATAGCTGCCCGTGTTCCAGCCCCAGGGACGGCGCAACTGCCAGGTGCGGCCATGGCAGCGAAACGACGGACAGAAGGCGCCGAACTGAAACCAGCGGACGAAGAGCTCGGCAGTGAACTCGCGCGTGGGTACGAAGCCGCCGATGTCCGTGCCCCAGTAGGGAACGCCGTTCAGTCCGGCGTTGATGCCCTCCATGATCTGTGTCTCGAGTGTCTTCCAGGTTGAGAAGGTATCGCCGGACCATAGCCATCCCCAGCGCTGGATGCCCGCATAGCAATTGCGATGCAGCGCGAATGGCCGCCGGTCAGGACGGGTCTTGCGGCCACCCTCCCAGTACATGCGATTGCGCACGAGCCGCGAGTACGTCGGCAGCACATCTCCCTCGTCAGGCCACCAGCCGTCGACGCCCATGTCGACGTAAGGTTCGTGTTGTTCCCAGTAGTTCGCCGCATCTCCGCGGACTGACGCAGCGACGCCGGTGTCATGCACAGAACCGTGCAGTGTTTCGGGCGGGTTGACGACGTGCAATACAACCTTGAAGTGCTGCTGATGGAACTCGCGCAGAATCTGTTGGGGATCCGGGAAAGACGGCACGGTTGAAGACGAAGGACCCGTGCCCCGTGTTCCAGCCGGACGGGCAGAAACCAGTTCCGAGATAGATCACCGCATCGCAGGGAAGCTTCTTTTCGCGGAAGGTAGCAGCTTCGCCGAGGATCTGTTCCCGGTTATCTAGGGTGCGGTGCGACTGCTGAAAGCCGAGCGTCCACCGCGCGGGAAGGTGCGGATACCCTGTGAGTTCGGCGTATTCGCGCAGCAACTCCGCCGGTGTGTCGCCGACGACGAGGAAGATATCCTGCGCGCGGGCGACATCGCTCGGGTGCCAGGCACCCGCGTCGCCGGTAAGGTCAAACTGGCCGGTAGGCAGATGGAAATAGAGCCCCCAACCCTTGCCCATCAGCCACGGGATTGGGTTGCGCGCGCCAAAGATGCGCAGATTGTCGCCTGCACCGTTACGCATGATGTCCTTCGTGCCGCGCCGATCGAGCGGGTGCGTGCCCGGACCGAGACCGTAGACGGGAGCATCTCCGTACTGGAAGAGCACATGGTTGCTCTCGGGGTGAAACGTCAGTTCCTGAATGCTGCCGCGCTGCGGATGCCGGACGCTAACGCGCAGCGGAGCAGTTTCGATGTGAAGGGTGTGGTCGCCCCACGCAACCTCGCTGGGTGGCGGCCGGCTGGTCGGCTCGCTGACGGTGCAGCGCAGCAGGATAGGTGCGCGAAACCAGGCTGCCGTCGTCGTAATAGCTGTCGATCGTCTCCCCGACCGCCGCCACTGTGATTCGCAGCATCCGCGGGGTGACGGCGACGAGCGTCAGCTCTGTTCCCGCATCGCCGCTGAGCACTGGCGACTTCGAGACTGTACGGGGTTCGGGCTTGGCGGCCTGCTGTTCTGCGGTCTCACCAAAGGCTGTGTGACCCGAGAGCAGCATGCCGGCGGTTCCCGCGCCAGCCGTCTTGAGCAGCTTTCTTCTGGAGATCGGGTAACCCTTAGAACGCATCGAGAGAGCTCCTTTGCGGGCCGCCCGAACAAGCGGGCCACGCGACGAAATGGACTTCTGCAGTGTCGAGCCCAAAGATATACGAATACTGATTTGTATACAAAGTAGTGGACGTGTATAAAGGTGCCACACATGGGCAGTTCCTCATTACGCAACACGGTTTTATGACCTGTTCGGGGGCCGGCTGACACGCGATTACAAGACAAGCTGGTACTTCTGCGGTCCGCATCCGACGCATCCCGGAACGCCTCAACCCCAAGAGCACCTCTGACGTTGCGCAAAGAAAGGTGAGAGTACATGGATCGACGCAGATTTCTGCAGACTGTCGCAGCCAGCGCGGCTGCGGCGAAAACTCTGAGCGCCGGCGCGCAGGAAAAGACGACAAACCGGACGGCTACGAGCACGAGACTGCGGAACGGTGGCGGCCGGCAATGCAGATATTAGCGGGCACACGCTGGTGTGCACGTTCTCGCACGATGGCGAGACGTGGAAGGTGTATGAGGATCTGCGCACGCGCGATGGCGTGATCACGTTTGTCTCGTTGTCCGGCCGTGCCCGGGTGCTGACAAAGAGTGCAGAGGCGAGCTTTGCCTCCGATGGACCGCAGCATCTCGGCCTGGACATCAAGGACATCGGCATGGCCGGGCCGCGATCTGCTTGCCGATAAATTGCTGGCACAAGGCGACCCTAACGAAGACGACGTGCGCAACGCCGCGCCGCCGATGCACTCGTTTCATCCACGCACACCGAACCCGAACTTCCGGCCTAGCTGGGAGACCTTTGTCGGTACGCGCGAGTGCAATGACACGATGCCCGTCTATCCAAGCGGCAATACACGCACTTATCACCCCGTGCAGTACTTCAAGGAGTTGACACGGGAGCGCGCGAACCAGCGATTCGAGGGCCTCATCGGCGGATTGATGCCTGCAGTGCGGAAGGTGCTTCCGGGGGACGACGGTTCTCACTACGAGATCGTCGTCTTCGGCGATGTGCTCTCGAAGGACCGCTTCATCGTTCAGACGTGGCACCGCACAGCGCATGTGCAGAACGGCAAGATCGTGAAGGTCGAATATGGCCACAGCTATCCGGCATACACGCGCCGCCGCCAGGATCCCAAGCCGGAGGACTTCTTCCGCGCGCTTCTGATCTTCGCCGCGTACTGGGAGCATCAGCTCGAGGACATGTCGGCGATCACGCTGCCCGATCCAAGCTGGACGAACATGACGCGGTATGCGTTCGTGAAGGAACTGATGGTGCGTCCGGGCGGGACGTACCCCAAGTACGGAGCGGTAGACCGCGACTACTACGGGCCGGAGTACGACGGCTTCCAGGACATCTTCACGATGTCTCTCTACGCGAACATGGAGTGCGGCCGCCTCGATCTTGCGCGCGAGGTCTTCGACGGGTACTTCGCGGACTTCACCGATGACAAGGGCATGATTAACATGCGCGGACCGGAGACCGCGCAGTACGGCCTCACGCTCTTTCTTGTCGCCCACTATTACGGGCTGACAGGGGACCGTGCGCTGCTGGTGAAGCATCGCGAAAAGATCGAGGCGATTGCGACGATGCTTGCAGAGCTCGAGGACGAGGCGCTGGCGCTGCCGGCGAGCGATCGCGGGCATGGGTCTCATTCACGGCTGGTGCGAGTCCGATTCGTGCCTGGCGGCCGATCCTTCCGTGTGGTGGAAGCCTTATTACGCGAACAGCGCGTTTGCCGTGCGCGGCTGGAGAGAGATTGCCGCGACATGGCGCAAGCTGAACCTGCCCGGTGGAGCGGCCAAGGCCACAGACTGGGAACACCGCGCGGATCGCCTGCAGGGCAGCGCTGTTGAAGAGCATCGACACGAACACGCGGAAGGATGCGAAGCCGCCGTATGTACCGCTGCTGCCGGGGTCGCCGTACATGTTCCGCGAGGCGCTCGAGAAGGAGCGGCCCAGCGAGCAGCAGTGGCCGCATCGCTGCTACGCCGAGCTGCTGCAGGCCAATGTGTTGCCGAGCGCGACGGCGAATGCTGTGGTCGACACGATGCGCGCGTACGGCGCAACGACCATCGGCGTCGTGGCCAATGTAGGCCGTCCGAATCCGAATGGCCGTGCGATTCTCGGCTTCATCTCCTATGGTTATGCGCAGATGCTGCTGAGGCTGGACCGCATTGAGGAGTACATCCTCTTCATGTACGCGCACCGTTATCACGACCACACACGCGGCAGCTGGACCGCGGGTGAGGTTTCAGGCATCAGCGGTGGCGGCGCTATCTTCTGTATTCCCGCACAGCAGACGATCCCGCTGCTGGTGCGCTGGATGCTGGTCTTTGAGGACAACGATAACGACCGGCTGCATTTTGGGCGGGCCATCCCACGCGATTGGGTGGCGACAGGCAAGCCGATTGCGATTGAACGCGCGCCGACACGCTACGGTCATGTGAGCTACAAGCTGGAAACTCGTGGTGACGAACTCGTTGCAACGGTAGCGTTGCCGCCAGCCGGCAAGCTGCCGAAGGAACTGCATGTCACGTTCCGGGCGCCGCGGGGCAAGAAAGTGGAGAGCGTCACAGTGAACGGCAAAGCAGGTAGGCTGGGGGGAACCCACGGCGACGCAGCGGTAATTGTGCCCAACGGCGCGCGTCACTTTGAAGTAGTGGCAAAGTTAGCGTGAGAGAAACAACCGGCAGGAGGCAGCAAAGTTGAACGCAGACGTACATGTAATGGAGCAGCAGACAGGGGCCGCGCATGCAGGAGAATTCCGCAAGGCGCTGGGACTGTTCGACTCCGTGATGATTGTCTCGGGCATCATGGTGGGCTCGGGCATCTTTATTGTCAGCGCGGAGATTTCGCGCCAGGTGGGCTCCGCGGGATGGCTGCTGGTGGCGTGGATTATCACCGGCGTGCTCACGGTCGCCGGCGCGCTTTGCTATGGAGAACTGGCGGCGATGATGCCGCAGGCGGGCGGCATGTACGTCTATCTGCGCGAGGCTTTTTCGCCGCTGGTCGGATTTCTGTACGGATGGACGCTGCTGACGGTGATTCAGACGGGAACCATCGCCGCTGTGGCTATTGCGTTTGCACGATTCACGGGCGTCGTTGTTCCGCGCATCAGTGAGTCGAATTACCTGATTGCGCCAATCAATATCGTGCCGGGCTATGCGATTTCGCTCTCGACTGCGCAGGCGCTTGCGCTGGTCATCATTGTGCTCATTGCTGTCTTGAACTGCTATGGCGTGCGGTGGGGGAAACTCATACAGAACATCTTCACGGTAGCCAAGCTGCTGGGCATGGTGCTGTTGCTTGGGTTGGGTGCTTATGCGTTCTTCCGCGCGCCGGCCGTCTTCCATGCGAACTTCGCCCATGCATGGACTCCGCACGCTACGGTACAGATCGGACGTACAGAGATAGCCACCTGGTTCGGCATGCTGGTGGCGCTCTGCGTCTCGCAAACCGGTTCGCTCTTCTCCGCCGATAGCTGGCACGATGTCACGTTTGTTGCCGGCGAGGTGCGGCGACCGGAGCGCAACCTTCCGCTGGCACTGGCTCTGGGCACGTCTCTGGTGATCGTGCTCTATCTGCTCTGCAACCTCTGCTACCTTGCCGTGTTGCCGGTGCATGCCATTCAGAACGCGCCGTCAGATCGCGTGGCGACGCTGGTCGTCAACCAGGTGCTGCCGGGGCTCGGCGAGTTGGCGATGGCGTTGCTCATCATGGTCTCCACTTTTGGCACGGTGAACGGCATCACGCTCGCAGGCGGACGCGCCTGCTACGCCATGGCGCAGGACGGGCTCTTCTTCCGGCGTGCCGGAAGGCTTAACAAAGAGGGTGTTCCTTCCTCTGCGCTGATGATGCAATGCGCCTGGGCGCTGCTGCTGGTGCTGCCGCGCACCCACGATGCGGCCACCGGAACGTATGGCAATCTGTACAGCAATCTGCTGGACTATGTGATCTCGGCGGCGCTCATCTTCTACATCCTCACGGTCTCGGCGATTTTCCGCCTGCGCCGCACACGGCCTCACGCCGTGCGTCCCTATCGCTGCTGGGGATATCCGTGGCTGCCGGCGCTCTATATCGCAGGAGCCTCCATTGTGCTCGTTGTGCTCTTCTGCTACCGGGCGGCAACCACCTGGCCTGGCTTGTTAATCGTGCTCAGCGGTGTGCCGGTCTACTTCCTTCTGCGCCGTCGCAGCGGCAAGCCTCAAGAGGGGGACGCGCCCGTCATTGTCTCATCGTGATGGCGTGCCCCGATTTTGTACCAACGGATCGTGATGAGTTAGTACACAAATGTTCTTTGTTTTTGTATACAGTTTTGCGTTTCGCTCATGCGATAATTGCAGTTCCGTCATGGTAACCAAGAAAAAAACGTCGTCCTCAAAGAGTTCCCGAGCGAAGCCTGAACACGGAACGAGCCTTATCACTGCGTTCCGCGAGATTCGCGAGCTGATTGTGCATGGCCGTCTCTCTCCCGGAACATGGATCCTGGAGGCGGACCTGGCCGAGCGGCTGAATATGAGCCGCACACCCGTGCGCGGCGCCATTCAGTGGCTGCAGCGCGAAGGGTATGTGCTCGAACACCGTAACGTCAGCAAATCAAGGATGATCGTCGCTCCTCTCACCAAGGAGGACGCGAACGAGCTGTACCTGATCATTGGCAGCCTCGAAGGAATTGCAGGACGCGGCGTGGCGCGTCTGTCGCCGGCTCAACGCAAGCAGATCGGGGGCCAGCTCCGGGCACTCAATGACAGGCTGGACGCGATTGCGAGCGGACAGAGCTGCCACCCCGGCGAGATCTTCGAGATCGATCGCGATTTTCACCGGCTCATCGTCAAGTACGGGGCCGGCCCGCGTCTCACGACGCTGCACGGGGGCGTCGAGCCACAGACTGAACGTTACTGGCGCCTTTATGCAAGTTCCATCATCAAGGACCTCCACATCTCTGTGGAAGAGCACAAAGAGATCATCCGTGCCGTGGAGGCCGGAGATGCTGATGCCGTTGATATTGCGCTGAAGGAGAACTGGCTGAAGGGTTCAGAGCGTCTTGGACATGTCATCGACATCTTCGGCGAGCGCGGAAGCTGGTAAGGCGACCTCCTCGACAGGCATCGGCGAATCATCTTTCCATTGCTCTTTCCTGGTCCTGATCTTGAACTGAGACGCAGTGCTGATTTCCCAGCGGTATCGCCTTTGATATATACAAAAATGTATTCCTGAATCGTGTCTGGACCGGGAGTTCCTGTGAATCGTCTTCTGTCATCGTTTCGCCTTGTGCCGATCGCTGCCCTCGCGGTTGCGTTCTGTGGTTTGGGTTCTGCTGTCCACGCTCAGGACCTGAGCGGCTACTGGGATGTGCGCACGCCGAATGCAAACGGCGACGGCACCTTCCGCCAGACGTTCTTCCACATCGAGCAGAACGGCGAGACGATCAGCGGCGAACTCGTCCGTCGACCCAACGGCATTCCCATCAGCGGCACGTTCAAGGATGGCGCGCTGCACTTCGTCACCGTGCCGCCGACTCCTCCTCCACCGCCGCCCGGTGCGCCGCCCCGCCGCCAGATGCCCGTGCTCACCTATGACGGCACCCTCGAAGGCGGCAAGCTCATGCTGACGACGCAAGGCCGCATGGGCGAGATCCATTCCGTCGGTGAGAAAGTGACCAAGGAGGCCACCGAACCCCCTGCGGCATTGCCACTGCCGGCATTGAAAGACGTGCCGGACAATGGGCTCGCGCGAACGCCGCCGATGGGCTGGAACAGCTGGAACAAGTTTGCCGGCCGTGTCGATGACGCGGCGGTGCGCGGCATGGCCGACGCGATGGTCTCGAGCGGCATGCGCGATGCCGGCTATATCTACATCAACATCGATGACACCTGGGAGCTGGGCCGCGACGCCAACGGAAACCTCATCCCGAACAAGAAGTTTCCGGATATGAAAGCGCTGGCCGACTACGTCCACTCCAAGGGGTTGAAGATCGGCATTTACTCTTCGCCGGGACCAAAGACCTGCGCGGGATACGAGGGCACCTACGGCCACGTGGCGCAGGACGCGAAGACATGGGCGGCCTGGGGTATCGACTATCTGAAGTACGACCTTTGCAGCGACCTCGAAATTTACAAGGATGACGCGCCGACCCTGCAGGCGATCTATCAGGAGATGGGCGAGGCGCTCCAGGCGACGCACCGGCCCATCATCTACAGCCTCTGCGAGTACGGCCGCGCCCAGCCCTGGACCGGCTGGGGTGAAAAGTCCGGCGGCAACCTGTGGCGAACGACCGGCGACATCAGCGACCGCTGGGAGTCGATGGACCGCATCGGCTTCAGCCAGCTCAAGATTGCTTCCTACGCCAAGTCGGGGCACTGGAACGATCCCGACATGCTGGAGATCGGCAACGGCGGCATGACGGCCGATGAGTACCGCACGCACATGAGCCTGTGGTCGCTGCTGGCTGCGCCGCTCATCGCCGGCAACGACCTGCGTTCGATGACCGACGAGACGAAGAGCATCCTGATGAACCGCGAGGTGATTGCGATCGACCAGGATCGCGACTACAAGCCGGTGGCCTCGGTGTCGAGCGACAACGGGCTCGAAGTCCTGATGCGTCCACTCTCCGACGGCTCAGTTGTCGTTGGCCTCTTCAATCGCACGCAGGCGCCGGCCGAGATGTCCTTCCCGCGAGCGAGCCTGCCTGCGAGCTTCGCCGGGAAGAAGCTCGAGCTGCGCGACCTATGGAAGCATGAAGCCGCCACGATGAACGGCGACAGCTTCACGGCGACCGTGCCGACACACGGCGTCGTGCTGGTGAAGTTCACCGCGCGTTAGAGCCGGCCGCGCCACGCGACTGCTCGCCAGCTCTGAAAGGAAGAACCTTGACGCTTCAGAGACGTCAGCAGAGTTGCACTGGCTTTATCGCCTCGTTGCTGCTTGCTGTTGTCTCTGTGGCGTGCGGCAATGCGCAGACTACGGCCGTCCCAGCGCCCACACCATCCACAGTCGCGGCAACCCCATCCTTTCCGACGGCTCCTACTATTCCGCAGACCCCGCGCCGATCGTCGTGGGCGACACGCTGTACATTCTCGCCGGCCGTGACGAGGCTCCGCCCAATCGCAACGACTTCGTGATGAACGAGTGGCAGATCTTCGCCACAAAGGACGTCGCGTCGCACGTGTGGCAGCACTATCCCGGGATCCTTCGCCCCGAAACGGTCTTTGCGTGGTCCAAGCCCGGCCACGCCTACGCCGGCCAGATCGTCGAAGGCCCCGACCACCGCTTCTATCTCTACGCGCCGGTACAGGAGGGCAAGCGCGAGCATCGCGACCCGTTCGTGATCGGCGTCGCCGTCTCAGACACGCCGCTCGGTCCATGGAAGGACGCGCATCCCTCCGGCCCCATCGTGTCGCAGTCTCTGCCGGAGCCGAACAACATTCAGAACATCGATCCCACCGCGATGGTGGACAACGACGGCCGCGTCTACCTCTACTGGGGAACCTTCGGTCAGCTTCGCGGCGTCGAGCTCGAAAAAGACATGGTGACCCCCAAAGGTCCTGTCGTAGCGGTGCACTCGCTCACGGGATTCTTCGAGGCGTCATGGATCATGCGACGCGGCGACACCTACTACATGGTTTACGCCGACAACCAGGCCGGCCCGAACTCACCCTGCACGCCCGCCAACTACCACGCGTGCATCGCCTACGGTACGGCAGACTCACCACTTGGACCGTGGACGTATCGTGGAGTCATTCTGGATCCCGTCTCGTCGACGACCTCTCATCCCGGGGTGATCGAGTTCAAGGGCCAGTGGTATCTCATCTACCACACGGCCGACGCAAAAGGCGGAGGCCACTTCCGCCGCAGCGTCGCCATCGACAAGGTGGAGTGGGACGACAGTGTGAAGCCCGCGCGGATGCTCAAGGTGATACCGACCCACGAGCCGCAACCGGCTCCGAAGCCGACACGCAACGTCGCTATGGCCGCCCACGCAGCGGCGTCCAACGAGCCGGTGCCCGTCCAATACTGGATCAAATCCCTGAACGACGGCATCGTGCGCGAGAACCCGCTGCCTCCGGATATGTGGGGTAGCTGGTCACGCCACAACCCGCCGCATCAGTGGATCGAGTACGCGTGGTCGCGGCCCGTGACCCTGAGCGGCGCACGCATCGTCTTCTGGAGCGATCATCCCGCGGGTGCAACCGAGGGCGTAGCGCCACCCGTCAGCTGGCATCTTGAGTACCTGAAGAAAGGCGCATGGGCGCCAGTGCCCAACGCGAGCGGCTATCCCACGTCGCCGATGCGCACTTTCCTCGATGTGAGCTTTCCAAAGATCAAGACGCAATGCCTGCGCGCGGTCTTCGACGCTTCGGGGACCGAAGCCCATTACGCCGCAGTCGCGGTCGAGGAATGGGAGGCGTTGGCTCCCAAGGCAGAACTCCCCAGCAAACGCGGCTCGCCTCCGCCCGACGCGACGGCATGTCCGGCCCAGTAAGTTGCTGGTTTTGCACAAATCCTGAAATTTGGCGCGTCTTTGAAAATACTTTTACGTATACTTCTTCGTGTTCCCAAATTCCCTGAACGATCGCGCGTTAAAACGCACCTGTCTTTCCAGTTTTGTCGCGAAGGTCGACAGGACCGAACTGCCGGACGTCCACACCATGGGCACCTCAAAGGAGCTTCTTTCAACATGACGAACTGTCGCCGCTTTTCCCTGATCCTGTCGCTCGCCTTTGCGGCTCCCGCTTTGTACGCGCAGGGGACACTCGCCGACTATCAGCGTGCGCATGACCTGCAGGCGAAGGCTCGCGACCTGGTGCTCAATGAGCCCGGCCCCGCGCACTGGATTGGCGACTCCCACCATCTCTGGTATGCGCACAGTGTCAAGGGCGGAGCGGAGTACATGCTCGTTGATGCGGACGGTGCGACGAAAAAGGTGGCGTTCGATCATGCGAAGCTCGCGGAGGCCGTGAACAAGGCGACCAGCGGACATTACACCGCGCAGACCTTGCCCTTTCAGCCGGGAATCGGGCAGCGCCCCGGAGCACGACGCGGAATGGGTGGACCTCCCCAGACCGCTCCGCTGACCTTCGTCGATGACGAGAAGGCGATCCAGTTTGGCGAGGGAGGATCGCTGTACAAGTGCGATCTTCAGGCCTACACCTGCGCGAAGACCGGACCCATTCCGGCGCCCGGAGCCGATCGTCGTGGAGAGAACCCGGAGGCGGATGCGCTCAACCCTGAAGCCATTCCTGACTACGTGAGCCCGGAAGGCCAAGGCGGCGATCCCATGGATGGGCTCGCCTGGCAGCCTCCGGCTCCGCAGGAAGGCGACACCGGCCGGTTCAGCCGTCTGCAGCGCGCTTGCGCTGCTTCGCACGATCGTCAGGGACAGCGAGAGAGAGTCACGCCGGAACCGGCGCGTATGGGCGTCGGCTCTCCGTTCCCGGGTCAGCTTCCCCCAAGCCCTCCCGACACCTGCAACTCGTTCGATGGCAAATGGGAGGCATTCATTCAGGGCTTCAACGTCTTCCTGAAGCCCGTCGGGAAGGGCGACCCGGTGCAACTGAGCTTCGATGGCTCTGAGAAGAACTATTACTCGCTGCGCACCGTCGCCTGGTCGCCGGATTCGAAGAAGCTGGTCGCGTATCACACGCACCCGGGATTCGATCGCGAGATCATGTACATCGAGTCGTCGCCGGCCGATGAACTGCAGCCGAAGCATATGACGGTGCACTATGCGAAGCCGGGAGACCCCGTGGATGTCGCCTATCCCGTGCTCTTTGACGTGGCCTCGCGCAAGGGCCTCGAGATCGACCGCACACTCTTTCCTAACCCGTACGACATCACCCCGCCCGTGTGGTGGAAGGACAGCCGCGCCTTCACCTTTGAGTACAACCAGCGCGGCCATCAGGCCTATAAGGTCATCGAGGTCGACGCCAACACTGGCACCCCGCGTGCCCTCATCGATGAAGAGACGAAGACGTTCTTCTACTACAGCAATCTCGGGCCCGGGCTCTCGGCAGGCCGCAAATATCGCTATGACGTGAATGACGGCAAAGAGATTATCTGGGCGTCCGAGCGTGATGGGTGGGAACACCTCTATCTTTACGACGGCTCGACCGGCAAGGTGAAGAATCAGATCACCAAGGGCGACTGGCTGGTGCGCGAAGTGGCGTGGGTCGATGAAGCGAACCGCCAGATATGGTTTGCAGCCGGAGGCTCGATTCCCGCCCAGGACCCCTACTTCACCCAGTACTACCGCATCAACTTCGACGGCACCGGCCTCACGCGCCTGACGGACGCAGACGGCATGCACACCGCCGTCTTCTCGAAGGACCACAAATACTACGTCGACACGTGGCAGCGCGTGGATCTGGCGCCGATAGCGCAGCTTCGCCGCAGCGACGATCAGAAGGTCGTGCTGGATCTCGACAAGGGCGACACGAGCGCACTGCTGGCTGCCGGCTTCCGTTTCCCTGAGGTCTTTGTTGCGAAGGGGCGCGACGGCAAGACCGACATCTGGGGAACGATCACCAGGCCATTGAACTTCGACCCGCACAAGAAGTATCCGGTCATCGAGAACATCTATGCCGGGCCGCAGGGGTCGTTCGTGCCCAAGACCTTTAGCGCAATCGCTCCCGACCAGGCATTGGCCGAACTGGGATTCGTGGTGGTGCACATCGATGGCATGGGCACGAGCAACCGCTCCAAGGCCTTCCACGATGTGGCATGGAAGAACCTCGGTGACGCCGGCTTCCCGGATCGCATCCTGTGGCACAAGGCCGCGGCTGCGAAGTATCCCTGGTACGACATCTCGCGTGTGGGTATCTTCGGTACCTCGGCGGGTGGACAGAGTGCTCTCGGCGCGGTGCTGTTCCATCCTGAGTTCTACAAGGTCACCGTCACCAACAGCGGCTGCCACGACAATCGCATGGACAAGATGTGGTGGAACGAGCAGTGGATGGGTTATCCCATCGGTCCGCAGTATGAGGCGTCATCGAATGTCGTCAACGCCCACCTGCTGCAGGGGCACGCACTCATCATCGCGGGAGAGCTCGACGACAATGTGGACCCCGCTTCCTCTCTGCAGGTCGTCAATGCGCTGGTGAAGGCGCATAAGCACTTCGACATGCTTTACATCCCCGGGCAAAACCACGGTGTCGGAAGTCTCGCCAGAGAGCACTATCGCGACGACTACTTCGTTCACGATCTGCTGGGCGTAGAGCCACCGGACTGGAACAAGGTCTCGCTGAAGGAGTCGCCGGCAGACCACGAGGAAGCCGGTCAATAGCCGCTGGATTTGTGTCGAGGAGGAGCTCGGTCCGAACAGCCGAACATGGGAGCGCGATTCGACAAATCGGGAGCGATTCGCCGTCACAGCACAAGAGCTCCTTAGCGCCGTACTGTTGTGTTTGCTCGCCGCTGCTCTGCCGTTAGCCGCACAGACGACAAGTGCGCAGTTGGCAACGAGCGTCAGCGAGGCCGACCGGTTGCGCGGCGAATACGGCCCTTATCGCGCAAACAACGACCTGCTCTATTACCACCTCGACGTGCGTGTCGATCCCGAACACCAGATGCTGAGCGGCAAGAATGTGATCCGCTTCAGAATGCTCGAGCCCGGCACGCGAATTCAACTCGATCTCGTACCCGTCTTCAACATCGACAAGATCCTCCTGGACGAACCGTCCGGCAGCACGCGTCCCCTCAAATTCGAGCGCGCCGCAGGCCGCACCGTGTATGTCGATTTTCCCGAGACGCTGAAGAAGGGCGACGTCGTCACCATCGAGTTCTACTACTCGGGCCACCCTGTCGAGATGGGCCGGTTCGGCGGCTTCGTCTTCCGCAAGGACCCGATGGGACGTCCGCTCGCAAACACCGCGTGCGAAGAGGAGGGCGCGAGCGTCTGGTGGCCCAACAAAGATCAGTGGCGCGACGAGCCCGACACCATGGACATCAGCGTCGAGGCGCCCAGCAATCTCGTCGAGGTATCCAACGGCCGCCTTCAGAAGAAGACCGATCTCGGCGACGGCTACACGCGCTGGGACTGGCACGTCAGCTATCCCATCAACAACTACGATGTCTCCCTGAACGTCGGCACCTACGTCCACTTCGACGACACCTACTCCGACCAGTACGGCACGCTCACGCTCGACTACTTCGTCTTCCCCGAAGACCTCGACAAGGCGAAGCACCAGTTCATCCAGGTGAAGAACATGCTGAAGGCCTACGAGCACTCCTTCGGCGAATACCCCTTCTACCGCGATGGCTACAAGCTCGTCGAAGCGATGTACTCCGGCGTCGAGAACCAGACAGCGATCACCTACGGCAACCACTTCGAGAACGGCTACCTTGGCCGACCCAAAACCGGCATCGGCACATGGTTCGACTTCATCATCGTGCACGAGAGCGCACACGAGTGGTTCGGCAACAGCATCACCGCGCGTGACCGCTCCGACATGTGGATTCACGAAGGCTGGGCCAACTACTGCGAGTCGGTCTTCGTGGAGTACATGTGGGGCAAGGGCGACGCCATCACGTACATCAACACCGGCAAACAGAACGTCAAGAACACCGAGCCGGTGATCTGCCAGGAAGGCACTGTCTGCACGCCTCCCGTGGATCAGTACAAGAAGGGTGGCCTCTTCCTTAACACGCTGCGCAGCGTCATCGACGACGACCACGAATGGTTTGCTCTGCTGCACGACTACTACCAGCACTTCAAGTATCAGACCATCATGACGACCGACATGGTCGCGTTCTTCAATCAACACAGCAAGCGCAATCTCACGCCGATCTTCAACGAGTACCTGCGCCACGCAGCCATCCCAACGCTGGAGCTGAAGTTCGATCCTCAGGCGCACACCGTCGCCTATCGCTGGCAGGCCGATGAGCCATCGTTCGCGATGCCCATCAAGGTCGGCGACAAGAACCACTGGCAGACCATCACGCCGGCCACCTCGCGCTGGAAGACGATGAAGACGCCGCTCGACAGCGATCACTTCGATGTAGCCACAGATCTCTACTACGTCAACGTCCGGAAGTCTTAGCGAAGTACGAACCACGAGGACAGGAATCCCATATGTTTGCAACTGACGCAAAGGTGTATCGATTCGGCTCCGTAGCGCGACTGCTGGGTGGACTTATGCTGCTCGGCGCGACGGCTGTAGCAAGCTCGGCCGTTGCGCAGGACCGGAACACGCCCGGTAAGTCGATCGGCACAGTGACGACTCACGGCAACCTCATCATCCTCACCCTCAACCAGGACGCGCTCGGAAAGCCGCATCTCTTTGATCTTGCCCGTCGTACCCTCCGCTTCACGCCGGAGGGCTCGCGCTACCGTGTCGAGACCTTGCCCGAGGCGTGGGACAGCGACTTCGGAAACGAGCTCAAGGATCCGCACGCCACGCTGAGCAAGATCACGTTCCCGTTTTCCGGCCAGAAATGGGATGAATTCTCCGTCGGCGTGACTGGCTCGATCACATTCGGAGCGCCGCCCGCTCCCAGCGTAAGAGGGCGCGGCGGAGCGCCATTCAATCGTGAAGGCGGGCTCGCGGTCGAACGCTACGCGCTCCTGCAACGCGTTGGTAGCACCTTCATCAACGCCACGCCGGCGATCAGCGTCTTTTTCAAGCCGCGCATGTCAGGAACCCGTTACTTGAAGGAACTCAGCGATCGCGCCGTTGTTACCTGGACGCTCACCGAGCCCTATGCGGGCATTCAGGACTGGACATGGAAGCCGACAGTGAACCGCTTTCAGGCCGTGCTGCACAGCGACGGAGTCATCGACCTGACGTACGACGAGGTCTCAGCTCGCGACGGCATCGTCGGAATCTTTCCCAAGGTGCAAGGCGGGGAAGAGAAGCCTCTCGCAACACTAACTGGAGAAGCGCAGGCTTCGCCGCAGCAAATCAAGTCGATCAAGCTCAGCGCTGTGGATGGAATCTATCTCAAGGCACAGATCGAGGCGGGAGCTCCGATTCCAACTCCAGAAGATACATCGGCAACAACACCGGTCTATCGGCTTTGCCTCAGCGCGATGAAGACCACCGAACCTTGCGCGAACAACACACCGGGTGCCACCGTCTGGACCGTGCAGCGCATGCGCGCGTTCCGTCAACGCCCGGCCGCAGCCGGCCGCGGCTCGCGCTATATCGGCTTCGGCAACGGTCTTTCCCCGGATGTAACCGTCGAGGGCAGCACCATCACTCTCAAAGGCACGCTCCCGGCAGGCGTTCGCGCGGGTTCGCAGCTCTATGTCTCTGCGAGCGCGGAGTCTGCTGGAGGTGAATCTGGCAGTAGCGCGCAGGCGACGCACATTCCCGCACAGGCAGTGCTGCTCGAAGGCATCGGAAGCCCGGAGATGGACCTCGCAACCGTAAAGAAGCAGGACGGCCCATTTCCTGTGATCTACGAAAGCTTCTATTACCCAGAGTCTCCGCGCCCGAACGACCTTACCTGCTCGGTCATCAAGGCATTGGGTGACAAGTTCGATCTAATCGCCTACTACTCGGACTTCCGTATCGACAATCCTGAAGCCGGCACGCCGAGCACCGGCCCGTTGGGCGGCGGACCCAACGGCGGTGCTGTCACCGGTATCAATGCGACCCAGCGCAATCTCGCCGGCTACTGCAGCCAGGGCCGCTTTCAGTGGCAGTTCGTGCAGCCGGTCTACATGGGCGCCAACCAGATGGACGAATATCCTCCTGACGGCATCACCGACAACAATCGCCATAACATTGTGGCCTACGCGCATCAACTAGCGGAGCGCACCTTCAACGGCAAGATTCCGCCCTACGACTATGCAATGTCGCAGATCGGACACGAGATGGGGCATCGCTGGTCCGCGTTTGTTTCAGCCAAGATTAACGGCGAACTCATCCCTCTTGGGCCGACGCACTGGGCGACCGGGCTGCAGGCTCCGGCTGCATTCCCCTATCAGCGCCCGACCGAGGCTTCCGCGATGGGTGGCGGCGTCTGGCAGGACAACTTCGACGGGACGTTCACTCAGCTTGACGACGACTACTACGTGCCTGCGACGGGATGGTCTTACCTTGACCTCTACCTGATGGGGCTTGTCGCGCCAACCGAGGTGCCTGACTTCTTCCTTCTGCGCAACCTCCAGCCTCAGGGTCGCGACGCGAACGGTCACATGATCTACAAGGCCGAGCGCACGAAGGTCACGATCAACGATGTGATCGCGGCTGAGGGGCCGCGTGAGCCGGATGTGGACCACGCGCAGAAGCACTTCAACACCGGAATGGTGATCGTGCTCGAGCACGGGCACAAGCCGCCTCCGGAACTCATCAAGAATGTCGAAGGCATTCGCGATCGCTGGATCGATTACTGGACAACGACCACAGGCCATCGCTCGGACATGACTGCCGAGCCACGGTAGAGATGGTCCAAGCGTATGGAGACGGATTCGGACTTAAATGGCGGAGGCTGCGAGTGGCATGTGTGCCGGCATCGCAGCCTCTTCGGAACTTATTGTTTAACTCTCTATATCTATTGTAGTGAATTGGGTGGAATTAACATGTCGTGACTTTTGCACGGAGATTTCGCTGTGCTTTGTTGAGGTTCGGCGGATTTCCACGTTTGCAGGGGCTTGACAAGATTTTTAGGTTCTCGCAGTTACCCTCACTGTCTTCGACCCCAAAGTTGAGTGTGTAAGTTTCACGGTGATGGCGCCGGGCGAATTCGGTTTGGACTTGATCCACACAGCGCCGGCGCCTCCGCTTTCGGTTAGTGAGAATGTTTGATCGCCGATTAACTCTCCAGGCCCTGTGACCTCCATCGAGACGTCCCCATTGCCAAGGAACCTTGGCGCACCGAATTTGTCGTTGATTTGGAAGGCAACGCGTGTGGCATCGATGCCGTCTCCGCGGATCTCGGAGTCGTCGATGCCGACGACAAACTGATCATGCGCAGGATCGGATGAGAACTGGCGGCTCAGCACCTTGTGGCCGTTGACGAAGCCGTCGATGCGCAACTCCGGATGGTGACTGCCATCCATCTCCAGGTCGACCCACGAAGGCCCGTGCAGCAGATGCGGATATCCCTTGCGGTCCGGCTCAAGCGAGGCGTGAAGCTTTCCGTCGACGAAAACGTCAAGCCGGTCGCAGTTGTGGAAGATCGCCAGGTTCTTGCCCGGCCCTTGCGGCGTCATCGTGCCGAAGTCCCAGTAGAAGTTGGGTGCGATGACGGGACGAACGGACGGGCTGATCTGCGATTGATAAAACGTTGCGCCGAGTTTGGGGATGCGGAAGACATCCGCGACGCCGGGGTTCTTGACTCCCTTGTACCCGTTGTTGGGGCTGGCATACTCGAAGGCGCACCATGCGATGATGCCGCACATGCGGTCGTAGGCGCGTCCACGGTCATGAGCCTGAGCGTGGTAGATGGCCTGGTGATACTGCATCGGCGGTTCTGCCGCGCGGCGGTACTTGTTGTTGAAGCCAGGGGCCGTGTAGGTGTACTGTCCGACGGTCTCGGAAAGCATGTAGGGGATGCCCTCGAGCGGCGGATGAATCTGGACGGTTCCATCGGGGGACTGATGGTAGTCGTCGAACGAGAAGACGTCCTCATGCCACGTAGTCTTCCAGTCACCAAAGTAGGTCATCGAGCCGGAGGCCGGCCGAGAATCATCGAGCTGCTTCGCAGCCGCTTTCGTCTGGATGTACAACGGATTGTTGTGTGACTCGTTGACCCGCACGCCCCAGATGATGATCGACGCATGATTGCGATCGCGGCGCACCATGTCGCGAACATTCTGTAAGACCTGGTCCTGAAATTCCTTGTCGGCGCCGACGTAGCCCCAGCCTGGGGTCTCCTCCCACACCATGAGGCCGAGCTCGTCGCACGCGTCGAGAAACGCCTCATGTTGCGGATAGTGCGAGCAGCGGACCGTATTGCAATTGAAGTCCCGGCGGATGATCTCGGCGTCCTTGCGCATGACACGCTCGGGCATCGCATAGCCGGTATAGGGATAGATTTCGTGGCGATTGAGCCCGAAGAACTGCATCTTCTTGCCGTTCAGGAAGAAGCCGTCTACCGTGAACTTCGCTTCACGGAAGCCGATGCGCGTGCGGTAGTCATGCACCGGCTTGCCGGCAACGTACAGCGTGACCACGACGTTGTACAGATGTGGATTGTCGTTATCCCAGAGCTTCACGTCATGCAGCCCGTTTATGTCGAAGGTGACGTCGGTGGCTCCCGGCTTGAGTGTTGCAATATCTTTGTGTGCCTTCGCAACGACACGCTCGCCGTCGAGCACCCTGGCTTCCAGATAGCCTTTCTGTGCAAGGCCGGATGCCGAGTCGAGAGTGCAGGTGAGGTCGACGCGACGCGACGGTTGAAGGACGTCAACGGGCTTCGCGAAGACATCGCTCAGGTACGTCTGCGGCACGGCGTAGAGTGACGCTCCGCGGATCATGCCTCCTGGGACGTAGTAGTCGACCGAGTGCCGGCCCTTTGGGTTGCCCTCGGGCGGGACGTTCTGGAAGCGCGAGTCGAGACGCACTTCAACAACGTTCTGAACTTTCATCTGCGAGGTGATTTCATACGAAAAGGGAAGGTATCCGCCCTTGTGTTGCGGGAGTGCGGCGCCATTCACACTCACATCCGCGGTCACCATCGCGCCTTCAAACTTTAGAAAGGTGCGCAGACCTTCGCTGTCGGGCAGGGGATGGAAGGTCTTGCGATAGAGCCAGACGTCTTCCCATGATTCAGCATTCCAGTCCTGCCAGGAGAGCTTCGCAACAGAGTGCGGCAGGGAAACAGTGACAGGCTGCGCCGGCTGAGCAGCCTTGCCGAGGAACTGCCAATCGTGGTCAAAGGCCATCGTGCGATGAGAGGGACCCGAACGCCGAGCCTCCGTCAATCCCCAGAGCGGACGAACGGCAAGCGCCGCGCCAGCGCCCAGGGACGATTGGAGGAACCCGCGACGCGAAAGACAATTCTTCGAGTTGGAAGATTTCATGCTTGAGCTTTGGCCCTTCAGAGAGAGTGGAGATTGATGCACGCAAATCGGGTATAGTGCAGATTATCTCGAGTAATCGATTGTCATCAATTATGCCGTAAGAACACGACTCTTGTCCGCTGGCCGCGATGTAAAAGTGTCTTAGGAACCGTATCTCAACCGCTGGGGAACGGAAACGAACTTAGCGCACAGGAGTCGGCGAACTCCGCAAGACCTGCGCGGCTCGGCGAGGAGATCGTGCTGGAGGACGCTCAGTTTTGTTGCAGCCACCCCGGAAAGTCAGGAAGCTCAGCCAAACGCGGGTACACTCAGCGTGCCACCGCGGTCGGCGGTGGTCTTTATTGAGGCGTAACTGGGGGCGGGTGCACGGTCATTGGCCGTGCGCCTTACGCGGAGCACCGGTGGAATCGCGCAATACGAATCGTGTTTTGTACTCGTAGTCCTGTCGAGTCTTTTCCTCCTGAATATCTTCCAGGAGAGCTCTGAAGGCAAGATCGGCGAGTTCGCGCGGTGAGAAGCGAATTGTCGTCAATGACGGCTGGGTGAAGTTGCAGAGCGGAAGGTCATCGAAGCCAATCAGGGAGATGTCACGCCCGGCTATGAAAGACCGGGCACTCATTGTCTTGAGCGCCCCGATTGCGGCCATGTCGTTGCAGCACAACACCGCTGTGGGCGGCTTGGGAAGAGCAAGCAGCTTGGCCATGCCCTCCGCACCACCTTCCAGTGTGTGGTTGCACTCGGCGACAAGTTCCTTTTGCAGCGGCACACCCGCTGAGCGGGCCGCCTTTCGGAGTGCGTCATAGCGCATGCGCATGCTGCTCCAGTTGAGGTTGCCGCTCAAATAGCCGATGCGCTTGTGGCCAAACTCGGCGAGATGCTTCACCGCATCCCGCATGCCGGTGAGGTAGTTGACGCGGATGTTCCTGATGCCATTCAGTTGCTGGTCCGCTCCTGCATAGACCATCGGCAGCGTGGAAGGTTGGCCACGCACAAGGCTCTGTTCCATGCCGAACGTGAGTATGGCAATACCTTCGACCTGCCGTTCTTTCAGCCGGTCTGCACAGACGGCAATGTGATTCGGATCCGTCTCTGTGTCCGCGAAGCTGATGAGTACTTCGAAGCCGTGTTCCACCGCGGCGCGCTCGAAGTAGAGGATGATTTCCGCAAAAAAAGGATTGCCGCCGCTGATCTCCGAAACTATCAGGCCGACGGTATGGCTGCGCCCTCGAGCCAACGCGCGAGCCTGATAGTTTGGCCGGTACCCCACCTCTTCGATAACAGCCAGAACCCGTTTCTTAAGCTTGGGATCGACGGTCGGCACGTTGTTAATAACGCGGGAGACAGTGGAGTGCGAAACCCTGGCTCTGCGCGCGATCTCACGAATGTCCAAAACTTGCCTTTCGTTTGCCGGGGATATCAGAATCCATTCTGACAACGGTGACGTAGATGCTTCAATATAAACCGTTTCATGAACCACGATGTGTACGGGTGTACTGAGAGCAACGCGCGAGCTACTGATGCTCACCTTGCAGACCGGGCGCCTGCTGAATCACAGGCCGCTCGCGCGGGCATTCACGGAAGGATCACGGCCGAACTCGAAACCTCATCCGATTTCAGCGCGAGCAGCGCCTCGTTCGCCTGCTCAAGGGGGAACGTCTGCACGCGCGGAGAGAGAGAAATTTCGGCAGCGATCTTCAAGAACTCTCTCGCATCCGCTCGCGTCATGTTGGTTACACTGCGAATCTGACGCTCGCCCCAGAGAAGCGTGTCGTAGTCGAACTGCGGAATGCGATCCAGGTGGATGGCGTTGATTGCAAGGATGCTGCCCTTGTCCAGCGAACCCAGAGCTGCTATCACCACGTCGCCGGCCGGTGCGAAGGTGATTGCGGCGTCCAGTTTCTGCGGAGGGGTCGCCAGTGCATCTCCGACCCAGGCCGCGCCCAGATCGCTGGCAATCGACTGATGCCGTTTCTCGCGCGTGGAGACATAAACCTCGCAGTTCCAGGCCTTGAGGAGTCGCAGCAATAACTGCGCCGAAGATCCAAAGCCGAAGAGTCCGACGCGCATGCCGGGTTTTACCTCTGCAACCCGCAAGCTGCGAAATCCAATGATGCCCGCGCAAAGCAACGGCGCGGCATCCGTTGCCGAAAGCTTCTCCGGCAGCGGAAGGAGAAAGTCAGTTCGGGCCGTTGTGAACTCTGCGTAGCCTCCGTTATGCGAATAACCCGTGTATGTGGGTGCATCGCACAGATTTTCACGATCAGAGCGGCAGAAACGGCATGTGCCATCAACGCCGCCAATCCACGAGACGCCTACCCGCTGGCCGGGAACAAATGTCGAGTCTGGTGAGCTAACGACTTCCGCAACGATCTGGTGTCCCGGAATAACGGCTTCGAGCCGCTTCGGAAGTTCGCCCTCGACAATATGCAGATCGGTTCGGCAGACGCCGCAGGCCAGTACCTTGAGCAGTGCAGAATCCTTCTCCGGCTCTTCAACCGGTACAGTTTCGATCGCGAGCGGCCGTTCCCGGACCGGAGCCGGGTGCCTAAGCACTGCTGCACGCATGTTCGCGGGTTTCATCACGAATCTCCCGTCAACTAAGATGCACGCCGGATGCGATGATATCGAGAGGCACAACGAAAGGACGAATGTTGATGAGGAGAAGCTCGATCGCGCTCTGCGCAAGTGTGGTTCTGTTCAGTCTCGCTGCGAAGGCCGCAAATCCGACGGCTGGGGTGGATCAACCGCTACGTTCTCCCTGGGATGGCAAACCGGTTGCGATGACCTCTGCGCCGTATAACTGTCCGGCAACTCCCGATATTCCACCGGATCTCATCACCGACGGCTTCTATCGCCTTGACGATCCCACACATTCGATCATTGATCCGGTGCGCCAGACGGCCTACCAGAAGTCGAGCGGCCCGGTGAAGGCTGCGGGCCAGACGATTGTTGCCGCTGCTGATGCCTACCGTACGACGGGTTCCCGTCAGGCTGCCGAGTGCACGTTGAAGCTCGTCGCTGCAATGGCAGCGCAGCATTCATTGACGGGAAAGATGTCGTCCAATCAGGCGTACTACGTGCAGGGTTGGGTCGCCGGAGCCATCGCGATTGGGTATTTGAAGATACGCGATGCTCATCTCGCGACACCTGAACAGGCAAAGTCCATCGCAGACTGGCTGGTAAGCGTTGGCGAGCAGACGAAGAGTTACTTCGACCCTCGGCGAACCAAGGGTACGAGCGATGCGCGGAACAACCACTCCTATTGGGCGGGCGTGGAATTGGCTGCCATTGGCGTCGCGGCGAACAACCGCGCCGACTTTGACTGGGCGGTCGCCGCCTACGACGCCGGCGTCCAGCAGATTCGCCCCGACGGTACGCTGCCTCTGGAGATGGCCCGCGGTCAGCGAGCGCTGCATTACCACCTTTACGCGCTCGCGCCGCTTGTCATGATCGCCGAGTTTGGCGAGGCCAACGGCACGGACCTCTACGCGCATTCCGACGGTGCGATTCACCGACTCGCAGATGTATCCATAGCAGGACTGGCGAATCCGGAACTGTTTACCAAAGCCACAGGCGTGCAGCAGGAGGTTCCTGCCCGGCCGGGCGGCGATCAGATCGGTTGGGCTCCGCCGTACGAGCAAAGATTCCCGAACCCGCAACTCGCCAAGCTCATCGCGAACGCACCCACCCTCAGCGTCTACTACCTGGGCGGCCTGCCTCCCAAAGCCTAGACCTGGCTCTGCGACATAACGCGGCGAAGCATCTCCGCAGCGGACTCCGGTGTGATGTCACGCTGCGGTGAACCGAGCAGTTCAAACCCAACCATGAACTTGCGGATTGTTGCCGAGCGCAGCAGCGGTGGATAGAAGTGCGCATGCAGTTGCCACTCAGGGTGCTCCTCTGAATCGGACGGAGCGCCATGGAAGCCCATCGAATAAGGAAAGGGAGCATCGAAGACACGGTTGTAACCGGCTGTAACGTACCTTCAGAATCGCCGCCAGCCCGTCACGGCCCCTTGCATCCAGTTCGTTGAGCGTGCGAACGTGCGCCCGCGGCAGCAACAGCGTCTCGAACGGCCAAACCGCCCAGAAGGGCACGAGAGCAACCCAGGAGTCATTCTCTGCCACGATGCGCTCCCGCAACTTCAATTCCATCGCGAGATAGTCGAGCAGCAGAGGGCGTCCGTGCTCAGCAAGATACTCCTTCTGTGACACCAGCTCGGCGGCAGGTTCGTTGGGAACGTGCTCCGTTGCCCAGATCTGTCCATGTGGATGTGGATTGCTCGCGCCCATCATCGCACCGCGGTTTTCAAAGATCTGCACGTAGCGAATGTCGTCGCGGGCCGCCAATTCAAATTCCTGCGCGGCCCAGACGTCGACGACTCGACGAATTGCTTCCACTCCCATCGTTGCGAGTGTGAGATCGTGACGCGGATCGAAGCAGAGCACGCGACATACGCCACGCTCTGTCGTCGCGCGCAGCAGGCCGGCGCTCTCGACGTCGAACTCCGCAGGAGCAACATCGCTCTTTAGAGCGGCGAAGTCATTCTCAAAAACATACGTGTCCGCATAGGCGGGCGTACGATGACCTCCCGCGCGCACATTGCCCGGGCACAGATAGCACTCTGGGTCATAGCTCTTCGCGGTCACCTTCGCAGTCTCTTCGGTCTGGCCCTGCCATGGCCGTTGCGTGCGGTGCGGCGACACAACCACCCACTCGCGGCGCAGAGGATTCCAGCGACGATGTGGAGATTCTTTGAAAACTTCAAGCATCAGCGTGCCTCCCGCGAATTGCTTCCGAGTGCTGCATTGCGTGCAAGTGCACCGTCGACGGCCGCACATACATAGGTCTCGAGCTCCAGCGAGAACCGCGAGCGATAAGCAGCGGTCAGCGCCGCGATGAACTCGTCGACGTCGGTCGTGTTGACGAGGTTGACCGTGCAGCCACCAAAGCCGCCACCAGTGAGTCGTGCTCCATAGCAGCCGCGCAAACCGATAGCGGTGTCTACGAGGAAATCGATCTCCTCAATACTGCACTCAAAATCATCACGCTCACTTGCATGAGCCGCGGTCATCGCGGAACCAAGTCTCCGGGGATCACCTGCGAGCATCGCCTCGCGCGCCTCGCGGACCCGTTGATTCTCACTGATGATGTGACGGCACCGGCGGAAGCTCTCCGACGCTAGCTCATGTTCGCACGTCGCCAGCTGCTCCAGAGTTGCATCGCCCAGGTCGCGCAATTCAGAGAATCGCTCGCGGAGTTTCGCCTGCCCGGCCTCAACCTCACGCCGCCGAAGCCCATAATCTCCGCCTGCAATGGAGTGCTTCACACCGGAGTTGGCCACCACAACCCGGCAGCCAGCAAGGTTGCCCTTGTTCATCGGCAAGAGTTCAAACGTCAGGTCGCGGGTATTCAGAAGCAGCGCATGATCGGCCTTCGCAGCCGTAACCACGAACTGGTCCATAATCCCGCACGGAGAGCCCACGTAGTTGTTTTCCGCGCTCTGGCAAAGCTTCGCGATTACCCCGCCGGGAAGCGTCGCCTGCGCATGGGAAAGGAGCGCGATCGCCGTCGCGACTTCCACGGAGGCAGACGAGGACAAGCCTGCACCAAGTGGCACGTCGCCGCTGAGATGTAACGCAAACGATGGAATCTGCAGACCGCGCTGCTGGAGTTCGCGCAGAACGCCAACAGGATAGTCACTCCAATCGCCGGCGCGCGAAGAGCGATCGTCGGGCGTCATCGAGCGCGCGACCGGAAAGAGCTCACTCGAAAAGGTGTACTGTCCGTCGGTTGCAGGGCGCAGTTGCGCGACGGTAGTGAAGGGAATCGCCATCGGCAGCACGAGGCCACCGGTGTAATCGGTGTGTTCGCCGATGAGATTCACACGTGCTGGAGCAGCAAATTGCTGCGGGCCGGAGTCGGATCTTTCGGAGAGAAGTTCGTCGGACAAAGGTGTCATTAAGTGTTTCTTTCGACTGCTCTGTATCTACTTTAGCTGGTCTGCACCGTTAAAAGTCTCAAGTTGGTTATGCGGTCCCGAAGCGAGTTGCGCCAGCCTATCTCCACATAACATTCAGCCCGACGCATGCGCATAGCAAGAGAACCGAAAGAATCCATAGCAGGGGAGGGATTCCGCGAACGGTAAGGGTTCATCTGAAGCGCCGGCCTCTGTTCTCTCTTCGGCGAACTCAATCCGCTAACCAGCCACGCGACTACAACCGAGGTACAGAAGGCATAGATGGCGACGTAGAAGTTCGCGCTCATCACGCTGCCATAGTGGAGCCATCCGCGACTGAAGGCGAACAGATGCAGCAGAGCCACGGAGGTGCCGGTCAGGAATCCCGCGATCGCACCCCGTTCGTTGGTGCGGCGCGTCGTCATGCCAAGCAGAAAGATTGCGAAAAACGGAGCCCCGAAAACAGAGAAGATGAGCTGCACGTGCTCCATCAGGTCTGAGAACAGAAAGTTGATGTAGGAAGTCAGCAGGCTCACGCCGACTGCCACGACTGTCGCCACGCGGCCCATGATCAGGTAGTGCCGATCCGGCTTCCGTGTGACCAGGTGCGCGTGATAGATGTCCTCGGTCCAGAGTGCAGCAAACGCGGATACATTGGCCGCCAGGCCGGACATCAGGCTGGCTGCGATTGCGGTCAGCCCGAGCCCAAGCATCGCCGGACCATACAGCAGCTTCATCAGCGCCGGCAGTGCCTGGTCAAATCTCTCCGACGATCCGAGGCCTGGTATCAACCTGTATGCGGCCAGGCCAGGCAGCACCACAATCAACGAGAACCCAAGTTTGCCGAAACCCGCCCACAGTGGGACCCGGCGTGCCTCGGTCTCTGTCCGTGCGGTAAAGGCCCGCTGCATCAGTACAAAGTCGGTGCACCAGTAACCGAAGCTGAGCACGAATCCCAGCCCCAGCACGACTCCCAACGCGTCAAGCGGAGATGCATGCGAAACCATCGGCAGGCGGCGCCATAGATGGTCCCGTGGTTCGGTGGCAAGGGAGAGCATCCCATGACTCCAGCTACTGAATCGCGAGGGGAAGAAGCCCGGCGATCATCACGGCAAGCTGAAGCACCTCGTTGTAGATCGTCGCGCGCACACCGCCGAGCATCACATACACGAGCACAACGCCCGCGCAGAGAAGAACGCTTGCGGCAAAGTTCATCCCGGCGACAACCTGAAGCACCTGCGCCATCGCGTAGAGGCTGATCCCTCCGAATAGAAGCATCGTGAGCGCCAGCACGCATGCGTTCAGCAAACGAATGCCGCCACCATAGCGCAACTCCAGATACTCCGGAATGCTGCGCACACCGCTGCGACGGTAAACCGGCATCATCCATAGGGCGAGAAAGATCATCGCTGGAATCGCGCCAATCCAATAGAAGTGGAAGGCCTGCGAACCGTACTGCGCGGCCATGGCGCTCAGTCCCACGATCTCGAGCGCGCCACAGTTTGCTGCAAGAAATGCAGCCGTGACGACCGGGAGCGTCAGAGAGCGGCTGGCATTTAGAAAGGAGTTGGCGCTCTCACTGTGACGGCGCGCGATCCAGCCAATCAGAATAGTGATTACGAAATATATCGGAAGGATTGCGATTCCGAGAACGACACGCAGGGAGTTGGCCATTAGTGCGACGTCACCGCTCCACCTGCGGCACGTACACCCTGCTCTCGGGGACTCGCATCTTCATACCGGTACTATACGTGCGACCTGGCCAACCGCAGAGCGGGGCTGGTGTTGCCTTTCGGCATCCCTCAGCCGTTCGGGTGAACGACGAGGATGCATCGGTGGTGGTAAAACTATTTGCATTCTCATGAGCCGCAACTCCAGTGGGGGCACCGAAGAACGCCCGATCAGCCTGAAAGGCCTCGCCGAGTACCTTGGACTTTCGCCGGCCACCGTTTCGCTCGTCGTGAATAACGCGCCGGGCGCCAAGACCATCGCGCCAAAAACCAGAGAGCGTGTGCTGGCTGCCGCGCAAAAACTGAATTATCGCCCGAACTTCCTCGCTCGCTCCCTCCGTACGCGGCAGACCTTCACCATCGGCGTGATCGTGCCTGAGTTCAGCGAGGGCTACTTCACCATGGTGATGAACGGTGTCGAAGAGCACCTGCTGCAGGCCGGTTATCTCCACTTCGTCGTGAGCCACCAGGGCCGCGACGACCTGCTCGAAGGGTATCCGCGAATGCTCACCGAGCGTGCTGTGGACGGCTTCATCCTCGTCAACACCATGCTCCAAGAATCTGTTAATGTGCCCGTCGTTTCGATTTCGGGGCACAAGAAAATGCGTGGTGTGACGAACGTGATGCTGGATCACGATCACTCGGCGGCGCTCGCGCTTCAGCATCTCTACGATCTCGGCCATCGCGACATCGCCTTTATGAAGGGCCAGCCACACGCGCTCGACTCAGACTCGCGCTGGCAGAGCATTCGCCAGATCGCGGAGCGCATAGGCATTCGCATGCGTCCCGAGCTTTGCGTCCACATCAGGAATAATTCCTGGTCTCCGGAGCTCGGCTATCCGGTTGTGCGCGATTTGCTCGCCACCGGACATCACTTCACTGCCATCTTTTGCTTCAACGACATTGCAGCCATCGGCGCCATCCGCGCCATCAAGGATGCGGGCCTCCGCTGCCCGGAGGACATCTCCGTCGTCGGCTTTGACGACATCGCCAGTGCGGCCTACCACACCCCGAGCCTGACGACCATCCGCCAGCCGCTCCGCCGCATGGGAGAGATGGCTGCTCAGCAGCTGCTGAAGCGCATCCAGAATCCCAGCGAGGCTTTCCCGGATACGATCATGTTTGAGCCCGAGCTGATGCAGCGCGAATCCACCATCGCAATCCCCGTTACAACCGCGCGAAAGCCGGGGGCGCGTTCTGCCAGCGCAGAGACTAAGCCAGGCCGCCGCGCGCGATGACATCGCGGTAGAACGCCGCGCTCATCTTCGGAGTTCGCCTCTGCGTCGCATAGTCCACGTAGACGATGCCAAACCGCTTCGCATACCCATCCGCCCACTCGAAGTTGTCCAGCAGGCTCCACACGAAGTAGCCCTTTACCGGCGCACCTTCTGAGATCGCCCGGTGCAGCTGGCCGAGGTAATTCCGCAGATACATGATCCTGTCCGAGTCGACGATCGTTCCATCACTCTCCGGCACGTCAGATGATGAGGCGCCATTCTCCGTGATGTATAGCTCCCTGGGGTTCCACAACTGATTCACCAGTCGCGTAGCCCAGTAAATGGCCTCGGGACCGACATAGAGCCACGGGCTGTACATATGCGGAAACGACGCCGGCGGCGTGACCACTGCGTATCCGATCGCGGACTCGTCCGCACGAACGTACGTCGGCTGATAGATGTTCAGCCCGATGAAGTCCAGCGGGGATGCGATGGTCTTCATCTCCTCCGCTGTGAACTTCGGTGCGTCCGCGCCGAGCCGCCGCAGGTACGCATCCGTGTAGCGTCCTTCGCGAATTACTGTCAGATATTGCGCGTTCTGTTCGCGCATCGCACGCGTCGCGGCCTCAATGTGCGGAGCCGTCTCGATCAGCGGCGTCGCGGCCTGAACGTTATCCGCAATGCCCACTTGCGTTCCCGGGCGCGCCGCTGCGCGAATTGCCTGTACGCCAAGCCCGTGCGCCAAAACCGCAAAGTGGTTCAGCTGAGCAACACGCGCGGCACTCAACTTCAGCCCCGGCGCGTGCGTTCCCTGTTGATACCCCAGCTCCACAAACGACCGAATCTCATTCATCGTCATGAAGCGATGTACGCGGTCCGAGAGTTTACTCGCAACATAGCCGGCGTAATCCGCAAACGCTCGCGCAGTGTCTTTGTTCTCCCATCCGCCCTTATCCTGCAGCGTCTGCGGCAGATCCCAGTGATACAGCGTGCAGAATGGTTCGATTCCGTTGGCAAGCAGCTCATCGATGACGCGGTTGTAAAAATCGACTCCGCTCGCGTTCGGAGCGCCGCTGCCTGTGGGAAAGATCCGCGACCACGCAATTGAAAATCGATAGCTGCGCAGCCCCAGGCTCTTCATCAGGGCGATGTCCTGCTTATACCGGTGGTAGTAGTCAACCGACACGTCTCCGGTGTCCCCGCCGGCGACAGCTCCGGGAAGATGGCTGAAGGTATCCCAGATCGTCGGGCCACGACCGTCCTCGTGAACGCCGCCTTCCACCTGGTACGAGGCCGTCGCCGATCCCCACAGAAATCCCTGCGGGAAGGCCATTCGTGCCGTCGTCTGCGGCGATGAGGTCCTGGCCGCGGTCGCAAACGATGGAACAGAGGCCGAACCAACAGCGGCGCCTGCGAGGCGCGCAAAGGTGCGCCTGGAAAATGAACTCTTCAAGACAGCTCCCCCTTCGGACGGGTCTTCACGTTCTTCTGGCTACTGAGATCGCATTCAAAGTAGGTACAGAAATCCTTTACTAAATCGATTAGGAGAATTGCAAGCACATTCTTGAAACTTTTTCTGATTCTGGTGCCGGAGCAGTTCTGATGGCCCGATTGCCCCTTCACAGGCTGTGCTCGCCGGATCGCCGGCGCCCCTGCGATAGACTTCGAACGATGAACCGGAGAGAGTTTCTTTCCGCCTCCGCGGCGGCCATGTGGAGTCTCAGGTCGACCGCTCAGTCGCAGATCAACGTCGGAAAAATTGATCGCGAGCGCATCCTCCGCGCCGCCGAACGGTACCTGCGGGAGCAGCCAAAGACCATTACCAGCGTCCATGCCGCGCGAAGCGAAGGTGGTCCGCACGACTATTTCTCTGAGGGCGACTACTGGTGGCCCGATCCGAAGAACCCCAACGGGCCCTATATCCGTCGCGACGGCTTCTCGAACCCCGCGAACTTTAACGACCATCGCGAATTCCTTATCCGTCTCAGTCTGCAGATGCCCGCGCTCACCGCGGCCTGGGTCATTACCCACAAGCGCACCTACGCCGCGAAGGCCGCCGATCATCTGCGCGCCTGGTTTGTCAATCCGGACACGCGCATGAATCCGAACCTTCAGTACGCGCAGGCCATCCACGGCATCGCTCCCGGCCGCGGCATCGGAATCATCGACACTCTTCATCTTGTTGAGGTTGCCCGCGCAGCCGCGTGGCTCGAACTCTCGGACGCCCTCAAACCCGCCGAGATGGACGCGGTCCGCCGCTGGTTCGCCGGCTATGCAACCTGGATGACCACTTCAAAGAACGGTCTGGAGGAAGGCGCGGCCAAGAACAACCATGGCACCTGCTGGGTCGCGCAGGTCGCCGAGTTCGCCCGCTTCACACACGACGAGGCGAAACTCGCCGATTGCCGCGAGCGCTTCCGCACCGTGCTCGTGCCCAACCAGATTGCACCCGACGGCCGCCTACCGCTCGAGCTCGCCCGCACCAAACCGTACAGCTACTCGCTCTTTGACATGGATGCGCTCTCGCTCATCTGCCAGATTGCCAGCCGTCCCGGCGACAACCTCTGGGCTTTCACCACGGCCGACGGCCGCGGCATTCGCAAGACCATCGACTTCATGGCTCCCTACATTCGCGACAAATCGACATGGCCCTTCCAGCATGACGTCGAGTACTTCGACGATCTGCCCGTGCGCCAGCCGAGCCTGCTCTTCGCGGGTCTCGCCTATAAGGAAGACGCCTACCTGCAACTTTGGAAGACGCTGAATCCCGATCCCACCGTGCCGGAGATTATCCGCAACTTTCCCGTGCGCCAACCCCTGCTCTGGGTCAGCGAACCCGCATAGCCACGCTACTGCAACGTGCCGGAGTTCAACACCAGCGCTACTGCACTGCGCAGTCGCGCCGATCCGCCATCGTACGCAGGTCGAAGGACAGCACTCGAACTGAGCGCGTGCCGGTGCATCTCCGCCTCGATCATTGGGCCGAAGCGATACCAGGCCGAGGTGAAATCGCCAACGATGACAATCTCCTTCGGGGCGAGCGCGGTGGCAATCATTCGCAGCCCCCGGCCCAGATTCATCGACATTCTTTCCAACGCGAGGTTCGCTGACGAATCGCCTGCATGCGCCAGTGACAGCAGGGTTCCAAACGAGGTGCCCGCGGGGCCGCCCGACTCCACGAAGTGACGCACCGCAGCCCGGTTGGACGCGAGCGTCTCCCAGCAGCCGTTATTCCCACAGCCGCACGGCGGGCCATCGGGATCCAGTTGTACGTGGCCGAACTCGCCGGCCATGCCATTGTCGCCGCGAAGCAACCTCCCGTTGGCAAGGATGCCGGTACCGATTCCCTCGGACACGTTCACGACCACGAGATCGTGCGCGCCATCGCTCTCGCCAAACCACACCTCGGCCAGCGCGCACGCATTCGCCACGTTGTCCATCTCCACGCGCAGACCCGTAGCCTTTGCAATTCGCTTGCGAATATCACGGATAGGGAAGTGAAGATTCGGCGCGAAGATGGGATCTTCCAGCACCGGGTCTGTGCGTCCCGGCAGGCATACGCCGATCCCGTCGAAAGCCTTCTGTTTATGCTCAGAAATCATCTTCTTGATAGCTGAAACAATCGCCGCCACGGAACGCGTGCCTTCGGGTATGTCGACCAGCTTCTGTGCAAGAATCTTGCCGCCGAGATCCGAGATCGCCAGCGTGATCTGGTCCGGATGAATGTCCAGCGCGAGCACTGCACGCTGCGAATTCAACTGCAGAAATGTCGGGCGACGGCCCCGCGGCAGTCGGCCTGTAGGTCCTTCCACGACCAGACGATCAGCAATCAGTTCTTCAATGATGAGCGACACAGTGCTGCGCTGCAGACCGGAGACTCGCGCCAGGTCGGCTCGCGAGATCGGCTGCTGCTTGCGAACGAGATTCAGAATGAGATTCCGGTTGATCTGTCGCGGAGTCCGATTCGAGGCACTCTGACGTTCGGAAGGAAGATACTGTCGTGTAATGGGCAATCTTGTCCGCCGGTTTTCAGCACGTTCGTGCAGATAGTCTGAAAAGCGGACTTAGTCTACAGCATGAGCAAAGTCCTGTCAGCGTATTTCTCGGGGAAACTCTTGAATGAAGAGCGGTCAACGCAGCCGAGGTACGCTTCTCTGCAATCTACGCAATGAGTTTGTTCACGCCGTCGAACTTTATTCCCTGGAGCGAATCACCTGCCGGGCGGTTCGGCGACGCGCTTCTCGCCGCGCAGGCGCATATAAGTCTTGCGCTGGCATGAACGGCACTCCCATGGGAAAAGACCGAGCAGAGGCAGGATGGAGCGCTGAAAGACACCTTCGCGCGGGAGACGGCGAAACTCTTGATGACCACAAATCCGGCAGGGTCGCACGAAGAACCTCAATGGCCCGAAGGCAGGTAGAGCGTCAAGATCAAAAGGGCAGGATACCCTAATCATGTTGCGTCTCGCTCCGGTACCTTCGTGTACTTCGACATGCGATTCGGTCAATTCCGCGCCAGATGGTAACCATTGGAAACACAGACCGTGAGTGGATCGAACAACAGGTCCGGCAGACCGGATTTGATCTCGCCGGCATCGCTGCGGTTCCCGCCGAAGGAACTGCCGCCAATGTGGAATCCAGCAAGCGCTTCGCCGCATGGATCGCCTCCGGTCGCGCCGCCGAGATGCAATGGCTCAAGCGCGTCGACACTGCCGGCGAGCTCATTCGCGGCGACCTCCGCCGCTCCATGCCCTGGGCGCGTTCGGTCGTGGTCTGCGCCATCAACTACAACCCTGACGCACCGCGTTCAATCGACGAAGCTCCATCCGGCAGCGGTTGGATTGCGCGCTACGCCTGGAGCAGTCGCAGCGACGACACCTCGCGCGGAAGCGACTACCATGACGTACTTCTCACCAAGCTCCGAGCGGTCGAGCAAATGCTCCGTGACCGTTTCGCTCCCGACCTCCAGACTCGCTGCTACGTCGATACGGGCCCCATCGTCGAGCGCGAGTATGCGCAACGTGCCGGCATCGGCTGGATCGGCAAGAACACCTGCATGCTCAATCAAGAGCTCGGCTCGTGGCTTTTGCTCGGAGTCATCATCACCTCGCTCGACCTCGCCACTGACAGCTGGGCACATCCCGCCGCAGACCGTTGCGGCACTTGCACGCGCTGTATCGACGCCTGCCCCACCAACGCGCTAACGCCTCGACAAATGGACGCAGCGCGCTGCATCTCCTACCTCACCATCGAAAAGAAGGGACCGATCGACGAATCTCTGCGCGGGCCCATCGGCCGCCAGGTCTTCGGCTGCGACATCTGCCAGGACGTCTGCCCTTGGAATCGTCGTGCTCCCATAGCGGCGTCTGATGCCTTACCTGCGCGCCCCGAGCTCGTGAATCCACCGCTCGAGTGGCTCGCTTCGATGGACGGCTCTACCTTCAACCGCACTTTTCGCGGATCGCCGCTCGAGCGCACCGGACGCCGCCGCCTGCACCGCAACGTCGCCATCGCCATGGGCAACAGCGCGCGACTCAGCCTATGCGCCCAAACTGCGCGAGTGGGCCGAAAGCGAAGACCCTGCGCTTGCCGACGCCGCACAATGGGCACTCGATAGACTGGAACAATGAGTTCTGAGCAGAAATTCGTTGGGACCAGCGGCCGCAGCGACCGTGAAATCGAGGCGGAGACAGCGACCGTCCCAAAGAAGGCTGGCGAGGAATCTGTCTCCCCCGAACTTGCCGCTGCTCCCGCTGTTCCGGTGGGCGGCAACGGCTCGTGGGAGCAGCTCAAAGCCCTTGGCCGCTACCTTACCAAGACCGAGGTTCACACCTACGCCTTCTCTGTCGCCGCGCAGTCCATCCTCTCGCTCTTCCCGTTCATCCTTCTTTTGCTCACCATCTCGCAGCGCATCTTCCACTCCTCCCATATGACCGAGGTCGTCGGGGAGATGATGTCGAACTTCCTGCCGAACAATCAGGATTTCGTCATGCGCAACATGCGACTGCTCGCGTTCACGCACGCTCCGATAAAGATCTTTTCGATCATCATGCTCCTCATCACCGCAACCGGTGTCTTCCTCCCGCTGGAGGTCGCGCTGAACAGTGTCTGGGGTGTAAAGAAGAACCGTTCCTATGTTCAGAACCAGCTTGTCTCCATCGGCCTCTCGATCGGCGTAGGGCTTCTGGCGATGGCCTCGGTCGCGCTCTCAGCTGCCCAGCGTACGGTGCTCGACTGGATGTTCCTGGGCAATACAAAAGGCAGGCTTTTCGCATTCGCTGCTGAAGCCTTTCTCCAGATTGTCGCCCTCGGTGCAGCCAGCGGAGTTTTTTTCCTCATCTACTGGGTGCTCCCGCACCGCAAGATTCCGCCGCTCGCAGTCCTGCGCACGTCGATCGTGATGGGCGTCCTCTGGACGACAGCGAAGTACATCTACATGCTCATCCTGCCGCACCTTAACTATCACGCTGTGTACGGCCCGTTTTATGTCTCTGCCGGACTCATCACCTGGGCCTTCATCTCAGGGCTTCTGCTGCTCGGCGGAGCCTACGTCTCCGCTACCCGCCAGGCCCTCCGCGAGACGCGCGACGCCGAATCGCAGGTTCAATGACGAAGCGTAAGCCTCGTGTGGAACGACTTCACCACTAAGTCGTTTGGGTGATCGCCCGCGGGCAGCATCGTCACCAGCGACGGCCCATCCCTGCTCTGCATTCGAATCACCGCCACATCCGATGACCCCGCATCTGCAACCAGTAGCATGTGCTCGTCTGCGGAGAAGGCGAGCGCATCCGGCCGTGAGCCCGTGCGCACCGCCGCCACCATCCGCCCGTCATCAATCGAATAGAGGCTTACCGAATCCGCGCCGAAGTTCGTCACGCACATCGTCGAATCGTCGCGGCTGATGATCCCGCGCGAGGGCTTCGAACCGATCACATACGTCCCGAGCACCTCATTCGTCCACGTCGACACCTCCGAAATCGAATCCGAGTCGAAGTTCGTCGTGAACACCTCGCCGCCATCCGGCTTCAGCGCGATGTGCGCCGGCGTTTTGCCCACATCCAGCATCGTGAGCATCTGATCGCGCTGCAGCGTTGCGTCCTGCTTCCCGCGCCACGAATCCGGCGCCGCACCCAGCCATATCGCCATCACCTGGTGTCCACCCGAGCACGCCACAAACGCCTTGCTCGAATCCGGCAGTATCGCAATATCGGTCGCTCCCGGGCAGCCGGGGAAGGCATCGCGCAGCGTCAGCGGCGCGCCTGTTTCGTTGATTGAATACACCGACACGCTGCCTGCCTGCTGGTTCGTCACCACCAGCGTGCGATTGTCCGGCGAGACTCGCGCCACGCCCGGCCCTTCGCCGGTCGCCGCCACGCCAATCTGCCGCCGCGCCTCAAGATCCAGCACACTCACCGTATTCGAGCCGGAGTTCGGCACATACGCGCGACGTCCATCCGGCGCCACCGCAATGAAGTACGGACGCTGATGGACGCCAATCGTCGCCACAACATTATTCGTGGTCGCGTCAATCACGCTGACGGAGTTGCTGCCAGAGTTGACCGCGTACACCTCGTTGCGCACCGGGTTCACCGCAAGTCCCGTAGGATTCTGCCCCACCTGCAGCACGCGGTCTCTGCGCAGATACACCAGGTCGAGCACCGTCACCGTGTTCGAACTGCCGCCCGTTACATAAGCAAACTCGTGGTAGTTCGCTGGATACTCAGGAAATCCCCGATGCCGGCAGCCAGCCAGCAGAAAGCTCCCGCTCGCAAGCAGAGCACCGGCTGCGCGAAGTACACGTCGACTGCGATCTTGTCGGATCAGGAACACGTCTCCCGAGTCTATGGGTCAGGTTGCACAGTCGCAACGTGGAAGAAAATTTTGCGCAACCGATGTCGAAAGGCCGGGTTCATCCCACTGACGAGGCAGCCAGGCTGAGCGGCCCGTTGAAAGCGACTCCTCGGACCAACGGATCAAAGCTGCCCGCTTTGCTCCGTTGTTTTTTTGCGCGTTCGACGCCACTGAATCGCCAGCCACGTGCCGTAGCCAAACTGCAGAATCCACACCGCGCAATAGGCATAAACCAGGTGCCGTTCCGAGAGCGTTGAGAAGGGAATCATCGAACCTCCAGAACGGGGTTTGCCGTTGGCGCAATCTGAGGTGCAGTCTCAGCCGCCGCAATTCGTTGCCGCCGCCGCTCAATCGCATAGCGAAGCCCCAGCACGAACGCTCCCCACAACGCCCACGCACTCAGATTCCACATCACTGCCGGGTACATATGCGGGTCGATCCCCGAATCAGCACCTCCGCCGAACACCGGCGCCGGATGCTGCGTCCGCCACCACCGGATCGACATGAAACAGATCGGAATGTCGATCGCCGCGAAGATCGCGAGCACTGCCGAGAACACGGCCTTTTGATCGCCGGTCGTCAGCCGCCGAAGCAACAGGTAGCTCACATACAGCAGCCACAGCAACAGGTACGTCGTCAGACGCGCATCCCAAGTCCACCAGATGCCCCACGCGGCGCGCCCCCACAGCATGCCCGTTGCGAGCCCGACCGACGCATACAGCACCGTAACTTCCGCCGAGGCTAGCGCGAATGCATCTGCCGCCAGCGCACGCTGCGCGTCGCGACCCCGCCAATACAGGAAGAGGAACGCCGCCACGCAGTTCATGTACGGGAATACGAAGCTCAGGATCGTGTGCGGAAAGTGGTAGAAGAAGACCCGGTAGAGGTTGCCCATCGTCGCCTCTTTCGGCGCCGTCATCGCCTCAAAGAATCCAATGGCGAGAACGGCGAACGTCAGCGCGAGATAGAGGCTGGCCCATAGCGGGAAGCGTTGTGTTTGGCTGCGATTGTTCACTTCTCTTCAATTTTAGCGTGTTTGCGCGCACTAATCGCCCGCGTTCAGCACGGTCTCGAACAGAAAGATGCAGGCTATCGTGAAAACAATGTCATAGCCCACCAGCAGCTTAATCCACAGCGCAGGCTCGAACTCGCCGGTCAGCACGTTCGTTGTGGCCTGAATCATCGCCAGCAGCGCAGGCATCGCAATGGGGCAGAGGATGAGCGGCAGCAGAAGCTCGCGGTTTCGCGTCCGCAGACTCAGCGCCGCAAAGAACGTTCCGTTCACAGTCAGAGCCCACGTGCCCAGCGGCAGAATGACCAGCAGCAGCCACGCCTGTCCCAGCGGATGGAGGTTGTAGAAGATCGCGAAGACCGGTGCCAGCACCAGTTCAATGAAGCTGACAAAAATAAAATTTGCCAGTGCTTTTCCAAGAAACAACGCGGACGCCGGTGCAGGTGAGAGCCGCTGCGCATCCAGCACCTGGTTGTGCAGCTCGCGCGCCCAGCTCTGGTTCAGGGCGGTTATCGACGCAAACAGCAATCCCACCCACAGCAATCCACCGCTGATCTGCCGCGCAACCGTCGGAAACGCCGTCGGGTCAAACGCGAGCGAGAAGACAACGACCACCAGAAGCGCGAAGAAGAGCATGCCGTTGATCAGCTCTCGCGCCCGCCATTCGAGCTGCAGGTCCTTGCACAGATGCGTCAGCGTGTGCCCGAGGTAGCTCATCCGTCCGTCCCCGCTGGATTTTGCGACGCAGCCTTCGTCAGATCTGCAAGCGTGGGCTCGGTCGCGCGCAGATAGTCGGCAGGCGAGAGCACAATCTGTTGCCCGCGCTGTCCCGCTGAAATCGAGATCTGATCAAACAGCTCAATCGTCTCGTCGGCAAACGCTCGAAACGGTTTCTTCGCCGCAAGCACTGTCACACCACCGCGAACATAGCCCGTCAGCGGCTCAACCTCCTTCAGCGCCGCGAGCTCTGCCTTGCGCGCACCCGCTGCCGCTGCCAGCTTCTTCAGGTCGAGCTCATCGCCACCCGGAACTACCGCAAACAGATGCTCACCATCCGACGTGTGCGTCAGCAGCGTCTTGAAGACCTGTTCAATCGGCATGCCGATCTTGCGCGCGACGGAGATCGCCGTCAGGTCCTCAGGATCAACCTCATACGTGCGGATCTCGTAGCTGATGCCGAGTTTGTCGAGCAGCCGTGCGGCGTTGGTCTTCATTCGTCGTTCAATTCCTTGCAGTCAGCTGTCCGGCCATGAGCACCAGCGTCGTTGTCGCCAGCGGCCGCGCCAACTCGGCCTGGTGCGTTGTCAGAAACAGCGTGCGTGCAACCCCATCGCGCCCCGGCTGCGCCAGAAATGTCCGCAATCGAGCCGTCATCAACTGAACGGACGCAGCGTCCATGTTGGAGAACGGCTCGTCCAGCAGCAGCAGGTCAGGTTCCAGCATCAGCACGCGTGCCAGCGACGCTCGCTGCCGCATTCCCTGCGAGTACTCGCCAACACGCCTCGGAAGCTGCGGATCGAGCCCAACATCGCGCAGCGCCTGCTCGCCCCTGCTGCCGTCGATTCCGTAGAGAGAAGCGAAGTAGCGAAGATTCTCAATTCCAGTTAGCTCGTCGTACAGCATGGGCGCGTGACTCATGAACGCCAGGCGATCGCGCTCCGAGCGCGGCGTTCCCCCAAGCACGGCCAGTGTTCCCTCGCTCGGCGAGACAAGCCCGGCGATGACACGCAGCAACGTTGACTTGCCCGCTCCGTTCTCTCCCAGCAACAGTACTGAAGCACCGGGATGCACGCGCATCGAGATGTTCCGCAGCGCGGCGAAACTGCCGTAGAGCCGTGAGATGCCGGAGAGTTCGACGGCGGGTTGAATGTCTGAAGATGCGGGCATCGCTGCTATGCGAGTATAGAGCCAGCGCTCAGTACGAGACACGAGATGCGAGTGAAGAGAAGAGTTGTCTACAGCTTCGTGGCGGTGAGTGCACTGCTGCTGTGTAGTGTTCAAACGACCTCAGCGCAGAACGCGCCCGCTCTTCCGGAGCAGGACCGCACACTGGCGCACGACCTCTTCAAGCAACTTATCGAGACCAACACGCAGGACTCTGACGGCAGCGTCACCGCCGCAGCGGAAAAGATGCGGCAGCGCCTGTTGGACGCAGGCTTTCCGGCCGAAGACCTCGTGCTCGCTGGGCCGAACGATCGCAAGCAGAATCTCGTAGCCCGCTACCGCGGCAAGCCCGGCTCGACGCTGAAGCCGATCGTTACCATCTGCCACCTGGACGTGGTCGAGGCCCGCAAGGCCGACTGGACCACCGACCCGTACCAGTTCGTGGAGAAGGATGGCTACTTCTACGGACGCGGTACGCAGGACATCAAGGAGGAGGACGCGGCACTGGTCGAGACGTTCATGCGGATGAAGCGCGAGGGCTATGTGCCGAACCGCGATCTCGTCATCGCGCTCACAGCGGATGAAGAAGGCGGTGCCTCGAACGGCGTGGCGTGGCTGCTGGAACACCGGCCCGACCTGATGCGGGCGGATTTTGTGATCAATCCGGATGCGGGTGGGCTGGAATTGCGCGGAGGGAAGCCGAGTGAGTTCGACGTAGAGGCGACGGAGAAGCTCTACGCGGACTTCGAGGTGACGGCGACGAATCCGGGAGGGCACAGTTCGCAGCCGCGGCCGGACAATGCAATCTACGAGTTGGTGCAGGCGCTGGCGAAGCTCGAGGCCTCGCCGTTCCCCGTGGAGTTGAACGCAGTGACACGCGCGGAACTTGAGGAGAAGGCGAAGATTGCGGAGCAAACCTATCCGCAGCGGGCGGAGCTGATTCGGGGGGTGCTGGCGAATCCGCCGGATCCGGCTGCGGTGACGGAGTTCTCGAAGGACCCGACGGACAATGCGACGCTTCGGACGACGTGCGTGGCGACGATGGCGAATGGGGGGCACGCGCGCAACGCGCTGCCGGGTATGGCCAAGGCGAACGTGAACTGCAGGATTCTTCCGGGGCACTCGCAGGAGGAGACTCGGCAGAAGCTGATTCAGATCTTTGCCGATCCGAAGCTGACGGTGAACTATGTGAACGACGCCGGGGAGATACTTGCGCTGGGGTCAGCGAAGAAGAGCATGGAGCCCCCGCCCGCTCGGGAAGACGTCTACGGGCCGTTGCGGAGTGTGGCGCAGGAGATGTGGCCGGGACTTCCGGTGGTGCCGACGATGTCGACCGGGGCGAGCGATTCGATCATCACCATGGGGGCGGGAATTCCGAGCTACGGGATCAGCGGGATGGGTGTGGATTTCGACGACGACCGGGCTCACGGAAGGGATGAACGGATTCGCACCGAGGCGTTCTACGAGGGCGTCGAGTTCCGCTATTTGTACATGAAGGCGCTGACGAAGTAGGCGATACCCCCTCCCCCTGTTTTTGCGCAAAATCTTCAGAAGATTGGGGTTAGGGTTGGACCGAATGTGTTGACAGCGGCAGGGGTGACGCGAGGTAGCCCCCTTCCGGAGCAAGGTTTTGTCAAGTTGGAGATAAACCGAATCGTTACTGTATGGACATCAAGGTTCGCATTTATGAAGATCCCCATTCGTTTTCTGCGGTCGCTGGAGAGTTCCTGCGCTCACGCCCGGTTCTTCATAATCTGATTCTTACGATTGTGGACAGGAGGCTGGCGGAATCTGAGGCGGGGAAGTACTGGGTGGCCTTGCGCGGGGCGGAGGTGGTGGGTGCCGCGCTGCAGTCTCCTCTGACATATCCGGCGACTGTGGTGCCGATGGAGCCTGAGGTGGCCATAGCGGTTGTCGATGCCATTGCGGACAGCGGAAACAGCCTGCCCGGGGTGAATGGTGACGCTGCGACGGCTGCGATTTTTGCGGGGAGATGGACGGAGCGGCGGAGATCGGCAGCAGTTCCGACCCAGGGGCAGCGCCTCTACGAGTTAGGCCGACTCAATGAGATTGCAACTGTTGAAGGGCGGCTGCGAAAGGCTGATGCCAGAGATCGGAGCCTGGCGGTGAGATGGCTGCGGGAGTTCGATGCCGAGGCGCATGTGCCCGAAAGAGATATTGAGAGTTTCATCGACACGGCGCTCCTGTCGCAGCGGGTTTGGTTGTGGGATGCTGAGGGAGCGGCCTCGATGGCGATCAGCAGCAAACCTGTCGAGGGTGTTGTTCGCCTATCCGGGGTGTACACGCCGAGGGAAAACAGGACGTGTGGATATGCCGCGGCCTGTGTTCACGGGCTTTCATCGCTTCTCGTCGATGCGGGTTACCGCTGCATCCTCTACACGGACCTGGGCAATCCAACGTCGAACTCGATCTACCGCAGGATTGGATACAAGGCGGTGAGTGAAGGGATTTGTTATCGGTTCGATGAGCTGTGAGCGCGATCAGGGCTGAGGGGCGTCAGTTGGCCGTCGGCTTTTCGATGTGGTCGATCACCATGTGGTCGACGGGACCGCGGGTTGCGGTGAGGCGCAGGCCGAGCTGGGTGCGCAGGGCGTCAAAGAGTGTGGGAAGGTCGCGCTGCTCGGCTGTAAGCGCGTCGGGGGGCGCGTCGGGCGGAAGGATGGGGCGGAAGCTGAGCGTGAAGTCGTAGTTGCCGGTGAGGCCCGTCTGGTCGACGACGGGACGGCCGTCGTTCTGCACGAGCAGAGACAGGAACCAAGTGAGATAAACCATCGGGACGCGGACTCCCGTGGTGTGCTCGGGGCTGCCGTTGACCGGGATCTGGTCGTCTTCAGGAGAGGTGTTGGGCTTCATCTTGAGACCGGAAGGATCGATGGTGAGGGCGTAGATATTGCCCTCGCGGGCGTCGTGATGAAAGCGCAGGCCGAAGCGGTCGATGAGAAGGTTCTGGTACATGGTGTGAAGGTCGTCGACGGAGTGGGGACCGTCGGCGCGAGCTTCGACGTCGAAGCCCTGAGTGGTGATCCAATCGGGGGCACCTTCGATTTGCCGGAGGGGGATCTTGTACATCAGCGCAATCATCAGGCCAACAGGGAGGTTCTGCGCGGTGTAGCCGTGATTGCCGGGGATGGGCTTGATGCGGCCTCCCTGCGCGTTGGGGTCTGTGGGATGAATGGAGACGACGTCGAAGGTGAGGCGTGGGCCGGACGTTTGTGCGAGAAGGAAGGCACGCGATGAGAAGCGCGGAAAGCTTCACGCGGAGATTGTAGCGAGACGGCTCGATTTCGCCAGAGAGCTAGCGACTTGCGGTGGTCGCGAGCGGTGCGGTGTTGCCAGTGGGTGTAGTTCCGGGTTTGGCGGGGGCGTACTTGGAGGCGCACTTGGCCTGGAGTTGCGTGGCGTGAAAGACGCCGTCGCGGCCGTAGGTGCCAATTGCCAGAGCTTGTGCGTCGTCCTTGAAGGTGTCGGGCGGGGGCTCGGCGCCCTGGTACTGGACGCGGAGGGTCTTGTCGAGCTCGACGAGGGTGAAGGTGGCGCTGGTGCCGACGCGCTCGATAGTGCCGGGTTTGACGTTGCCGGCGACGCGGAGGTGGCGGGTGTACGCCTTGTTGCCCATCTGCTGGAGCTCGGCGATGGTGACGTAGTAGCTCTTCGCCTGTTCGCCCGCGGAGAGAGCGATCCAGACGATGACAGCGACGATGATCGCGCCGGCAATGACGAACTTCAGGGGAGAGCCTTGCTGTGGGACAGCCATCGCTACTAGTTTACCGCGAAGGGCCTGCACGCCTGTGATGTCGACCCGCTCGTCTGTCAGCAGACGGATTCGGCGGAGCAAAGGGCCGAAATTCAGCGGCGGGTGCAACTGGAAACAGGCGCATCCGGCTGATAATGGGTGCGTGTGCCGAGTCCGACATGAATAAGCGAGAGTTCCTGAAAACCTCAGCCATGACCGCCGCCACGACTGCAATCCCCGACGGTCTGCTCGCGGCAACTGACGGTGACATCCCGCGTGAGAACTGGGCAGGCAACTACCACTACAGCACCGACAACGTCTTCCAGCCCTCCACTTTAGCTGAGACCCAGGATGCGGTCCGCTCCGTTACCCACGTTCGCGCGCTCGGCACCCGGCACTGTTTCAACGGCATTGCTGATTCCAGCGTGGCCCAAATCTCCACCCTGCGCCTCGATTCCTTTCACTTGAACGCCGCTGAGAAAACCGTCACGGCCGGTGCAGGTATCAAGTATGGCGATCTCGCCGTGCAGCTTGACAGAGCAGGTTTTGCACTCCACAACATGGCAAGTCTCCCCCACATCTCGGTCGCGGGATCGATCGCCACGGCAACCCACGGTTCTGGGTTGCACAACGGCAATCTCGCGACCGCGGTGAGCGGTCTCGAAATCGTTGCGGCTGACGGTTCCGTCCACACCCTGACCCGGGCGAAGGACGGGGATCGTTTCCTCGGGTCCGTAGTCGGTTTGGGCGCGCTAGGCATTGTGACGAGTGTCACGCTGGATGTGCAGCCGCGATATGACATGACGCAGGTGGTTTACCGCGATCTGGACTTTGCCCAACTGGAGCACAATCTCGAAGCGATCATGAGTTCGGGCTACAGCGTTTCCCTGTTCACCGACTGGCAGGGCCACCGCGCCGGCGAGGTCTGGATCAAGCGCCGTGTTGATCAGGGCGGCGGCGCAGCTGCGCCTGCCAACTTTTATGGTGCGACTCTGGCGAAGGAGAAGCTACATCCTATTCTCGGCCAGGATGCAGCAAGAACGACCGACCAGATGAACGAGGTGGGCCCGTGGTATGAGCGGCTTCCTCACTTCAAGATGGAGTTCACGCCTTCGGTCGGCCGGGAGATTCAGACGCGAGTACTTCGTGCCGTTCGAGCGAGGTTACGAGGCGATCCGCGCCGTGGAGAGTCTGCGCGACCAGATTACGCCGTACCTCTTCATTACTGAGCTGCGAGCCGTCGCAGCAGACGATCTCTGGATGAGTATGGCCTACAAGCGACGTTCACTCGCCGTGCACTTCACATGGAAGCCTGACCCGGCTGCGGTCAGCAGGATTGTCCCGCAGATCGAGGCCAAACTGGCCCCCTTTCAGCCACGCCCCCACTGGGGGAAGGTATTCACGCTGAAGGCGGCGCAACTTGCACCGGTGTATCCCCGCTGGAACGACTTCAAAGAGTTCGCCCGTCAGTTTGACCCCAAGGGTAAATTCCGGAATGCGTACATGAACGATGAAGTTTGGGGATAGCACCGGCGGAGTTACAAGTTCAGCGTCTCCATGCCTTTCTCGATCGTGGTGACCAAACCGGGATCCTCGTTGGAGTAGGCATCGTGCCAGTGCCACCACTTGTAGCGCGGCGTCTTCGGATAGCCTTCGGGTGAGTCCTCCCAGTCCTCCTGCCGTCCGAGGGGCGTGACGTCGAGGTAGCTCCAGACGCTGCCCATGGCCTCATCGCCGCGGTTGTTGATGAAGTACGTGCGGAAGATTTTGTCGTTCTCGTCGCGGAAGAAGACGTTGTGTCCGTGCCAGAGGTCGACGCCGAAGTCCTTATCGAAGCTGTCCGTGATGGTGTACCAGGGGATCTTCTCCCAGCCCATGCGGTGTTTCAGGCGGGCGATGTTCTCCTGCGATCCGCGTGAGGCGTAGGCCAGCGTGGTATCGCGCGCGTGCAGGTGCGAGAGGTGCGAGACCTGGTCTGCGCCCAGCGAGCAGCCGACGCAGGCGTGGTCAGGCCAGCCGTAGACATCCGGATCGTAGAAGGCGCGATAGAGCACAAGCTGCCGACGGCCTTCGAAGAGGTCGAGCAGCGAGAGCCTGCCCTGCGGACCTTCGAAGACGTACTCCTTCTCGACCGCGAGCCAGGGCATCCGCCGCCGCGCCGCCGCTATAGGCGTCGCGGGCAGTGGGTGAGCTCCTTCTCTTTGACCAGCATCTCCTGCCAGGACTTCTGCCATTCCTCCGCCGACACAACCGGAGGCTTCTTCATCGCTGTCATCTGTTCATTGCGTTGTTGATTGTTGTTCATGGCCTTCCTCCTGTTCGCGCTCCTGCGCTTTGCTGTTCCAGAACTTTGTGACGGCGAGCGCGGAAACACCGCCCGTCGCGACTGCACCCGCCGCAATCCATATTGCGGTACCTACGCAGAAAGGACACATCGCTACCTCCTCGCTTCCTTGATGATCTCGACGGCCTGCAGTGCTCCGGCTCTTCGCGTCATGGGCCTAATATATTCCTATATAGGAATATGTCAAGTGCGGGGAGAAGAAGGGCCGCGAGGGCTCAGACGGCCTTTGAAACTCAGGCGGTTAGGCGGGGTCCTGGCTGGTGAGTTTGCGGACGATGTTGGTGGTGGAGAAGCCTTCGACGGTGGGAACGATGGCGACGCGGCCGCCGGCGGCGATGACAACTTCGTGGCCAACGACGGTCTCGATGGTGTAGTCGCCGCCTTTGACGAGGACGTCGGGGCGAATCTCGCGGATGAGTTCGAGAGGGGTGTCCTCGGTGAAGAGGACAACGGCATCGACCGCGGCGAGGGCGGCCATGACGCGGGCGCGCTCGTTCTCGGAGACGATGGGGCGGGTGGGCCCCTTGAGGCGGCAGACGGAGGCGTCGGAGTTGAGGCCGAGGACGAGCTTGGTGCCGAACTTGCGGCAGTCCTCAAGCAGCGTGATGTGGCCGACGTGGAGGAGGTCGAAGCAGCCGTTGGTGAAGACGATCGTCTCGCCCGAAGCTCGCCAGTCGGAGATGCGGGCGGCGAGGTGCTGGCGGTCGAGGATTTTTTCGGTGCCGCTGAGCGGTGAGGACGGCGTAAGCGCGGAGATGAGCTCGTGGTGCGCGATGGGCGCGGTGCCGACCTTGCCGACGACGATGCCGGCCGCGAGGTTAGCGAGGTCGGTGGCGGTTTCGACCTTGAGGCCAGCGGCCATGGAGGCGGCGAGGGTGGCGATGACGGTGTCGCCGGCGCCGGAGACATCGAAGACCTCGCGGGCGCGGGCGGGGGAATGGAAGTTGCCGCCGGCGGAGAGGACGCGGATGCCGCGCTCGCTCATGGTGGCGGTGAGGTAGTCGAAGTTGTGCTCGGCGCGCTGGCGCTCGGCGGCGGCGAGGAGTTCATCGAGGTGGTGCGTGGAGACGCCGGTGGCCTGGGAAAGCTCATTGAGGTTAGGGCAGACCATGGTGGCGCCAGAGTACTTGGAGAGGTCGGAGGTTTTGGGGTCGACGAGGATGGGGATGTCGCAGCGGCGAGCGGCGCGGATGGTGGCGGCGCAGAGCTCGTAGGTGAGCGCGCCTTTTGCGTAGTCGGAGAGGATGACGGCGTGGACCTTTTCGACCAGAGCGAGGACGCGGTCGCGGAGGTGCTCGATGTCCTGTCCGGAGGGCGCATCGCGGGACTCGATGTCGAGGCGCAGGAGCTGTTGCGTGCGGCCGACGATGCGGGTCTTGGAGATGGTGGGGAGCGACGAAGTGACGACGCCGGCCGTGTCGATGTGCGCAGCTTCGAGTGCGGCGGCGAGCTCACGCTGCTCGGTGTCGGCGCCCCAGAGGCCCGCGAGGAGGGCCTGGCAGCCGAGGCCGGCCAAGTTCATGGCGACGTTGGCGGCGCCGCCGGGTCGCTCGTAGCGGTGCGCGTGGCGAAGGATGGGGACGGGGGCTTCGGGGGAGATGCGGTCGACCTCGCCGAGGATGTAGCGGTCGAGCATGAGGTCGCCGACGACCAGGACGCGAATATCGTGGAAGCCACCTTCGAGCAGGCCGAGGACTTTATGGAGTTCGGGAAGCATTCGAGGGTTAGGATAGCGCGGCGGGGGTGGGGAGTGTTTGAGAAGGAACCCATAGCCTTGGTTGCGGGCGACGCGGGGGAGAGGCGCGTCCGTTGAGAAACTCAAGCGCGTCAGCGAGTCTTCACTGCGCCTATCTCAGACTGCGCGGGAGATTCGACGATATGGTGCTTGATCGCGAACATCACGAACTCGGAGTGTGTCTTCAGGCCGTACGAATCCATGATCTGATATTTGTGAAACGCGACGGTACGAGGCTTGATGTTCAGCATGGCACCAGCTTCCTTCATCGTGTGGCCCTCGGACAGGAGCTGAAGCACCTGGATCTGCCGCTCCGTGAGTTGCATCTGGCGATGCGACCCAGGGTTCCGAGCAAACTCCTCTTGTAGCAGTTCCGCTATACGCGGGGTCACATAGGTCTTGTGGTGCAATACTTCATTGACCGCTTTCAACAACTCCGAGCCGGCAGACTTCTTCAGAAGATAAGCGGACGCCCAATGCCGGAGCGCTTCCTTCGCCAGGTCAACATCCTCATTCATCGTCAGCACAATGATTTTCGTCGACGGCAGGAGTTTCTTGAGCTGTTTGCCCGCTTCCATTCCGTTAAGCAGCGGCATCCCCAGGTCCAGGATCACCACATGCGGGCTCAGCTCCGGAGCTTCCTTTAGAAGGGTCATGCCATCCGAAACAACGCGAACCACGTCGTAGTCATCCGCGAGGAGTCTCGTGAAGGCTTCGGCCACCATTGTGTGATCATCCGCCAGCATCAGACGGGGCTTCGCCATATTTATCTCCTACTGACATTCAAGTGACATAGTGTCTGGTGCTTGTATCGTCGCGCGAGCCGAGGTGGAACTGTCAACGTTGGCAGGAGCATCGACTTTAGATCCTACGCTGACCCGGGACCGATATTGATTCCAATCATTTACTTGTAACGGTTTCAACCTGATACGATCTAACGAATCTCTCACGCAGGTCTTGTCGGGTTCGATCCAGAAATCGGGCCTCGTCGTCACCGCAGAGCTTCGACGTGAGGTGCCAAACGCACTGATGCGCTGGTGAGGAATCATCATGTGGAGATACACCGCTTCCCTCATACTCTCTCTTCTTTTCGTTCCCTCCGCTCTTGCTGCAACTCGGAAGAACGTCCTGATCCTTCATGAAGGATCGCGTCTCCTGCCCTATCAGTTTCTGGTGTCGAGCGAGATACAGAAGGACCTCTCCAGCACGCAACTTGACATTCAGGTATTCGAGGAATATCTGGACAGCTGGCGTCTCATTCAGAATCCCTGGAGCGCTGTCAGCGCGCTGGAGGCGAAGTATGTTGGCCTCAAATTTGATGTCGTAGTCGTCGACGGAAACGCGCCTTTTCAGGCCATGCTCAATCGTCCGCCCGCATTTCTGCGAGGCACGCCGGTCGTCTTTGTTGCCCTCCCAGACTACGATCTGCCGTCTCGTCTGCCTTCCAACATCACAGGCATCACAGCACATAAGGAGTACAGCGCAAACGTTCGCCTGGCCATGAGGCTGCAACCTGGACTGCGGCACATTTATTTTGTCCAGAGCGGCTTGGCTTCAAATCCCCTCCGTGACGCGGCAGTTCACAACGACCTTGCTTCTTTCCGCAGTCAACTGGATTTCGTCGATTTAGAGAATCTCGCCGTCGATGATCTTCTCGAGCGGGTCGCGTCACTTCCGCCTCACAGTGCCATCCTCTACGACACTTACTTCAAAGACCCCTCTGGCAAGCCATATATTCCCGCAGAGGTTTCCGATCTTATCGCCAAAAGAGCCAATGCGCCCTTATACGCCCTCTACCAGGCAACGATGGCCAATGGTGCTCTCGGCGGCGTTGTCATCGGTTCTGAGAGTGTTGGGAAACAAGCCGCCAAAATTGTTCTCGATCTCCTGGCTGGAGCGCCGGTGTCGCGATACCCGGTCGAACATTCCCAGAACAAGACCCTGATCGACTGGAGAAGCCTTCAGCGATTCGGTCTCTCCGAAAGCCGCCTGCCTTCTTCCGCGGTCATTCTCAATCGTCCGCCCACGTTATGGGAGAGGTATCGCGGGTACGTGATCGCAGCCGGCGTTGTCATACTCCTGCAGACCATACTCATCGTCGAGCTCGTGCTCGCGGGCAAATTGCGGAAGAGGTCGGAGCGCTCTGCCCGCAAATTGGCAAGCCGTCTCATCAACGCGCAGGAGGAAGAGCGCCGCCGTATCGCGGGCGAACTTCACGACGACGTCAGCCAGCGGCTTGCGCTCGTTGCCGTCCACCTGGACACGATGCGGAATTCGCCTCCCGCTTCACGCAACGATCTCGTCGCTGAGCTATCGGTCCTCTACGACGAGACCGACCTCATCTCTTCTGACATCCATCAGTTCTCCCACGAGTTGCATCCTGCGATCCTTGAGCGGCTGGGTCTCGCCTCCGCGCTGCACCGGTATTGTGCGGAGTTCTCGGCTCATCGCAAGATTGCTGTCCACATGTCTACGACTGGCGAAGAGCCTCCGCTGGATCACGAAACTGCGCTCGCGTTCTTCCGGATCGGCCAGGAGTGTCTGATGAACGCAGCGAAACACAGCGGCGCCGCTGGCTGCAAGGTCTCGTTGACCTATGGGCGCGATCGAATCACGCTCGCAGTAGTGGATGATGGCATCGGCTTTGATCCGAAGAGCGCGGAGACACAGACTGGACTGGGTATACAAAGCATGCGCGAGCGACTTCGCTCCATTGACGGCACGCTGCGTATTCAATCCTCGGTGCTCCATGGAACAACAATCTTCGCCGAGTCTCGGCTTGCCCCTGCAGCAATGCCGGACGCGCCCGAAATAATTCAGGAAGAGACGCCGGATACTCAATCGGCTGCATCCGCGGTCTAAGCGGCGGAGATGCTGGCAGCCTTATGGTGAACGACCCTCCAGCACCACTCGAGCGGCTGGCCAGTTATTTTCTTCAGGATGAGAGCCGCTGGGCTGGAACATCGTTCATGGCGGAGTGGATGGCGGCGAGGACCTCGTCAGTGGTGATGGAGAGGATGCACTTCTTTTGTTGCTCGATGCAGGTTTCGAGGCCGCATCCGGCGCACTCGACGCGGTGGTAGAGGATGCGGTGGGCAGGGCCGTAGGGGAACCACTGGCGCGGGATGTTGCGCGCGGCAAAGATGGCGACGCAGGGCGTGCCGACGGCGGCGGCGAGGTGCATGGGGCCGCTGTCGTGGCCGATGAATAGACGCGCGCGGGCGAAGGCGGCGGCGGATTCGCGGGGAGTGAGGCGGCCGCAGAGGTTGACGACAGGGCCTCCGCCGGAGCGCTGCCAATCGGCGGCGGCGAAGTCGCTGGCGTCGGACTCTTCGGCTGAGCCGGCGAGCAGGAGGGCGCGGCCGGGGAAGCTGCGCGCGAGGCGCGTGAGAAGCTCGCGCCAGTTGTCGCGGCCCCAGTCTTTGGATTGAACTTTTGTGCCGACGCTGACGGCGAAGATTTCGAGCCCGGTGGGGCCCATGGCCTTGGCGGCGGCGGCGTGCTCGCCTGCGGTGAGGTGGAGGTCCCAGGAGGCGGGATCGTCGAGGCAGGCGTCGCCTAGTTCGGCGATGTTGCGGGCGAGGCGGGAGGCTTCGGGCTCGAGGTCGGCGTCCGGAGAAGCGGGAACCTCGCTGCCGAAGAGGTTGAGCTGCACGGCGGTGGTGAGCGGGACGCCGATCTGGCGGCTGACGCCGGCGAGGCGGAAGAATTTGGCGTCGCGGCGGGCGGCGTCGAGGCCGCGGGCACCTGTGAGGTAGACGAGGACGTTGGGAGCGGAAGCGGCGGATTGCGGCAGCGAGGCGGAGGAGCTCGCGGATGGAGCGCGTGCCCGTGGTGTAGCGCATGTAGCCGTGGATGAGGCCGGTGTGCTCGAGCACGGCGGCGGCAGGCGGGGCCTTGGCGGCGACGGGGAGGTTGGTGAGGAGGCGGCGCTCGGCGGGGGGGAAGGCGCGGGCGATGAGGTGGAAGGAGGGAAGAGCGATGAGCGTGTCGCCGAGGCTGCCGAGCCGGTAGACCAGGACACGCCGAGCGTGATGATTCAGGTGGACACGCCGGACGTTATCCATGGTTCTCAGTGTAGCCGCGATATTCTTGTGGCTGCTGATGATGAATGCGGCACATCTCGCGAGTCTGCAGGAAGAGGCGACGCGGCGGTGGCATGAGCCGTCGGAGATGCCGGCTGCAGCGAATGAGCTCGACGCGCTGGTAGTCGATCAGCACCGGGCGAACTTCGATCTTTGGCACGAAGAGGACCAGGCGCGCGATCCGCAGGCGACACCGGAAAAGATTGTGGCGGTGAAGCAGGCGATCGACCGGTTGAACCAGCGGCGGAATGATCTGATGGAGCGAATCGACCGGATGCTGCTGGCGGAGGCGGGCGAGCAACGCACGGAGGCTCCGCTGCACTCTGAGACTCCGGGAATGATGATCGACCGGCTGTCGATCCTGGAATTGAAGCGGTTTCATACCGCGGAGGAGGTTGCGCGCGCGGCAGATGAACAGCATGTGCAGCGCAACCAACAGCGGCTGGCGGTGTTGAAGGAGCAGAGAGGACGACCTGCGCGATGCGCTGGATGCTCTGTGGGCCGAGGTAATGTCGGGTAGGCGACGGTTCAAACTGTACCGGCAGATGAAAATGTACAACGATCCGGCGCTGAATCCGGTGCTGTATCGTACGCGGGCCGCGAAGTGAGGGACAGGATATTCACTGCTGGATTTGACCGCGGATGGCGCGGAACCGTATAACCTCGAATCAGCTTCCCAAATTGAAACAGTACCGAGGCTAACACCAGCCGAGACGAACCAGAGAGCGCTATGGCCACGAAGTCGGCACCCCCCGTTGCCCCCAGGTAGTACGAACTCAGCCAAGAACGACGCGAAGTCCAGCAACTTGCGGCGCATGCCGCGCACGCTTGCGGGCTCGCACACACCGGACGACGCTACGCGCAAGCAGACGCTCGCGATGTATGAGAGCGCGCTGAAGCTAATGCAGAGCGGAAAGTTCGACAAGGCGCACCAGGCCTTCTCGCAGATGCTGCAGACGGCGCCGCAGGATCTGGGGGACCGCATTCGCATGTACATTGCGGCTTGCGTGGCCCAGATCGAGAAGGGCTCGACGAAATTCGAGACCAATGAGGAGCGCTACGACTACGCGATCTCGCTGCTGAACCAGGGGCAGTATGAGGACGCGCGGGAGCAGTTCCAGAAGATTCTGTCGGCAAATGACTCGGCGGATTATGCGTTCTATGGACTGGCGCTGCTGGCGAGCATGACGGGCGATACGCAGGAGTGCATCGACAAGCTGCGCGAGGCGATCCGACTGAACGGCCAGAACCGGCTGCAGGCCAGGGCGGACTCGGACTTCGAGACCGTTGCCGAGGACCCGCGGTTCACGGAACTGCTGTACCCAGAGGCTTAGCGACGTTCGCAGCGCTGCAGAGATCCTGGCAACCCTTACAAAGATTGGATTTCGCTATTCGATTTCCCTTGGGGAGTCGAGTTTCCGGCTGTTCGCCGGTGAGACAATGAGGTGTCCCCCGCGGGCTCTGCCTTTGCCCTCTCCGAGAGACGGAGGGGCCGTATGTCGACCGACTTTCGGATCGTCAGTCTTTGCGGGTCCGCCGGCGCGCTGCCGGCCTACATAAAAATTCTGAGGGCGATGCCGGTGGACAACGGGATGGCGTTTGTCGTCCTGACCCACCGCCGCATGGGAACGCCGTGCTGGCTGGTCGATATTCTCTCCCGTGTGACCCGGATGCAGGTTGGAGAGATAGCCGAGGGCTGCGTCTTCGAGCCGAACCAGGTGTACGTGATCCCCGCCGGTGAAGACCTGACGATCGATGGAGAGGCGTTCTGTCTCGTTCCTGCGGCGACTGTTAGCGGTTGGCCTGATTCCTTCGACATATATCTGGAGTCGGTCGCAAGGACCACGCATCGGAGAGCCGTTACGGTGATTTTGTCGGGGATGTCGGAAGACGGAAGCGCGGCACTGGAAGGTCTGCGAAAGAGCGGTGGGCTGAACTATGCGCAGGCCGATGCTCCCTCACGCGGCATGCCTGAGAGCGCAGTGCGCACCGGAATGGTGGATTACGAGGGTTCACCGGAAGAGATCGCCGCTGCGATCCTGGGGCTGCCGGGGATCGGCCAAGGTGCCTCCTCTCTGAATGGCCTGCAGCCTTCTCTAGCGCCCGCTCGCTTTCCCGGATCGCCTGCTGCGAGCGGGCGACGAGTGCGCAGGTGAGTTGGACTCTTTGTGTGCCTTCCCGGATGGATTCTCTGGAATGCTGCAATTGCATATTCGCCGCGCGCACTAGGGCACGGGAGTCCATCAGCAGAAGGCTCGTATACCAGTCGATGAGGTTTCGCATCTCAATTCACCGAACAAGATGGAATATTGGATTCAGATTTCGGGCGTGAGGAAGGCCGCGGTCGTTTCGGCATTGTGGAAGGCGGCTGAGGTGTGTCTACTACACTGAACGAACGCATGTCCGATCCAGTTCTTCCTCAGCTTCGAGTTGTGGCGATCGGTGGCGGCACGGGCCTTTCCACGTTGTTGATGGGGTTGAAACGCTACGTCGCCACACCTGGGTCGCCGACCGGCTTTGACCGTCGCGGGGGCTCTCGCGGCCGCGCCGCAAGCCTGTGTCCGGATGCGCCCTGCCTGATTCGCGACCTGGCTGCGGTGGTGACGGTGACCGATGACGGCGGGTCGTCGGGGAGGCTGCGCGAGGAATTGCAGATGCTTCCGCCAGGCGACATCCGCAACTGCATGGTGGCGCTGAGCGAGGATGAGCACCTTCTGTCACGGCTGTTCCAGTACAGGTTTGAACAGGGTGAGCTCCAGGGGCACAGCTTCGGCAATTTGTTTCTGGCAGCGCTGAACGGGATCTCCGGAGATTTTGCGCAGGCGGTGCAGACGTCGTCGCAGATTCTGGCGACGAGGGGAAGGATCTACCCGGCGACGACGGCAAATGCAACCCTGACGGCGCAGATGGACGACGGTTCGGTGGTACGGGGCGAGACGAACATCACGGCGTCGAAGCGGTCGATTGTGGAGCTGATGCTGGACCCGCCGGCAGTGGATCCGGTTCCGGAGACGCTGGCGGCGATCGCGCATGCGGACCTGATCACGCTGGGGCCGGGGTCGCTGTATACGTCGCTGATCACGAACCTGCTGGTGCGGGGGGTTCCGGAGGCGATGGCGGGCTCGATGGCGGTGCGGGTGTTATGTGTGCAACCTGATGACGCAGGCGAACGAGTCGCTGGGGCTCACGGCGTCGCAACACATCGAGAAGATCCTGAACCACTGCGGCGGGACAACGGATTTTCGATTACGCGCTGATCAACACGGCGCCGATACGGCAGGAGACGCTGGCGCAGTACGCGCGCGAGGGACAGGCGCCGATTGAGGCAGACCTGGACCGGGTGAGGGCGCTGGGTGTCGAGCCGATTGCGGGGAGCTTCGTGCACGAGGGCGAGGTCCTGCGGCACGACCACGAGGCTGTGGCGCGGAAGCTGATGGAGCTGGCTTTGAGTGGGGGGAGACCAAGAGGAGTCCCGCCTGATTCCACCCTCTGGGTGAGGCCAGTGGTTACGAAAGTTACGCCTATCGTGTTGCGTTATAGCAGCAGGATACGGGCCATTTATGCGGCTGGAAGTGCCGCTACAGTTCCTTTTTAGTGTTACTTAGGGTGTATTTACTGGCAGATAAGGGGGAACGTAGCCTTTCGTTACTGGCAAGACCAAGTGTGGTTTTCTTGCGGGAACTCCGGCGAGCTGGCGGATTACGGACATTGTCCCGGGAACTTGAGGCAAGGATGGACGCGCAGAAGCCGGAGGCCGTCGAAGAGCAGTCGCGCACGGAGAACCCTGAGGATGTAGCGGTTCTGTACTCGTGGGCGAACCTGCAGGGTGCACGCTACCGGGACTTTTCAGGCGCGCGGCGGGAATCCCGGGCGTTGATGCGCCACCGTGCTGCGCAGGAGGCCAAGGATGCGGAGAGCCGGGCGCAGGCAGAGGCCGAGGCCGCGGCCACGGTTGCAGAACATGCGGCTCGGGAGGCTGAGGAGATTGCGCGGCTGCATGAGAAGGCCGCGCGCAGGGCAGCGGAGGCGAGGCACCGGCGCGACCTGGAGCTGGAAGAAGGGGCTCGGGCGCTGGCGATGCGGCAGGCGACGGAGCTGAGCCGGAAGGCGGCTTCAGAGCGCGTCCAGGCTGCGAGGAGTGCCGAGGCGGCTGCAGCGGCCGAGGCGGCTGAACGGCGAGAGGCTCGGGAGATTACGGATGCGAGGGCTTCAGCGGAGCGGCAGGCATTGCGCTACGCGGAGGCCGAGATGCGCAGGCGCAAACTGGCAGGGCCGCAGCCGGTGTCGAAGCTGCCAGGGAGAGTTGACCGATCCGTATCAACATCAGCGCGAGCCGGAGCAGCCGACGCCGGAGAAAGTGTTTTCGACATTGATAACGCCTGAGCAGGACATGCGGCCGGCGCGGTACCCGAAGACGCGCGATGGGCGCTTCCAACTGCCTCCGACCGGCGCGAACGGCGAGACGAGTGAGGACGACGGAATTCTTGCTGATCCCATGACGGCGGCGTTCGCGGTGACGGAGCCGGAGCCGGCGGAGGTTCGGACCCCGCTTGATAGCGCGACGGTATCGCAGGGAGTGATCGAAAGCTTGATCGAGATGCAACAGACGCAGCCGATCGCTGAGACGAGTATGCAGGGTGAGACGCAGGCGACTCCTTCTGAGAAGATGCGCGTGTCCGCACCTTTGCCGGCGTGGCTGGCGGAGGAGCGGCCGAAGCCGGCAGCAGAACCGGTACGCGTTGGTGGTGGAGGACACGCTGCAGCAGTCGCGGGAGCGCGTGGCTTCGCGGTGGTTTGCGTTGCGCGAGCTGTTTGAGCAGGGACCGCAGGAGAAGGCTCCGGAGGTGAAGAAGGCCGCGAGCGGCGAGGTGCCGGTGCTGGCGGTATTTTCACTGGCCGGAGGTGTGGGCAAGACGAGCCTGGTAGCGACGCTGGGACGCGCGCTGGCTTCGTCCGGCGAGAAGGTGCTGCTGACGGACACGACCTCGCATGGACTGCTGCCGTTTTACTTTGGCGCGAGCGAGCTGAGGCCGGGCGTGGTTCGGACATTTTCGCCGCCGGTGGGGAGCGCGGATGCACCGATTCATCTTCTGAGCTGTGATCTGCTGGGCAAAGGCGGTGACCTGGAGGCGCAGGAATGGCTGGCCGAGGAACTGACGCGCAATGGCCAGGGGATGCAGCGAGTTCTGGTCGATCTCTCGCCTTCAGTGCCGTGGGTGCTGAAGCGGATCGCGCGCATGAACTCGATTGTGATTGTGCCGATGGCGCCGGATATGAGTTCGGTGATCAGTTTGAACATTGTGGAGCGTTTCTTTGCGGATGTGACGGATGCCAATGGGAAGCCGGTGCATCCGCGGTATTTGCTGAACGGATTCGATGCCTCGCAGCCGCTGCATCTGGATGTGCGCGAGGTGCTGCGTCAGCAGTTGGGCGACAGGTTGTTGCCCTTTGTGATTCGGCGGTCGCCGGCGGTGTCGGAGGCTTTGGCCGAGGGCATGACGGTGATGGACTATGCGCCGGAGACGGCGGTGGCGGGCGATGTGCTGAACCTCGCCTCGTGGCTGAGGACGCAGGCGGCGCCGGCGCCGGGCTTCAGAAAAGCGCGGTGGAGCGAGCAATGACGCGATCGCCTCTGTGGCGGGAGTTTGAGTCGAGCGAATCGCTGCTTCCGCGGTTTCTGCGATTTTTGATTGTGGCGGGCGGGACGCTGTTCCTGGTCGCGTCGGCCGCCCTGCCGCTGCCCTGGCCGCAGCAGGCGATGCTGGGCGGCCTGCTGGTGCTGAGCGCGCTGTGGCTGCATCGCGGGTCCGGATCGTATCTCACGACGCTGATGCTGGTGCTGCTGTCCTGCTTTGCGACGGTGCGCTACGGCATCTGGCGCGTGCATTCGGTCGAACACTACTTCCGTTTCCGTGACGCAACGTGGAGCCGGCTGGATGCCTTCTTCGTCCTTGTCGTGCTGTCTGCCGAGGTGTATGCGTTTGTCGCCCTGCTACTGGGCTACTTCCAGACGCTGTGGCCACTGCGGCGCACGCCGGTGCCGTTGCCGGAGGATCCGGCGAAGTGGCCCGAGGTCGACCTGCTGATTACGACCTACAACGAGCCGTTGCGGCTGGTGAAGTACACGGCACTGGCGGCGACGAATATCGACTGGCCCGATGGCAAGCTGAACGTCTACCTGCTGGACGATGGGCAACGCGAGGAGTTTCGCGAGTTCGCCGAGCAGGCAGGCATCGGCTACATGACACGGCCGGACAATGAGAATGCGAAGGCAGGGAACATCAATCACGCGCTGGGGCGGCTGAGCGCGCCGTTTGTGGCGATCTTCGATGCGGACCATGTGCCGACGCGAAGCTTCCTCCAGTTGACGATGGGATGGTTCGAACGCGATGTGAACCTGGGGCTGCTGCAGACTCCGCAGCACTACTACTCACCGGACCCGTTTGAGAAAAATCTGGAGCAGTTCCGGAACATCCCGAGCGAGAACGAGCTGTTCTACGGCGTGGTGCAGGATGGCAACGATCTGTGGAATGCGACGTCGTTCTGCGGGTCGTGCGCTGTGTTGCGGCGCAGGGCGCTGGATGAGATCGGCGGGCTCGCGACAGAGACAGTGACGGAGGACGCGCATACGTCGATCCGGCTGCAGAAAAAGGGCTGGAGCACGGCGTACATCAACATTCCGCAGGCGGCAGGCCTGGCGACGGAGCGGCTAAGCGGGCACATTCGACAGCGCGTGCGCTGGGCGCGCGGCATGACGCAGATTCTGCGGTTGGAGAATCCGCTGTTTGGGCGCGGTCTGAAGCTGGCGCAGCGGCTGTGCTATCTGAACTCGGCGGCACACTTCCTGTTTGCGCTGCCGCGGCTGGTGTTCCTGATGGCGCCGCTGATCTATCTGATCTACGGCGGGACGAACCTGCCCGGGACGTGGCAGGCCATCCTGGCATTTGCAGCACCGCACCTGATGATGCTGTACCTGACGCATCTGCGGATCCAGGGAAGGCATCGGCACTCGTTCTGGAATGAGATCTACGAGACGGTGCTGGCACCGTATGTTCTGCTGCCGACGATCGGCGCCTTTCTGTGGCCGCGCAGACCGAAGTTCAACGTGACGGCGAAGGGGCAGGTGCTGTACTCGAGCTTCTTCGACCGGCGAATTGCAAGGCCGTTTGTGCTGATGCTGTTCGTGAACTTCATCGGGTTGTTGTGCGCGATTCCGCGGCTGCATCTGTTCGTGGCGTCGAATGCGCCGGGGTGGCAGGGATGGCTTCTGAGCGCGCCCCACCGCATGTATGACCCGCACCATCTGGGCACGATTGTCGTGAACGTCGCCTGGACGCTGTTCAACACGATTCTGCTGGGCGTGGCGACGGCAGTGGCGTGGGAGAACCAGCAGCGGCGGCGCGCGGTGCGTGTGAATGTCGAGGTACCGGGTGGCGTCATCCTGCCGGATGGCAATGTGGTCCAAGGGCTGACGGGCGATCTTTCAAGCACCGGCGTGCGGCTGTGGACGGGGTCGCGGCTGAATGTACAGCCGGGCGACGCGGTGAAGATTGTGTTGCCGGTGCTCGATGGCGATGCGTCGTTGCCGGCGACCGTGGTGCGGGTGGAGGATGAGTCGCTGCGTGCGCAGTTCGACGCGCTCTCGCTCGCGGAAGAAGAGGCGCTGACGATGGTGCTGTACTCGCGCGCCGACACATGGCTGGGGTGGGACGATCGCCGCGAGAGGGATCATCTGGTGCGCAGCTTCGCGCGGATTGTTCGTTTGGCCGCGCGTGGATTGCGGCAGACGATTCTACCCGCCAGGCGCTCACGCGAGGGTGGGCTCATGACGAGCATCGCGCCGCTGCTGGTTGCGGCGGTTCTGCTGCCAGCGTGGTCGAAGGCGGCGGGTCAGGAGGCGACGGATGCTGCGCCGGCTGCGGTGACGGCCACAGCACCGGCACACAACGCGCAGGAGCCATCGAAAACTGGGCCGCCGAAAACTGAGCAACCGAAGACTGAGCCCGCGAAGGCTGAGTCTCAGGCTCCGTCGAAGAAGCTCGACGGGGGATCGGGGACGGCGCAGCAGCCTGCTGCGTCAAAGGCCACGAAGAGACCCCACGGCAACGGACAAGCCGGCTGTGCAGCCACCATCCAATGCGCATAAAGCCAGTGATCCGGATGAGGCGGATGACGATGCAGCATCGGCCCATGCTTCCGGAGCTGTGACGCCGCCGAGCGGACCAGTTCATGTGCCGATCGCTCATGTTGCGGTAGCGAAGGCGATTGCGTCGGCAGTGAACGCGCCTGTAGCTTCAGCCAAACTCGTGCCGGTGGCACCTCCTCGCGATGTGCCAGCCACGACAACTCCGGTCGCGCCAACGACTGCTCAGGATTCGAACGCAGGAAGCGGTGCATCGCAGTTTGCGCAGTTCTATCGCAGTCGCGTGGTGCCCGTGTGGTGGCGTGCGGACGGAATGGCGGCGCAGTATCCGTGGGCACTGCTGATTCTCGTGGTGCTGCAGACGTTTCTGATAGCGGTGCTGTTGAGGGCTTCGCTGCGGCGGCGTGCGCGCGAGCGATTGCTCGGGCACATCTGAGATTCTTTCGCGAAGGTAGAGCGTGCTGCGTCAGGGGTGCAGTTTGCAGACCTTCAGCAGGTTGTTGTCGTAGGGGCAGCTAAGTGCAGCCGGTGAGTCGGAGCGCAGGATCACCCAGTCGACGCCGTGGGGCGCAAGACGCGTGCGAAGTTGTGAAGCGCTCTGCTGGTCCAGGTTGAGCTGGGTAGTGAAGCCGGCGTCCCACTCGTCTGCAAGGCGCGGTGTGATGGCCGCCTCGCCCCCATCCTTTGAGAAGTCCGGAAGCATGCTGCGCTGGGCGATGGCGCGGAAGGTCTGGGCGTCCTCGCCGGGTGTGGTGATATAGCGCGCATCAAGCGCAAAGAGTGCATCCTGCGGTGTGTTGTCGCGACACCAGAGGAAGGCGCGGACCCACGGGTTCGGGTTCTGCTGTAACCGCCAGGGAAGCTCGATGTGCGCGGATTCGGGGAACTCGTTGCGCTGGGCGATAAACATGCCAACAGCGGACGCGAGAAGGATCGGCATCATTGCGTAGCGTGTGTAGTGCCGCGAAGACCGATGAGGAAGCACGCTCGAGAATCTGCTGCATCGAAGTGCCCAGCAGCAGAAACATGATGAGGTAGATCATGAGGAAGGAGCGGAGGGGCTGCAGGCGCGCGACGATATGGGCGTGTAAGTGCTCGTGCCCAAAGGCGAGCGTGAGGGCGGTCGCGAAGCAGCCGTAAAGAATTGCCGAGTCGCAGAGCATCGTGCCGTTTGACCCGAGGCCGAAGTGGTTGTGGTGCCGTAGCGCGAGCAGAACAAGAAGCGGCCCAATGAGGCCGAAGATCTCGTACCAGTGCCACTGCGAGAGGAACCAGTAGTAGCGGCTCTTTGCCGCGAGGATGATTGCCGCGGACTCGGCGGGAGCGCGGGCCTGCAGGATTGCGGCCGCGGCGAAGGTGAGGAATGCGAGAATCGCAAGCAGGAGAATCTTTCTTCGGCTTCGCAGGACCCGGAGCACAAGGATAAGTCCGAGCGCGTAGCCCGCCATGAGCGGATGGAATGCTACCGCAAGTGCGATCGCGAGAATGCAGCCAGCGAGGGAGCGCCGGTTGTTTCGCCAGTCGTCCATCGCGAAGGCAATGGCCCAGAGGGAGAGCGGCGTCGAGAGACTACGCGCGGTGACGTAGGGATCCATTAGAAGCAACGAGGTGCCGGCGATGGGGACAGTCCACACAGCGGCGAGCGTAGCGATGCCAGCGAGCTGTGCGCGTTGGTCTGCCGTGACGCGGCGAAGCAAGGCGAGGGCCGCGGTGAGCGTGAGCGCGATGCTCACGAGATTGATGAGGAAGAGGACGACAAGCAGCGGAAGGTGCGTCGCGCGAGTGATGGCGGCAACAGTGGGAGCGAAGACGGAGAAGCGCAGGTGCTCAGAGACGAACTCGGTATAGTGCGGGAAGAGTGAGGGGTTGAGGGTGAATTCGACGCCGGCTATGTAGAGGCCGCCGTCCTCGGCGAGCGGATGGTAGCCGTGCACGAGGGGGATAGCGACGGTCAGTGCAAGGAGCAGAGCGCTCCAGCGAAGAGGCGACCAGTAATCTTCGACCATCTGGTCAGGGATGGACGGATTTTCGACCAAACGGTTTACTCCGGCGGCTGAGATTTGTCGACGAGAATTCCTGTGGGTTTGCAACACGGCGGGTATACCAGATCGTCTCACTGCAAACGGTACAATGAAGAGACGCATCGATGCTCGATCTTTCGACAACATTGCCGGGGAATCCTCGGCCCGGCAACCCGAGGGCCTCGCGATGAGTCGTGAACACCGGCTTAATCTGCTCAAAATGGTCCCGGGGCTGCTGATCAGCGCCTTCTTTCTGTGGTGGACCTTCCGCGGCTTCGACATGGCCGATCTGGAGGCGGTGCGTTTCGTGGCGCCGATGTGGATTCTGGGCGTGGTGGTGTTTACGGTTGCGGGTTACACCGTGCGCTGCCTCAGGGCCTGGTGGATGCTGCGCAGCGTGAATGCCCGCTTCAGTGATTGTGCACGTATCTTCATAACCTCGCTCGCTGCGAACAATATTCTCCCGTTGCGCATTGGCGACGTGATGCGCATCTTCACCTATGCGCCAGACGTGAATGCGACGCCATCCATGGTGCTCAGCACGGTGATTCTGGAAAAACTGCTGGATGTTTTCAGCCTGGCGGCGCTATTCACGATCACCATGCATGGTGGACGAGCCGTTTCGCCGAAGCTGCGCGGGGGCGCGGAGATTGGACTGGCGATCTCTGCTGTTTGTTTGCTGGTGCTGGTCTTTGGAGCGCATACGCTGCAACAGCCGGTGCGCAACCTGGCAGCGAAGAGCGGGAACAAGTTCGTCAAGAAGATTGAACACTGGCTGCTGCTGGCAATGGAGTGCATTGAGAAGATCGGTGTGAGCGGCACGCTGTTACTTGTCGTATTCAGCTTTGTCGCGTGGACGATTGAGGGCATGATTTATGTTTCGGCGGCCAGGCTGGTTGCGCTCAAGACTGATGCGATCGGGCCGTGGCAGGCGGTTTCGCAGGCGAATCTGTCGTTCCTGATTCCCAGTTCGCCGGGCGGTATCGGGCCGTTTGAGTGGGCATGCAAGGATGCGCTGGTGCGGCATGGAGCGCCACCACCGGCCGCCGGGTTGTTCGGGCTGCTGATTCACGCGTGGCTGTTTGTTTCGATAACAGGTGTCGGCGGAGCGCTGTTCCTGATGCATCGACTTCATCGCGCGAGGCGCAAGCCGCTGGTCGAAGAGCTGGATACGCTCCCAGCCGAGCTGCCGTAAAAGAAGAGATCAGAAACTAGAGATCAGAGAACGTTCAATGTACAGAATTCTGCAGCAGACGATCCAGGCGCGGATTCAGGCGCTGTTGAGTGAGCGCTACGGTGTGGAGCTCGCGCAGCTTGCGGTGGAGCTGCCGCCGAGGCTGGAGTTCGGCGAGATGGCGCTGCCGGTGGCGTTTGAGCTGGCGAAGCGGCTGAAGAAGGCTCCGCGCGCGATTGCGCAGGAATTGCAACCGGAACTCGCGAAGATTGACGGCGTGGCGAGCGTGGAGATCGCCGGCGCGGGCTATCTGAATGTGAAGCTCGATCGCGCGGCGACAGCGCGACGCATTGCCGCGGACGAGCACGCGAGCGTTGGCGGCGAAGGTTTCCGGCTGATCGAGCACACGAGCATCAACCCGAACAAGGCTGCGCACGTGGGGCATCTGCGCAACGCAATTCTTGGCGACAGCTTTGCGCGCATGGTGAGGCCGGATGACTACAAGCCGGGCTATGCGACGGGAGTGCAGAACTACATCGACAACACCGGCGTCCAGGTGGCTGACATCGTCGTGGCAGTGACCGCGCTGCGCGGGATGAATCTCGATGACGTACGCGGGTGGATCACGGAGCTGCTGGAGACGAACACACGGCTCGATTACGCGTGCTGGGACTTGTATGCGCAGGTGTCGCAGTGGTACGAGTCTGATCCGGAGCAGGCGGCGGCGCGCAAACAGCTGCGGCTGGACACGCTGCATGCGATCGAGCACGGCGGCAACGAGACGGCGGAGATCGCGGAGGTTATCGCGACCGGAGTTCTGCGGCGGCATCTGGAGACGATGGAGCGGATCGGGATTGAGTATGACTTTCTGCCGCGCGAGAGCGAGATACTGCACCTGCACTTCTGGGAGGCGGCGCGCGCGCTGATGGTGGAGCGCGGCGTGCTTTATAAGGAGACTGCGGGCAAGAACGCTGGCTGCTGGGTGATGCGCCGCGCGGGCGCGCCGCCGCTGGCGCCGGGCGAGGTGGACGAGGACGCGAAGATCATCATCCGTTCGAACGGAACGGTGACGTACGTGGGCAAGGACATCGCCTATCACCTGTGGAAGTTCGGGCTGCTGGGCCGCGATTTTGGCTATGCGCGCTTCCGTGAGTATGCGACGCACACGTGTTGGATCTCGACGATGCATGGTGAAGATCCGCATCCGAGCTTTGGCCATGCGGATGCGATCTATAACGTGATCGACTCGCGGCAGGATGATCCGCAGACGCAGGTGAAGGAGGCGCTGCGAGCGCTGGGCTACGAGGCGCAGGCGGAGCGTTACACGCATCTGAACTACGCATTTGTGGGGCTCACGGCGCGGACGGCACAGGAGCTTGGTTACACGCTGAGCGTTGAGGACCAGGAGCGCGCGTTCATCGAGGTGAGCGGACGCAAGGGCTTCGGTGTGAAGGCCGATGACCTCATCGATCGCATGATTACGGCCGCACGCGCGGAGGTGGAGTCGCGTCATCCGGAGCTGGATGAGGCGGAGCGTACGGAGATTGCCGAGGCTATCGGCGTTGGTGCGCTGCGGTACTTCATGCTGCGCTTCACGCGGAACACGTTGATCGCGTTTGATTTTCGCGATGCGCTGAGCTTCGAGGGCGAGACCGGACCGTATGCGCAGTATGCGGCGGTGCGTGCGGCGAACATCTTCCGCAAGGGTGAGACGGATGAGGCTGCGGTCTTGCGTGAGTTCGAAGCGCTGGATGCGAGTGTGCTTGCACCGCTGCTCGATGGGGAAGACGGAGCCAGCGTGTGGGAGGTCTGGCTTGCGGCATCGCGTGTGTCGCTCGTGCTGGAGCAGGCGATTGCGGCGGCCGAGCCGGCCGTGCTAGCGAAATATGCGTTCACACTCGCGCAGAGCTTCAGCAACTTCTATCACCGGCATCGAGTGCTGACGGAGAGCGATCCTGCGCGCAAGACGCTGCTGTTTGCGACGGCTGCTGTGGCGCGGCGCGAGATTACACGCGTGCTGGGCTGGCTGGGGATTACCGTTCCGTGCGGCGATGTAAATCGCGAAGCAGGCATCAGCAGGCGAAGCGCGTTGGGAACGAGTTCGACGCGCATGGGCGTCGTGCCGATCCATTCACCGTCGGCCTGGACGTGAACGCGCGGCTCTGCGGCGGAACAGCTAAAGTCTGAGACGCGCAGGTGTTGCGTGTAAGGATTCCAGCGATGCGTGCGCGTCCAGCTGGTTGCGAACCATGCGGGCAGCGCGAGGTGCGAGGGCGGTGTGGTGAGCGTGAGCTGCAGCGTGTCGTCGGTGGGTGAGGCACCGCGTGCGAGCGGGCTGAAGAGGCCGCCGAGGTTGCCGACGCGAATCGCCATGGCGCTGACGACTTCGCGATCGATTGGTGTGCCTTCCGCTGACGTGGCGTTGATCTGGAAGCTCGAAAAGCTCGAACCAAGAAAGAGGCGCGCGGCGCGCAGGTAATAGATCGAGCGACCGAGGCGCCGCTTTCCGGCGGCGAGCATGCGGTAGACGAGCATGCCATCGGGTCCCGCGCCGGCCATCACTGCGAAGTAGCGCGAGCGCGGGCCGTCAGCGGTCTCACAGGTGATACGGCCGAGCGGAACTAAGCGGGGCGTGAAATCGAGCTGCTGGCGCACGGCTGTGGCCGGATTGAACGAGAGGCCGAGGTGACGGCCGAGCGCGTTGGCACTGCCGAGAGGAAGGATGCCGACCGTCGCCGACGGATGATGTGCGAGCCCTTGGATGACCTCGTGTAGTGTGCCATCGCCGCCGCAGGCGAAGACGAGGTCGGCGCCGTGGCTGACTGCATCGGCAGCCTGCGCGCCGGCCGTCCCGGGGCCATGGGTTGCGATGATCTCTACCTGAACGCCGTGGGCAAGAAACACATTCGCGGCGCGCTCGAGCATGCCGAGGCGTGAGCCGCCGCCGCGACCGGCGTTCGGGTTGAAGATGAGGACTGCGCGTCGCATGCGCTCAGCTTACGGCTACGCGAAGGAAAAAGAGACCGCGTGATGCCGTTAGTTGGACGGTTGTGGTGTGGTCGGTGCAGCGGCGGGAGTGTTTCCGCGACGCTCGTGAGGAGTGGGAACGAAGACCTCAGGCTTGGACATGCCGCGATGACACGTGCCACACGTGACCGGGTTTCCCGGCTTCGGGTCGGTCAACTGCGTGAGGTACTCCGTATTGATGGAACTGGTCATCTTCATCATGACGCGCGCGCGGTCCTTCATAGGGTTCGCGTCCGACGCAAAGTTGGGGTGGCCAGTCGCGGAATCCCTTGCATGGCAGTAAGTGCACTCGACGCCGAGTTCGCCCTCAATGTTCCGCATGATGGAGACGACCTGAGGTCCGGTGGTGTCCTTGGGGAGCACCTTCAGGTTGGAAGGCGGCGGTATGGGACGTCGCTGGGCCGGGGCGTTTCCGTTGGGTTGGGAACTGGTCTGGGAATTTGTTTGGGAGAAGGCTGCTGAGACTGCGAGAAGAGAGCCGACTGCAAGGAGAGACAGGGAACGCCTGACCATCGATGTCCTTTAGATCGCAAGAGGTTGAACAACTTTCTGCTGAGGGTATGGAAGGACTGGAGTTGTGTCAACGCGGTGAGTTTATTTTGCGTGGTCGCGGACCCACTCAGTGATGCTGCGTACGCCGATGCCGCTTGGCCCTTTGGACTGCCAGGGCTTTTGCTCGTCGACCCAGGCGGTGCCGGCGATGTCGAGGTGAATCCACGGCGTGTCGCCGACGAACTCCTTGAGGAACATTGCGCCGGCGATGGCTCCGCCGTAGCGCGAACCGCCGGTGTTCATGATGTCAGCGATGGAGCTCTTGATCTGCTCCCGGTAGTCGTCGGTGCAGGGCATCTGCCAGAACCTCTCGCCCGCGACAGGGGAGACGTCGAGGAATCGGCGAGTGGTCTCCTCATCGTTCGAGAAGAGGCCGGCGTTGAGCTGGCCGAGCGCGATGCCGATGGCTCCGGTGAGCGTGGCTGCGTTAATGAGCCGCGTGGCGCCGAGCGTTTGCGCATAGTGCAGGCCGTCGGCGAGTACGAGGCGGCCTTCTGCGTCAGTATTCAGAACTTCGATCGTCTTCCCGGACATCGCGGTAAGGACGTCTCCGGGCTTGTAGGCGCGGCCGGAGGGCATGTTCTCGCAGGAGCAGACGACGCAGACGACGCGCACGGCCGGCTTCAGCAGCGCGATGGCACGCATGGTTCCAAGCATGGCGGCTGCGCCGGCCATGTCGTACTTCATCTTGTCCATGTTGTCGGCGGGCTTGATGGAGATACCGCCAGTGTCGAAGGTAATGCCCTTGCCGACGAGGCCGAGGACTGGGGTACCGGCTTCGGGCGCGGCGGGGGGCTCGTAGCGAAGGACGATGAGCGCAGGCGGCTCAGCGGAGCCCTGCGCGACCGCAAGGAAGGCGCCCATCTTGAGTTCCTTCAGCTTGTCGGTTGAGTGGACCTCGCAGGAAAGACCGAACTCCTTCGCCATCGCCGCGGCGCGACGGCCGAGTTCTGTCGGCGTGAGGACATTGCCGGGCTCGTTCACGAGACTGCGCGTGAAGTTCTGGCTTTCCCCGAGAATGATGCCCTCGTCCCAGCCGCGTTGCGTGTCCTTTCGGGTCTCGTCGTCGGCATCGGGAAAGACGACGGTGACGCTGTGAACGCTGAGATCCTTGCGGTCACTCCGGTAAACGTCGATGTCGAATTCGGCGACGAGTGCGCCCTCGGCGACGGCGCGCGTGGCGAGGTAACAGGGCAGAGCGTCGAGGTGTTCGTCGGAGAGTGCGCGGTCCTCGGGGAAGGCGATGGCGAGGTCGCGGATGCCGCGCGGCTTGGCGAAGCGAACTGCCGTGCCGGCGCCCTTGCGGACCTCGTTGGCGGTCAGTTTGGCTGCCTTGCCAAGACCGATGACGAGCAGGCGCTCGGCTTTGAGGCCATTCGGACGATGAAGCAGAAGGGTCTCGGCGAGCGAGGCCTTGAACTCACCCGAAGCCAGCCATGGCGCGGCGGCCTCGGAGAGCTCGTCAGAGGTTGTCATCAGCGCAGGGGAGGCCGGATCGTCTTTGCCGGTGGCAATATCGACGGCGAAGACAACGAGCAGTGGCGTAACAAAGCCCGAAAGGTCTTGGAACAGCAGCCTGGAGGTCATCTGCTCTCATCCTAACCCGGAGCTCAACCTGCGATTGTCAACGACGCTGGCTCCGTGCAATCGCGGCGCGAGTTTCCTTATCGGCCTCGCGTTTGCGCTCGGTCTCGCGCTTGTCCCACTGCTGCTTGCCCGTGGCGACGGCGAGTTCGCATTTGACGCGGCCGTTGCGGAAGTAGAGGCGAACCGGGATGAGCGTTGTGCCCTTTCCCTGAGTGGCGGCAGTGAGCTTTTCGATCTCGCGGTGGTGAAGCAGCAGCTTCCGGGTGCGCAAGCTCTCGTGATTCATCGCATTGCCGTGAGAGAAGGGGCCGATGTGGGCGTTGAGGAGGAAGGCCTCGCCGTCCTTGAGCAGGCCGTAAGCGTCCTTGAGGTTGGCCTTGCCCTCGCGGATGGACTTGACCTCCGTGCCGCGCAGGGCGACGCCGCACTCGTAGCGATCGCCGAGGAAGTAATTGAAGCTTGCAGAGCGGTTGAAGGCGGCGTCGCGCTGGCCGGCGGCCACGGGGTCGCGGTCCTTCGGTCTCGCCGCGGGCTTGGCGGCGGTCGTGGGAGTCGTCGGATTGGAGAGCGAGCGCGGCATTTGCGAAGGTTCGATGCTAGCAGAGGACGGAGGATGCGACGAAGCCGCCGAGCACGGCAGATACAGCGAAAGATGTAGAGCGAGTGCCCAGTGGGCAGGCGAGAGGGGATGACTTCGCGGGTGGCGACCCGTCCAATGAAGCAAGACAACTCCGGACGTGACGACCAGCCATCCTGAAGACCACCAAGAGCGGGCGCAGGGACCGGGCGGCGGCTACGCGGCGCGATCTGTCTGGATACGGGTTTTGGGTAGGGAGCGTCGTGACGCCGATGGTAGTATGGAGCGAGCCCGAACATCCGCTCGGAACCGCAGCAGACTCACCCCGGAAGCGCTCCAAGCTCCGCTCCGGAGGCTTCCTCCGGCGGCGTTGCGAGCCCACAGTGCGGGATCCACGGGAGCGGCTTAAACGAATGAAACGACGCGAGATCGGCCGGTGGTACAAGGCGCCGCCAGCCCGTTGGGCGCGAGCGGCCGCAGGGCTGTCTCTCCTCCTGGTAATTGTGCTGCTGGCCAGCACGGTGCATGCACAGTCTGCCGGCACATGGAACAAACGCGGCCAGGAAGCCGAGGCACGCGAAGATTACGACGCCGCCTTTGAGGCCTACCGGCAGGCGTGGCTGAAGAAGCCGCACGAGATTACCTACAAGGAGCGCTATGAACGCCTGCGCTTCCAGAGCGCGAACCAGCATGTAGACCGCGGGCGCGTGTTGCGGCAGTCAGGCGATGTGGGCGGCGCGATCAACGAATTTGCGCGCGCACTGCAGATCGATCCCGGCAACCAGGCGGCAGCGCAGGAATTGCAGCTGACGCAGAAGCCGGCGACACCCGGCGGGCGTCCGCAGGCCAGCGCAGCCGAGGCCGTTGGCGGCGTTAATAACCAGGCACCACCGAACGCCGGGCCGGAGGCGAAGGTGCTCGTTCCGGGCGTAGACGAGGAGACGCCGCACCAGCGCGATGTGCACCGGGAGATTGATTCGCTGAGCGCGCCACCGCAGTTGCAGCCAGTCTCGAACGACCCCATCACACTGCACATGGTGGAGGACACGAAGAACATCTACACGGCGATCGGCAAAGCCGCCGGGCTGAATGTGATCTTCGATCCGAAGTACAACTCGACTCGCATTCCCGTGGACCTCACGAACGTCTCGTTGTTTGACGCGCTGCGCATTGTGGGCACGCTGAGCAAGACGTTTTGGAGACCGGTGACACCCAACACGATCTACGTCACCGAAGACAATCCGAGCAACCGCAACGAGCAGGGCGAACAGGCGGTGCAGACGTTCTATCTGACGAATGTTTCGCAGCAGAACGATGCGAATGAAATTCTGATTGCGCTGCGCAACCTGCTGGACACGCGGGCGAAGCTGTATCTGATCGCCAGCCAGAATGCGATTGTGTTGCGTGCATCACCGGATGAATTGATTCTTGCGGAGAAGATCATCAACGATCTGGACCGCACTAAGCCTGAGGTCGTCGTGGATGTGGCCGTGCTGGAGGTGAGCCGGAACAAGGAGCGCAACCTCGGCATTACGCTGCCGACGAGCATCGGCATCACGCCGGTGCCGACGGGTGCGAATGGCGTTACTTCGACGACGAACGGAACCTCGACGACGAATGGCGGAACGACGAATACGAGCAACTCGACGACGCTGACGCTGAACACACTCGCGAACGCGAACGCCACGAACTTTGCTGTGACGATTACCGGCGGCCAGGTCAACGCGCTGCTTTCAGATGCTGACACGCGCATTCTGCAAAACCCGCGTATCCGCGCCACGGATGGGCAGCGCGCGACGCTGAAGATTGGATCGAAGATTCCCGTTGCGACGGGATCGTACAACGCCGGTGTTTCGGCTGGCATCGCCAGCCTCGGTGTGCAGACGCAGTTTCAGTACCTCGACGTCGGTGTGAATATCGACATGACGCCGACGGTGCACTACGACCGCGAGATTTCTCTGAAACTGAAGGTCGAGGTTTCGAGCCAGAACGGAAGCTCGACGATTTCAGGTGTAACGGAGCCGATCTTTGCGCAGCGCTCGGCGGAGCAGACCATTCAGCTGAAGGATGGCGAGCCGAGCCTGCTGGCGGGCATCCTGACCAACCAGGACACGATGAATGTCAACGGGACCCCGGGGCTTGGTGAACTGCCGATCCTCAAGTACTTCTTCGCGAGCCACGACAAGATTCAGCAGTCCGATGAGATCGTCTTCCTCATCATTCCGCACATCGTTCGCGACTCGATCCTGACGGACGAGAACACGCGCGCTATTTATGCCGGGACCGGGCAGACAGTGGAACTGATCCGTCATGGGTCTGAGGCTTCCAGCGGGGTGCCGCAGGCTTCGAATGTGGCGTACACGCCGACGCCGAACTCCACCACAACCGCCGCGAACGCGGCAGCGGCGATGATTCCGCATATCGCCGCTGCAGGTCAGCCGACGCCGCAGCCGGCTCCGGGTGAGACGGCTGCAGCGGCTCCGGGCAACATCCCGTCGACGACTGCTGTGACGCCGCTGAACCTGTCGGTCGTCTCGCCGGCGCAGGCCCAGGTGGGCGCGACCTTCCAGGTGACAGTGCGCGCCACGAATGCGCATGACCTGTTTGGTGTGCCCCTGCAGATGCAGTTTGATCCGAAGGTGCTATCGCTTGTGAGTGTGGATGCCGGAGACTTCCTGGGCAAGGATGGTCAGGCTGTAGCGTTGAGCCATCGTGATGATGGCGAAGGTGCTGTCACGATGTCGTTAGCGCGGCCGCCCAATACCGCGGGTGTCAACGGTGACGGGCCGCTGTGTGTACTGACCTTCAAGGCCATTGCGCCGGGCAACTCGTCGCTGTCGCTGGTGCGGGTTGGCGCGCAGGACAGCCACCAGAACAAGCTTCCGGTGACCGGGGGCCAGGCAACGGTGCACGTGATGGCCGGCGGTGCGGCACCGCACCAGTGAGGGCTTGAGGAATGACTCGAGGCTTGCGCGAGCGGATGGGAGAGCGCAGCGCCCGGCGCTGGCGTTCGAGCCAGGCCGGCGTGTCGCTGATGGAACTGATCATCGTGATTGCGATCCTGTCGATCCTCGCGATGGCGGCGCTGCCGGTGGCGAGGTTCGAGGTGAAGCGCCGCAAGGAGCGCGAGTTGCGCCGTGACCTCTGGGAGATGCGCGCCGCAATCGACAGGTATAAGGATGCCGCGGACAAGGGCGGTATCCAGACCAAGGCGGATTCGAATAACTATCCGCCAGACCTGCAAACGCTGGTGGACGGCGTCGATATCCAGGACCACAAGGTGCGGTTCCTGCGTGCGATCCCGATGGACCCGATGATGAATTCCACGGACTGGGGCCTGCGGTCGAACCAGGACGATCCGGACTCGGATAGCTTCGGTGGCCAGAACGTCTACGATGTGTACACGAAGAGCCCGGGAACCGCGTTGGACGGGACGAAATACAGCACATGGTGAGCACGGTGACATCCCGGCAGCACGGTGAGGCGCGAACGCGCGAGAGCGGCTTTACGCTCTTCGAACTGATGATCGTGATGGCGATTATTGCCATTTTGGCGTCGGTCGCGGTGCCGAGCTATATCAATGCGGTGCGGCATGGGCGTGAGGCGGCGCTGCGGCAGGACCTGTGGGTGATGCGGCAGGCGATCGACAGCTACACGGTGGATAAAGAGAAGGCGCCACAGTCGTTAGACGACCTTGTCCAGTCGGGTTATCTGAAGGTGATTCCGGTGGATCCGATGACCGGCAGCTCCGATTCCTGGATGCCGGATACCTCCGATACCCTGATGGACATTGACGAAACTGCAGGCGGGATCAGCAACGTGCACTCAGGGGCGCAGGGGCTCGCGACGGACGGCTCGAGCTACAACACCTGGTAGAGAACCTTCCGTAGAACAGGGAGTTGCAACCAGAGGCGGCAAAACCCGTCTACAATGTTGTAGAGCGCTGTGCCTTGACGGCAGGGCCTCCGGCTCCGGGAGTATGCCATGCGCGTCCCACTTGTTTTCGCCTTCGCGGGTCTCTCCGCTACCCTTGTCTTCGCACAGCAACCCACTCCGACGAACCCCACAGGAACGAATGCGCCGACTGTGACGCAGATCCCTGCGGCCCCCCCGACGGCACAGCCTCCGGCAGCACAATCTCCGGGTACCGTGCCGACGGCGCAGATGCCCGCGCCACAGGATCAGAGTCCTGCAGGAACGCCGAGTGCGAGCCCGACGACTGGCCTGCATCGACGCCTGATGTGACGGCGGACAGCGGCAAGAAGTCGAACGGTAAGGCGGCGAAGCCTGGCAAGAAGGGCAGTGTCGATGAGGCGAAAGAGGATTCGATTCCGAATCCAGGTGAGGAACTCGACCCCCACATCAAGAAGGGCAGCGAAGAGGATGTAAACGCTGTCGGCCAGCGGAACATCGGCGGCCGCGGAATCGGCAACTGGTACTCGACCAACTGGGAGATCGGTACGGGCAAGCAGTACTCGATGGAGATCGAGAAGAGCTCGCACCTGGTGACGGACCCCGTGGTGGTGGAGTACATCAACCGCGTCGGGCAGAACATCGTGAAGAACTCGGACGCGAAGGTGCCGTTCACGATCAAGGTGCTGGACACGGACGAGATTAACGCGATGGCGCTGCCGGGCGGGTTCTTCTATGTGAACTCGGGGCTGATCCTGGCGTGCGATTCCGAGGATGAACTCGCGGGCGTGATGGCCCACGAGATCTCGCATGTGGCGGCACACCACGCCGCGCGCGAGATGACGAAGATGAACTACATGCAGCTCGGCCAGATTCCTCTGATCATCTTCACGCAGGGAACGTGGGTGGGCTATGGCATTTACGAGGCGGCGCAGCTTGCCGTGCCTCTGACCTTCCTGCAGTTCTCGCGTGAGTATGAGGCAGAGGCGGACTATCTTGGCATCCAGTACATGTACAAGGCGGGGTACGATCCGCAGGGCATGGTAAGCATCTTTGAGAAGCTGTCCGCGCTTGAGAAGCATAAGCCGGGCGCGCTGTCGAAGGCGTTCAGCGACCACCCGGCAACGCCGGACCGGATTGCTGCGGTAGAGAACGAGATTGCGACGATCCTTCCGCCGGAGTCGCAGTACATGGTGACGAGCTCAGAGTTCGACACTGTGAAGGCGCGACTGGCCAGAATCCAGAACAAGCGCGGCTTGAACGACAAGAAGGACAACAGCAAGCCGACGCTGCGGCGTGTGGGCGGAAGCAACAACGATCCGAACGCACCCAATACTCCGAGCACCTCGACCGACGACCGGCCGACGCTGGGACGCCGCGACTAAAGGGAGATAGAAATTGATGCTGTCAGGGGAGCTTCGGCTCCCCTAATACATTTTGCGCGGCATTCGCGGATCAGTAGCTATATCCCCGCGTACCAGGCATAGCCGCCTTCGGGAGCAGCCGAGCCAAGGCCCTTGCCGAAGTGCTTCATGGAGTCGGTGACCGTGATGTGGTTGAGGAACTTGACGCTCTTGTATCCGAGCTGGCGCGGGACGCGCAAGCGAAGCGGGCCGCCGAAGCCGACAGGAAGGTCGCCGTCGTTCATTCCCCAGGTGACGAGCGTGCCGGGATGGAGGGCCTCGGCGAGGTCGACGCTGTCCCACCAGTCGGGCTGGATGGAAAAGTAGGCGAGGAAGCGGGCTTCGGGCTTGATGCCGGCTTCTTTGAGCACGGCCGAGAGTGGCGTGCCGATCCACTCAGCGATGTAGGACCAGCCCTCTTCACAGGCGACCTCGGTGATCTGGCTGCGCGTGCCAAGGGTGCGGAGGTCGGAGACAGAGAGTGAGAGTGGGTGCTCGACGAGGCCGTCGACGGTGAGGCGCCAGTTGGAGAAGTTGACGGCCTGAGATTGTTTGAAGGCATCGGGGACGGTGAAGATTACCCCGTTGGCGAAGGGTTGTTTGGAGATCATGCTGCGCGGGAACTCGTGCAGGGGACGATGCGCGGTGAGGGCCCGGTGGCAGGCGTAGGTGAGGGTTGCGCCTGCGCCGTAGAGGCCGCCGTGGTCTGGCGGGATGAGGCCGTATTTTTCGGCAATTCGGGCAGCGGTGGCAAGGCCCGCGGCGCCGGCCACGGCTGCGGTGCCGGTGTAGAGGAGCTTGCGGCGCGAGACGGAGTTCATGAGTGCTCCTTCATGGTGAGCTCGGCTTTGCCTGTAATCATGGCGCGCATGCGGGGGCGGAATCCGGAGACGGCGACCATGATGACGTGAACGATAAGGAAGAGAACGAGCGCGATCGTGACGAAGAGGTGAATCGTGCGCGCAGACTGGCGGCCTCCGAGCAGGGAGGAGATGAAAGGAAAGGCAGTGGTGACGGCGGGCGACATCGCCAGGCCGGTCCAGATGACAAGCGGGAAGAGGACAAAGATGACGCCGAGATATGACGTGCGCTGAAGGACGTTGTAGGTGTGGAGTTCGTCGGACTCAGGCTTTATGCGGCGGAGGTACTGGCCGAAGCGCGCGGTGTAGGCGTGAAGCGAGCGCTGCTCGTTTGTGGGGAACAGGTTGCGGCGGAGGTGGCCCGTGAAGACGAGATACGCGAAGTAGACGGCGCCGGTAAGGACGAGGAGCCAGGCGGCCTGAAAGTGGAGATAGCGGCTCCATCCGTTCTGGTCAGGGAGCACATAGCCGTAGCCAGTGGGCACCGTATCGCGCGAAGAGGGGATGTGGAACGTGAAGAGCGGCTTCGTGTTCACGTTGCCGACCTCGCCCCAGTAGAAGCGTGGGTGCGAGATCAGGATTTCGATGCCCGTGACGAGGAGCGCGATGAAAGCAAGGAAGGTGATCCAGTGCGTGATTCGCACGAGCAGGGAATGGCGGAGGCGCGTAGTACTTATAACCTCGGTGGCGGTTGGCACGCCGCGAGAATAGCACGCGATGACTCGACGAACACGAAGTTCGCACTGCGATGGAATGGCGCCGGGACGACTATTGAGGAGGTTGTTCTGCGAAGGCGCTGGGAGTCTCGACGTGTTGAGGCTGGAGGCCCATGCCGATGAATCGGCCGATGGTGCGGCGTGCCATCGGCAGGCTGGAGATGAGACGAACGGGGAGTGGTGGCCGGATGGGGCCGGGCTTTGAAAGAACGTGGTTAATGACGCTGTGGGCCCCCGCCTGGATCCGCTGGGTGCGACGCACGGCCCCCTCACGGTAGTTCTGCACCGTGATGAGGTTGTGCACGGTGACGGAGTTACTGAGCAGCGACTCCGTGAGGATGTTGGCGGTGGCGACGGCGTCCTGCAGGGCGACGTTGATGCCGATACCGCCGACTGGCGACATGGCGTGTGCCGCGTCGCCAATGCAGAGCAGCCCCGGCATGGCCCAGCGCGCGAGGTGGTTGAGCTGCACCGTAAGGAGCTTGACCTTGTCGAAGGAGTCGAGTTCGCCGGTGCGCCCGCGGAGGAAGGGGACAAGTTCTTCGATATCGGCGCGGAAGGCATCCAGGCCGCGCTGCTGAATGGAGGGAAAGTCGCCTTTGCGAATGATGTAGCCGCACTGAAAGTAATCGTTGCGGTTGATGAGGATCATGATGCGGCCGTGGTTGATATAGCCGAGTGCGTTTTCGGGATCGTTGGGCTGGCGCGCGAGCCGGAACCAGAGGACGTCGAAGGGGACGCCTTCTTCGATAACGTCGAGGTGTGCGGCAGAGCGCGAGATAGCGTGGCGGCCGTCGCAGCCAACGGTGAGGTCGGCGTGGATTTCGACGGGACCGGAGGGTGTGTTCGCATACACGCCGGTGACGACGAGGCCGTGGGGCGTTGGGGTCTCGATCAGACCGGTGGCCTCGGTGTTCATGAGCAGCTGGAAGGTGGGATACCTCCTGGCTTCAGCGGAGAGGAAATCCAGGAAGTCCCATTGCGGCATGAGAGCGATGAAGCGCGCGTGCACGGGAAGGTGGCTGAAATCGGGCAGCGGAAAGGAGTGGCCGCCGAAGTGGCCGGAGAGCGTCTCAACGCGGGAGTGCGGAATGTCGAGGAACTTGTCGAGGAGCCCGAGCTCGTAGAGGAGTTCGAGCGTGGAGGGATGGATCGTGTCGCCGCGGAAGTCTCGGAAGAAGTCTGCGTGCTTTTCGAGGACCGTGACTGGGACGCCAGCGCGTGCGAGAAGGAAGCCGAGCATGATTCCTGCAGGGCCGCCGCCGATAATGCAGACAGTGGAGGACATGAGGCGTAGCTCCGGGGGTGGTCTGCGACTTCGTGGATTTAGGGTATCAGCAGAGATTCGGCGGAGGGCCGATAGAATGAGGCTCGAGAGATTACGGAGTTAGGCAAATGACTAATGGATCAAACGTAGAGTTGTGGCTGATCCGGCATGGAGAGACGGAATGGTCGCTGGACGGACGGCATACGAGCGTGACGGATATTCCGCTGACAGAGCGCGGACGGGAGCGCGCTCGTGAACTAAGGGACTTCCTCGCTGGCCGAAAGTTCGCCGCCGTGTTTGTGAGCCCGATGCAGAGGGCAAAGGAGACGTGCGAGATCGCGGGATATGGCAATGTTGCAATCGTCGACAAAGACCTGATGGAGTGGAACTACGGAGAGAGCGAGGGCAAGACAACATCTGAGATGCGCGCGAAGTACGGCCCAGCTTGGAGCGTTTGGTCGAACGAGATCGTAGGCGGTGAGAGCGTAGAGCAGGTGGGGAAGCGTGCAGACAAGGTGATCGAGCGCGCGCTGGCATCGGTGGCGATTGGACCGAATGCGGGCGAATCGTCGCAGGTGGCGCTGTTCGCCCACGCGCACATACTCCGGATTCTGGCGGCGCGATGGATAGGGCTGCCGGCGGTGGATGGAAAGATGCTGGCGCTGGGCACGGGAAGTTTGAGCGTGCTTGGGTTCGAGCGCGAGCAGAGAGTGATCTCGCGATGGAACCGCAGCTTCGAGGAGTGAGGCGCGGTGAGTCCGATTAGACCGGCGGATGGCGGTAGTGCCATTGCGTTGACTGCTCGTAGGCGTAGGCGATGCGGAAGAGCGTGGGCTCGCTGAGCCGTCGGCCGGTGAACTGGATGCTGTAGGGGAGGCCGTCTGGGCTGAAGCCGCAGGGCAGACAGATTGCCGGGACTCCGGCGAGGTCCATGGGCATGGTGAAGTCTGAGGCTCGCGGAGCAGCTGCGGACCACGCGGCGTGGTAGGCGGCCATTGGGCCGACCTGGAGCGCGTGCGTAATGGGCCATGCGGGATCGCCGCCTGCGGGGCCAGCTATGGCGTCGACGGAGGAGAGCAGCTCGTTGAGCTGAACGGTCAGCTGGGCTCGGCGCTGCTTTGCAACCGCGAGCTGATCGGGAGTGACGTGCGAGCCGGCTTCGAGAAAGCCGCGCATGTAAGGGCCGTACTGCTGCGCATGGGCAGGGTAGGTGGCCGCGTGGGCGGTGACGATCTCGGCGCTGCAGATGAGCATCCATGCTTGCATGATGCCGGTGAGATCGGGCATGCGCACGTCGACGATGCGCGCACCATGGCGCTCGAGCACCTGAAGTGCAGCTTTGAACGCGGTGGCGTGATGGCTGCCCATTCCTTCGAGCGCGTACCTTTTGTCGAGACCGATGCGTAGACCCTTGATTCCGCGGCTGAGCTGAGCATGGACGTTGGGCCGCGGCGCGTTGATCGATGTCGGGTCGTGGGGATCGTAGCCCGCGATCGCGTCGAACATGATGGCGGCGTCAGCAACACGCCGTGCCATGGGGCCGACGTGATCCAGCGAAGGCGCCATGGGCAGGACGCCGTAGCGGCTGACGCGGCCGTAGGTGGGCTTGAGACCGACGATGCCATTAGCCGAGGAGGGAAAGCGGATCGATCCGCCTGTGTCTGTGCCAATTGCGGCGAAGCAAAGGCCGGCCGCAGTTGCGACGCCGGAGCCGCTGGATGACATGCCCGGCCAGCGGTTTGCGTTCCAGGGATTGAGTGGGACGTCGAAGGCAGGGTTGTAGCCCGCGGTCGCGCCCTCGGACAGGTTAAGCTTGCCGAGCAGGACGGCCCCGGCATTGTGCAGTCTGGAGACTGCGGTGCCGTTGTAGGTGGGAATGAAGTCTCTGAGGACCGCGGTGCCCCCCATCGTGCGAACGCCTTTGGTGAAGCACAGATCTTTAACTGCGATCGGTACTCCATGGAGTGGGCCGCGATAGTGTCCGGAGTGGATCTCTTGTGCGGCTGCTCTTGCGTCGGCGAGAGCCTGATCGCTCATGACGGTCGCGTAGCTCTTCAGGCGCGGATCGACTGCTGCGATGCGTGCAAGCATCTGCTCTGTGAGAGCTACAGGCGAGAGCTCGCGAGCAGCGATCAGGTGGGCTACGCCTTCAAGGCTGGCGTAGCAGAGCGGAGTGTGGGGTGCCTGTGAGACCGATGACGCGAGGCCGTCGAAGGAAAACGCCGCGCCGGCCCCAATGAGGGCCACAGCTTCACGGCGCGAGAGGTTACATGAGCCTCGTCGTTGAGTCGTCATTTGCAGCTAGGTGGGCTTGGCGATGACAGTACCATGCGGCTGGCTGGTCCGCAAGCTGTTCAGGAGGTGAGATCGCGGGCGATGACTCAGCGGACGTAGGAGAAGACGCCGCAGAGGCTGGGTGCGTCGTTGAGCGCGTCTACGGTGAGCACGGGTGGAGTAGCCCCAGAGAAAAGTGCGATCTGAAGGCTCCGGCCCTGGGCATAGGTGATGATCCACTGCGTGGACTCGGAGCCGCAAAGGGTGTTGTGGTGCAGGAAGCGCTTGTCAGCGGGGATCTCGACGCGGAAGACGTTGCCACCGCCCGTGGGAGTGTCGGGATTGAAGAGCGCCATGATCTCCTCAGTCTTGAGCAAGCGGATCTGGGCAATGGTGAAGGTCGTGAAGTTGATGGTGAGCTTCTGCGGAGAGAAGATGACATCGCCGGTTATGGCGCGCGCGTTGCTACTGGCAGCGCGCCATGGGCCGTCCTCCTGCGCGGAGGCGGTGAGCGTAAAGGCGAGAAGGAAGCAAAAGGCTGCGAGAGGCAGCGAGCGGAAGCGCATAGATTGAGGATGACATCCGCGGTGAGATGCGGCAAACGCGGCTCCGGACGATAGACTGTGGGCGACTGTTAATCGGCTGGGAGTTGAGGTTTGGCGAATCAGGGATACCCGATCCTCGAACGTGGTGTGCGAAGGGCGGGGCTTGAGGAGATTTGCGCGCTGGCGGTGATGGCGAAGACTCCGCGAGCGGGCAAGGTAAAGACGCGACTGCAGCCGCCGTTGAGTGCGGAGGAGGCGGCCGCGCTGAATGTGTGCTTCCTGCGCGATACGGCTGAAAATATTGCCACGGTTGCGAAGGAGGGTGGTGCACAGGGGCTGATCTGTTTCACGCCGGCGGGCGATGAGGCGGCGTTCGATCGGCTGCTGCCGGAAGGGTTCGCGCTGATTGCCCAGCGGGGCGACGGATTTGGCGAGCGCTTGCTGAATGCGGCCGGGGACATTTTGAGTTGCGGATTTGGCGCGGTGTGTTTGATCGATTCGGATTCGCCGACTCTGCCGTCGCGTGCGCTCCGCGTGGCGGTGGCTGAGTTGGCAGGACCCGGTGAGTGCGTGGTGGTGGGGCCATCGGAGGATGGAGGGTACTACCTGATCGGCATGAAGCGTGTGGAGTCGCGAGTGTTCGAGCGAATTCGATGGAGCACAAACCATGTCTACGCGGAGACGGTGGAGCGCGTGCGTCAGACGGGCACGAAGCTCGTAGAACTGCCGAAGTGGTACGACGTGGATGATGCGGCGACGCTGGCGGTACTCAAGCGTGAGTTGCTGAATGGTGAAGGACCGGATTTCGCAACGGTGAGCGGGTTTGATGCGCAGTGGACGCGTAAGTTTTTGGAGGAGCGCGTGAGCGCGGAGGGTGAGACTTCGTGAACGCGCGCAATGAGCTCGACCGCTGGCATCCGGGCCGCGCGTGGCTGACGAACGCGACGCTGTGCGCATTGGGTGCGGGGCTGGTGGCGATGGCGCATCAGTTTGTCGCGGAGCACTTTCGATACAGGATTGGATACTCGGGTGTGTCGGGGTGGTCAGATGTACTGTTCGTGGCAGCAGCAGTGATTGTGCTGACGCAGCCGGTGAATCGAGCGACGCCATGGATTGTGTTGGCGTTTGCTGTCGTCATGCGGGGAACAGTGTTGTTTACCCAACCCTATCTTTCGACGGATATCTACCGTTACGTGTGGGACGGGATCGTGCAACACGCGCACATCAGTCCGTATCGATATGCGCCTGGGGATCATGCGCTCGCAGTTCTGCAGACAAAGTATCCGGAGATATTTGAGCACATCAATCGGCGGGACTATGCGCACACGATCTATCCGCCAGTGGCGCAGATGATCTACTGGCTGGCCACGTTCTTTTCGCCGACTGCGCAGGCGATGAAGTTCGTCATGTTTGGGTTCGAGTGCGTGACGGCGGGTGCGCTGATTGCGCTGCTGAAACGGATGGGACGACGGTCGACCGATGTGCTCCTGTACGCCTGGTGCCCGCTTCTCGTGTGGGAGATCGGCGGTGCAGGCCATATTGATGCGGCGATTCTCGCGTTTGTGACACTGGCACTCCTGTTTCGGTATCGCGAGCAACCCGTGATGACAGGCCTGTTTCTGGGATTGGCGGTGATGACGAAGTTTTACCCGCTGATACTGCTGCCGGCGCTGTGGAGGCGCGGTGACTGGAAGATGCCCGCGACCCTCGTCGCAGTGTGCGCGGCCGGATACGCAGTTTATGCGTCGGCGGGCAAACTAGTATTTGGCTTTCTAGGAGGTTATGCGTTCGAGGAGGGACTGGACAGCGGGACGCGTTACTTTCTCTTAGATGAGGTCCACTCGGCGCGGGGGATGGAGGACGTCCCAAAGTGGGCGTATCTTTTGTTCTGCGCATGCGTGATGGGTTGGATCACTTGGTGGTGCTGGAGAAACGCGACTGTGGAGCCGCTGGGTGATGACGCGCGGGTGCAACGGCCGGCGTTTGTCCGCGGCGCGACCATGCTGGCACTGGCGCTGATGCTGCTGTTCTCGCCGCACTATGCCTGGTACATCGCTTGGCTGGTTCCATTGCTGGTGGTCTTTCCGAACTGGGTCACTTTGGCCTATATATGCGCGTTCTTCTATGGCTTTACGACACAATGGGCAGATCCCGGACCGAAGATGTTTGTCTTGAACAGCTGGATCTACTGCGCAGTCGGGTGGGCCTTTGCGATCCAGGTTGTGTGGAACCGATGGGATCTTACGCGTTGGTTCGCGTGGCGAGGGCGCACCAATGCAGCCTAGAGTCTCGGTGGTGATTCCGGCGCTGAACGAGGCTGAGTCGATTGGGAGTGTCGTGCGGTCGATGCCGTGGAACGAGATTGCAGAGTGCATCGTGGTGGACAACGGAAGCACGGACGCAACTGCGGAAGTGGCGAGGGCTGCGGGTGCGAAGGTCGTTAATTCTCCGCGTGGATACGGCGCGGCGTGCTCTGCAGGTGCGAAGGCCGCACTGGCGACAAGCGATGTGCTGGTGTTTCTGGATGGCGATGGCTCCGATGATGTGAGCGCGATGCAGCGGTTGGTGGGGCCGATCGTGAGTGGCGAGGCGGACTTCGTGATTGGTTCGCGGATGCGCGGTAAGGCAGATCCCGGGGCGTTGAATCGAGCGCAGGTCCTTGCAGCGAAGATGGTCGGCCTGCTGGTGAAGACGCTGTACGGGTTTCGGTACACAGACATGGGGCCGTTTCGCGCGATTCGTCGCGAGCGCCTTGAAGCAATGCAGATGCGCGAGATGACATACGGGTGGAACCTTGAGATGCAGATCAAGGCAGTGAGAATGGGGCTGCGAGTGGTGGAGATTCCAGTGGATTATCGGCGCAGGATTGGTGGCGAGTCCAAGGTGTCGGGAAATGCGTGGGCGAGCGTGAAGGCGGGCGCAAGGATTCTGGGGGTGCTGGCAAGAGTTCGGTGAAATTGGCGATGCTCTGACAAACTAGGGAGATGGTTGATCGTGAGCCGCTGATTGAGCTGGAGCATGTGCATGTAGCGCGCGGGAACAATATTGTGTTGCACGATGTGAGTCTGCGCATCAGGCGCGGAGAACACGTTGCGATCCTGGGGCCGAATGGATGCGGGAAGTCGACCCTGCTGAAGACGATGACGTGTGAGTTGTATCCGATCGTGAAGCCCGAGACACGCGTACGTTTGCTCGGGCGTGAGCGGTGGGACCTCACGGAGCTGAAGCGGAGAATGGGTGTCGTAAGCCCGGAGCTGCCGGGGAAGCCGACGCTGCATACAAGTGGCTTTGATGCGGTGGTGACGGGGTTCTTTTCGAGTTCGACGCTGTGGCCGAACCTGCATGTAACAGACGCAATGCGCGAGCGGGCAGAGGAGATTCTGACGCTCGTCGGAGCGCAGGCTTTACGCGAGAAGCCGGTGGGTCAAATGAGTGCAGGGCAGCAGCGGCGCGTGATGATTGCACGAGCGCTTGCAGGCGCCTCTGTCGATGGCGATGTCCAGATGCTGCTGCTGGATGAGCCTTCGAACGCGCTGGACCTGGCAGCACAGCACGATCTGCGCGAGATGCTGCGCGGGCTGGCGCAGCGCGGTGTAGCGATTGTGATGATCACTCATCATATTGCAGACATCCTGCCAGAGATGGAGCGCGTCGTGATGATGAATGACGGAAAGATTGTGGCAGATGGTGCGAAGAACGAGTTACTGACAGAGCGCAGGCTGAGTGAGTTATTCGGCAGAGGAATCACGCTGACCGAGCGCGATGGGTTCTGGAACGCTTGGTGAGGTCGGTCGGAAGGTGTCTCAGGCTGACTCGGTGAGAACTCCTAAGCGAGCTTGAAGCTGCTTGCGATACTTGCGGCTGAGGCGGAGCGTCGCGTTGTTTTGCAAAAGGACGGTGTAGTCGCCGTCTTCATTGGAGCGGAGGCCGCGCACGCGATCGAGGTTGACGATGGCGGAGCGGTGGATGCGGCAGAAAAGTGAGGGGTCGAGGTCCTGCTCCAGATCAGAGAGGCTGCGACGAAGCAGGTGCGTGCGCGCGCCGATATGCAGTGCGGCGTAGTAGTCGGCGGCTTCGATCCAGTCGATTTCAGAGAGCGAGACGAAGGCAATCTGGCCGGCGGACTTGATAGTGAGGCGGTCGAACTTGCGAGGATGGTCTTTGCCGAGTTCGATCTTTTTCACTGCGCGTGAGAGTGCAAGGTCAAAGCGCGCATTGTCGAAGGGCTTGAGAAGATAGTCGAGCGCGCCGGCCTCGAAGGCACGCAGTGCGTAGCTGTCGTACGCAGTGACGAAGACGATAGCGAGTGGAAGATCGGCACCCAGAAGTTCGATGACGTCGAATCCGTCGCACTCGGGCATCTGCACGTCGAGGAAGAGCAGGTCGGGGCGCGCACGACGGATCACGGCGGGCGCGTCGGGTCCGGAGCCGCACTCGGCGACAATGTCGATGGCAGGGTTTGGTTTGAGGAGTACGCGAAGGTTGGTGCGCGCAAGCGGCTCGTCGTCGACGATAACGGTGCGGATCTTTTGGGCGTCGGCGGACACGAGTGCTCCTCAGTGCTCGATAAATGGAACGGAAACGGAGACCTCGACGCCGTTGGGTTCGAGATTGTGCATGTCAAGCACGAAGGCGTTGCCATAGAGGCCCTGTAGCCGCGTGCGCATGTTGGAAAGACCAATGCCGGCGGGCGCGAGGTTGATGGAGGGAAGGCTCGGGCCGTCGTTGTAGACCGAGAGTGTGAGTGTGCCGTTGTCGCGCGTGGCGGAGATGCGAACGAGACCGCCGTGTGCGCGTTTAGCGATACCGTGTTTGATCGCGTTTTCAACCATGAGTTGCAGGATCAGCGTTGGAACCTGCGCGACGAGAAGATCGCTGGGAACATCGATGTCGAACTGAAGCCTGTCGACGAACCGGACCTTCTGGATGTCGAGATACTTTTGAGCGAACTCCATCTCTTCGGCGAGCGGCACCTGTTGACGCGAGGGGTCGGCGAGGAGACGGCGAAGGAAGTCGCTGAGTCCGGCAATCATCATGACTGCAGCGTCGTTGCGGTGTTCACGAATGAGTGCCGAAACGGAGTTGAGGGTATTAAAGAGAAAGTGCGGCTCGATCTGACGGCGGACTGCATCGAGTTGGGCTTTGGATAGTTGCTCGTTGAGGCGCGCAGTCTCGGCCTGTTGACGCGCGAGGCGCGCGCGTGAGTCGAGTACCGTATCGATCGCAAGGATGGTGCCGTAGAGAATGAACGTAAAAAAGAACTCTTGGGCGAAGGTTTGAAGCCAGACGAAGTGGAAAGGTTTGAGCGGACCGGGTTTAGCGTAGGGGTTAAGGAAGACCTGTAGGCCAGCAATCCAGGAGGACCAGGCGAGGTCGGTGAATACGCAGGCGGAGAGGTGGGCGATCCGCGTTTTGACCGAGCGCCGTTGGGTTATGGGAAGGCGCTGGTTAAGCCGCATGATGGGTGTCGTCAGGAGAGCCCACGGGAGAAAGACTGCGATGTCATAGAAAAAGAGCCTTCCCCAGGCGTGATGCATGCCTTCGGAATGCATCATGATAATGGACTCCATAGCGTCGAGCAGGCCGAAGCCGAACCAGACCGAGAGAATCCACACCCAACGCGAGGAACGGTTAACTGGGCCGCGAGTGTCCATGAGGGAATCGTAGACCTGGGGAAGCGGTCTGGGAACGGGAATGCAGCGAATCGCAGGAACGGTGCAGCAGATGGTCTGGCGAACGAAGGAGGCCGGACGCATACTTCGAGCATGCTTACAACAGCGAAAGTCGCGTTGGTGCTCACGGCGTTGCTGGTGCCGGTGGCAAAGTTTCTAGGCGTGATCGAATCGAATGACAGCCCACAGTACACAAGCGATGGGCAAATGAAGTTTCCGGAGAACTATCGCGAATGGGTGTACCTGACGACAGGGTTTGACATGAGCTATAGTGCGACCGGGATGGCGATGGACCACCACATGTTCGACAACGTGTTCGTGAATCCTGAAGCATACAGGGTATTTGTCGCAACAGGACATTGGCCGGACAAGACGGTGATGGTGCTGGAGGGGCGCGTAGCAAAGGGCAGAGGATCGATCAATCAGCGCGGGAACTACCAGGACGAGATCATGGGTCTCGAGGTGCATGTGCGGGACGACGCTCGCTTTGCGGGGAAGTGGGCTTTCTTCGGCTTCGATGGAGGAAAGACAGGAAAGATGGATCCGCCGACCGCGACCTGTTACAGCTGCCATCAGGATCACGGCGCGGTGGACACGACGTTCGTGCAGTTCTACCCAACGCTGATACCGATAGCGAGGATCAAGAACACTCTGGAGGAGAAGTATCTGAAAGAGATCGCAACGCCTGAGGCGAAGCAGCCTCTTTAGCCAGTGACGAAGTTGAAGGAATGTTTTGAGAAGCCCCGGCCGCGCTCCGGGGCTTTTTTTGCGCTTTGGGAGCGAGTCTGTCGGTTTCGACAGTGGAGAAATGGCTGAGGTCCACGTAGGTTCAAGCTTCGCGGGTTGGTGGCGCGCGCGAGGGAAAACTCTTCCCATGTGGAGAAGGCATGAGGCGAGGCGCGTCGCTTTGGGGATTCCTGGTCGTGGTGGGCGGGTTGAGCGTGATTGAGATAGCGGGTTGTGAGCGGACTCCAGCGCCAGTGCAAAATGTGGCGGCGACGCCGGCACCAACGTCGCAAACAGCCCCTGCATATGAAGAGCTAACGACAAGTGAGTCGGAGATTTGTGATCACTGCACTCCAGTGACACCCAGGAACTTCGTGCGTGCTGAGACGGATCGTTATTTTGGCGACTTTGCGAAGGAGCAAGGGCTTGGCAAGTTAGCGTCAGAGCGCGTTCCGACACCGATCGAGGACCAGAAGGTGGTGCGGATGAACCGGGACACGCTGTATTCGCATGGCGTGTTCGATCTCGGCGCGGGACCGGTGACGATCACCTTGCCGGATGCAGGCAAGCGATTCATGTCGCTGCAGGTGATCGACGAAGAGGAATACACACCGATGGTGGCGTACGGCAAGGGGACGTACACGCTGACGAAGGATGAGGTCGGGACAAGGTATGCAGCGGTGTTTGTGAGAACGCTGATTGATCCGCGAAACCAAAAGGATCTAGACGAGGTGCACAGACTGCAGGATGCGATCAAAGTGAGCCAGCATAGCGCGGGGAGCTTCGAGGTCACGAAGTGGGATAAGGCAAGCCAGGACAAGGTGCGTGATGCGCTGATCTCTCTCGGGTCAACGATGCATGACTTTCCGAAGGCGTTCGGCACGAGGCAGCAGACGGACCCGGTGGAGCATTTGATCGGAGCGGCTGCTGGGTGGGGAGGGAATCCGCAGCACGACGCGATGTACGTGAACCTGAAAATCCCCAACAACGACGGCACCCAGGAGTACCGGGTGACGGTGGGGAAGGTGCCGGTAGACGGCTTCTGGTCGATCAGCGTGTACAACGCGAAGGGGTACTTCGAGAAGAACGCATATGGGGCTTACTCGGTAAACAACATCACCGCGCAAAAAAATAGCGATGGCACGGTGACGGTGCAGTTTGGCGGATGTGACGGAATAGTGCCAAACTGCCTGCCGATACCCCATGGATGGAATGCGACGCTACGACTCTATCGGCCGCACGCTGAGGCGCTGAACGGATCATGGAAGTTTCCTGCGCTGCAGCCGATGCAATGAAGGCGGGACGGTGTTGAACGTGGCCACTAGGCGCTGGCGGCACGGTCGAGGCTGGAGGTCTGGTCGATCCAGCGGCTGTACTGATGCCAACTGGTCTCAATCTCTGGGATGCTGAAGCGGCCATGCCCCTGCTTACAGGTTTGCTCGGTGCCAGTCCACTCAAGCAGGTTGTGCGAGGGGCGGCCGACGCGCGCTGGCGTGGCGTGCGAGCAGAGGCAATGCTTGCACCGCTGCTCCTGGTCATGGAAGCACCAGCGCACAGCGCTGCCTGTCAGGCGATCGGAGTGCCGGCCGCCTTGTAGATGGCCTCGATCGCAACCATGTCCGCCAGGCCCTCTTCACCAGGTGTATCGGGAGTCTTGTTGTTGCGGATGCAGGCCGCGAAGTGATCGGCCTCCGCGGTGAACTGGTCGTACTGTCCGGTGACAGGAAAGCCGCCGGCGACGTTACCGTTACGCGTGCGGCCCGTGAAGGTGTATTTGACATTGCCGTAGTAGAAGGCGGGTTCGATATGGATCTGGCCCTTGGAGCCGTCGATCTGCAGGAATGCGGGCCCGTCCATGCCGTAGGAGGAGCCGCAGTTCGCGAGAATGCCGGAGGGGAACTTCATCACCCATTCGACCGTCTGCTCAACTTCAGCGAAGCGCGGTCCCTTCTCCATCGTGGAGACCATGGCGCGGAAGTCGTTGGGTTCTTCGCCACAGAGCCAGCGGATGGCGTTGAGCGGATAGATGCCGAGGTCGAGCATGGAGCCGCCGCCAGCGAGCGCGCGGTTGAGACGCCACTCACCCGCCTGCTTCTGTCCGTAGAACCCGCCCTGGAAGCCGATGATGTCGCCGATGTCGCCGTTGCGGATCATCTTGCGGATCTGCGCGAACGTGGGGTCGTAGTGCACGCGGTAGGCGATCATCAGTTTCACGTTGTGTTGCTTGCAGGCGTCAATCATCTTGCGGCATCTGGCAGAGGAGATATCCATCGGCTTTTCGCACAGCACGTGCTTGCCCGCCTCGGCGGCGCGGATGGTGTACTCGGCGTGCATCGAGTTCGGCAGGCCGATGTAGACGGCTTCGATGGCGGGGTTGTCGCGAATCTTGTCGTAGGTTTCGTAGGTGTAGATAGAGTTCTGCGGCACCTGGTACTGCGAGGCGTACTTCGGCCCCTTTTCGGCGGGGTGGCCGGTGACGAGCCCGGTGATGGTGGCGTTGGGTGTCTGCGCGCAGGCTTTCATGAAGATGTCACTGATGGCGCCAAGGCCAACGGGAGCGAAGCCAACGGGCTTCGAGAGTGTCGGTGCACCGGTGATCGACGTGGCGGGCTTCTGCGCGGACAGGCGCGTGGCAGCGAGCGTGAGAGCAGAGAGTTTGGCGAAGGCGCGACGATCCAGAAGACTCATGGAAAACAATGTACGCCCCGTTGAATTTGTAGGGTGGAAATTGCAAATCCGCGCGCGCGCAACAGAGGCCGCACCCGAACCACATCAGGGCTGCGAGAACAGCGGCATGCGGCCCATGACGCTGGTGCGCAGCTTGTACACGCTGTGCGATGCAGTGATGTACAGCGTCTTGCCGTCGTCGCCCCAGGCCAGGTTCGCTGCGACCTCCGGCAGCTTGATCTGGCCGAGCACCTTGCCCTCCGGTGTGATGATGCGGATGCCGCCGGGGCTCGAAGCCCAAAGGTTGCCCTTAGAATCCAGTTTCAGGCCATCGGGTACGCCACGCTCAGGCGAGGGCTGGAAGTCGATCAGCATGGTGCCCGGGCCGACGCTGCCGTCCGGCAACACCGGGTACTTCATGTACATCATGTGCGGGCCGGAGTTCGCGACGTACAGCGTCTTGCCATCCGCCGTCAGCGTGATGCCGTTAGGCAGCGTGAGGTCGCGGACGACCAGCGTTAGCTTGCCGTCTTTGTAGTGGTAGACGCCGTTGAAAGGCAGCTCCTTGGCGGGGTCCTTGTCCATGCCCTTCAGGCCATAGGGCGGATCAGTGAAATAAAAGGAGCCGTCTTTGGCAAAGATAATGTCGTTCGGGCTATTGAGGCGCTTTCCCTCGTAGGTCTCGAACATCGTCTCGACCTTGAGCTTGTCATCCGGACCAACCAGCCGCACAACGCGGCGCCCATCCTGCTCGCACATCACGACGGAGCCGTCCTGCGCCGGCGCATTGCCGTTGGGGCCGAGAAAGTTGGCGAAACCGGAGCCTGAGGTCAGAAGCTCGGTGACATGGCCGTCCGGGGTTGTGGCGCGCAGCTTGTTGTGCGGGCCGTCGACGAACCACGTGCGACCGTGACGCCACTGCGGTCCTTCGGTGAAACCGAAGCCGTTTGCGAGGGGCTCGGGCTTGGCGTCGAGAGGGATCAGCGCATCAAGCGCGGGGTCGAGGCGAACAATCGAGGGCTCAGGGGATGTGGGAGTCGTTGTACTCATAGGAACTGAGATGGCGATGGCTGCTGCGACGGCAAGGCGGAGGAGCGGCATGCGAGCCATCCTACGTCACGTTCGATGCGCGCGCACCTGCTATTCTCGGGTCGATGGCGCTGCAAGTGAAGCCAAGGGCAGGAGCAGTGACCGGCGCGGTCATCGCGCTCGTCCTGCTGACGGCGATGAACTTCGTGAACTACCTCGACCGCTACATCCTCCCAGCGGTCCAGGAGCAGATTAAGCACGAGTTCACGCTCACCGACAACCAGATTGGCTCTCTGACCCTGTGGTTCATGGTGGCTTATGTCTGCGTGTCGCCGATCACGGGGTGGCTGGGCGACAGGTTCCCGCGCAAGCCAATGATCGTGGTGGCGGCGCTCGCGATTGCGGCGATGAACTTCCTGACGGCAAGCGTTCATGGTTATGCGGAGCTGAACTTCCGACATGCGGCGCTGGGTATCGGCGAGGCGTGCTTCGGGATCTTCGCGCCGGCGCTGCTCGCGGACTTTTATGCCGAGAGCCAGCGCAATCGCGTGATGACGATCTTCAACATCGCGCTGCCGCTGGGGGCGGCAACGGGCTACGAGGCGGGCGCATGGGTCGCCGCGCATCACGGATGGAGGATGAGTTTTATCGTGAGCGCAGTGCCGGGAGTTCTGGTAGCGCTGCTGATTCTGTTCTTCATGCGCGAGCCCCAACGGACCGGCGCGGTGGAGAAGGCGAAGACAGACAAGGCAAGCGTGCTATCGCTCGCGAAGAACAAGGCGTATCTGACTTCGATTCTTGGCTACGCCGCAGTGACCTTTTCGCTGGGCGGGATCTCCTGGTGGATGCCGTCGTTTCTGCATCGCGAGGCCGGCTATTCGATTGAGGCAGCCGGCGCCTTGATGGGGCCGATCATTGTCGTTGCGGGACTCGGCGGAACGGCTCTTGGCGGATGGCTCGCGCAGTGGTGGTCGAAGAAAACGCCGAAGGCGCTATACCTGGTGCCGTCGTTGAGCGCTGCGCTGACGATTGCGCCGGCGGTCGTGTGCTTCTTCGGGCCGAAGAGCCTGATCGTGCCGTCGCTGTCGACGGCGGTGTTCCTCATCTTCCTCGGCACCGGGCCGGTGAATGCGGCGACGCTGAATGCGGTTCCGGCGAACCTTCGCGCGACGGCCATGGCGGGTCAGTTGTTTGCGATTCACGTGCTCGGCGACATGCCGTCGTCGAAGGTGATTGGGATGATCAGCGATGCGTCGAACCTGCGGATCGGGATGGCGGCAACGCTTGTAGCGTTTGCGGTGGGCGCAGTGATCTTCTTCATTGGATCGAGGTTTGCACCGCCGCTGACCGACAACATTGAGGCTCCGGCTCCCGCATGATCGGTCCGGCGTGGCGCTCTGCGGCAGAGTACGGAGTATGGCTGCTGACTGCGTTGTGGATGTGGAGAACCAACGAGGCAATCCGGCATTTGGGCGACGTGCCGGACATCTCCCAGCCCGAGTGGGACCTGATTCCGCCCGACGATGCGGTGCCTTCGCTGACGGTTATCGTGCCTGCACGCAACGAGGCGGACAATATCGGAGCGACGCTGGAAACGCTCGTCATGCAGCAGTACACCGGCCTGCGTGTGCTCGCGATCGATGACCGCTCAACCGACAAGACGCGGCAAATCGTTGACGAGTTTGCGGAGCGCTATTCGAATCGCATCGGGGCAATCCACATCGACTATCTCCCCGAGGGCTGGCTCGGCAAGACCTTCGCGCTCGAGGTGGGCACGCGTAACTCGGCGAGCGAGTATCTGCTGTTTACGGATGCCGACGTTCTCTTCTCGCCGTCCTCTCTGCGCCGGGCCATGGCGTTCGCCGCAATGACGCACGCGGACCATGTCGTGGTGATGCCGACGCCTCAAGTGAAAGGCCGCGGCGAGGGAATGATGCTCAGCTTCTTGAGTGTGCTGGGCGTGTGGATCACACGGCCCTGGCGCGTCAGCGATCCGCAGGCCCGGCATGACGTGATCGGCGTCGGAGCTTTCAATCTCGTGCGGCGTGAGGCGCTCGAAGTTCTCGGCGGATGGGAACCCCAGCGGCTTGCAGTGGTCGAAGACGTGACATTGGGCCGTCGCATGAAGGCCGCGGGCCTGCGCCAGCGCGTGGCGTTCGGGCCAGACCTCGTGCTGGTGCACTGGGCGAAGGGCGCGCGCGGCATTGTGCGCGGGCTCTCAAAGAACCTCTTTGCAGCAGTCAACTTCAGGCCGGTCCTCATGCTGTGTGCCTGCGCCGCGATGCTTGTGCTTTTCCTCGCGCCACTGGCAGGACTTGCGTGGTGGCCGACAATATTGCCCGCGCTGATGACACTCTGCTGCATCGGTGCGTGTTACCGCATCATGAGTGACCACAGCCACATCGACGCGCGCTACGGTTGGCTGTATCCCGTTGGCGTATTCGTGATGGTCTGGGCGATCGTTCGCTCGATGCTCGCGGTGGCGTTTCGGCGCGGTGTGATGTGGCGCGGCACGTTCTACCCGCTGCGCGAGTTGCGAATGCACAACAGTCCATTGCAATGGGAACGGAGCGCAGCAACGGCTCGGCGTGCGGAGGAGAAGGGAAGGCCCACAGTCGGAGCCCGCCTGCTGGCGCTATGGCCCGCACTGCGTTCGAGGCAGCGAAAGAAGTAGTGCCGAGCAATCAGGCAGGAGTCTGAGACGCGCCGCCCATGCCAAACATCTGGAGCAACAGCTCCGTGGCCTCCAGGGCGTCGTGAGATTTGAAGTCTGAGCCCAGCTGGAGGATAGAAGCCTGTGGGGCTATCGCGGCAAGGCCACGCGCGGCCATCTCCGGCGGCAGTTGAGCGCTGCACGGGCCAACGAGGATGTAGTCTGCGCGATCGACGCGCAGCAGCAACTTGGCGTCACCGAAGGAGCAGGTCGTCCGCACATTGAATCCGCGCTGGGAGAGCACCGTTCGCGCGAAGGTGCAGAGATCGGCCGAGGGATCGAAGATGAGCAGACGAGGGCCGCGCTCCACCTCAGACTTTTGTGCCGGGGCACGGTCGTGGAAAGCGAGGATGGCCTCGTCTTCGTTTTCGAAGTTCGGGATGATTGCAGATAACTTGGTGAGGTCGAGCAGGCTCGTTACGAAGCTCGGCGAGCCGACCAGATGGACAGCGCCACCGCGTTTCGCAAGACGCGTCGAGTGGCGAGCCAGCAGCCCAAGCCCCATGCTGTCCAGCCGCGTGACGCCGCTTAGATTCAGAACGATCCGGGAGAATTCGCGCTCCGCGTGGTCGAGTGCGGCATCCAGCGTGCGCTCCTCTTCGCCGTAGACAATACGGCCGGTGCACTGAATGACATAGACGCTTCCAGAGTGGCGCGTACTGAGCGTAAGCGACATAAAGCCTCGCGTTGGGCCGAACGGAATTGAATGATTCCGCTCAAGCGTACACCCGCCAGCGAAGCGACCGTGAATTTTTGCGACGAGGCAGTCCGGCTCTAGACTTCGACGACCTGCCGTCCGTACCGCTTCTCGACGTACTCATCGAGGATCACCTGAAACTCCTCGACGATGTGGTCGCCCTTGAGCGTCGTGAACAGCTTGCCGTCGACATACACCGGCGCCTTGGGTTCCTCGAAAGTTCCCGGCAGCGAGATGCCGATATTCGCGTGCTTCGACTCGCCAGGACCATTGACGATGCAGCCCATCACCGCGAGCTTCAGCTCCTCGACGCCCGGATAGATCTTCTTCCACTCCGGCATCGACTCGACGAGATAGCCCTGGATGCGCTGCGCCAGCTCCTGGAAGTACGTGCTCGTCGTGCGCCCGCAGCCGGGGCATGAGGTCACTTGCGGCATGAAGCTGCGAATCGAAAGCGACTGCAGAATCTGCTGCGCGCAGCGAACCTCTTCGGCGCGGTCGGCACCGGGCTCCGGCGTCAGCGAAACGCGGATCGTGTCGCCGATGCCGTTCAGCAGCAGGGGTGCAAGCCCGGCCGTCGACGCCACAACGCCCTTCATGCCCATGCCGGCCTCGGTTAGACCGAGGTGCAGCGCATAGTCGCAGCGCCGCCCAAGCTCCGTATAGACATCGAGGAGATCACGAACGTTCGACACCTTCGCCGACAGGATGATCTGGTCGCGGCGCAGGCCGTAGCGCTCGGCGGCTGCGGCATTATCCAGCGCGGAGACGACCATCGCCTCCATCATCACGTCGCGCGCGTCCTCGGGCTCCGCGGACTTCGAGTTCTCGTCCATCATGCGCGTCAGCAGCGCCTGGTCCAGCGAGCCCCAGTTCACGCCGATGCGCACCGGCTTCTGGTTCTCGACCGCGCACTCCACCATGGTGCGGAAGTTGTCGTCGTCCTTGCGGCCAATCGAGACGTTCCCCGGATTAATGCGGTACTTCGAGAGCGCCTTCGCGCAGTCAGGGTACTTCCGCAGCAGCAGATGGCCGTTGTAGTGGAAGTCGCCGACGATCGGCGTCTCCCAGCCCTTCTTGCGGATGCCCTCGACGATGTACGGCACTGCCTTGGCAGCCTCATCGTTGTTCACGGTGACGCGCACGAGCTCGGAGCCCGCACGGGCGAGCGAGGCAACCTGCTGGATCGTGGATTCGACGTCGGCCGTGTCGGTGTTGGTCATCGACTGGACAACTACGGGGGCGTCGGACCCGACGCGGATGCCGCCGATATTGACCGTCACGGCATGGCGTCGCTGGATAGATGGCATGTGTCCATTTTACCAGTCGAACCGATCAAAAGGGCCCCGGCGGCATTGCGCCAGAAGCCGATATCCGCGGGGAAAGCGGTGAACACACAAGGCTTGGCCGCATCTTAGAAAGAGAGCCCTGACAAGGAGCGAACAATGAAGTCGCTGAGAAATCCGACCAAGCTGAAGCCGATGGAGAAGGGCCACCTGGTCCAGGTCATCGTGGAGACACCCGCAGGCAGCCGCAACAAGTTCAGCTTCGACGTCGATCAGGGCATCTTTGCGCACAAGATGGCGCTCCCGGCCGGCATGGCTTTTCCCTATGACTTCGGCTTTCTCCCCCAGACGCTCGCGGCCGACGGCGACCCGATGGACGTACTGCTCCTCATGGACGATCCGGTCTTCTCAGGATGCGCTGTCCGCGGCCGCCTCATCGGAGTCATTGAAGGCCAGCAGATCGACGGCAGGAAGAAAATCCGCAATGACCGCCTCGTTGTCGTCGCCGAAGCGACGCATCGTTACACCAACATCCGCAAGATCAAGGACCTTCCTGACAAGTGGACCGAAGAGGTCGAGGAGTTCTTCGTGAACTACCACAACCTCGAGGGCAAGAAGTACCAGCTGCTCGGCACCAGGGGCGTCAGCGAGGCGCTACGGCTCATCCGCAAAGGCCGTCGCGCGGCACAGTAGGCGTGAGTTGGGCCTTGTAACCAGAATGCCAGGCTTTTCTCTGTATAGAAAAATCTGATACATGTAGAAGCGTTGCTTATAAGGTGAATGGAGGAGAAGTACGGTGCATTTCGGACTGACAGATGAGCAGGAGCAGCTTCGGCGTGAGGTGCGCGCTTTTGCGGAGCGTGAGGTCGCTCCGCATGTGAGCGAGTGGGATGAGAAGAGCGAGTTTCCGCATGCCGTGGTGAAGAAACTCGGCCAGATGGGCCTGATGGGCGTGATCTTCCCCGAGGAACTCGGCGGCGCGGGTCTCGGCTATGTGGAGTACGTGCTCGCGGTCGAAGAACTGTCGCGCGTGGACGGCAGTGTGGGAATCATCGTCGCCTCGCACAATTCGCTCTGCACGAACCACATCATGATCGGCGGCAACGACGCACAGAAGAAGCGCTGGATTCCGAAGCTGGCGAGCGGCGAATGGCTGGGCGCCTGGGGGCTAACCGAGCCCGGCTCCGGCTCCGACGCAGGCGGCATGCGCACAACTGCCGTGAAGCGCGACGGCGGCTGGGTATTGAATGGGTCGAAGACCTTCATCACCAACGGTACCTATGCGAACTGCGCGCTTGTCCTGGCAGTGACAGATAAAGAGAAGGCGACGCACGGCGGCATCTCGGCTTTTCTCATTGAGAAGGGCACACCCGGCTTCCGCAGCGGCAAGAAGGAGAACAAGCTGGGCCTGCGCGCCAGCGACACCTCCGAACTCATCTTCGAGAACTGCTTTTTGCCCGACGACTGCCTCGTCGGTGAGCTCGGCGGCGGTTTCAAGGACGCAATGCGCACCCTCGACGGCGGTCGCATCTCAATCGCCGCGCTGAGCCTCGGCATGGCGCGCGGAGCGCTGGACGCCGCGGTGAAGTACTCCAAGCAACGCAAGCAGTTCGGCAAAGCGATCAGCGAGTTTCAGGCGATGCAGTTCAAGATGGCCGATATGGCCACGCAACTGGACGCCGCATGGTTGCTGACGATGCGCGCCGCGCAGATGAAGGACCAGGGCAAGGCTGTAACCCGGGAAGCCGCGATGGCGAAGCTGTTCGCCAGCGAAGCGGCCTGCCGAATCTGCGAGGAGGGCGTGCAGATTCACGGCGGCTACGGCTTCATCAAGGACTACCCCGCGGAGAAGTTCTACCGCGACGTCAAGCTCTGCACCATCGGCGAAGGCACGAGCGAAATCCAGCGGATGGTGATTGCGAGAGAACTCTTGAAGGGACAATGAAGCAGTTCCGCTACGATAGTTGAAGTTCGCGAGAGGACGAGAGACTGGATGGCGGAACCAATTATTGTCACAGGTGCGGCGGGGTTTATCGGCCGCAATGTTGTCGCGGAACTGAACGCCCGCGGTGAGGACGAGTTGATCCTCGTTGACGAGTTGGGCGTCAGCAAGCCGGGCGAAGCCGAAAAGTGGAAGAACCTCGTGGGGCTCACGTACGAGGAGATCATCTCGCCGGAGGACTTTCTCGGACTGCTCGAGCAGCATGCGTTCACCGACGCTCGCGCGGTCATCCACCTTGGCGCATGCAGCGCGACGACCGAGAAGGACGCCGACTATCTGCTGCGCAACAACTACCAGTACACACGTGTCCTGTGTAACTGGGCGCAGGAACACGGTGCGCGTTTCGTCTACGCGTCGAGCGCAGCAACCTACGGCGACGGCTCCGCTGGCTACGACGACAACGATGCGTCAACCCCGACGCTGCGCCCGCTGAACATGTACGGCTACTCGAAGCACATGTTCGATCTCTGGGCGCTGAAGCATGAGCTCTTCGGCCAATCCGGCAACGGCGGCGGCAAAGACGGAAACATCGTCGGCCTCAAATACTTCAACGTCTATGGACCGCATGAGGACCACAAGGGCGACATGCGCTCTGTCGTTGTGAAGAGCTTCGAGCAGATTCAATCCACGGGCGAGGTGAAACTCTTCAAGAGCTACCGGCCCGAATACAAGGACGGCGAGCAGATGCGCGACTTCATCTACGTGAAGGACGCGGTGGACGTGACCCTGCACTTCGCGCTGCAGGACGCGGACGCTCCTGGCGGCCTCTTCAACTGCGGCACCGGCAAGGCGCGCACGTGGCTGGACCTGACACGCTCGGTATTCGCGGCGATGGGACGCGAGCCGAAGGTCGAGTTCATCGAGATGCCGCATTACCTGCAGGGCAAGTATCAGTACTTCACCGAGGCGAAAACGGAGAAGCTGCGCGCCGCCGGGTACACGCGGCCGTTCACCTCGCTCGAGGACGGCGTGCGCGATTATGTGCAGAGCTACCTCGAGAAGCGGGATGCCTGAATTGAACGAACCTGTATGCTTGGGTTGCTATGAGTAAGGCGATTACGGCGATCTATCCGGGAACGTTTGATCCGCCGACCAATGGACACCTGGACGTGATCGCGCGCGGCGCGAAGATCGTCGACCATCTGATTGTGGCGATCCTCCGGAACGCGTCGAAGGGCGTCCCACTGTTTACTGTGAATGAGCGCGAGGAGATGCTGCGCGAGGCGACCGCACACATCCCCAATGTCACCGTCGAAACCTTCGACGGCCTTCTGGTCGACTTCGCACGCGAGAAGGGAGCGAAGGCCGTAATCCGCGGCATCCGCGCTGTCTCGGACTACGAGTATGAGTTCCAGATGGCGATGATGAATCGCAAGCTCGACGCGGGGCTCGAGACGCTGTTCATGATGCCGGCGGAGAAGTATACGTACGTCAGCTCCCGCCTGATCAAGGGCGTATTCCAGCTGGGTGGCGACGTCTCCTCGCTCGTGCCCCCGGTCGTCGTCGAGCGGCTGAAGAAGAAAAAAGTGACAGGCGCAGCCGTCCCAGGGGCGGAGTAGCGGCAGCAGTCACTGTGCTGCCGGGCTTGCGGTGGGCAATGGAGACGACGTGACCATCCAGGAGCAATTCGGACAGATCGATATCTATGTCTTCGACCAGATCCTGCGCGGAAATATCGCTGCCGGGATGAAGGTGCTCGACGCCGGGTGCGGATATGGCCGCAACCTGGTGTATCTGCTGCGCGAAGGTTGCGATGTCTATGCGGTGGACGCGAGCCCAGAAGGCGTTGAACATGTGCGCTCGCTGGCGGCGGAGCTGAATCCGAAGCTGCCGCCAGAGAACTTCCAGGTTGGACAGATTGAGGCGCTGCCCTTCGCGGACGGATTCGCGGATGTGGTGATGTGCAACTCGGTCTTGCACTTCGCGCGGGACCAGCATCACTTTCTGACGATGCTCGAAGAGTTGTGGAGGGTGCTCCGGCCGGGAGGGCTGCTTTTCACCCGCGTGGGATCGAAGATCGGGATGGACTTCGAGCAGGTGCGGCCTGACATCTATCGGATCGGCGATGGGCAGGAGTGGTTTCTGGTGGATGAGGACCTGCTTCTGGGCCTGACAAACGAGTTAAAGGGCGTCATGGTGGATCCGCTGAAGACGACGATTGTGCAGGATTACCGGTGCATGACGACCTGGGTGGTTCGGAAGCGGACTTTATCTGGAAAGGCAAATCTGAAAGACTAAGGGCATGAGCACAGCGACAGTTGCAGCGCCCACGAAGATCCTGACGGACCGCATTAACCGCATTGAAGTTTCGGCGACCATGGCCATTACCGCCGAGGCCCTGAAGATGAAGTCGCAAGGTATTGACCTTGCGGACTTTGGCGCGGGCGAGCCGCACTTTGCGACGCCGCAGCACATCAAGGATGCGGCGATCGAGGCGATCCAGAAGAACTTCACGCGCTACACCGCCGTTGCCGGCGTGCCCGAGGTCCGCAAGGCAATCGTCGAACGTCACGCGGCAGACTTCGACACCAACTACACGGGTGAGGAGTGCGTCTTCTCCGCGGGTGGAAAGTTGTCGATCTTCAACGCCGCTGAGGTGCTGATCAATCACGGCGACGAAGTCATCATCCCGACGCCGTACTGGGTCAGCTATAAGGACATCGTGCAGTTCGTCGGCGGCAAGCCGGTCTTCGTCGAGACCAGCGAGGCCGACAACTTCCGCGTCACGGCTGCGATGATCGAGGCCGCCGTAACGGATCGCACGAAGGCGATCATCCTCAACACGCCCTCAAATCCCTCCGGCGCGGTCATCCCGAAGGACGACCTCTACGCCATCGTCCGCATGGCCCACGAGCGCGGCATCTATGTGTGGCTGGATGAGTGCTACGCCTACCTGAACTTCAGCGGAGACCTGGTCTCCGGCGCTTCACTGACTGAGTGCAAGGAGCATGTGCTCGTGCTCGGCTCGCTCTCGAAGACCTACGCGATGACCGGATGGCGCGCCGGCTTCGCGCTGGGTCCGAAGCCCATCATCGCAGCGATGAGCAAGCTGCAGTCGCAGTCGACCTCGAACACCGCCAGCATGGTGCAGCGTGCCTCGATTGCTGCGCTGACCGCCAGCCAGGATTGTGTGAAGGAGATGCGCGCCGACTACATCAAGCTGCGCGATCGCATCCTCGCGGGTTTCAAATCGATTCCCGGACTGACCTGCACGAAGCCCGAAGGCGCGTTCTATGTCTATCCAAACATCAGTGCCTTCCTCGGCAAAGGTGGCGTGAAGACAGCGGGCGATCTCGCATCTCGCCTCCTGACCGAGGCGCATGTCGTCACCGTGCCCGGCGAAGCGTTCGGAACCGATGAGCACATCCGCCTCTCCTATGCGGTTTCGGGGGACGTCATCGACAAGGGCGTCGAACGGATTCGCAAGTTCCTCGGTGAGCTGAGCTAAGCGTGAGCGGCCAAGACAGCAGGCGCGAGAAGTCGGCCGGTGGAGAGCGGCCGGAATTTGCCGCGGTAATTCTGGCGGGCGGAAGCGGAACACGCTTCTGGCCACGCAGCCGTCGCGCCCAGCCGAAGCAGGTATTGTCCCTCGACGGCGATCGCACGATGATCCAGAACACGGTCGAACGTATCAAGCCCCTCGTCTCTGCCGGTCAGGTGTGGATCATCACCAACGATCTGCTCGCGAAGACGATCGCGAAGCAGCTACCCGAAGTGACACAGAAGCACATTCTGCGTGAGCCCGAAGCCCGGAACACGGCGCCGGCATGCGGGCTCGCCGCGTTTCTGCTGGAGCGCCAGTCGCCTGACACAGTTCTCGGCGTGTTTCCGTCCGACCACACGATCGGCGATGTGGCACGCTTCCGGCGGGTCGTCTGCGCGGGCGCCGCACTCGCACGGCGCAGCGCGGCAATCGTTGTGCTCGGTGTTTCACCGTCGCGGCCCGAGACCGGCTACGGCTACATTGAACTCGGCGCGGCCATCGATCCGATCGTCGAGAGCGGCGAGTCGATCCCTGTGCGGCGCGTCCATCGCTTCACGGAGAAGCCCGATAAGGTCAAAGCAAAGAGGTTCTTGCGCTCCGGCAACTACGCGTGGAACAGCGGCATGTTTCTCTGGACCGCGAAGACACTCGCGGACGCTATGCGCGAGCACCAGCCGATAACTGCGGAACTGCTTGAGAAGATCGCCGCCGCATGGGGAACGTCAAAGTTCGATAAGGTGTTTGCCGAGCTGTATCCGCGCTGCGAATCGATCTCGATCGACTACGCCGTGCTGGAGCCGCGCTCAGCGAAGGGTGAACGGAAGAGCGAGCTCTATTGCCTGCCCGGCGATTTCGCATGGAGCGACCTCGGCTCGTGGGCAGCACTGCATGAGCATGTGCGCCGAGCGCACGGAAACGCACAACTCCAACGTCGTCGAGGCCGAGCATCACGTGGAGATCGCATCAACCGGCTGCTACGTCTTCTCGCCAAAGAAAACGGTCGCTCTCGTTGGCGTGAAGGATCTGGTCGTCGTTGAGACCGACGATGCAATTCTGATTACGACGCGCGAGGGCTCCCAGGATGTCGGCAAGGTTGTGACTGAGTTGAAGAACACGGGCCGCCACGACCTGACGTAGAAGAGCTCGAGCAAATTAAAGATTGAGGCCAGATGGAGCAGAAGACAGTCGTTAAATTCGGCACGGACGGATGGCGCGGCGTCATCGCCGACGACTTTACCTACGAAAACGTCCGCATCGCCGCGCGCGCGATTGCGCTGTATGTTCTGAAGCACGAGAACGCAGCCGCCGGCGTCTGCATTGGATGGGACACGCGCTTCGCCTCGCAGGCATTCGCGAAGGTCGTCGCCGACGTGCTCTCCGAGGCTGGAATCCCCGTTGCGCTCTCCGGCAAGATCACGCCCACCCCGGAACTGTCGTTTGCCGTGCGCGAGCGAGGCGCCGCAGGCGGCGTGATGATTACCTCAAGCCACAACCCCGCGCAGTGGAACGGCGTGAAGTACAAGGCCAGCTACGGCGGCGCCGGCAGTCCCGGCATCATCGCAGCAATCGAAAGCGATCTGCTGCAGCCCGTACCGAAGGCCGGTACTCCGGGCAAGATCGAAGAGGCCGACTTCGCGCCCACCTACATCGCGGCGCTCGAGAGCTTCGTCGACCTGGAAGCAATCAAGCGCTCAGGCTTCCGCTTCCTCATCGACACGATGTACGGCGCCGGCAAAGGCTATATCGCCGGCATCTTCACGCGCGCTGGCATCCCGTTCGTCGAGTTCCGCAGCGAACTCAACCCAGCATTCCCCGGCATCAACCCCGAGCCCATCCTGCCGCACATCGCGGCAACGCAGAAGGCGGTCGTCGAAGACAAGTGCGACGCCGGACTCATCACCGACGGTGATGCGGACCGCATCGGCGCGGTCGATGAAAATGGCAACGTCGTCGACGCCCACAAGATCTACGCTGTGCTGCTCAACTGGCTACTCGAGCGCAAAGGCTGGCCCGGCGATATCACCCGCGCGTTCAACACGACCAAGATGCTCGACCGCATTGCGGCCAAGCACGGCCGCAAGCTGCATGAGCATGGCATCGGCTTCAAGTACGTGGTCGACCTGATGCTCGCGCAGCCGATTCTCATCGGTGGCGAGGAGTCCGGCGGCGTCGGCATCTCGAAGCATCTCCCCGAACGCGATGGGTTGCTCAACAGCCTGCTGCTCGCCAACGTCATGGCTGACGAGGGCAAGACCCTGGGCCAACTCGTCGCTGCACTGCAGGAGGAGTTCGGCGAGCATCACTACGGCCGCGTCGACATGCACATCGCCGAGGAGATCAAGCAATCCGCGATCACCCGCGCCAAGGCAATCGCTCCGGGCACACTCGCATTCGCGGGCATGAAGGTGCTGCACAAGGAGACGCTGGACGGCATCAAGTTCTTTCTCGACAACCCCGCGTGCGCCTCCAAAAAGAATGCCGCCGAGACCTGGCTGCTGCTCCGCGCCAGCGGCACCGAGCCGCTGCTGCGCGTCTACTGCGAGAGCTGCAGCCCGGAGAGCGTGCAGACGATTCTCGCCGCAGCACAGAGTTTTGTGATGGAAGGGCAGACAAGGTGATCGCAGAAGTGACGGTTCAGAGTGTTCAGGTCGAAGTGTCCGGGCTGCTGTTCGATATGGATGGAGTGCTCGTCAGCTCGATCGGAAGTGTGTTGCGAAGCTGGCGCCGCTGGGCGAAGCACTACGGTCTGCCGAACCCGGACAAAGTGGAGATTCCCCACGGCGTCCGCGCGATCGACATCATGACGCAGCTGAAGCCGGACATCGACAAGGTCGAAGGCCTGAAGCTGATCGAAGACATCGAGGTCGCCGATACTGCGGACCTCGAGGTGCTCGCTGGCGTGCGTGCTCTGCTGGGCGGCTTGCCCGCGCACCGTTGGGCCATTGTCACGTCGGCAACTCATCGGCTGCTGCTCGGAAGGCTGAAGGCTGCAGGGCTGCCTGTTCCGGACCGCATCATCAGCGCCGACCAGGTGAAGCGCGGCAAGCCAGACCCTGAACCTTATCGCCGCGGCGCTGAGCTGCTCGGCGTGCAGCCGCAGGACTGCCTTGTGTTCGAAGACGCTCCCAGCGGTGTCCGCGCAGGTGTCGCGGCGGGCTGCAAGGTTCTCGGCGTGCTCGGCACGCATAACGCCGAGGAACTACGTGAGGCGGGCGCGACCTGGATCGTGAACTCACTCACGAAGGTTCGGACCGAGACGCGCAACGGGCGAATCGCCGTACTCATCGAGACCGCCTAAACGACCTTCCGCCGCGCAAGCACATCCGCGACCCGCTGAAGATCCTCTTCCGTGTCGACCCCAATCGTGTCGTGCGGGCTCTCACTGACGTAGATGTCGATGCCGTTCTCAAGCAGTCGCAGCTGTTCGAGCCGCTCAATCTGCTCAAGCTGTCCCGGCGGCAATGCCGCAAAGCGAGCCAGCGCTTCCTTGCGATAGGCATAAAGTCCCAGGTGCTTCCAGAAGATCGTCTCCTGACCGTCACGATGGAACGGAATCGCGGCACGCGAGAAATAGAGCGCCCGCCCGTCCGGCGCGGTCACGACCTTCACCACGTTCGGATCCCCAATCGACTCCTCAGGACACCGAACCTTCAACGTGGAGACGGGCACTGCCGGATCAGCGAACGGTCGCAGCAGCGCTTCGATGTGTGCCGGTTCGAGCAGCGGTTCGTCCGCCTGAATGTTGATGTAGATATCAGCGTCGATCTCGCGCGAAACAGCGAAGAGCCGGTCGCTCCCGCTGGGCAGTTCCGGCGAGGTCATCAGGCACTGCCAGCCCTGAATCGAGCAAAGCTCCGCGACCTCCTCAGAGTCCGCCGCCACCACGACCTTCCCGACCTGCGGGCAACGTAGCGCCGCCTCCATCACCCACGCGAGCAGAGGTCGTCCGTTCATTTCGCGCAGCACCTTGCGTGGCAGCCGGGTCGAGGCAAGTCGCGCAGGAATGACGGCCACGACGCGGTCAGGAGCGAGGCTCATCGGCTCCCTTGCGGCTGAGGCGGTTCTTGCGGAGGAGGTGAATGGCAAGTCCGATCACGATGACGAGAAGGATCACGAGCACGAAGGCCGCGGCCTCCAGCCAGTGCAGGAACCCGAGCAGACGGCAGTCGAGCGTGGTGGAGTTCGCGCTGCACGCCGTCGAATCCGCAAAGGCAGCAACAGGAGCCAGCGAAATGAAGGCCGCCGGAAGCACGACGTATCTGCATGTTGCGATGCGGTTTGAGGGGAGCCCTTGCACGTTTGACCTGCGTCTTCGACGCTTATAGGATTGAGGTTATAGGTTGCCACCCCAGCGAGCGCGCTCTCTGGGACCCGGGTTGACGTCGCGGCGCCCGCCGCTGGATGCAGCCTGTTCCTTTCGGTTACCGCCGGCGGTGTAGCTCAGATGGTTAGAGCGACGGACTCATAACCCGTAGGTCAGTGGTTCGATTCCACTCACCGCCACCACAAGTTTGTCTCACTCGTGGGACGTCGGAACCGGGTGCAATCTTTGGCATTGAGAGTATCATTCGAGTAGGCACGCACGTCTAATCTCTGTCCGTTTTGCGCCGTGCCTGAAGCTGTTCCTCGGAGCCCTGAAACCGCGATGCCCAAGAGCCTCAAAATCTCCCTCCTAGCCGTCTCCGTCGTCTTTGTCCTGTGCCTGTTCCTCGGGGTGAACACCCGTGGCGTCTCGGCGGCCGGTGGACAATCGCAGGAGGGTGCCTACCGCCAGATCAACGTCTACGGCGAGGTGCTCCAGCACATCCAGAACGACTACGTCGAAGACCCCAACATTCCGGCGGTCACCAACGGCGCGCTGCGCGGCCTGTTGGAATCGCTCGACGCAGACTCGAGCTATCTCACCCCGGCGGACTACAAGACCTACAAGGAAGAGAAGGCCGGAAAGGCGCAGGTGGGCATCAACGTCTCCAAGCGCTACGGCTATGCGACTGTGGTCTCCGTGATTCCCGGCAGCCCTGCCGACCGTGCGAATCTGAACGACGGCGACATCATCGAGGCCATCGGCAACCAGGACACGCGCGATCTGTCATTAGCAGTCATCCAGCTGATGCTCGAGGGAGCTCCCGGCAGCGAGCTGGACCTCGCCGTCATCCGTCCGCGCCAGGCCAAGCCGCAGAAGGTTGTGCTGAACCGCGTCGTCATCTCTGAGCCGCCGGTGAGCGAAACCCTCTACGACAACTCCTCCGTCCTCTACCTGAAGCCGTACATCCTCGACAAAGAGCACGTGAACGAGATCGAGTCGAAGCTCCACGGGATGAGCAAGACCGGCACCAAGAAGGTCCTGCTCGACCTGCGCGATGTGTCGGCGGGCGAGGATGTCGAGGCGACGCGTCTCGCCAACTTCTTCCTGCAGTCGGGCACGATTGCTACGCTCGAGGGGCAGAAGTTCCCGAAACAGACCTTCACCGCGGACTCGTCGAAGACCATCGTTGGCTCCGGCCCGCTCGCTGTGCTCATCAATCGCGGAACGGCAGGCCCGGCCGAGATCGTCGCCGCTGCTATTGCCGACAACAAGCGTGGCGACCTCGTCGGCGAGCGTACCTTCGGCGAAGGAATCCAGCAGAAGACCTTCGAGCTCCCCGACGGCGGAGCCATCATCCTTTCCGTCGCGAAGTACGCCTCACCCAAGGGGAAAAAGTTTGAGGACGACGCGGTGACGCCCACCACGCAAGTTGCTTCGAACCCCGATCTGGGGGACGACGACTCCGGCACTGACAACGCGGCGAAGGCTCCTGCAATCAAACACACACAGCCCGACGATCAGCTTTCAAAGGCGCTCGAGATGCTGAAGGCCAAGTCGGCATAGCGGCCCTGAAGGCTGCACGGTAGGGTGGAGGGGCTGTGCAGACCACGCTGAGTCAACCAGAGGTCACTCCCAGCCAGCAGAAGCGGCGGCGCGGTCGCTTGTGGGCCGCGATGCGCCGGTTTCCGGTCAAAGATCCGGCGCCCGGCGAGCCCATAGTCGCTCACCGCGCAGCGTTCCTGATGCTGCTGCTGGGCGCAGCCGTGCTCGGCGTCATGGCCTCGCTGGTGATGGTCTACACCGTCACCATCCCGCAGATGGCGGAGCTCGAACGCTACCGCCCCGACACAACCACCGAGCTCTACGACATTCACGGCAAGGTCTTCGGCTCGTTCGCCCTTGAGCGCCGCATCGTTGTGCCCTACTCCGAGTTCCCGCCGGTACTTCGCCAGGCGATATTCTCCATCGAGGACAAGAATTTCGAGACGAACGGCGGCGTGAACGTCATCCGCGTCATCGGCGCGGCCTATGCGGACCTGCACTCTGACAAGCGCGCGCAGGGCGCGTCCACGATCACGATGCAGCTCACGCGCAACCTCTTCCTCTCCACCGAGAAGACCTATGGCCGCAAGCTGCAGGAGATCTTCCTCGCGCTGCAGATCGAGCGCCACTTCACCAAGCAGCAGATCTTCACGCTCTACGCGAACCAGATCTACCTCGGCCGCGGCACCTACGGCTTCGAGGCCGGCTCCGAGTACTACTTCTCCAAGCACACCCGCGACCTCACGCTCCCCGAGGCCGCCCTCCTCGCAGCTTTGCCCAAAGGCCCCGAGGAGTTCTCGCCCGTGCGGCACCCCGATCGCGCGCTGAAGCGCCGCAACCTCGTGCTTCAGGAGATGCTGCAGGACCACAAGATCACGCAGCAGCAGGCTGCGATCGCCACGGCCTCGCCGCTCGGTCTGCATCTCGAGCGCCCTGCGAATACCGAAGCCCCGTACTTCGTCGAAGAGGTTCGCCGCCAGCTCGAGCGCGAGTACGGCGTCGACGAAGTGCACGGTGCCGGGCTGCGCGTCTACACAACGCTCGACCTCGACCTTCAGCGTGCTGCCGAGAAGTCTGTGCTCGACAACGTAGCTACCTACGAACGCCGCCGCGGATGGAAGGGAAATCTCGAGAACGTGCTCCGCGAGGGATCGAATCTTGCGAGCTACAAGCACCCTGACTGGGCGAATCCCATCGCCGCGGGAGCATACTTCCACGCGCTCGTGACGGAGATCTCACCGACGAAGATGACGGTGCGCATCGGCAATCAGAACGTGACGATGACCTATCCGGACTGGGCGTGGACGACGGAGACGCGCGCAACCGATCTCGCAAAGGAAGGCGACGTCGTCTACGTGAAGGTGACGAGTGCCGGACCCTCCGACCCGCTGCACGTCATCCTCGAGCAGGACAGCGGAGCGCAGGCCTCGCTGATGGCGATGGACAACGCGAACGGCGAGGTGTTGGCGATGGTCGGTGGCCGCGACTTCGCACTCTCGCAGTTCAATCGCGCAACTCAGGCGGAGCGGCAGGTCGGTTCGTCGTTCAAGCCCTACGTCTACACCGCCGCGATGGAAGCCGGCATGAAGCCGTACGACACCGTGCTCGATACGCCGACGACCTTCTTCACCGTGAGCGGACCGTACACACCGCATGACTACGAACGCAGCAACTGGTCCGGGTCGATGACCCTCATCGACGCCTTCGCGCAGTCGCGCAACATCCCTGCGCTTCGCATTGCCGACAAGATCGGAATCAGGAAGGTCATCGAGGTCGCGCATCGCTTCGGCGTCACCAGCGACATTCCTGCGTTTCTGCCGGTCGCGATTGGCTCGGCTGACCTCACCTTGGCCGAGCAGGTTAGCTCGTACAGCGTCTTTCCGAACGATGGCATTCGCATCACGCCGCACTACATCCGCAAAGTCTCGGCATCCGACGGCCTGCCGCTGCAGGAGCGCGCGCCGCAGGTTCGAGAGGTCATCTCCGTGGACATCGCCCGCGAGATGATGATGCTTCTCCAGGCAGTAGTGCAGCACGGAACCGCAGCCGCAGCCTCGCAGATGAATCATGCCTTCGGCGGCAAGACCGGAACGACCAACGACTACACCGATGCGTGGTTCATCGGTTTCTCTCCATCGATCACAGCAGGCACCTGGATCGGCTTTGACGATCGGCGCTCGCTCGGCGAAAAAGAGACAGGTGCGCGCGCAGCGCTGCCCATCTGGATGGACTTCATGAAGGTCGCAGTAGCGGATCGGCCGAACGAGCAGTTCTCACGCGCCAACGCTCCGAAGAAGAAGCTCGAGGTTGCAATCACGCCGCCGGATGAGACCGTGACGCCGCCGGCGGCCGCGGAGAGCAGCGATGACAACGTGGACACAACACCGCCTCCACCGCCGCCGCAGAGTGCCGTGCCTCCACCAGTACCTGTGAACCAGGCTGCGCCGAATGATGAGGCTGCGCCCCCGCCCGGACCACAGCTTCCCGCACCGAAGCGTCCTGTGGTGACGCAGAGGAAGCCAAACGACGAACAACAGAATTAAAGAAAAAAGCAGACGCGAATTAGCTGGCGAAGATCTTCTTAGCTTCAGCGACGTCGCGCATGATCTGCGCGCGCAGCTCCTCGGGGCTCGCAAAGCGGCGCTCATCGCGCAGCCGATGCAGAAAGCTCAGCTCAAGCCGCGTGGACTCGTTGAGTTCGATCGGTTCGAAGTCGAGCAGATGCGTCTCGACTGCGAACGAGTCCGCGCCGAAGGTCGGACGGTTGCCAACATTGGTGACGCCCTGGAACACGCGAGCATTCGACGGTTCACCGACAGCGAGCTTCGTTACATACACACCGATCGCAGGCAGAAGCTCAGCGTACGGCGCGAGGTTGATCGTCGGAACCGTGTAACGCGTGCCGTAACCGCGGCCCGACGCCGGTGTGCTGCGAACCGAGAAGTTCCGCCCCAGCAACGCATTCGCATCCGTGATGTCACCCGCGGCGATCAGCGCACGGATGCGGCTGGAGGAGATAGGCGCGCCTTCAATGATGCGCGGCTCATACGCCTGCACGGTGAAACCGAACTCGCGGCCGAGATCAGAGAGACTGGCGACATCCGCAGCGGCTCCATAGCCGAACCGGAACGTCTCGCCCTCATGAACCTCGACGGTATGCAGCGCGTCGCACAGAACCCGCTGAGCGAACTCACGCGCTGGCCAGCGCCGCAGCTCTTCGTTGAACTGCAGAACGAGTGTGAGGTCGATTCCGTTTGCAGCCAGCAGATCGAGCTTCTGCGGAAGCGGCGTAATCAGCGGCGTGCGCCGCGAGCTGTGCAGCACGTGCGAAGGATGCGGATCGAACGTGACGACGGCGGACTGAGCACCTGACTCGCGTGCGCGATCCACCAGGGACTTCAGCACCAGCTGATGCCCAAGGTGCACACCGTCGAAGTTACCAACACTGACGACAGAAGTCTTCGTGTTGCTGGCGAGTTCGTCGAGGCTGCGGAAGATTTGCATGGATGCGGTCAGTTCTCAGGTGCGATCTCGAAGGTGAGCCGCAGGCCGTCGTGCGCGAGGCGGATGTTGTCGGGCAGCGACGCGTTGGTCGATTCGTGGTCGAGATCGTGGCTGATATGCGTGAAATAAGCGCGTTTTGGAGCGATCTTGTTCACTAATTCGATCGATTTCTCGAGGTGCGAATGGCTGGGGTGCGGCTCGCGGCGCAGCGCGTCGAGGATGAGGATGTCGAGGCCGTCGAGCAGCGGAAGGCTCTCGGCAGGGATATCGCTCATGTCGGTGAGGTACGCGGCGCCGCCGAAGCGGTAGCCGGCGATGGTTTCGCGTCCGTGGCTGACGGGGACACGGATAAAGCGCGCGCCGAAAAGCTCGACCTCCACGCCTGCCTCAGAAGGCAGACGATGCATCGTCACGCGGGCGCTGGTGGGGTAGCGGTCGACCTTGCGGAAGGTGTACTCGAAGACGCGCTCGATGGTGTCGGCCGTGGCGTCGTCGGCGTACAGCGGGAGCTCGCCGCGATGGCCGAAGGTAAGCGGGCGGAGGTCGTCCATGCCGAGGACGTGATCGGCGTGGCCGTGCGTATAGAGCACCGCATCGAGGCTGCTGAATGTTTTCGCGCACCGCCTGCGACGTGGAAGTCCTGGCCGGTGTCGATGAGGACATGGTGATTGTTATAAGCAAGCAGGACCGAGGGCCGCGTGCGGCGGTTCGGCGATCCGGGGCGGTGCGCGTCGGTGCAGACGGCGCAGCCGCACCCGAGTGTGGGGACGGCCATGGACGTGCCGCTGCCGAGAAAGGTGAGCGTTGCTTCCATCGTTTAGCGGACGATGCTGGGGCCGCCGGGTGCAGGGGGAACGCCGGGGGCGCCTTGCCTGGCTGCCTGGCGGGCGATGGCCTGCGTGACCTCGAGGAAGCCCATGCGCAGCTCGAAGAGCGCCGACTGCGTCAGCTTGTCCTCGGCGTCCGTGAGGTTACCCTTGGACTTCTCCGCAATGACAGTGAGCATGTCGATGGTCTGGCGCGCGCCGAGGATGTCGACCTGCGGAGGCTGGCCGGGCTCGGTGGCTCCGCCGAGCTGCAGCAGGGCCTGCATGTACAGCGACTGCACCAGCCGGTCGTAGCTCATCTCGGGCATGCGTTCCATGCCGGGATTCGTGGCGCGGATCGCGGTATCGAGGCGGTCGACCGTGGCGTTGTAGGCGCGGTTGGCCTGCTCGGTCTGCTCGGCCGTGGGCGGCGGTGGAAGGTGCTCCTCGTCGGGAAGGGTCGCGGCAGCCTCCGCGGCTGCTTCAGCGGCGGGGCTGTCGGCGGCAGGCGACGGGAACGGGATGGGCGCCTTGGCTTCGGCGGAGGGCTCGGCAGCGGGCTTGGGGGCCTGCTCCTCGGATGGGCGCTCGGGCTCGGCGTGCGGGACGTCTGGGCGAAGCTCGCCCTCGGCGGTGAACTTGCGGCGGTCGTTGATGACGAACGGAGTTTTCTCAGACATGTGCTTTGAGTGTAGCGGTTAGTCGTTCGTTAGATGCGTCGCGAGGCGTCGCGGAACCACCCGCATAGGTCAGCGCTGCGTGGGTGTCGAGCGCCTCGCGGCGAACGTAGCCGAGGGCGAGGATCTGGTCGCCTTCCGGCAGCGGGACGACGCCGGCGGAGGTGATCTCGCCGACCGCCTTTCCATCGGCCTCCAGCGGCGCCGGGAGGTCTTTCGGCAGTTCGCCGGTGAGGGTCAGGGGTGTGAGCAGCCGATGAACCTGCCCACGCGACCGAATGCGCTCGACGATCTCCTGGCCCAGGTAGCAGCCCTTGTTGAAGTGCAGGGCGTTGAGCTGGTTGGTCTCCTGCGGGAGGTACTTCTCGGTGATGTCGCACGCCGTAGGCTGGTGCACCCATCAACAGACGCATGGCGTTCAGCGCTTCGGGTGAGACCTCAATCGCACCGGCTGCCTTGGTTTCTTCGAGGAGGTCGTCGACCGGGAAGCTGGGCGATATCTCAAAGCAGGGGATTGGGCCTTCGGCTGGCGTGATGAGTTGGCTCGCCGTCTGTGGGTAGTAGTGCAGGCGCAGCGGTGCGGAATCGGCAAAGGAGCTGCAGCCGGGGCTTGAGTTCTCCATTCTGCGGAGGACCTCCGGAGCTCGCGGGCCGATGAGGAGCACGGTGTGGCTGTACTGCTCCATCGGAGTCAGCTCGACGTCGTCCATGATGATGAAGTGGTCGAGGTGTTTCTGGATCGTTTCGATCTGTTGCTTGCTCGTGGCGAGAACGAAAGCAGGCTGCTCGCCCTCCGGCTCGCGGAAGATCGTGCAGTCGCCGAGGATGCGCCCCTGGGCGTTGAGGAGGAAGTTATAGCAGCCTTCGCCGGGGGCAAGCGCCTGCACAGAGTTGGTGACCATGCCGTTGAGCCAGCGGGTGGCATCCGAGCCGGTGACGCGCAGGAACGCTCGGTCGTCTAACGAAGCAACTGCGGCGCCATTCAGAATTGCGTCGAGTTCGGCTCGTAGGTTCTGGCTCATGGATTCGACCACCGTATTAATTGTACGAGTTCGCAAGGTTCGTGAGCGGGTGCGTACACTGATGGCAATGGTTGGAGGCGGCGTGAAGGACGGTCTGAAGCGGTTCGGGTGGGTAGTTCTGGCAGCGGCTTTGCTGGTGGTGGGGGCGGGGGCAGCAGGCAGGAGCGCAACAGAGCCAGGCGCCGTCGAAGAGCAACAGAACTCCGCCGGGGAATCAGCCGGTACCGCTGATGACGCCGGGCGTCGACGCCGCCGAAGCTGCAGGAAGGTCAGACGACGGTAATCATCGACCAGCCGCTGAGCAAGGCGCAGGAGAAGCAGTTGCTGGCGGATGCGGACGAGATCTTCCAGTTTGTGAGCAAGGACACCGGGCTGCCGATTCAGAAGTCGGTAAAGAAGATCTTCATTACGCGCGACAAGGTGGCCTCGGAGCTGCGCAAGAAGTTCGACGAGGACAAGAGCAACAAGCGCATGGAGCGCAGCGAACTCGTGCTGAAGAAGTTCGGTCTGCTGGACAAGGACTTCAACCTGCGCCCGTTTCTGCTGAGCCTGCTGACCGAGCAGATTGCGGGCTTCTACGACAACAAGACCAAGACGATGAACCTGCTGGACTGGGTGCCGATCGACCAGCAGAAGCCGGTGATGGCGCATGAGCTGACGCATGCTCTGCAGGACCAGAAGGTGGGCCTGACCAAGTGGGAGGACCTGGAGCCGGACACCGTCGCGAAGAACGTGGATGACGACGCGAAGCACATCCAGACGGACGAAACGGATACCGCGCGCGAGGCGGTGCTGGAAGGCCAGGCGATGGTGAGCTTCGCCGACTACATGCTGAAGCCGACCGGCAAGACGCTGAAGGATGTGCCGGCGGTGGGCGAGCAGTTGCAGGCGGGCGCCGGCGACATGAGCGATTCGCCGGTGCTGGCGCGGGCTCCGCTGGTGCTGCAGGTGTCGCTGCTGTTTCCGTACACCGAGGGGCTGGCGTTTGAGCAGGCAGTGCTGCTGAAGGCGGGCACGGAGAAGGCGTTTACGGGTGTGCTCGATGCGCCGCCGAATACGAGCGCGGAGATTATGCATCCGGACGACTACATGGCGCGCAAGCCGGAGCCGCTGCTGGCGCTGCCGGATATTCATCCGACGCTGGAGAGCGCGGGCTACGAACCTTACGACGTGGGCGTGATGGGCGAGCTCGACGTGAAGATGACGGCGGAGCTGTTTGGCGGCAAGCCGCTGGCAGAGGCCCTGAGTCCCCAATGGAACGGCGGCGTGTACTACGCAGCGCAGCGCAGGAATGCGAGCGATGCGGACAAGGCAACGACGAAGTCGATTGCGATCTTGTATCTGTCGCGCTGGAAGAATGCGGATGCGGCGCGCAGCTTCTTCCACGTGTTTGAGCAGCAGTTCCCGCGGCAGTATAGCGGGCTCGAGCGCCGCAAGACCGACGAGACAGATGCGGATGAGCGCGTGTACTCGACCAAAGAGGGCGATGTGCTGCTCTCGCTGAAGGGCAATGAGGTTTGGGTGAGCGAAGGATTTGAGCTGCCGACCGCGACGAAGCTGCGCGAGATGATCATGAGCGCGCAGGGCGTGGGGCCGATTCGTCAGGCTCGCGTGACAGTGCCCGAGAGGGAGTTGATGGGAAGCCTGTCGCAGTGGATCGGCGGATTCGGGGTGGCGAAGGCCGGGATGCGGGTGTTGTTTTAGTCGGGAAGTTTTCGGTTAGCCGATCGACATCCCGGAAACCTACCGGCTTCGCGTGCGGATCGATATCCGCGACAACTACCTATGCCAAATGACGGTGCGTGAATCTCCAAAGGTGATTGCGCTCACGTCTTTTGGCACTGGGATATCCAAATGAAAGGTTCCCGCATCTTTTCCGGAGCGAACGGGCACCTCTCTCACAACCACTACGATTCGATGTCCCTCTCGGTGTTCTCTGACACTGGAGATAGCAAGCGAGCTGCTTGTGAGCGCCCCATCGAGACTCGCACTATCGTGATCTGCTGCTAGAGCGGTATTCACTTTGAGATCCCGAATTCCCTTGATCGATACTGCGTTTCCGTAATCGAAAATCACAAACCCCGCGAAAATCGCGATGGCCACTACCGGCAAAAAGAAGTAGAGAAGAGTCTTCATAGCTACTTTATTCGTTGACCCATCATCGACGTTATGTGCAGCATTCGGTGCATCTCTCGTTTGTTACCGCAAACAATACAGTACCCTTTCCCTTTGTGAAAGAGTACGGCCACCTGGTTCGGTGGGATGAATCAGGTGTGTGGGGGTCTTAGCGGCCGGCGTGAGAGCCGCCGTCGACGTGGATGATCTCGCCGGTTACCTGCGGTGCGCGCGCTAGGTAGAGGACGGCGTCGACGATGTCTTTTACCTGTGTGACCGTCTTGAGCGGCTGCCCCGCGGTAAAAGCCTCCGCGGGTTCGTCCTTGTGCAGCGGTGTGTCCACCGCGCCGGGGGCTACGGCGTTGAAACGAATTCCTTCTCCCGCGTACTCGACGGCGAGGCTGCGGGTGATGGTGTTCAGGCCGCCCTTCGTCATCATCGAAACGGAGGCGTTTTCGCCGGCGATCGGCTGATCCGCAAGCGCCGCTGTGATGGTCACGACGTTCCCTGATTTCTGCTTGAGCATCTGCTTCACAGCGAGCTGGGTGATGTAAAGAAATCCTCGCAGGTTGATGGAGACGAGGGCGTCGAAGTCCTCGGTGGTGAAGTCGATGAACGGCTTGGTGCGGAAGATCCCGGCGGTGTTCACAAGAACGTCGATGCGTCCCGAAGTGCTCGAGTCGCGGCGTCGGCGACCTTGGCCGCGGTCTCCGGCAACCCAATGTCGCCATCAACGAGAACTAAGGTGGGCGAAGCAGTCAGCGAACGGCTGGTGTTCCGAGACGTTGCGACGACCCTGTAACCCGCGTTGAGGAAGCCTTCGACCAGACCCGAACCAATTCCGCCAGCTGCTCCGGTGATGATTGCGGTCTTCTGGTCGGGCATAGTTCCTCCCTATCTCATGCGGATAAGGGTACTAGGGACAGGTTGAGGTGTCGCGGTGTGCGATGCTGAGGTGTCTGGAGCGTGCTATGTCGGCCAGTGTTTCCGGAGTGTCCGCGGAGAGGCCGAACTACGGGATCGATGCGCCGAATGTGCTCCGCAATCTGTTTCTGTTTGGCGCGCTGGGGTTGTGCTCGCGCTGATCACACCGTCGCAGTTGCATGTGGGGTCGGCCGTTTTCAAGTTGCGGCCGACGTTCTGGTGCACTGGCGTAGCTCTGCTGATCGAGGGATTTCTTTACCTCTTCTACGTGAAGAAAGGCAAGGAGTATCACCGCGACAAGATGCTTGCGATGCATGCCTGGCGCGGCGATGAGAGCGTGCTGGATGTTGGCTGCGGGCGCGGGTTGCTGCTGGTGGGAGCGGCGAAGCGGACGCCTGCGGGGCATGCGACGGGCATCGATATCTGGTCGAAGGAAGATATGGCCGGGAACTCAGAGGCCGCGACGCAGCGCAATCTGGAGCTCGAAGGCGTAGCGGACCGGAGTGATCTGCTGAGCGCGGGCGCGCAGAGCATGCCCTTCGCGGATGCGAGCTTTGACGTGGTGGTTTCGAATCTGTGCCTGCATAACATCTACGACCGCGCGACGCGGCAGAAGGCAGTCGAAGAGATTGCGCGCGTACTGATGCCGGGCGGCGTGGCGCTGCTCTCCGACTACAAGAACACGCGCGAGTATGCGGCGAAGCTGCGGGAGATGGGGTTCGCGGTGGAGCGGCGGTGGGGGAGTGCGATTGCGTTTCCGCCGCTGCGCGTTGTGGTGGCGCGCAAGCCTGGCAGCTAGTCTTCCTTGCGGTCGATGGCGTGCAGCGTGCCGGTGAGGTTGAGGCGGATGGCGGTGTAGCTGAGCATCTCGTGGAGCACGCGCGCGGCGGCGTCGACGTCATCAATGTGGCCGAGGGGAGCGCGCGGCGAGGTGTAGACGTTGAGCCCGGCGCGATGGCAGAGCAGCGCGATGCGGAAGAGATGCGTGCCGTCGCTGACGACGACGACGGTGTGGAAGTGGTGTGCAGCGGCAATCTGCGCGAGCTTCGTCACCTGTTCCTGCGTGTCGAAGGAGTGCGTTTCGGCGATGATGCGGTCAAACGGAATACCGTTCGCCAGAAGGTAGTCGCGGCCGACTCCGCCTTCAGTGCGGCCGGAATCTTTTTCAGATCCGCCGCCGAGGGTGATGACAGTGGACGCGATGCCGTGGTTGTAGAGCGCCACTGCCTTGTCGAGGCGCGCATGGAGGACGGGCGAGGGGCGGCCCGCGTACTCGGCGGCACCGAAGACGGCGATGGCGTCGGCGCGCTCGGCGTTGTCAATATGCGCGGTGAATTGAATCTGGCGGTAGAGCCAGATGAACCAGCAGGCGGCGACGATGAGGACGACGACGAGTGTCCAGCCGAGCAGACGCGCGCCAAGGCTGCGGCGCGTGGTCGCGTTGCGGGATAGGGTGCGGGCACTCATCGATAAGGTCAGGGAGTAGTATGCGGGATTCGGTTGTGGACCGCCAGAGTACGCAGGGCGACTCGATTCTGCTTCAGCGGTGGAGGGCGAGGGCGATCTCGTGGGTGGGGATGGCGCCTTCGCGGAGGATCATCCAGGAGTTGGTGCCGCCGGAGAGGTCGACGATGGTAGTGGCGACGGAGCGCGAGGTGGGGCCGCCGTCGACGATGAGCGGGATCTTGTCGCCGAACTGCTCGCGCACGCAGCCGGCGTAGGTGCACTCGGGCAGGCCGCGGAGGTTGGCCGAGGTCGCGGTGATGGGGAGGCCGAGCTCGCGAACGATGCTGCGGCAGATGGCGGCCTCCGGCACGCGGAGGGCGACGTTGCCGGTGTTGGCGGTGACGCGCAGCGGCAGCTTGCCGCCGGCCTTGACGATGACGGTGAGCGGGCCGGGCCAGAAACGCTCGGCGAGGCGGTCGAAGGCGCCGTCGAGGGAGCGGGCGAGCTCATAGGCCTGCGCGACGTCGGCGATGAGGAGCGAGAGCGGCTTGTGGCGGGCGCGGGTCTTGAGGTCGTAGATACGGTCAACGGCGCGGAGATTCACGGGGTCGACGGCGAGGCCGTAGAAGGTGTCGGTAGGAAGGGAAACCACCTGGCCGGCTTCGAGCGCGTGTACGACGCGCAGCACAAGGTGCGGCTCCGGCTCCTCCGGATGAATGCGAAGCATCTCTGCGATCAAAACTGGAGAAATCTCCTCGCCATTGACTTTACCGCATGAGGCGGGGTTGAGGACGAAGACATCACGCGCGACGGTACACTGAGGGGCGATGAACCTGACTGCGCCGATTACGAGCCGCACGAATGCCAAGGTGAAGGCGCTGCGCGCCGCGTTCGATGGAAGGGCGGCAAGGCCGGGAGAGATCGTTGCAATCGAAGGGGCGACGCTGATCTCGGAGGCGGTTCGCTCGGGGATTCGGCCGGACACGGTGTTTGTGCGGAAGGGAAGCGAGGCCGTGCTGGAATCGCTGGCCGTGAGCGGTCTGCCGGTGGTGGTGCTGAGCCGCGATGTGTTCGAGAGTGCGGTGAATACGACGTCGCCGCAGGGCGTGGCGGCGACGATTGCGATCCCGCAGATCGAGAAGCGGCCGGATGGCCATGGGTGCGGTACGACGCTGGTGCTGGAGGCGATTCAGGACCCGGGCAATGTGGGAACGATGCTGCGTGCGGCGGAGGCATTCGGTGTATCGCAGGTGGTACTGACGGCGGAGACGGCGAATCCGTGGAGTCCGAAGGCTGTAAGGGCGTCGGCGGGATCGGTGTTCCGCGTGCCAATGATGCGGATGTCGCTGGAAGAGATTGCGGCGTGGGCGGCGAAGCAACGAGTGCATGTGTACGCGGCGGTCGCGCAGGCGAAGGGTGCGGTCGCGTGCGTGGATGCGGATCTGGCGCGTGACTGCGCGGTGATGATCGGCAATGAGGGCGCGGGGTTGTCGGAGGCGGCGCTGAGGATTGCGGAGCTGCGCGTGCATATTCCGTGCATTACTGAGTCTCTGAATGCGGCGGCTGCGGCGACGACGCTGCTGTATGAGGCGATGCGGCAGCGGATCGCGCAGGCGATTCCTGCGGAGGCGACGCGGTGAGTTTATTTGATACAGCGCCAATTCGCGGAGGTGACGGAAGACGCACGACGGCGCCGCTGGCGGAGCGGATGCGGCCGCGGACGCTGGATGAGTTTGTGGGGCAGCAGCATCTGCTGGGGCCGGGCAAGCCGCTTCGGCTGCAGATTGAGCGCGATGATGCCGCAAGCCTGATCTTCTGGGGACCGCCGGGTGTGGGGAAGACGACGCTGGCGAAGATCATCGCGCAGGCGACGAGTGCGAGCTTCATCGAGTTTTCGGCGGTACTGGCGGGGATCAAAGAGATCAAGCAGGTCATGGCCGATGCGGAGAAGGCGTCGCAGTTTGGTTCGCGCACAATTCTGTTCATCGATGAGATTCATCGCTTCAACAAGGCGCAGCAGGATGCGTTTCTGCCGTATGTGGAGCGCGGTGCGATTCGGCTGATTGGGGCGACGACGGAGAATCCGTCGTTTGAGATTAATGCGGCGCTGTTGAGCCGTTGCCGCGTGTATACGCTTCAGGCGCTGTCGCAGGAGGACATCATTGCGCTGTTGCAGCGCGCGCTGACGGATAGCGAGCGCGGGCTGGGTGCGCTGGGGCTGACGGCGGATGAGGGTGCGCTGGAGGCGATGGCGTCGTACTCGAGCGGCGATGCGAGGAATGCGTTGAATGCGCTGGAGGTGGCGTCGAAGCTGGCCCTCGCACGCGCAGCGGGAGAGAAGCCCCGAGGTGAAAACGTCATCACGAAGGAGCTCGCGGCGGAGGCGCTGCAGCAGCGCGTGCTGCTCTATGACAAGAAGGGCGAGCAGCACTATGACGTGATCTCGGCGCTGCACAAGAGCGTGCGGAACTCGGATGCGGACGCGGCGCTGTATTGGCTGGGGCGGATGCTGGCGGCGGGTGAGGACCCGATGTATGTGGCGCGGCGCGTGGTGCGGATGGCGGTGGAGGACATCGGGCTGGCGGCGCCTGAGGCGTTGAACCTTTGCTTGAGCGCGCGCGATGCCGTGCACTTCCTGGGGTCGCCCGAGGGGGATTTGGCGCTGGGCGAGGCGGTGGTGTATCTGGCGCTGGCGCCGAAGTCGAATGCGCTGTACACGGCGTATGGCGAGGTGCTCGCGGACATCGAGGCGAAGCCCGCGGAGCCTGTGCCGCTGCATCTGCGCAATGCGCCGACGCGGCTGATGAAGGAGCTCGACTATGGCAAGGGATATGAGTACGCGCACGATGTCGAGGGCAAGGTGGCGGACATGGAGTGTCTGCCGCCGTCGCTGGCAGGGCGCAGGTACTATCAGCCGACGAACGAAGGACGCGAGAAGATTCTTGCGGATCGCATGCGAGAGATTCAGCGGATTCGCGAGTCGAAACGTTGAGCGTATATTGGGGCGCATGATGAAAACTGCGATCGGTGTGATGGTTTTCGGAGTGGTGTGTGTGACTGCGGGTGCGCAGTCGCTGCTAGTGGCGAATCAGGGCGATGCAACGCTGAGCGTGATCGATGCGGCGAGTGGGAAGCAGGTTGCGGTCGTCGAGGAGAAGACGCCGGGCGTGCATGGGCATGAGGTCGTTGCGTCGGCGGATGGGCGCACGGCGTTTCTGCCGATCTATGGAAGCACGGGTGTGGGCAAGCCGGGGATCGATGGGCACGAGATGCTGGTGATCGATGTGCCGACGCACACGGTGGTGGCGCATGTGGAGTTTGGGCATGGCGTGCGGCCGCATCTGCCGGTGCTGGATGCGAAGCGTCATCTGCTGTACGTGACGACGGAGCTGGATGACGCGATCACGGTGATCGACACGAAGACGCAGAAGATTGTGGGCAAGGTGCCGACGGGGGCGGAGCAGTCGCACATGCTGGTGCTGTCGCATGACGGCACGAAGGGGTACACGTCGAACGTGGGGCCGGGAACGGTGTCGGCGCTGGACATGGTGGGGCGCAAGACGATTGCGGTGATTCCGGTGTCGGGCGATGTGCAGCGGATTGCGATCTCGAACGATGACCGGTGGGTGTTTACGTCGGACCAGACGCAGCCGAGGCTCGCGGTGATCGACACGAAGACGAACAAGGTGGCGAAGTGGGTGGAGTTGCCGGGGACGGGGTATGGCGCGGCTGCGACGGCGGATGGGAAGTTTCTGCTGATTGCGATTCCTGCGACGAATGAGGTTGCCGTGGTGGACCTGGCGGCGATGAAGGTTGCGCGAACGATCAAGGTGCCGGCGAGGCCGCAGGAGGTGCTGATTCAGCCGGGCGCGGCGGTGGCGTATGTGTCGTGCATGGGCGTGGGGAAGGTGGCGGCGATCGATCTGAAGAGCTGGGATGTGGCGCGGGTGATCGATGCAGGGCCGGGCGCTGACGGACTGGCATGGGCGAAGTAGAGCGAGGGGATCGTTGCAGCGGCGCGAGTTTTTGAGGGGAACGTTGTGGGGCGGCGCGGGCGCGGTGGTTGGTGCTCGTGTTGTGAGTGCGGAGCCGTTGAGATGTGGCGCGTCTGCTTCGTTGTCACGCGCTGAGTGGGTGTCGCTGCTGGATCGTGTGGCGCGGCCGGTGTTGAGCGCGGCGGCGGAGGGGAAGCTGCAGCAAGTGATGCCGGTGGAGGCCGCTAAGGGACATGAGGACGAGCGGCGAAAGGTGACGCATCTGGAAGCGGTTGGGCGGACGCTCGCGGGGATGGCGCCGTGGCTGGAGCATGGGCCGAGTGATGGCGCGGAAGGTGAGCTGCGCGGGCGCTATGTGGAGTGGGCGCGAGGCGGCATAGCGCATGGAGTTGATCCGAAGTCGCCGGGGTGGCTGCGGTTTGGTGAGGAGCGGCAGACGATTGTGGATGCGGCGTTTCTCGCGCTGGCGTTGCACCGCGCGCCGAAGTCGCTGCGGGATGCGTTGCCGCGGAGTGTGAAGAGCGCAGCTTGCGGATGCGTTGCGAGCGACGCGGAAGCAGACGCCGCCGATGAATAACTGGCTGCTGTTTGCGGCGATGATCGAGGTTGCGCTGTACGAGCTTGGTGAAGATTGGGACCGCGCGCGTGTGGGCTTGGCACTGAAGAAGATGAGCGAGTGGTATGTGGGTGATGGCGTGTACGGCGATGGGCCGCACTATCACGCGGACTACTACGACTCGTTCGTGATGCATCCGTTTCTGCTGGCGGTGCTGGAGGCGGTAGGCGATCAGGACGCTACGTGGAAGGCGATGATCGCGCCGGAGCGGGAGCGGGCGACGCGGTATGCGGCGATTCAGGAGAGGACGATTGCGCCGGATGGGAGCTTTCCGCCGGTGGGAAGGTCGCTCGCATACAGGTGCGGAGCGTTTCATCTGCTGGCGGATGCGGCGTACCGTCGCATGTTGCCGGAACCCGTGACGCCGGCGCAGGTGCGATGTGCGCTGAGTGCAGTGATTGTGCGGACACTGAATGCACCGGGAACGTTCGACGAGCATGGGTGGCTGCGCATTGGATTGTGCGGGCATCAGCCGGAGGTTGGGGAGACGTATATCTCGACGGGCAGTTTGTATCTGTGCACGGCGGCGTTTCTGCCGCTGGGTTTAAGCGCGGAGGATGAGTTCTGGCGTGGGCCGGAGGCGCCGTGGAGTGGGAAGAAGGTTTGGGGTGGTGTAGATTTGCTAGCTGATCATGCATTGGACTAGTTGCTGTGACTCGCGCAGTGAAGACGAGGGATCATGAGCTACTACGTTGTCAGAAATAAATACACGCTTCCAGGATTCTTGTTTGTTGCGATTGCGTCGTGGGTGGTCGTAGGGGCAGGACTGACGATCCTTCTCCTGGTCAACTGGGGCATCTCATCGGCGACGCATTTCGACGTGATTGGCTCATTGCACGGTCCGCTCAGGCTGCTCCTGAATGTAAGTGGAGCGTACGGAGGGTTGGGGGGAATCTGTCTCTACGTGACGATGTGGGTGTACTGGATATCTGTCGATCGTTCATCCATTTGGACCAGAATTGGCTGGCTTCTGGCTCTTCTCCTTTTGTTACCGTACGGCGCTCTGATTTACGCGGTCGTCGTATGGGCAAGAGACGTTACGAAGGTGGATGGACCACAGCCTGTCTACCGTGCTTCCGTGCCTGAATGAGTTGAATGCGCTTGGAACAGGAGTGTTCCGCGTGGAACATTCATTTGTGGACAACGAAGAAATGTGGGAAACGCAGGTTTCTTGTGGATCGCGCTTACGGTTGGGCGATTATCAGATTTTGCACGGGTTCGCGCGATCAGTTCTCCGTTGTCCGTTCTCCGTTGTCAGGTAAGGCGTGACTACTCGGCGTACTTCACGGAGCAGCCGTAGCTGTGGGTGCTGGGGGTGGTGACGGGTTTGCCGGACATGGCTTGCTCGAGGGCTTCGCTGACGTAGTTGTGTGCGCCTTTGAGAGTGTCGGGGTCAGGGGAGGGTTTGTCGTCGATGGCGCCCATGTAGACGAGCTTGCCGGTGGGGTCGATGACGAACATGTGCGGCGTGGTCTTGGCCTCGTAGAGGTGGCCGATGGCGCCAGTGGGATCGAGGATGGCGGCGGTGGGTGAGGCGTGCTTGGAGCTCAGGTACTCGTTTTCTTCAGAGGGGGTCATGTAGCCCTGCTGGCCGGGGGCGGAGGAGATGATGCTGAGCCAGACGACGCCCTTGGCGGTCCACTGCTTCTGCAGGGCTTCCATGTTGCCGCTGTTGTAGTGTTTCTGCTCGAAGGGGCAGCCGCGGTTGGCCCACTCGAGGACGACCCACTTGCCGCGGTACTGGGAGAGGGACTGGGTCTTGCCGTTGGAGTCGGTGCCTTTGAAGTCGGGGGCCGGGTCGCCGGGCTTGACGGCGAAGGCGGTGGAGGCGATGAGGCAGGTGGTGAGGACGGCGGTGCGAAGTGTGTGGGAGATGCGGGGCATGGTGCTTCTCCTTTTGATTTGACCTCAGGGGCTAAAGCCCCGTTTTTGCTTGGGCCCGTGACGGCACGGCTGAAGCCGTGCCCTTAACAAAACCGGTGAGTTGTTTGCGGTTTTTTTAGAGGTTTCGCTCGGGACAGGGCCTCAGATGAAAGCGGATCCGTTCAGTTCTGAGTCTAGAGTTTGCGAGTTTTGAGTCGCAAGGATCGAGTTCTTCTCTTTCCGAGCGAGGCGATAGCTACTTAGACGAGATTGGCGTCGCGCCAGAGTCTCCATGGTCCGCCGGGACGCCGCCGGTAGACCGAGAGCGCGTAGCCCGTACGCGTGATTGGCTCGCCGTTCTTCGGGGTGATGCGGACCTCGAGCCAGGTGCGCGCAAATGCGAGATCGTCCCGAACCTCAACCTCTTTTACGTCCGCGCGGACGTTGAGGTTCATCTGTTTGACGTTGTTCTCGAAGTGTTGGATGAAGGTGTCGCGGCCGAAGGGTTCTGCGCCGGCGGTGAGGAAGAGAATGTCTTCATCCATAAGGGGTTGGATGGATGCGAGGTCGCCGGCGGCGGAGGCGCTGGCCCAGGTGGCGACGAGGTCGCGGATCTGCTGGACGTCTGTCGTTGCGGTGGTGGAGCTCATCAGTGGGCGTCCTTTTCGAGGGCCTGGAGCACGATGTCCTTGGTGAGGAGTTCGGGGAGGACGTCGGCGTTGGAGTTGGCACCAGCAGGATAGATGACGTAGGTGGGGACGCCGCTGCGCTCGACGGCGGCGAGGGCTTTGGTGATCTCGGGGTCGTACTGGGTCCAGTCGGCCTTGAGGAGCTGGACGTTGTCGTCGCGGAGTTTCTGCTCGATTTCGGCGGAGTGGAGGACGGCGGCCTCGTTGAACTTGCAGCTGAGGCACCAGTCGGCGGTGAAGTCGACGAAGACGGGCTTGCCGGTGGCGCGGGCGGCCTGGAAGGTTGCGGGGGTGTAGGGCTGCCAGATCATGGTTTCGACGGCGGGCTTGCGCAGTGGAAGCGCGAGAGCGCAGGCGATGAGGATGGCGGCGGCGATGGCGGAGCCCCACTTCGCGGGCCAGCTGCCGAGCACCCAGCCGGCGATGGCGAGGATGAGGAAGCAGGCGAGCAGGCGCGTCATGCGGTCGACGCCTTCGTTGGCGTAGAGGTGCGCGTAGACCCAGGCGAGCCAGAGTGCGGTGGCGAAGAGCGGAACGGCGGTGAGCTGCTTGAGGATCTCCATCCAGGCGCCGGGTTTGGGGAGAACCTTGGTCCACTGCGGCTGCATGGTGAGGACAAGGTAGGGAAGCGCGAGGCCGATCCCAAGCACGGTGAAGACGAGGAAGGTCATCCACGCGGAGTGGGCGAGCGCGAAGCCGACGGCGGCGCCCATGAGCGGCGCGGTGCAGGGTGTGGCGACGACGGTGGCGAGGACTCCGGTAAAGAAGCTGCCGGTGTAGCCCTGTTTCTGCGCGAGGCCGCCGCCGGCGCTGGTGAGCGAGAGGCCGATCTCAAACTGCCCTGCGAGCGAGAGCGCGAGGAAGAACATCAGCGAGGCGAGTACGGCGATGAAACCGGGCGATTGGAGTTGGAATCCCCAGCCGAGCTCGCGGCCACTGGCGCGCAGGACAAGCAGCACGGCGACGATGATCCAGAAGGAGACAACGATGCCGAGCGTGTAGACGAGGCCGTGGAGACGCTGGTGCTTTTTCTCCTCGCCGGAGGAGTTGAGCAGGGCGAGTCCCTTGAGGAAGAGCACAGGGAAGACGCACGGCATCAGGTTGAGGATGAGGCCGCCGAGGAAGGCGAGGCCGATGGCGCCGAAGATGGTGACGCTGGCGGGTGTGACCCGCTTGGCCGCTTTGGCTGCGGGTGTGAGCTCTTCTTTGACGACGCCGGGGGTGACGGGCGTGGTGACTTCGTATGCCTCGGTGTCGCTGAGCTTCACGAGACCGTGGAGGGACTTGGGAAGCGAGGTGGAATCGTGGGCGCGGTCGAGCGTGACGCGAATGCCGTCGGGAAGCGACTGGAGCTCCTGGTCGGCGGCGTTCTCGATGACCTCGGAATCGAAGGGGTAGAACTCGGCGTCCTCTTCCTGCGAGCCGGTCTTGACGGTGAGGGCGATGTGTTTTGCATCGCCGACGGCCGAGGCGGACATGGTGGGCGGCAGGGGCTTGGGGATCAGGTTCAGGGCTTCGCCGAGGGCGCCGACGACGGGCGCGGGTTCCAGCGGACCACGCACGACGTTCATGTCGAGGCCGAGGTGGGCTTTACCGGGGAGGCAGACCTGGGCGCAGACGAGCCAGGAGACGTGGGCGTCCAGGTGGGTCTTGCCGGGCTTGGCGTTGGCGGGCGCGGTGAGGGTGATGGGGAAGGCGACCTGGTCCTCGTAGCCGTAGTCCATCAGCGGGCCGAGGGGAAGGCGCTGCGGGGGCGGGAACTGCAGGGGGCCGGCGGTGAAGCCTTTGGGGAGGGTCCACTTAATGGAGGGCGGTTCGCCGGAGTCGCCGGCGTTGACCCAGTAGACGTGCCAGTGCTCCTCGATGGTGAGGACGAGGCCGATGGTCTGGGTGCCGCCGGGGGTGATCTGGGGGGAGAGGGAGGTGAGCTCTGCGGTGAGGTGCTGGGCCTTGACGGGGCCGGGGCCGCCGTCGCCGACTTCGGCAATCTGGGCGTGGAGGCAGGGGAGCGTAAAGAGAACGAGAAAAAATCCAAAAATGATGCAGCGCAGCCGGTTCCGATGCAGTTGGGCTGTACGTCCAGAACTCATGCGTTCATTGTAGAAGCTCAAAGAGCGGACAGAGCTTGCAGAGGCCTGCTGGGAGAAGGTTCTGACAATGGCATGACAATTCAGGCGACGTGGGCGGAGCTGCCGAAGAGGCGGGCGTGCTCGATGAGGACGCAGCGGTCCATCACGACGGCGATGCCGGAGGCCTGGGCTTTGATGGCGGCGGGTTGATTGACGATTCCGAGCTGCACCCAGAGGTTCTGGAAGCCGAGGTCGATCATGTCGTCGACGATGGCAGGGATGTAGCGGGGAAGGCGGAAGACGTTGACGACGTCGGGGTGTTCGGGGAGGTGGCGCAGGGAGGGATAGGAGCGTTCGCCGAGGACGTGCGCGATGGCGGGGTTGACGGGGAGGATGCGGTAGCCGTGGCGCTGCATGTAGGCGGAGACGGAGTGGCTGGGGCGGGTGGGGTCGTCGGAGAGGCCGATGACGGCGAGGGTGCGGTGCTCGCGAGAGGGGCCGCCGAGCATGTTGAGGATGACGTCGGGTTCGTTCATGGGCTGGCTACTTCCTGTCTGCTCAGGGCTGGCCCCTGTGAATCGCCGAGAAGGTGCACCGTCTCGTCTACAATAGACGCTGATGGGGTGGCCGAGTAGCGCCCCTCTTTCTGGAGTAGCTTTTGTTCGGAAGACGATCGTACTTAAGGGCTTTGTGCGGGGATAGTGTGCTCCGGCACAGGCCGATTCTCCTGAGTTCAGCCGCGGCCCTGAGTATTTTTGCGGCGGGCTGCGGAAACCAGTACCGGCCGGTGGTGAGCGCGATCAATCCGGTTGGGCCAGCCTCTCAGCCGACAAAGTATGCGATTGCGATCTCGGCGCCGAGTCCGTCGTCTCCGGGACTGCTGACGTTTGTGGACTTTGCAGGCGACACGGTGCTGTCGACGCCACAGATTCTCTCGAACCCGATCTACCTGGTGCTGGCGGAGGGTGGCGGCCAGGGATATGTGATCAACAGCGCGGGGTCGTTCAATACGTTCCCGTCGGGCAGTCCTGAGACGCTTATCTCGAGCCAGATCAGCCAGAGTACGCTGAGCGCGGGCTCGTCGCCGGTGAGCATCACGTCGGTATCGCTGTCGGGGACGAATGCCTCGATCTTTGTGCCGGAGCCGGCGCTGTCGCAGGTAGCGGCGCTGACAGGTACGGGGTCGCTGGACCAGAACATTGGAATCCCGAACAACCCGATTTATGTGGTGGGAGCGAACGGTGCGCGGCGCGCGTATGTGATCAGCGAGGGCGATGGCAAGACGGCGAGCACCGTGTCGTCGCTTGAGAGCGGAAACCTTGCAGTTTCGAGCACGATTCCCGTGGGCATCAATCCGGTGTACGGTGTGGCGACGCCGGACGGAAACAGGGCGTTCATCCTGAACAAGGGTTCGGGCACGGTGAACGTGATCAACGTGATCAACAATGGGCCGGACCTCGCGATGCCAGTGATTCCCAAGACCGGGACGCTGGGACTGAATCCGGTGTGGGCCGATCTGTCGCCCCTGAACAACCAACTGATTGTGCTGAACCAGGGCGATGGAACGCATCCTGGGTCGCTGAGCATCATCAACATTCCGCTTTGCAACACGGCTTCGCCGGCGACGAACCCGAACTGCGATCCGAAGAACCCGGTGGATGCGGTCGGCTTCGGCACAGTGCTGGCGACGGTTCCGGTAGGCATCAACCCGGTGATGGTGTCGGTGCTGCAGGATGGGACGAAGGCCTACGTGGCGAACGCGGGAAATGCAGCCGCGGGAGTTGAGGGCTCTGTGAGCGTGGTGAACCTGGTGAGCGGAACGGTCAGCGCGACGCTTCCGGGGATCTCTTCGGCATCGGCTACGGCGGATACGAATACGACGCCGGGCTCGGTGTATGGGCATCCGACGACGATTGTCGCAACCACCGGGACGCCGACGGGGAAGGTCTATGTGACGTCGTCGGATAACAAGTTCATGACAGTGATCGCGACGGATACGGACACGATCGAGACGCACGTGAATCTGCAGGGTCTCGGAGTGCGGGTGGTCATCACCTCGCAGTAAACGCTTCTATGCAAGAGAGCAGAAAGGCCGCCCGTTAAGGCGGCCTTTGCTTTGGTGTGGAGAGGATTAGGTTCCTGCCAGGACGACAGGGAGCGTCGGGGAGTCGGAGCCGCCCTCGTTCTCCAGCGTGACACCGAAGCCCTTGGCCGGGATTCCCCTGGGGAGTTGCGGCATCACGACGCTGGCGCTGCCCTGGGCGTCGGGTTTGAAGGTGCCTGCCGGCATGGGGTTCCTTCCGTCGGCGGGCAGGAGCCAGAGCTCGTAGGTTTTGCCGGCGGGCGCGGGGTCCATGTGTGTGGCGACGAAGACGAGCGCGCCTTTGTCCGCCAGATAGGCAGCCAGCGCGACAACGGCAGGAGTCCCGGGCTTCAGGTCAGATGTTGAGTGCAGGGCAACCTGCGTCGCGTTGGCGGCGGTGAGAGTGGCGAGTGCGTCCTGCGCGCGCGCGGACTGCCGGGTAGCGTCATCGAGCCGGGCCTGCTGCGTGGCGACCGAGCCCTGGATCTGCTGGCGCTGGTGAAACTGAAGTCCGGCGACGAAGGAACAGCCTGCGGCGACGGCCCAGCCGGTCCAGGCGAGCACCCAGGGGGCGCGGCGCGGGCGGCTGCTGCGCGAACCCTTCTCCTCCTCGTCTTCGGCAGCTTCCACATGGAGACTGCGGCGCTGACGGGTGGCGAAGACAGGCTCGGCAGAGTCGCGATCTGGACGATCTGCGCGGTCCGTACGGGCTGTCCGGGCTGAGAGATCCTGGCGATCCATGCGATCTGCGCGATCTGCGCATCCAGATGATCGCCGCGGTCGACAACGCTGATGGGCACCGGCTCAGGGGGAAGGACAGGCTTCGGCTCTTTGGCGACCTGGCGCAGGAGGCGCTCGCGGGCTTCGGGCGGGGGCGCGACAATGTCCGAGGTCATGGTGTAGGCGACGAGGTCGCCCTGAAGCTTGGCGATTTCGTCGCGGCAGAGGTCGCAGCTCTCTGCGTGCAGCTTGGCCTGGCGCATGCGCTCCTCGGGCAGAAGCTGGAGTGCGAAGAGTACGAGGTCGTCTTCAGGGATGTGATTGCCGATGGTCACGCCTTCAGCTCCTTTCTCAGGCTCAACAGCGCGCTGCGGATTCTGGTCTTAACGGTTCCCAGCGGGTCACCCGTGATCTCGGCTATCTCAGTGTGGGTGAGTCCATCGAAGTATGCCATCTCCAGCGTCTTTCGTTGCTCCAACGGAAGATGCATGATAACCGCCCGTGCCCGCTGCATTAAGGTGTTCCTCTCGGCTTCCTCGGCCAGATTGAAGGGCGAGGCGAGGTAGACCTCCTCGACCTGCTCGCTGGGGCGCTTGCGCCGGAGCGTGTCGATGGAGCGGTTGCGGGCGACGACGGCGAGCCAGCCGCCCAGGCTGCCGCGGGCGGAGACGAAGGTCTCCGGCCGGCGCCAGAGGCCGAGAAAGACATCCTGAAGGACGTCCTCGGCTGAGGCGGGGTCGCGCAGGACGCGAAGGGCGACCGAGTAGACGAGCTTGGAGTACCGGTCGTAGAGCTCGGCCATGGCCTGGTCGTCGCCGCGCCGCACCCGGTCCAGCAGCTGGCCATCCTGGTTGTGCCTCCGTGAATCACCGGTCCTTCGACGTTGCTCTTCATCGATACGTTCCTGCGACGATGCCGGATTGCCGGAGACAAAATTGACTCCGGCTGTTTACGAGTGCCCAGTGTACGTCATCGCATTGCAGAAGCGAGGTCGCCTCGGGGAAACTGGTGTGGGCCCGCGCAGAAGGTGATATTGCAGGGGTTGGAGGCACTTGAAACTTCGTCTGGACAAACTGCTGGTGGACCGGGGGCACGCGGCTTCGCGTGAGCGCGCGCAGGCGCTGATCCTCGCCGGGCGCGTGCTGGTGAATGAGCAGAAGGTGGACAAGCCGGGCGCGCAGGTGGCCGAAGACGTGAATCTGCGGCTGCTGGGCGAGGACATGCGCTATGTGAGCCGCGGAGGGTTGAAGCTGGAGCATGCGCTTGCGACGTGGTCGATTGATGTGAGCGGGCTGGCGTGCGCAGATGTGGGGGCTTCGACGGGCGGATTTACCGACTGCATGCTGCAGCGTGGAGCGGCGAGTGTGTTGGCGATTGATACGGGCTTTGGCCAGATTGCGCATAAGCTGCGAGTGGACCCGCGCGTAAGTCTGATGGAGCGGACGAATGCGCGGACGCTGAAGCCGGGCGAGGTCGCGGGCGTAGCGAGTGAAGCGATTCGATTCTTCGCGATGGATGTGAGCTTTATCTCGGCGACGCTGGTGCTGGCGGCGCTGGTGGCGGCGCTGGCTCCTGCGGGCGAGGCGTGGCGTGGTGAGGCGGTGGTGCTGGTGAAGCCGCAGTTCGAGGCGGGGCGCGAACACGTGGGCAAGGGCGGGATCGTGCGCGATCCGGCGGCGCATCAGTTGGCGATCGATCGAGTGAGCGCGGCAGTGCGCGAGCTGCGAGGCGAGGTTTTGAGTGTGATGGATTCGCCGATCCTGGGCATGGAAGGGAATCGCGAGTTTCTGCTGCATGCGCGATTGTAGAGAACAGAGATCAGAGATCAGAGATTAGAGAACAGAGATTAGAGATTAGAGACGGGGATGGGGGACGGGGGTTGGCGTAAGGGCCGATACGCGGCTTCGGGTTTTTTGATTTCTGTTCTCTAGTCTCTGGTCTCTCCGATGCGCGGGTACACTACACACACGATGCCGAAGGCCGCCGATCATCTCGAAGCCGCAGAAGCCGGAGCTGTGCGACATTCTTGGCGGAGCTGCTGGACTGGTTTGGCGGGCGCGGATATGAGTGCGTGCTCGATCCGGAGAGCGCAGGGTATCTGAACCGGCGGCAGGATGCGGTGGAGCGTCCGGAGATGCCGCGGTATGAGCCGGAGATCTGCGTGACGCTGGGCGGCGATGGGACCCTGCTGTCAGCGGCGCGCGCGTTTGCGTATACCGACACGCCGATTCTGGGCTGCAATCTTGGTTCGCTGGGCTTCCTGACGGAGGTTCCGCTTACAGATCTGTTCGCGACGCTTGAGGCGTGGAAGAACGGCACGGCGTTTATCGATTCGCGGCAGCATGATGCATGCGGAGTTGGTGCGGTCGAACCAGCCGACGCGCGAGTGGCTGGCGCTGAATGATGTTGTGCTCGCCAAAGGCGCGATCGCCCGCATGGGCGAGTTCATGGTGGAGGTCGACGGCGAGTTTGTGGCGCGATTTCGGGCTGACGGCGTGATTGTCTCGACGCCGACAGGCTCGACCGCATATACGCTGGCAGCGGCAGGGCCGATTCTGGTCCCGTCGCTTGATGCGATGGTGCTGACGGCGATCTGTCCGCACCTGCTGACGATTCGTCCGATTGTGGTGCCGGGGCAGTCGGAGATTTCAGTGACGGTCGATGTGGTTCCGCACGAGACGTATCTGACGGTGGATGGCCAGGAGGCAGTGGAACTGCTGCTGAACGACCGGATACGCTGCCGGAGATCGGAGCGGTGCGTGAAGCTGCTGCGCCTGCGGCCGAACGGAATCTTCAACGTGCTGCGGTCGAAGCTCAGCTGGGGCGAGCAGTAGCTTCGAGCAGTTTGAAAAGATTTTGGTGGGTTTTATGGTGCGCCCGGAGCGAGTCGAACGCCCGACCTACTGGTTCGTAGCCAGTTGCTCTATCCACTGAGCTACGGGCGCACATTGCAGAAGATGCAACCTGAACAGGATACAGGAAATCGCGTAGTTACCGCAAATCTGCTGGTGAGAACTAGCTTACCGCGGGTTGCGGCTCGGGTGCGGGCTGCGGCGGAATGAGCGAGACGCGCTCGACGATGTCGAGACCGGAGCGGCGTAGCAGGCCATGCACGGTGGGCTCGGAGAGCCGGGTTGCGTCGTACTCAATACGAACGGTGCGGGCGGCTTCGTCGAAGACGAGCCCGCGGATTCCGTAAACCTCGGAGATGCGGCCGAGCGCCATCGTTGCGGCTTCTCCGGGCGGAACGCCGTAGCGGTACATTACGTCCAACTGCGTCATAGATCCATCCTAACAAGCCGCGCGGAGGTTCAGGAGGCGAGCTTCTTGAGGTAGCTGACGATCTCGGGGCTGGTCCACTCCTGCGGGCCGATGAACTTGCGGCGGATCATGCCGCTTTTGTCGATGACGTAGGTTTCGGGGAAGCGGAAACTGCCGTACATTGCGTTGGAGCGCTGATCGCCGTCGCGCACGGTGAGCAGCGAGACGGAGTGCTGCTGGAGAAAGCGTTCGTAGGCGGCGGCATCTTCATCGGTGGAGACGGCGACGACCTGGACTTGAGGGAGGTCTCGCTGCAGCTGCTCGAGGCTGGGGAGCTCTTCAATGCAAGGAGCGCACCAGCTGGCCCAGAAGTTCAGCACGACGACGCGGCCGTGGAGCTTGTTGAGGTCGACGGTGTGCTCGCCGTCGTTGAGCGCGAACATGGGGGCGCGAGTGCCGAGTTGCTCCGGGTGGGAGCCGCGATCGCAGCCTGCCGCCGCAAAAATGAGGAGTGCAGCCGCGGCGAGCAGTCCGGTTATACGTCGCCCAGCCGAGCGCGCACTCAAGTAATTGACCATCCTCCCTATAATACGAACCTGTGTCCGACCGGCCCAACTCCGACGAACCGAAGCTCAGCCCCATTCTTGGCCTTCCCGTTGACGACGAGCCGTCGCGTACGGCGCCGTCTGCGGCGACGGAGACCACGCTGACACCGTTGGGCGAGGAGATTCGGTTCGAGCTGAGCGTGATTATTCCGGCGCGCAACGAGGAGCGGAATCTTCCGGCGTGTCTCGAAAGCCTGCTGGTGCAGGATTCAAGCCTGTTTCCGCTGGGCACGGACTGGGAGCTGATTGTCGTCGACGACCATTCGACGGACCGCACGCGCGCGATTGCGCAGGAGGCTGCGGCGAAGCACGAGGGCGTCCAAGTGCTCGAGGCTCCGTCGCTGGCGGATGCGCAGGGAAGCTTTACAGGCAAGACGAATGCGTGCTGGTTTGGGGCGCAGCACGCGCGAGGGAGATGGCTGCTGTTTACCGACGCGGACACGATGCATGAGCCGAACGATCTTCGCCACGCGTTGCATGAGGCGGAGAAGTACAAGGCGGTTTTGCTTTCGTATTCGCCGCGGCAGATCGTCTCCGGCCTGGCGCAGCGCGCGCTGATGCCGCTGATCTTTTCCGAGCTTGTGAGTGTCTATCCGCCGGCGGAGGTGAACGACCCGGCGAAGCGCACGGCCGCGGCAAATGGGCAGTTTCTGCTGGTGGAACGCGGTGCGTACTTTGCGATTGGCGGACATCGCGCGGTGGGAGGGTCGGTTCTGGAGGACGTCGATCTCGCGTGGAACATGAAGCGCGCCAAGCGGACGATTCGCTTCCGCTATGCTCCTGATGCTCTGAGTACGCGCATGTACCGCGGATTCGGCGACATGGTGGAGGGTTGGACGAAGAATCTTGCGCTGCTGTTTCCGCATGCGCTGCGGCTTGTGGCGTGGCGTACGCTTGACGTCATTCTCCTGTTGCTACCGCTGTTGATCTGGCTGCTGCCGTATCTCGTGCTGTGGCAGAGAGCGGCAATTGTGCTGCTGTGGCTGCGTACTGTCATTCGCTTCTATACTCGGGTAGCACGCTCACACTTCGGGTTTGTCAACTGCACGCTGTCCGTCCTCGGGCTCCCGTTTTTCATCGTGTTACTGCTGCGAAGCTGGATACAGCACCACCTCTTCCACCAGGTAGCGTGGAAGGGAAGGGCATATCACACCAATCGATAGGCGTTTTGTAACAAGAACGGGCTTCACGCATCTAATGAGGTAGCACAGTTCTTATGATTTTGTTGACACGTAAAGCCGAGTTCTCCGCCGCCCACTTCTACTTCAATCCTGCGTGGAGCGAGGAAGAGAACGAGCGCGTCTTCGGGAAATGCGCCAACCGCCAGGGGCATGGCCATAACTACACGCTGGAGGTGACGGTGGCCGGCGAACCGGATCCGGTCTCCGGCTTTGTTGTCGACCTCAAGGAGCTCAAAGACATCCTGGAGAGCGAGGTCATCTCCGTGTATGACCACCGGCACCTGAACTTCGAGGTGGCGGAGTTCGCGTCTACTGTTCCGACGACAGAGAACATCGCTGTGGCGATCTGGCGGCGGCTCGACGGCAAGATCCCGAATGCGAAGCTTCATCGAATTCGCGTGTACGAGATGCCGGACCTCTTTGCGGACTTCTATGGAGAAGGTGCATGACAAAGGGGCAGCCGCACGTTCACTTTTCGCGCCGATATCACTTCGCAGCGTCGCACCGGCTGCATGTTGACGCCCTCTCCCCTGAGAAAAATCGCGCGACGTTCGGCAAGTGCAACAATCCGTACGGCCACGGGCATGACTACACGGTGCAGCTCACTTTCTCCGGTCCAGTCGATCCTGTGACAGGCATGGTCACGAATCTTGCCGATCTCGATCCCTTCGCTGAGCGGGAGATGTTCGCGCGCTTCGATCACGCGAATCTGAACACACTGGAGTGCTTCCGCGATCTTGTGCCGACAACCGAGAATCTCGCGACCGAGATGTGGCGCATCTTTGCCGAGTACCCGCATGCAACTTTAGAACGTGTTCGCGTGGAGGAGACAAGCAACAACTCCTTCGATTACTTCGGCGCGGGCTCCCAACCAACAGCTCCAACATTGCACCTGTAAGTCCAAACTGATGACGACAAAACCGCCCGTAGAAAATCCAGGCCCGGACCGTCCGGGAGAGACGCCTGCACAGCGTGCTGCCGAGGCGGCGCACGTTGAACTGGGACAGGCAACGATGCAACAGATTTACGCGGAGCTATTGCACCGCATCGGAGAAGACCCGTCCCGCGATGGGCTGGTGCGAACGCCGGAGCGCATGGAGAAGGCGATGGCCTTTCTGACGCGCGGCTATCAGCAGACGGTCGAGGGAGTGCTTCACGACGCCCTCTTCGATGTCGACTATGACGAGATGGTGATCGTCAAGAACATCGAGTTCTACTCGCTCTGCGAGCATCATCTGCTGCCGTTCTTCGGCAAGGCGCACGTTGCCTATCTGCCGGATCGCAAGGTCATCGGACTGAGCAAGGTTGCACGCATTGTCGATCTCTTTGCACGGCGTCTGCAGGTGCAGGAACGTTTGACGCAGCAGATCGCCGAGGCGGTGAGTGATGCAGTTCATCCGCAGGGCGTCGGCGTCGTCCTTGAAGGCCAGCACCTCTGCATGATGATGCGTGGTGTGGAGAAGCAGCACTCGGAGACGGTGACCAGCTCGATGCTGGGTGTCTTCAAGACGCAGCAACAGACTCGCAATGAGTTCCTTTCGCTGATCGACGCCAGGCCCTTCAGCCGTTAGAAGGTGGTGGTATGAACGGGCTCCTGATCATCGACAAACCTGCAGGCATGACATCGCACGACGTGGTGTCCATTGTGCGCCGCGCTACGGGTGAACGCAGTGTGGGTCATCTCGGGACGCTCGACCCGATGGCGACCGGCGTGCTTCCTCTGCTGCTGGGAAAATACACGCGGCTCGCGCAGTTCTTTGCGGAGTCAGATAAGCACTATACCGGCACGATTCGCTTCGGCTTTGCGACCGATACCTTCGACGCCGAGGGCGAGCCGCAATCTGCGCCAATGCCGCTCGCGCTTACGCTGGATCAACTGCGCTCGCTCGCCACACGGTTCCAGGGCACAATCGACCAGGTTCCTCCGGTGTATTCGGCGAAGAAGATTGGCGGTGTGCCCGCGCATAAGCTGGCGCGGGCGGGCAAAGCGGTGCCGGTCAAGCCGGCGCGGATCACGATTCACAATTTCACGCTCGATTCGCTCGATGGTGAAACTGCGAGCTTCACGATGCATGTCTCTGCCGGAGGCTATGTGCGCTCCGTTGCGCATGAATTGGGACAGCTTGCCGAATGCGGGGCACACCTCGCTTCGTTGCGCCGTACGCAGGCCGGTGTGTTCACGCTCGCGCACTCGCTTACAGTGAACGATCTGAAGGGGCTTGCACCGACCGAGATTGAGGCGCGGCTTCCTCACCCGCGTGGGATGCTGCCGGAGCTGCCGTCTGTGATTGTTGACGAACTCACAGCAGGACGGATTCGCAACGGCATGCAGGTGAACGTGCAGGAGCTTTCGTCCGCTCCATTGATCAAAGTATTCAGTGGGCCGCGCGAACTGCTCTGTATTGCGCGCCGCATTGCGGGAACGCTGGTACAGCCTGTTGTTGTGCTGGGATGAAGAACTACTTCTTCAGCATCGGCTGAATGAGCTTTTTGACGTTGGCCGCTACCTGCTTTGCTCCTTGCGCGGTGGGGTGCACGCCATCGGACTGAATGTCACCGTCGACGCCATAGACATTCTGCAGAAGGAACGGCAGCAGCGGAAGATGAAACTGCCTCGCAAGGGTGGGGTACATTGCATCGAAGCGAGCGATGTAGTCAGTGCCATACTGAGGCGGCAGCGAGATGCCGGCGAGGGCGACCCTGGCGCCGCCGCGCTGCAGCCGCTCGATCATCGCGGCAAGGTTCTGCTGCGTTATGGAGATGGGCAGTCCGCGCAGGCCGTCGTTTCCGCCGAATTCGAGGACGACGATCTGCGGCTTGTGCGCGAGCACGCGGTCGATACGTTCGAGGCCGTCCTTGGTTGTGTCGCCGCTGACGCCTTCGTTTACAACTCGATAGCGATAGCCCGCCGCGTCGAGGAGGTGCTGCAGGTCGGCGGGATAGCTTGCCGTTGATTCAATTCCAGGGCCGGCAGTGAGACTGTCGCCGAAGCAGACGATCACCGGCCTTGAGTCTGTCGCGTCGTCGGAGTTCGAGGCCGAAGCAGATAGAGGTAGATCGAGGGTCGCCGACGCTGGTGCACTTCGGGGGGAAGTGAGGGCCGTGCCTTGCTCGGGGGACGCCTTCGCGTTGCCGCCGGCGGCGCTGCAACCCGCGAGCAGTACGAACCCAGCTAAGATGAGAACCGAACCGAGCCGCAGCCCGTATCTTCTAATCACAGCTTTAATCTTACCTAGAGGCCTGCCTTTGCCCCCGCCCTCAAGTTCAACAAATTCAGACATGGCTTCCACTCCCATCATCGTTGTCGAAGCCTTACGCAAGAGCCTTCGTACCGGGTCCACAACGGTCGACATCCTGCGCGGACTGGACTTCACGATAGCGCGTGGCGAGTTCGTCGCCATTATGGGCGCGTCCGGATCCGGGAAATCGACGCTGCTTGGACTGCTGGCAGGGCTGGACAATCCCAGCTCTGGCAATGTGCGATGGCAGGGAACCGCAATCAGTTATCTGCCGGAGAATGAACTGGCACAGCTCCGCGGTCGCACGATCGGGTTTGTCTTTCAGAGTTACCAGCTCATTCCGACGCTGACGGCACTTGAGAACGTGTTGCTTCCATACGAGTTGAACTCCGCCGCGGGCAGTCGTCGGGAGGGCGTCGATCGCGCGAGACAGCTCCTCACCGCGGTTGGCCTCAAAGAACGACTCGATCATTATCCGATCCAGCTTTCGGGCGGAGAGCAACAGCGCGTTGCGCTCGCCCGCGCCTTCATGTTGCGGCCACCGATCGTGCTCGCCGATGAACCTACGGGAAATCTCGATTCGACGAACGGACAGCACGTGCTCGACCTTCTGCTTGAGCTGAATCGCGCGGAGGGTACAACGCTCGTGCTGGTGACGCATGATCCGGCGCTCGCTATGCACGCCTCGCGCCGAATCATTCTGCGCGATGGAGAGATCGTTGCCGAAGAACGCGCTGCGGCTGTGAGCGAGGTCTAACGATGGCATCGCTCTCCTACTCGACCGCCGCTCGTATCGCGACGCGCGAACTCCGGAGCTCGCCGGGGAAGTTTGCATTTGTTCTGCTGTCCGTGGCCGTCGGCGTAGCTGCGCTTACCGGAGTGCGCGGGTTCTCCGCGTCGTTTCGTTCGATGCTTCTGTTGCGCGCGCGCAGCATCATGGCGGCGGACATCGCCGCGCGCATGATGGAAGCGCCCACGCCCGCGGAGCAGTCTGCAATTGACAAGATCCAGGGTTTAGACGCAACACCGGTTACCGAGATGCTTTCGATGGCATCATCGACGGCTTCGCTCGATCCTCTGCTCGTCGCGCTCAAAGCGGTCGACCCCGCCAAGTATCCGTTCTATGGCGATGTCGTGCTTGAGCCAGCAATTCCGCTGCGCGAGGCTCTCACGGACTCGACGGTTGCGGTGGGCGACGATCTGCTTCTGCGTCTCCACCTCAAACTTGGTGATTCGATCAAGGTCGGAAACAGCAACTTCCGCATCGCTGCTGTTGTCACGGATGAACCGGACCGGCTCACCGGTTCCTTCGCAGCAGGTCCGCGCATCCTCATCTCGCAGAACGCACTCGCTGGTACTGGTCTGCTTGCGCCGGGCACGCGCGCCTCGCGTAGGCTGCTGTTCAAGCTGAAGCCAAATGCCTCCGGGCAACCCGCATCGGATGCGCACGTCGCGGAACTGCGCACACAGCTGGAGGCGATTCTGCCGCAGGCGCAGCTCAGCGACTATCGCGAGGCCAATCCATCGATTACGCGTGCGCTCGACGGAGCCACCGGATTGCTGTCGCTGATGTCGTTGGTGGCGCTGGTGCTTGGTGCAGTCGGTGTGGCGATGGCGATGCGCGCGCACCTGCAGCAACGGCTCGATTCAATTGCGATCATGAAGTCGCTGGGCGCGGGCTCGTCGCAGATCATGCGCATCTATCTGCTGCAGACGTTGCTGCTCGGATTCTGCGGTGCAGTGCTCGGTGTGGTGCTCGGCCTTGGCGTGCAACTCACGCTGCCGCTCTTTCTCGCGAAGCTGCTGCATCTGACGCCGGGCTTCCGGGTCGACGCGCGCGCGGCGTTGCTTGGCCTCGGTGCGGGACTACTTACCACGCTGCTCTTTACGCTTCCGCCGCTGCTGGATATTCGGAATGTGCGGCCGATCCTGATTCTTCGCCGCGCAGTGGAGAACGAGGAGTCTCCGCTGTTCACACGCGCCGCGAAACATCTCCGCGGCTCGGGCCTGCAACTTGCAGCGACGGCGCTTATTCTCGTGGGTCTCGCTGTGCTTGCCGCTACCGTTGCGGACTCGCGACAGGTTGGCGGCTTCTTTGCGAGCGGACTTCTTCTTGCGCTGCTCGTATTGCTGGGCGCTGCGGCTCTGACGCTTTTTTTGCTCAAAGTATTTCTCAACACCACGCGTCGACAGCTTCCATCCGTGTTGCGACACGGCCTCGCGAATCTCTACCGGCCGGGCAATCCTTCCGCGGCGCTGCTGGCCGCGCTTGGGCTCGGCGTTATGCAGATAGCCGCTGTTTCAATGGTGCAGCGGTCAATCGTCGGCGAGATGCAGGCGACGACTGCGGCCAAACTGCCGAACCTGTTCCTCATCGACATCTCTACCGACGAGGTTGCCGGCGTGCGCTCGCTGCTGGCAACACAGCCGACGGTGCAGGGAACACCGGAGATCGCACCGGTTATCTCCGCGCGGATCACGGCGGTTAACGACACGCCATTCCAGCAACTTCACCTAAAACACATGCCCCGCGGTGGTGTCCGGTCCGCGCAACTCACCTGGCCGCCGGAGACCGCCGATACACCGCCGCCGGGCGACAAGGTCGTGTCTGGCAAATGGTGGAGCATGCAGCAGGCTGCTGATGCCACGCACCCGCTCGTCGCAATCGAACGTCACGAGGCCGACCGCCTGAATGTTCACGTTGGGGACCGCGTGACTTTCATGCCGCAGGACGAGCCAATCATGGCGACCGTGGCCGCGCTCTATGAGGCAGATAGTCAACACGCGTTCTCGCGCGCCGAGTTTATTTTGCCGGAGCCGGTGCTTCGTGGCCTTCCCGTCACCTGGTACGGTGGTCTGCACTGCGATCCCACGGCGACAGGCCAGCTGCGTCGCATTCTCTATCAGCACTATCCAACGATTACTGTCATCGATGTCGCGGCTACTGTCGAGACTGTGCGCCAGGTGTTGTTGCAGATCAGCTATGTCATCCAGTTTCTCGCCGGCTTTAGTACCTTCGCGGGCATTGTTATTCTCGCGAGCGCAATCGCAGGCACGCGCTATCGGCGCATTCGCGAGGTGGTGGTACTGAAGACGCTTGGCGCAACGCGGCCGCGCATTGCCACCATTTTTTCGATCGAGTTCGCGGTGCTCGGACTGATTGCGGCCGTTGTTGGGCTCGTCTTCGCGAACTGGTCTTGCCCGCATTCTATTGAAGCGTGTTTTTCACTTCGACTATCACTTGAACATTGGGTGGAACCTTGCTGCGCTGTGCATGACAGCAGCTCTCACGGTGGCGGCCGGCTGGCTGGCCAGCCATCGCGTGTTGGGCCAAAAGCCGCTTGAGGTTCTGCGTGAAGAGTAGGGAGTATCATTCGCGTTTGAGACCCACGTATGCAGTCACTCGAGAACGAGATTGCGAAGATTCTTGGTTTGGGAATCGTTACCTGGATTGTTGGCTGGAGGGTGTATGCGATCTATGCGCGTTTCCGCGAGAGCCAACGTGGCGATGTGACGAAGTACTCAGACACCCAGACTCTCTTTGCCACTCAACAGCTGCATGAGAACCCCGCAGACGTTTCTGACCTTCAGACCTTATTTCCAGCCAATGAGTAGCCAAACCAGATGTTTCCCCAAGCTCCGAGTTGACCCATTCGCTCAAGGCAAATACACTCAAACAGGCGGCTGATTGTGGCTCCCGCCCGAGCCTGCAGCTGCCAATTTTCAACTGGAATTGCCCTCTCGTTCAATGGTAGGACAGTCGGCTCTGAACCGATCAATCGGGGTTCGAATCCCTGGGGGGCAACCAATACACGCGTCGAGCGCCTAGTGCAGCTCCGCAGTCCGCAGAAAATCAAACGTCCCGCCCGGATCCAGCTTCACGCCGATCACGCGCGCCGAGTGCACAACCTCATTATTCGGATACCACAGCGGAATCGACGGCAGGTCACGCGCGAGTATCTGCTGCACTTCAACATACTCACGCCGCCGCGCCGCCTCATCCGTCTCAGCGTTCGCCTGCGCCAGCAGGGAATCGATCTGCGCATTCGAGTAACGTCCGCGGTTCCCGCCCTTCGGCGGAAAGCTTGAGCTCGCAAACGCATAGCGCAAAAACCCTGGATCCTCGTTCGACCCGATCCACCGCAGCATGTACATCTGGAACGCGCCACGAGTCACATCCGAATAGAAGGTGCCAAACTCCGCCGACCGAAGCGACAAGTCGATGCCTGCTGCGCGCAACTCCTGTTGCATCGCCTGCGCCACGAGTCTCGTCGTCTCGTCCGTCGAGGTCTTTAGCGTGAATCGCAGCCGTATGCCATTCTTGTCCGGTTTCAGCCCCGCAGCATCGAGCAACGCTACCGCGCGCGCCACGTCGTGCGGATACTGCGGCAGCTCCGCATCGCTCGCCGCGGCCCAGTGCCCGCTCGGCAGCAGAGTGTTTGCAATCTGCGCCTCGCCGCGCCACAGCGCTGCAATCAACGCAGGCCTGTCGATCGCATACGCAATCGCCTGTCGTACCCGCGGATCGCGCAGCTTCGGATCCTGCACATTGAAGTTTGCGTACATCACAATCGCGCCTGGCCCCGACTGCACGACAACATTCCGCTCGCGGCGCAAGGCGTGCACCATGTCCGGAGTGAGCACGTTGCTCTCGACATCAGCAGAGCCCTTCCTCATCTCCAGTGCCGCTGTGATCGTGTCCGGCACGACCTCAAAGCGCACGCGTTCAATCTTCGGCGCGCCCGCCCAGTAGCCCGCGTTGCGTTCGAGCACGACGCCCTTATCCTGCATCTGGCTGACAAACCTGAACGGCCCCGTGCCCACGGGATGCAGCCCTTCCTCGCGGCCCGCACCCTTCTCTACGACGCCGAACAATCCATCACTCAGGTTGAACAGCAGGCTCGCATCCGGCTGCTTTGTGCGCACTGTTACGGTCAATGGGCCGGTTGTCGTCAACACTTGTGATGTCGGCAAGATTGCCGCCCTTCGCCGTAACGAGCGTCCCGTCGATCATGCTTTTGATCGACCAAGCGACATCTTCCGCAGTCAGCGGCTTCCCATCGTGAAAACGAACACCACTGCGGATATGGAAGATCCACGTCAGCGGATCAGGCCGCTCCCAACTCGTTGCCAGCCACGGCTGCAAAACGAAGTGCGCATCCTTCTTCGCCAGCGCGTCGTAGATCAGTCCGCCGACACGCTCCGATTGCGCATCGGTTCCTTGCCGCAGGTCGAGATTGTTTGGCGAGCTCTCAATCAGAAAACGCAGGGTGTTGGCCTCAGGTCTGTTGCGGACCGCACGCAACGAGTGGCAGCAACACGCGCCGATAACGAGTCCGATCCAAAGCGCACGAGCCCTCACGCTAGCGTCACCTTGCCCAGCACCACGGCACGGCGCGCTCCGGTGGCACTCGGCAGATTCCCGGGAAGTCCATGCCACGTCAGCCATCCAAGCAGTGCAAACGCCGCCGCCTCCTTCGCTCCTGCGTTGAGCCCCGTTTCCTCGATCGACCGGACGCGCACGCCAGCAGGGTTGATTTGTTCGCTAAGCATCCGCATCAGCGTTGCGTTGCGAACACCGCCGCCTGCCGCGATCAACTCCACCTTTGCCTTCGGCGCAAGTGTCTCAAACGTCGGCTCGCAGAAGCGTGTATAAGCATCTGCAATCGTCCTCGCAGTCAACGCTGTCGCCGTCGCAATCACATCTTCTTTGCGTGCACTTTCGCGCTCACACGCCGCGATGAACTGCGTGACAAACGTCTCACCATACTCCTCGCGCCCGCAGGATTTCGGCGGTGGGGCAGAGAAGTACCGCGCCCGCATCTGCTTTGTCAGCACATCCTCGAGCACACGCCCGCTTGCCGCAGTTGCACCGTTGCGATCGAAGCCGCGTCCAAACAGCCGCTCCATGCACGCATCGATCACCATGTTCGCCGGACCTGTATCGAATGCCATCACATCCTCCGCGCGGCACGCGGCGGGCAGTACTGTCACATTTGCGATGCCACCAAGGTTCAGCAGCACTCGGCTCTTTTTCGCATCACGAAACACACAATAGTCGAACATCGGGACCAGAGGCGCCCCCTGGCCGCCTGCGGCCATGTCCGCCGGACGAAAGTCGCTCACTACTGGCACGCGCATACGCTCGGCGATCACCGCAGCCTCGCCCGTCTGCCACGTGCACCGCACCGGCGCTCCGAGATACTTCGTCGCCGTGCCCTGGTGATAGATCGTCTGCCCATGGCACGCAATCAACTGTGGCCTCACGCCCGTCTCGCGCACCGCCGCATCGACGGCATCCGCGTAGACTTCGCCGAGCCGCCAGTTCAGCCGCGCCAGCTCCGCTGTGCTCGTGCTCTTCGGAGCTTGTGAATTCATCGCCGCGAGGACCGCCTTCCGCAGTGTCGCTGGATACTTCATCCCATGATGCCCCAACACTTTTACGCGCGCGTCCGCTATCAGCGGGCGAGACGCGGCAGATTGCAACATCCACGCCATCTGCGGAGGTTCCGCTCATCACGCCCGCAACGATCATCGTTTTCGGCTTGCCTGCGATCACGCCGCCACCACCCTTCAGCTCGCGCTGCAACTCCGCCAAAATCTGCAGCGCCTCTCGCGGCGTCAGCCCATCGACATCCAGCGCCTCTACGCGGTCGACGATCCGCTGCGACAGCGGCGTAAACATTGTCATCTGCAGCGCAGGCAGCCGCTCCTTCGCTGGCGCGGCCTCACGAACCTGCTGCGACTCCGCGCGTTCATGCAGCTTCAATACCTCACGTGCCCGCTCGACTACAGCCTGCGGCAAGCCTGCCAGACGCGCTACCTCGATGCCGTAACTCTTGTTCGCCGCGCCTGCCTCCACTGAGTGCAGGAACACGATCCCGCCCGCACTCTCACGCACCGTCACGCGCGCATTGTGCATCTGCGCCAGGCGCTCGCTCAGCAGAGTCAGCTCGTGATAATGCGTCGCAAACAGCGTGCGCGCGCCGATGCGATCATGCAGATGCTCGACCGTCGCCCACGCCAGCGATAAGCCATCGTACGTCGCCGTCCCGCGCCCCATCTCATCGAGCAGGACCAGCGAGCGCTCTGTCGCTGTATTCAGGATCGCCGCTGTCTCGGTCATCTCCACCATGAAGGTCGAGCGTCCGCGTGCCACGTTGTCACTCGCTCCGATGCGTGTGTAGACGCGGTCCACTAACCCCAGCCGCATCCGTTCCGCCGGTACAAACGATCCGCACTGCGCCAGGATCGTCAGCAGCGCCGCCTGTCGCAGATAGGTACTCTTGCCGCCCATGTTCGGCCCGGTAATCAGAAGCAGCGACGGCCCCTCACACGCGTGGCCCGCGCACAGGTAGACCGAGTTCGGCACAAATCGTCCACCGCCAGACTCCTCGAGCCGCCGCTCGACCACAGGGTGCCGTCCGGCGATCACCTCCAGCACTCCGCTCGCGTCTACCTGGGGCCGCGTCCATCCGTGCATGGCCGCCACATGAGCAAAGCCTGCGAGCAGATCAATCTCCGCCACATTCCGCGCTGTCTCGCGTACGCGCGTCGCATTCGCCAGCAACTGCCGCCGCAGTTCCGCGAAAATTCTGCGCTCGATCTCACCTGACCGCTCCTGCGCGGTCAGAATCTTCGTTTCCAGTTCCTTAAGCTCTGGCGTTGTGAAGCGCTCGGCATTCACCAGCGTCTGCTTGCGTTCGTAGTCTGTGGGAACAGCCTTGGAGTTCGCCTTCGTCACCTCGATGTAATACCCAAATACCGAGTTGAACCGTACCTTCAATGATCCAATGCCTGTTCGCTCGCGCTCGCGCTCCTCAATCGCCGCGATCATGCGCCGGCCGTTCTGCGACAGGCCACGCAGCTCATCCAGCTCTGCATCCACACCCTCGCGCACGGCGCCGCCATCGTTCAAGGTGACCGGTGGCTCCTCCACCAGCGTGCGCGCAATCATCTCCTGCAGATCACTCAATGGGTCAAGCGCTCGCGCCAATTCCGCCCATCGCGCGGCATCGGGCGCGCACTCCTTCACCGCCGCGAGCACGCCCGGCAACCTGCCGATCGTCACCCCTAGCGACACGACTTCGCGCGGCCCCGCCGAATCCAGCGCTACGCGTCCCAGCAGCCGCTCCAAATCAAGCACACCATCCAGCGCCCGTCGCACGCTCTCGCGTCTGCGCAGATCACCAGTTGCCAGCGCCACCGCATCCAACCGCGCGTTGATCGCTTCCAGCGACTGCATCGGCCGCAGCAATTGCGCACGCAGCAACCGCTTGCCCATGGGCGTCGAGCACGCATCCATCGTCCAAAGCAGCGTCGTCTGTGGCCCCTCGCTTGAGAACAGCGGTTCTACGAGCTCCAGATTCCGCACGCTCACCGCATCCAGTTCGAGGCTGTCGCGCTTCTCGTAGAAGCGCAGCCCGTCCAGGTGCTCCAGTGCGCCCTGCTTCGTCGCGCGCAGGTAGTGAACAATCGCGCCTGCCGCTACGGCCGCAGCCGCATGGCCACCCAATCCCATGCCGTCCAGCGAGTGCACCTTCAACTGCTGCCGGAGGAGCGGAACCGCATAGTCCTCCGTGAACACCCACTCATCGAGCTCCGTGCGCGCTCCGCCAACATCCTGCGCCGTGTTTTCGTCCTCCGCAAACCCCGCGTCGTCTTCGTGTTCGTCTGCGCGAGCCAACGTTGGCTGCCTTCGGCTCGCGACACCCCCAAACGCCGCACCGCGCGCCAGCAGCATCTCCGCCGGATTCATTCGCGCGAGCTCGTCGCATGCCAGCGCCCAGGCATGCGCTCCGCCAAACTCTGTCGTGCGAAACTCGCCCGTCGACAGATCGATCGACGCCACACCCACCCATGCGCTCGCACCCGAGCCCACGCTCGCCACGCTGGCCAGCCAGTGGCTCTCGCCCGCGCCCAGCGCAGCATCCAGCGCCGTCCCGGGAGTCAGCACGCGCGTCACCTCGCGCCGCACGACCGTTTTTGCAGTCTTGGGGTCCTCCATCTGGTCGCACATCGCGACCTTGAACCCTTTGCGCAGCAGCCGCTGCAGGTACCCACCCGCCGCGTGATACGGCACGCCGCACATCGGCACAGACTTCGCCTTATCCCGCGCCGTCAGCGTCAGTTGCAGCTCGCGCGCGGCAACGATCGCGTCCTCATAGAACAGCTCGTAGAAGTCGCCCATGCGGAAGAAGAGCAGGGCATCCGGGTGCGCGTCCTTCGCCGCGCGATACTGCCTCATCGCCGGCGTCAGCCCCGCCTCGCCCGTCATGTCCTTCGCTGGTGCCATCACGTATGCAGGAAGGCTCAGGATACCGTCTCGACCCCTCTGCATAACTCGGCCGAAAATCGTCCCGCGCCCGCCGCAGGGCTTTTATCGTTCCGGTGAGCTGCTACTCGCCGTAGTAGTCGAGTCCCAGGTGAGTGATCAGATCCTCGCCCATGATGTGGCGCAGCGTGTTCTTCAGCTTCATCGACTGGATGAACAGATCGTGCTCGGGGTAGACGCCAGGGGCCGAATCGGGATCCTTGAAGTAGAAGCTCAGCCACTCCTGGATCCCGAGATGCTTGAGCGCCGGTGTGCGCTGTGCGAGATCCATGAACAGGCAGAGGTCGAGCGCCAGCGGAGCGGCCAGGATGGAGTCGCGGCAGAGGAAGTCCACCTTGATCTGCATCGGGTAGCCGAGCCAACCGAAGATGTCGATGTTGTCCCAGCCTTCCTTGTTGTCGCCGCGCGGCGGATAGTAGTTGATCCGAACCTTGTGGTACATGTCGCCGTACAGCTCGGGATTCTTCTCAGGCTGGAAGATGTACTCGAGCACGCCGAGCTTGGAGACTTCCTTGGTCTTGAAGTTGTCCGGATCGTCCAGCACCTCGCCGTCGCGGTTTCCGAGGATGTTCGTCGAATACCATCCGGCGACGCCAAGCTGACGAGCCTTGAAGCCGGGTGCGAGCACGGTCTTGATCAGCGTCTGACCGGTCTTGAAATCCTTGCCGCAGATCGGGGCGCCCATCTTCTTGGAGAGCTCCTGCAGTGCGGGGATGTCGACCGTGAGGTTCGGCGCGCCGTTGGCGAACGGAATGCCTTCCTTCAGCGCGGCCCAGGCGTAGAGCATCGAGGGCGAGATGTCTGGATCGTCATCCACGAGGCCCTTCTCGAATGCTTCGAGCGTCTGGTGAACGGGCTTCTGCTCCTTGTAGATCTCGGTTGAGCCGCACCAGATCATCACCTGGCGGTCGGTGCCGGACTTGGAGCGGAACTCGGCGATGTCATTGCGAATCTGATTCGCGAGATCGCACTTGTTCTTGCCCTTCTTCTGCGTCTTCGGAGTCAGGCGCTTGACCCACTCCTGATCGAAGGCAGCCGGCATCGGCTGAATCGACTCGAGGAAGGGACGCATCTGCTCGATCTGGTCGCGGTCCAGCACGGCCGCAGTCCTGGCCGCGTCGTAGAGGTTGCCGCCGAAGATGTCCCAGCCGGTGAAGACAAGGTCGCTCAGCGGAGCGAGCGGAACGAAGTCCTTCACGAGGGGCGAGCGATCGTCCGTGCGCTTGCCGAGACGGATGGTGCCCATCTGCGTCAGCGAGCCGAACGGCTTCGCATAGCCGCGGCGGATCGCTTCCACGCCGGCGATCAGCGTGGTCGCAACCGCGCCCATGCCGGGGATCATGATGCCAAGTTTTCCAGTGTGCGGCTTGATGCTCGCTGCGCCTGTCTGCGCGGCGTCGGTATTCGACATTGCTAAGACTACCCTTCTATTGTTGCGATTTTTCCTTAAGCGGACAAAACAGTATCTCGCACTGCAGGAACGCGGTGCAACTGAGCGCTAACGCTACTCAGCGTGGACGCGGTGCTTCCAGTGGGTCCACACGAACCAGACAAAGCCCGCGACGAGCACGACCTCGACACCCAGTTGGAAGCGGTGAAAGACCGCCTTGAAATGCGGATCGGTGTCCCAGTGGTTACCCAGCTTCATGCCGATGTACGCCAGCGCAAAGCACCACGGCCACGAGCCGATGAATGTGTAGAGGTGAAACCGCAACTGGTTCATCTTCGCCATGCCCGCAGGAAAGGCAATGAACGTGCGCACAATGGGCAGCATGCGGCCGACCAGCACCGTGATGGAACCGTAGCGATTGAAGAATTTCTCCGCGAGATCGAGATCGCGCCGATTCAACAGGATGTAGCGCCCATATCGCTCGACCATTGGACGCCCGCCCGCCGCGCCCAGCCAGTACGCGGGGATCGATCCGATGTTCGAGGCGATAGAGGCGACGGTCGCCACCAGTACCAGGCTCGCCCAATCGTGCGCGAGCTTGTAGCCGGCGAATGGCATGATGATCTCCGACGGAATCGGAATGCATGCCGATTGCAGGGCCATCAGGAGAAAGACAACGGTGTACGCGGCACCGACCGAAAGGCCGGCGAGCATTGCGGTGAACTTGTTGATCATTCCTTCTCAGTATAACAGCCGCGCATCAGATATAGCGAGCACAACCACGTCATTTCAACGCGCTCGCTACGGTCGCCTAGGACGAGGTGCGCACGAACTCGACGCGGCGATTGTTGGCCTTGCCGTCCTGCGTGTCGTTGGAGGCAATCGGTTTCGTGTCGCCATAGCCCTTCGTCGTCAGCCGGTCGGCGCTGATGCCCATCGAGACCAGCTGCGCCTTCACGGCGTCCGCACGCTCCTGCGAGAGCGTGAGGTTGTGCGGCGCGTTTCCAGCTGTTGTCGGTGTGGCCGTCGATCTCGAACTTCAGCGTAGGATCGCTGGCCATCACCGCCTTGATCTGGTTCAGCGTGCCCATGCTCTCCGGCCGCAGCGTCGCCTTGTCTACGTCAAAGTTGATGCCGTGCGTGACGATCTTCGCGTCGGTGAACTTCTTGCCGACCATGTTCATTCCGCCGCCGGAAGCTACGCGCACGTTGCGGAAGGTGATCGGCTTCTCCTGGTCGCCGATGCCTTCGAAGACCAGCGACTGCGGCACGAACTTCGCGTCCGGCACGGTCAGCACACGATATTGGTCGACGTAGATCTTCATCTGCGGCTTGCGGTAGACGACAGCGACGTGATGCCACTCGTTGTCGAAGGCGTCGTCGCGAATCGGCTGGCGGAAGCGCTGCCGCAAGGTAAGCCCTCGGCCCGTCATACGAAGCCTCGTCGCGGCCAACATGGAAGTGTGCGTGTCGTCGCCGTTCTCCATCTCCACTTGTAGCGCGATATACCCCGGGGTTGCCGTACACGTCATACTCGATCGTGAACTGGTCCGGCAGATACGTCTTGTTCTTCATGCGCGGATTCACCTGCGCGTAGTTGCCATCGGTGAGCAGAAACGCCGGGTAACCCGCAGCCTTGTTCACGACGGCCTGCCCCTTGGTCAGCTCCCACTGATCGGGAAACTCGCCATCCTGCGTGGTCGTGAAGTCGTCGGCGAAGAGAATCGTCTCGCCGGGAGTGAAGTCGTAGTTCTGATACGAATCAGGGTCACGGGAGCGGCTGGCGCTGCGCCTTCCGCCGGAGCGGCTGCGGCCTCAGCAGGAGCGCTCGCGCTCGTCGCCGCGGTTGATCCGCCCGAATCGTTGTTCGTGCTGCCGCTCTTGTTCGTCGGATCGGCGGAGTTGACTGCGGCATCGGTCGCGTGGTCTTCCTTCTGATTGACCTTGTCCTTGGCCTTCTGCTTCAGCTTGTCGAAGACGCTCTGCGAATGTGCGGTGGGAACGGCTGCAGCCAGCATCGTCATGGCCAGGGCGCACGGCAGCCAAGGTCTCATTCTCATGGTCAACTCCTTGAGAGATTGGGGCCCGCTATCTGTTTGTTTGCACAGCAGCGTACTACCAGCCGGGTCCCGGGTCCGCAATAAGAAAAGTTTGGCGGATTCGCTGCTAGGCATGGCCGGTTATGTCGCGGAGTTGCTAGCATGAAGCTATGTCGGAAGCAGCCGCTCCACGTCCCAGCCGCAGCCTCAACCCCCGCCGATCAGGCCCAGAGCAGGCCCGAGAGCCAAACCGGCCGTCCGGCGCACGGCGGAGCACCCGCGAAACGGCAGATCGTCTGTTTCAGCTTCTACAAGGTTCTGCCCGAGTGGCGCCGTCTCCCCGCCGCCGAACGCAGCCGAGCACAAGGCGGCCTTTGCCGCCGTGCTCGACCGCTGGAACAAGCCCGGCGAGTTCGTCTCGATCACCTACTCGACCATCGGCACGCGCGGCGACGTGGACTTCTGCGTCTGGACCATCGGATATGCGATCGACGAACTGAACCGCATGCGCAGCGAACTGATGGCGACCCCGCTCGGCGGCTACCTTGAAACGCCGCACAACTTCCTCGCGATGACCAAGCGCTCCGTCTACCAGATCGACCGCGTCGACGAGTCCGAGGGCGAGGGCCGCGGCGCAATTCGTCCCGGCGGACAGAAGTACATCTTCATCTACCCGTTCTGGAAGACGCGCGCCTGGTATCTGCTCTCGCTCGAAGAGCGGAAGCGCCTGATGGACGAGCACATCCGCATCGGCCTGAAGTATCCGCGCGTGAAGCTGAACACCACGTACTCCTTCGGCCTCGACGACCAGGAGTTCGTCGTCGCGTTCGAGACCAACTTCCCCGAGGACTTCCTCGACCTCGTCCAGCAACTCCGCGAGACCGAGATCTCGATGTACACGCTCAAGGACTACCCGATCTTCTCGTGCGTGCGCCTGAAGCCGCAGGAGATGCTCGACCGCCTCGGCTAGCCCTCTGCGCCCTGGGTTAGGCTTTCTGCATGCCTGTCAAAGCCGCCTCCAGCAAAGCCGCGTCTCGGAAAGCCACGAAGAAGAGCGCGGCGGAAAAACTGCCGCCTCCGCAAAGGCTTTCTGCCGCGAAGCGCAAAGCGGCGATCGAGGGTGTTGACGCGACGAAGGCGAAGAAAATCGCGGCGAGCGAGCCTGTCGCTCCAAAAGTGAAACGCGGCAAAACAAAGAACCCGCTCGCCCGGGAACGCGTTGCCGCTATCCTCGACGCGCTGCGCAAAACGTATCCGAACGTCGTCTGCGCGCTGAATCATCGCAATGCCTTTGAGCTGACGATCGCGACAATCCTCTCCGCGCAGACCACCGACGTTGGCGTGAACAAGGCCACGCCCGAGCTGTTTCGTCTCTTCCCTACTCCCGAAGCCCTCGCGAACGCCAACCCGACCGCGGTCGAACAGCTCATCAAGGCGACAGGTTTCTACCGGTCGAAAACAAAAAACATCATCGGCGCCGCGGGTGTGCTGGTTGAGAAATTCCACGGCGAAGTGCCGAAGACCATCGAAGAGATGACCCAGCTCCCCGGCGTTGCGCGCAAGACTGCGAACGTCGTGCTGGGCTCGTGGTACGGCATTCCGTCGGGCGTGGTCGTCGATACGCACGTGCTCCGGCTCTCCCGGCGGTTGGAACTCACGACGAACACCGATCCCGTCAAGGTGGAGCAGGATCTCGAGAAGGTGATTCCCAAAGACCGCTGGATTCAGTTCTCGCATGAGCTGATCCACCACGGCCGCCAGGTCTGCATAGCGCGCAAGCCGCAGTGCGAGCGCTGCACGCTCGAGCACCTCTGCAACTCTGCGGATAAGATCTGGAGTTCCCACTAGCTAAACGATCACGTCCGCCTATCGATGACCTCGCGAACAGCCTGCGCAAGCGCAGCCACCGACGCGGTCACGGCCTCGGCGTGTGGCGCGTACCCGAGCGACCGGAGAGTCTCCGTGGTGATGGGCCCGATCGAGACGCGCAGCGCAGAGGGCGGCAGGCTCACCCCCGCAGCCTCACAAAGAGCAAGCACGTTCCGAGCGGTCGAAGAGCTCGTGAAGGCAATGGCGGCGATGTCCGGCATCGCACCACCGAAAAGCTCGCGGATGGCATCAATTGATCCTGCCGGCACAACCGTGCGGTAGGCTGGCACAATCGTAACCTCAGCGCCGGCGGCGCGCAGCGCTTCGGGAAGAACGTCGCGAGCGTCCTCGGCTCGGATGAGTAAAAATCGCGTTGCTGATCCGTCGGGCCGAAGCGCATACGGTAGCAGCCCTTCGGTCAATGATTCCGCTACCGCCTGCGGCGGAATTAGTTCCGCGGCGAAGCCGATGGACTCGAGCGCTCGTGCGGTGGACGGGCCAATGGCCGCAATCCGGAGGCGCGCAGCAGATGCATTTGACCCGACAGATTCCAGCCGGCGATGGAACGCATCCACCGCATTCGCGCTCGTGAAAATCAACCAGTCGCAGCCGACAATACCAGCCAGTGCCGCGTCGAGTACGTCGAAGGAGGACGGCGGCGCGAATTCGATGGCGGGCACCAGCACCGGTTCAAGCCCGAGCGCACGCAACTGCGTCGCCAGCTCGGACGACTGGCGCGTCGAGCGGGTCACAAGAACGCGCGGATGCAGTTGTGGGGCCACGAAAGAGATTGTTACAGATGCGTCACCGATATCCATCGAAGGGCTTGACGTCCTGCCGCTCCGAGCAACCAATGAGACCATCGAAAGTAGAGAAACAGGAGGCGACGCAGAGATGACAGTGAGTGCAGAGGCAGCAGGAACGTTCACGATCGGTGGCGACCTGACAGTAAACCGCATGGGCTACGGAGCCATGCGCATCACAGGCGAGGGCATCTGGGGCCCGCCCAAAGACAAGCCCTCCGCGTTGGCGACACTGCGTCGCGCCGTCGAGCTCAATGTCAACCTCATCGACACCGCCGATTCCTACGGCCCGTACGTCAGCGAGGAACTCATCGCGGAAGCATTGTTTCCCTACCCTGCCGGGCTGGTGATCGCGACCAAGGGCGGATGGGAGCGCGTGGGCCCCGGCAAGTGGACGCATAACGCCAGCCCGAAGCATCTGGTCGAAGCACTCGAAGGCTCGCTCAAACGCCTGCGCCTCGAACGCATCGACGTCTATCAGCTTCACGTTCCGGACCCGGCCGTGTCGTTTGAGGCGTCGATCGAAACTCTGGCGAGGCTGCGCGGCGAGGGCAAGATCCGGCACGTCGCGCTCTCGAACGTCACGAAGGAGCACATTCAGCGCGCCCAGAAGATCGCGCCCATCGTCTCCGTGCAGAACCGTTACAGCTTCGCCGACCGCGAGTCGGATTTCATCGTCGACTACTGCGAGCAGCAAGGCATCGGGTTCATGCCGTGGGCTCCGCTGGGTCAGGCCCACGAAGCACACGACGCCCTGAAGAAAGAGGCCGAGGCCCTTGGCGCAACTCCGCTGCAGACGGCACTCGCTTGGCTGCTCAAGCGCTCCAAGGTGGTTCTGCCCATCCCTGGCACCTCGAGCGTCAAGCATCTTGAGGAAAACGTTGCCGCCGCCGCGCTGGATCTGCCGCAGGCCGCCTACGACCGCCTCTCCGCCATCAAGATTCCACCGGCGAGCCTCCGCGGATAGTCACAAGCCAGTCGCTGGCCGACACCTGCCGGGTATACACTTGGTTTTCGGACAAGATAGACGGCCTGCCAGATCGCGGCGGGCCGGACTGTTTGCTGGGAGTGGGCTATGGCTGTAAAGACGGAAGCGTCAACAAAGAAAACAGAGAATCTCCAGGCCGACGGGCTTGAGCTTCCAAGAACTGAGGGGCCGGAGGTTCCGGTAGCTCTGCATGGGCGCGAACTGACTCCGAATCGGCGCATTCCGCTGGACGTGAGCTGGGTCGAAGAGGTCCGCGTCAACACCTCCGCGGTCGAGCGCCGCGCCGCGAGCATCGGCACACGCCGCAGCGTGAAGAAGGACTGGCAGGCCGCGTGGCTGCTCCGGGCCATCTCCTGCATGGACCTCACGACGCTCTCCGGCGACGACTCCGCCGAGCGCGTGAAGCGCCTCTGCGCCAAGGCCCGCCGCCCGCTTGAAGACCACCTCATCAAGGCGCTGAAGATCGAAGACCTGAACCTGCACGTCGGCGCCGTCTGCGTGTACCACGCCTTCGTCGAGACCGCCGTCAAGGCGCTCGAAGGCTCCGGCATCCCCGTCGCCGCCGTCTCCACCGGCTTCCCCGCCGGTCTCTCACCGCTCGAAACCCGCGTCCAGGAGATTCGCCGCAGCGTCGAAGCCGGCGCCAGCGAGATCGACATCGTTATCACCCGCGCGCACGTCTTCAACGGCGAGTGGAACGCCCTCTACGACGAAGTCGCCGCCTTCAAGGACGCCTGCGGCCCCGCGCACATGAAAGCCATCCTCGGCACCGGCGACCTTCTGACCTTACGTAACGTCGGCCGCGCCTCCGTCGTCGCCATGATGGCAGGCTCTGATTTCATCAAGACCTCAACCGGCAAGGAAGCCGTCAACGCCACGCTACCGGTCTCGCTGGTCATGGTCCGGGCTATACGCGAATATGCGGAACGCACCGGCATGGCCGTCGGCTACAAACCCGCCGGTGGCATCAAGAGCGCCAAACAGGCCATGGAATGGCTCGCCCTCATGAAGGACGAGCTCGGCCGCCCCTGGCTCGAACCCTCGCTCTTCCGCTTCGGCGCCAGCTCCATGCTCGCCGACATCGAACGCCAGCTCGAGCACCACGTCACCGGCCGCTACAGCGCAACCTACCGCCACCCGATCGCGTGAGGAAGGTTATGGACGCTGCGCACAACAGTCGAGAGATCCACGAAGAAATGTTCGTCACCTCATTCATTCAGAAGGAGCGCCGAGAGCGTGCGCTTTTATTGCTGCGCCATCCCATAAAGCGACACGAGTTCACGGCCAAGCTGGCCCACGTACGCTGGCTCGATGAGCGTTTTGCCAAGCACATAACTGGTGATATAGCCCACACCGTCGTGGAACTCGTGGCGTTATTGAAACAAAACGGGGCGTCATCTACTGTCTGGGTGATATCGGAAAACCGGACGATCGATGGCCAGCAGCTTCCTATCGAACACGCAATGACTTCAATAGCGGGAGGCAATAAGGGAACAGTTCTGTCCTGCGTGCCGGGCAAACTTGCATTCTTGCGCGGAGAAGCGATGAAAAGCGAATACCTCCTCAAGCATGGCTAAGAGCGCCAGCTCGACCACCCTTACCCGCCGTCATCCTGAGCCGCAGGCGAAGGACCTCTGTATTTTGTTCGAACTGGCACGATGTTTGAGCGCGCAAGAACCGGAAGGGGCACGGCTTCAGCCGTGCCGTTAGAGGCGACGAAGAATCGGGCTTTAGCCCCTGAGGTAGGCAAGTTATGCGCGGAAGATTTCGAAAACGCACAATTGCAATGTTGCTCATTGCAATCGCCGCTTTTTTGGCTTTCGCCTACGGAGAATCACCAGCAGGTCAGCGCCGTCTTGCTAGCCCCACGCCTGCCGCGTCCGGCGGTCAGGCAGCGGACGCATTTGCAGCGGATGATCGAGCGATGGGAGACGCACTAGCCCCGATCGTTTACGTCCTCTTGCCCGGCCTGATCGCTTTCGCATTCGGCCTGACATTTGCCGTGACAGATGTTCGTCGGACTGTGAAAGACAGGACAATCATGAGCTGAAGTTTTATCGAGACGTTCAGTTGGATATGCCAGGGCGAAAGTGACCCCCTATCCGTTAAACACTATAGTTTCAAGAGTTTACCTGTAACATACTGAATCGAGAGACTTTACCGATAAGCTACACAAAAGTCCATCCCTAACCCACCTGTTCTCTAGACTTTGCGCAAAAAACAGGGGGAGGGTAGCAGCAACCGGATCAGCACCAGAGAGGCACCAAATGGCAAGCAGCATTGTGGAGAAGTTTCAGTCGATGGAATACGGACCAGCGCCGGAAGATCCGGGCGAAGTGAACAAGTGGCTCGACGCGCACAAGCGCAGCTTCGGCCACTACATCAACGGCGAGTGGACGAAGGTCGGCGCGCGCGTTTGAGACGCAAGAATCCCGCGACCGGCGAAGTGATCGCGAAGGTTGCGACAGGCCGACGCCGCCGATGTGGACCGCGCCGTGAAAGCCGCCCGCGCTGCCCTGCCCGGCTGGCAGGCGCTCACCGGCCATCAGCGCGCGCGCTATCTCTACGCCTTCGCGCGCCAGGTGCAGAAGCACTCGCGCCGCCTCGCCGTGCTCGAGTCCATGGACAACGGCAAGTCCATCCGCGAGTCCCGCGACATCGACATCCCGCTCGTCGCCCGCCACTTCTATCATCACGCCGGATGGGCGCAACTCCTCGGCGACTCACCGACCGGCTTCGACGGCGAAGAGTTCCGCGGCTACACGCCCGTCGGCGTCGTCGGCCAGATCATCCCCTGGAATTTCCCGCTGCTGATGTTTGCCTGGAAGGTTGCGCCCGCGCTCGCCGCCGGCAACACCGTCGTCATCAAGCCCGCCGAGTTCACGCCGCTCACCGCCATCGCTCTGGCCGAGATCGCCGACGAGGTCGGCCTGCCCAAGGGCGTGCTGAACGTCATCAACGGCGACGGCAGCAGCGGTGCGGCGATTGTCGAGCATCCGGACATCGACAAGATCGCCTTCACCGGATCGACCGAGGTCGGCCGCATCATCCGCAAGGCCACCGCGAAGACGCCCAAGAAGCTCTCGCTCGAGCTCGGCGGCAAGTCGCCGTTCATCGTCTTCGACGACGCCGACCTCGACTCCGCCGTCGAGGGCCTCGTCGACGGCATCTGGTTCAACCAGGGCCAGGTCTGCTGCGCCGGCTCGCGCCTGCTCGTGCAGGAGCGCGTCGCCGAACGCCTCTACGACAAGATCCGCGCCCGCATGGAAACGTTGCGCGTAGGTTCGCCCTTAGATAAGGCGATCGACATCGGCGCCATCGTCGACCAGGTGCAGTACGACCGCATCCACAAACTCGTCGCCATGGGCATCGCCGAAGGCGCGACCTGCTGGCAGCCCGATATCCCGATGCCGAAGAACGGCCTCTTCATCAAGCCGACGCTGCTGACCGATGTTCACCCCAGCTCCACCGTCGCGCAGGAGGAGATCTTCGGGCCCGTGCTGGCCTCGATGACCTTCCGCACCCCGGCTGAGGCCGTGGAGCTGGCGAACAACACGACCTACGGCCTCGCCGCCTGCGTGTGGAGCGAGAACATCAACGTCGCGCTCGACGTCGCCGCGCAGGTGAAGGCCGGTGTGGTCTGGATCAACTCGACGAACCTCTTCGACGCCGCCTGCGGCTTTGGCGGCTATCGCGAGTCCGGCTATGGCCGCGAGGGCGGCAAGGAGGGGATGTTCGAGTACCTCGAGCCCGCGTGGCTGCACCACGCGCTGAAGGCAAGCCAGGTCGTCCTGCCGAAGCCCTGATCGAAAGCGCCGAGGGCCGAGGGGAACGGGCGCGTCGGTCCGGTATCGGCATCGACCGCACCGTGAAGCAGTACATCGGCGGCAAGCAGGCGCGGCCCGACTCCGGCTACAGCTTCCCCGTCTACAACCGCGACGGCAAGCTGGTCGGCGAGGCTCCGCTCGGCAACCGCAAAGACATCCGCAACGCCGTCGAGGCCGCCGGTCCCGCCGGCGCCAAGTGGGCCAAGGCTGCCGCTCACAGACCGAGCGCAGGTGCTCTACTACATCGCCGAGAACCTCATCCAGCGCCGCGCCGAGATCGTCCGCAAGCTGGCCGACTTCGTCGGCGAAGCGCAGGCTGAGGTCGAGTTTGATTCCTCCGTCAGCCGCGCCTTCACCTACGCCGCGTGGTGCGACAAGTTCGAGGGCTCGGTCCACAACCCGCCCTTCCGCATGGTGACGCTCGCCATGAAGGAGGCCGTCGGCACCGTCGGCATCCTCGCTCCGGACGACGCTCCGCTGCTCGGCCTGCTCTCGCTCGTCCTGCCCGCCATCGCCATGGGCAACTCCGTGGTCGTCGTTCCCAGCGAGCGCTGCGCCACCCTGATCGGCGAGCTCTACCAGGTCTTCGACACCAGCGACCTGCCCGGCGGCGTCGTCAACCTCGTCGCCGGCCGGCCGATGGAACTCGGCAAGACCCTCTCCGAGCACGACGACGTGGACGCCATCTGGAGCTTCCGCGACGACGCAGCCGCGGCCATGGTCAAGCTCGGCTCGACTGGTAATCTGAAACAGGTCTGGACGAACGAAGGCCGCGCCATCGACTGGTTCGAGTCGAAACACTCCGAAGGCCTTTGGTATCTGCAACATGCCACCCAGGTGAAGAATATCTGGGTGCCCTACGGTGAGTAGGCGGCATGCCCCGTCCCGCAGATGTACAACCCTAGCGTCATCTCAGTTATGGAAAATTTGAGAGGAAACGATACTGACGGTGTTAGGTTCCGTATTAGGCCAGACCGAAGACCCTATGGAACCTGGTAAGGGGAAGACCGTTCGCCGTCGACGCATCCGCGGCCCGCTGATGCAGACCGCGCTGCTGCTCTGTTTTCTGCTGGCGTTGCTGGCCCAGGTCGGCATGTGGAAAAGCGATTTGCTCGCCAAAGGGCTGGGCGACTCCTCAACGCAAATCCTGTACTGGCTGCGGACGGTAGCCGACACCCTCACGATCCTCGGATGCGCATGCGCCTGCTTTGTGCTCAGCCGGCTGGTGTGGCTCATGCGCCGCCACGCGGCCTTTCGCACGGCCGCCCTTGGTCTCATGATGGTCCTCGCCGTCGCCGCGGCAAAGCGCCTGCTGGATCTCCTGGGGCGCGGAATGGTCGGGGCTGGAAGCGAGACCAGCACAATCGTCGGGCTCAGTTCGCTTGTTCTCGCTGGTGGCGTCGTCCTGTTGCTGCCCATGCTCTACCAGGTGAAGGCCTTCGGTGAGGCCGCAGAGCGGGCCCATGAGCGCTTTGTCTCCGCCGCCGAAACGGGTCGCCAGGCGTTCTTCATCCTGGAGAGCGAGCGTGGTCCCTTCAGCAAGAGCGACGATTTCCGCTTCAGCTTCGTCAACGCCAATGCCGAGAAGCTGCTCCTTCACCGTCGCCGCGACCTCATCGGTATGTCTCTCAGCCAGGCGCTGCCCACTCTGCCGGAGAGCAGTCTCGTTGAACGGCTCCGCCAGGTTGAGCGCACCGGCCTCCCCTACTCGGGCGAGATCCGCTATCGCAGCGACTCCGGCGACGACCTCTGGTTTGAGATCCAGGCCGTCAAGATGCAAAGCGGCGTCGCCGTCACCCTGCACGACCTCTCCGCCGAGCGCTCGGGCCAGCGGCAGGTCGAGCAGATGCACCGGTTCTCGCAATCGCTGATCCACGACGCTCCCTTCGCCATCCTCACCACCGACACGGGCGGCACCATCACCGCGATGAACCCTGCCGCCGAGCGGCTCACCGGCTTCGACAGCCACGCCGTTGTCGGCCACGCTTCGCTCGTCGACCTGCACGACCCGGAAGAGCTCCGCGACCGCGTCATGGGCCAGACCGGCCGTGATACCGGAGTCGCTGCCATCAGCTTCGAATCGCTCCTCCTGCTCCTCGGCGACCGAGCCCACACCGAAGCCGACTGGCACTATGTCTGTCCGGACGGCGCCCGCGTCCCGGTACACGTTTCGCTCACAGCGCTTCAGGGTGACAACGGCGAGACCACCGGATACCTTGCCACCGCCTACGACATCTCGGAACGCAAGAAGCTCACCGATTCCATCACGTTCCTCGCGCAACATGATGCATTAACTGGACTTCCAAATCGCATGAAGCTTCGCCAGCGGCTCGAGCAGGCCCTCGAACGCGCTGGCCGGCTCAACCAGCCCGTGGCGGTCCTCTCCATCGGCCTCGACAACTTCAAGCGCGTCAACGACTCTCTCGGCCACGCCGCCGGCGACGAACTCCTGACCGTCTTCGCCGAGCGCCTCCGCAATTCCACCCGCGCCAACGACACCGTCGCCCGCATCGGCGGCGACACCTTCGTCGTCGTCATGCCGAACTGCGGCAGCCAGGACGATGCCATGCGCGCCGCCGGCCGGCTCTCCGGCAAGCTCCAGAGCGCACTCCAACTCGCCGGCAAAGAACTCAGCATCACCGCCAGCTTCGGCCTCTGCCTCTCCCCGGAGTGGGGCACCGATGCCGCCACCCTCCTGCGCAACGCGGACGCGGCCATGTACGCCGCCAAGCGCAGCGGCCGCAACTGCCTGCAGCTCTTTTCCGCCGCTCTCGGGGAATCAGGCGCCGACGAACTCGAGCTCGAATCCGATCTCCGGCGCTCGCTCATCAACGACCAGATGACGCTCTTCTATCAGCCGCAGATCGCCTGCCGCACCGGCGAACTCGTCGGCGTCGAAGCGCTGCTCCGCTGGCGTCACCCGCACCGTGGCCTGCTCAGCCCCGAGGAGTTCATCTCCGCAGCCGAGGAAAGCGGCTTCATTCTGCCGCTCGGCCAGTGGGTTCTGGAGAAGGCCTGCGAAGAGGCACGTCACCTCCAGGGGCGGCTCGGCAGGCGAATCACGATGGCCGTTAACCTCTCTCCTCGCCAGTTCTTACAGCAGAATCTTGGAGAGATCGTTGAACAGGCGTTGCGCAACTCGGGACTGGCCCCGACCGACCTCGAACTCGAGATCACCGAGTACACCCTGATGATCAGCTCGGCCGAGACCATCGCCGCCCTCAGCCGACTCCGCGCGATGGGCGTCAAGTTCGCGCTGGATGACTTCGGCACCGGCTTCTCGAGCTTCAAATACATCCTCGAGTACAAGGTCGACCGCCTCAAGATCGACCGCAGCTTCGTCTCCCGCTGCCCCGACGATGCCAACGCTGCCTCCATCGTCCGCACCGTCATTGCCATGGCCCACGGACTCCATATGGATGTCGTGGCCGAAGGCGTCGAGACCGAAGAGCAGCAGCGCTTCCTCGCCTGGCGCCGCTGCGATCAGGCGCAAGGCTACTTCTTCGGCCGCCCGATGCCTCTCGAACAGCTGATCAACATTTATCTGGCGAAAACCGCCCTCCCCGCTTCAACGATTGACGAGGCTTCAGTCGTCGAGGTCACGTCCTGAAGTATCCGTTTCAAAATTGCATCTAATCTACTCATATAAAACCACATACCTCCTAGATGATGGCCGAAATTTCGCGTTTCGCGATCCCGGCAGGACGTATCTAAGCCAACACGGACGGTTACTTTCGTGTGGCAGCTTCTGCCCACAGGTCGTGCATCTGTATTAGAGAGACTCGCGGAAGAACGTGCCACCGATTCGGGGCTGTTGCGCGAGGTTGAAAGCAGATTGCGCGGCAAGAGGTGTGGGTTGTGGCCCTGACAGTTTTGAGTGTGGCGTTTCCGTTTGCCCCGGTCGGGCCCTGCGGCGTTGGTAGCGCGGAGAGAATCCTGGCCGAGCTCGACTCCGCCCTGGTCGCCGAAGGTCAGCGCTCCCTAGTCGTGGCCTGCGCCGGATCGCTGGTCGCCGGCGAGCTCTTCGCTGCGCCCATGCCCGAACGCGCTCTCATCAGCGAGTCCGATCGCCGCTGGCACCGTTGGCGGTTCCAGGCGGCCATCGACCGCGCCCTCTCCCGGCACCCCGTCGACCTGATCCATATGCACGGCGTCGACTTCGACCAGCACGTCCTCCCGCCGGAGATTCCCGTGCTCGTGACGCTCCATGCGCCCATCAGCTGGTACCGACCCGAGGCGTGGACGACCTTCGCCGAACGGGTGCAGTTCCAGTGCGTCTCCGAGGCGCAGCGGCGCTCCGCCCCGAAGCTGCTGGCTGAAGTTCCCGTGATCGAGAACGGGGTTGCCTTGCCGCAGGTCCGGCTGGACCGCAAGCGCGAGGACTTTGCACTCGCCCTGGGACGGATCAGTTCGGAGAAGAACGTGCACGAGGCGCTGGAGGCCGGCACACGAGCAGGCACCTCCGTGCTCGTCGGCGGCCACGTCTTTCCCTATCGCGAGGACGGCGAGTACTTCGCCGAGAAGGTCCAGCCGCTGCTGAATGGCGATGGCGTATCGCATCGCTTTCTCGGGCCGATCGACGCCGAACGCCGCCAGCGACTGCTCGCACGCGCGAAGTGTCTGCTGCAATCCTCCCGTGCGCCGGAGACGACCTCGCTCACAGCGATGGAAGCTCTCTCCGTCGGCACGCCGGTCATCGCCTACCGCTCGGGCGCTCTCACCGAGATCGTCGAGGACGGCGTCACGGGTTATCTCGTCGACAGCGTCGAGGAGATGGCTGACGCAATCCAGCGCGTCGATCAGATCCGTCCGGAAGACTGCCGTGCAGCCGCCGAGCAGCGCTTCTCCCGCGACCGCATGGTGCAGGATTACTTCAATCTGTACGCCGCGCTGGTGCGCCGCGAACACGCGATGATGTCCGCCTGAACCAGCACCCACTCCTGACTGAAGGGCGTATAAGCAAATCTGGCGATCTCCGGAGCCTGAGGGTAACCGCCTTGTTTGCCGATCGCATCGACGCCGGGCAGCGGCTGGGAGCGAACCTCCGCGAATTCATCGATCAGGAGTGCGCTGGTGATGAAACCGTTGTCCTCGCGCTTCCGCGCGGCGGAGTTCCAGTCGCGTACCAGGTCGCGAAGGCCCTCGGGTCTTCTCTCGATGTCTTCGTGGTCCGCAAACTCGGCGCCCCGCAGCAGCCCGAGCTGGCGATGGGCGCCATCGCTTCCGGCGGCGTCCGCGTCCTCAACGAGGAGGTCGTGCGCGCGCTCCACGTGACACCGGAGCAACTCGCCGAGACGGCTGAGCGCGAGACACGCGAACTGGAACGGCGCGAACAGGCCTATCGCGGCGACCGGGCGCCTCTCGATGTGAAGGGCAAATGCGTTCTGCTGGTTGACGACGGCGTTGCAACCGGCTACACCATGCGCGCTGCAGTCGAGGCTCTCCGGCAACGAGGGCCGAAGAAGATCATCATCGCCGTGCCCGTCGCAGCAAAAGACACCTGCGAGGACCTGAAGCGACACGCCGATGCAGTCATCTGCCTGATGATGCCGTACGATTTCGCCGCTGTGGGCCAGTGGTACAGGCACTTCGATCAGACGAGCGACGACGAGGTTCGCCTCCTGCTCGTGGGCTCGGCCGAAGCGACTGGTTCGCCTTAGTCCGCGAGCGGCAGCTGCAGTCGGAAGGCGGTGCGGTATCCGGGCGGCAACGCCTCGGTGCGCACCTCGATCTCGCCTCCACACTTTTCCACGAGCTCGCGCGTCACCCATAGCCCGATGCCTGTGCCCACGTCGGGCTTCGTCGTGAAGAACGGCTCGAAGATGTGGTTGAGGTTCTCGTGCGAGATGCCGACGCCGTTGTCGCGTACCTCGATGGTCACGAACTCATCGTCGGCAGAGACATCGATGGCGATGCGGCCGGAAGGGCCCTCAATGGCGTCGCAGGCGTTCGATACCAGGTTTGTGAGCATCTGGCGGACCTCATCCGCCGGCGCAGCGATCGTGAGGTCGGGATTGTGCTCCAGATGAATCTCACCGCCTTGTGAAGCACACCGCGGCTGAAACATCTCGACTACGGCTTCCAGCAGCGTAGACGTGTGCGCGGGCCCTCCCGAGGAGCGCGGGCGTGCGAAGCTCAGCGTGTGCCGCGCGATGCTGGCGAGACGGCGAAGCTCCTGATCGGCGGATGAGAGATAGCTGCGTGTCTCGGGCGATAGTGCCGGATCAGCCGAGCTGAGAAAGAGCAGGTTCGTTACGGCCTCGAGAGGATTATTCATCTCGTGCGCGATGGTCGCCGAGAGACGACCGATGGCAGCGAGCTTCTCAGAACGCACCAGCGCGACCTCGGCGTTCTTGCGCTCCGTGATGTCGATCGTCACACCACGCCAGAGGCCTTTCTGTCGCGAGGAGGGTGTTCCCCGGCTCTCAAACCATCGAACCTCACCACTCGGCAGACGGCTCCGGAACTGAATCTGGACCGGTGTTCCGTTTGCGAAGGCGTGCTGAAAGGCCTCTTCGAGCGCGGGCCGGTCCTCCTGCATTGCAAGATGCATCGGCAGATCGGACATGGAGGGGTCGTCGAAGGGACGGCCGAAGATGGGAGGACCGCCCTCGGCCCAGTGGATGCGGCGATGCTCGAGGTCGTAAGTCCAGGCGACGGAGCTGCTGGCCTGCTGTGCCTCGATGAGTGCGTCGGTCTTGCCCTGGAGGGTGCCGAGCGCTTCGGCCAGCCGCCCGCTGATAACTGTTTGCCGCTCACAGAAATAGGTCACGACCATGCCGAGCAGCACGATGACGGCAGTGTGGAGGATTGCGCGGGGAGGCGGCACAGTGTGCGGGGCCATCACGTAGGTGTAGCAAAGCCCGGTACTGACGGAGGCTACGATGCCCGGGCCGGGGCCGCTGAGCAGCGTGACGATGGCGATGGCGGCAAAGCTGAGGGCCAGCGGCGTGCTCTGGAAGGGACGGGTGTGCAGGCTGAGCAGTGCGCCCAGACCGGGAAGGATCACAGCGGCGACGTACCCGAGGGCGAGCGTGAAGGGGCCGGCGAGACGAGCGAGCTTCCCCGATGCGGGCTGCGGCTTCACGAGCCTCCTTGGCTACCTCTGCAAACGCGTCACGGCTTGAGGAAATCGTAGTTCCAAGATATCTCAGGCACTGGAACGAAAGTTTGATTGGGCTCAGTCTTGTTATGCAAAATATTGAAAACACTAGGTTATGCCAGGAACATAGCAAGAGGGAACTGTCAAAAAGCGGATGCCGGGCAGCGACTGTTTCTCTTTCTTCTTTCTTTGTTTAACGGGCGCGTCAAGAGCCCGCCGAACAATGGGGTATCGCGCGGGCACAGGCAATCCTGCGAGTGCGACCTCAGACAACGCAGGGACGCTCGTGTTTGCCGCCACGAGCACAGGAAACTTCCCCGTGAGAGCACAGTCGATTGGGGCTCCGTCGAACCTTCAGGGGCGTCGTCTGCATCGGGGTGCTCATTTCAGTAGCCTTTAGGACTCGACCTCCGCGGCCACCTGCGCTCTCAGGGCAGATGGCTGTCCCCGCCGAAAGTTCACGCACCCGAAATTCTGCTCGTGCTCCTGTGGGCAACGGTCGCAAATGCCGCGCGTCCGCGTGAGGCCCGCAGCCACGAATTCCTTCCGCGAATCGGGAGGGGCTTCATAGGGCGAGTATTTGCCAGTAAGAATGCACCTCGATTTCGTGAGGACAAAAATCAGTCTCGCGAGAACGGCAAGACCAAACAGCACAACGACAACAATACCCAAACGGCTCATCGTGGGCGTCTCCGCAGTATGGAGGCGAATTCTAGCGCATAACATCGCACCACGAACGCCAGAGTTTGGTATTTATCTTTCGAATTTCCATCCCGCTTTGGCCGCACCGCCACAGCGGGGCCCGCCCCTCCGACTCCGGGGTTATTGCACAGGCTTCTTGATGGTCTGCGAGGTCTTCTGCTGAGTCTCCGCGGAAGCGTGCTCGGTGCGGGAGACGAGTTGGACCTCGACCTCGGTGTCGCGCGGGAACGTGACCTGGTGGCCGCGGTCGATGTAGCGGAAGTAGACGGACTTGGCCAGCGCGTACATGCCGAAGCCGGTGACGACGTCCTTGTTGTTGGTGAGGGCGATGAAGCGGGCGACGAGACCGAAGCCGTTGGAGCCGACAACAGACTGGCCAACACCGCCGTCGTCGTCATGACCGATCGCGGCCGTGTAGGCGAGGAGAAGCGGAGCGAGGACTTTGCCCTTATCGGGATTGGCTTTGACGTTGCCCTCTTCGTCGACGGTCAGATTTTCGGCCTTGGCGCCCGCGGCGCCGGTGACGTTGCCGTCGACGTGCTCGGTGCCCGATTCATCGGCCAGGCCGTGGAAACCGAAGCGCAGCTCGCCGTTGCGGCCGAGCCAGCGCGCAGTGGCGAGAGCGCGTGACGACGCCTTCGAGCGTGGCGCCTTCCGGGACAACGAGGTTGTGATCGCTGTCAAAGACTGGGCGCGTGACCGTGGCAGTGACGGTTTCGCCGGCTTTGGAGGTTGCAGAGTTGAGCGGCGTATCGAGGCGCGCGGAGACGGTGATGGAGTCCAGCGTGGCGGATGAGGCCAGCGGGACGGGTGCAGGCTGCGATGAGGGCAGATCGAGCGGAGCGCTGAGGTTGGCGATGAAGCCGGTTCCGAGCCAGATGCGCTGCGGGTGATACGGAAGCTGCGAGTAGAGCAGACGAAGCGCACGGTCGGTGCGGCCAGGCGTGAAGAAGGTGTCGTGCACGGATTTGATCTGCGCGCGCGCCATGTCCTCGGCCTGCTGGACGTAGGTGGGGCGATTTTTGCGGACGGTGAAGCGGACGAGCTGGGTGTCGCGGATGACGCCGCGGCTGGAGATAGAGATCTGTTGCGAGGAGCCGGGGAGTTGAAGGCGGTTGAAGTCGATGACAGGGTCGTGGAGCGGTGTGACGTCGCCGTTGAGAAGGGCCTGGGTGCGGAGCTTACGGTCGATGCGGGCGTAGCCGGTGACGACGCCGAAGACAGTGGTGTTCTGCGGGAGCACCAGATGATCGTGAAGGTAGACCGGTTCGGTGAGGACGCCCGTGACCGGAGTGCCGATGTGCAGGTGCGCGGTGTGGGTGATGCGGACCCGCAGAGGAACGCCGACGGGGAGAGTGTCCGGCGCAGAGAGAACCTGGGCCGAGCCGATGGCGGTGAGGAGACTCAGCGGGAGTATGGCGAGGCGAGATAAGGAAGTCATTGCGTGGCGGCCCAGGGGATCCTGCTTTGATTAGACGACTATAGGTGTGTTCTGAGCTTGAATTATGCGGCGATGACGGAGTGTTCATCTGGGACGAGCTTATAGGTTCAAATTAGGAAGTCATTTAAGTTGTATCTGTGCTTCCTCTCCTGTGTGTTATAACGGTCGCGATTTATGAACCCCTTCTACGCGTGCAGTGAAGCTGAATGGATGCTGGAGACGATCATCGACGACTTCGCCATGTCGTTGGATCTCCCGGATCGCGCACGCTTTTATGCTCTCCTCGTCGAGATGCTGATCGAACGTCGTGACGGCGTGCAGCAGGACTTGGAACGTGGCGACCTGAAGCCGGATACTTTCGAGCAGGTGCAGTAAATCTGGCGCGGTGAGCGCCTGAAACATCCCCCTCGAGATTTTGCAAATCAGGTACGGATCCGTGTCGGCCGTGGGCCGGCAAAGGAACGTCTGTCAGTTTCACCAGTTCCCTGGACGAGTTCCGGAACATAGCTTTGCTGGAATGGTCGTGTGGGGACAGGTCAAGTGATTCGAGATGAAAAGTTTAAGAGCGCGGGCGGCGATCGGGCTGACCTCGAGGCGCTGCTCGAGAAGATCGACGCCGCCGCAGAGCGTTTCGCGGGTTTGGACCGTGTGTGTTTCTACGCGCGCATCGCGGAGCTGCTGAGGGAGCGTTGCGGTGAGATCGACGATCCGGATGAGATATTGAAACGCGCCACGGACGGCGCGGAGCAACAACGGAGGGCGGCCTGGGGGCCGCCCTTTTTCTTCAGCGGTGAGCTACGGGTTACGTCTCGGCGCCGGCGAGTTCCGGCGTCGGGGACGTCGAGACACGTCGGGCGGCCGAGGTAGGCGGCGACGCGCCTGCAGACCATCACGCGCGGCGCGGAAAGATTACACGGAGTCTGCGGTGAGTGGCGCTAGAAGCTCGAGAGCGCCGCGGACTTTCAGGGATTCGGCGGCGCGCTGACCGAGTTCTTCCGGCGCAACGTCGAGCGGGGCGCGCTCAACGACGTGCGCGATCTGATCGCCATCGGGACTGACAACCATTGCGTGCAGGTGCCACGCGTCGTCGAGGAGATGACAGAAGGCGCCGAGCGGAAGGTTGCAGCCGCCGCCGAGGGAGTTGAGAACAGCGCGTTCGGCGGTGGTGGCGAAGGCGACGTCAGGGCAGTTGAGTGCGGCGACGGCGGCTTGGATGGCCGCGTCCTCCGCGGTGTGGGGACATCGTGTCTCGAGGGCGAGTGCGCCCTGGCCGGGCGCGGGACAGAGCTCGTCGATGGCGAAGCGCTGGTGGACGTGTGCGGCGCGGTTGAGGCGGTCGAGACCTGCAGCCGCGAGGACGAGGGCGTCGGCCTGGCCCTCCTGCCATTTGCGGAGACGGGTGTCGACGTTGCCGCGCAACTCAACGAAGCGAAGGTCGGGGCGCAGAGCGAGAAGCATGGCCTTGCGGCGTGGTGAGGTCGTGCCGATGCGCGCGCCCATGGGCAGCATATGGAGTCCCCAGAAGCTCTCGCAGACGAAGGCGTCGCGTGCGTCAGCGCGCACGGGGATCGCGGCCAGGGTGAAGCGCGGGGCTAATTGCGTCGGAAGATCCTTCAGGGAATGAACGGCAACGTCGATGCGAGCGGCGGCGAGCGCGTCCTCGATCTCCTTGATGAAGATGCCCTTGGCGTCGAGGGGCGAACCGTCGTCGAAGGTTGCAGGTGCCTTGAAGGCCGGGTCCTGCATGCGGTCGCCGGTGGTGCGGATGATCTCGACGGAGACCTGGTGGCCGCGGGCGCGGAGCGACTCGGCGACGTGGTTGGCCTGCCAGAGCGCGAGCTCAGAGCCGCGGGTGCCGATGCGTAGGGTGGGGTTACTCATCATGCTAAGGATACGCGCTGGAACCCGTGCAGGTTCACACGGCGAATCTGCGACAAGGCGTGCTGAGCGATACTGGAGCGCATGCCCGGGCGAACACTTTCGGTGTGGCTACTGGCGGGGTCGGCGGCGTTCCTGCTGCTGGTGTGGGTTCAGTCTCTGGTGAAGCTGAATGCCCGGGCGCGCGAGTTGGCGGCGCTGGCCGAACGCTGGGGAATGATGCCGCTGGAGCGTGACATGCTTCCGGCGGAGATGACGCTGAACGGGACGGACCTGCAGCGGTGGCTGCGGATCGTGAATGTGTATGTGGGTGAGATTGGGGGAGCGGAGGTTGCGTTCTTCGACTGCAGCTCGGAGATTGGGAGCGCGCGGTGGTCGAGGACAGTGATTGCGCGGAAGGGTGAGTCGACCGCGGGGCTGCTGGGCGCGATTGGCGGGGAGTATGTCATCGAGCGCGCGGGGGAGTGGCAGGCGGTGTTTCGGCCGAGGCAGAGGTTCAACGTTAACCGGCCATTCCTGCCGGCGGGACAGCTCGATACCGCGTTGAAGAATCTCAGCAAACTGGGTGAGCAATGAGAGTTCTGCTGTTCGGCGCGACGGGGATGGTGGGACAGGGTGTGCTGCGGGAGTGCGTGGCGGCGCACGATGTGACCGAGGTCGTGGCGATTGTGCGATCGCCGCTAGAGCGGATTCAGGCAGAGTTGACTGAGCTGCGGCAAGAGAACTTCTTCGACTGGAGCGATGTGGATCTGAGCGGGTTCGATGCGTGCTTCTTCTGCCTGGGCGTGTCGTCGCTGGGAAAGAAGGAGGCCGAGTACAGGCATGTGACGTATGACCTGACGATGAAGCTCGCGGGAGCGCTGGTGAAGCAGTCGCCGCAGGCAGTGTTTGTGTATGTTTCGGGCGCGGGAACGAACGCGCAGAGCAAGCAGATGTGGGCCCGGGTGAAGGGTGCGACCGAAAATGCGCTGATGACGATGCCGTTTCGCGGAGTGTATTGCTTTCGACCGGGGTACATTCAGCCGCTGCATGGCGTGAAGTCGAAGGTGGGTTGGTACAACGCCGCGTACATGGCGGTGGGGTGGGCGGAGCCGCTGCTGATGCGGGTTGCGCCGAGCTTCGTGACGACAACCGAGGCAGTGGGCCGCGCGATGTTGAAGGTGGCCCGCGTTGGATGGCCGCAGAAGGTGCTGGGGAGCAAGGAGATCAACGCGGCCGCGGACGCAGCGTAGCATAGAGGAGTGAGACGATTTGTATTGCTTGCCGCGCTGGGCTGTGTAGCGGGCGCGGCTGGGGCCCAGGGTTACTCGGCGGACAAACCGCTGGGAATGACGGCGCAGCAGCGGCCGGATTACTTGGCGCATGCAGGGCTGGAGCAGAGGCTGGGGCAGCCGCTGCCGATGCAGGCGCAATTCACGGATGAGACAGGCAGGACGGGTCCGCTGGCGAGCTGGTTCGACGGCAAGCCGGTGGTGATGGCGCTGGTGTACTACAAGTGCTCGATGCTGTGCCCGCAGGTGCTGCACGGGCTGGCAACGGGCTTGAAGTCGACCACGCTGACGCCGGGCAAGGACTATGAGGTCCTCACGTTTTCGATTGACCCGATGGATACAACGCAGGATGCGGTGGCGGAAAAGCGGAAGTTTGTCGCCGAGATGGGGCGGCCTGATGCTGCCGGCTCGGTACATTTTCTGACGGCGAACGAGGCGTCAATCGACGCGATCAGCGGAGCGACGGGATTTCACTTTGTGCGCGTGCCGGGGCCGGACGGCAAGATGGACCAGTTTGCGCACTCGAGCGTGATCATGTTCGCAACGCCGGATGGGAAGATGTCGAAGTACCTGGCGGGGATTGAGTATCAGCCGCGCGATCTGCGGATGGCGCTCCTGGAGGCCAGCGAGAAGAAGATCAGCAACCCGGTGGACCTGCTGATTCTGTACTGCTGCAACTACAGTCCGAGCGCAGGAAAGTACACGGTGTCGGTGATTCGAGTGCTGGGGATTGCGGGGATGGTGACGCTGGCGGGGCTGATTGCGCTGGTGGTACTGCTCACGCGGAAGCCGAAGGCACTGCCGAATTAATCGTCGTCGCGGCGCTTTGGGTCAGTGCCGCGGAGGGACATGATCTGCGGATGCAACAGCTTATTCATGAGTGAGCGCGTGAGGTGCTCGATGGCCGACTGCTGCTCAGGCGTGAGCGGCACGTTGAGATTCGCGAGGCGCTGGGCGGTGCGCGCGAGTTCGGCTTCGCGCAGGGCTTCGGCGCTGGATTGAAGCTGCTTGATGGCCTCAGTCGTGGGAGCCTGGGCGAGGCGCTCGCCGTAGCGATCGGCTTCGAGCTGCACGATGGACTCGGCGGTTTCGGCTTCGCGTCCGCGCTGGATCTGGTTCTCCTGCGCGACCTGCTGGAGATCGTCGATGTCGTAGACGAAGCAGCCTTCGAGGTTGTTGACGGCTGGGTTCACGTCGCGCGGGACGGCGATATCGATGAAGAAGACCGGGCGGTTCCTGCGGCGATGAACGAGAGCGCGGCCGTTGTCCGGTGAGAAAATCTGCCCTGCGCCGGTCGAGGTAATGATGATGTCGGCGCGATGGGTTTGCTCGTGAAGCTGCGCGAAGGGGATGACGCCGGTGGTGATGTCGGGCGTGCGCAGCGTGTCGGCGATCTTTTCCGCGCGGGCCTCGGTGCGGTTGGAGACGAGCAGCGTGTTTGCGCCCTGCTGGATGAGGTGTTTCGCGGCGAGGTCGCTCATCTTCCCTGCGCCGACGAGCAGGATGGTCTTGTTCGCGAGCGAGCCGAAGATTTTGCGCGCGAGCTCAGCGGCAACGGAGGCGATGGAGACCGACGAGCTGCCGATCTGCGTCTCCGTGCGCACGCGCTTGGCGACGGAGAACGCGCGCTGCAGCAAGCGGATCCAGCATGGAGCTGAAGGCTTCCGTTGAACTGATGGCGCCGACCTCGCGCGCGATGTTCCAGGACTCTTTTACCTGGCCGAGAATCTGCGGTTCGCCGACGACCATGGAGTCGAGTGAACTCGCGACGCGGAAGAGATGGCGGATGGCCTCGCGCTCGCGCAGCGTGTAGAGGTGCGGCGTGACAGCGGCGGTGGGGATGTTGAGGTACTGGTGGAGAAAGTTGAGCGCGATCGCCGGTGCGGTACTGTCCTCGGCGCCGTTGGAGCTTTCGCTCACGGTGAGGAGTTCGACGCGGTTGCAGGTGGAGAGGATGAGGGCTTCGCGGATGCCGGGCTGGCCCGCGAGCGAGCGCGTGGCGTCGGCGAGGCGCGCGACGGGGATGGCAAGGCGCTCGCGCACGTCGAGCGGAGCCGTAGTGTGGTTCACGCCGACGAGGAGCAGGGTGCCGAGTTGTGTCTGCTCGCTCATGGGGCCTTGAACCTGTGCACGACGGAGAGCTGATTTGCAGCCCAGACGGCGAGGACGATGAGGAAGACGAAGCCGGAGAGGTAGACCGCGCGGCGTCCGCGCAGGCCGGAGTGGCGGCGGATATAAATCATCGCGACGTAGACGACCCACATGGCGAGCGAAAGCAGGACCTTGGGGTCGGCGAAGAAGGCAGGGCCGATGGTTTCGAGCGCGACGACGGAGCCGATGAGCAGGCCGGCGGTCATGCAGGGCAGACCGAAGAGCAGCGACTTGAGCGCGATCTGGTCGGTGGTTTCGAGCGGCGGGAGCCAGCTGCGCGCCTGCGAGGTGCGCTTCTGCTTCAGCCGGCGCTCTTGTATCAGGTACAGAACGCTGGCGATGAGCGAGATGAGCAGAGCGGCGTAGGCGGCCAGCAGCAGCGCAACATGCAGGAAGAGCCAGCCGGTGTGGAGCAGCGGATAAGCGAGCACTTCGGCGCCGGGGCGGAAGGCAGGCACGAGGGTGAGCAGCGCCGCGACGGGCAGCAGAAAGATACCGAAGGAGACCGTCCGATAGGCGGTCGCGAGAACGAGAAAGGCGGCACCGAGAAGCAGGCCGAGCATCGAGAGCGTCTCGTGCGTATCGACTGGCAGGGCGTGGTGCGCGGCATTGAGCATCTCAGCCAGCGCGACGAAGTGAAAGAAGACGGCGCAGAGGGCCGCGGGCATCGCTATGTGACGCCAGCGCGGGCGGTTATACAGCGCGGCGGGCAGCACCGCGAGCGCGGCGATGCCGTAGAGAAGAACCGCGATTCGGAGCCACAGAAGGGTCATGCGGACGCTGCGCCTCGAAGAATTCTGCGCGAATTTTCAGTATATCGTCCGGGGATGGTTCAGGCGGGCGATTGAGTTCAACTGTCCAACTCCGCCAGACCTTTCCGGATATAGCTGCGCATCTGGGATTCGATGACGCTGAGCGGGAGGAAGAAAGGCTTCTCGAGGATCTCGATGGTGAGCTTGCCGTTGGCGTAGTCGTAGCGGGCGGTGACGCCTTCGCGACTGAGCGTCCCGGAGGTGCCGGCGAGATCGACGCCATAATCGCGCAGGCGTTTGGCAGCCGCCGCGAACTGGGCCTCGGTGAGGGGAACTTCAACCATGCTTCGAGTGTACGTGCGGCGATGTTGCAGGGCTCTTCTTTTCCAGTTAGCTCGGCAGCACGCTCAGAATCTCTGCCCAGAGTGCCTTCACGCCGTTTACAGATTTCGACGAGACGGGAAGGATGCGCTCTTCGCCGTGGGCGCGCTTCAGCGCCGCGAGCGACTTCGCCAGCGTATTGCCGCTCAGCTTGTCGGCCTTCGTCGCGACGATGAGGTGCGGGCGCTGCATCTGTTGCAGGGCTTCGATAAGCTGCGTGTCGCTGGCCTGCGGCGGAATGTTGGAGTCGACGAGGCAGACGCAGAGTGCCAACGTCTCTCGCTCCGCGAGGTAAGGTTCGATGAACTTCGGCCACTCCGCCGAGATCGACTTCGAGATCTTCGCGTAGCCATAGCCTGGCAGGTCCGCGAAGATGAGCGCAGGGCGTTGATTGAACTTTTGCGCCGTCCCCTCGTGCAGCGCGAAGAAATTGATTGCGCGCGTGCGGCCGGGGGTGGACGAGACCTTCGCCTCCTTTGACCCCAGCAGCGCATTAATCAGCGACGACTTGCCGACGTTGGATCGGCCGAGGAAGGCAATCTCCGGCGCGTCGGCGGTGCGTGCCGCGTCAGGGAAGTGCTCGGGCGCCATCGCGGAGAGAAGAAACTTTGGAACGAGTCGCATCCTCAACAGACTAACGCCTTCGATGTGCCGCTCTCGCTACAATGAACACTTTGGAGATGATGAAAACGATGAGCGACCGCCAATACCAGCACGCGATGCTTCGCGAGATCTATGAGCAACCTGACGCGCTGGCCCGCACCATCGAGCAGTACGTCGCCTTCACCCCAGCGAACAAAGAACGCTCGCCGGGGACCCCGACCGGCGGCCGCATCCAGATGAAGGCCCTCACCGACGCCGCGGAGTGCTTCCGCAAGCACAAGGATCTGGTCATCGCAGCGAGCGGGTCCAGTCGCCACGCCGGGCTTGCTGCAGAGATCATGCTCGAGGACGCCGCCGGCCTCTCGGTCGATGTCGAGTACGCGAGCGAATACATCACGCGCTCGACCAACACGAAGCGTGACCCTGCCGTGCTGGTCATCTCGCAGTCCGGGGAGACCGCCGACACGCTCGCGGCTCTACGTGAGGCCAAGCAGCGCAAGCATCCAACACTTGCCGTGACGAACGTAGAAAACTCGTCGATGGCGAGCGAAGCCGACCTTTATCTGCCGACCTTCGCCGGCGTGGAGCGCGCAATTCCTGCGACGAAGAGCTTCACGGCGCAATTGCTCGTGTTGCGTCTGCTTAGCCTGGAGGCTGCCGACGCGCGCGGCACCATCGACGCAAAGGAGATGGAGCGTCAGCTTGCGGAGCTCTGGGAGATTCCGCCGATGATCGAACGGCAACTCGATGGATGGCGTGAACTCACCGAGCGGCTTGCGGCTCGCTACAGCTCCGCGAAGACGCTGCTCTACCTGGGCCGCGGCATTCATTACGCGATCGCTCGCGAGGGTGCGCTCAAGCTGAAGGAGTCGTCCTACATGCACGCCGAGGGCTACCCCGCGGGTGAGCTGAAGCACGGCCCCAACGCTCTGGTCTCGGACGAGGTGCCGATCGTCGCGCTCGGCACCGTCGACTGGCAGGACGCCGAGTCGGTGCTTCGCTACGAGAAGACAGTCGCTCTGCTCACCGACCTGAAAGCACAGGGGGCGCGGACGATTGTGCTCGGCAACACCGGCGATGCGAAACTCCGCGAGGTCTCCTCCGACCTCATTGAGGTGGACCCCGCGAACGAGTATCTGCTGCCCATCACGGAGGTGGTTCCGCTGCAGATGTTCGCCTATTACATGGCGCTCGAGAATGGCGTCGACGTTGATCGCCCCCGCAACCTCGTGAAGGCGGTCGTACAGGAGTAGGCCATCCCACTTTCGCGGCGCAGAGCCGTGTCGTGCACAGGTATCATGGACGCGAGAATCCGCGAAACGCGCTGAGGAGGATTCCTGCTCGTCGGGCTCAAGAGATTGAGGTGGGTGTTGGCGCTGGCCGCCTTCGTGGCACACGCTGCGCAAGCGCAGAGCGCTACCTCGCCACTCATGCGACCAACCGGCGTAGCTTACGACGCGGCCGGCGATCTCTTCATCGCGGACATCGCACGCAATCAGGTCTTCGAGATAACGGTCGGTGGCGCCATCACGGTGGTCGCCGGTACGGGGACGCAGGGCTTCTCGGGTGACGGCGGGCCGGCCGCAGCCGCAGAGTTGAACACCCCGATGTCCGTCGCAGTGGCACCCGACGGAATCCTCTACATCGCCGACACCGGCAATCAGCGCATCCGTGCGGTGCAGGGCGGAAACATCAATACCTTCGCAGGAAACGGCGCACGCGGATTTACAGGCGACGGCGGCCTCGCGACAGCCGCGGCGCTCAATCATCCAGTCGCTCTCGCGCTCGACACAACGGGAGCGCTTCTCGTCTGCGATCAGGGCAACGAGCGCGTGCGACGCATCAGCGCGGGACAGATCGCAACCATCGCCGGCAATGGTGTGCAGGGTTTTGCGGGTGATGGCGGAGCCGCAACCTCCGCAGAACTGAATGAACCCTCCGGCATTGCTGCCAGCGCAGACGGCCGCATCTTCATCGCGGATACCAACAACCAGCGCGTGCGCGTCGTCGGCGCGAACGGAACGATCTCGACCTTGGCGGGAACCGGAGTCTCCGGGGTATTCGGCGATGGTGGACCCGCGTCAGCTGCGCAACTTAGTCGCCCCGTCGGTCTCGCCATCGACGCTGCCAAGAATCTGTTCATCGCGGACGAGAACAATCACCGTCTGCGCAGAATTGCAGCCGACGGCACGATTACGACGATCGCGGGAAGCGGCCGCCAAGGATCTGCGGCCGACGGGGAAGTTGCGATCTCATCCGCGCAGAATCAACCCGCGGGCGCTGCAGTGTCGAACTTCGGCTGGCCCATTATTGCCGACGCGGCCAACCACACAGTGCAAATCCTCTTCGCCGACGGAAGGCTCTATGCACCCGGCGGATTGAGCACGCGTATTACTACGCTGACAGCGACCGCTCCCAACGCGGTCTACGGCACCTCGCAGAGCACCGTCTCCGTCGTCGGCGGCCCTGCTATACCGCAAGGCCCTATCCAGATCACCGAGGGAGGAACGCCGTTGGCAAGCGCCTCGCTGAGTCAGGGCAACGCAACCATCGCGATGCCAATCCTGAGCGCAGGCACACACACACTCACGGCGACCTACGCGGGCGACGGGCTGCATCCATCTTCAAGCGCGACGGCAACAATTCTCGTCTCGCCCGCACCCGTCACGGCAACCGCAGCGGGCACGACAATCAGCTATGGCGCGCCGCTGCCCGCACTCACTGGAACTCTCGCCGGCGTTCTGCCGCAGGATCAAAACAGCGTTGCTGTTGCATTCACGGCGAGCGCGCCGCCGATGGCGCCCGTAGGCAGCTATCCAATCACCGCAGCGCTCACCGGACCAGCCAGCGCAAACTACACTCTCTCATCTCCCACGAATCCTGCCACGCTCACCATCGTCCCCGCTGCGACCACAGCCAGCGCTCGCTGCGCCATCAATTACGTATGCGACGCTGCCGTTGCAGTTGACCGCTCGTGTGGCTTCCACGACCTCGGGCGTACCGACTGGCACCGTGCAATTCCTCGATGCCGGAAACGTCATCGCAACCGCTGCGCTAGTGAACGGCTCAGCCTCTGCGATCGAGCTCAATCCATCCAGCGGCAACCATACACTCTCCGTCGCGTATTCAGGCGACACAAACTTCCATGCGAGCACATCGGCGAACGTCATCCAGGCGGTGAACGCGATGCCGGACTTTACCGTCGGCGTTAGCGGAAGCTCACAGCAGACCGTAATCGCCGGTTCATCGGCGAGCTTCGGTCTGACGATCGGATCGCAGGCAGCACCATTCACCGGCGCGGTCACGCTCAGTGCGAATGGTTTGCCGGCGGGAGCAACCGTCAGCTTCTCGCCGCCGGCGGTCGTGCCTGGCGCATCGTCGGCTGCCGTCACGATGACGGTCGCCACACGTGCTACGACAGCGCTCAACACCAGTGCGAAGCCCGAGCTCGCAACCGCAGCAACTAGTGCGATCTTCCTCCTCGTGCTGCGGCGCAGGCGCGTACTTTCACGGCTGCTCGCAGTGCTGGCAGTCGCAAGCCTGTTCGGTCTCGCAGGCTGCGGAGCGCGTACGGCACCCGAATCCGTGCTGCCGGTCCAAAGTTTCGCCATTCAGGTGAGGGCGACCGGTACGAACCTCGCAGGCAATGTCGTGGTGCATACAGTCAGCGTGACTCTCGGGGTCGAATAGACAGGTCCGGACAGCTTCTGACATCGTCAACAGCATCTATCGTGATGCAACACGGTTAATCCTCTTTGGGACATTGCTGAGCTGATTAGGGAGTCGCACGCCTATGCCGCGCACACTTTTGCCCGGGAAGCCATATCCTCTCGGTGCAACACCAACGAGCCAGGGAACGAACTTTGCGCTCTATTCCGAGAACGCGACTGCAGTCCACGTCTGCTTCTTCGACGAGAAGGGCAAACAGACCGACTGCGTGCACCTGCGCGAGCGGACGGCCTACGTGTGGCACGGACTGATCCGCAATATCAAGCCGGGGCAGCGTTACGGATTTCGCGTCGAGGGTCCGTGGGAGCCGGAGAAGAGGACTCCGCTTCAATGCCGCCAAGCTGCTCGTCGATCCCTATGCAAAGGCGCTGACCGGCGAAGTCAATTGGAAGGAGCCCATCTTTCCCTACGACGTGAAGTCGGGCGATCCACGCAAAAAATGTGATCTCGACAGCTGCGACGGCGTTCCGAAGGGCATCGTTATCGACGGCCGCTTCGATTGGGGAGACGACTGTCCGCCGGAGATTCCTATCGCGGACTCCATCATCTACGAGATGAACGTGCGCGGCTTCTCGATGCTGAACCCAACATTCCCGAGAATCTGCGCGGCACCTATGCCGGGCTCGCGCACGAGGCGAGCATCGCCTACCTGAAGAAGCTCGGAGTCACTGCGGTCGAACTGATGCCCGTGCATTACTTCATCGATGAGGGTCAGCTTGTCGATCGTGGACTGCGCAATTACTGGGGCTACAACACGCTCGGATACTTCGCGCCCATGACGCGCTACAGCTCCAGCGGCACCGAGAGTCAGCCTGTCGCCGAGTTCAAGGGCATGGTCAAGAGGTTGCATCGTGAGGGCATCGAAGTCATCCTCGACGTCGTCTACAACCACACCTGCGAGGGGAATCAGTTCGGCCCAATGCTCTCGTGGAAGGGCGTCGACAACACGACTTACTATCGCACCGTTGCCGATAACCCCGAGTTCTACATGGACTACACCGGCACCGGAAACACGCTGAACATGTATCACCCGCAGGTACTGAAGATGGTGATGGACAGTCTCCGCTACTGGGTGACCGAGATGCACGTCGACGGCTTCCGTTTCGATCTCGCGTCGACACTCGCGCGCGAGCTGCACGACGTGAACAAGCTCAGCGCGTTCTTCGATACGATCCACCAGGATCCGACGCTCGCCGACGTGAAGCTGATTGCCGAGCCGTGGGATGTCGGTGAAGGCGGCTACCAGGTGGGCAACTTCCCCGTCTTATGGGCTGAGTGGAACGGGAAATATCGCGATACTGTTCGCCGTTTCTGGAAGGGAGACAGCGGACAGCTTTCCGACTTCGCCTATCGCATTACCGGTTCGAGCGATCTGTATCAGGGCGAAGGTCGAACGCCATCCGCTTCCATTAATTTCATCACTGCGCATGACGGATTCACGTTGAGTGATCTGGTCAGCTACAACCAGAAGCATAATGAGGCAAACGGTGACGACAACAAGGATGGTTCCGACAATAACGACAGCTGGAATATGGGCGTCGAAGGGCCCGACGGATGATCCAGGCATCAACGGATTGCGCGAGCGCCAGATGCGGAACTTCCTCACCACCCTGTTGATGAGTCAGGGTGTGCCTATGCTTCTCGGTGGCGACGAGTTCGCGCATACGCAGGAGGGCAACAACAACGGCTACTGCCAGGACAACCAACTAACCTGGTTCAAGTGGGAGCTCGACGACGAGCAGAAACGGTTGCTTGAGTTCACTACGAAATTGATTGCGCTGCGCAAGGAGCATCCCAATCTGCACCGCCGCCGCTTCTTCCAGGACCGCAAGATTCGCGGCTCTGTCGTGCGTGATGTGGCGTGGTACGGCACGGATGGGAACGAGCTCTCAGATCAGGTTTGGAATGAGCCGTGGAGCAAATCCATCGGCGTCATGCTAAATGGCCACACGCTTGACGTGATGGACGAAGACGGTGAGCCTGTCTACGACGACAGCTTTCTGATCCTTGTGAATGCGAGTGAAGTCGGCGTGGAATATGTGCTGCCGGATCCGCCAAACGGCAGACCCTGGCGCCAGGTCCTCGACACCGAAAATGTCAATGATCCGTTCTGTAGCACCAAAGTGAATGACAAGGTAATCCTCGGTGACCGATCCGTTCGTGTCTATTGCGATGGCGTTGAGCAGGTTGCTGAGGCCCCAGTGAAGAAGCCTCTGGCGAAGACACTGTAGAGCAGAGGGGGGGGGGGAGAGCGTCATGTCGACCATCATGGGCATGGGGGTCGCGCACGGAATTGACGCCGAGGCGGCGAGCGCGTCGAGGATCTTCGCGGCTTCGGGGCTCTCGAGACCGGCTAGGGTTCTTTGTTTTGCCCTCGACCTTGAAGTGAAGGCCCAACACGGGTGTTCGTCCGCTGAACGCGACTGAAGCGAATTGAAGGTCTTTGACCGCGCTGATAGGAAGCTCTCGTGCCTCCAGAGGCCGCGAAGTGAGCTGCGCGGGATTCGTCCGATGGTGAACGCGCTGCGGTCGCAGGTCAGCGACTGGCCGGAGGGAAGGAGGCTGCGCAAGGCTCCCCAGAGCAGCATTCCCGCGAAGAGGATTATTCCGAACAGCAGCGGCCAGTTCGAAGGAGAGAGCCAGACGTCACCAGTGGTGAGCCACGTCGCGACGATGCAAACGGTCAAGGCGAAGGAGAAGAAAGAGTGTAAGGGGGCAGCGAGGGGAGAAGAAGAGGGAGAGAAGGAAGGGGGGGAAGGAGAGCCCAGAGATTGGGCGCGATGGCAATGCTCCGATGCGGCGGGAGTACGAAGTAGCTACTGGCGCTGCCAGGTAGTGTCCACCTTTACAGGAATCTCGTTCTTGATGGGCACGGTGAGAAAACTGGGCGGCGGGATCTTGAAGTCGGTGAGGGTGGCGGGAACCGTGCCGGTGATGTGGTGCATGTTGCCCTGGATGGTCTGCTGAAACATGACGTGTGTGTAATGCGCCGTGTTGCCGGCGAACTGGATCTCGAGATCACAGTCGAGCGTGGGCGAGTTGATGGCGGATTCGGGCAGGCGGAAGCGCACGGAGACAATGGGGAACTCGGCGCCGCGCGTGACCTGAATCATATGTTCGTCGCGGTTCGTGTCGCCGGAGTCGAAGGACTTGAGGGGAGCCGCGACGAGGAACTCGCAGGTGCCGTCATTGCAGACGCCTTTGCCGCGCGCAGCGTGACTCGTGCCGTCAACCTGATGCACCGGATGCGACATGTGATAGCTGAGTGTGGATTGCGTGAGCAGCCAGGTCTCAGGTGATTGTGCGAGTGCGAGCGGCGAGAGCAGAAGGAGGGCAGCGAATCGGATGATCTTCATGAGTGAGTATGCGGGCTATAGCTTGATGGGCCAGGAGACGGCGATGATCGCGGCGGTGTAGGAGGCGACCGTTGTCCAGGCGACCGCGGCGTGCGCGGAAGCGATGCCGTGTACCTTCTCGCCGTTGTTGAGCTGGTTGTAGGCCATGACCCCGAGGATGGGCGTGAGTACCATGCCGGGCCCGTGAATCCATATGAGATATTTGTGAACCTTGATGCCGCCCTTCACATGCGACTCGGGAATCCTCGGCGCGGCGATCGCGTAGTAGGCGGTGGCTCCGTACATCGCGACCGTGAGGCCGCCGAGCGCGGCGTGGACATCGCGGCCGGTGGTGTCGCCGCCCGTGGTCCCGGTGCTGGTGTGGTGTGCCGTGGCTCCGCCCGAGCTGATAACCGCGGCGGCCATGGGGATGAGCGTGATGAGGCCGAGTCGCTGGTGCATCTTCAGCATCTGCGTGTGGCGGTCGAGACGCGCCTGCAGAGCTGGGTCAGGCGCGTTGGAGAGGCCGAGATCGCTGAGTGAAGGCGCGGTGGGATTCTGCGCGGGCGGCTGTTTCTGAGGTTGGACCTGTGGCTGCGCCGGCGTCTGCTGTGGGTGCTGAGCGAAGTGAGTGGACCAGTGCAGCCTCCGACGCTGGAGCAGGAAATTGCCCGGCGGGGGACCCAGCCGGACCGCCGAATCGACATGCTGCTGGAGGACATGGATGTATTGAAACGATCCGTGCGAAGCTGGCCGAACGGTTCCATCCAAGGCGGTCCAAGGGGCGGGCTGTTCGGTGAACTGGTCAGCCAGGGAATCGAATCCGAAATTGCCGATCGTCTGATTGTTCGGCATCCGAAGGCAATCTGTCTCCGAGGGAGGTGCGCGACCGTCGTCCGTCGGATGCTTGCCGACCGGATCGTGGTTGAACCTCCTGCGGAATTGCAGGCAAAGGCCGAATCGTCAGCGTATCGAGGGAGAATGAAGTAGGAAAAACGACGCATTGCGACAATTGCTGGCCAGGCCGTCGCAAGATTCAATAAGAAGGTGGCTCTGGTCACCACGGATATGCTGCGCGATCGGAAGTCAGGACCAGTTTCGCGATTCGGCAATGCTGTTGAATGTGCCGGCCTATACGTGCTCGGGCATCTCCAACCCTGACGGACCTGATTCAGAACCTCGATGATCGCGACCTCATTCTGGTCGACACTCCCGGAGCAAGTCCGTCGGACCTCGCGCGTCTTTCCCGGCTGGAAGGGTGTTGAAGCTCCCTGAAGCCCGCGTGAATCTGGTGATTGCGCGACGACCCGATCGGACGATGTCAGCCATATTCTGCGAGGTTCCAGCGGTTCTCACCCAGAGGGTCATTTCACGAAAATCGACGAAACCGAATCGCGCAGCGCGGTCGTCGGCGACCTGCTGCGCAACGAAGTAAAAATAACATTCCTCACGAATGGTCAGAGGGTTCCCGAAGACCTCCTGATTCGATCCGCGAGCTGAAATGGTCAAGTCGGTCTGCCAGTTGAATAAAGCAACGGAAGCTCCTTGTCATGACGGCGGAACAACGAGAAGAGCTGATCGTCAGCACGCTCCCCCTGATCAAACACATTGCTCACAAGGTGATGATGCGGCTTCCGGCGACGATCGAAATGCATGATCTGATCAAGCCGGTGTTCTGGGGCTGCTCGATGCGGTCGACAAGTTCGAGCCGGAACGTGGTGTCAAATTCAAGACCTATGCCGAGGTTCGCATCCGGGGAACGATACTCGATAGTCTGCGCGACCTGGATTGGGCTCCGGATCGCTTCGCAAGAAAAGCAAAGATCTGGAAAGGGTCTACGCCGAACTGGGTCAGAAGCTCGGCAGGCCCGCAACAGAGAAGAAGCTTCAGCCGCGCTTGGCGGAAACCTCGAAGACTTTCATGCCCTCGTCGATCAGCTCCATGGTCTGACGGTGGGTTCATTTGAAACGGCCGGCGAATTGGACGAAAAGGGTGAGGGTAAGATCAACTACTACCCCAACGACGGCACAAACGATCCTATGCAAAATATGAAACCAATGAAATGACAACGATTCTCGGCGAGGCCATCGACATCTGCCGGAACGCGAACGGCTGGTTCTGTCGTTGTACTACTACGAAGAATTCACGATGAAGGAAATTGGAACTCTGCTCGGAGTCAATGAATCCAGCGTATCCCAGATCCACACAAAGGCAACCCTGAGGCTGCGGACAAAATTGAACCGGCTGGGGCCCCAGGTTGAAAGCGCGATTGAAATAACGGATCGATGACGGAAAAGAAGGTTCAGTCCTATAACTTCAGACGCCCGGACCGTATTTCAACAAACCAGATACGCTCGCTGCATTTCGTTCATGACCGTTTTGCGCGCAATGCCTCGTCTTCGATTTCCGCCTATCTGCGGACCGTCGTGGAAATTTCGCTCGAAAACATCGAGCAGGTAACCTGCTGCGGAGTTTCTTTCCAACGCCGCCGATCCCACCTGTTATGCCGCACTGTCGCTGAGGCCGCTGGATGGACTGGCTGCACTGGAACTGCGCCCGGACACGGCCTTTCCGATGATCGACAGAATGCTTGGAGGCTCTGGCGAAGGCATTGCCAACAACCGGCCGATGACTGAAATCGAACAGCGGGTCATCAAGGCCATTCTCAAGATACTGGTGGAGAACCTCAAGGAGAGCTGGCGTCCGATTTCAGCATCGAATTTGAAACGGTTTCCATGGAGACCCGGCCTCACATGGTGCAGGTGGTCGGGCCGAATGAAATGGTGATCCATTTCAAATTCAAACTGCGGATGAAAGGTCAAACCACAAAACTGAATCTGGCATTTCCCACCCTGGTGCTGGAACCCATCATTCACATCTTTGATCAGGACTGGAACAGTCAAAAGAAAATTACCCACGATGGCGCCCTGTTGACGCAACTGCGCCAGGTGCCCGTGAATATCAGCATCGAAACCGGCGAAACCCAGTTCCCAATGGAGTCTCTGATGTCGTTGGAAGTCGGCGACACCCTCGTGCTCGACCAGCGCACGGAATGGCCGATGCAGATCAAAGTCGAAAACCGCAAAAAGCTGTTGGCCCGCGCGAAATTCGACTCTTCGCGAAAGACTTTCTCAGTAATCAGTCAGGCAAAGAAGGAGGACTTAGTGGACACATCGCAGGTTAAGCCCGGTGAGCCTCGGCGACAATCTGGCGAATCTCGCAGCCCTCATGGACGTCCAGCTCGCCGTCTCCATTCGATTCGGTGAAACGGAAATGCTTCTGGAGGACGTGATCAAGCTGGGCATCGGATCCATCATTGAATTGAATTCGGCTGTGGATGAACCCGTGAAGCTCATCGTGAATGGCCGCTGTTTCGCGCGCGGTGAAGTCGTCACCGTCGACGCATTTTATGGAATCCAGATAACGGAGATTACCAGTGCTTTGAACGCATCAAGTTTGTTAACCCTTAATCCTATTATCGTCAACCTGGAATTGGGACTTTACGGTCTTTTGTTCGTGTGTCTGTTTATTTACGTTCACATCAAATTTCGCAAGGCCGGCCTGTGCTCTCCAGGCATTGAAAACGACTGGTACAGAGCGAGAACTCCGAACATTCCGGATTGATCAAACTGCCCAGCAGCGAAATCGCGCGCCTGCCGTGGATCTGGGTGCGGCTTTACAGCCGACCTCCCTCCGGTGCAGGGTCACTCCGCGGTGACCTCCGACACCCGCCGTCAGGTGACGGCGATGGGACGTCGCGGTATTCCGATTATCCGGAAATCGCACGCTCGTGTGGCCTTCCCGAAGGGGAAGTCGACGTTCTGCTGGGCATGGCTCGAATGCAACGGTGGAGGCCTGACACGATGAGTGATGCAATTTTGACGCATATTCCGGGCTGGATTCGCGAATGAAGATCATCGAAATTGTGACCAACAATCTCGCCAATGCCCAGAACACGGGATTCAAGCGCGATTTTGGCAGAATCCTGGAATCGCAACAGGTACTCGAAGTGGGAACCACCGTCGATACAACGCCAGGAGATCTTACATTCACGGAAACGGTCCACTCGATGCCGCCATCACCGGAAAGGATTCTTTGCCATTCAGACTCCTGACGGGGTCCGGTACACGCGCAACGGCAGTTTCTCGCTGAATGAAACCGGTGACCTGGTGACCAAGGAAGGTATGAAAGTGCTTTCGGATTCCGGGTCGCCGATCAATGTCGCGGGAGCAAACGCCGCAATCCAGGACGGTGGAATGTGGTCGTCGGATGGAAACAAGTCGCAAAACTGAAAGTCGTGAACTTTCAAGAACAATCAGTTTCTTCAGAAGGAAGGCGCCAATCGGCTCATCTGGAACGGCCCGGCGGACGCCGTTCAGGATGTGGAAGACCCGAAAGTCAAGGGCGGCTCACTGGAACGTCGAATGTCAATTCCACGATCGAAATGGTTCATCTCATGGCGGCTTATCGCGATTTCGAATCCGTGCAGAAGAACGATGAAGACACTTGAGGACACAGACATGAACGGCAAGACTGATTCAGGAACTGGGAAAACTTAGTTAGTACAGAGGAGTACAAATGCTGAGAGCACTCTATACGGCCGCTACAGGGATGCAGGCGCAACAGGTCAACATCGATACGATTCAAACAACATCGCAAATGTCAATACCACGGGATTCAAACAAGGCCGCGCAAGAATCCGGATCTTCTTACCAGACGATTCGCCCGCAGGAACGGCATCTTCCACGTCGACAACCTATCCCATTGGACTCCAGCTCGGACTGGGTACACGAGCCGGTTGCCACCGATCGAATCTACACGCAGGAAGACTTCCTGCAGACCAGGCAATCAACTGGATCTCGTGATCGAAGGCAAAGGGTTTTTCCAGGTCAAGTTGCCAGCTGGAGAAACCGGATATACCCGCGACGGCACGTTTCAGGTCGGCGCCGACGGAACGGCCTCGTGACCTCGACGGGATATCCCATGGATCCCCAGGTCAAAATACCCTGCAAATGCGGACAGTGGTGACGATCGGTGAGGACGGCACTGTCGGGACATCGCCGGCGAAAGCCAGCAGGTTGGAACGATTCAGCTGGCCAACTTTGCGAATCCGGCGGGCTTGAACGCGCTCGGCGGCAATTTGTTCACGCTGTCTCCCGCATCGGGAGACGCCACCACGGGTGCTCCGGGCGAGAACGGCATCGGCCAGATCAAACAGGGGTTCCTCGAAAGCTCCAACGTCAGCGTTGTCGAAGAGATGGTCAATATGATCATTGCGCAGCGCGCCTATGAAGTGAATTCGCGTGCCGTCAAGGCCGCCGACGACATGCTGTCGCAAATCAACAATCTGACGAGGTAATTGTGATCGCACTACTGCTCGCCTGCTGCATCGCCGTTCCGGCGGAAATCACGATCGACACCGACACGGTGACGCTCGGAGCCATTGTCGCGTTTCGATCCGGCGATTCGCGGGCCCCACTGTCTCTCGGGTCTGCACCGCAGCCCGGCCTCGCACGCCGGTTTCAAAAACAGGAACTGATTGCAAAGATCAATTCGGCCGGTATGCCGGTGGACGATCTGCAGTTTCCCGAATCCGTGCTGGTCCGCAGAAAATCCCAGGGACTCGATCCCGATGAAGTTTCAAGGCTGGTTCGTGATGCGTTCGAACGCCAGTTCCCGGATGCCGATATTTCGATCACTTCGATCGATACTCCCGTAGTCGATCTCGCGACTGGAAAAATCGAACTCAGCGGCGGCTCTTCCCGATCATCCGGATCCATCGCTTCCCGTTTTTGTGATTTTGGACGTCCGGGCTTCGGGGTTCTCGAGAAAGATATTCGTGAAAACCGTTGCCGATGTCCGTCGGCCGCAGCCCACGCTTCGAGCGGCTGTACCGGCAAATTCGGAGATTCACGCAGACAATTTCGAATGGAAAGTCATGCCGGTGCGCGGGCGCGGTGAGCCGATTGCCGATGCCGCGGCCGTGGAAGGATTGCTTGCAAAGCGAAACCTTTCCGCAGGCGATGTGCTGACCACAGAGCTTCTATATGCGCCGCTACTGGTGCACAAGGGAGACTCCGTTACGGTGAAGGCCTCCAACGGCGGAGTCACCATCACTGCCGTCATGCGCGCTAAAGCCTCAGCGCATCTCGGCGAAACGATATTTGTCGAACATCTGACCGGTACAGGATCCACATCCGCACGCTGATCGGTCCCCGATTACTCGAAGCCACGCAAGGAGCCAAATGAATACTTTGTTTTTCGCGCTGATGTTATTGCAACAACCGAATACGCCTGTTCCGGATCTTTCGTCGCTGTTTCCGCAAATGCTCAGAACCTGTATCTTCATCGCGACTTCAAAGCCAGGAGCGTGGGAGACATTCTCACCATCGAGGTGCTTGAAAATGCGTCGGCAACCAACACGGCGACGACGGCAACACAGAAGAAAGGTGACGTCAGCCTGAATGCACCTGCTCTCGCCGGTCTTGAAAAACGCACCTCCGCGCTGAACTTCGCCAACATCCTCCAGGGAGCGGGCGGCTAAAGTGTCAATGGCACGGGTTCCACGCGGTCCGGTCAGCTGCAGGCCGAGATTTCCGCGCGGGTGGTTCAGGTGATGCCGAACGGGGATTGTCGGATTGAGGGAACCAAGGTGGTCACCATCAACGGCGAAAGGCAGACGCTGACTATTGGCGGTCTGGTTCGAGATCATGACGTCTCCAGGCGAATATCGTTTCATCCACATCGATCGCCAACATGGATGTGAAGTACGACGGCAAGGGCGTTGTCGCAGACGCCAACAAACAGGGCTGGCTATACAAGTTCTTCCAGAAGATTTCTCCTTCTAAAATCGGAATTGGAACTGTTATGAAAATGAATCATCGTCTGCTTGCATCGATCCTGATCCTGCTCCTCTCGGCTCCGGCATTTGCCGGGTCACGGATCAAGGACATCGCCCATTTTTCCGGCGTGCGGGGAAACTCGCTCGTGGGTTATGGACTGGTGATCGGCCTGAACAAAACCGGTGATAAGAAGCAAACGATTTTCACCCAGCAGACGCTGGTCAATATCCTCGAGCAGTTCCGGCCTGACCCTCAATGCGGCAATCAAGGTCGATAACATCGCCGGAGTGATTGTGACCGCGGATGCGGCTTTTGAGCGTCCCGGTTCCCAGATCGATGTCACGGTATCGTCCATTGGCGATGCCACCAGTCTCCAGGGTGGCATTCTTCTGCGAACGCCATTAAATGGCGTTGATGGACAGACTTACGCCGTCGCGAGCGGGGATCTGGTGCTCGGCGGATACTCGGCGGGTACGGCAACGACCGGCATCACTGTCAATCATCCGACGGTTGGCCGGATCCCCGGTGGAGGTGTTGTCGAAAAGAGCGTGACGGTTGGGACTCCTCAAACTGTTGAAACATTGGACCTGGTCCTCGATCAGATGGACTTCACCAACGTGGGGCGAGTCGTTACTGCGGTGAATGCTTCCTTTGGCGGGCCGATTGCATCTGCTGTAGATGGCAGATCGGTTCGGATGATTCTGCCTTTGGAGTACCAGAAGCGCTGGGTCGACTTCATTTCAACGGTTGAAAACGTGACCGTGCAGGTCGACAGCAAGGCAAAAGTCGTCGTGAACGAACGAACGGGAACGGTGGTGATTGGAAGCGACGTCACCATCTCACCGGTTTCGATTGCTCACGGCAATTTGAGTATCTCCATCGATACACAGTTTCAGGTTTCGCAACCGGCGGCCTTCAGTCAGGGGCAGACGACCACTGTTCCGCAAACAGCGGTCAAGACGGACGAACAGAAAAGTAGTTTTGTGACGTTGAACCAGGGAGCAACAGTGGACGATCTGATCAAGGCTTTGAATGCGCTCGGTGTGACACCACGGGATACGATCGCAATCCTGGAATCCATCAAAGCCGCCGGCGCGCTTCAGGCGGAATTGGAAACGCAATGATTCCGAATATCAGTTCAATCCTGAATACCGCAGCAGATCCCAAAGATCCCAAAGTCGTCGCGGCAAAAGTGCAGGCGATGTTCACGGAAGTCATGATCAAAGCCATGGAAGACAGTGTGGGGGCCGACGACGGGATATACAGCAACAGTTCAACATCGGAAATCTATCGCGGCATGTTTCGCGAGCAGTTGGGCACGACGCTCGGAGGTCAGCTTGGAGGCTCCCTTCTGGAAGAGCTGGAACGGGACATGAAGAAATCTCAGGGCGACGTTCATAACACCGTTCCGAGCAATAATACCGGCGCATCGGAAGCCGTAGCGCGGGTAGGTGCAGGCGCCGCCGGAAACCGCAGATCTCAATGAACTGCCGATTGGAAAAATGCCGGCAGGACTGGAGCGCAGGCGCAAACGTGGTGGAAGGACTTCCCGTTGCCCAGGCATCGTGACTTCGGAGGTCGGTTGGCGTAAGGATCCCATTACAGGAAAACGGGCGTTTCACAAAGGCACCGACATTGCGGCGTCCCTCGGAACGTCCATTCGTGCGGTGGCTTCCGGAGTGGTGGTGGAAAGCGGTGCGAAGGGCGAATACGGCAACGCGGTTGTCGTCAAAACCGATGATGGCCGCCGAATGCTGTACGGTCACAATTCCGCGAATTTTGTCCCGGTGGGAGACCGTGTCGAGCAGGGGGAACCTATTGCAGCGGTCGGGGCCACCGGCCGTGTACCGGCCCCCATGTTCATTTTGAAGTGACGGAGTAAGTGGCTAATGTCGGGTGGGATTCTGCCGATAAGGTAGGCAGCGGGAAGGATCCCGGCCCCGGCTCCACGGAAGGATTTAACAGGAGCTGAAATGAGTATCGATCGAATCAGTATAAGCAACGGAGCATTAGACCGGACGACTCCGTCCAACGGGATTGAGGACCTGCGGTCTGTGTCAAAATCCAAGCCAGGCCGGCCATCTGTCGCAGACGACGCCATATCGTTGTCGGGCAATGCCAGGGACGCCGAACGGGTGACTTCCATGCTGGATGTTTCCAGAACCAGCAGACTGGATGCCGTTCGAGATGCTCTTTCCGGCGGCACGTACAGCGTGTCCGGCACGGATATTGCTTCCAGTCTGATCGCATTGAATACCCGTTAATACAAAAAAGGGGCGTCCCATGGACGGGATCTTGGAAGAACTGTTGCGTCTAGAAGGCGCAAAACATCATGCACTGATCGCTCTGGACTCCGCCGTCTACGAAGACGCGGTTCAGAAGCGCTCGGCCTCATTGACGATCCCGGCGTGTCTCTGGCCGCGCGGTCCGGCGCCGATCCACTTCTTGCCTTTTCAAGACTGGCCAACATCAATACGGGGCTTTACGAAAATCTGCTGGCCTCGGCTCCGTGGATAGCGGTGCCGAGCCGCAGCTATGGTGGCAATGGCCGGATCGCAGATACCCCGGCAACTCATGCTTTCAGGGCGAAAGGCTGACGATGTCCACACTCGGAAATGCAATGAATGCCGCACTGAGTGCGATTCAGGCCAATCAGGTTGGGCTGTCCGTTCTTTCCAACAATATCGCGAATGCCAATACTCCGGGATACACGCGTCAGCGCGTGGTGTTGCAAGCCTCACCCACCGTTGGAAGCAACGTGCAGGTGGGAACAGGAGTGCAGGCTGTCGGTGTGGAGTCGATTCGAGATCAGGTCGTCGAAAGACGGCTGTGGAACGAAACATCCGGAAAGGCTGCCAGCGACATGAGTCAACAGTCGCTTTCCGACATCGAGACGATCTTCAACGAGTCGGGCGATACCGGGCTGCTTCCGCTGGTCTCGGATTTCTATAACAGCTTCCAGAAGCTCAGCACGAATCCGTCATCGCCGGATCTGCGGCAACAGGTCACGACCAGCGCAACGTCTCTGACTCAATTCATCAATGAGAAGGCGAGCAATCTTGAAGACATGAAAACGTCGGCCGACACCGCAATCAAGGACGATGTTTCCAGCGCGAGCGATCTGATCAAGCAGATTGCAACCTTGACAAAAAACATTCAGGCAACGGAGACTCCCGGGCAGCCGGCAAATGATCTTCGCGATCAGCGTACGGCGCTGATCAAGCAGCTCTCGGGAATCATCAATGTGCAGGAGTTGGATTCGGGTGGAACCTATCAGCTGACCACCGGAAACAATCGTCCTTTGATCATCAACGGAACCGTGGTTCCGCTTGGGTTATCCACTTCAACCAGCGGATTGACTACGGTGACCTCCGGCTCCAGCGACATCACGTCGGAGTTTACCGGCGGGACGCTGGCGGCGCACGTTGCGCTCCGGGACCAGTCGATTCCGCAGTACCAGCAGTATCTGGACCAGATGGCATACGATCTGGCGCACCAGGTCAATCAAGTGCATTCGGTGTCCTACGATCAGAACGGACACACCGGAACCAATTTTTTCACGCCAATCACGTCCGTGGCGGGCGCGGCTCTCCAGTTGCAGGTGAATCCCGATGTCGTTGCCGATCCTGGCAAGATTGCGGCAAGTAGTCAGGCTTCCGGAGCCGACAATGGAGCGGCGCTGGCGATTGGGAATCTTGTCAACGCGGCCAATCCTCCACGCGGAACGGTTGTCGATCAGTACAGCGCGCTTGTCTATCAAATCGGCAACGATGTGGCCAACGCGCAGGCGGATTCCGACCAGCATGACTCCATGCTGACTCAGTTGGAGAATGTGCGGGCGTCTGTCAGCT
>CAWHBA010000016.1:0-56597 GCA_963827415.1 uncultured Acidobacteriaceae bacterium
CTCTCGAAACGCTTTCGTGTCTTTTTGCTCTTTTTTGTTCTAACTACCGCACTCGCATCGTGCGCCCGTGACGTGTCACAATCGCTAAGCGCTCGCTCCCAAGGATCCGCTTGGCCTGCGCCTTCGCATGGGAAGCCCACGGCCCGCTTGGGTCCAGCTGAATGTACCTCGTCCAGTGGGTCAGCGCCCGCCGCGGCTCCTGCATACGCTCGTACGCCAGTGCCAGGTTGTAGTGCGCGTCCGCATACTGCGGCACCAGTTTCAGTGCGCGCTCATAAGCCGAGATCGCATCCGGCAGTCGCTGCAGCTCATCCAGAACATTGCCGAGGTCGAAGAACGCCAGCGCATACTCCGGATCGGCCTCCGTCGCGCGCCGATACAACGTCTCCGCATGATCGAAGTCGCGTTCGTTGTATTGGATGGTTCCGAGGTTGATCGCCGCCGCCGCGTGATCTGGATCGATCTCCAGGATGGCGCCGTAGATCGATTTCGCCTCAGCCAGCGTCGCCGCATTCTCTTCCAGTCGCACCGCCCGCAGGAACATCTCCTGCACCTCGGCGGCCTGCGCATTGGGGTCAACCCTGGCGCGCCGCACAACGGCCAGGCCAGCCGTCGGGGTCAGCTCGAAGTCGAACGCCATCTGGCGGGTCATGGGATCCACCAGCGCTCCGCCCTGGCGGAAGGCCAGCCGCGACCCGCGCGCAACGACAGCCACCTCCAGCAACGGGTTGCTAAGGCCCGCCACCTTCTGCATCGCGTCGACCGACTGCCGGATGCTCTTCACGGAGATTCGAGTCTCGGCCAGCTCCCGCAACTTGCGGAGCTGCACCAACCCGTCAAAGGAATAGTGTTCCGAGGCGGAGATTAAACCCGCCCGCTCCCATGCATTCAACTGTCGATGAGGGAGGCGAAGGATGCGCAGAACATCTTCTCGGCGGTACTGATTCACGGCGCTCGTCTCTCTGTCAGGAGCGATCGCCCCACGCGACCGGCTCTGCTCCAGAGTATGCGGTGCACTCGCCCGCGCATCAAGCGCAGAATGCGCAACACGTATCTTTTCAGTGGATAACTGGAATCAAACCAGGTTCAATCCGGGATATCCACCGAATCGAAGAACCTGGCTGGAAAGGCTGGAGGAACTTGGCAGGGAAGACTGGAGCCGACGAACGGACTTGAACCGTTGACCTGCTGATTACGAAATACTTTCGGCAAATTTGTACCCCACAAAAGGGGAAAGCCAAGTTACTGATTCTATAGAGCGATGTCATTTTTTCTCTTTTCTTTGTGACCCACAAGAGTAAGCTACTAAGCGGTAGTAAGCAATAGTACGCGGTACTAAAGTGGCCGCAAAGTGGCCGCAAATGCTACAGATCGAAATTGCAAACAAGATCCCTGAAAAATGACCGAAACCTTCAGCGAATGGCAAATCAAGAGCGATCTTCCAGACATCTGGATCGGGCTCTTTATGCGCTCTTTCGTTTCTGTCCGGGTATGGACTGGAATCGCTTGCCACGCCACCATCAACCCGTTCTGGTGCTCATGTCGTCGTCAGTAACCGCCGCGAACTAATTCAACGAATGAAGTGGAACCTACCTTGGCAGACTCATACTTCAAGACCCTCATCCTAGAGGGAAGAGCAAGAAAAATGAAGGAACTCGTCAACCTGGCTGCCAGAGATCGATCTCCGGTTGACGCCAAGCGCTACGCTGCGGAGGCGAGGACGATCATCCGCGACCTCGAGGATCTCTCGGGCAAGCTGGATCTCGATGCACCAGACGGGATGGACTATCGCCAGGACGTCGAGATCAACGCTGCCATCGTCCGATTCCTCGAGCATGCCAACCGGCCTGCGACTGAAAGCGAGATTACAAACGAGCTGATCCGCGGCCAGTTTCCAGGGTACAAAGATGCCCGCAAAACCTCGATCCGCGTAGGGCGCTGCGTGCGCTCATACACCGTGGGCAAGGCATCGCAGAACCCCAAACTGCAGGTCCGCTACGGGTTTGTGGGGCTAACAGAATGGCCCGACAAACTGTTCAAAGACGCGAAAGCCGCAGGGTGAGCCCCTGCGGCTTCGTGCCATTTCCTTACAACACTGTCCGAAGAAGTCGGACAGACCCGTCAAGATCTCCGCGCCGTTTCGATCCACTGGCGGTTCCTTTGAACACCCATAGTGCGCTTCGCGACGTGAGTTTCTCTATTCTCCCGTGCAATGTGCCGCGCTCGCCACGAGATGATCATTGGTCCTCAGTGCTTGTCATTGAGTGCATTGGCGATTTGTCGTCAATTGAGACATCCTAGCTGACGAGATCGGCGTTCATAGGGACTCAGCCTGCCAAACCGCCTGCAGCTCATGCTGTCGGCAGTCAAGGGCCATTACAACCAATGGAAGGGCGGCGTCTTTACGTTGCACCATCTGGGCGGTGATGCCGCCCAATGCCTTGAAATCGCCCCGATCAAGCTCGAAGGCTTCAACAAGGTATAGCTGCGATTCGAGGCCGTTCCGTTCATCGGACCGACGAAGCCAGATGCAATGGTTCACTTTCATGTGGTGACGAACGACGATGCCGTGCCGAGACACGCCGACAAACCTTCGTTTGTGATGATGTCGTTCGTGTACGACGCGCAGCACCTCGGCAGATACAAATTGGCGAATGGAACGAATGCGAAGATGGAACGCTCACGCGTATCAGCTTCGTTCCTACGGGGATGACGATTGAAGAGGCGGAACGCATCGCCTCGCGGCGGCGGAAAGTGAGCGCTCAGGAGTGACTCTTCTCATCGAAGGTCATCCAACTTCTTTTCCAAGGCCGCTTCACATTCGTGCTGAGTGAATTTGTGGTCTGCTTTTGGCGCCGCGTTCCATTCAGAACTTGGAACGTTCACCACGTCTCCGTGGTATTTCTTAGCGACATCGAGACGCATGTCCGTGACAACTCCAGCTTCATCGCACTGGAAAAGTACGCCTTCTGTATCAAACAAATACATTCCGCCATGAAGTTCATAATGATCGCCAAAGGACTTTCCGGCCATACCATCGAGGAGCTTGGGCTGCTTATCGTCCATCTTGGTTCTGTCGATGACCTCAACTTCATTTTCGTTGGGATGTATAAGTAGAGTCGTCGTGGTGCCTCCTGATAGTCCTCGCTCCACGTCAGTAGCTACTAGTTCTTCAGGGCTCCATGAAACGATATGGTATGTTTGGTTTTCCGCCCGAATGGCTGCTATCTGCGTATAGGCTTGAATTTCTGTACAGCTGTTGGCGTCGTCAGCTATCCGTTTGCTGTTGGAGTAGTCACAATCAATTTGGACGGAATTCGCATCCACCACAGGCTGTTGACCTGGGTCAGAGCTTACAGCTGCCCAATATCCTTCCATGTGAAGGTGATGGTAGTTGGGAAGGTCCATCTGAACTATGTGTAACGGAGATTCGCTGGCGTGCCATTTGGGCGGTGCGACAAAATCGTGCGTGAGATCAGTCACAACGTAATTCATGGCTCTAGGGTCTTTTGGACTCGGAATGCCCTCAACTTGTATACAGGTGTGGAGCTTTCCGCTAAAAAACGATTGATCCGTAATTCCCTTTTGCTCGTCTGGGGAAAGCCTGGACAGGTAACTGTCGTTCAACCTGGCCGAACAATAGGCGTCCCTCTCTTTTTGCAAAGCGGTCACAGTGATTACTGGAACGTGTTTTCGGAGATGCTTCACAGCGAAGAAAACACCTGCAAACAGCAGCGCCAGCGTCACTGCCAGGGCAAGCAAAATACTTTTTGTAGAAAACCTGCATTTCACGCTCCGCGTTGATGGGGTGTCCTAATTTGACTTGCATCGCTGGCTCCAAAGGTATGTAAGGGATGCGGCAACGATTACTAACCAGCAACCGGTCTTTGGCTCAAATGCGGTCAGTCCCAGATCGTAAGAGACGGTAGGCGGTACTCCGGGAAGCACGGAAAGCATCTCGCTTCTGCTGAAGTGGAGCCCTTCGACTAGGTGGGAAATTCCAATCAAAATAAGAAGGAAGGAAATGAACGATCCAGCGATTCTGGCCACATTCTTCATTCGGTTGCCGCCTTGAGCAAGGTGATTTGTACCCATTCCGAAACCTTCTGGCCCTTGCGCGATCAGTTGGGCTAGCGCGCGCCCATCGCTTTTCAGGAAGCAGGGGCAACGCTACGCGAGGCAAAGAGAATGACCGCGAACAACAGTGTCAGAAGAGCAAGCGCCGCGATCATTAGCCACTGCGCAAGAAGAACGCGCGCAGCCTTCTTTTCAACTGAATCTGCTATCCCGACTATCTTTTCAATAGGTTCTCCTGTCGCGAGCGGGGGCTCCGAGCCTTGGAGGCATTCACGCCAATGAGCAAGCTGGGCACTGTAATAATCCAGAACATGCCCCGAACTGAGTTGATCGCATGACAGCTTCGCCAAATCCTCGGCCTCTGAGATCCTGCTCGGCGCGTCGAAGGGCTGAACCACTTCGGTGACTCGCGCACCCCAAAGCGAAGCGATAACCGCCGCCAAGGCCAACAGGGGTACCGCCAAAATCAGGGCGGTCCACAAAGAACCTCTTTGCGCGAGAACCGGAACGCGGCCATCTTTGAGAAAAGCAGCCACTGCGGCCAGAACCAAGCCGCTGATAGTAGCTATGCCTTGCGCCTTGCCGTCGAGTGCAACAAAGCCTTTGTAGTAATCGTCGTAATGCTTCGCTGCGACATCGCAGGCATTGATAACAACGGCAATTTTCTGCTGTACACAGCGTTCCTGCTCATCTGCCGTCATCGGCCCTTCTTTCGGTGCGTTCTTTAGGACGTCACTTCTTCTTTGCCGCTTTCTTGAACGCTTTCTTTGCTGCTTTTTTTGCTGCTTTCTTCGTTGCGGAACCTGACGTCCGAGCCGTGTGGTGGCGGAAACAGTAATTGCCTAACGTGGCGGCTTGATCGCACTGCTCTCCGTTTTTCTTCCTTCCGATGCATTGCTTCGCCACTCTGAACTCCTTTGACCGTCGTGGGACAACATGATGCCACAAGAGGCAATCGAGGGAGGAAGGTGCCGCCGCCTCAAGATCCTCCGGCCAGGGCATGTGAGAGGATGGGGCCGTATCAGCTCGTCATAAAACAGTTCTCCGCCGAACGGGCTGGGGCTTCGGTGAACGCGGTCCACGATGTCGTCCGTGAGGACGACTGCTCGACAGATCGGGCCGCTTGCCAGGCTTGCGGGCTTGTCTAGCCGTTCGATAGAGAGGGCAACGCCCCTGTTCTCCACATCGGAAGGAAAGGGGCCCTAATGCCTTCGAGGTATCATCGACTCCCGACAAGATGCCACACTTTTTCGACAGCGACGCTATTACCGCAGCTCTTCTGACTGCTGGAGCCGTGGTCTGTTCTGCCCTCATCGGTGCTGGAATTTCTTGGGCGAGGGATCTAAGTCGTGCGTCGCGGCGTGCGCGAACACTTGACGAAGCGACCAAGCGTATGCAGTTTTGGGATGCTTGGGCGAAGACGCTAGAGACGATTGGCAATTATCGGGAGGATGATCGCCTCCGCGCAGAGGCGGAAATTAGGAACGCAGGCGACGTTGTGAAGGGCCATTTCAGCGACGCCGGGCGCGCTGGCGATTGGAAGAGGGTTTCTGAGTACCGCGCATATCGAGCGAGTCAGTCCGTTTGGAAGCGCTTCTTTCTCCTTTACGAGCCCTGGTTGTGGCCTTCGTATCAAGCAAGAATGAGGGCTTATGTCGCTACGACTGTGACTCTCTTTCTGGTTCCGGTTATGCTGCACTGGCCGCTCCTGTTGGCTCATGGAGTGTATCCGCGCACACTAGCGGAAGCGGCGGAGGCGGGCTTCGCGATGTCGGTCGCCGTGTTTCTCATCTTTAGGTTCTTGGCAGCGCAAACAGAGCGCCGCCACCTTCAAAAGGCGTCGGACTCGGAAAAGGAATATGCGGACTCAATTGACTGGCGGGGATAGAGTCATTTTCGCTCGGTGTTGAGCGTTGGTGTTTTATGCCTGTCGCAGCTTCCGCAGTTGCGTCTCGCCAAGCATCAACTCAACGGCCCCACGCTTGACGTGACTCGCGCTTACTTTGGCGGAAGAGTTTTCTGCAGATGCGTTGGGCAAAACAACAGTTGCAGCTTCGCACAGGATCGCGAACGAAGAATCTTCCGATTCACCGTTATTCCGATTGCCCAGCAATTTATACACAGATTTGTTGACACAGCGTTGACACAAAATACGCTGAGTCTCCAGCTCATGGTGTAAGTATTTGAAAGGATGGAGCCGACGAACGGACTTGAACCGTTGACCTGCTGATTACGAATCAGCTGCTCTACCAACTGAGCTACGTCGGCCTGCTCTCCTCAATTCTAACGGCAAAGAGAGGAGACGCCAAACCGCGCAGCCCACTGCACTTGGAAAACTCGCTGACTACTCTAGCTCGTCATGCTCCATGCGTCCGGCCAGTGCAACCAATGCGAGTACAGCAATCATCACCACCGTCGTCAACGAGACTGCGATCGTAGGCATGAGCTCTGTCCTTTGGGCTCTTTGAGTTCCGAGCCGACTTTGCCTTCCCACTATCTCGTCTGTTCTCTACAACACAAATCCCCCACCGCGAACTCGACCGAACCTCCACTGTTACGTCTTCTGCAACGAAAGAGGTACGACCTCAGTTCTCACCCTCCCCTCACACCGCGGTGTCCAAAAATGCGCCGCCATGCGCATTGCTCTTAACGGTAAAAGGGCCGCCCGGCAACAGGGCGACCCTTTTTCTATGGGAGGCAGCTCCAACGGAGGCAAAGCCATCGGAACGCTCTGGTGCAAGAGTATGTTCGGCTCCGGGTGGTGTCAAGACACAATTCCTGCAAATCGTAACTCCATGAAATTATTGTACTTACGGTGAAACCAGCGGTTTTCCTCTGTTTTCCTCCCTGATTCTCCTCCGGGCTCCTGCAATCGAGCGCCTGGGCTCAGGAATGGGCATTCGGCCCCGGCGACTCCCAGTGCGGCACGGGATTCTGATTCGACAGGTGCAGGCTCAAAAACTCCGGTTCTGAGGCGGCCGGCTTGCCTTGTAATACCCGGATCAGCGCGCGTGCGCCTCCCAAAAACAGTCCCAGCAACACCGCCGCGCCCATCAGCACACCCGAGAGAATCGCAATATTGGTCAGGAGACTGAACGTCTTCTGCACCTCGGTGTGGAACGCGGGCGGCATGTCGCGGTCGATGCTGACCAACTGCTTCATGTGCACGTTCTGGAGCAGTGCCTGTGCCTCATTGCCCGGCAGCGCACCCGATGCCAACATCACCAGCTCCTGGTCACGCCGCACTCTCGCATTCGCGAAGCTCGGCCCCAGGCCCGTCACACCCGTCGACAGCCGCTGCTCGAACGCCTGCGCAATCTGCGGCGTCGGATAGATCAGCAGCGTCACCGTCTCGTGGCCGTGCTTCTCGTCGTAGTTCGCCGTCACCGCCTCGGCGCTCTTGTCCCATCCCAGCGAGTTCGCTGGCAACACACCGCCCTCAGCCGCATAGCTCTCCGGTCCCAGCGCATAGCGCATTCCGGACGGCACCAGGTGCTCCTCGGGCACGAAGTTCGGCAGCAGCGGAGCCACGCCCCGGCTTCCCGTCACCTTCGGCAGCACTTTCGCGAGCTCCTTCAGAGCCGGCAGATCTGTCTGGGTCGCAGGCGATGCGAGCACGAGCGTGTCGCCAATCGTAAACATCACCGCGCCGTCGCCCACCGCATTCGACGACCCGACATCCTTCGCCACGCGCATCTCCGGACGTACCGCCAGCGTGAACGCGCTGTATGCTCCTGTCCGGTCGCCGAACTCAACCGCCTCCACGCGCATTGTTCTCCCATTGCGCGTATAGGTGTTCACCTGCGAGCGCAGCGGACCGCACTCCTGCAGAGCTGCCTTATTGACTGTTGTCAGCGAGACCGTTCCCGGCTCGCGAATTCCCACCCTGCTGCCACCCACCGAAGCTCTGCGGCAGCAACTGTACCGGCGGCTCCGTCAGCGTCACAGCCTGCCCACGAATCTGCACCGCACCCAGTGCCAGCGCGCACGTCACAATCCCAACTGCAACTCTGAAACCCGCGCCCATACAGCCTTCAGACTACACCTGCAGGCGAAGTGTCAGCGAATCAGCGCCCCGCCCCACTGGCGATAGAAGCCCGCTCCGTCGGAGCCGACCGCTTCACCCCGTTGATGGCCTTCGCATACCGCGCCACACCCGAGTACAGACTCTCCGCCACACGCTCGCGATACTCCGGCCGCCGCAGCTCATCCGCATCCGTCGGGTTCGTCACAAAGCTGATCTCCGCCAGGATCGACGGCATGTTCGCGCCAATCAGCACCACGAACGGCGCCTTCTTCACCCCGCGATTCTTCAGCCCACCGTTCCCCTTCGTCAGCCCGCTATACAGCGACTCGTCCACATCCTCGGCCAGTTCGCGCGACTCATCGATCTTGTCCTTCAGCGCAATCTTCTTCACCAGGTCGCTCAGCTCATGCACGCTCTGCGTCGACACCGCGTTCTCGCGGCTCGCCACCTCCATCGCCTCCGGATCGCTCGTGAAGTTCAGGTAGTAGACCTCCACGCCCCGCGCGCTCGCATCCTCCGAACTGTTCGCATGCACGCTGATAAACAGGTCCGCCTGCGCCTTGTTCGCAATCGCCGTCCGCGTCTCCAGCGGAATAAACGTGTCGTCCGCGCGCGTGTACACAATCTCCGCGCCCAGCCGGTCGTGCAGCAGCTTGCCCAGCCGCAGCGCCACATCCAGCACCACATCCTTCTCCTCAATGCCACCCGCGCCCAGCGTGCCCGAGTCATGCCCGCCATGCCCGGCATCGATCACAATCCGCCCGATCTTCAACCCCAGCGCCCGCATCAGCGTCGCCTCGCCATCCGCCGTCGGTGGCGGCGGCTGAGCCGGCTCTCCTGTCACATGCTTGCCCTTCGAACTCTTCGCGCCCGCCTTCGCCTTCGCCCATCGTGCCGTGCGCTCCGAAATCGGCTGCGACGTCGGCCGCCGCGTCGCCTCAATCTTCCCCGGCTGATCGCTGACCGCCGCGACCTCTACGCCGTTATCTGAGGTCTTGCTCGCCACCGAGTTCGGCACCGGCTTCGACCTCGTCGGCTTCGACGGAATGATCACCCGCGGCTGCGCCACCGCCTGCTCTTCGAATCACCCGTCGCCGCCGCGCGCCGGCAACCCAAACCCAGCACTCCCATCCGTCACTGGCATCGGCGGCAGACTCGAAACCTCCCCGCCTCCACTCTGCGCCGCATTCCCCTTCGTGCCTCCGGAGCGGGTGTTGCATCCTCGGTGTTCGCCTGCGCAACCTCCTGATCCTTTGCAGCCGGCTGCTTGCCATGAATATCAATAATCAGCCGGTACGGATTCGGCAGCAGAAACGCCGAGTACTCCGCCACCTGGTGCACATCCAGCACCACCCGCGTCACATCGCCCGAGAACTGCGCTGCGCGAATCCGCTTCAGAAACCCATCATCCGTAACCGCAAAGCTCTTCCCCACAAGCTGCTGCGCCAGCCGCGCATGATGCAGATCGAAGAAGATGCGGTCCGGATTCTCCACGCGCGCCGCCTGGTACTCCACCGAGTCCCCCAGATCAATCGCCACCCGCGTATAAGCTCGGCGTCGACCAATGCCGTATCCCCGTCACCGTCGCCATCCTGCCCGGCTTCACATCACTCGCGTCGATCTTCGCGCTCGACGGATGCACGTCGTCCACCTCAGCACCCGGTTCCGTCTTCACGACCGCCTTCTCTACCGGCGTGTCCTCCACTCTCGCCGCCGCCGCAACTGCAGGCTTCCGATAGTGCTCTCCCGCACTCGGCGCCCCCGACGCGACGACCGCGTCGTCCGATCTCTGATCTCTGATCTCTGTTCTCTTCTCTCTTAGCTCTCTCGCCTCCGCACTCCGCGGATACTCACTCACCAGCAGCGCCCGAACCTTCTTCGCCTCCGCCGCATCATCCGCCGCATCCGGCCCCAGCAACTCCAGCGCATGCCCCAGCGCGCGCGGAGCCATCGTCCCGCCCGGATACGCCTTCGCTAAGAACTCATACTGCCCAGCCGCATCCCGCAGAGCCTTGTGATCGTCGAGCTCCCGCCCCTCTTCGGCAAGCAACTCCGCCACCTGCTCCACGGCACGCGCCGCATGCGCATCGCCGGGGTTGTCGTGATAGATCGCGCGAAACTCATCCATCACATGCGCATACTCAATTTTTGTGTGCGTTCCCTCGGGCTTTGCTTCAAAGACCGCGCGCGCCTTCACTGCGTTATCCCACGCGCTCGTCTCCGCACGCGAGCCGGCTGCGGCATGCGCACTCAACAACATGCACGCGCCCGCCGCTACGCTCACCCAGGCGCGGCTGTATTTTCTCCCGCTCTGCCGAGACACACGCATACCCACCCTCAGTTTAGGTTCGCGGCGCGACTCTCACGCCGCTAATGAACCGAAGGTATCCATGCGTGTACCTGCTACCTCGGTGCCCTTGAAATTGTTTTGAGCCGTCATCCTAGGCGCAACCGAGGGACCTCTGTATTTTGTTGCGATCACTAGTAAGGCAACTCTATGCCATCAACTCCCCGACAACCGACGCCGCCTGCGCCAGCACACCATCCAGCGCCGCAACGTCACTCCCGCCGGCCTCTGCAAGATCCGGCCTTCCACCGCCCTTGCCGCCAACCTTCGCCGCCAGCGCGCCCACAATCTTCCCCGCCTGCACGCGCGAGGTCAGGTCCTTGGTCACGCCCGTGATCAGCGTCACCTTGCCCTCACTCGTCGCCGCACCCAGCACCACGACTCCCGAGCCCAGCTTGCCGCGCAGCTCGTCTACAAGATTTCTCATTTGAGATTTATCGAGCGCATCCACGCGCCGCGCAAGAACCTTGATGCCCTTCACCTCAACCGCGCTCGCCGCAGCATCCGCCGTCGCCGCACTCGCGGACTTCATCCGCATCTGCTCCAGTTCGCGCCGCAGCTTCTTCATCTCCTCTTCGTGTGCGCTCAGCCTTGACTGCAGTGCAGCAGCCGTCGGCTCACCCGCGCCAATCACCTGCCCCGCAACCTTTGCCACATCCGCATCGCGACGGAACAACTCCAGCGACCCCGTTCCCGTCACCGCTTCCACCCGTCGCACGCCGCTCGAAACCGAGCTCTCGCCCACCAGCTTCAGCAGTCCGATTTCACCCGTCGCCGCTGTATGCGTTCCACCGCACAGCTCCGTCGAGAAGTCCCCGATCTTCACCACGCGCACGCGCTCGCCATACTTCTCACCGAACAGTGCCATCGCGCCCAACTCATGCACAGCCACATCAATCGGCACATCCACCAGTGTTTCTACAGACCGGTTGGCCAGAATTTGCGTGTTCACGATGTCCTCGATCTCCTGCAGTTCCTCGTCGGCCACGCCGGTAAAGTGCGAGAAGTCGAAGCGCAGCCGTGTCGCATCATTCAACGACCCCGCCTGCTTCACATGCGTGCCCAGCACCTGTCGCAGCGCCGCATGCAGCAGATGCGTCCCCGTGTGATTGCGCATCGTCGCATGACGCACGCCCGCATTGACGACCGTGTCGACCACGTCGCCCACCGCAATCGTGTGCTTCGCGGTCACCTGGTGCGCAAACACTCCCTGCACCGGCTTCCTGCATCCGCTTACCTCAGCGACAGCAGTGATGTGGTCACTCGCATACAGCCAGCCCACATCGCCTACCTGCCCGCCCGAGTCCGCGTAGAAACTCGTCGCATCCAGCACGACCTCGCCGCTCTCGCCCGCTTGCAGACTCGCAACACCGACACCATCCTTCACCAGCGCGAGCACGCGAGCTCCATCCAGTCGCGTCGCTCCATATCCCTCAAACTCAGTCTTCGGTAGCTCGCGATACACCGGCGCCGCGCTCTTCTGTGACCCACCCTTCCAACTCGCCCGCGCCCTCTGCTGCTCCTCCAGCTTCGCGCGCTCAAACCCCTCGAAATCAAATTCGAGACCGGCGTCGCGTGCAGCATCTTGAATGAAATCGACCGGCAGACCGAATGTCTCGTAAAGACGAAATGCCTTGTCTCCCGGGAAGAAACGATGTCCTTCTATCGCGAGCAGCTTGTCCGAATCAACAAATCCAGCCGACCTTCCTTGATTTGGCAGGATGTCGACAAGCCGATTCTCGTATTCCAATCGGCTACTTCGCGCCTGTCCTTTAACTGCTGATTTCCCCAAAGCTTGTTCGGCTTCCTCCATGATCGAAGGAGAAAGCTTCTCGATTTCAAGATCCAGTAAAGCGAGGGCCTGCACAAGCACCCGCGCAAACTGCTCCTCCTCTGCGAGCACAACCTTGCTCACGCGCTCCGCCGACTCCTTCAGCTCCGGATACGCCGCCTGCATCTCATCCCTAACCGCGAATACCATCTCATGCAGAAACGGCTTCTCCTGCCCCAGCAGCCGCCCATGCCGAATCCCGCGTCGCATAATCTTGCGCAGCACATACCCGCGCCCTTCATTCGACGGCAGCACGCCATCCGAGATCAGAAACGTCGCCGCGCGCGCATGATCCGCAATGATCCGCAGCGACGGCGCACCCTTCTCATCGCTAAGGGCAAGCTGATCAATCGACAGCTCCGTCTTGAACCCCGTTAGCTTCTTCGCAGCCGCAATCAGCGGCGTAAACAGATCGCTCTCGTAGTTCGAAAGCTTCCCCTGCAACACGCACGCAATGCGTTCCAACCCCATGCCCGTATCGATCGACGGCTTCGGCAGCGGCGTCAGCGTTCCATCCGCCGCGCGATCGAACTGCATGAACACCAGGTTCCAGATTTCGATGTACCGCTGATCGTCCTGCGGAAACGGTTTGTCCTCTCCCGTCTCACTGCCCGCGACGCCAAGGTCGAAGAAGATCTCCGAGCAGGGACCGCACGGTCCGGTGTCGCCCATCTGCCAGAAGTTGTCCTTCATGGACATCTCGAAGATGCGCTCCTTGGGCACGCCCGTCTCCATCCAGTACCGCTCCGCCTCGTCGTCACGCGGAACAGCTTCCGTACCCTCGAAGATCGTCACGTACAGCCGCGAGGGGTCTATCCCAAACCACTCCGGCGAGGTCAGCAGCTCCCACGCGTACGCGATCGCGTCTTTCTTGAAGTAGTCGCCGAAGCTGAAGTTGCCGAGCATCTCGAAGAACGTGTGGTGCCTCCGCGTGAAGCCGACGTTCTCGAGATCGTTGTGCTTCCCACCCGCGCGCACGCACTTCTGGCTCGTCGCCGCTCGCGAGTACTCGCGCTTCTCCGCGCCGAGAAACACATCCTTAAACTGGTTCATCCCCGCGTTGGTGAAGAGCAGCGTGGGATCGTTCGCCGGCACCAGCGAGGACGAGTGCACACGACGGTGCCCTTTGCCCTCGAAAAAGCGCAGAAACTCCTCACGAATCTGGTTGCCGGACAGGTTACGCATAATGCTCAGTTTATCAGTGCGTTTGCGTTGTCAGAGGCGCACTCCGGGGCGCCACGTAAGCCCTTCGCGCCGCAATTCCGGGTTGCGTGTCGCCTTGAGGCCGCCAAACTCGTCAGCGTGCCGCGCCATTTCGATCACGCTCACCAGCGCATCGAAGGCGTCCTCGCTGTCCTGCGCCTTTCTAAGAACAGCGCGACCCAACATCGCATACAGCGCGTCTGTCTTGCGCTTCGCCGAGAGATACGTCTTTCGCGCTTCAGGATTCGACTTCGCCACTGCGCCGGTCATCAGCCGCGTGTACATCTCGACCAAAAGCGGCCGCGGAACCTTCGCGTCGATCGCTGCATTCTCCAGCGGCCAGATGCGATAGCCGGCGTCATGCAGGCGCTCGAGCATCGTCATCGCGCGCAGCGAGCCTGTGCCGACGCTTCCGGAGCCGCCGATCTGAAAGGGCGACTTCGGCGTGATGCCGCGCATCTTTGCCGCACGTGCCGGATCTCCACCCTCGAGGCCCTGCGCGATCTTGTTGTCGTAGTCGGCGAAGCGGAACATGCGGCGGTAGCCGGGGCCGCAGAACTGGGCGGGGCGCTTGTGGGGGGCGCCCCAGAAGCGCTCGTCATGGGCTATCTCGTCGCACTCGCGGGTGAGCCATTGTTCAGCGAGGCCGGAGTTCGCTTTGCGCCAGAAGGCGAACATGTCGGCGCAGCCGTGCTCTTCCAGGAACCAGCCGGGAAAGCTGAAGCAGCAGTCGATCGAGACGACCATGCGTGGAGTTTCACGGGCCAGCTTGATCAACCAGTCGCTGATCTCGTCGCGTGTGCGACCTGCCTCAAGCTGCACCTTGATGCGGCTCCCGGTGGGCGTCCAGATGGCGGACCAGATGTGGCGGCGCTGGCCGGCGGCGTCGATACGGCCGGACCAGTCGATGGCGATGAGACGCAGCGGCGCGTCAGCCTTCGGCGTCTTGTTCGCTCTCTTCGACATCTATCTCTTCGATATCGCTTCCGGCCCAGTCGCGCAACACGGCCCAGATGGCGCGTGAGGAGAAGCCTGCAGTCACCAGCCTACGCATGATCCGGGCGGTTTCCTTCTGGTGCTGCTCGCGGTCGCCGCTCGGTGCTTTCAGGCGCTTGCGCTCGATGTACTGGCGAGCGAGCGTGGTCTCGTCGATATCCTCGTACTGCTTCGTAATGGCCTCGCTGGCGAGCGAGGTAGCGATTCCCTTCTGCATGAGGCCTTGCTGGACGCGGCGCTTGCCAAGCTTCTCGTTCTCCTGGCGGAGGCGGGCGAAGTCGGCGGCGAAGCGCTGATCGGATAAGTAGCCGAGCTCCTTGAGCTTGGCGATGACCTTCTCGATGGCTGCGCGACCGGTTTCATCAGCGGAGACGCGATCGGACAATCTGCGGCGAAGGTCGCGCTCGCTCTTCATCTTGGAGGCGAGCGATTTTACGGCGTAATCGAGAAGCTCGGTTTCGGTGAGTGGAGCTTTAGCCTTTGCGGATTTTTTCTGGAATGTCATGACCCCTCCCCAATCACTTTTTGCGCAAAGTCTTCAAAACAAAAGGGAAATCCGCACAGAAGGTTGCGCTTGTGTCGAGCAAAGGCTTGAGGATCATGGTTTTGCGGCGGCGGGGTTTTTCTCCGGGCCGGTGGAGGCGTACTTGTTCATGCCGAGCCAGCGGTCGCACCAGTCGTTCACGGTCTCATTCCAGAGCTGGGAGTTTTGGGGCTTGAGGATCCAGTGGCCCTCGTCGGGGAAGTAGAGCATCTTGCTGGGGACACCGAGGAGTTGAAGCGCGGTGAAGAGCTGGAGGCCTTCGGAGACGTCAAGGCGCATGTCGCGCTGGGAGTGGACGATGAGCGTCGGCGTGTGGGCGTTCTTGATGGCGAGCATCGGCGACCACTTGCGGAAGGGGTCTTCGCTGGCGGGCTTGTCGTAGAAGTCCCAGGGCTGGGCGGGTTTGTTCTCCTCGACGGCGGCAGCGGGGCCGGTGCCCGCCAGCGGCCGGAACTCCCACTCGTTGAACCAGAGCTCTTCGGTGGTGCCGAAGGCGGACTGCGGGTTGTACATGCTGTCATGGGTGACGATGCACTTGAAGCGGTTGGTGTGGGTGAGGACCCAGTCGGCCATGAAGCCGCCGTAGGAGGCACCAAGGGCGCACTCGCGGTTCTTATCTATAAACGGGTATTTCGCTTCCGCGAAATCCAGACCTTTCATCAGGTCGACATAGGCACGACCGCCCCAATCGCCGGAGACCTCTTCAACGAACTTCTGTCCGTAACCTGTTGAGCCGCGCCGGTTGATGCCGATGACCACGTAGCCGTTTGCGGCGAAGAGTTGCCAGTTCCAGCGGTAGGACCATGCGTCTCCCCATGCGGTCTGCGGGCCGCCGTGCATGAGGAATTTGACGGGGTATTTTTTGGAGGGGTCGAAGTTGGGTGGTTTGACGAAGAAGCCCTGGACTTTGGTTCCGTTCGCACCGGCGAACCAGAAGGATTCGAGTTTGGAGAGATCGAGCTGATCGATCAGAGTGTCATTGACGTGCGTTATCGGGTCGAATTTATCGACAAAGAGGTGATAGAAGCCGTCCTTAGTCGTGCCGCTCTCGACTGTCGAGACCTCGTGGACAATCTCCGTCGGACTCTTTACCGACATTCGCGAGGCAATGAATGAACCGTCAGATAGAGGGTGTATATCAGAGAACTCGCCGACTCCTTGTTCCATGACGTTCATCATTGGATTCATCGTCGAGTGGGTGCCGTCCGCCTGAAGCACCTCTGTCGATGTGACACCGTGGAACCCTGAAACGATGTATAGCGAGTCTTTTGGTCCCCAAGCAAACTCATCGACCCAATCGTCGTACTTCTCAGTCCTGTTCTTGATTCCTCCGTTCGAACGGTCCATCACGACCAAGTCGAATTTGTCCGACTCATAGCCATTGCGAGCTTGCGAGCGCCATGCGAGCCATTTGCCGTCGGGGCTGTACTGCGGGCCGTCGTCGCTGCCGGGGGAGGTTGAGACCTTTACGGCTTTTGCGCTGGCCTCGTCGAGCTTGAGCGTGAAGATGTCGTTGTTGGTGGACTCGCCGGGCTGCGGGAAGACGCCGGGTTTGGCGAAGCCGACCTCGAGGTTGGTGACGTAGGCGATCTCGTGCGAGTCGGGAGCCCAGGCATAACCCAACGGGCCGCCGAGGGAGAAGGTTGGGGTCTCGGCGTCGCCCACGGCGGAGCGCAGCGTGAGGTCGCGGAGGTTGTGGCCGTCAGCATCGACGACGGCGATGTGGCTGCGGCGTTTGCCGGTGAAGTGGTCCCAGTGGCGATAGAGGAGTGAATCCCAGATCTGCGCTTTGACGGGCGACGCGTCGGCGGCCTTCTGCTTGTCGGCGTCGCAGGCGTCTTCTTTGGACCAGTCGCCGAGATCGGAACATTCGGGATAGACGTCGACGGTGAAGAGGAGGCGTTTGGAGTCGGGCGACCAGATGGCGCCGTCGGCACCGCCATTAACGTTCGTCACCTGCACGGGATCGCCGACCTTTCCGGCGGCGTCGTCCCAGGGCATCTCGTAGATCTGATCCTTCATGGAGAGCGCGATGGTCTTGCCGTCAGGGGCGAAGCGACCGTTGGATTCGCCGTCGCCGGTCGTGAGTTGATGCTCCTTGGCGCTGCCGTCGAGCGGGACGGCCCAGAGGTGGTTGGTCTTGGTGTTCTTCTCGAGCGAGACGTCGGTGACGGAGAAGAGGACCCACTTGCCGGAGGGCGAGATCTGCGGGTCGGAGACGCGCTTCATCGCCATGAGGTCGGCGAAGGTGATGGGGCGCTTCTGCGGTTGCTGGGCGGAGAGCGAGTTGATCGCGAGGGCGGCGGTGAGGAGAGAGGTGAGGAGGCGCATCGGTCGTAAGTGTAGCGCGGGGAGGGGTTCGCCGCCGATTGGCCCAAGAAGCAGATCCCCTGCGGGGATGACAGCAAGAAAAGCAACAGCAAAAGCCTTGACGCAAAGGGCGCGAAGAAGAGCGCAACGGGACGCCAAGGGAGTTGGGGCGACGATTTGGGCGGGGAGGTGCTTGCAGAACCTTTTGGCTCGGCCTACCGTCTAGTGGTGTGGGGACTTCAGGACATGCTTCGTAGATTGCTCGCTCTCGCTCTTGTTGCCGCCGCAGCGCCGCTCGCTGCGCAGAATAATGCCACGCAGGGATTTGGTCCCCTTGACCCTTCGCAGCCGACGGGGACGACGGTCGAACAGATTGTTCAGAAGATGGGTGCGCGCGAGACGGCGTTCGAGGCCGCGCGGAACGAGTATGAGTTTCGACAGACGGTGAAGATCGACACGATCAACGACGATACCAACCGACCGGACGGCGAATACCAGCAGGTGACGGACATCACCTTCACTCCCGACGGGAAGCGCGTGGAGCACGTGGTGTTCGCGCCGCAGAATACGCTGGAGCGCGTGATCCTGACCGAGAACGATATGCGCGATATCGCGGAGAGGATTCCGTTCATCCTGACGCAGGCGCAACTGCCGGACTACAACCTGACCTACCTGGGCAAGCAGCGCGTGGATGAGCTGGACACCTACGTCTTCGACTGCGCGCCGAAGGTGCTGGTGAAGGGACACCGCTACTTCCAGGGCAAGGTGTGGGTGGACCAGCAAGACAACGAGATAGTGCTGGTGAACGGGCTGAACGTGCCGCAGGATACGCGCAAGGGGCATGAGGACCTGAGCCCGCCGTTCACGACATACTACCAGCAGATCGATGGGAACTACTGGTTCCCGGTGTACACGAAGGCGGAGGGCATTCTGCACTTCCAGGCACAGGATGGCGCGATGAGCCAGGACGATCACATGCGCGCGATCGTGCGGTTCACGAACTATAAGAAGTTCAACTTCCATACGAACATCAAGATCACGTACGGGAACGAGACGATCGCGCCGGGTCAGCAGAAGCCGGATGCGAATGGGCAGCAACCGAACGCGCAGCAGCAGCCGGATGCGCAGAAGCCGAAATAGTAGATCGCTCTTGTGTGCAGGGGCGGAGGTATGTAGGCTGCCGCAATGCGTATGCTCCGCACAGTCGGCTTGGGTTGCTCTCTTCTCATTTCAGCGTTAGCTCAGGGGCAGGTCGCTGGCAGGCCGCTGGCGGAGGCGCTGCAGCCGTATACCGTATGCAAGCCGGCGGCGGGACCCGATATCGTCGAAGTGACGAAGTTACCTGCTGTACTGATGACGCGAACGGTGGACACTTTTCGTGGGCCTCGGAACGTGCTAATGGTGGACGGTGTGCGTGTCATGTTCGCCTATCCGAATACGGATTTCTTCGCCAACCTGAAGGCCGAGCAGCTGAACGCGGATACCTACGAGGCCGAGAAGGCGGATCTAATCAGCGCAGAGGACAAACTGCTGGCCTCCGATGACACGAATAATCGAAACTATGCGCTGAAACCGAAGATGCAGGGGTTTGAGATCTACGGCATCGACCGAAAGAAGCTCGAAGGCGGGGTACTGGGGATGTATCTGTTCTTCGATGATCCGACACATGTGGTCACGACGATTTACTTTCTGAACCAGGAGCCGGGGCAACGTCGATTCAACGACCTCACCGAATACGCCAAGTTGAGAGATAGCTTCCTCGAGAGCTATACGAGCTGCATTCGAAGTGCAATCAAACTATCCAAGTAATTTGAGCTAAGGTCGTTCGAGAGCCATCGCGACGGAGTTGCCGCCGCCGAGGCAGAGCGCGGCAACGCCTTTGTGTGCGTTGCGGCGCTGCATCTCGTGCAGCAGGGTGACGAGCACGCGCGCTCCGCTGGCGCCGATGGGGTGGCCGATGGCGACGGCGCCTCCGTTGACGTTGACGCGTTCGAGCGAGAGGCCGAGCTCCTTTGTCACGCCGAGGGCTTGAACAGCAAAGGCCTCGTTGAGTTCGAAGAGGTCGACGTCGCTGAGCGCCCAGCCAGCGCGTTCGAGAACTTTCCGTACGCCGGTGACAGGCGCGAGCATGACCCAGCGCGGAGCGACGCCGCTGGTGGCCTGCGCGCGGATGGTGGCGAGTGGAGTGAGGTGGAGTTCGCGGGCTTTGTCGGCGGACATGAGGACGACGGCAGCGGCTGCGTCGTTGACCCCGGGCGCGTTGCCGGCGGTGACGGTGCCCTGCTTGCGAAAGGCCGGCTTGAGGGCGGCGAGCGCTTCGAGGCTGGCGTCGTCGCGGACGCTCTCGTCGCGCGTGACTTTGGTGCTGCCTTTTTTGCCTGGGATTTCGACGGGAATGACCTCGGCGTCGAAGCGGCCTTCGTTCCAGGCGGCGGTGGCCTTGCGGTGTGATTCGAGTGCGAACTGGTCCTGCTGCTCGCGGGTGAAGCCGTGCTTGTCGGCGACGAGCTCGGCGGTCTCGCCCATGTGGAAGTCTTCGCAGGCGCACCAGAGGCCGTCGCGGATCATCGAGTCGACGGCGGGGCTATCGCCCATACGCATGCCCTTGCGCGCGGTGGGAAGAAGATAGGGCGCGTTGGACATCGACTCCATACCGCCGGCGACGGCGATCTCGGAGTCGCCCTCGGCGATGGATCGCGCGGCGAGGCCGACGGCGCGAAGGCCGGAGCCGCAAACCATGTTGATTGTGAGCGCGCTGACGGTATCTGCGAGGCCACCGCGCAACGCCGCCTGGCGCGCGGGATTCTGTCCGAGGCCCGCGGGAAGAACGCAGCCCATGATGCATTCGTCGATATCTTCCGGGGCTACGCGCTTTTCCGGCGCAACGTTCGTCCGTTCGACGGCTGCGCGCACTGCAATCGCGCCGAGTTCGACGGCGCTCAACGATGAGAGGCCGCCGAGGAATTTTCCAACCGGTGTGCGAACGGCGCTGACGATGACAACTTCACGCATGGGACGAATCTCCTGATGACGACAGCGCGTTCGTGTGCCTCGCGCCGACAAAGTATACGTCTCGATTGGATGCGTCTGCTTCGCGCTCGATGTTGTGTGGCGAGATCGTCGACGCTTCAGTGCAGCTTCGAGAGGGATGAAATGTCATCGGAGTGTCATCGGAGGCTGTGCAAAGCAGGGCAGAAATTTCGCTCTTAATCTTCTTTTTTCTCTTGACTCTAACGCGCAAGAAATCTATACCCTTGTTAGCCGCATTGCGGCGTCGATGGTCAACATCGATTGGGAGCGCAGGCAAACGCAACCCAAGGCAAAGCAACAAACAAAGGCAACACACTCGGGGGACGCCAAAGAGAGCGTCCCCCGAGGTGTTTTCGGCCTGTGTTCATGCATGTTTTCGCGCACTCTCAAAATTCTTCGCATCGCAGTATCCTTGAACACGATGACGCGCCGACGCTGGATCGCCGACAGATTTACCGACATGACTGCAACTCTTGAGGGAGACCAGGCGCTGCACCTCGCGCGCGTTCTCCGCGCCCAACCCGGACAAATTTTTGATGTGGTGGCGAACGGATTCCTGCGACGTGCCACGGTTGTAAACGTCGCGGAGAGTGAGGTTACCTTCGCTCTCGGCGAAGAGCTGGAGGCCGAAGCGGCGCTTCCGGTTCATCTGCTGCTTGCGATTATCAAGTTCGATCACTACGAGTGGGGACTCGAAAAACTGACAGAGCTTGGAGCGGCACGAATCACTCCGGTGATTGCGCGGCGCACGGAAAAACATCTCGCGTTGGCTGCAGCGAAGCGCGTGGAACGCTGGCGGCGGATTGCACTCGAAGCAGCGAAGCAATCACGGCGCAGCGATCTTCCGCAGGTGGATGGTCCGCTGCCGTTGAAGCAGGCACTCGCGCAGATCAACGCGCCGACGAAGTTGCTGCTCGCCGAAACGGAACAGGAGAACACAATTGCGGCGGCGCTGAAAGAGATCGACTTACCGGGAGGGATCGCGTTGGCGATCGGGCCGGAGGGTGGATGGACGGCGGAGGAGATGGCGCTGTTCAGCGAGACTGGATGGCAGCACATCACACTCGGCCCGCGGATTCTGCGGGCAGAGACCGCGGCGATCGCGGCGCTGAGCATCTGCTCGGCGCTGATGTAGACAGCGGAGAGCGTCCGAACGGACCAAAGTTACCCAAACGAAATACAGGGGTCCTTCGACTACGACCTTCCTGCCCCAGCCAGCAAGCTGGCCGGGGACCCCGTTTGGGCTCCGCTCAGGATGACACTGCATAAGAGCCTCGGGAAAAGTAAGGCCGCCGAATGTTCGGCGGCCTTCGTTGCGTTTGGCTGGAATCGTTCAGCGTTAGCTGAACATCTCCTTCACCTTGTCGAAGATGCCGCGCGCCTGCGGCACGTTGTCGACCTTCAGCGACTCGCTGAGCTGGCGCATGAGCTCCTTCTGCTGCTTGGTGAGCTTTGCCGGGGTCTGCACACGGACCTCAACGATGAGATCGCCGCGGCCGTGCGCGTTCAGGTGCGGGACGCCCTTGCCGCGCAGGCGGAACTCCTTGCCGCTCTGCGTGCCTTCGGGGACCTTGAGGGTCTCGGGGCCGTGGAGGGTTTCGATTTCGAGCTCTGTTCCGAGCGCCGCCTGGGGAAAGCTGATGGGCATCACGCAGTGCAGGTCGTCGCCGTCGCGCTCGAAGAACTTGTGCGCACGGACCTCGAGCACGACGTAGAGATCGCCGGACGGACCGCCCCACTTGCCTGCGTCGCCCTCGCCTGAGTAGCGGATGCGCGTCTCGTTCTCGACGCCCGCCGGAACCTTGACGAGGATCTTGTGCTCACGCTGCACACGACCGTCGCCGCGGCAGACCTTGCACGGATGACGAACGACCGAGCCCGTGCCAGAGCAGACGGGGCAAGTGCGGGCGACGGAGAAGAAGCCCTGCTGTGTACGAATCTGCCCGCGGCCGCCGCACTGCTGGCAGGTCTCGGGCTGCCGTCCACCCTCGGAGCCGGTGCCGCTGCAGTCGTTGCAGGCCTCGGCGCGGCGGATGTTGATCTCGCGCTCGATGCCGAAGACGGCCTCTTCGAACTCGAGGCGGAGGTCGAACTTGATGTCGCGTCCGCGTTGGGCGCGCGAGGCACGGCCGCCGCGGCTGCCCATGTTGAACATCTCGCCGAAGAGATCGCCGAAGATGTCGCCGAGATCCCCCTGGGCAAAGGGTCCACCCGCAAACGGATTGCCCGCGGCACCCGCGGCGCCGACGCCCGCATGTCCGTAGCGGTCGTAGGCAGCGCGCTTGTCCGGGTCGCTGAGCACCTGGTAGGCCTCGCTGCAGGCCTTGAACTTCTCCTCCGCATCCGGATTATTCGGATTGCGGTCGGGGTGGTACTGCATGGCGAGTTTGCGATATGAAGCCTTCAGCTCCGTGTCGCTCGCCGTCCGCTCCACCTGCAAAACCTCGTAATAGTCCATCTTCATCGTTGCGGTCGCCATCTACACACTTCCCATCATCGCTTGCGAGCCCTTTCGGCGCGCGCCTTGTTCAATCTTCTTTCGCCAGAAATCTGTTTGTTTTTCTTTAGTCACTAACCTGCTTCGCGTTGGTCGCAATCTTCACAAGCGCCGGGCGCAGCAGCTTATCGCGCAGCTTATAGCCGCGGCGGATCTCTTCGGTCACTTGGTGGTCCGGCACGTCCTCGCGCTCTTCGCTGCTGAGCGCCTCATGCACGCGCGGATCGAACGGCGCGCCGACGGATTCCACCGGCTGCACGTTCATTCCACGGAGAGCCTCTTCCATCTGCTTGAGGATGAGCTCAACGCCCGCACGAAGCTGGTCGACCGAGCCCTGCGCCTTGAGCGCGAGCGCGAAGTTGTCCATCACGCCGAGGAATGGCTCGACCGCGGACTGCACCGCGTAATCGCGTGCGTCCTGGCGCTCCTTCACCTCGCGCTTGCGGGCGTTGTCGAACTCCGCCTGCAGGCGCGCGAGCCGATCCTTTAAAGCGTCGCGCTCGTCGCGCAGAGTTGTAAGCTCCGCCGACTGCTCAGCGCTCTGCTCATTGCCCTGCTGTCCCTCAGCGGCGGAGTCTACCTCCGGTGCGTTCTCGCCGTCCGGGCCCTCCACCCGCTGCATCTCTTCTGTCCCTGTCATACGTCTTTCCTTTCCAAATACTCCCGGCCGCGGCCATCGCGTGCGAACGTTGCTCATCGCCAACCTCTTCTCTGTACCGCAGCCCAATTCTCTATAGATGCGCTCAGGAGCTTCGCGGCGTCAGCGCGCGTTCCAGCATCTGCGCCACATAGGCCACCGCACTCATGTTGCTGGGGTAGTTCATCCGCTTCGGCCCAATCACGCCAACCGAACCCAGGTTCTCGCCGGCCACACGTGCCGGCGCGGCGATGAGCACGAGGCCCGCCATCTCCGGCGCCTGCTGCTCCAAATCAAAGACAACGCGCACGGACTCCTGGCGCGCGTCAATATAAGCGTTCAGCAGCTCGATGAGCCGTTCCTTCGTCTCGAGCGCCGTCAGCATCTCCCGCAGCCGCACACGGTCCTCCGGGAGCCCGAGAAGGTTGGCGACGCCGTCGACGAAGACCGCCTGGCCGCCCGCTGCGATGCCGACGGTCTGGTTCCAGAGCTGTTGTGCGGCCTCCATCATCTGCTGGTAGGTGCTGCGCTCGTTTTCGATGCGGTGCGCGAGTTCGGTGCGGATGCGGTCGATGCTCCAGCCGCGGAAGTGCTCGTTCAAAAAGCGCGAGGCGGTCTCGAGCTCCAGCATGGTCAGGTCGCGGTCGAGCGACAACACGCGGTCACGCACCATGCCGCTGCGCGTGACGACGACGGCGAGAACCCGGTTCTCGACCAGCCGGCTGAAGTGCACATGCTCCAGCGTGTCGTGCGAGCTCGCTGTGGACATCGCGACACCGACGCCGCTGGACAGCACCGCGAGCACATGCGAGGTGCGTTCGAGCAGCGCCTCCGCTCCGGCGATGCCCGCGAAGCTGGTGTCGATGCGCGACTGAAGCTCGGCGGTGGATGGCGCGGAAAGGCTGTTTAGCTTGTTTCCGCTCAGCTGCTCGACGTACATACGAAACGCGCGCGCGGAGGGAACGCGACCGGCGGAGGTGTGTGGTTGCTCCAGCAGGCCCTTCTCCGCGAGCTCCACCATCTCGTTGCGGATGGTTGCCGAGCTGGCCGGGCCACCCGACAGCGGCAGCCGTGCGATCGCGCCCGAGCTCACCGGCTCGCCCGTCGCAATGTACTGCTCGACGATCGCCGTGAGGATCTCGCGCTGCCGGGTTGTAATGTCGTTCCGCATACTTAGCTCTTAGCTTCAGGCTGCTAGCTGCTAGCTCCTAGCTCCCTACGAAATCTCCAGTACATCTTCGCTTTGCGCCGCCACCTGCTCGGCACGTGCCTTCACCTTCTGCGCAATGGCTGAGAACTCGCGTCCGCGCGCGGACTGATCGCCGGCGAGCGAGGCGGGCAGGCCACGGTCTCCACCCTCACGCACCTGCGGGTCGAGATCGACCGAGCCGAGGAAGTTGATGCTGAACTGCTTTGCCGTCTGCTCGGTTGCGCCGGCGCCAAAAACGTCGATCACGCTTCCGTCCGGCAGTGTCATCTGGCTCATGTTCTCGATCATGCCCAGCACTTCGACGTTGACCTGGTGGAACATCTCGAGCGCCTTGCGCGCGTCCTGCAGCGCCACGCTCGAGCCGGTCGAGACGACCACAGCTCCAGTGAGCGGCACGGTTTGGACGAGCGAGATCACGACATCGCCGGTGCCCGGCGGCAGGTCGATGATGAGGAAGTCGAGTTCGCCCCACGCGACCTGCTGCAGAAACTGCTTGATGATGCCGTGCAGCATTGGCCCGCGCATCACCATCGGCTTATCACCGGGCGAGATCAGCCCGACCGACATAAACTTCACGCCGTGCGCGGTGAGCGGCTCAATCATATTGCCCGGCCCCACGGAGGGCTGCCGTGTCACGCCGAGCATCGTCGGCACGTTGGGGCCGTAGATGTCCGCGTCCAGCAGACCAACCTTGTAACCCTGCTTCGCGAGACTCACCGCGAGATTCACCGCAACGGTGGTCTTGCCGACGCCACCCTTGCCCGAACCCACCGCGATGACGTACTGCACGCCCGGCAGCGGCTGCGGTCCCATCGGCTGTTGTCCTGTGTGTGCCATCAAATCGCCCTTCTAATCTCTATCGGTTGCAGATCTCTAAACATGCCACTCTGGCGGCAGAGTCGCCCGCAGATCCTTACGCCGCTGTACCTCTCCGCTACGCATCTCGCGGCGGCGGCCAGCGTCCTCGAACCGCCGCTTCTGGTGCTCAGTCTCAGCGATGACCTGCGGGACCTCGATGCGCTTCCCCGTCGCGTCCACCGCCACAAACGTCAGATACGCCGAAGCAACCTGCCGGAACCGGCCCTCGCGAACGTCTTCGACCATCGCTTTGACGCCGACCTCCATCGAGGTCCGCCATGCGCGGTTCACACTCGATTTCAGAATGAGCAGGTCGCCGACCTTGACCGGCGCCACAAAGTCCAGGTGGTCCATCGAGGCCGTCACGGTGTACGCGCGCGCGTGTCGGCTGGCGGCCATTGCGCCGACCAGGTCGATGAACTGCATCAGTCGTCCGCCGAAGAGGTTCCCGATCGCGTTCGCGTCGCTGGGAAAGATAATCTCGCTGCGCTCGGACTGGGACTCGGAGACCGGCCGTGCGGCCACACCTTCGCTCATCCTGTTTGCCACACCTCCGCTCAGATTCCGGGAGAAACTCCCTCTCTACATTCTAAATCCCTCGCGAATCTCCGAGCCCAGGCGCGTCTTGAGCGCATCTCATTCCCGAACGCCCGCAATTCCAGTCACTTAGCTGTCTTCTGCTTGTCTAGGAGACGCCAATGAACGCCGCCCTGGTCGAATCCTTCCAATCGCCGCCGCGCTATGCCACGTTCGACGATCCGACGCCGCAGTCCGGCGAGTCGGCCATCCGCGTCCTCGCTGCCGGACTCCACCCGATCGTCAAGTCGCTGGCCAAGGGGGCGCACTACGGTAGTACCGGCCAGTTCCCGTTCGTGCCGGGCCTCGACGGCGTGGGCCGGCTCGACGACGGCAGCCGGGTCTTCTTCGGCATCGCGCGGCCCCCCTTCGGATCCATGGCCGAGCGCACCGTCGGCGCGCCGCCGTTCCTCTTCCCCTTACCCGAGGCCATCCCCGACGCCACAGCCGCCGCCCTCGGCAACCCGGCGATGTCCTCCTGGGCCGCACTCACCTTCCGCGCAAAGTTCGTCGCGGGCGAGAGCATCCTCATCCTGGGAGCCACGGGGGTCGCCGGACGGCTCGCGGTGCAGATTGCGAAGCGCCGCGGCGCAGCGCGTGTCATCGCCTGCGGGCGCAATCCCGAGTCACTCGCAAAGACCAAATCCCTCGGCGCCGACGCCACTATCTCGCTCGAGCTGCCGCACGACGAACTCGTCGCTGCGCTTCGCCGCGAGATCGACACCGGCATCGACATCGTCCTCGACTACCTCTGGGGCGCACCGGCCGAGGCCACGCTCGAGGCCATTGCGAAAAAGGGGCTCAGCCACAAGACTGCGCGCATCCGCTACATCCAGATCGGCAACAGCGCAGGCGCGAAGATTTCGCTCGATGCCTCTATTCTTCGCAGTTCTGGGCTCGAAATCCTCGGGAGCGGCTTCGGCAGCGCCTCCATGGCGGATCTCGCCGCGTCGGTCTCGGAGTTCTTCACCGAAGCCGCGCGCCAGCCGTTCGAGATCGGCATACGCACCTTCCCGCTGCGCGACGTCGCCTCTGCGTGGAACGAACCTGACGGCGGCGACCGTTTCGTCTTCATCCCGTAGGCCTGCAACAATACAGATATGGACAAGATCGCCATGCTCACCGAGATCCTCGCCGAGCACCCCACCGACGCCTTCACTCGCTACGGCCTCGCCATGGCCTATGCCTCCGAGGGCAAAAACGACGAGGCGCTGCGCGAGTTCGCGACGACCATCGAACACAACCCGGACTATGTGCCCGCCTTCCAGATGTCCGCGCAGACGCTGCTCAAACTCGGCCGCACCGACGAGGCCCGCCAGCGTCTTAACGACGGCCTCGCCGCCGCTGCCCGCACCAACAATGCGCACGCCGCCAGCGAGATGCAGGCCATGCTGGACGATATCAGTTAAGCGATCGGCAACCCCAACAAAATATGCGCTGAATCGGGGTGCGGTCGTGCGACATCTATACTTTTCTTATGGCGACCCCCACCAGGAACGCGGCTCAGTCCCATCTCCCCACCACTCTGGGCCAACTCCGCAAGTCCGAGTTCACGCCCGAGCGCGTCTCGCGCTCCGTCAAGGACGAGCTGCGCGACAACCTCATCGCCCGCCTGCGCCAAATCTCGGGCAGCGCGCGGAGATGAGCCCGCGGCAACGCCGAAGAGGCCGAGGCGCTGTTCCCCGGCATCGTCGGCTATGAGGACACCGTCATTCCGCAGGTGGTCAACGCCATTCTCTCGCGCCACAACTTCATTCTGCTCGGCCTGCGCGGGCAGGCGAAGTCGCGCATCCTGCGAGCGCTCACCACGCTGCTCGACCCCCACGCGCCGTACGTCGCCGGCTCCGAACTTCGCGACAATCCGTACGCTCCGCTGAGCAAATTTTCGAAGGACCTGATTGCATCGCTCGGCGACGACACGCCCATCGCGTGGATGACGCCCATCGAGCGCTACGTCGAAAAGCTCGCCACGCCGGATGTCACGGTCGCCGACCTCATCGGCGATGTCGACCCCATCAAGGCCGCGCGCTCCGGCCACGAGCTCGGCAGCGAGCTCACCATGCACTACGGCCTGCTGCCCCGCGCCAACCGCGGCATCTTCGCCATCAACGAACTCCCTGACCTCGCCGGCAAGATCCAGGTTGCGCTCTTCAACATCATGCAGGAGGGCGACGTGCAGATTAAGGGCTATCCCATTCGCCTTGAGCTCGACGTCGCCATCGTCTTCTCCGCCAACCCGGAGGACTATACGGCGCGCGGCAAGATCGTCACGCCGCTCAAGGACCGCATCGGCTCGGAGATCCGCACGCACTATCCCGAGTCGCTGGATGAGGCCATCACCATCACCGAGCAGGAAGCCTGGACCGCGCGCAGCTACGCTGCCGAAAACGACCAGATTCAAAGCATCCATATCCCGCACTACATTCGGCAGATCGTCGAGCAGATCGCGTTCGTCGCGCGCGAAGAGAAGAAGGTCGACAAGCGTTCCGGCGTCTCGCAGCGCCTGCCCATCAGCACTATGGAGCTCGTCGTCTCCAACGCAGAGCGCCGCGCGCTGCTGCACAGTGAGTCGCTCGTGGTGCCGCGCGTCGGCGACATCTTCGCCGCGCTGCCCGGCATCACCGGCAAGGTCGAGCTCGAGTACGAAGGCGAACTGAAGGGATCCGACGTCGTCATGCGCGAGATCATCCGCCAGTCTGTCGCCACCGTCTACGACACCTACTTCGCCGACGGACACGCAGCAGATCGAGCAGTGGTTCAACCTCGGCGGCACCGTCGAGCTCAACGACAAGCAGCCCTCGGCCACCGTCCTGAAATCGCTCAAGGAGATCCAGGGACTCCTCGAGAAGCTCACGCCACTCAAGCTGCCAAAAGGCGCAGAGCCCGAGCTCACCGTCTCCGGCGCAGAGTTCCTGCTCGAAGGCATGACCGCGCACAAGCGCATCTCGCGCTCCGAGGCCCGCACCTTCAGCGCCGGCGAGAAGCGCAAGCGCGTCGAAGACGCTGCCAGCCTGGGCGAGCGCATGCGTGAACGCGAGCGCGAGAATGCCTTCAATCGCACACGACGCGGCTTCAACTAATTGTTCAAAGCGCGAGATATATCCAGATGTTCGCGTAAGATTCTCTCGTCCCTATGACGACGAAAATCCTTGCGCTCTCCGCTGCCCTCGTCTTCGCCTCCACGCTCCCCGCACAGAAAGTTTCCAACCTCAGCGCCTCGGTGCTCGACGTCGCGCCGCGTCAGAGCTTCCTGAAGCAGACCACCGACGCGCGTCTACGCGATGCCATCGCACACCTCGGATCCTGCACCGCGACTCCACTCGTCCGCGCCCACGGGCGAAATGCAGATTCCGCACCACTACATGCACGGCTCTAACGGCCCAGTTGATCCCGCTGAGGGCGAGGCTACGCGCGTCTACGCTGCCTTCGAACACCGCATCACCGCCGGCATGAATCAGTGGGTCGCCACCGGCAACCAGGCCGAAGCGCAGTGCGCGCTCTCGCAGCTCGACGCATGGGCACAGGCGGGCGCGCTCACGAAATACGACCCGAAAGCGTACTCGCAGTCCTGGTATCAGGCCGAGTGGACACTCTCCTCAGCGGGCGTGACCACCTCGGTTCTCCGGCAGGATGGGGCGTTGGATGGAGCGCAGCAGGAGCGCGTAGCAGCCTGGCTACGCACCGCCGCACATCAGCTCATTTCGTATGAGAAACCCGGCGAGCTGGGCAACAATCATCACTACTGGCGCGCGCTTGCAGCAACCTCCATCGGCGTCGTCTCCAATGACAACGAGCTCTTCCGCTTCGGAGTGAATGCCTTCAGGCAGGCCGTCGGCCAGGAGGACAACAATGGCGCCTTCCCGCTCGAAATGGCGCGCCACGAGAACGCGATTCACTACCAGGCCTTCGCGCTGCAACCGCTCATCATGGTCGCGAAGTTCGCGGAGCGTCAGAACGTCGACCTCTACGCCTACGCCGACCGCGGTCGTACGATCCGCAACGCCGTAACCTTTCTCGGCCAGGCCATCGCGGATCCCAACGTCATCAAGCAGTACACGAACGACGAGCAGAAGACGAACTTTAGCGCTGGCGACGTCGCCGAACTCGAGTTCTACTTCGCGCGCTTCGGCCTGGAGAGCGAGCCGTCATCCCTCCGCGATCTCCTGCACAATCCTGCGTCGGCCACACGGGTCGGCGGCAACACCACCGTGCTCGCCGGAAAGTAGTTGTAAACGAAATCACCGGCATAAATACAGCGGCGAAGAGGACAGACATCTCTCCTCTTCGCCGCTTGTTGGGCCCGCTTTGCTACTGCGGGCTGGCTGTGCACAGCCGCGGTCTCAGCACCGCGCACCGGCAATTTTTTACTTATCTCTTATCACTGCTTGAGCCGGAGCTCTTCGAGCTTCCGCTCTGCGATCCTTGATTTCCTTGTGATCCCTGCTGTGACTCCAGACTGTTGCGAAGTTGATCCTCCCATCCCGGAGGACTGCGTGCGGTTCGGATCCTGGTTGCTCTTGTTCTTCTGTTGCTGCTCCATGTCCTTGTCTTGTGTCGCCATAGCGTGTACTCCTCTTCGGCTTCGAGCGGGCACCATCGCCCGCACTAGTAGGAGCCCTGCTCTCACAATCGCGTTGCCCGCAGTTTTGCTGGGGATTTTCCACGTCACGCACGGTCTTGTAAGCCTCAAAAAAACAGGAATTGGCGTCATCTTCGGGCGATCTTTTCTCTTCTTCATCGCTGATGTTGATAGCACGTACGTTAGCTCGCGTATGCTTTTTTCACCGTTTGCATGCCGGAGCTTCCTGACATCACGGCCTACCTCACCGCGCTCACCCCGCGTGTCGTCGGACAGCCACTCGAGCAACTCCGCATCGCGAGCCCGCTGCTTCTGCGTACCGCTGTTCCGCCTATTCACTCCATCGAAGGCAAAACCATCTGCGGCCTACGGCGACTCGGCAAACGCATTGTCTTCGCCTTCGACGCGGACAGCACCGGCGAGCCACTCTTCCTCGTTCTGCACCTCATGATCGCCGGCCGCCTTCACTGGCGCGAGTTGAAAGCAGGAGCATGGCCCAAACTCGGTGGCCGCAACAACCTCGCTTCGTTCGACTTCCCTAACGGCTCGCTCGTCCTCACGGAGGCCGGAGCGAAGCGTCGTGCCTCGCTGCATCTCGTCCGCGGGGAGGCTGCCCTCGCTGCGCTCGACCCCGGCGGCCTAGACATCTTCTCGCTCTCGCTCAACGACTTCCGCGACGCGCTCTCGATGGAGAACCACACGCTCAAGCGCGCACTCACTGACCCGCGCGTTCTCTCGGGCATCGGCAATGCGTACTCCGACGAGATCTTATGGGCCACGAAGCTCTCGCCGCTCGCGCAGACACAGAAGCTCACGCCAGACGAGTGGCAGCGCCTCTACACAGCCACGCGCGAGACACTGCAAACCTGGATCGACCGCTTCAACGCCGAGGCAGAGAAGAGCTTCCCCGAAAAGGTCACGGCCTTCCGCCCCGAGATGGCCGTGCACGGCCGCTACAACCTGCCCTGCCCGCGTTGCGGCACGCCCGTCCAGCGCATTCGCTACGCCGACAACGAAACCAACTACTGCCCCACATGCCAAACCGGCGGCCGCGTCCTCGCTGACCGCTCGCTCTCCCGCCTGCTCGGCTCCGACTGGCCGCGCACTCTCGAAGAATTGGAGGCGCTCAAGCGCAAATAGCCGTTACACTTCTCCGCATGCTGGACAAGAAAGATACCTTTACGCGCTGGTATCAGGGCAGCTTCGGTGTCGTGGTCTTCTTCATCTCTGTCTATCTGACTGCGTACGAAATTCACTACTTCCTGCACCCGTTGAGCTCTAGCTACCCGGGCATTCGATACCGTGACCTGCTCGGCATCCTTGGTTTCGGCGGCTTTTATCTTTCTTTTCGCTGCCTTTGGTACGCAATCACGGGAGAAGACAACATCAATCGGGGCGATTTCTGAGCCTTGATTGAGTCATTCGAAATTCTTATCTAAGCGGCAACTTTCATCAACACATGCTTATGCTCTCTTTCATGGCCACGAACAACAGCCGCGCCGTCTTCGATGCCACCGCCGCCACCTACGACCGTGACCGCATGAAACTGATCCCCGGCCACGAAGCCTTCTACGCCGCCGCACTCGAGCTCATCCCCACCGACGCCCTGCACATCGTCGAGCTCGGCGCCGGGTCCGGCCTCTTCTCCGCAATGCTTCGCGCGGCCTTTCCCGAGGCGCACCTCACGCTCATCGACTTCTCTGAGAACATGCTCGCCCTCGCCCGCGGCCGCCTTGGCAGCGACCCTCACATAACCTTCTCGCTCGCCGACTACACCACCGAACCGCTGCCCAGCCAACTCCGGCGCCATCGTCTCCTCGCTCTCCATCCATCACCTCGAGGACGATCGCAAGCGCGCTCTGCTGCAGCCCATCTTCGACGCGCTCCAGCCCGGCGGGATCTTCATCAACGCCGACCACATCGCCGGCCCCACACCCGAGCTCGAAGAGATCTACCAGCTCCGCTGGCTCGCCGACGTGCGCGCCGACGGGGCAACCGAGCAGCAGATCGCCGACTCGCTCTTCAGGCAACAGGAGGATCGCCGCACGCCCGTCGCGGTGCAGCTCGCCTGGCTGCGCGAGGCTGGCTTCACCAACGTCGACTGCTGGTACAAACACTCCAGCTTCGCCGTCATGAGCGGGATGCGACCCTAGCCCGCATCCGCGCGGCTGCCAGAGCGTCTAATCTATAGGCAGCAGAGCTGAGAAATGAAGAAGCAAACGCCCGCATGAAGCTCACGCGCTATACAAGGTTCACCGGCGATCTCTCCACGAGCTTCGATCTCGAAGACTTGATGGAGGCCCTGTCGGATTTCTTCCTCGACTCCGGCTTCAACGATCCATGGTCGCAGTTTCAAAACGCCTCCGACTCGATGGAAGATCTGCGCGAGGCCGTCCGCCAGGCGCTTGACTCCGGCGAACTCCTCGATGAAGACGCACAGGAGAAGTACGAGGAGCTTCCCGAAGAAGGAAAGCAGGAGCTTGTCGAAAAGATCATTCAGCGCATGAAGGACGAGGCATTTCTCAACGCCGAGTCACCCGAAGACGCCGAAGGTCAGGGCGAGCAGGGTGACGGCAACTCGGAGAATACGCGCTTCGAGGTCACTGACAAGGCCATGGACTTCCTCGGCTTCAAGGCGCTGCGCGATCTGCTTGGGCCGCTGGGCAAGTCCTCGCTCGGCCGCCACGACACGCTCTACGAGGCCGCCGGCGTCGAGACCAACGGCTCCTCCAAGCCCTACGAGTTCGGCGACTCCCTCAACCTCGACATCGGCACCACACTCAACTCCGTCTTCGCGCGCGAGGGTCCGCCGGACGGCTCCGGCGTACTCAACCTCGAGTACTCCGACCTCTACGTGCAACAGGCCGACTACCAGTCCTCCTGCGCGACCGTCGTGCTGCTCGACTGCTCGCACTCGATGATCCTCTACGGCGAAGATCGCTTCACGCCCGCCAAGCGCGTCGCAATGGCGCTCTCGCATCTCATCCGCACGCAGTACCCCGGCGACCAGCTCTCGCTCGTCCTCTTCCATGACTCCGCCGAAGAGATCGCGATCTCGCAGCTTCCGCGCGTCAAGGTCGGCCCACACTACACCAATACGCGCGAAGGACTGAGAGTCGCTCAGCGCATTCTGCGCTCGTCCGGCAAGGACATGAAGCAGATCGTCATGATCACCGACGGCAAGCCCTCGGCGCTCACGCTCGACGACGGCCGCATCTACAAGAACGCCTTCGGCCTCGACCCCATCGTCATCTCCGAGACGCTCGAAGAGGTCGGCCGCTGCAAGCGTTCCAACATCATGATCAACACCTTCATGCTCGCGAACGATTTCCAGCTCGTGCAGTTCGTACAGCAGATGACCGCCATGTGCCGCGGCAAGGCCTACTTCACCACGCCGCAGACACTCGGCAATTACCTGCTGATGGACTTCATGTCCCGCCGCACGAAACACATCAACTAATTGGCGACACAGCAAGGCCGTCACGCTACCATCGTGTGGACCAAACGACACGAGGTCTTCGCGTGATCAAACTCCTGCTTTCGAGCGCACTCGCGCTCACGCTCGCACCATCATCTGCGCACAGCAGCAATATCCCTTCCGCGATACCTCCCTCCCCGCAGAAAAGCGCATCGACAATCTTCTCTCGCTCATGACGCTCGACGAGAAGATCGACTGCCTCGGCACCAACACCGCCGTGCCGCGCCTCGGCATCCCTAGCTTCGGCAGCTCCGAGGGCATTCACGGGGTCGTGCAGCGCGGCGGCCGCGGCCGTGACGCCATCACCACCACGCAGTTCCCGCAGCCGCCCGGCATGGGCGAAACCTGGGATCCCGCACTCGTCCAGCAGGCCGCTGGCGTCGAAGGCTACGAGGCGCGCTACATCACGCAGACGCCCAAGTACAACCGCCAGATCCTCATGCCCTGGGGGCCGCAGGCCGACCTCGCGCGCGACCCGCGCTGGGGCCGCAGCGAAGAGGTCTACGGCGAGGACCCGTTTTTCAACGGCACGATGGTCACCGCGTTCGTCCACGGCTTGCAAGGTGACGATCCGCACTACTGGCAGGCCGCCTCGCTCCTCAAACACTTCCTCGCCAATTCCAACGAGGACCACCGCGACCGCTCCAACTCCGAATTCGATACGCGCCTTTTCTGGGAGTACTACTCCGTTCCCTTCCGCATGGGCTTCACCGACGGTGGCGCGCGTGGTGTCATGGCCAGCTACAACGAGTGGAACGGCACACCCATGGCCGTCAACCCCATCCTCAAGTCCATCGTCATCGACCAGTGGCACGTCGATGTCATCTCCTCCGACGGCGGCGCCGTCAAGTCAGCTCTGGTCCGCCCACCACAACTTCCCCGACCAGAAAGCTGCCGTCATCGCCTGCCTCCACGCCGGCATCAACCAATTCCTCGACACCTATAAAGACGAGACGCACGCCGCGATCAGAGAGGGCTCGATCACTGAAGTCGAGCTCGACAATCTTCTCCGCCGCAAGTTTGAAGTCACGCTCAAGCTCGGCCTCCTCGACCCACCCGCATCCGTTCCCTACGCGCGCATCAACGCCGAAAACGAACCGGAGCCATGGAACACTGATCGCGTCCATGCCATCTCGCTCAAGATGGCGCTCGAATCTGTGGTGCTGCTGAAGAACACCAACAACACGTTGCCGCTCGACAAGTCCAAACTCAAGTCCATCGCGGTCATCGGCCCGCTCGCAGACTCCGTGCACTGGGACTGGTACGGCGGCTTCCCTCCCTACGCGGTCACGCCGCTCGCCGGCATCAAGACCGCCGTCGGCCCCAACGTCAAAATCAACTACGCCGCCAGCGAACTCAATCAGGAGACCATCACCGCAGCAAAGAACTCTGATGTCGCCATCGTCATCGTCGGCAACGACCCCACTTGCGGCCCCGATATGGCCCGTGACTGGCACGAGACCGTCGACGGCGGCGGCACGCTCCCCTGCACTACACCGTCCGACGGCCGCGAGGGCCGCGATCGCGAATCGCTAACGCTCGAGCAAGAGCAACTCGTCAAGCAGGTCTTCGCCGTGCAACCGCGCACCATCATGGTGCTCATCTCCAGTTTCCCCTACACCATCGACTGGTCGCAGCAGTACATCCCCGCCATCCTGCACATGGCGCACAGTTCGCAGGACGAAGGCACCGCCATAGCGCGCGTTCTCTTCGGCGACTACAACCCCGGCGGCCACCTCGTTGTCACCTGGCCGCAGTCCATCGACCAGCTCCCGCCCATGATGGACTACGACATTCGCCACGGCCGCACTTACATGTACTTCAAAGGCGAGCCGCTTTACCCCTTCGGCTTCGGCCTCAGCTACACTACCTTCCGGCTCTCAAACCTCAGGCCAAGCACAACCTCCGCCGCATCGGACGCTACCGTCAACGTCAGCGTCGACGTCACCAACACCGGCTCGCGTGACGGCGACGAGGTCGTACAGCTCTACGTCCGCCACGTCCATTCCGCCGTATGGCGCGCGGCCGAAGAGCTTAAGGGCTTTCAGCGCGTAAGGCTTGCGCCCGGCGAAACCGGCACGGTTACCATCCGTGTCCCACTCTCCTCGTTTGCCTACTGGAACGACAAACTTAGCCGCTTTGTCGTAGAAAAAGAACCGGTTGAGCTCCGTATCGGAGACTCCTCACGCAACATCCTGCTCACAACGCGAATCCAAGTTCACTAGACCCATCAACCAACAACTCCATCGCGTATTATCAAAAATCGGAAAGGGCCCGATGCTGACCTCCTGTCAACGCACATACGCCGGAATTCGAGAGGATGCATGGGCTTGACCGTCGACCGCTCCCGCTCTCTTGAACAAAAGCTGGAGCTCGTGGCCCAGACAGGCCTTCTTCTCGCCCGCAACATCCACTTCGAATCCATCGTCCAGCGCGCCACCGACGTGGGCCAGCAAATCACCGGCGCGGAGTTCGGTGGGTTCGTCTGCAATCAGACCACGCCTCAGCCCGGCAGCTTCGCCTGCTACAGCGTCTCGGGCTTCGCGCCCACACGCTCGTCTACCTTCCCCGCGCATAAAGACCTCGCTGCTCCGCTCAAAGACCCCTCCATCATCCGCTCGCGCGACATCGGTCGCGACACCCGCTTTCACGGCCCGCTGCCCGCCGATGGCCTCCCGCACGACAGCCGCGCTGTCCGCAGCTACCTCGCCGTCCCCATTCGCATCGTCACCGGCGAGATCCTCGGCGCGCTCGTCTACGGCCATGAAGACCCCGACATCTTCGACGAGACCTCCGAGTCCCTCATCGGGACCATCGCCTCGCAGGCCGCCTTTGCCATCGAAAATTCGCGTTTGCGCGCGCAGCTTTCCCGCCAGCTCACCGACCTGGATCGCGTTGAGGTCCAGCGCAAGAGTGACGCCAACCGTCTCGGCCAGCTAGCCGCCATCATCGAATCCTCCGACGACGCCATTATCAGCAAGGACCTCAACGGCATCGTCACCTCATGGAACGAGGCCGCCACCCGCATCCTTGGCTACACCGCCGACGAGATGATCGGTCAGTCCATCCTCAAGCTCATCCCCGAAGATCTGCACTCCGACGAGCCCGTCATCCTGTCACGCATCAGCGCCGGCCAGCGCATCGAGCACTTCGACACGATCCGCCGCTCCAAATCGGGCGAGCTGCTTAACGTCTCCCTCACTATCTCTCCCATCAAGGACGACAGCGGCACCGTCGTCGGGGCCTCCAAGATCCTCCGCGATGTCTCCAGCCGCACACGCATCCAAGACTCTCTGATTCAGGCGGAAAAAATCGCCGCAACAGGTCGCATGGCCGCCACCATCGCGCACGAGATCAACAACCCGCTGGAGGCCGTCCTCAACCTGCTCTATCTCCTGCGCCCGTTGGTCAACACCTCGGAAGGCAAAAGTTACCTTGGCACAGCAGAGATCGAGCTCACGCGCGTCGCGCATATCGCCAAGCAAACCCTCGGGTACTACCGGGAGCATACTTCCGCTGTTTCGCTCTCACTCTCTCAGCTCGCCGAGCACGCCATCGCCGTCTACAGCCCGCGCTGCACAGCCTACGACATCTCCCTCGAGCGCCACCTCGACTCCACGACCAAGATCACCCTTCGCCGCGGCGAGATGATGCAGGTTATCTCCAACCTGCTGGCAAACGCCATCTCTGCGATGCCCGAAGGCGGCAGGCTCACCATATCCGTCGCCGACGTGCAGACCCCCCCGCCCGGCGTGCTCCTCACCATTGAAGACAGCGGCGTCGGCATCGCGGAGGAGAACCTCGACAAGGTCTTCGACGCCTTCTTCACCACCCGCAGCGTGGGCACAGGCATCGGCCTCTTCGTCGCCCGCCAGTTCGTCGAAGGCCACGGGGGCACCATCACGATCGAGAGCCGCACCGACCCGGAAAACCACGGAACGAAGGTCTTCGTCTTCCTCCCCCTCCAGACCGCGTACGAAGGACCCGCCGAGGTCGCCGCCTGACCCACCAAAATCCTGTCATGCCCCAAAGCCTTGGAAAGTTCGCAACCCGCTCAAACCAAGGCAAAGGTAGCGAAATTCGTTACCGCGAAGGGGAGGGAGTGGGGTCGCTCCGGTGGTCGCGCCACACGCGGTAAACGCCCCAGGCCGCGGCCGAGCAGTTATCCATCACTCGTCCATCCAGCAGCATCGATTCAAACTCGTTGACGCGGACGCGATGGACCGTCATGTCATGTTCCTCCGGGTCGCGCTCGTGTTCCCCCTCCATGAGCCCTTCAGCCAGGAACACATGATGCAGCTGCCGCATTACCCCATAGCCGATCCATAGGCTCGCCAACTCCGTCATCCGCTCCGCGCGGAGGCCAGTCTCCTCGCGCAGCTCGCCCCGCGCCATCTCCACCGGGTCGACGTCCGGCCGCTCCCACCCGCCCTGCGGCAGCTCGAAGTATGTCGCCCCGACGGTGTACCGGTACTGGCGCACCAGCCACAGAAATTCACCGTCCGCAGACCGCTCGATTGGGATCACGATGCACGCGGGGTCTTTGTCGACAACACCATAGATTCCGCGCTGCCCGTTGGAGCGCTCGATGACATCCTCACGAACGCTCGTCCACGGATTCCGGTAAACCTCTCGACTGCTGATGGTTCTGATGGCCTCGTCTGCCACGCGGGATCGCTCCTGATCCAATGCTAACCGGAGCACCCTCTCGTTCTCGGAATGCTCCTAGTTCTCCGAGCGCTCCAAGATCGCGAGGCTCATCTTTGGCAGCGCAATCTGCCCGGCGGAGAGCGCAATGCCTTCGCACGAGCTCAGCCGCATCCGCTCACCGTCCCGCAGATCGCTCTTCACCGGGATGTCGCCGAGATTCGCCAGGATTCGCACCGGCCCACGCTCCATCACCAGCAGCCTCTCCTCTTCCCGGCACGCGACCTTCAGGTGCCCAAGGTCGCCGTCATTCAGCGCCATCGTTGTCCGCCGCAAGTGGATCAGCTCCTTCGTCCAGCGGAACATGCACTGGTGTCTTCCCGCATGCACCTCGCTCCAGTTGAGCTTCGACCGGTCGAACGTCTCTTCATCCTCAGGGTCGGGAATCGATGACTCGTCCCATCCGAAGGCCGCGAAGTCCCGCTTGCGCCCCTCCGCGACGAGACGCCGCATCTCCTCGTCCTCGTGATCGGCGAAGTACAGGAACGGCGAGGAGGCGGCGAACTCCTCGCCCATGAATAGCATCGGCACGAATGGCGCGGTGAGCACAATCCCCAGCGCCACCTTTGCCGCATCCATCCCCACCAGGTGCTCCAGCCGCTCGCCCACGGCCCGGTTCCCCACCTGGTCGTGGTTCTGGATGTATCCGAGGAAGTGATGCGCCGACAGCCCTTCCACCGGGCGCCCATGCCGATGGTTGCGGTAGCCCGAGTGCACGCCGTCGTAAACAAAGACACACTTGAGGCTTTTCACGAGATCGTCCATCGAGCCGAAGTCATCGTAGTAGCCGCGACCCGGATCGCACCACAGCAACGTAAACAGCGAATGATGGAAATCATCGCTCCACTGCGCATCCATGCCGTAGCCGTGAGCCTCGAGCGGGCGCACAAACTTCGGATCGTTCAGATCGCTCTCGGCAATCAGCACGAACCCGCGGCCAATCGTCGCGCCAAGCCGTTCGACCTCGGACGAAAGCTGCTCCATGAAGTGGATCGCGGAGCGGTCGATGTACTCATGTGTCGCATCGAGGCGCAAACCGTCTACGTGGTAGTCCTTCAGCCACATCAGCGCGTTGTCGCAGAAGAACCTCCGAACTTCGTCGCTTCCACCTTCGTTGAAGTTCACCGCCGCGCCCCATGGCGTGTGAAACCTCTCCGTCAGATACGGAGCGAATTTGTTGGTGTAGTTCCCGACCGGACCGAAGTGGTTGTAGACAACGTCCAGAATCACCGCGAGGTTCTTCGCATGGCACGCGTCAATGAAGCGCTTGAATCCGTCCGGCCCGCCATAGGGCTCGAATGGAGCGAAGAGGAAGACGCCGTCGTATCCCCAACCGCGCCGCCCTGCGAACTCGTTCACCGGCATCACCTCTAAGTGGGTGACGCCGAGGTTCGCCAGATAGTCCAGGTGATTGATTGCGCTGTCGAAGGTCCCTTCCTCGCTGAAGGTTCCGACGTGCATCTCATAGATGATTCCAGCCGAGAGCGGCGGTGAATGCCAATTCTTGTCGGTCCACTGAAAGGCGGACTGGTCATAGACCCTTGAGGCAGCATGCACTCCGCGCGGCTGCCATGCACTGCGCGGGTCCGGGTAGGGCGTTGGGTCATCGTCCACAAGAAACCCGTAGTCGGAGTTCGGGCCTCCATCGTGCACGGCGAGGCACCACCAGCCCTTCGCGTCCGGCCCTTCCATCGCAAGCGGCTCGCGCTTGTCCAGTTGCAGTCGCAGTTTCTGTGCGCGGGGAGCCCAAATCCGAAACTCATGCATCGACCTCTCCTCAGCCTCTGAGATGCGCGAGCGGCGTGCTACGCCGCGTGTTCAAGAGTTAGCAATGAAACCGGAAAGACTGCGAATAACTTCTCAATCGGTTGAAGCCCTTCGAAGGATTGGCCGGTGAGGCAGTTGGTCCAGCGCCCGGTGGGCAGCTCGAGGGCCGTTGCGTTCCACGAGCCGAGTGAGTGCGACCAGCGCGGGACGACCGTGAGCACATCGCCACCGCGAACATAGGCGATAACTCGATCTGCGTGCGGCCCCCGCGCCGTGCAGCCCGAGTAGCTTCCCTCGGGACCGAAGGAGCGAGGTCGTTCACGCCGCAACCACAAGGCGTGGTGGATGACCCACAACTTCGGCAGGCCCTCATCCATGCGCTTCATCACCTGCTCTGCGGTCATCGAGCGCAGCTCATTCAACAGCTTGCGACGCAGCTCAAAATCGACCGGACGGCGGTTGTCAGGGTCCACAAGCGAGTAGTCCCAAAGTTCTCCACCCTGGTAGAGGTCCGGCACACCAGGCGAGGTGCACTTCATGAGCGTCTGCGCGAGAGAGTTGAGTTGGCCGGCCGGCGCAATCTTTGCGACAAATGCTTCGAGTTCTGAAATGAATGTCACATCGGCGAGCAGCGAATCAACGAAGCGGCGCAGAGCGTCTTCGTATTCGGGGTTGTTGGAAACCCAACTGGTTCGCATCTTCGCCTCGCGCATGGCCTTTTCCATGTAGCTGCTTAGACGTTCACCGCATAGGGGCCACGCGCCGATCATTGTCTGGTACAGGAACCATTCGGTGCCACGATCAATGACACCGTTGGAGGCATAGCGCGCGTTGTGGCGGCTCCAATGTTCGGCGAGCGAACTGAACTCGTCCGGGATCTCGGAGAGCACGGCGAGGCGTGCGCGCACGTCGTCACTGCGTTTGGTGTCATGCGAGCTGAGCGTGGTCATGGTCTGCGGAAAGGTCCGCTGCGTAGCCAGGTTGAAGGTGTGAAAGTACTCAAGGGAGAAACCGTCGCAGTCAGGATCGCCGCCAACTTCGTTCAGCGCGGTGAGGCGATTGGAGCAGTAAAAGGCAGTGTCTTCGACACCCTTAGCCATCACCGGGCTGGTGAACTGCTGGAAGCGGTAGACGAATTCACGCTCTTTTTCTCCTCGCACTTTGAGTGTGAGAACGTCGCGCATGAAGTCAAAGAGGAGACCGTCGATGTCCTGACGGTTATCCTTGGCGCACCGCGTGGCGCGGTCAATGATGCGGATGTCTTCTTCGGTGATTTCATCTCGATCGGGCACGACGTAGGTGCGGTAGATCGCAAAGCAGGCTGCGACTTCGCGGACGGCGCGCCGAATCTCCGCACGCGTGAAGTCGCGCTGATCGCGGCTCGTCTCGCAGATCTCAACGAAGAGACTTGCGAGACGGTTGACGTCGCTGCCCAGAGCCTCCTGTGCGACGTTGAGCTTCTTGTCATGGGCGACGACGGGAAAGGGCATCGTGTCGCCGGTGAACTCCGCGTAGTATTCGTCGAGCTTGTCGACGCCGTCGGGCTTGATGAGCAGCCCAAGCACAGTGTTCAGGAAGTCGTAGCCGGTAGTGCCTTCGATAGGCCAGTCTGCACGAAGCCACTCGCCGGGCTCGAGGATCTTCTCGCCGATGATCCACGCTTCAGGAGCACGCTCGCGAAGCCGCTGAAAGTACTGTAGCGGATCGCGAAGGCCATCAGGATGATCGACGCGGACACCGTCGAGCACGCCGTCTTCGAGCCATTTGAGGACGAGTGCATGTGTCTCTTCGAAGACGTATTCGCGCTCGACACGAAGACCGATGAGGGTGTTGACATCAAAGAAGCGGCGATAGCCGAGTTGCTGATCGGCAGTCTTCCAGTAGGCGATGCGGAAGTGTTGCTGTTCGAGGAACTCGTCAAGTGCATCGACGTTTTCATTGAGTTCCCGCACGGCGCGATCAACGCCTTCGCGAACGGATTCTTTCTCGAGGAGGAGACGCTCGAGCAGAGTGCGCAAGACAATCTTGTCGCGATGACGCGCGAGGACGGTGCGGCGATCGGAGAACTCTGCTACAGGAAGGCGGCCGCAGCTCGCGGCGATGAAGTTGAGAGTGTCGCTTTTTGCATACTCGGCTGCACGGGTCAGCAGCGCGGCGAGGCTCTCGGGCGCGACCGGAAGCGCCTGCCCAGAGGCTTTGACGAAGAAAATTGCGTTTTGACGCTCGACGACGATGCCTCCGCGACGAAGCACGCGTCCATATTGATCGTCGAGAATGGGGACGAGAACCTTATCGCGGAGACGTTCTTCGTTGGGGTTCCAGTCGATATCGAAGAAGCTGTCGTAGCGGCTGTTGTGACCATTCTCGAGAACGTCGTGCCAGTAGCGATTCTGGTCGCCGAGACTCATGTGGTTCGGCACGATGTCGAGCACCTGGCCAAGACCAACTTCGCCGAGTCTGCGGCAGAAGCGCTCGTGTGCAGCACCGCCGCCGAGCTCTTCGTTGACGCGGCGATGATCGACCACATCATAGCCGTGCATGCTGTCAGGCGCGGCCTGCAGGTAGGGCGAGCTGTAGACATGGCTGACGCCGAGCGCACGGATGTAATCGGCGATGGCCGAGGCATCGTCAAAGGTGAAGCCCTTGTGCAGTTGAAGGCGGTAGGTTGCGCTGGGCACTCGCTTCACGGGCGTTTGCACCTCCTTCACGTGCTCGTGCGGTTAGGGTTGGCGTCAGGGTTGAGGAGTGGGGCGCGGGCCCTTCCTGGATAGAGTCGCTTCAGTACAGACGAGGTTGCATCGCGAAGGTTAGAGGCTGGGTGAGTAGGGTTCAGGCTTCCATTGGCCCGAGAGCGTAAAGGCCGCGTGCGCAAGCGCAATGTGCGAGAGCGCCTGCGGGAAGTTGCCCAGCATGCGCCCGTTCTTCGCATCGTACTCCTCGCTGAGCAAGCCGACGTCATTGGTAAGTGAGAGTAGACGGTCAAAGAGCAGGCGAGATTCCTCCTTGCGATCGATAAGCCAGAGACAGACAACGAGCCAGAAGCTGCAGGCAAGAAAGGAGCCTTCGCCGCCACTGAGACCGTCGGGGGTCTTCGCAGTGTTGTAGCGCTGCACTAGGCCGTCTTTCACGAGATATTTCTGGATGGCGTCAATCGTGCCGACGATGCGCGGGTCGTCAGGCGGAAGGAAGCCCACGAGTGCGAGACGGAGGCAGGATGCGTCGAGATTCGTTGAGCCATAGCTCTGCGTGAAGGAGTTGAGACGCTTGTTGAAGCCCTTCCTGCAGATCTCGGCGTGGAGTTTGTTGCGGTTCCTTCGCCAGCGTTTCACGTCACCGGGCCCGCCGTGTTTCTCGTAGTGCTTGATTGCGCGGTCGAGCGCGACCCAGGCCATGACTTTGCTGTGGACGAAGTGGCGGCGGCCGCCCGCGGACCTCCCAGATGCCCTCGTCGGGCAGATGCCAGATGTCGCATAAATGGTCGACGAGGTGGGCCTGCAGGTCGGTTGCAGGCACGCGAATGTCTTCGTCTGCGGCGGGTGTGCGGGCGAGTGCGACACAGACTTCGCCGTAGACGTCGAGCTGGAACTGCTCGGATGCAGCGTTACCAATGCGAACAGGTTTGGAATTCTCGTAGCCGGGGAGCCATGTTGCCTCCCACTCGACGAGCTTGCGTTCGCCGCTAAGGCCGTAAAGGGTCTGAAGCTGATCAGGGTTGCCGGCGATGGCGCGCAGCAGCCACAGGCGCCAGCGAATCGCCTCGTCTGTGTAGCCGGCGTGCATGAGCACGAGAAGTGTGAAGGAGGTGTCGCGCAGCCAGCAGTAACGGTAGTCCCAGTTGCGGACGCCGCCGATCTCCTCGGGAAGGCCCGCGGTGACAGCCGCGACGATGCCGCCGGTTGGCAGATAGGTCAACGTCTTCAGGGTCATCAGGCTGCGCTCGACGGCATCTTTGTAGAGGCCGTCATACTTCGACCGGGCGATCCATTCGCGCCAGAAGTCTTCGGTGTCGTGGAAGGCGGCGTGGATGGGAACCGGCTCCGGGACCTCCTCGGTGGAGTGGGCGTAGGTGAGGGCGAAGCATTGCTGCTGGCCTTCCCGGAGTGTGAACTCGCTGACGGTGTGGAAATTTTCGCCATGGAGTTTCGCGGGTTTAGCGCCGGTGCACTCGGTGCGGAGCACGACCATGTTAGGGCCGGCGACGGCACGGAGTTCGCTGTCGGCTGCCGTGACCCAAGGCACGGTGAGGCCGTAGTCGAAGCGAATGGCGAGTTCCATCCGGATGGAGACTTTGCCGCGCGTGCAGCGGATGATCCGGATCACATCAGAGTGTTTGCCGCGCGGAGGCATGAAGTCCGTGAGACAGACCTCGCCGGACGGGGTAGTGAAGGTAGTCTCGAGGATCATGGTTCCGGGCCGGTAGCGGCGATGAATCGCTGTGATCCTGTCGTTGGGACGAACGCTCCAGTACCCGTTGTCGGCGGTGCCGAGCAGGGCCGCGAAGCACGCTGAAGAAGCGAAACTGGGCCAGCAGAGCCAGTCGATAGAGCCATGGCGACTGACGAGCGCAGCGGTTTCAAGGTCGCCGATGACGGCGTAGTCCTCGATGCGCGAGCCGTGGAGAGGTTTGCGTTCGTGCTTTCGAAACCACTCTGGCAAGATGCCTCCATTCCACCAGAGCGCAGGACTCAGCGAGCCTTTGCTCACCAGCGGACGCTTTTTTGCTTCTAACGGGATTGGATGCAGAGCGAGCGCGGAGGCGACCGCGGGCGCGTTAGACTGCAACGGCAGATTGAATTTCGGTTGGAGGCCGCAGCATGAAACCAGCGGAGGGATGCCGGCGGGTTGTCATTGAGGAGGTGCAGCCGCAGGTGGACGGCGGCAAGTATCCTGCGAAACGCGTGATCGGCGACGTAGTGGAGGTGACTGCAGCGATCTTTGGAGATGGACATGATCACGTTGCAGGACGGCTTTTATATCGGCATGAGAGCGAAAAGGAATGGTACGAGGCCAGATTTGAGCCGCTGACCAATGACCTGTGGCAGGCGCGGTTTCCGGTGGACCGCATCGGTGCATGGAGGTTCACAATCGAGGGCTGGGTGGATCACTTTGATACGTGGGCGCACGACCTGGTGAAGCGGCTGGATGCGCAACCCGATCCGAAGGAGCCGACTGCGCAGGTGACGCCGCAGGATATTCCGCTGGCGCTGCGCATCGGAGCAAACCTGTTGAGGGTGCGGCGGGACGAGCCGAAGGGATTGATGCGAGGGGGTTGAGCGAGGCAGTGGCACAGTTGCGGCATCTGGCGGATGCGAATTTGCCGTACTACGAGTCGCCGCTGACGCAGGAGTTGGAGTCACTGGCCGCGAGATATCCGGACATGAGCTTTGCGACGCGGATGGAGCGCGAACTGCCGTCTGTGGGTGGACCGTGAACGGGCGCGATTTTCTGCATGGTACGAATTGTTTCCGCGGTCGTGTTCCCTGGAGGCAGGGCAGCATGGCACATTCAAGGATATGGAGGCGCGGCTGCCGGAGATTGCAGCGATGGGATTTGACGTGGTGTACATTCCGCCAATTCATCCTATCGGCGTGCAGTATCGCAAGGGGAAGAACAATTCCGTGGCTGCCAAGCCAAGCGATGTGGGCAGCCCTTGGGCGATCGGCGGCGCGGAGGGCGGGCATACGTCACTTCATCCACAGCTTGGGACGATGGAAGACTTCGCGCATCTGGTGAAGGCGACAAGAAGCAGGGGATGGAGATTGCGCTGGATATTGCGTTTCAGTGCTCGCCGGATCATCCGTGGGTGAAGGAGCATCCGGACTGGTTACGTCCGGCCGGACGGGACGATTCAATACGCGGAGAATCCGCCGAAGAAGTACCAGGATATTTATCCGCTGAACTTTGAGTCGAAGGACTGGCGCGGGCTGTGGGATGCGCTCTATGGCGTGTTTAAGTTCTGGGTGGAGCACGGAGTGCGCGTGTTTCGCGTGGATAATCCGCATACGAAGGCGCTGCCGTTCTGGGAGTGGTGCATCGCGCGAGGTGCGGAAGAAGTATCCTGATGTGATATTTTTGGCAGAAGCGTTTACGCGGCCGCACGTGATGTACGCGCTGGCGAAGCGTGGATTCACGCAGTCGTTACACGTACTTTACCTGGCGAACAGGCAAGGACGAATTGCAGAGCTATCTTCGAAGAGATTATGCAAGCCGCCGGTGAGCGGATTTCTTCAGGCCGAATTTGTGGCCGAATACGCCGGACATTCTGCATAAGCAGCTTCAGGAGAAGGACCGGTACGCAGGCGCGCGGCGTTTATGTAGCGGCTGATTCTGGCGGCGACGCTGAGCGCGAATTGCGGCATCTACGGGCCGGCATATGAGCTGTGCTGAAAGCGCTGCAGCGAAGCCGCGCGACGGGAAAGACCGGAAGCGAGGAGTATCTCGACAGCGAGAAGTATCAGATCCGGCAGCGCGACAGAAACAGGACCCGATCTCGGTTGCGCCGCTCGCTGACGAAGCTGAATCGGATCCGGCGCGAGAATCGCGGCATTGCAATCGAAATCGAGCATCTGCATCTTTCACGATGCATCGATAATCCCAGACTTGATTTGCTACTCGAAAGCGACGGCGGATTAGAGCAACGTAATTCTGGTCGTCGTGAACATTGATCCGGTGCAACGAGCAGACGGCTGGGCGGATCTGAAGATGGACGCGCTGGGCCTGCCTTGGAACGGGGAGTTTTGTTGTGGAGGACCTGCTGAGCGGTGCGCAGTTACACGTGGAGAGACCAGTCGAATTACGTCGCCTTGACGGCCGCGGAGGCGCCGGCACACATTTTCCGAATTGCGAAGCCATAGACACGCTCTCGCCGGTGGATGCATCCAACATGACGCAGAAGACCTGATGGAGAGGCAGAGCAGTGAAGAAGCCCTGCAGCGCCACTGATCCTCTCTGGTACAAGGATGCAGTTATCTATGAGCTGCACGTGCGTGCGTTTGCGGATTCGAATGACGACGGCATCGGCGATTTTCCTGGGCTGATCTCGAAGCTGGATTATCTGCAGGATCTTGGCGTCACCTGCCTGTGGCTGCTGCCGTTTTTCCCTTCTCCGCTGCGGGATGACGGCTACGACATCGCGAATTACACGGACGTGAATCCGTCGTACGGAACGCTCGAACGACTTCAAGCAGTTTCTGGATGCGGCGCATCGCGCGCAACATGCAGGTGATGATCGAGCTGGTCATGAACCACACCAGCGATCAGCATCCGTGGTTTCAAGCGCGCGCGGCTCGCGCCGAAGGGTTCGCCGGAGCGCGAGTATCTACGTGTGGAGCGATACGGATCAGCTGTACAAGGATGCGCGCATCATCTTCACCGACACGGAGAAATCCAACTGGACATGGGACGAAATGGCGCAGCGTACTACTGGCATCGCTTCTTTTCGCATCAGCCGGATCTGAACTTCGACAATCCGCTGGTGATGGAAGAAGTGCTGAAGGCGATGCGCTTCTGGCTTGATATGGGCGTGGATGCGATGCGCATGGACGCGATTCCGTACCTGGTGCGAGCGCGATGGAACGAATTGCGAAAACCTGCCTGAGACGCATGCGATAGATCAAGCAGATTCGTGCCGCGATCGATGCAGGGTTATGCTGACCGGTTGATTCTGGCTGAGGCCAATCAGTGGCCGGCGGATGTGCGGCCGTATTTTGGCGACGGCGATGAGTGCCACATGGCGTTTCATTTTCCGCTGATGCCGCGCATTTACATGGCGCTTCGGCAGGAGGACCGGCTGCCGATTACGGACATCATGGCGCAGACGCCGGCGATTCCCGATAACTGCCAGTGGGGAATGTTTCTGCGCAATCACGATGAGCTGACGCTGGAAATGGTGACGGATGATGAGCGCGACTATATGTATTTTGCGTATTCGGCCGATCCGCGCATGCGCATCAATGTGGGCATACGGCGGCGGCTGGCGCCGCTGGTGGACAACAATCGGCGACGCATCGAGCTGCTGAATTCGCTGCTGTTCAGTTTTCCGGGAACGCCGATCATGTATTACGGCGACGAAATCGGGATGGGCGACAACATCTATCTCGGCGACCGCAATGGCGTGCGCACGCCGATGCAGTGGACCTCGGACCGCAATGCCGGATTTTCGCAAGTGCGATGCCGGCGAAGCTTTACTTGCCCGGTGATGATGGATCCGATCTAGGGATACCAGGCGATCAATGTGGAGGCGCAGCAGAGCGATCCAGTCGAGCCTGCTGCACTGGACGCGCAACATGATTGCGCTGCGGAAGCTGTTCCAGGTGTTCGGGCGCGGCACGCTGGAGTTTCTGCATCCGGACGAACCGCAAGATTCTCGCGTATATGCGGGATTATCAGAGTCCCGATGGATTGCAGTCGAGACGGTGCTGTGCGTGGCGAACCTTTCGCGGTTCGCGCAGCCGGTGGCGCTGGATCTTGCGCGCTTTGCGGGACGACAGCCGGTGGAGATGCTGGGCTACGTTTCCTTCCCTGAGATTGGAACGCAGCCATATCCGCTGACGCTGGCTCCGTACAGCTTTCTGTGGCTGGAGGTTCAGCCCGCGCTTCGAGCAACGGAAAACGCGGTTGTGGAGAGTAAGGCTGGGACTACTGAGGTGAAGGTGGCAGCTGCAGCCTCGTTCACCGTGGAGAGCATCCTGGAGCCCGACACACAGCTGTTTCTCCAGCAGGTTTTGCCGGGCTATATTGCGCAACAGCGGTGGTTTGGAGGCAAATCGCGCACTATTGCTTCGGTGCGAGTGATATCGTCAACGCGCGTACCGTCGAGCTCAGCGGCGCTGGCGATGATCGAGGTTAACTATAAGAATGAGCCAAGCACGACGGCAGAGGTGTACCAGATTCCTCTGGCGGTTGCGTCGGCCACGCAGGCAGACGACCTGCGCGTGAACTCTCCGCGAGCAGTGATTGCATCGCTGGACAACAGCCAGAAGGGAGCGGTGCTGTTTGATGCGACCGCGGATGAAGGATTCCGCAAGGCATTCCTGCGGATGATCGCGGGCAGCAATGCGGCGAATGCGAAGGGAGCGGAGGCGGCGCTGCTCGGCACGCATTCGGGTGAAATAAACCTGAGGCCGCTGCTCGAGGACAGTTCGAAGGTGGGGTTCGCTGAGCAGTCGAATACGAGTTTGATTTTCGGTGATCTGGCGATTCTCAAGCTTTTCCGGAGGCTGGCTCCGGGTGAGAATCCAGAGGTGGAAATGACTCGATTTCTCACCGAGATGGCTCACTTCCAGCACATTCCTGCATATCTTGGCGACCTGCATCGAGACAGCGACTGGGCGACGATTGCGTTCTTACAGGCTTTTGCGCCAAACGAGGGGGATGGCTGGGCGTGGACGCTCGATGAGCTTGCGCGGTACTACGAGTCGGTCGTCGGATGTCCGGCGCCGTCCTCGATGGGTGAACCTGCGAATGTTGGGGCCGCCGAGGAGACTCTTCCGGAGGCACGAGAACACGCTGGCCTGTACCTGGATGCAGCACATCTGCTGGGTAGGCGGACAGCGGAGTTACACCTTGCACTGACGACGCAGACGAACGATGTCGCCTTTCGCGCGGAGCCGTTCACCCGCGAGGACCTTGCGACGGAGCGCGAAAGAATTGATCAGCAGGTAACTTCAGCGTTGGCGGCGCTGGAACGTACTTTGGCGCTCTCAGAACAGGACCTGTCGCCAGAGATCGTGAAGCATGCGCAGGAAGTGCTGGGGCGGCGCGGAAGGGTGAAGGAACAACTCGCCGAACTCAGCGGTGACCCGGCGCAGTTTGGGCAGCGGATTCGCATCCACGGCGATCTGCATCTGGGGCAGCTTCTCCGGGCACGTACCGATTTTCTCTTCGTAGATTTTGAGGGGGAGCCGGCCCGGTCGCTGGAAGAGCGCCGGAGGAAGCAATCTCCATTGCGCGATGTTGCGGGCATGCTGCGCAGCTTCAGTTATGCGGCTCAGGCGGCGCTCGGAAGGCATATTCAAAGACGACCGGAGCATGGCTCCACGCTGGAGCCGTGGGCGACGCTGTGGGAGCGCTCAGTCTCGGGAGAGTTTCTGAGCGGCTATTGCGATACGATGGGCGCAAGTCCATTGTTGGCCTCGGCCGAGAAGGCGCAAGTGCTTCTGAGAGCGTTGTTGCTCGAGAAGGCATGCTATGAATTGGCGTACGAGTTGAACAACAGGCCGACGTGGCTGCACATTCCGCTTGCTGGTGTGCGTGAACTCTTAGGGTGAACGGCATAGACTCTCCCTAGGCGCATCCTAGTTGCAGAAGGTATCAGACTCTGGTTCCTATGGCATCTCCTTCCAGCATCGAAGGCTTCGGCGTTCCGCAAGAGACTGCTTCGGCGGAGCGCGAGGCACAACCGGGTGCCGCACCGCGCTTGCTGTTGTGTGTGCCTTCCCTTCCGGAGAATATGCTTCCCGGATTACTTGCGGACCTCGCAACAGTGTTTCGGAAGGACGAGGTGCTGATCGCATCTCCGGATCTTGAAGAGCCAGAATCTGCGTCGGCGTCGCCGTTGAGGGTTTTTGATGGAACGCGCGTACGCAGCGATTGGGTGTTGACGGCAAGCGATTACATCGCGGCTAACGAACTGGCACAGAGGCACGATGCGGCGCAGGTCCTCCTGCTGGGAGCGGACGTTTGCGCGTTGCCAGCCACAGCGATTCGTGAAATGGCGGACAAGATTGCTGCGGGTGTAGATCTGATCGTGCCGGCCTACTGTCTGGGCGCGCACGATGGCCTTGTAACCTCTGCACTTCTGTACCCGCTGACGCGTGCTCTGTTCGCGGCGAATATTCGATTCCCGCTGCCGATGGATGCCGCGATGTCGCGGCGAATGGTCGAGCGAATGGCATCGGTGGCTCAACGGCAGGCTGCGTCGCAACCGGACGCGCTGTTCTGGCCGGTCGCCGAGGCTGCAGTCTCGGCCTTCAGCGTGCGCCAGGTTGATTCCGATGCCGCGATACCTCCGGCGCCAGCAGCGTCCGACTTCAACACGCTGTTCGTGAGTGTGGCAGGAGGAATTTTTGCGGATATCGAGGCGAAGGCGCCTTTCTGGCAGCGATCGCGTGGGCCCGCAGCCGCACTGCGAGAGGCTCCGCCAGCACAACGCACCGAGAGCAGCGATCTAGCGGAAGAGCTTCCGGGCATGGTGGAGGCGTTTCGGCTTGCACACAGAAATCTGCAGGAGATTTGGGCGCTGGCGCTTCCGCCACAGTCGCTGCTAGCACTGAAGAAGCTTTCGATTGCGGAGCCGGCGGTATTCACAATTGACCCCGCGCTTTGGGCACGGCTCGTGTACGACTTTGCGCTCTCGTTTCATTTGCGGTTATTGAACCGCGGTCATCTTTTGGGAGCATTTACGCCGGTGTACCTGGCATGGGTAGCCTCCACGCTGCGGACAGTGACTGACGATGCAGGTGCGGCAGTGCATCGCGAGGAGACGGCAGCTGCGTTTGAACGTGAGAAGCCTTACCTTGTGGCGCGCTGGCGCTGGCCAGATCGGTTCAATCCATGACGGGCCTACTTCAATTCGTTTACGGCTTACACCAAGGACTTCCAGAGTCCGAAAGGAATGGATGATGGGTCAACAGATCGAATTCGCGCTTCGGCAATCCATGCATCGTGTACTTGTGGTGTTGGTTAGTTTTCTTCCCGGTCTGCTCGCGTTTCTTGTTGCGGTAGTTCTCTTTGCGCTGGTGGGCACAATCGTCGCCGCAGTTGTTCGGCGAATCCTGGCCATGGCACGCTTTGATGAGCGCCTGGGCAGAGGTGCGGGGAGCAGTGCGCCGGCGAGCCTGTTCGAGTGGACCTCGAATCAGCCTCCATCACGCCTTGTTTCTCGAGCGATCTTCTGGCTCTGCACACTGGTGGGCGTTGCGGTTGGCATTTCGGCATTCGGAGCCTCTTATTCTGCCGACTCGCAGGTGCCTATCTTCCTGTTGCCCTATCTGACGCACGTGATTGGAGCGGTGCTGATTCTCTTTGCAGGCACAGTGATTGCGCGCTTTCTCGCGCGCTCGGTTCTTATCGGCGCCGTGAACGCTCAACTTCAGTATGCGCGTATTCTTTCGCTCGGAGTGAAGTGGCTTGTATTGGTGTTGACAGCGGCAATGGCGCTGGACCACCTGCAAGTCGGCGGCGCAATTGTGAGCCTCGCGTTTGGAATTCTGTTCGGAGGGATCGTTTTGACGCTGTCGCTCGCTGTGGGACTCGGGTCGCGCGAACTCGTCAGCAGATCGATCGAACGGACAATGGAGCGACCCAGCGGGCCGGCGGAGGTGGCCAGTCAGAAGACCACAGATGCGCAATCCAGATCGCGTCTTCGCCACTTCTGAACGCAGGGCGTGACGTGGAGGCGGTTTTCGTACTATCCTCTTCGGATATCCAAAGCCGCACAACCACGGAAACTATGGCACAGCATTACAACATTGTGGGGACCTCACCTTTGCGGAAAGAAGGCCGGGCGAAGGTGCTTGGTCAGGCAAAGTACGTCGATGACCTGAGCCTTCCGAGAATGTGGCACGGAGCAACGGTCCGCTCTGCGATCGCACGTGGCCGAATTCGAGCGGTTCACTTTGCAGCCGAGATCGACTGGTCGGAGTTCGCGATCGTGCGGGCCAGCGATATTCCGGGCGAGAACACGATCGTCCACCTGACGAAAGATCATCCTTGCCTCGCGCGCAAAACGTCAATCATCCGGAAGAACCGATTCTGCTGCTCGCGCATCCCGAGAAAACTGCGCTGCTGCGCCGGCATTGCGCGGTGTACGGATTGAATATGACGAACTTCCGGGTGTGTTCACGATTGAGGAGTCGGAAGCAGGCAGTCGAGAACAACGATGCGGAGCGGGTCATCTGGGAGGGCAGCGACTCCGGCGGAACAGCCAACTGCTTCAAGCAGTATCTGATGTACTCCGGGCAACGCGAGCGAGACTGAGAACGGGCTTGCCGCTGCATTTGAGGCTGCGGATTTCATCGTCGAAGGCGAGTACCACACGGGCGCGCAGGAGCAGCTTTACATCGAGAACAACGGCGTGATCGCCGAATGCGAAAAGGATGCGCTGGGCAATGTGATCAGCGTGTGCGTGCAGGGTTCGATGCAGTGCCCGTACTACCTCGTGCATGCGCTGACGCTGATCTTCAATCTGCCGGAAGAAAAGTGCCGCGTGATTCAGACGGAGACCGGCGGCGCGTTCGGCGGCAAGGAAGACTTCCCCTCGGTGATCGGCTCGCATGCGGCGCTGCTGGCGATGAAGTGTGGGCATCCGGTGAAGATCGTCTACGACCGCGCGGAGGATATGGCGGCGACGACGAAGCGGCATCCATCGCGCACGCGGCACCGACGGCGGTGATCAAAGGACGGCAAACTGCTCGGGTGCGAGATTGAGTTCGCGCTCGATGGCGGGGCGTATGCGACGCTGTCGCCGGTGGTGCTTTCGCGCGGCACGATCCATGCGCCGGGGCCGTATAAGTGGCCGCATCATTCGCGTGCGCGGCGAAGGCGATGGCGACCAACTCTGCCGCCGCACGGAGCGTTTCGCGGATTCGGCGCGCCGCAGATCACTGTTTGCTCTGGAACGCCACATGGATAAGATCGCGCGACGATCGTCGGGCTGGCTCCGGAAGAGTTGCGCCATCGGAACTTCCTCGCTACCGGTGATCAGACGGCGACCGGCCAGTTGTTGACGGAGCCGGTCGATATGCAGCATCTGCTGACGCGGGCTCTTGAAAAGAGCCGACTACCACGAGAAGCTGGCACGGTTCGCCGAGGAGAACAGAGGATCGGCGATCAAGCGTGGAATAGGAATCGCTGCCTTTATGCACGGCGCGGGATTCACCGGATCAGGCGAACGCAGGCTTGATTCTGTGGTGCAGGTTCAGCTTCTGTCGGATGGGCGACCGCAAATTCTTGTCTCCTCGACGGAGTTTGGCCAAGGTACCAACACGATTCTGTGCCAGGTGGCCGCGGAGACGTTGGGGATTCCTTACGAGCAGGTGGTGATCGCGCAACCCGATACGCAGATCGTTCCGAACTCCGGTCCGACCGTTGCCAGCCGCACGGCGATGATCGTGGGAAAGCTCGTGGAGCGCGCGAGTACGCAACTGCTGCAAACCCTGCGAACTAATGATAGCTTGCCGTCGAATCACACGCCTGAGCAATTTCGAGGGCGGCATTGTCTTATTTGCGAGAGACACGGAATCGTTGCGCTGCTCTGCGCCGTTATCAGCCAGCGCAGCCTGTTGTCTGGGATGATGAGCTGTATCATGGCGACGCGTATCCGGCTTACGCCTGGGCCGTTTACGTTGCCGAGGTCGCAGTTGATACTGAATACCTATAGCGCGTACGGTGACACGTTTCGATGCGTTGCAGGAGGTCGGACAAGTCATGCATCCGGTGCTGGCCAAGGGACAGATCGAGGGCGGAGTGGCGCAGGGCATCGGATATGCGCTGTATGAGAAGTGCGTGTGGAAGGACGGCCGCATGATGAACAACCAGATGACGAACTACATCATGCCGACAAGCGCCGATCTGCCAGGCGATTCATGTTCACTTCGAGGAGGTCCCGTGCGTGCACGGGCCGGGCGGAGCCAAAGGTATCGGCGAGTTGCCGATGGATGGACCTGCGCCGGCAATTCTGAACGCTATCGAGAACGCGACAGGCGTTAAGCTTTGATTCGATTCCGCTGCTACCCGAAGACATCTTTGAAAAGGCAACAGGATTCACAAACCCGACGCATGGTGGAAGCAACGAGCTTGATCCTGACAGGCTGGGCGAATTTCTGCCCGAGGTGAACGCATGAAGACTACCATTCAGCTGACGGTAAATGGCGAGCAACATCAAATCGAAGTCCCGCCGATGAAACGCCTCCTGGATGTGCTTCGTGAGGACCTTCACCTGACAGGAACAAAGGAAGGTTGTGGCGAAGGAGAGTGCGGAGCCTGCGCCGTGTTGATGAACGGGGAACTCGTGAACTCGTGCCTCATTCCCGCACTTCAGGCCAAGGGAACCAGGCTCTGTACCATCGAGGGTGTGTCGACGGAGGGTCGCCTGCACCCCATCCAGCAGTGCTTCCTCGAGAACGGTGGAGCGCAGTGCGGAATTTGCACTCCGGGCATGATTCTCGCGACGCATCATCTGCTGGACAAACACCCTACGCCAACGCTCGAACAGATTCAGGAAGGACTCGCTGGGAATCTATGCCGGTGCACCGGTTATATGCGGATCTTCGAGGCGGTGCAGAAAGCTGCTGAGGCACAACATGCGCTCTGATGTCACGGGATCGAGCTGAACGCTCCGCCGAATCTTCAGGCTGCACTGACGCACATCGCCTCTGAACCTGGGCGTCACGCCCTCATTGCCGGCGGCACAGAGTTAATGGTGGCGTTGAACACGGGCAGGTTGGAATCGCGGTCGCTCCTCTCGATTCAACATCTGCGTGAGTTGCGGTTCGTTCGCGTTACTGCGGATGCGGTTCACATCGGTGCGGGAACAACATTTACGGACATTCGCCGGAATGAGACCATAGCACGCGAACTGCCGATGCTGGTGCAGGCTGCGTCGTGGACTGGGTCGATCGCAAACCAGAACCGCGGCACGCTGGGAGGCAACATCTGCAACGCGTCGCCGGCCGCCGATACTCCACCTGCGTTGTTGGCTTACGATGCTAGCGTGACTTTGTTGAGCGTTCGGGGGACGAACGATGCCGTACGGGGACCATCTTGGGTACAAAAAGACCGCGCTGGACCAGACGAGATTCTTGCTCAATAGTGTGCCTCGCGACTATGGGGGTTAGGGGGCAGTACATCCGCAAGGTGGGAACACGCAACGCACAGGCGATTTCAAGACAGCGTTGGCGGGCGTAGCACTGGTCCGCGAAAAC
>CAWHBA010000017.1:0-21609 GCA_963827415.1 uncultured Acidobacteriaceae bacterium
CGACTAGACGATTTTAGAACTTTCCGCCTCTCAACCCTCTAGACGCCACGTCGTGGAAAGCCTGTTGTCCACCCAAATCTGTGGGGGTGAGGTACGCGCAATGTCTCCGCAGTTTAACGGTCGATGTTGGTGCGTCTTCTTGGTCGTGGCACGCTGCTAGGTGCGTGGAAGGCAAGGCCCGTGGTCTGGCGAACCACAAGGCGAGTACCTATTCTGGTCTCGACCCGCGGGCGTTTCTCGACGGGAAGCAAATTGCACAGTAGAACTTCAACCGCCTTTTGCGCCAGGTCCTTGCACGACATCCGAATAGTGGCGAGCGGTGGAATCGTGTACTCGGCCAGATGGATGTCATCGAACCCGATGAGCGAGAGATCGTCAGGAACCTTCAGCCCGGCCTCGAACACGGCGAGATTGAGGTCGCTACTGGAAGAGAAGCTATTTTAGAAGAATATGGACTCTAGCTGGAGAGATTCGTTTGCCGCAACCTTTGTCTCGCTCTTCTCGAGATCACTTCTCCGGCATTGGCACTCGAACGACCTGCGGGTGGTAGATGTCGAGATTGGTGGCGAGCCCCGACACATTCATCGTGTTGCAAACGTAGGTGAAGAGAACGTCGTCGTGCTCGAACTCCGGGTGCTCCTTGCCCGCGTAGCAGAAGACGTCCTTATCGCGCTTCGGTCCTGGCTGCATCTCCGGGATGTGATAGATGACATCGCCTTCGGTCCACGGTCCGGTTAGCTCCGGCGCGGAGCGGACGATGACCTTGTCTGTAAAACCGCCGGGATCGAGGAGGACGGCAATCCAGCGATGGAGATCGGGGTGGTAGCGAATGGAGAGCTCGCTGCTTCCGTGTGTCATGATGACCTTGGCATGCGCGGGATCAAAGCCGGGCTTCCATTGCCCGTCGTCGGCGAGATACTCAAGATGCTTCTCTGGTCGAGAGAGATCCGAGAGCGAAACTCTTGTGACCAGCAGAGGGCGGCTGCCGCTCTCATAGAGAGCAAAGAAATACGCGTATTTGCCGTCGACAAGAGTCGTGGCGGAGGGATACGCTTTCACGCCGTCGGCGACGAGCGGATGGATTTTGACCTGCCAATCCTGGGGATCACGATCAAGGTGGCTGACCTGGGCGAGGTCTGAGCCGCAGGTCTCGAAGTCCATGGCCCAGGGGCTGGCCTGCTTCGCGTGGCGAATGCAGAGCAGTGTGACCCAGAGGTCGCCGTTGGCGTAGAAGCCGTCGAGGGCCCAGTACCAGTGATCGGGGTTCGCGGGCGAGAAGTAGCTGATAGGATGCCCCTGCGCGTCATGCTTGATAACGTAGCGCAGATGCCAGCCGGTGCTGTCGCAGGTGGAGATGCCAAGCGTGTTGTGGACCTGCCGCGGGTCGTGGCCTTCAACGACGCGCTGTGGGCCGTAGAGCGTGTCGCCGAAGATCCAGACGTCGCGATCGTCGGGCAACGGAATGGAGTAGGCGGCATCGGCTCCCTCCCAGCCGAGCGGCTTGCCGTGGTCGAGCGGAAACGATGGTGTGCAGGTGACGGCGCGCGCAGCCGTGCAGGGGAACGCGAGAGTCGTCAATAGCGTAAGAGCGGCGAGGATCGTGCGGCGGTACATACGTTCTCCTGAGTTACTTCCGGCTGCCCTGAGGCTTTCGGGCCCGGACTCTTGGCGTTGTGCGACGCGCTCAACGGCGGAGTCGCGCTCGCGCCGGTACGCCGCGTGCTCTTGGTGGTCGTCGATGTAGAGGATCGTGTCACGGTCTAAGTCACAATAGAGGTGCGATTGTAGCGTGTATGGCTGCTTGACAGCAGCGGCGCCGAACTTCTAGGCTGCTCAACTTGTCTGACATTTTACAATCCGGTTCTGGAGCCATTCCGTGTTCTTTCCTCCACCAGCAGATCCGATTATTGGCGCAGGCGAAATCAGGACTTATGCCGAGGGGCTGGACCATCCGGAGGGGCTCGCGATCGACCGCGATGGAGACCTGTGGGCTGGCGGAGAAGCGGGGCAGGTTTATCGCATCCGTGGAGGATCGGTGGAAGTCGTCGCGCAGTTGGGCGGTTTCTGTCTCGGAATTACGATCTCGCGCGAGCAGGAGATCGTCGTCTGCAACGCGGGCCTCCATTGCGTGCAGTACGTGGATCGCGCGGGAAAGGTGCTGAGAACGGTTGACCGTGCGGGCGGGGCCGCGCTGAAAACGCCGAACTTTTCTGTCTTCGATGAAGACGGGAATCTATATTTCTCAGACTCCGGCACGTGGAACGGAGGGGACGGCCATGTGTATTGTGTTCGGCCCAATGGCCGGGCGGAGCACGTCGCTGGACCGTTCCTCTTTGCGAATGGCCTTGCCTTGAGCGCGGATGGAGGTTCGCTGTTCGTCGCGGAGAGCCAGCGCGATTGCGTCACGCGGATTGAGCTCGAGCGCGCTGTGAGCGCGGGTGCGCGCGAGGTGTACGCGTCAGGTCTGCAGCGGATTCCGGACGGTCTGGCGCTGGATGCTGAAGGTGCGCTCTATGTGACGTGCTATGCGTCGGACTGCATCTACCGCGTGAGCCCTGACGGCCATGTGGAACTGTTTGCGTACGACCCGGAGGGGACGGTTCTGGCGCGGCCGACGAATGTCGCGTTCGGCGGAGCCGACCGCAAGACGATGCTGGTTGCGAATCTGGGGCGCTGGCACATCTCGGCGATTTCGGTGGATGTCGCCGGGCAGCCGCTGGTGGGAGACCGCGAGGCACGGAGTTGAAGGTTCGTGAACGGATGGCCAGGGTGCAGACCGATGAATGTTGAAGAACCTCGTTGGCGAGGGCGGAGGTGCGTGCGGCTGGTAAACGATATGGTCTATCTCACCGTGCTGTGTGAGGGCTGCACCCTCGCGGAGTTCGGGCCGGTGAGCGCGGACGGCGGTCATTCGCAGAATCTGCTTTGGGAGAGCCCGTGGACACGGGAAAACTCGAGCGCGCGCAGTGACGAGATGGTGCGCGCTCTGTATGGAGACGTCGGCGTTGGACGCTTCCTGGAGCGCTTTACCGGGCACGCATTGTGCCTGAACGAGTTTGGTCCAGCATCGGAGGAGGATGTCGCTGCCGGGAGCGGGCTGCACGGAGAGGCTTCCCTGACCGACTGGAGCTTCCGTGAGGTACAGCCGACTTCGGTCCGCGCAACCGCGGAGCTTCCGCTTGCACGACTGCGCGTAGAGCGTCGACTTTCACTGCTCCCGGGGGAGAGCATCGTACGAGTCGACGAGACTGTCACCAACCTGTCAGCCGAAGCGCAGCCGCTTCATTGGGTGCAGCACGCGACGGTGGGGCCGCCGCTGTTTGGTGAGGGAGCGCGCGTCGCTACGTCGGCGACGAGAGGAGTCACGGGGCCACGGATGTATGGTGACCGTGATCTTCTGTACCCAGAGGCAGAGTTCGTCTGGCCGCAGGCTCCGAGAGCGGATGGCGGACTGGCGGATCTGCGAAAGCTGTTCGAAGAACCAGGGACAGGATTCGTCGCGGCTATCCGACAGCCAGAGCGAAGGATCGGATTCGTTGCTGCCGTGAACCCTGCAGAGCGTGTTGCGCTGATCTATGTATTTGCGGCTTGCGATTTCCCGTGGCTGACGTTGTGGGAGGAGAATCGCTGTCGACAGGAGTATCCGTGGAACGGCCACGTGCAGGCGCGAGGGCTCGAGTTTGGCACAACGCCGCTGCCGCTTGGAAGGCGAGCGATCGATGCGGCTGGCGCTGTCATGGGGCATGCGACGTCACGTCGCATCGCACCGGATGAGCGGATACGGGCGCCGTGGGCAGTGGCAGCTGTGCGATTGGCTGATCCGGCGGAAGGAATCGAGGACATCACGGTAGAAGGCGATGTTCTTCGAATGGTGAGCGGCGGTCGAGCGGTTGAGATGCGAGCGCGAGGACTGGAGACGTTCCTGCTTGGGTGAGATGCAATGAGCGCAGCACGGTGATAGCAGAGGAACTCACGAGCGGGAGCCGGTGGCGCAGCGCCCTGCGAACGCTTAGTGGATGAACTAGAGGAGGGAAGATGCAGGATTACGACGACAGCGAAACAAATCCGAGCGTGGACGGGAGCGTCAAGACGGCGCTTGTTACGGGCGCCGGAAGCGGCATCGGAGCGGCAACGGCACGCGAACTGGCCCGCGCAGGAATGCAGCTGGTCGTATCAGACATCAACCTGGAATCGGCGGAATCGGTTGCCGCGGAGCTTCCACACGCGCGAGCTGTGCAGATGGATGTGACCTCGCCTGAGAGCATTCGGCAGAGTCTCGAGTCGATCGCCCGGCTCGATGTGCTCGTCAATAATGCTGGCATCGGGCTCGTCGGGGACATCGCACACACTTCGCTCAGCGACTTCGAACGCGTCATGCAAGTCAACGTCACGTCTGTGTTTCTTGTGACGCAGGCCGCGCTGGGGCTGCTACTCGCGTCGCGCGGTTCGATTGTGAACATTGCGTCGGTCGCAGGGCTTGTCGGGATTCGGCAGCGATTCGCATACTGCGCGTCGAAGGGTGCTGTAGTCGCCATGACGCGTCAGCTCGCGGTGGAGTACCCGGGCAAGCTGAGAGTGAACTGCATCTGCCCGGGAACGATCGACAGCCCTTTTGTTGCGGGGTACTTGGAGAAGTATCATGCGGGGGAGGAAGAGAAGGTGCGCGAGGAGCTTATGGCGCGGCAGCCGGTCGGCCGGCTGGGGCGTCCGGAGGAGGTCGCGGCGCTGGTGCGGTATCTCTGCTCGCCGGAGGCGGACTTCATGCATGGAAGCGTGCTGACGATCGATGGCGGATGGACCGCAGCCTGATCGCGACCATTAGGAACGGAGAGCTCGATGAAGCTAATCCGATTTGGTGAATGCGGCGCGGAGAAGCCCGGCGTGCTGGATGCGCAGGGCGTCAGGCGCGATCTGTCGGCGTACTTTGCGGATTGGAACACCGCGTTCTGGAGCACCAACGGCCTCGAGAGGCTGCGCGAGATCGTTGCGAGCGAGGCGCTCCCCGCGATTGGTGAAGATGTTCGCTGGGGTGCGCCGGTTCCCAGGCCGGGGAAGATCGTGTGCATCGGGCTGAACTACTCGGACCACGCAACGGAAACCGGCGCGCCCATACCGCAAGAACCGATCGTGTTTCTCAAGGCGGCGAATACGGTCGTAGGCCCGTATGACGAGGTCGAGATTCCGCGCGGAAGCGAGAAGACGGATTGGGAGGTTGAGCTGGGTATCGTCATTAGCCGGCGCGCGAGGTATCTCGAGAGCATTGAGGCAGCGCGTCAGTACATCGCAGGCTATGTGCTGACGCACGATGTTTCAGAGCGCGCCTTTCAGCTGGAGCGCGGAGGACAGTGGACCAAGGGCAAGAGCTGCGACACGTTCAATCCGTTGGGGCCGTTCGTTGTTCTGGCGGATGAACTTCCCGATCCGCGCCGGCTTGCAATGTCGCTGGATGTGAATGGAGAGAGACGTCAGACGGGAAACACCTCGACGATGATCTTTGATGTCTTCACGCTGGTGCACTACCTCTCGCAATTCATGACACTGGAGCCGGGCGATCTGATCTCCACGGGAACACCGCCCGGCGTGGGACTCGGCATGAAGCCGCCGCAGTATCTGAAGCCGGGCGATGTGGTGGAGCTCTCGATCGAGCGCCTGGGAACTCAGCGGCAGAGGTGCGTGGCAGCGCAGTAGCCGTTGGACGAAGTACGGGAAGGAAGCAGGCAGATATGCAGCAGACGTGGCGATGGTTCGGTCCGCGAGATAAAGTGACGCTCGCCGATGCGCGGCAAGCAGGCGCGGAGGGCATTGTGACGGCGCTGCACGATGTGCCCATCGGTGAGGTTTGGACGGTGGAAGCGATCGCCGAACGGCAGCAAAGCATTCGTTCGGCAGGGATGGAATGGACGGTCGTCGAGAGCCTGGATGTGAGTGAGCGCATCAAGCTTCGCGAGCCCGGCTTTGAGCAGGACATCGAGAACTACATCGCCTCGCTGCGCAATCTCGCGCGCTGCGGCCTTCGCGTGGTGGCCTACAACCTGATGCCGGTCTTCAGCTGGATGCGGACGGATCTGCGCTTTCCCGTCGCGAGTGGGGGCACCGCGACGCGGTTCGACGCGACGGTCTTCGCAGCGTTCGACTTGTACATGCTACGCAGGCACGGCGCGGAGCAGGAGTGGGGTGACGCGCGTTGTCGGGCAGCGCGGCAGGTGTATGACTCAATGTCAGAGCAGCAACGCGAGCTGGTGTTACGGAATATCCTGCAGGGACTGCCTGGAGGGAACGGATCCTTCACCTTGGAGGAGGTTCGCCGCGGAGTTGAACGGTATCGCGGGGTCGATGCGGCAGCATTTCGCGCGAACGCCGCAGAGTTTCTTCGGCGCGTTTGTCCGGCTGCGGAGCAGTTCGGTGTGCGGCTTTGTGTGCATCCGGACGATCCCCCGCAACCGTTGCTGGGTCTACCACGAATCGTCAGCACAGCGGACGACCTCACGTTTCTAATGGAGCAGTGGCCGGGTGAAGCGAACGGCATCACCTTCTGCACCGGAGCGCTGGGCGTTCGCCAGGATAATAATCTGCTCGAGATGGTGCGCAGGTTTGCGCCGAGGATATGGTTCGCCCACCTGCGTTCGACGCAGCGAGATCCAGACGGCGAGAGCTTCTTTGAGGCGGAGCATCTTGCGGGTGATGCCGATCTCGTGGGCATTGTTATCGAGCTGGTGCGGGAGGAGCGCCGCAGATGCAGCGAACGAAACGCGCTGCCGCTGCCGTTCCGCGCGGACCACGGCCAGGAGCTTCTGAACGATTCGGAACGTAATGCACAGGCTGGATACCCGGCGATCGGCCGGCTGCGCGGCCTGGCTGAGTTGCGGGGAGTGATGCTCGCAACGGAACGTCTGCTATCAAACTAAGGTGACACGATGAAGAGCTATCAAGGAAAGCGCGCCATTATCTTCGGCGGAACATCCGGCATCGGTCTCGCAACGGCGGCGCTGCTCGCCGAGCGGGGAGCCGAGGTGACGGCCGTGGGACCGGAAGCGAACAGGCCGGAGTCGCTGCGCGACTCGGCCGAGGTCGAGTGGATACACGCCGATGTCAGTCACGCGAATGAGATTGCCGCAGCCGTCGATACCGTTTCTTCGCGGGGACCGTTGGATTGGCTGGTCTACAGCGCGGGTATTCAGCGATACGGTACGGCAGACGAGGTCTCGATTGAGCAGTGGGATTTAGTGCAGAGTGTGAATGCGCGCGGCGCATTCGTCGCGGCGCATTTTGTCGTACCGAAGATGACGCGCGGCGGTGCAATCGTGCACGTTAGCTCGGTCCAGGGTGTCGCCTGCCAGACGAGCGTTCCTGCGTACGCCGCCAGCAAGGGAACGCTCGATACGCTGACGAAGGCCATGGCGATTGACTTTGCCGCGCGAGGAATCCGCGTGAATGCGGTGCTCCCTGGGACGGTCGATACGCCGATGGTGCGCGCCGCGGCGGAGATGTTCAGCGAAGGACGATCGTCTGATGCGGTCGTCGCGAGGTGGGGCGGGACGCATCCGCTGGGTCGTGTAGCGCAACCGCGCGAGATTGCTCAGGCAATCGCTTTCCTGCTAAGCGAGGAGGCATCATTCGTCACCGGAGCCCTGCTGCCGGTCGATGGCGGCCTGCTGGCTCAGCTTGCGGTAAAGCTGTAAGTCTCAGAGGTCGAGCAGTTGTGATTTGCTATCGATACATCGACGCCACTTCCGCGACTCCGCCGCGCCGGTCGCGCTTCAGAGGAGGAAACAGACGCGTTGGTCGACCGACCCGGTCCCCTCAGTCAGTACTCAGGGAAGAAGCGCCTCACTAACGCGATTTCCGCGTGTGCGCCCTCGTCCTGGCTATTCCGATCATGCACGATCTCGGAGTCGACGAATCCTCTAATGTAAGACGGTGGCTAGCGACGGTCTTCGGATTACTTGCGGGTAGTAGATGTTGTGGTGGGTCGCTAACTCAGGGATGTCCATGGTGTTGCAAACATACGTGAAAAGCAAATCCGAGCCGGTTTCGAGTTCAGGATGTTCTTTGCCGGCATAGCAGAAAACATTCTTATCGTGTCTTGGACCGGACATCTCGGGCATCACATAGATCACTTCGCCTTCTGTCCATGGGCCGGTAAGACTTGGTGCAGTCTTGACGATGATCTTGTCGGAGAACACTGCTGGATCCACCATGACGGCCAGCCATTTTTTCAGCTCCGGATGATAGCGAACTGATAGTTCAGAGCTTCCGTGTTGCATGACCTCCTTCGCCTTGGTCGGATCGAAGCCGCGTTTCCAGGTCCCATCCGCTGCAAGGTATTCAAGGTTATCTGCCGGTGCCGTGAGCCTTTCGAGCGAAATGCGAGTCGCGAGCAGCGGACGCGTACCCTGCTCGTAGAGTGCAAAAAGATAGGCGTAACCGTCATTCACTACCGCTGCGGCCGAGGGGTACGCTTTGACGCCGTCAGGCACCAGCGGATGAATGGCCACCTCCCACTGCTGAGGATCCCGCTCGAGGTGGGTGATCTGTGCCAGATCAGAGCCGCAGGCTTCGAAATCCATTCCCGTCGGCGCTGGCTTGGAGGAGTGCCGGATGCAAAGCAGCGTCACCCATAGATCACCATTCGCATAGAAGCCGTCCATGGCCCAGTACCAGTGCGTTGAATCCGAAGGAGAGAAGTAGCTCAACGCATTGCCGGACGCATCGTGTTTCAGAACGTACTTTAGATGCCACCGCCCATCTTTGCAGGTCGAGATACCGAGGGAGTTGTGCACCATCTGCGGAGTTTGTCCGATGACACGGCGCTCCGGACCATATAACGTGTCTCCGAAAATCCAAACGTCCCTACCATCGGGGAGCGGAACGGAATACGCGGCGTCAGCCCCTTGCCAGCCCAGATGTTTTCCAGATTCCAGGGGAAACGAGGCGTCGCACTGGGATGCTCGCATCGATCCAACGGCAAGCATGAACAGAAATGCCATCAGGGCCGCCGGGAACTGCATACATCCGCGAGGCGAAACCCTTGATCTAATACCGGAAATCACGTGGTCGAATTCCCTGTCTGATCGCGTACATAAGCGAGCATCGTGCCACATTCTTTTCCCGCAGCTGCTCCGTGAGGGCGGATAGTGTACGGGCCAACGGTTGCTGGCACGATGAATGTCTCGGCATAGTGCACAACGAACGGCTCGAATGCTCGTGCAGGGCTTTCGACAATCGCTTCTTCGCCTTCTACCAGGTTCAGTACATGCACTGTGCCACGCGTATTGTGGTGAACCGTTCCGGTGAACCAGTGGCGCCGAGTCTCAATAAACTCGAGTTCATGCAAACCGGTGCGCTCCTCCCGCCATCCGTCGCCGGAAGCTACCGGAATGAATTGGTTGATCAGGTTCTCTTGCACCCACTCGGTTGTGCGATCCCACTGTATGTTGCGGGCCCCATGTTCCAGGTGAACCGGTCTCGGGTGGCCATCCAAACCCAGGCGACCCCAGTCCCACAGCTTGAACGTGAAAATATAAGGCGTTGCGCTGATCTCCAACACCATCGATCCTTTACCGCTGCAGTGCACCGTCCCGGCGGGGATCAGAAAATGATCGTGTTTCCGTGCCGGAAATTTGTTGACGTACTCATCTGCAGGAAAATCAAAGTCGCCTTCCTGAGCCCGTTCGAGATCGGCGACCATGCGAGACGGGTCGATATCGTTCTTCAGACCGAGATAGACCGTCGCGCCAGGCTCGGCGTCGAGGAGGTAATAACTCTCGTCCTGTGTGTATGCCATCCCAAAGTGTTCGCGGATATATTCGGTGAGGGGATGGACCTGCAATGAAAGATTGCCGCCGCCCACAGTGTCTAGAAAATCGAAGCGGATCGGAAACTCCGCACCGAAGCGGTCATACACAGCTTCGCCCATAAGTTCCGTCGGGTGCTGCAGTACAAGATTGAGCGCAGGTATTTCCACGCGCTGATCACCGAAGCCGAGCAGAAGACTATTCTCTTCGGGAACGCAGTCGAAGCACCACGCGTGATTGGGTGCACCGTCGTCGGGGAGGGCGCACACACGTTCCATCCAGTGTCCTCCCCATGGCCCGGGATCGAAAAATGGCACGACCCGGAAAGGGCGCGTGGCAGCGATGTACAGGCCCTTGCGGAACGCTTCACCTGAGATCATCTTCGGCGCATTCGGCGTGTTGGTGTCGAGTAGAAAATCCAATCGCGAGAGCAGTTCGGCTTTCGTTCGGTCGGCAGCACGCCAGTCCAGAAAAAAGGCCCGCTTGTACTTCAGTGAGGCGCGCTCACTGAAGTTGTGCAAGCCAAAGTTAGAGATCAGGTCTTTACGTTGCCGCCTCTGCAGTTCCCAACGCGCTATGTCAGCGTAGATCAGCAGGGAAGGATTTGGGCAAACCAGCGTCGCCCCGGTGCCAACCACAATCACCTTTCCAGGAGCGGATGCCTCACGGGTTAACCTTGCCAAGGCGTCAGGATCGAAGAAATCAGTAAGAGCGGTCTCACTCATTCGACCAAACACCGGGTCGTCTGTTAGTAGCGTTGTGAATCGCTCCTCAATGACAGCTTCCGGTAGCAGTGCGTCTTCAGCGAGGATGACTTTCCAACCAGGCATATGCTGCGAGATCGCTCCCAGAATCTCCTCAATGAAGACACCGGGGTAGCATTCGACGCAGATCCTGCAATCCTGATACTCGCGTAGGGAGCTTGCAATCGCTTCCCACCCAACGAAACATTCGCTCTCCGGTCCCACATCGATGAATGGGGCTTTGTCGTACATCTCAGTCGGTTCCTTCGGCGAACAAAGTGGGAACGCCGTGCGCCGCAGCCTGGTCGCCGAGTTCGGCAACTGCGATGCGCACTTTACCCCATGGCGTCCAGGTGTTCTGCTCCACGTACTGTTGCAGCGGTGGAAGAATCTGGTTTGCAGCTTTCATTGCGCCGCCACCCAGAACGATCAATTCAGGATCGAAGGAATGGACAGCCGCTACGGCCATCATGCCCCACACCGTGAGACAGTGATCACGCACTTCAATCGCGACCTTATCGCCGGCGGCGCTACCATCGAAGAGAGTCTTAAAGTTCAGCGGCTTGTCTGCGAGGCTACTCTGCGCAAACCCGGGCCATTCGCGGCAGACCATCGGAAGCGACCAGCCCGAAGCCTCGGCCTCTGCGCAGCCCTGTCCGCCGCAGGTGCAGCGACGGCCGTGCGCACGTACGGGAACATGGCCACCCAGGACGCCCGCCTGTCCATGGGCACCCACCAGAGGCTTCCCCTCCATTGCCGCCACGCCACCTATCCCTGTACCCAGGGTGAACATCACCACATCGGCGACGCCCCTCGCGGCTCCCGCGTACATCTCACCGCGCAGCGCGAGTCGAGCGTCATTCTCTAGCCGCACAGGCACCCCGAGGCTCCGAAGGCCCCAGGTTTCAAAGTCGAACGTAACAGTGTCCTCGTATTTGCCGTTAGTGGAAAGCACTCGGTTGCGCCTGGAGTCAACCAGGCCACACATGCCGATTCCGAGGCCCGACACCGGCGCTTTCGCAGATCCTGCCAGTCTCTTGAGGCAGCTGGTGATCTCAGGCAAAACGGCCGTGAAGCTGGTGCTGTCTGCGAACGACAGGTGCTCGGTGGCCAATATTGTTTGTTCGCTGACGAGGCTGCAAGCTGCATGGGAGCCACCAAGGTCGAGGCCGAGAAGTGTCATGGGGAACTCAAAGCTCCGGAGTGCAAGTCGAACTATATGATTCGCACTCGTCAAATGTCCAGTCGGATTGTTCGTTTATAGGCCAAACTGGCGCAATGTGTCGCTGAAAGAGGCAACAGGGGCCCATATTTTGTTCGTTTGTGGCATAAACGAAAACTCTGGCTTGACTACCGTTATCGCGCTTTCGTAGGATGCACACGTCTCGTAAAAGAGCATTTCCGGGTCCGGACTGGGAGGTAGTGTCAACATGCAAAGTACTGTTCCGCTAAGAGGAAGCAAGAAATCTTTTACCTTTTTTCTGGGGCTGATGAGCCTCGTGATTTGCACCGTACTCTCAGCGGCGGCGCAGTTTGACACTGGCACTCTCAGTGGAACGGCGGTAGATAACTCAGGTGCGGTGATTCCCAATGCAACGATCACCGTGACCAACGTGGGCACCGGTCACTCCGTGTCGCTGACCACAAACGGTTCGGGCGCGTTCAGCGCATCGGCTCTTCCGTTCGGCATGTATACCGTCACCGCGACGGCGCCCGGGTTCGGAACGGCGACCAGCAAGAACATTGTCCTGACCGTTGGTGCGGCCGTACACCTATCAATGAAGCTCTCTGCCGCAGCATCGGAAACCGTGACGGTCACGGGCACCGAAAATAGCGTCAATACGGAAAACACGATTAGCGGCGAGACCTTCAACTCCACTCAGATCGAGAACCTTCCTGTGAACGGGAGAGACGTGACTGGCTTTCTGGAGATCGCGCCCGGCTCGGTGGGATCCGCTCCAGAATTCCAAGGCAGCGTGAACGGCCTGGAGAACATCTTCAGCGGCTTGAACGTTACGGTCGACGGTCAAAGCGCGGTGCGCGGTGATATCACTGGCTTCCTGAACACCGAGGGCCAGCAGCAGGCGCATATTACGCGCTCCAGCATTGACAGCATCCAGGAAATTGACTTTGCCAACAACGGTTACACAGCCGAGACCGGCCACTCACTCGGTCCGCAGATGAATATCATCACCAAGGGCGGAACGAATCAGTTTCACGGCACGGCGTTCGACTTCTTCCGCAACGACGCCCTTGACGCTCACGACTACTTCGAAACGGGCCCAAAGCAGCCGCTAAAGCTGAATCAGTTCGGCGCAAACCTCGGCGGCCCCATCCTTCATGACAAGCTGTTCTTCTTCACGAATTACGAAGGCACACGCCAGCACCTGACCTCGATTCTGCCTCTGAACCATACGCCTAGTGCGTATGTGCGCTCGAAGTTCGTTTCGTCCATGCAGCCCATTCTGCAGCAGCTCGCGCCACTGCCTGCCGGCTGCAATCACATCCCGACACCAGTGGCTTGCGCCTATCCCGGATCGCCGACAGATGCTGGCGGCGCCCAGCTTGTCCTCGCGCCGGTAAATCTCTCCAATATTCTTCGCGAGGATACGGGCTCACTGCGCTTCGATTTCAACCTTTCGGACGCCGACCGCCTGATGGTTCGTTACAACATCAATGATTCACTCACGGAGCACACTTATGGTCCCAATCTGGACCAGGTATCGCCTCAGGCGTTGCGGACGCAACTGGTCAAGCTTGACGAAACCCACACCTTCAGCCCCACGCTGTTGAATGAGGCGAGTCTTGCCTACACTCGCTTCTTCTCCAACACCGCGTCCAACACGCCAAAGCCCTACTACACCATTGCCGGGTTCTTTGTTGATCTCGGCTCACTGCCCGGGGCGAATGCGTTCAACCAAAACAACGCCTATAGCACCTACGAGTTCTTCGATAACGTCACGAAGGTGCTGCATTCCAGCAGTCTGAAGTTCGGCGCACAAATCCGCGTCAACCGGCAGGTGCAGGCGCTGGAGTCTCAGCAGACCTACGACTATGCCAGCTTCGGCGATCTGGAGAGCAACAATCCGTTCGTTCTTCAGAAGATCGGTTACGCGGGTTCGCTAGGGATGCATAACGCCGAGTACGACTTCTACGTTCAGGACAATTGGCATGTGTCCCGCAGACTCGTGCTCAACCTCGGATTGCGCTACGACTACAACACTGTCTGGCAGGAAAGCCACAATCACTTCCAGAACTTCGACATTCCATCGCAGAAGATTCTTCCGGCAACGCAGCCAATGTACTCCGCGCCGAAAGGGGACTTTGCTCCTCGCATCGGCATCGCATATGACCCGTTCGGCCATGGCAAGACCGTCTTCCACGCCTACGGCGGCATGTTTTATCTGCCCATGTGGCTGAGCTTCAATCTGTCATCGAATAACCCGGTCTACGCCAGCTACAACGCAAACGTGTTCGACGCGTTCTTCGGCGGGTATTCCATTGCATTCCCGGCGCCCAATCCGCCCGTCCCGGCCGGTACGCAGGTTGTGTATGCGTTCCCGCAACATCCGAAGGATCCCAATGCGCTCAACTGGCTGTTTGGTGTTGAGCAACAACTCCCGGGTCAGTTTGTGACGGTAATCAATTACAGCGCCAACCGGGTCATTCATCAGCAGGCCGGCGTGAACTTCGCCGCAATCAATGAAAATCCGGCGAATCCGTTCACGGGTATTTCGCAGGTGTATAGCCAGTACAGTTCTGAGAACTATCTTGGCGACAGCCTCGGTTCGAACTACCAGGCGCTGCAGGTACAGTTGCGCCGCACCTACCGCCATCTGAACTCTTCGCTGAACTACACCTGGTCGCACGAGATGGACGACATGGTGAACGTATTCAGCGGGTTCTCCAATCCGTTCAATCCCAAGGTTGACCGGTCGAGCGGTGACATCGATGTGCGTAGTAACCTCAGCGCGAGCGTGGTCTACGACTTCTCCGACCTGCACGACCGCTCGACGTGGGAGCGTATCGCTGGAGGTGGCTGGCAGCTCTCGAGCATCTTCCAGGCGCGTTCGGGTCTGCCGGAAAACATTACGCTGGTTAGTGGATTTTTCGGCAACCCGGTGCGTCCTAACTATGTGCCCGACAAAAACGTGTATGTCCCGCATATCACTTGGGTCACGCAGAACGGCAGTTACAACAGCGCGGCGTTCGTGGTTCCTCCGAAGTATGACGGCACCTGGGGGGAGAACGCAGGTAACGTTGGGCGCAACGCGTTGCGGGGCCCCGCCTTCTTCCAGTGGGACTTCTCCGCGATGAAGAACTTCGCGCTTACGGAGAGGCTGAAGCTCCAGTTCCGCACCGACCTGTTCAATATTTTGAACCACCCGAACTACGCGAACCCGGATGGTGGCATCTGCCTGGCGGTCACCCCGGCCTCCGGTACGACTCCGGCTGGCTGCTCGCCCAACGCCAACTTCGGTGTAACCTCTTCCACCGTCGCTAACCAGACGGGCAACGGTCAGATTGGCAATGGAACGGCACGCCAGGTGCAGTTCTCCGTCAAGCTGCTCTTCTAACTCGAAGGGACCCCCACCTCAAGTGGGCGGTCCTTCGCCTTCAGTTACTCTGCTACACGTGTAAGAGGGATGGGATGCAAAACGCCGCGGGTGGAATGTGCCTGCTAATCTTGGCCGGTGTCATGAACGCGAGCTTCTCGTTGCCGATGAAGTTCATCCGCTCATGGGCGTGGGAGAACACATGGCTGCTGTGGAGCATCTTCGCTCTGCTCGTTCTTCCCGGTGCTCTGGCGTTCGCTACCATCCCGTCATTCGCCGCCATCCTGCGGACAAGCGGCAGTGTGGTCCTCCTTGTGGCGCTCTGCGGAGTAGCATGGGGAGTAGCCCAGGTACTCTTTGGTCTTGCGCTCGACAAGATCGGTATTGCCCTGACATTTTCGATTGTGCTGGGGCTCTCGGCAGCTATGGGAAGCCTGATCCCGCTCATCCGTCTTCATTCTGACCGCTTGCTCACGCGCGCTGGATTAATGTCGCTGACTGGTATCGCCTTAGTTTTGGCCGGCGTCGCGGCTAGCGCTGTAGCCGGCACGATCCGCGACCGCGGCAAGCAGACTGGCACAAAAAAGGACGCGGCCGTCGGAGCCGGATTGCTGATGGCGATCGTGAGCGGTGTCTGCGCTTCCATGATGAATGTGGGATTTGCCTACGGGGCTCCGCTTGCAGCTGCGGCTGCAGCCAACGGGGCAAGGTCACTCTGGACCACGGACGCGATCTGGGTTCCGCTCTTGGTGGGCGGCGCCGTGCCTAACGTGCTGTACTGCATCTACCTCCTGAGGAAGCGCAAGACTGCGGCAAACTATACAGCCTCCAGCTTCGCCCACAACTTGCCGCTCGCCCTCGCTATGGGAGTCCTCTGGTTTGGCAGCAGTGTTCTCTATGGTATTGCGACCGCGTCCCTCGGTGAATTAGGTCCGGTGATCGGCTGGCCGCTATTCATGTCCCTCATAGTGATCATCGCGACCCTTCTCGGACTATGGACAGGAGAGTGGCGCGGTGCGGCCAGGAGCGCCTTCCGCGTACAAGGGCTCGCCGTACTTGTATTGGTGGCCGCTGTAATCGTGTTGTCACGTGCAAGCTTCTGAGGTGTTGATGCGCTCTGCCGCGAAAGCTCTCTACATTGCGGTAATGCTGCTGATGGCACTCCTGCCAATTCAAAGTGGGGCGCAGCAGACGAACCCCTCTCCGCCCCGAGCAGGAGGCACAATTGAGCGGCGGAGCTTCTTCAGCGCTGCCCTTCAGCGGCAGATGCGCTACGAAGTCGTTCTGCCGGCCGCATATGCATCCGGACAACAGCGTTATCCGGTCTTGTATCTTCTCCATGGCTGGCAGGGAGATGAGACTAACTGGATCAGTCTGACTCACCTGGTCGAAGTGGCATCCCGCTACGCGCTCATCATTGTGACTCCACAGGCGGTCAACTCCTGGTACGTGAACTCTGCGACAAATCCTGCTGATCGTTACGCCGACTACATTGCCGACGACCTCATCGCCGAGATCGATGGTCGTTACCGCACGATCGCCTCTTCTCATCAGCGCGCAATCGCTGGCCTCTCGATGGGTGGCTATGGAGCGTTGTTGCTGACCCTTCGTCATCCTGACTTATTCGGTTTCGCGGGAAGCATTAGTGGCGCATTCGCAGGTCCATCCGGCATCGAACATGTATTGCCGGAGCTTAAGCCGAGCACCGACGAGGCCTTCGGGCCGCCCGGAAGTGCGACTCGAAAGGAGAACGATCTCGACACATTGATCGAGGGAGCGGACCCAGCGAAGACCCCACACATGTTCCTCGAGTGCGGTACGTCCGATCCGCTTCTTCCCTCTGATCGTCACGTCGCAGCCGAGCTCTCGTCGCGCGGCTTCACCTACGAGTACCACGAACTGCCCGGCGCACACACATGGTCCTTCTGGGACAATTCGGTCCCGCCGCTTCTGGATGCCGTTTCCAGAACACTTCATCTCGAGGAGTCCGACGCCACGCGACGTATTCCTCTCCGTTGAAAGGGTTCGCATGTCACAACGTTTCTCTCAGGCACGCTGGCACCTCGGCCGCCGCACATTTCTCAAGCTGAGCGGTGCTGCGCTGGCCAGCGCGAGCGAGATAGCAAATGCTTCAGTGCGGCTTCCGCATACGCTCTCGCCCACTCCAGGCCTCGACGATCTGGCGAGCACCGAGATGGAGTACAGTTTCACGGATCTATTCAACATGCCCGTGTTTGCGAATGAGTGGGGCTACGGTCAGGTGTCAAAGTCTGTCTCAGGTGTAACCGGCATCACCTTTCCGCCGTATGCGTGTTGCGGTGTGCCCGAGGTCACCTGGAGTCCCGGCCTGCTCACATCCTGCGAACTCGTCGTGAACGGTCAGTTGCTCTCGATCGCGTCTCCACCGGGCAATCGTGTCAAGTATCGCTGGCTCCCACAGCGCGTCGACCGGGAACAGACCGTCAGTGGCCTCCGCATACGCACGCGCACCTTTATGCCCGTGAAGCAACGCGCCGTCGCCGAGTCCATCGAACTGACGAACATCTCTTCGGAGCGGCAGAAGCTCACCCTTGGCTTCGACATGCAGGCTGCAGTCATCAAGAAAACCACATTCTGGATGGCCGGCTGCCCGGGTGAAGGAGGGAATCGCCAAAGCTGGGACGCCGCGAAGGCCCGCGTCACATTCATCGCTCAGCAATCCCCGGCCGCTTCCGCGCAGGGTATCTATCCCGCGGCTCACGGGCTCCAGGGAGGGCACATCCTTCAGCATGAGATCGCCCTTGCTCCTGGCGAGACGCGACGCTTTCAGTACGTAAATGCCATCGCCGATACACCTGAAGAGGCGAATCGAATTCACGACCATCTTCAAGCCAACTTCGCAGAGGCCGAGAAGGCGAACGAAGAGTTCTATGCCGGCATGCTCAGTGCGTTGTTCACGCCGGGCAACTCCTACTTCTCCGGTCATCTGCCCACTCTGCATACGGACGACGAGACGTTGTGGAACCTCTACTTCGCAGGCATTCGCAACCTCATCAGCGCGCGCCGTCATTCACCGGACTCCAAATACGGCGCTGCCTATCTCACGCTAGGTGGCCACACACTCCCTACGCTCTCGTTCCCCTGGGACACGTCGCTCACTGGTTTGAGTCTCGCGCTGCTGGATCCAGCGGCGTTGCGCAATATCGTTGAGGTCTGGTTCGCGCAGGACATGCACCAGCATCTCGCTACGGATTACGTCAGCGGCACAGCCGTCGGTCCCTGGTACGCCATCAATGACACGGCCATCGTCAGCTGCGCGCGCGATTACTTGCGCGCCACGGGCGACTTCGACTGGCTGAAAAACTCGGTAAATGGAAAAGCCGTACTCGATCATCTGGTCGACCATGCCCTTTATTGGGAAAAGCTGATCCATACAAATCGAGGCCTCGCCGACTACGGCAATATTGAGAACCTGCTCGAAGTAGTCAGCACGTATCTGCATGAAGTTGCAGGGATGAATGCGGGCAACGTCTCCAGCATGCGCTTTGTTGCCGACCTGCTTGACCGTCGCGGAGACAGCGCACGCGCGAACGAACTCCGCGCGAAGAGCAAGCAGTTGGCAGAACGCATCAATCGCGAGCTTTATGTCGAAGGCAACGGTTGGTGGCGCGCGGGGCAACTCGACGGAACGTTCAATGAAGTCCGCCATTGCTATGACTTCCTCGCCGTCGCGGACAGCATGGCCGCCGATCTGACTCCGACCCAGAAGACTGAGATGACGCACTTCTTCTGGACACAGCTCCGCACAGGCAAATGGATGCGTGCGCTTTCAACCGGTGATTCCGATGCGACTTGGAACATCAGGCCGGACCATAGTTGTATCGGAGCGTACGCGTCGTGGCCGCCCATGTGTGCCAAGGCACTCTATCGGCTGGGCATGCCGGCGGAACAGGTTGCAGACTGGCTGCGTGAAGTGGCAAAAGCAGGGAACCAGGGTCCGATTGGACAAGCGCACTTCGTCGAAGACGTGTGGCCCCCGCTGAAAGGGGGCGCGTTCAAGTGTCCGAACGATCCCCCTTATATCAATGAATGGTGCTGCATCTCGGGCGGCGCGTTCGCTGATATGGTGCTCGACACTCTTTTCGGAGTCAGTGTCTCACTGGATGATCTGAGTGTCGAACCCCGCCTCGCCCAGTTCGACCCTAAGGCAGAACTACGCGGATTTCGCCATCAGGGCAAGACCTACATCATTAACAACAAGGGTGCCCAGGCCTCCCGCTGATTCTGTCGACTCCGTCAGTTCGGCAGAATTATGCGGAATACAGGCGAGCGAGAGATCTGCGGTACTCCGTATAGTAGCGTTCCGATTGCTCTTCCGTACTCTGATTACCGGTGAGCTGATGACTCGGCAACACCGTCGGCTTGTACCCGGTGCGAAGCAGGAGCTCCGCCGTCTCGCAGCGCAGCATGTTGATGATCATCGCTCCCGACACAGTCGAAAGGGGGCCGGTACGCCAATCCAATCCCTCAAGTTCGATAATGCAATCGCCCGGTGGGCAGCGGTTGTCGATCACGATGTCCGCCACGTCGATCAGCTTCTGTCCGGAGGAGTGCGCAGGCGTTGCGTTGCGACAATGCTCAACAGAAACAATCGCTATCACTCGGAGTCCGCGACGCTTGGAGTTCTGAGCCATCTCTACGACGACAGGCCGTATGCCACTCGTCGAGATCACAATGATGGCGTCGTGTGGCCCAAAGCGATAACCCTCGAGAATGCGCTCGGAGTAGCCTTCGTATCTCTCAAGAAACAACATTGGCCGCAACCCGTTCGGCCCCACGACGTCAGCGTACGTCGAAAGCCCCGTATGCGCCATGGGAACGAAACCAACAAAACAACCCTGCCGAGGAGCCATTTCGTCACAGAGAAACCGCGAATGTCCGCTGCCGAAGAGGAATACCAGGCCGCCTTGGCCGATGCTTTCGGCGCACACCTTGGCCGCTCCGTGGATATTCGGAAGTTCTGTTCGCTCGAGGTCCTTCAAACGTTCTATCGCATGTGCGAAGTAGGCGCTGGCAGCGTGAGTTTCGAACACGGCTGTCTCCTGATTATAGTTTCGAAGTGATGCCAAAGAAACAAAATAAATGTTTGTTTATGCTGAAAACGAGCATAATATGTCTTTCTACGAAGCGTGCAAGCTATTTTTGCGAATGCTCTAAAGCACGCTCTGGGATAACATTCACAGGTGATTCTGGGAGGAGTAAACAGCGAGTGCCGAAGCGCAAAGGTCGGAGTTTGAGGGACAAACCGGAACCGGAAGCGAAAGGCAAGCAGGAGATCCGCTATCAAGCGATTCTGAACATCCTTCACCAGGTCGGATCTGTTTCGGTTGATGCTCTGAGCGAGCAACTGCAAGTGACCGTCGTCACGATCCGCAGAGATCTGGATGCATTGGAACGCAATGGCCTCCTTCACCGCACTCACGGCGGAGCCGTGCCGATTCAACCGCTGTTCTACGAGCCGTTTCGCCGGGACCGATCGTTCGTCATGCAGGTAGAGCGGCAGGCCGATGAAAAGAGACGCATCGGTTACGCTGCCGCCGCGCTCATCGAGCACGACGAAACGATTGCCGTCACGCCAGGAACGACAGCGGCAGCCGTGGTGCGCGCATTGCCGCTGAACTACAACCTCACTGTTGTGACCAACACAGCGAATGTAGTGATGGAACTTTCCAAGCGCAAAGACATCAACGTCTTCGTCACTGGTGGGACACTCCACGGAGAATGGTTCTCATTGGTGGGTCCGCATGCGATTCGCAGCCTTGACAATATGCTGATCCACACGCTATTCATCGGTGCCGATGGACTAGATCCCGATTGGGGGGCAAGTTCGTTCGATCAGGACGAAGGGGAACTCGCGCGGAGCATGGTGGAACATGCCCGTCGGCACATCGCGGTCGTCGACCACACAAAGTTCGGTAAGGTGGCGAATTGGCGAATTTGCCAGACGTGCAGTCTGCACGCGATTGTCACCGACACCAGCGCGACAGATGCGATGGTTGCTCCATTTCGCGATATGGGCGTGCAGATCATCCGCGCATAAGCCCGACTGCGGTCTGTCAATAAGAAAGAATGGTCGGCCCTACGTATACGGTTCAGAACTTTGGAGGTGTAGCGAACCGGGGCGAACGCTTCGTCAGTGGCCGTTGCGAGGAAATGCCGTTGTCGGCCGGAGAGGAGAGTATGTGAGGGGGTTTTGCGGTCGCCAAAAAGAGCGCGGACAGGGGGCCGCAAAGTTTGCCGCGATCCACGCGCGCGCGAGAGAACGACCCGAGAGGGCGGAGGTTTTGGCAGGGAGGGCCCCTCAAATCCTCAGAGAGTTGCCCAGCGTAGACCGTATGCCAGCCAAATTCTTGTGTCCGAAGAAAAGGAAATGCGGGGTTAGGCAGTTTGCAGAGCAGAGAAAGAGCGCACCCGCTACAGTCCTCGCTACAGGTAGGTTGTTGAGCGAAGGCACGAATGCGTAAAGTGACTGATTTA
>CAWHBA010000018.1:0-96717 GCA_963827415.1 uncultured Acidobacteriaceae bacterium
GGGCTCCAGGGAGGGCACATCCTTCAGCATGAGATCGCCCTTGCTCCTGGCGAGACGCGACGCTTTCAGTACGTAAATGCCATCGCCGATACACCTGAAGAGGCGAATCGAATTCACGACCATCTTCAAGCCAACTTCGCAGAGGCCGAGAAGGCGAACGAAGAGTTCTATGCCGGCATGCTCAGTGCGTTGTTCACGCCGGGCAACTCCTACTTCTCCGGTCATCTGCCCACTCTGCATACGGACGACGAGACGTTGTGGAACCTCTACTTCGCAGGCATTCGCAACCTCATCAGCGCGCGCCGTCATTCACCGGACTCCAAATACGGCGCTGCCTATCTCACGCTAGGTGGCCACACACTCCCTACGCTCTCGTTCCCCTGGGACACGTCGCTCACTGGTTTGAGTCTCGCGCTGCTGGATCCAGCGGCGTTGCGCAATATCGTTGAGGTCTGGTTCGCGCAGGACATGCACCAGCATCTCGCTACGGATTACGTCAGCGGCACAGCCGTCGGTCCCTGGTACGCCATCAATGACACGGCCATCGTCAGCTGCGCGCGCGATTACTTGCGCGCCACGGGCGACTTCGACTGGCTGAAAAACTCGGTAAATGGAAAAGCCGTACTCGATCATCTGGTCGACCATGCCCTTTATTGGGAAAAGCTGATCCATACAAATCGAGGCCTCGCCGACTACGGCAATATTGAGAACCTGCTCGAAGTAGTCAGCACGTATCTGCATGAAGTTGCAGGGATGAATGCGGCAACGTCTCCAGCATGCGCTTTGTTGCCGACCTGCTTGACCGTCGCGGAGACAGCGCACGCGCGAACGAACTCCGCGCGAAGAGCAAGCAGTTGGCAGAACGCATCAATCGCGAGCTTTATGTCGAAGGCAACGGTTGGTGGCGCGCGGGGCAACTCGACGGAACGTTCAATGAAGTCCGCCATTGCTATGACTTCCTCGCCGTCGCGGACAGCATGGCCGCCGATCTGACTCCGACCCAGAAGACTGAGATGACGCACTTCTTCTGGACACAGCTCCGCACAGGCAAATGGATGCGTGCGCTTTCAACCGGTGATTCCGATGCGACTTGGAACATCAGGCCGGACCATAGTTGCATCGGCGCATACGCATCGTGGCCGCCCATGTGTGCCAAGGCACTCTATCGGCTGGGCATGCCGGCGGAACAGGTTGCAGACTGGCTGCGTGAAGTGGCAAAAGCAGGGAACCAGGGTCCGATTGGACAAGCGCACTTCGTCGAAGAGGTGTGGCCCCCGCTGAAAGGGGGCGCGTTCAAGTGTCCGAACGATCCCCCTTATATCAATGAATGGTGCTGCATCTCGGGCGGCGCGTTCGCTGATATGGTGCTCGACACTCTTTTCGGAGTCAGTGTCTCACTGGATGATCTGAGTGTCGAACCCCGCCTCGCCCAGTTCGACCCTAAGGCAGAACTACGCGGATTTCGCCATCAGGACAAGATCTACATCATTAACAACAAGGGTGCCCAGGCCTCCCGCTGATTCTGTCGACTCCGTCAGTTCGGCAGAATTATGCGGAATACAGGCGAGCGAGAGATCTGCGGTACTCCGTATAGTAGCGTTCCGATTGCTCTTCCGTACTCTGATTACCGGTGAGCTGATGACTCGGCAACACCGTCGGCTTGTACCCGGTGCGAAGCAGGAGCTCCGCCGTCTCGCAGCGCAGCATGTTGATGATCATCGCTCCCGACACAGTCGAAAGGGGGCCGGTACGCCAATCCAATCCCTCAAGTTCGATAATGCAATCGCCCGGTGGGCAGCGGTTGTCGATCACGATGTCCGCCACGTCGATCAGCTTCTGTCCGGAGGAGTGCGCAGGCGTTGCGTTGCGACAATGCTCAACAGAAACAATCGCTATCACTCGGAGTCCGCGACGCCTGGAGTTCTGAGCCATCTCTACGACGACAGGCCGTATGCCACTCGTCGAGATCACAATGATGGCGTCGTGTAGCCCAAAGCGATAACCCTCGAGAATGCGCTCGGAGTAGCCTTCGTATCTCTCAAGAAACAACATTGGCCGCAACCCGTTCGGCCCCACGACGTCAGCGTACGTCGAAAGCCCCGTATGCGCCATGGGAACGAAACCAACAAAACAACCCTGCCGAGGAGCCATTTCGTCACAGAGAAACCGCGAATGTCCGCTGCCGAAGAGGAACACCAGGCCGCCTTGGCCGATGCTTTCGGCGCACACCTTGGCCGCTCCGTGGATATTCGGAAGTTCTGTTCGCTCGAGGTCCTTCAAACGTTCTATCGCATGTGCGAAGTAGGCGCTGGCAGCGTGAGTTTCGAACACGGCTGTCTCCCGATTATCGTTTCGAAGCGATGCCAAAGAAACAAAACAAATGTTTGTTTATGCTAAAAACGAGCATAATATGTTTTCTACGTAGCGTGCAAGCCATTTTTGCGAACGCTCTGAAGTACGCTCTGGGATAACGTTCACCGGTGAATCAGGGAGGAGTAAACAGCGAGTGCCGAAGCGCAAAGGTGGGAGCTTGAGGGACAAACCGGAACCGGAAGCGAAAGGCAAGCAGGAGATCCGCTATCAAGCGATTCTGAACATCCTTCACCAGGTCGGATCTGTTTCGGTTGATGCTCTAAGCGAGCAACTGCAAGTGACCGTCGTCACGATCCGCAGAGATCTGGATGCATTGGAACGCAATGGCCTCCTTCACCGCACTCACGGCGGAGCCGTGCCGATTCAACCGCTGTTCTACGAGCCGTTTCGCCGGGACCGATCGTTCGTCATGCAGGTAGAGAGGCAGGCCGATGAAAAAAGACGCATCGGTTACGCTGCCGCCGCGCTCATCGAGCACGACGAAACGATTGCCGTCACGCCAGGAACGACAGCGGCAGCCGTGGTGCGCGCATTGCCGCTGAACTACAACCTCACTGTTGTGACCAACACAGCGAATGTAGTGATGGAACTTTCCAAGCGCAAAGACATCAACGTCTTCGTCACTGGTGGGACACTCCACGGAGAATGGTTCTCATTGGTAGGTCCGCATGCGATTCGCAGCCTTGACAATATGCTGATCCACACGCTATTCATCGGTGCCGATGGACTCGATCCCGATTGGGGAGCAAGTTCGTTCGATCAGGACGAAGGGGAACTCGCGCGGAGCATGGTGGAACATGCCCGTCGGCACATCGCGGTCGTCGACCACACAAAGTTCGGTAAGGTGGCGAATTGGCGAATTTGCCAGACGTGCAGTCTGCACGCGATTGTCACCGACACCAGCGCGACAGATGCGATGGTTGCTCCATTTCGCGATATGGGCGTGCAGATCATCCGCGCATAAGCCCGACTGCGGTCTGTCAATAAGAAAGAATGGTCGGCCCTACGTATACGGTTCAGAACTTTGGAGGTGTAGCGAACCGGGGCGAACGCTTCCTCAGGGGCCGTTGCGAGGAAATGCCGTTGTCGGCCGGAGAGGAGCGTATGTGAGGGGGTTTGCGGTCGCCAAAAAAGAGCGCGGACAGGGGGGCCGCAAAGTTTGCCGCGATCCACGCGCTCGCGCGAGAACGACCCGAGAGGTCGGAGGTTTTGGCAGGGAGGGCACCTCAAATCCTTAGAAGTTGCCCAGCGTAGACCGTATGCCAGCCAAATTCTTGTGTCCGAAGAAAAGGAAATGCGGGGTTAGGCAGTTTGCAGAGCAGAGAAAGAGCGCACCCGCTACAGTCCTCGCTACAGGTAGGTTGTTGAGCGAAGGCACGAATGCGTTAAGTGACTGATTTAATGGTCGGGACGACTAGATTCGAACTAGCGACCTCACCCACCCCAAGGGTGCGCTCTACCAGGCTGAGCCACGTCCCGACCTATCGCTGCTTGCGCCGGCTCCTCGAGCCCGCGCGGGGTACATTCAGTTTACCACTCGCCGTTGAAATCCAAGCCGCGCCATAACCTTAATGCGTCGGCGCCACGTATTCCTTGGGCAGCTCGCCGCCGCTCCCGAAGAAGAACTCATTCATCTGCTCCACCAGGAATTCCTGCGCCTCACGCGTCCACGGCTGCAGACGGTACTCATTCAGCAGCATCTTCTGCCGTTCCAGCCACTCGCTCCAGGCCCTCTGCGAGACATTCTTGTAGATCTTCTGTCCAAAATCCGAGTCAAATGGGGGCTCGTCCAGCCCTTCCATCTCCTGCTTATACTTCGCGCAGAACACCATATGCGCCATCGCTAAAGTCTCTCCTTTCCTTCAAGTGTAACGCGCTCCCTATAATTTCTTCGTGCCCGTCAAAGCCCTCACTCCCGACCAGCAAATCGAGTCCCTCCGCGACGAACTCCGCCACCACGAGCACCTCTACTACGTGCTCGACGCCCCCGAGTGGACCGACGCACAGTATGACGCGGCCATGAACCGCCTCAAGGCTCTCGAGGCCCAGCACCCCGAGCTCATCACGCCCGACTCGCCCACACAGCGAGTCGGAGGAAAGCCCAAAGAGGGCTTCCCCAAGGTCGCGCACTCGCGCCCGATGCTCTCGCTGGATAACGCCTACAATCCCGACGAGCTCCGCGCCTGGGCGGATCGCGTTCAATCCGGCCTCCCGTCCAATGAGAAGCCGCGCTTCGTCTGCGAACTCAAACTCGACGGCCTCTCGCTCGCACTGCAATACATGCCAGGCAAAAATGGCGAGGCCACACTCTCGACCGGCGTCACGCGCGGCGATGGCACAACTGGCGAAGACGTCACGACTAACGTCCGCACCATCCGCAGCATTCCGCTGCACATCAGTGCCGCCCAACTCAAGTCGGCGCACCTTCCGCAGAGTTATGAGGTCCGCGGCGAGGTCATCCTTCCGCAAAAAGCATTCGAGCAGATGAACGAGGAGCGCGTCGCCGCCGGCATGGCGCCCGCCGCCAATCCGCGCAACGCCGCCGCCGGCACCATCCGCACGCTCGAGCCCAACATCGTCGCGCAGCGCCGCCTCGAGTTCTTCGCCTACACGCTATTAAGCGGCTCAAGCGGAGCGGGGAAAAGAACCGGCGAAACACTCCTCCCCACACAATCCGCCGCACTCGACGCTCTCCGCGCAGCCGGCCTCCTCGTTAACAAACACGCACGCACCGTCACCTCCATCGACGAAGCACTCAAGTTCATCGATGAAGCCGAACAGCTCCGCGACAAACTCCCTTACGAGATCGACGGTGTCGTCCTCAAGGTCGACTCCGTCGCTCAGCAGCGCCGCCTCGGCTTCACCGGCAAAGCACCCCGTTGGGCCATCGCCTACAAGTTCGCCGCGCGCGCCGGCATCACGAGGCTAGAAGACGTTCTCTTCCAGGTCGGCCGCACCGGCAAGATCACGCCCGTCGCTGCACTCGCGCCCATCTTCATCGGCGGCACCACGGTTACCCGCGCCACGCTCCACAACGCCGACGAGATCAATCGTCTCGGCGTCAAGATCGGCGACTTCGTCTCAGTCGAACGCGGCGGCGACGTCATCCCCAAGATCACCGAAGTGGTTCCGCCTCCAAAGGGGCAAGCCAAAGACCACGCGCGTGGCACGCGGGAAATCGTCTTCCCCAAATGCTGTCCCGTCTGCGGCACCGATCTCGTCCGCGCCGAAGGAGAGGTCGACTGGCGCTGCATCAACACGGCTTGCCCCGCGCGTGTCGCCGGCGAACTCCTCCACTGGGCTTCACGCGGCGTTATGAACATCGAAGGCCTCGGCGACGCCATGGTCGCGCAACTCCTCGGCCAGAGCGCCGCCTCAGTCACCGAAGAAGAAGAAACCGTCACCGAAACCGGCGCGCCCGTCACGACGCGCGAACCGCTCATCCACTCCATCGCCGACCTCTACCGGCTCAAGCGCGAGCAACTTCTCTTACTCGAACGCGTCGGCGAAAAAACTGCGGACACTCTTCTCGAACAGATCCGCAACAGCAAGGATCGCGGCCTCGCCCGCGTGCTCCTCGGCCTCGGCATCCGCTTCGTCGGCGAGCGCACCGCACAACTCCTCGCCGAGCACTTCGGTTCCATCGACGAGCTCCGCTCTGCCACCGCCGACCAGCTCTTGGCCGTCAACGAAGTCGGACCCCGCGTCGCCGACGCCATCGTCGAGTTCTTTTCCAACAAGAAGAACCAGCAGCTCGTCGACGACCTCAAGAAGCTCAGCCTGAAACTCACCGCTGAACGCCGCGTCATCGGCACCGCCCTCGCCGGCCTCACCTTCGTCCTCACCGGCACTTTGCCCACTCTCACCCGCGACGAGGCCAAGGCCCGCATCGAATCCGCCGGAGGCAAAGTATCCGGCTCCGTCTCCAAGAAGACTAACTATGTTGTCGCCGGTGAAGAAGCTGGCTCCAAGCTCGACAAAGCCCGCGAGCTCAACGTCCCCATCCTCGACGAACCCGCCTTCCTCAAACTCCTCGAAGGCTGATCGTGGTTGCATTGAAGTGAGGCTTCTGCACAGCCGTTCTTACCCCTTGGGGAACCGGGCTTCAGCGCCCGAGGTCGCATTCTCCGCACGAGACAGCTCTTCATACATCCGCATGTGAGATTCCGCAATCCTCCGCCAACTGAACAATTGAGAGTACTCGAGCGCAGCCCGCGCCACGCGGCAACGTTCTTCCAAAGACCCCATTAACCGCAGAGCGCAATCAAAGGCAGTTTGGGTATCAGGCGCAAACAGCACCGCGTTGATGAGATTCTGCGGCGTCTGTTCACTTGCTGTTGTGATGGTTGGAAGGCCCGCCGCCAGAACAGCTTTCAATGAGCCGCGCCGGCCGGAAGCGCCGTCGACAAAGGGAAGATAGGCAATGCCCCCCTGGGAAAACAGTGCTGCGACCTCTTCGTCCGTGCGGTCCAAGACCCAATGGACAGAATCTGCGCTCGACTTGCGAATAAGGTCCTCAGCATAGGAAGCGTGTGCCGGAGGAATCTTTCCAATGGCCATGAACTCCCACCCAGCGTTACGGTCTCGCGCCAGTTGCGCAAGCGCAATCCACTCTTCAAGTCCTTTCCGCGGCATAATCAGCCCGTGATAAAGGATCCGCGGCCTATAGGCGAGGGACGCCGGCTGAGACGGCGGGATATTGCTTCCAATGGGGATGACGGTGATCTTCTGTTTTGCCCATGGCATCCACCGTGTCAGCATCCGGCTCTCAAACTCAGCCGTCATTACCAGGCGACGTGATCGCAGCGTAAATGGAAACAGAGAAAGCTTTCTCAAAATGTGCGCCAGGCTGAACTCGTGCAACGTGACTACGCTTCGACTTGCCAGCGAGCAGAGTTGTGGTCCGAGGCTGTACCCGTATCCGAGCGTCGGATACTGAATATGAAGCAGCGCTTCCTTTTCCCGGGAGAGGTGCCTCAGCAACTTTGCTGTTCCGCGGAGGTCCCACTGTTTGTGGCAAAGCATCTCCACTGGAAGGCCGGCGGACTCGAGCGCGGAGACCAGGGCAAAGGTGTAATCGCTAATTCCGCAGGCTTCCGGCGGTGCCGAACCGGTGAGCATAATCACCTTCGGCCTCATGCGGTCTCCGTGCTGCCGGCGGCTGCGTAGCCGGGAAGAAAGCGGCCCTTCGATTGTGTGGTCCAGCCAAGCCCTTCGAAATAGGGGGAATAGGATTCTTCCATCAGTCCGATTGTCTCTAGAAATGCCTCGAGTGACAAACAATAAGAAATGCCATTTACAAGTCAAATGAAGCGTAGGAAATAGTAAGCATCGGTGCCTTCTCTCTAAGTCGGCTGATGCCAGTTCATACGACTTCCCTATGAACTCTTAGCAGCTTCTTTACGTGCTCCAGCGGTGTAATGAACATGCCCTTGGAGACCACCATGCGCACCGAATTGCCTTTTGTCATAGCACTCATTCTGGTGACGGCGCCGTCGGCAGTGTCCTTACTCCTGGGGGTTCTTTATCACTCGCACCTGAAAAGAAGGAGTTCAAAAGAGTGCGAAGATTCATCCGCGCACATTCCGTCGGTCTCGCATCGGCGGGATGACTTCCGAGCAATAAATCGAGCGGAATCAGAATTTTGCGTAAAAGAGTGACGGGATGGGTCTACCAGTCCGTCAGTGTCCCATCGAGCTTTCTGGCGATCGGCAGATACGCTCGCTGATACGGATACTTCGCGGCGAGCGCCTCATCAATCTCCACTCCCAGCCCCGGCTTGTCGCCCGGATGCATGTACCCCGCCTCAAACCGATACGCATGAGGAAACACCTCATCCGTCAGCTTCGAATGATGCATGTACTCCTGGATTCCGAAGTTATGGATTGCCAGCCCCACATGCAGCGCCGCGGCCATCGTCACCGGCGAGAGGTCCGTCGCCCCGTGATAGCCGGTCCTCACCTGGTACAGGTCAGCAAAGTCCGCAACCTTCTTCGCATGCGTAATCCCGCCGCCATGCACCACGGTCATTCGGATGTAGTCGATCAGTTGCTTCGAGATCAGCTCATTGCAGTCCCACACCGAGTTGAAGACCTCGCCCGTCGCAATCGGAGTCGTCGTGTGTTGACGGATCAGCGCAAACCCCTCCTGGTTCTCCGCCGGAGTCGGATCCTCCATCCAGAACAGGTGATACGGCTCCAGCGCTTTGCCCAGCCTCGCCGCCTCAATCGGCGTCAGCCGGTGATGCACATCATGCAACAGATGCACATCCTCACCAACCGTCTTGCGCAACTCCTCAAACAGCTTCGGTGCGAAGTTCAGATACCGTTCGGTCGACCACAGGCTCTCACTCGGCAACCCGCGCTCCGCAGGCTCGTACGGCTTACCACCCTTCGGCACACCATAGCTCGAAGCCACTCCCGGCACACCAGCCTGTGCCCGCACCGCGAGATACCCTTCACTCATGTGCTTCTGCACCGAGTCGATGGCCTCAGCGATATCCGCTCCATTTGCATGCGTGTACACAAGGCATCCTTGCCGCGACGCTCCGCCGAGCAGGTTATACACCGGCGTATTCAGCGCCTTGCCCTTGATGTCCCACAGCGCCATATCGACCGCCGCGATCGCCGACATCGTCACCGGCCCCCGCCGCCAGTAGGCTCCGCGGTACAGGTACTGCCAGGTGTCCTCGATCTGCGACGGATCGCGCCCGATGAGGCAGGGAATCACATGCTCCTCGAGGTACGCCGCCACGGCCAGCTCGCGCCCGTTCAGCGTCGCATCACCTAGGCCGTGAATGCCCTCGTCGGTCTCGATCTTCAGCGTCACAAAATTGCGATCCGGCGAACAGACGATCAATCGTGCAGCAGTAATCTTCATAGGCTCTCTCGCATCACTCTACTGCGGTGTAATCGGTCCATCGGGTCCAATCTCAATGTAGTCAACCGGAGCATACTCCTGCAGATTCGGCTGCATGCGCAATCCTTGTCCATTTCCGCCTAAGCCCGCAGCCTGAGCTCCATGAAACAGCTCCAGTCGCAGATCGGGAACACCACGCAGTTCCAGTACATCACCTTGCTTCAGCGCAACGTGACGAATCGTCCGTCGCGTACTCGTCTGCCCGTCGAGATGCGGATCGGGCTGCGCCGGAGGAAGTTTGTCATCTCCGGTCCACGTGGCGATCGTTGATCCATTCACGCTGAGAGTGTACGTCGAAACTCCGTCCCAGATGTCGAAGTACTGCACAGCAACATCGTAAGTTTCCGCAGGCTTCTGGAGTGTCGTTGTCAGCGTGCATCCCTTTGCGTCATGACACTCGACCGCCTTTCCATCCGATGCTGTCTCCCATGGAGTGACATCAACGGTCCGATATCCAACGGCCTTCATGCTCTCGGCTTCGATGCGATTCGGATCGTGCCCAACGCGTCCCTGGGCGTCGTCGATGCCTGAGATGCGATGAAACCAGTTGTTGATCGCATCGCGCCACACGATTGCGTGTCCCGCCTGGTACTCGAACAGCGCATGGGTCCTCTCGTATCGTTCCGGATCGATTTTGCCCTTCAGTGACTCCCACAGCGGCACATATTCTGCAGCCGCGAGCGCGCCCTCGTAGTGGGAGTCATAGATGCTCTGTACCAGTGTCTTGCCGGAGTGCAGCTTGTAATCGTACGGAACATGATGGAAGAACAGCAGCAGATCGTCGGGGCAGGTTGCCAGCGACTCGTACTTCTCGGCGAGCTCCTTCGGGTATTGTCCGATGTAGCCCGTTCCTGTCGCGACGGTGCGGTCCATTCCGATGCCATCCTTCTCGCCACGGAACCACTGGCCCCATCCGTTGCGTTCCGCGCTTTCGATGCCCGGACCGAAGTGGTAGCCGAGGATGTTGGTCAACGTGCCCATGCCGTTCGGCCCGGTATAGCTCTCGTAGACATGCCAGCTCTTGAGTTGCATGGCATCGACGGTGCGATCCACCTGCGGATCGTTGCCCCATGTGAGACGCGTCCAAGTGTCAATGATCTCCCCTAACGGCTCGTCAGGATTCCATGCGAGTTTGCCGTAGCCATACAAGTTCGCCATCGCCATCGGATGATGAAGCCAGTTCGGCTCCATACCAACGTTGACGACACTCACAAAACCACCTGTCGGTTGATTGAAGGTCTTGCCTGTGACGATCTCCTTTACAGGTGAAGGCTTGCCATCCACACGCATGTCGGTGTCGAGCACCCACTTCCACATGCTCGGCAGCCACACCATGTGCCGTTGTTGTCCCGTGTACTCCTGCGTCGTCTGCACCTCGATGGCCTCGGGCGTGTGTCGCAGCGCCGCGAAGAGAGGAGTCACAGGCTCTCGTGCCTGGAAATCGATTGGTCCTTCCTTGATCTGGATGATGACGTTCTTATCGAACTTGCCATCGAGATTGGCGAAGTTGTCGACTCCCGCGCGCGCACGGTCGGCCTTCAGGTCGTGCCAGTCAAGATGGTTGTTGTAGACGAAGCCCCGGTAGAGCACGACGCCATGATGCGGAGCCAGCGCACGTGCAAGAACGTTCGCTGCGTCCGCAGGGGAGCGTCCATACTGCGATGGCCCTTTGCGCCCTTCGGAGTCAGCCTTTACCGTGAAGCCACCGAAATCCGGAATGAGTTTGTAGATCTCATCGACCTTCCGCTGCCACCAGGCAATGACCTTTGGATCCAGCGGATCAAATGTATCCAATCCTCCAACGGTCTGCGGGACTCGTGAGATCAATCGATAGCGCAAGTTTCACTCCCCACGGACGAAAGACATCCGCGATACGCGCGAACTCCTTGAGGTGCTCCGTTGTCAGCAGATCAAGATCGGCATTCACGTTATTGACGTTGCATCCATTGATGCCGATGGACGCGAGCAACCGCGCATACTCTCCCGCGCGTGTGAGGTCTTGGCGCACATGACCGTTCTCGAAGAAGATCGATGGCCCTGCATACCCACGCTCGATCGTGCCATTCAAGTTGTCCCACTCATCGACCCAGCGGATTGGCGCACTTGGCCGCTGCATATCGCTGTCCGGAATTAATTGTTCGGCTCCTAGCTCACCGAGCAGGCGAAATGCGGCATAAATTGTGGCCTGTGGAGTCTCTCCCTCAAGGTCAAGCGAAAGCCGACTCCCCGTCTTCACCCGCGAGATGAGATACATTTCCTCGCGAGTGCCTCCAGGCACGTGTTCGTTGATCGAGGGCTCAGACGGAGCGGTAGTAATCGCTATCGAGGGGACTGCGGGATTGAGACTCTCGATCGTGAACTGACGTCCGAGTATCGATGAAAGACCGCGCTGCAACTCGCGCGCAGCGGTGAGTTGCTGAGGCGCGTCGCCGATCACGGAGATAGTCGAAGGCAAATCCTTGTACATTTCCGGATGGGGTATCGGAGCATAGCGAAGCCACGCCGCTGAACCATCCTCGGCTCGCGCAAGTTCAGCACCGCAAACAAAAGAGCGAAGCCTGCAACGCTCTTGAACCAGACACTCGAGCACCGCATCGACTTCGCTCCTTCGGTGTAGGCCGTTGAGTTAGTGCGGCAGTTCCTGGGTGCCGACAATGGTGAAGCTCGCAGTCTGTGCGGGCGCCGCTGCGTGCGGATCGTCCGGTTGCGAGCCGCCGACCGAAATCTTGTAGCTGCCCGGCTGCACGCTGCGCACACCCTTGTCATCGACCTCGCTTAGATCGCGCGGTGAGAGTTTGAAGACGACGTGCTTCACCGCGTTCGGAGCGAGGTGCACGCGCTCGAATCCCTCAAGCTGGAGGTTCGGCGAGAGTCCGCCGTTGCCATCGTGCGGCGGAATCAGATACAGTTCGGCGACCTCATCCCCCGCACGTGCGCCGACGTTCTTCACGTCGGCTTCGACGGTAAGCGTGTCGCCAGCATGCACTGTCGGCTCCGACAACTTCACATGCGAGTACGCAAATTTCGTATAGCTAAGGCCATAACCGAAGTCGTAGAGCGTCTTGCCGGAGAAGTAGCGGTAGGTGCGGTTCTTCATCGAGTAGTCGGTGAATGGCGGCAGTTCCTCGAGCGAGGTGTAGAAGGTCAGCGGAAGGCGTCCTGATGGATTGTTCTTGCCTGTCAGCGTCTCGCCGATGGCGCGCCCGCCGGCCTCGCCCGGGTACCACGCGTCGAGAATCGCGTTCGCGTGATCCTGTGCCCAGTTGACCGCGAGCGCCGAGCCGTTGAGCAGCACGACGATTAGCGGCTTACCAGTAGCTGCCAGCTGCTGGAGCATCTGCACCTGCGCGTCGGGTAGCTTGATGTCGGTGCGATCGCCGCCGGAGAATCCGGGGATCTGAATCTTCATCTCCTCGCCTTCGAGCTCGGGGCTGAGGCCGACCATCGCGATGACCAGGTCGGCGTTCTTTGCTGCCTCAACGGCAGCCTGTTGCAGGAGGCCCGGCGCAGGAACGTACTCGAGAGAGATGCCGGCGCCGAAGAGCGGAGCGTTGTGCGTATAGGTGACCTCGATGGCGTGCGGATTAGTGTCTGGGAAGTCGACCGAGAAGCGCGGCGTCGTGCTTTCGCGGGACTCGCCGCCGTCCGTGGAGTGTGTGCTGACGTCTTTGCCATCGATCTTCACGTCGAAGTGCTCACGGTCGCCGCAGGGATAACAGTGCGCGAGGCGCATGCTGAACCCCTGCTTGCCGGGCGCGAGCGGAATGATGAAGCCCGTCCAGCGCACGCCGAAGTGGTCCTGCGCGACGCCGGAGACGGGCGCAGCGGAGTTCCAGTCAAAGTCGATCGCGTGATCGAGGCGCGTAATTGCAGGCGCGCCTTCGATCTTGCCGTTTGCGAAGTACTCGGCCTTGAGGCCCTCTTCGCGTGAATCGAGCGCCGGACGAAGCATGGTGCGTGGGACGGGAAGCACCATACCGTCCGCGTAGGGAGCGCCCTGCGCATACAGCACCTTCGCGCCGGCAAACTCCGCGCGCAGCGCATCGATGGGCATCTGCGGATTCTTCGGAACGGCGTTGTAGTTTCCTTCGAGCGCGGAGAGCGACGCGGCGTTCGGTCCGACAACGGCGATGGTCTTGTACTTTGCCGGCGCCAGCGGAAGGATCCCGTCGTTTTTGAGAAGCACCATCGCCTTCTCGGAAGTTTCGAGCGCGAGAGCATGATGCCCGGGTGAGTTCACCTCAGTGAAGGGAATGGATGTGTAGGGAACGCTCGAAGGCGGATCGAAGAGGCCGAGCTTCATGCGCGCAAGGAAGAGGCGGCGGAGCGAGACGTCGATGTCGGCTTCGCTGATCAACTTCTCCTTCACCGCGTCGCCGAGACCGGTGGCGTAGGAACGGCCGCACTCGGTGTCGGTGCCGTGGTGGAGCGCGTCCGCGTCGGCATGGGCTTTGTCGGGCGAGGTGTGGTGCGCGGTCATCTCGTAAAAGTCGTCGACAGCGCCGCAGTCTGAGGTGACGAAGCCCTGGAAGTTCCAGTAGCCGCGCAGAATCGTTTGCATCAGGAGGTCGCTGCCGCAGGCGGGCTGGCCGTAGATAGCGTTGTACGCGCACATGATGGAGCCAGCTTTGGCGTCGACGATCGTCGCGCGGAAGGCTGGCATGTAGGTATCCCACAGATCATGCGGTGTGGGCGTGGCGTCGAAGCGATGGCGCGAGCTCTCGGGACCCGAGTGCACGGCGAAGTGCTTGGGTGTCGCGACAACCTTGAAGTAATCAGGATTCGTACCTTGCAGACCTTCGACGAAGTATTCGCCGAGTGTTGCGGTGAGGAATGGGTCTTCGCCGTAGGTCTCCTGGCCGCGGCCCCAGCGTGGGTCGCGGAAGATGTTGATGTTCGGGGACCAGAAGGTAAGGCCGAAGTAGATGGAGTGAATGTCGTGGCGGAGAGCCTCGTTGTTCTTCGCCCGCGCTTCGGTGGAGATCACATCGCCGATTTGCTTAATGAGTGGAGCGTCCCACGTGGCGGCCATGCCGATGGCCTGCGGGAACATCGTCGCATAGCCGGAGCGCGCGACGCCGTGCAGGCCCTCGTTCCACCAGTTGTACGCGGGCACGCCGAGACGCGGCACTCCCTCGGAGCTGTTTGACATCTCGGAGATCTTCTCCTCGACCGTCATGCGGCCGACGAGATCCGCCGCGCGTTGCTCCTTGGGAAGCGAGGGATCGAGATAGGGCAGAGGCTTTGCGGTTTGTGCATGCGAGGCCGCGGATGTGCTCGCCATCGTGATTGCAAGAGTCAACAGGCCACATACCGACAGGCCACGCCGAAGTTCAACAAGCTGCATCTTCTTCTCCCTGTTGAGGCTCAGAGTTTGAGTTTCTTGAAGTTCAACACACTCACGTGAAGCTAGACGTTCACCCTGTTGCGGGGCCGTTCACGCGCTCCGTGCGTTGAGCGGTAGTAACCGGAGTGCCGCTGCAGTACCAGCGCCGCAGCGCCGCGCAGTCGAGCGAGTTCGCCGTCGGAGGCTGCGGCGAGTCGCGGAGGCGTGCCGGCGAGCATCGTCGCGGCGATCTCCTCTTCGACGAGCGGAGCGATGCGTGCCCATGATGAGGTGATGTCACCGATGACGAGCACGACCTCCGGCGAGAGCGCCGAGGTGATGAGCCGGATACCGCGTCCGAGCGCGCGCGCCTGCCGCTCGAGTGCGGCGAGCGCCTTCGGATTGCCCTCTTCGCCGAGCTTCAGCAGATCCTGAATACGGGTTGCGGGATGCTCGGGATTAAGCTCCTCGTAGTAGCGGAGCGCGGCCTTGCTGGAGGCGAAGGTCTCCCAGCACCCGCGTTGGCCGCAGCCGCACACCGGACCATTGGGGTCGATGGGAATGTGTCCGAACTCGCCGGCGAGACCGCTGCGGCCCGCGAGGATCTGGCCGTTGGCGAGGATCGCCGAGCCGACACCTTCGGAGACTGTGATCAGCACAGCGTTGCGCACGCCATCCATGCGGCCGAACCAGAGTTCGCTAAGCAGGCAGGCGTTCGCCGCGTTCTCGAGCTCGACCTGCAGGTTCAATCGCTCAGAGAGTGTCTTTTTCACGTCGAAGTCGGCCCAGTGCAGGTTCGGAGCAAGAATGATGCGCTGCGTGTCCGGGTTGACGCGGCCGGGCACGCTGATGCCGACGCCCTCTACGCGCTTGTCAGGATGCTGCTTGCGCATTGCATCGAGCGCCTCCGCAATCTTGATGGTGGCGCGCTCGGCGTCGGAGGCAAGCGGAACAGATTCACGCGAGAGAAAGCGGCCATTGAGGTCGACCACCGCCAGAATCGCCTGCCCCGGCCGAAGGTCGGCAACGAGGATGACGAGTTCGGCGTTGAGCGTGAGCATCGTCGGGCGGCGGCCGCGTGGGCGCTTCGCAGCGGCGCCTTCGGTGATCCATCCCTCGTCGAGAAGTTGCTCCACGATTGCAGAGACCGTGCTGGGCTGCAGTCCGGACAGCCGCGCAAGTTCCGCCCGCCCCACCGGTTGATTCGCGCGGATCAGCTCGAGGACGATGTCGCGGTTGATGTCCCGCGCCATCTCGCTCGAGGCCAGCTTTACGTAAGCCAGGTCGATTCGCCTGCTGCCTTGACCGTCTGAACTTCGTACCGTTTCCTTCACTGATTGACTCCACTTGCCAGCATTCCGCCGTCGACCACCACAATCTCACCGGTTACAAAACTCGCCTCGTCTGAGGCGAGGAACACTGCGGTCCCCGTCAACTCCTCGACCTTGCCGAAGCGCCGCATCGGAGTGCGCATCAGCAGCTCCTGCCCGCGCGGCGAATCGATGATCGCGCTGTTCAGCGCGGTGGGGAAGATGCCCGGCGCGATAGCGTTCACCGTCACAGCATGAGGCGCCCACTCCACGGCCAGCGACTTCGTCAGCGCGCCCACCGCAGCCTTGCTCGCTCCGTACGGAGCGACCTCCATGAAGGCGACAAAGGTCGCGAGCGATGCAATGTTGATGATGCGGCCGTATCCGCGCTCGACCATGCCGCGACCGAAGACCTGGCAGGCGCGAAGCGTGCCGGTCAGGTTGATGTCGATGATCTGGTCCCACAGCTCTTCAGTGCACTCAAGCGTCGAGACGCGCTGGGTTATACCGGCGCAGTTAAAGAGGATGGACACCGGACCGAGCTCCCGCTCGACGCGTTCGCGGAGCTGTTCAAGCGACTTGCGATCGGCCACGTCCGAGCTCATGCACAACGTTTTTCCACCAAGTTTTTCGATGGCCTTTGCTGTCTCTTCAACGGCATCGGGGCGTCTGGAGGAGGCGACGACGTCGGCGCCGGCCTCCGCCAGGGCGAGCGCGATCGCGTAGCCGATTCCCGAGGTTCCCCCGAGAACGACCGCGCACTTGCCATGAAGATCAAACATATTCGAACAGCCCCTGCAGTGTGTGGCGGAAACGGCGCCTCCATTCGTACTACAAGGACGAGTCAAATGTCACGAATTTCCTTCTCGCCGCGTGAAAAAATACGGGCATTTGGAGGTGAGTGCATAAGTTATTGAAAATAAACTACAAAATTAGAGTAAATTCGATGGCAGATGGAGCGTTGCGACTCGAAATCTTGGACTTTTTTCGGCCCTTGCGCCCGAGTGGCGCTGCAAATTCTTTCCCGACGCGCTCAAATTCCGGGAGCCGACGGCCGGTGCGCTCTCCCGCATGATCAGAAGGAAATTGCTGTTGGAACAACGTCTGTCTCGACGCCCGTTTGGTAGCTGTTTGCCCGCAGCGTATCGCGGGCGCTGCCAGCCCTGTGGCAAATAGAATCGCTGCGGAAGGAGCGTGCGATGGCGACGGTGAAGCTTTGGAGGGACGAGGATGTTCGAAAGAGCCCGCAGGTGAAGGCGGTCTTCGATGACATCCGCGAAACGCGGAAGACGGATTTCGTGAACAACTTCTGGCGGGCGCTGGCGAATCAACCCGCCGTTCTGGAGCGGACGTGGGCGAGCGTGAAGGAGATCATGGTCGCGCCCGGTGCACTCGACCCGTTGACGAAGGAACTCATCTATATCGCGGTGTCCGCGACGAATGCCTGCAGCTACTGCGCGCACTCACACACCGCGGCGGCGCGCGCCAGGGGAATGACGGACGAGCAGCATTCGGAGTTGATCGCGATCATCGGCATGGCGAACGAGACGAACGCGCTCGCGTCCGCGCTGCAAATTCCCGTCGATAAGGAATTTGAAGCCGGGTAAAGAAGGTGCAGGGGGAGAGGATAGCAGCAGAGGATCAACTAAAAGCAGGCATTACGACACATGTGGGCTCCATCAATCTCGAGTATCCTCGAGCCGGAGTGATTGATCAGGCACTTCCCGTAATTGAATTCGTGACGGAAAGGAATTGCTATGCGCTGGTTGCTGCACTGGATTGTGAACGCCGTCGTTCTTCTTGTGGTTGCGCACTTCGTCCCAGGTTTCCAGATCAGCAGTTTCGGTTCCGCGATGTTTGCGGTGATCATCATCGGCATTGTTAACGCAACGCTCGGATTGTTCTTGAAGGTAATGACCTTTCCGTTGTCGTTGCTTACGCTCGGGCTGTTTGTCTTCGTCATCGATGCGATCGTGCTTTGGTGCTCGAGCAAGCTGGTTCCGGGATTTTCAGTTACCGGTTTCCAGCCGGCCATTATCGCGGCGCTGGTCCTGGCGCTGATCCAGATGTTGCTCGGGTACTTGACCTCGAAGAAAACGCAGATGTGACTGCCACGTGAAGATGTGGTGACAAGAGACGCTGGCCCCAAAGGCTAGTATGTTGTTGCCGGTAGTGTTTCCAAAACATGAAAACGATAGAGGCGGGTCGGAACGAAGAACAGATCGAGTACACGGACTCGCCCAAGCTGGTTGAGCTCCCGATACTCCTGCTCAACGTCCATGAAAACTGCAACTGCCGTTGCCTCATGTGCGACATCTGGAAGCGGCCGCCCGGAAAGCAACTCGACCTTGCTCGTCTGACTGCGTACCGCGAATCGATTGTGGCCCTAAGTGTCAGAGAGGTCGTGCTCACGGGCGGCGAGCCTTTGCTCCACTCCGATTTCAACGCTTTATGTGAGTTCCTCAAGGCCTGCGATGTGAAACTAACACTGCTCACGACCGGCCTGCTGCTCGAGCGGCGTGCGGAGGTTGTAGCTCGCCACGTGGACGAAGTCATCATCTCCCTGGACGGTCCGGAGCCCATCCACAACGAGATCCGGCGTATCCGGGAGGCGTTCAGCTTGATCCGGAAAGGGATCGAAGCAATTCGCAAACTCTCGCCGGACCTGCCCATTCGTGCTCGCAGTACTGTGCAGCGTGCCAATTTCACCTCTCTGCGCCAGACCGTGGCGGCTGCGCAGCATCTTGGCTTCGATTCCATCTCGTTCTTGCCGGCCGACGTCTCCTCCACTGCCTTTAACCGCGAACTGCTCTGGCCGGTTGAGCGGCAGAATCAAATTGCGCTGACTCGATCCGAGGTCGAAACGCTCGAAAATGAGATGGAACTGCTGATCGAGGAATACAGGGATGCTATTCGGCTGAACTACATTGTCGAATCACCTTCAAAACTGCGCCGGATCGTTCGTCGTTTTCACGAGCATCTTGGAGATGTGCTGCCCGAATCGCCTGGGTGTAACGCCCCCTGGGTGTCGGCCGTAGTCGAGGTCGACGGTAGCGTACGACCGTGCTTTTTTCACAGAACGATTGGAAGTACCGTCTCGCATTCTCTCGAAGAAGCTATTAATTCTGACGATGCACAACAGTTTCGACGCACACTGAATATTGCGGAAGATCCCACCTGTCGACGCTGCGTCTGTTCGCTGAACTATAAGAAGCCAACGTTGCCTGAGAATGGCCTGAGACAATCCGGATGACCTTGGCTTGATAAGAAGCGACAGTCAGGGACGGGATCGAGCCGCCGCTTTTCCTCGGGCAGCAGGCTTCGACGGATACCCCCTCTGTGCTCCGTGTTGGATCCCCGCAAGAAACGCGCGCTGAACGCGGTTGAAGCTGCGCCCCCGCAGGACGGCGGCGACGATCGTGCGAGTGGCACGAGTGTCACTGAGGTGTACGTAGCGGCAGCCAGCGTCTCGGTCTATGGCCATTTCGGGAACAAGCGAGATGCCGACGCCGGCGGCAACCATCCCAAGGACACTGCTGAACTGGTCGCTTTCGAACGCGATGTTCGGGGTGATGCGCGCATGGGTGCAGGTGGCGATGCTGAGATCGCGGAAACAGTGGCCGTCGCGCAACATGACAAACGACTCTCCGCGAAGATTTTTGAGCGCAAGCGATTCAGCGGCGGCACGGGGGTCGTCTTTCGGCAACGCGGCGAAGAGCGGTTCGGTACGGATGGGGTAGAACTCCAGGTCTTTGTGGCGCAGAGGGAGGGCAAGAATCGCGAGATCGATGGACAGGTCCCGCAACCCTTCGACAAGGATCGGCGTCGTCTCTTCGACAATGCGCAGTTTCGCGTCAGGGTACTTCTTTGCGAAGGCTGCCGCGTAACGCGGCAGCAGGTAGGGTCCGATGGTTGGAATAGCCCCTACAGCCACACTGCCGCGAATGTCCGTGTTCCGTGCGGCCACGCTCGATCGCGCCGCTTCCATCTGCTCTAGAATCGAGCGGGCATAAGGCAGAAAAGCACGGCCGGCCTCGGTGACGCGGATGCTGCGACCCAGGCGGTCGAAGAGCTTTGCTCCCAGATCTTCCTCGAGCTTAAGGACCTGTTGTGAGAGCGAGGGCTGGGCGACTTGGCAGCGTTCGGCGGCGCGGCTGAAGCTGCCCGTCTCCGCGATGGCGCATACATACCGCAGCTGTTGAAATTCCATAGGATGTGCCTATACCTCGCATGGAGGTTACATATTGGAACTATCTCTCTCCATAATGCTACATTCGGCTTGTCGAGATCGATGCCTGGGTTTCATGCGAACCCATTCGTTGAGCGGAACCATCCAGAAGGAGGACGCATGGCAACCGAAGCGAAGTGCCCGTTCCATCACAGCAGTAGCGAAGCGAGAACAAACAGTGACTGGTGGCCGAACCAGTTGAACCTGGATATCCTGCACCAGCATTCCTCAAAGTCCGACCCCATGGGCGAGGATTTCAATTACGCCGAGGAGTTCAAGAGCCTCAACTACGATGCCCTGAAACAAGATCTTGTGGCGCTGATGACGGACTCGCAGGACTGGTGGCCTGCCGATTTCGGCCACTACGGCCCGTTATTCATTCGCATGGCCTGGCACAGCGCAGGCACTTACCGTATCGGTGATGGTCGCGGAGGTGGCGGCAGAGGCCAGCAGCGTTTCGCTCCTCTTAACAGCTGGCCTGACAACGTCAACCTCGACCGGGCTCGGCGCCTGCTGTGGCCCATCAAGCAGAAGTACGGCAAAAAGATCTCCTGGGCTGACCTGATGATTCTTGCCGGCAATGTCGCTCTTGGAATCCATGGGCTTCAAGACCTTCGGTTTCGGCGGAGGACGAGCCGACGTCTGGGAGCCGGACATGGACGTCAACTGGGGGCTCGAAGACAAATGGATGGGCACGGAGAAGCGCTTCTTCGGCGATCGCGAGTTGCACAAGCCATTTGGTGCGACGCACATGGGCCTGATCTATGTGAATCCAGAAGGTCCAGACTTTGTCCCGGATCCGGTTAAGGCTGCGAAGGACATCCGCGAGACCTTTGCCCGCATGGCAATGAACGATGAAGAGACAGTCGCGCTGATCGCAGGCGGCCACACCTTCGGTAAGACCCACGGAGCCGGCCCCACCGCGCACAAGGGGCCTGAACCCGAAGGCTCTCCCATCGAGGAGCAAGGCCTCGGCTGGTCGTCTACCTACGCCACGGGCATCGCCGGTGATGCAATCGGCAGTGGGCTGGAAGTTACGTGGTCCAACACACCGACGCAGTGGAGCAATTACTTTTTCGAAAACCTGTTCAAGTACGAGTGGGAGCTGACGAAGAGCCCCGGCGACGCACACCAGTGGAAACCGAAGGGTGACGCGGGTGCAGGTACGGTGCCGGATGCGCATAATCCGTCGAAGCGCCAGGCGCCGGCCATGCTCACCACCGATCTCTCTCTTCGCTTCGATCCGGTTTACGAGAAAATTTCGAGGCGCTTCTACGAGAACCCGGACGAGTTTGCCGATGCATTCGCTCGCGCGTGGTTCAAGCTGACGCATCGCGACATGGGACCGCGTGCACGCTATCTCGGCCCGGAAGTTCCGAAGGAAGAGCTCATCTGGCAGGACCCCATCCCCGCAGTGGATCACGCATTGGTCAACGAGCAGGACGTCGCCTCACTCAAGGGCAAGATTCTCGCTTCGGGACTAACGGTCTCGGAACTGGTCTCCACTGCCTGGGCGTCGGCCTCCACCTTCCGTGGCTCGGACAAGCGCGGCGGTGCAAACGGTGCGCGAGTCCGCCTTGCTCCGCAGAAGGACTGGGAAGCCAATCAGCCTAAGCAACTGCAGAAGGTGCTGAAGACACTCGAGAAGATTCAGAGCGACTTCAACAGCTCGCAGTCCGGCGGCAAGAAGGTCTCTCTTGCTGACGTGATTGTTTTGGCAGGTTGCGCAGGTGTCGAGCAGGCCGCGAGAAATGCCGGCATCAACGTAGCAGTTCCATTCTCCCCCGGGCGCGCGGACGCCTCGCAGGAGCAGACCGATGTGGAATCCTTCGCGGTGCTTGAGCCGGCGGCAGACGGTTTCCGCTCTTACACCAACGGCAATGGCAACGCGCCGGCTGAGGTGATGCTGCTGGACAAGGCACAGCTCCTGACGCTGACCGCGCCTGAACTGACCGTGCTTGTCGCTGGCATGCGCGTGCTGAACACCAATGTCGGCCAGACGAAGTATGGCGTGTTCACCAACCGGCCGGAGGCCCTGACGAACGACTTCTTCATCAACCTGCTCGACATGGGCACGGCGTGGAAGGCGACCTCGGACGCCCAGGACGTGTTCGAAGGCCGAGATCGCAAGACAGGCAAAGTGAAGTGGACGGCAACGCGCGCCGATCTCATTTTCGGTTCAAATGCGCAGCTCCGGGCTCTGTCTGAGGTCTACGGAAGTTCGGATGCCCACGAGAAGTTTGTCCATGATTTCGTTGGGGTCTGGAACAAGGTGATGAACTTTGATCGTTTCGACCTCGCGACTTCCCACCCATAAGCTCCGTTCTCGGGTGCTCAACCTCGACCTACACCGGGCGAATCGCTCCGGTAGGTCGAGGTTCGAGAGAAACTCTGCTGGTCGCCCGCAGCGCGATGGATGCAGAAGGTCGTGGTTTTTTACCGTAGCGCAGTAGCTTGCCGGCTGTGCCGGCGCGAGGTCCGCAGTGGCATACCGCCTTCCGGTCCAAAAATGTTTGCAAAGTGGACCAATCGGGCCTATGATTTGCCCCTCACTCTGGGACCGATCGGCACCAAACGCAATTCTTTTCTGATGCGGCGCCAGTACTGTGTAAATCAAACCTTTATCCAGAAAGCGAGTAACCATGCCGAATAATCCTTCCAATCCTCCCAACGGCACGTATACCTCTTGTTGCGGAACTGATTTCAGCTCATGGGATGGAAGTTTCACCTACACTGACGGAGCGATCGATTACACGCGCACCAATCCTTCCGGGACGTACAGCAGCACCAATAAGTCCAATGGAAACGCGATTGTTTTCGACCTTACCGACAGCACCGAGACCATACAGTTCAATGGATCCAGCTTTGCCTACCAGCCCGGTAACAAGGCGCAATATTCGGGTAACTGCCACAAGGTAGGGCCGGCTGCCGGCCAGGACGCCTGGACCGCCACGCAGAGCAGCTAACGTCGGCGGGTTTGCTCGTTCGGCGTGTTTTCTTAGGTCATGAGCGACGAAACCCTGAGTACCACCGCGACTCCTCTTCCCGAAGATGCTTCGGGCGAGACGAGCGCGTATGTGTACCCAGAGGCCGCGGAGCGCCCAATCGCTCCCGGTGTTCCGGAATTCATTGGCCATTACCGGATCCTGCGACTCATCGCGCAGGGCGGCATGGGTGCGGTCTACGAAGCCGAGCAGGAAAAGCCTCACCGCATCGTCGCCCTCAAGGTCATCAAGCCCGGATACGCCAACGAGGAGATGACGCGGCGTTTCGAGCTGGAATCGCAGGCGCTTGGCCGCTTGCATCATCCTGGCATCGCACAGATCTACGAAGCCGGCAGTGCCGAGACTCCTTTCGGTGTCCAGCCCTACTTCGCGATGGAGTACATCGACGGCGCCTCGCTTCTTGCTTACGCCAACGAGCACAAGCTGGACGCACGCGCCCGCCTCCGCCTGCTCGCCAGCATCTGTGATGCCGTGCATCACGCGCACCAGCGCGGGCTTATTCATCGCGACCTGAAGCCTACCAACGTGATCGTGGACGCCAGAGCACAACCCAAGATCCTGGACTTCGGCATCGCGCGCATCACTGACTCGGACAGCCAGGCGACTCAGGAAACCAACGTCGGCCAATTGATCGGCACTCTGCCTTACATGAGCCCTGAGCAGGTGATGGCAGATCCGTTCGAGATTGATATCCGCTGCGACGTATATGCGCTGGGCGTGATCCTCTATGAATTGCTGGCTGGCCAGTTGCCTTTTGACTTGAACCGCAAGCCGATTCATCAGGCGGCCCAGATCATTCGCGAGCAGGAGCCGACGCGCCTGAGCTCAATAAACCGCTCCTTTCGGGGCGACATTGAAACCATCGTTGCCAAGGCGCTCGAGAAGCAAAAATCTCGTCGCTACGATTCGGCGGCAAATCTTGCTGCCGACATTCGACGCTTTCTGAACGATGAGCCCATTACCGCGCGCCCAGCGTCGACGGCCTATCAACTTCAGAAATTCGCGCGCCGTCATCGCGCACTGGTGATCGGAATTGCCGCGGTATTCGTGGTGCTTATTGCCGGGATCGTCGCCAGTTCCATCGAGTCGGTACGAGCCAGGCGTGCCGAAGTGACTGCCCGCCAGGCCGAGGCTCAGGAACGCACCGAACGAGACCGCGCTGTTACCGCCGAGAAAAATGCGAACCAGGAGCGCGACCGCGCCGTCGCTGCCGACCATGCTGCCACTGCGGCGCGCGATCGCGCGGTGAAGGCCGAGGTGGAGGCGAAGCGGGAACGCGACACGGCCGTCGTAGAAAAGCGTCGCGCCGATACTGAAACCGCTACCGCCCGGGCCATCAACGATTTCCTCACGACCGACCTGTTGGCGCAGGCGAGCGCCATCGGTCAAGGCTCCAACGCCAAAGCCGATCCCGACATCAAGGTGCGCACCGTGCTCGATCGCGCCGCCAGCCACATCGCAGGCAGGTTTAACGGAAAACCACAGGTTGAAGGCTCCATCGAGTCGACGATTGGGACGACCTACTGGCACCTGGGCATTTATCCGGAAGCCAAGCAGCATCTGGCGCGTGCGCTTGAACTGGATCGCGCCGCGCTTGGGCACGATGATCCCGTGACATTGTCGGTCGGCACCACCTTGGGCGAGGCCTATCGCAGCGCCGGAAATTATGCCGAGTCTGAAGCGCTCCTGAGCGACATCTACCAAACCTCGCTTCGTTCTCGCGGCCCCGACGATCCGCAAACCCTGAATGCCGAGCGCGCTCTGGCCGGTGTTTACGTGGCCGAATCCAAGTACGCCAAAGCCGAGCCCATGCTCGCCGACCTGCTCGAGCGTTCTCGCCACGTACTCGGCCCCGACAGCGAAAACACGCTCGACGCCACCGATGTGCTCGCCCGCGTTTACTTCATGCGCAGCAAACTCCCCGACGCCGAACGTCTTTTGAAGGACATGATTAGCATCCAAACGCGCGTGTTCGGCCCCGAGCATCCCTATACGGTCCGCACCATGAACAACCTGGCGGTGCTCTATCAGCGGGAACACCGCAATGAGGACGCCGAAAAACTCTACATGACCGTCATCGATATCGAGCGCCGCGTCGATGGACCCACCCATCCTGACACCCTGAACGCACTCAATAATCTGGCCGTTCTCTATTCGGTCGAGGGCAAGTACGCCGAAGCCGCTCCCATTTACGAAAATGTGCTCGAGCAGTGGCGCCAGCAGTTGGGGCCTGAGCATCCGCGAACACTGGCTGTCATGTCGAACATTGCGGTTTTGCACGAGGGTCAGCACGACTTCGCGGGAGCGGAGACGCTTGCCCGACGCGTCCTCGAAATTCGCACAAGGGTTCTCGGCGGCGAACACAGCGACACGCTCGAATCACGGAATACTCTGGGGTCAATCCTTGAGGAAGAAGGGAAGTACGCCGAGGCTGACCCGCTCTTCACGCGAGTTGTCGAGGTACGTCAGCGAGTGCTCGGCCCTAAGAATCCTGACACGCTTGATGCCATCGCGCACCTCGGCGAATTGCGCGTCGACCAGGCGCGATACGCGGAGGCCGAAGCGATGTTGCGCGACTCTCTCGACATCCAGCAGCAAGCGATGCCATCCAATTACCGTCGCTATTGGACTCAAACTCTGCTGGGCGCCAGTCTCGCCGGGAACCACAAATATGAAGAAGCCGAACCTCTGCTGGTTGGTGGATACGACGGAATGAAACAGAATGCTGCCGCCGTCTCCGATCTCTATCGGCAGAAGCTGCAAAAAGCCGGGGAACTCATCGTCAAGTTTTATGCCGCATGGAACAAGCCGGACAAGGCCGACGAATGGCGCCAGATTCTGGCCAGAGATGCCGCTGCTGGATCTCGAAACTAACTCTGCGCTGAATCAGAGTTCGCCCGAGTGACTGAAGCCCGAGATGGCAGCTCAATATCCAGGCTCGGCTTCGTGATACAGTTCAAGCCGGGAAAACCAGAGAGCTTCTCCCGAACCGCCCTAGAAGCATTTGCATGTTGTGCAGACAGAGGTGCGAGTCAAAGTGGACACCCCAGAGTTTGCCCAGACCCAGGCGCTTTCGATGGAGTTCGTCGACGGTCCGAGCCGCCGGACTGTCGTGGTTGATTGCTTTCCTTTCGTGATCGGGCGTTCCTCGGAGTGCAATCTGGCGCTGCCTCAGTCTTACGTTTCGCGCAGCCACGCTATGATCACGCGAGACGGCGGCCAGTTTGCCCTGGAGGACACCAAAAGTCGACACGGAACATTCGTGAACGGCGAGCAGGTGAGCAGGAGGACGCTCCGGCCCGGCGACATCATTCAGTTCGGATCCCGCGAGGGCCCGCAACTCCGGTTCGCAGCCGACAACAAGCAGAAGACCACCGAACTGAACATCCTCACGCAACTGCACGGGATCAGCGCGCAGCACTCGGACCTGGAAAAGCTGCGGTGGTTTCTGGAGGCTGCCCGGGATCTCAACAGCGCTGGACAGGTGGACCTGGTGCTGGCGTCCCTGCTCGAGACTACGTTGGCGCTGGCCAAGGTGGAGCGTGGTTACGTGTTTCTGATGGGCGCCCACGGGACGCTGGAACTCGCGCTGGGCAGGGATGCAAAGGGAGATGTGCTCACCGACGCCTCCTCCGTATCGCGCACAGTGATGCGCAAAGCGATCAGCGGCACTGACCAATTCATCGTGACCGATAACCTGTCTGCACAGGGAGAGATTCCGGAGAGCATCGTTGCCCACAGTATTCGCACCATTATCTGCATCCCCCTGCGGCGGACCAGAAAGGCGCGCGATGGCGAGAGCCCCACGTATGCCGACGGGCGCCAGGTATTCGGGGCGTTGTATCTGGAGAGCCATTTTCAGCCCGGCGGCCTTTCTGAGGTCGATCACGAGTTGATGAGGACGATCGCCCGGGAAGCTGCGGCCCTGGTGGACAACGCCCAACTGGCCGTCATCGAAGATCAGGCGCGCAAGCAGGAGGAAGAGCTGCAGATCGCAGCCGGGATTCAGCGGGGGTTGATGGCCGTGCAGATTCCGGCGTTTCCCTTCGCCGGCGTGCAGGCGCACAGCATTCCCTGCAGCGCCGTTGGCGGGGATTTCTTCGATGTAATTTCTGGTGAAGATGCGTTGAACGTCGCGTTGGTGGATGTTTCGGGCAAGGGAATCTCGGCCGCCATCCTCGCTTCAACCTTGCAAGGCATGTTGCACGTTCAATTGGAAGCCGGCCAGCCTCTCGACGCGATTGCCGCGGCAACGAATCGGTATCTGTGTCAGAAAGCCGTCGGAAAATATGCCACGATGGTGCTGTTGCGGCTCTACCAGGACGGCACCCTGGAGTACGTCAACTGTGGACACGTGTACCCCAGAATTTGTTCGGATGCAGGAGTCTCTCGACTTGAGGACACGAATGTCCCGGTAGGCCTCTTCTACGGCGCCGAGTACATCGTCGGCATCGCCACTCTTCAACCTGGGTCGGGCGTCATTCTAGTCAGCGACGGCGTTACGGAAGCAGAAGATGCGAAGGGCGATTTCTTCGGCGAGGACCGCCTGGACTCCGCCTCCCTTTGCGTCGGTCTGCAAAGCATTCTGGAGCGCATGGCCGGCTTCTGCGCGGGACATCCAGCCAACGACGACTGCACCATCGTTCAGGTGGTCTTCACTGGACACACCGCGGGCGAGTTCCGGTAGGAGTCAGAGAAGCGCACGCAACTGCAAATTACTTCCGGCGGCTATTGAGTCGGCCAAGTACGCCTTTCAGCTGTTCAAGCTTTTGCCCGGCTTCGGCGAGTTTGCCCTCGGCAGTCAGGCGCTGGTAATCGTCGAAGTCTTTGCTGGCTTCGGCGATCAGCGCGTCGGTATCCGTCGATGGCTCGGCCGCTGCCGTCGACGGCGGTGCAGCTGGGGTCGCCTCAGCCTGATTCAGCGACGAAGCTTCGCCGCCGAAGAGCGACCTGAGCGCCGCCTCAAAGGTTGTGCCGTAAGCCAACTTGTCCTGCAACGCGAGCACAACCAGCCGCAGCTCAGGCATGGGGCTCTGCTTCGCCTGAAGATAAATCGGCTCTGCGTAGAGCAGTGCACGCCCCGACGGAATGACCAGCAGGCTTCCTCGCAGCACGTGCGATCCCTGCTGGTTCCAGAGCGTCAATTGTCCGGAAAGCTGCGCATTCTGATCGATACGCGCCTCAATCTGTTGCGGTCCGTCGATGAGTTTCGTCTTGGGGAAGTCGTACACAACCGCCGTTCCGTAATTCGCCCCGTCGCAGCGCCCCGCGATCCACCCAATCAGGTTGTTCCGGTTCGCTGGAGTGAACGGCAGTATCTCGACGAACTCTTCGCTGGTGCCTCCCGGTAGTTTCATCAGGACGAAGTTCGGCTGCATCGGCCGTATACCTTGCTCGCCTTCGCTGTCGATCGCAGGTTCGGTCGCAACGGTCCAGAGATCCTCGCGATTAAAGAAGACCTCCGGATTCGTCATGTGGTAGAGCGCGTAGACCTCCGACTGCAACTGGAACAATGCCTCCGGATAGCGAACATGCCTGCGAAGGTCTGCCGGCATCGCAGCCGCATCCTTGAAGAGACTGGGAAAGATACGCCGATACGTCGCAAGGATCGGGTCTTCGCTGTCGAAGACGTAGAACGTTACCGTTCCGTTGTAAGCGTCAACTACAGTCTTGACGCTGTTCCGCATGTAGTTAACAGAGTTATCGCCGAGACTATAGTGGGTCGAATAGGGATAGCTGTCGGATGTTGTGTAAGCATCCAGGACCCAGGAGAGCCGGCCATCGTCACCCACTACAAGATAAGGGTCCTGATCAAAGGTGAGGAATGGCGCGAGCTTCGTTACCCGTTGCCGAATATTACGCCAAAGAAGCATCCGGCTCTGCGGATTGACGTCGTCGCTGAAGGGCAGCGTTGCGACATCGTCGCGGGCAATCGCGAGCATCAGCCGCCGCACGAAGCCCCCCATCACAATCCCGCCCGTGCCTTGGTATGACGTTAGAGTATTGTTCTGGCCTTGCGGATAGTCGAACTCCTTCTGCATGGTCTTTACGTAGACATCTGTGTTGGTGAGTTCGCCAAAATAGATTTCGGGGCGAGTCACCTTGAGGCCGGGAACTGTGCTCTGGACGGGCATGTTGCTCAGCAACAGGATGGGCAGGCCTTCTGCCGTAAACCCGTTGACCGGGTTCATCGTCACCCCGTAGCCATGGGTGTAGATCAGCTTCTCGTTGATCCAATTGCGGCTGCTCTCTGGCAGTCGGTCGACGTTCAGTTCGCGGGCGGCGAGCATCACCTGGCGAGTTGTGCCGTTGAGGTTATAGCGGTCGATGTCGATGTCCGGAAAGTCGTAATAGGTGCGAATCTCCTGGATCTGGCGCAAGGTGTCCTGTAGCGCGCGCCAGTCCCAGAGCCGCACGTTCTGAAGTGTGGCCTGATTATTCGCCGCATCGACGGCATCTGGAGTCGTCTCGGCGGGAAACTCACTCTGCGAGAAACGGTCAAGGCCATAGGCCCGCCTGGTCGCTTCAATGTTGTGCGCGATATAAGGCTCTTCGCGATCGAGCTGATTCGGATTCACGATGAAGTTGCCGACGTACCACCCAATGATCCCGATCACCACGTAGCACAAGATCGCCGGAGCGATTGCAATCAGAAGCCGTCGTCCGCGCGACTCTCGCACCGCGTTGAACGCCGCGATCGCGGCACCGAAAAGCAGAGCAGCGCAGAGAACGAGCGCGCCCGGGATCGACACATGCGCGTCGGTGTAGTTCACTCCATCGAAGATCGTGTGATGTTCCAGCAGCGTTTGGAACCGGTCGACGTACACCGTCATTGCTAAAACGAGCAGCAAAAAGGCAATGGTGAGGGAGAGCCCGCGCCACGGCGTCGGACCATAGCTGAGTTTTCGCGTCTCGAGAGTGCGCGAGCCGCTCGTGATGAAGAGAAACAGGACCGCAACAGCGCAGGTTGCGATCGCGAGCGTCAACAGCCAGTTGTTGACCAGCTGCCACGCAGGCAGGGTGAATAGAAAGAAGTTAAGAGGTTTGCCGAAGATGGAATCAGCCGCGCTGCCGGCGCCGCGCGACGCATACCAGAAGAGCCCAAACACCGGCCACTCCGCCACCATGGTGAAGCCGGCTATCACCGCGAAGACAATCGAGACGCCCAGTGAAATAAAACGTAACGCAGGCTCTACGGAGAACCGGACCGGCTGCCCTCCGATAGTGATTGCGTGAGCCGTCGGCAGATTGCCTTCATGAGATCGCCTGATTCCCCAGAATGCCAGATACAGAACGGCAAATGTGACCAGGCTGGCGACAGCAAAGGCAATCACCTGCAGCCAAATCGTCGTCCAGAAAACGGACCCGTAACCAAGCGACCTGAACCAGAGGAGGTCGACCCAATTGGACAACACAATCCGCCCAAGAATGAAGACAGCGAAGAGCAGAGCTGCAACGAGAATCAGGTTACGGCGCCTTCTTCTCCATTCCAGCGGTACCGCCGGATCGATGATGGTTTGCAACCTTGCCTCCGCGTTCAGTGACTATCGTTGAACACCGAGATTGTATAGGGGTTTCGTTATGAGAGCGCTGGCCAATTGAGAGTTCGTAGCTGATCCACATTCTGCAATCGGGTAGCGTGCATTCTTCGCTTGCTGGTCGTATTCCTCTTCGCGTCGGTATCTGTGGGGCCTTAGCGGCGAACGATCTCCACAGTAGCCTTCGAGGTTCCTGCGGGGATGCGGAGGCGGAGGAATTTCGTTGCGTCGGGACGGAACTCGTTCTCCTGCCGGCCACAGATCACCTTGTAGGTTCCTGCAGGCAAGCCGGCAATCGCGACTTGAACCTCTCCACTGCCAGTGGTTTCGGTCTCTAGCGCGAAGAAGAATCTCTGCTGCACGGTCGACCAGTGGATTGGTTGTTCTTTGGCAAACCGTGCGCCTGTCAGCTCGAAGTCGATCTGCTGGCCTTCCGTTCGCAGATGCAGCCGGCGGCGCACTCCGTCGCGAGGAATGATCTGCAGGGAACCGTTTTCAGCGCGCAGCTCGCCGCCAAAGCAGAAGCGGCCGAAGACAGGATCGTCGGCAACGATGGTAGAAGCGGCCCGCAGCGCGCCGCAGTAACCCAGGTCAGTCTCGGACGAGTAATACCAGGGACCACGGTGATGTGGCTGTCCGAGCCATGTCATGCCGTATGCCGCTGGCTCATAGCCTCCGCCTGTTCCACCATCGTTTGCCTCGCTGGGGAACCAGTAGCCAAAGCCACTTTCCTGCGTACCTGTATTCATCAGGGACCACGAGCTGAGGACGGATGCGAAGCCGAGGCGGACGGTGGCGTCCGGCTCGCGGCGGTCGTGCAGTGCGTGGTCGAGCACGCCCCAACCCCCCATCGGTGACATGTACGTCAATGTGAAGGCGTCACCCGCGCCTGCGCGATAGTCACTGCCGTAGTAGTAGTACGCCTTCTCCACGACACCGCGGCAGAAGAGATTGGCGCGGATCTGCGTCTCGGCAAAATTCCTCGCCGCCTCCGGTGTTGTGCCTGGCGTCTGCGGATGATCCAGCGCATATCGTGCAATAGCCTGCGTCGATTCGAAGCCGGTAGAGTCAAAGGCATACTCCGAGCCGAAGAGGTTCGGTCCGCCGCTGACAAAGAACGCGACCTTCTTCTCCCAGTGCATTCGCAGTTGGGCCGCTTCATCGTGTTTGCCGACGAGATCCAGCTCCTCGATGAGCTGCGGAATAACAACCTCGTTATAGAACCCCGTTCTGTATGCAGACCATTTAGTGACTTCCATCGGAATGGTGAACATCCCGAGCGCCGTACCATACGCTCGCTCGAGGTATGTCGCCTTGTCGAGCTTCATCTTCATGCCCGGGTAGTCGCGGGCGATTTTGTACATGCTGAAATACATCACGACAATGTGCGGATAGTCGTAGCAGCGCCAGATGTGGAGCTTGCCCTTGCTGCCAGGGTCGCTGCTGTCGCGATTTTGTTTCCAGTCGGGAATCCCGTAGATGCCGTAGCTGTAGCTCTCCTCCGTCGTCCGCTGCAACCCGCCCCAGACGAAGTGCTCGATGAAGTAGTCCAGCGCTTCAACCTCGGCTGCGATAGGAAACTCTGCATTCTTGCTGGAGAGGTAGGCAGGCTTGCTCAACCCAGGGTCGTCGCACGTCACCTCGTAGATACGCCAGCCCTTGATGCGGTCGTAGTTATCGGGGCCGAGTTGCACCTGCGTGTCCATGGCCCACTCTGCAAGCAGACCGTTGTACCACTTGCTCGCATCGCGCACCTGGTGTTGGGTGATGAAGGCCGCGCGTTTGTGGATCAGCGTCTCCAGCGGTTCGGTTGCAAAGAACTCCAGCCGCGTGGCTCGCCCTCCGCTTTGATTCAGCGTCAGGATGTTTTCGCCGAGCCGCCTGAACTTCACGCGATAGAACACACGCCCATTGCGCTCGCCGAGCGATTCAATCGTTGTCTGCTCCGGATGCTCGGCGACGATGCTCTCGATCCGGTCGTGCGAGCGGACTGCAATGCAGGTGGAGAGATCGGACGGCACGGTCATACCCGGTGCGATCTCTACATCGACCAGTCCCGCATCCACAAGCCGCTGCCGCACGCCGTCATAGTCCTTCGCCCATGCGAGCTGGAATGCATACTCGCGCTCCGCTCCCGCTTTGCCGGCCAGAGCAAGTGTCAAGCTCGTGCGTGGCTGACGCCAACGGCCACCCGCAGCCTGCACCACCTCACCCACCGCTGCCGAGTGCACATACGCACGAAACGCTGGCCGCTGCCCGGTCCTCGCGACCGTGTTCGGTGCAGGCGCCGTGGTCTGCCCCGGCACCTGCGCCTGCGTCGGTCGCGGGCGCGGCGGCGTGTGGTCCCAATACTCCAGATGCGTCTCCCGTTCCGGCGTCATCACCAGGTACGGTCCCACGCTGTTCGACCGCATCCAGAAAAGAAACGAACCGTGTCCGGAGATAAAGCTGTGTTTCAGGACAGAAGGCGTGGGAGGCTCCTTGCCATTGAAGTTGAAGTGCATCGGCAATGGAAGCGCGACGTCACCGATCTCGATTGGATCGGACGACAGGTTGCGCAGAGAGATGCTCCAGCGCAGCAGGCCATTTTTTAGCTCAGGACTGCTTTGTGGCTCAGGGCTGTTTTGTGGCGCAAGACGAACGGTCACGGCAAGCGCTTCGCCGTGATCATCCTTTGCGTGATACTCACCCGGCGAGGCCTCGCCCGTGGCATCCGCCGAGTGGAAACTCTGCCACGCCCCATTGCCGCGCCGCCAGGTGATCTCAACGTGACCCAGCTTTTGTCCGGTGGCCACATAGTTTGTCGGAAACTCATCACCGGCGAACTTGAGACTGGTGAGTGCTGGTCCATCAAACTCCAGAAGAAACGGTGAGGCGCCATCCGCTGTCTTCGCCGAAGCGTCAGTCTGAGGGCGGCCTGACGCCAGGCCGATTGATGGAAAAGAGGTAGTAGCCGCAACAGTAGCGGCTCCCAGCAAAAACTCACGACGAGTCGCAGACATCAAGGCCTCAGAGACAGCAAATTGTATACAAAACAGTATTCAATCGAGAACAGGCTGTCAATGATGCTTAGTCCCATCACGGGACAATTTTTAAAGGGCCCTGCCAGAACGCAACGCGGTGCTGTTCGGCATCGAGCAGCGTAACCTGGCACTCATAGTTCGCCGCCTTCAACGTTCCGAGCGGGAACGTGAAAGCAAACGAAGTCACTCCCAATCGATTGTTCGCAAGCGGAGTGACGGCGAGCACCTTCGACGTAAAGGCAAGCTGCCCTTCCGAATACAAGCTGACGTAGCCTACAAGCGGCTTATTCTGCGGCGCTGCTGCCGTCGAAGCAGCCTGTCCGGCAGTCGCTGCATAGGCTTGCAGGAACACGTAAAGTTCTTTGTCCGCCTTGAATACCCGCGTCACGCTGGGAATAAGTTTCTGGCCGTCCTGCATGAGTGGATTGGCTGCATCATTCTTCGCAGCCTGTTTCCCTCGAGTGGTGTTGTAGAGCGCATCACCGGTACTAATGCGCTGGCTGCTCAACACGACTGAGCTGATGGGGATTTGCGTGGTGACTTTGTTCAGGTTCGGAATGTAGAACGAAGTCTGGAACGTGCCGATGCGCCCCGTTTCATCATCGCGTGCCAGGAACTTGATCGTGTAATGCCCCGGCAGCAACGTCACGCCGGCATCGTATTCAATTGGCTGGTGCGCCAACTGTGCCGCCGTCTGGTCGCTCAGCTTGATGTTCACACTGTCTCGGATGTTGCTCACGGTCGTACCGCCGAAGTCATCCTTGATCTCACAGACGAAATCGATGACAGTGTGCTCGGATCCCATCTTCTTCGCCAGCGCCAGCTCGCGTCCCGGGATCTTCACCACCAGCGGCACATAGTACTCTGCTCGATTGAGCTGGAAATAGTTGATCTCCATCGACACCGTCAGCTCGGTGATGGGGTCGCCCAGCATCAGCGCATCCTCGAGTTGCCGTTCCTTGTCGGCTTCGTTGAAGTGCGCAAACTCCTTGTTCGCGAAGTAGCCTTGCCGGTAATCCAGCGAAGCGGACGTATCACTGTTGAGCGTCAGCTTGATCTTTCGGAAGTGTCCGTTTTGCGCTGTATTCGACGTGTAGTACCCGAGAACGTAGTAGTCCGTCACTGCTCGCTGGACTTGAGTGATTCCACGCGTCAGGTCGTTATTGTCGAGCAACGCCTTGCCGCCGGTGTCCGCGGCGAGGGAATACAAAGTGTCCTGCGATTGCTGGAAGTTGTCGGTCACCGCTTGCGCTGACGCTCCCGTGTACATTGCCGCACCACCAGGGGACCCCTGCGTCGCGTCGCCGAGTGGCGCACTCGCCACGAGACCGCGAGCATCCACCGGCCAGAAGGTCACGCCCGCACGGATCGCCGCGTCGACCGTCGCGTGCAGTTGCGCCTGATTATCGATCCCGTGCAACCGAAGCCCGCTGGCAAAATAGATCAGCGACTTCTTCTCGTTCATGCTCGCCAGCATCTCCGCCGCGGTCTGTAGAGCAGAGAGCTGCCGGTCGTTGTTGAACACATTGAACTCGCTGTCGTCCTGCCCGAACGCTGCGCCTGTGTCCGCGCTGCTGGAGTCATCGATCGAATCCTGCGTGCCCTGTCCTTCACCGACAAGCATCGTCTGGAGGATGCTCAACAGCCGATTGCGATCAGAAGAGAAGTCCTGCAGCACATCCACAGAACCACCCTGGTAGCGCATGATCGAGATCAGATCGACCGCCGTCATTTGCTTGCGGATGAAGGTTTCCGCGGCGGTGATTGCACGCAGTTGATCTTCGGGCCGCATCGTCGTCATGTCAAAGTACAAAGCGATGAGTCGGCGGCCCTGGTAGCGACTCTTGCCTGTATCTCGCTGCGTATCTTCCTGAGAAATCGAGGTCCGGGTCAGCCGCTTGTAGATCGTGATGTTCTCGTCCTCATCCTTCAGCGGAGGCAATGCATCCGCATCGGTCGGTAACGTCTCGTGTTCGCAGAAGCGGATCTTCTGCAGGACACCGTCCTCCGTGATCGAAAAATCCTTCGCGGACAGACCACTGATGAAGTGACCCTGCTTGTCCTTGGCAACCACCGTCTCGACGACGAGTTGAGAGGTAACGCTCAGCTTGTACGTTCCGTTGTCGCTCTGCGTCGAGTTACTTCCAATTTGCTGCGCAAACAACGCTGGCCCGGCGAGCATCAGCCCGGCCCACGCAAGCAGCGGCGAAGATCGACGGAGATTCATCAGAACCGGAACCTCCCGTTTATCTGAACACTTCTCATGGCGTTGACGGACGCCGGCAGTCCAAAGGTCGTGCTGTTCGTTATCGTGTTCCATCCAGTGAAGGTTGCATGGTTCAGCACGTTGTCCGCCTCCAGTCGCAGGTCGAGGCTGTAGTTCCCGTGAAGTCGCAGCGTGCGTGCGAGCGCTGTATTCATGGTGAAGGTCACCGGACCGCGGATGGAGTTCCGCCCCGCATTACCCCACTGCCCGCTAGCGGGCGTAGCGTAAGCCGCGCTATTCAAGAAGTATCCCTCAGAGGCGGTATAGAGAGGAGCGCTCGTGCGATCAGGACGGATAGTGCCTGTAACGCCTGTGCCCGGAACTGGTGCAAGGTACACCGGCGTCTGCGGAAGACCGGACCCCGCGGTTACTTGAGCTAACACGGTCCATTCTTTGAACGCGCGTCCTCGCCAGCCGCTCAACAGTGTTCCGCCGCCCTTTCCCATGCCCGTTGTGTACTGCAGGATGAGATTCAGCGCGTGGCGTTGATCGAAGCTCGAGAGGCTCCGCTCTGCCCGGAGATTCAACCAATTCTGGGCCACGATCGAGGTTCCCGTGGGGGCCGTCGAAGCGCTGCTCGATGAGATTGCCGTCGCTGAGTTAGCCGCGGTGTGGCCCTGGCCTCCCACCTGTGCATCGTTGTCGATGGACTTTGCGAAGGTGTAGTCAAGGTTTGCGGTGAAACCAGCCCGCAATCTTCGCCGCAACTGCACCTGTGCAGACTCGCGTTCCAGGTTGCCGCCCGATGTCCTGTAGATGAAACCCACGGGACATTGCGGGCATGGATTCACTGCGCCGATAGGGTAAGTATTCGGCAGGAACTCCTGCGTGCCATGCGTGCCCTTCGTACCGAGGTAGGTGGCCGTCATCACCATGGCGCCCGGCAGATCACGCTGCGCAGAGAGCTGCCAGGTCTGTGCATAACCGACTCGCAGGTTTGGATCGACCGCGAAGTTCTCCGTAGTCGTGCCGGCACAATTCAAGAATCCATTCGCCAGAGTTAGTGGACACGTCGCGCTTCGCTGCACATTCAGGCTGTTCGAGAGCGGCGTCTGCTGCGACATGCTCTGCGCCGCCCCAAGATAAATCGAGGTGTCGTCATAGATACCGTAGCCTGCGCGAACGACGAGCGTCGATGCAGGTATCGGCCTCCACGACAACGCCACACGCGGCTCGATGCCATGAAGGTCGGCCCGAACCAGCGAACTCGGATACGTCTCGCCGGTCAGCGGCCCCTTCGGCGAACTACCCAGAACCGGAGCCGCCGCCGCAAAGTTCGGTGTGATGTCCAGATTCACCAGCCGCCCCTTCAGCTCCGTAATCGGCGAACCATACTCCCAGCGCAGGCCCGCGTTGATCGTCAACTCCGGCCGCACCCGCCAATCGTCATTCACGTAGAGGTCATATACCGTCTGCCTCAGATACTTGTCCGCGTTGCCATACGCCAGCGCACTCGTATCCGGCAAACCCAGGAGAAAGTCAGCCAGATCCGACCCACTCGTCGTCGACGCCGTCCCGCTTCCTGAGGTTGCCGCATCCGTGAACGTGAAATTCCCTCGCGGATTCTGTTGCTGCAGCAGGTTGTACTCCTGCCTGCGAAAATCACCACCGGCAAGGATCGTCTGCCGGCCGCGCGTCGTTGAGATCCGCAAGAGACCCTGATCGGTGCGATTGCGATTGAACTGGCTATTCCCGTCCGCCAGGCCGGCAATCCCGCTGGAGAAAGCGAGAGACGGCGGTCCCCATTCGCTCGGGCTTTGATCGTTGCCTGAAATACCCTGCATTCCCTGAGATGTTGGTCACGTACGCGAAATGCGGCAGGACCTCGGTGCGAAGCCGCGTGAAGTGGTAGCCCATGGTTGCGAAAATCTGCCGCTCAAAACGATGCTGCCAGTTCACATTGGCGTCCAGGCCGAGTGTGTCTGTTTTGTCGATGAAGCCAAACAGGCTTTCACCGTTCGCACGAATGCTCTGAAAACTAAAGCCGCCATAGAGCGAATCCCGATGGCTGACGGTCTTATCCAAACGCGACTGCAGAGCGTCCTGATGCGAGTCGCTCAACAAGGACGCTTCATAGTTGTAGCGGGTGTTCCCCGCGATATTCGGCAGCGGATAAAGCGCAAGCAGCGCCTGAGTTTGCGGACTCACGGGAATCGGCCCCGCAAAGGGGAGGCCGGTCGCAGGGTTGTAAATCGTGACCGGTTGGCCTTGCGCATTCGTCAGACCGCTCAAATCGCCATTGCGCTCAGCCTCAGTCGGCATTAAGCCGGTACCAGTGTTCGCGCTGCCATTACGTGTCCATTGATAGGCGATGAAGAAGTTGGGCCCATGGTAGAAGAGCGGAGGAATCCGTATTGGGCCACCGAAGGTCGCCACCATCGTGATGCGGTTGTAGCTATCCTTGGGCAGCACGAGTCCGGTCAGCGAATATGGCTTAGCATCGAAGATCGAGTTCTCCGCGAATGCCCCAAAGCTCCCGTTGTAGAGCGCCTTCGTTCCCGGCCGATGATTGCCGATCGCGGGCGACATTGAGTACTGCGACGTCGCGGCGTTACTCTCGCTGCCATTGATCAGCAAGCCATCCGCCGCACGGTCCGCATCTTCGCTCGGCTGAGGCGGTTGCGGTTGCGGCACCGGCTCCTCTGGCTTGTCACTCTTTGCGCTCTGCTTCTGTGGCTCCTTGTCGCGAGCCTTCAAGGGACTCGTCGTGGCCGGTTCCGTCTGCGCCATCGAAAGCAAGTCCTTGAGCTCCAGCATCTGGAGCGTCCATTCGCCCTGATCGTTGGCCGCGGCGATCGTCACTGAGCCATGCATCGGTGCGAACCCGCGCAATTCAATGCTGATCTTCCAGCTTCCCTCAGCGACATTGGGGAATTCGTAAAGACCCTGCGAGTCCGTGACCGTTGTCAACTCCGTCGACCCCTGCGTCAAGGTCACCGTCGCTCCAGGAACCGGCACGCCGCCGTAATGCACCCGGCCGTGATACTCCGCTGCCCACAGCGTATGCGCCGCAAGCATAAGACAGACGCAAGCAATCTTCACTCCAATGCGCCATCGTCTTCTGAGCAAACCTACCCCTCCAATCATTCCGTGCTTGCCTTGATGCAGCAGTTCAATTCTCGCTGGGTTGTTCAACGTTATCGACGACGAGCACGTTCACGGGCCCTTTGCCGGATTCAAGCTTCAAACCCAGTTGTTCCGGCAGAGCCGCATAAATCGTTGGGAGAGCCTGATCGTGAAGCCCGGAGGCCTGCCCCTCCTCTTCGCGCTGCCACTTCAGGTGAAAGTCATAACTTCCCCTCAGGCCTGTCTTGTCGACCACCGGCATGTGAGTCATCGAAGACAGGAAGCGCACGAGCGTCTCCATTGGCACGCCGGTCGCAGTCATCTCCTCGTTGTTCACATTCGTCGAACCCTTCATCTGATTCTGGCCATCGGAAGACTTTTGCGACTCCGTAAACCTAATACCTTCCTTGGTCACAAAAAGTTCCATCAGCGGCAGCGTTCGTGTTTCGACATGTGTCTGCACATGAAACCGCTGCTCCAGCAGATGCTGTAGCATCACCTTCCGCTGGACGCTGGAGAGTCCCTTAAGCTGCTCCGGGCTCATATCGACGACCTTCGCGGCCATGTCGTAGCGCTCTACCTGAGCCCAGTGTGGCAGCCCCACAATCTGGTCGCGACGAATATCGAAGGCGGCTTCAAGTAGCGACCCTAGCTGAACGTTCGTCGCTTGCAGAATGTCATCCCTGATACTGAGCCGGCTCGAGCCGCTCCCGCTATCGTTTGCCTTCACCGTAGCTACGTCATAATCAGGCGTTGCAGAGATCGCGTGATTCCCAGCAGACGCTGTCTGCCCGCTGGCACATGCACCGCAGCAGGCCATCAGAAAAACAAAGGCAAGCTGCGGTCGAATCGTCCGTGCTGCAACGCGCATTCTTTCACTCCGGCCCAACGCTGTTCCGCTCCCCTTAGTTGGCGGAGGGATGATCGACGTGATCGATCACCAGCACTCGCACCGCTGCCTTGTCCGCCTCGAGCTTCAATCCAATCTGCTCCGTGATGGCGGTGTACAGAGGCGGCGGTGCATCGGCCGCATCGCTCGGCGGCGGAACCTTTATGCCCATCCCGCCAAATTGCGACTCGTCTGGCGTCCATTTCAACAGGAAGTTATAGCGGCCCGCCAGCTCGGTGTGGTCCACCACCGGACGATCCAGAACCGCCGACTGCATCAGTTCGGCAAAGTCCTTCATGGTCGCGTTGCGCACCGTCAGCACGCCCAGTCCGCGGAAGAACAGTCCCGGCAGCGCTCCCGAATCCGGAGCGGCCTTCTCCATCTTCTCGCCGCCCTTCGCAATGGAAAGCACGAACGCTGACATGTCCTTGTGGTCTTCGTGCAACTTCACCTGGAAGCGATCTGCAAGTACCTGCTGCACCATATTGCGAAGCTGTTGCGGATTCGGGGTGCCGGGAATATCCGGTTTACCGTTCATGTCATACTTCTGGTTCGAAGCCCAATCGGGCAGGTTTGTCACCTGCTTGTCCTGCACACCATAGGCAAACTTGATCAGGTCCATCAGAGTCGTGTTGCCGGTTGCAAACTGACCGCCACGAACCGTGAAGAACTTCCCCTGCTCATCTGGGGGGCTTGGCTTGATCGTCATAACCTCAAAGACAGGCTTTGCGTCCGCAGGCATTGGTGGCACCGGCTTCGGCGCCTCCGGGATGGCCCACGCGGTCTCCGGTGTTGCGCGCTCAAAAACCAGCGGGTTGGGCTGGTTTCCCTGCGTGAAGGTGCCGGTGATCGACTTGCCGTCGCCCGACAGCTTGCCCTCGTAGGTCATGTCCAGCATCTGAATCGCAAACTTCAGGGTTCCATCCTGAAAGCTCATCGACGAGGACTTGATAGCCTGCCCGCCCTGATCGATGGAGTACATCGTCCCTGCCACCGCTCCGTCCGCTCCGCGCGCCACCTTCAGCACCAGGCGAAGATCTCTTTGCTGCAGGTGCAGCGTTCCCTGCCAGGTGTCGTCGACACCCTTCGCCGGCGTCTGTGCGCTGCCCGTCCAGGCAGTCAGAAAAAGAGCCGTCACGCACACCACGAACGCGAGCCACGCCACGCGAGGTCTGGGAGGCGAGGCCGGCGAAGCAACATAGGACGATGTCATATCAATCCGATCGCAAAATAGAATGAGTTTTGTAATACTGGAAACTCTACCTTAGACGATATACGTCAAACGCGCTTCCAGTCAGTTGTAAGCTCGCCTGTCCCGCTAAATGCTTGTCGGCGCAGGAGGACCTCCGCAAAGCTACTTGGATTCCTCCGCAACCTTCGGCAACCACCATGTTTCGATCCGACCGAGCCTACACCGCGCGATTTCCATGAGCGTCTCAGTGATTTGAGTTTTCTCGAGGACACGCCGCGCCATTTTCCGCCCATAGCTTTACGTCTTCAAGGAAGCGCTCTTCCGAGTATGGAATGGGCGTTCTGCCTTCACCGGGATGCCATCCCCACTGCACCAGGGGAGTATGCATGTGCTCCACGATCTGAGCGACCGTGCGGTGCCCATTCTGCTTCTGGTCCTTGAACAACTGGCATAGCTCGTGGTCGCTTAGACCTTCCCAGGTCATCGGCATCGTCGGCGATGGCAAACCCCAATCCGTCGCACCGGGCGGCATGTGGATTCCAGGTAAGTTGTGGTCCTGGTGACAGGTATTGCATTTGACTCCATTGACGCCGTGGCCGTCGGGTCCACGCCGAACATCCATGATGTGCGGATGAGAATCCTCTCCCTGCCTTGGGAAATCACCGCTCGAGTGGCAGTTCATGCACCTCGGGTGCCGCAGCACCGGCATCATCGCCTCGAACGCCGATGACGATAACTTGCTGTCACTAACTCCGGGGCTCGGCTTCCTCCCAGCCGCTTCGACGCTCGACAGAGGAAACAGCAGAGCTACAAACAGGGCGATCGTACACAGAAGGCAGGAACGGAAGCGCCGATTCACGCGACGGCTCCTTCGTTTCGCACGGCGAGCGCTGCCTTTACACGAGCCGGTGTAAACGGCACATCTCTTAGCCGCGCACCGGTCGCGTCGAAGATTGCATTGCCAATGGCCGCAGGGGTGACTGTGATGGCAGTCTCTCCCGCGCCGGTGGCTGCCACGCCGTCGGGTGTCACGAACACCGTTTCAATCGTGGGCACCTCATAGTCGAGCCGCAGACTTGGATAGCTCTCCCAGTCGGTCGACGTCACCCGTTGCTCATCCCAGGTAACTTCTTCAACAAGCGACCGGCTCGTGCCCTGCAGAAGGCCTCCTTCGACCTGGTTCCGCAATCCGTCAGGGTTCGAGACGGGTCCGCAGTCAATCGCGATGACAAACCTCCGGGGCTGCACAACCCCTGATGTCAGGTCCACGTCGACGTCCGCGACCAGCGCCGCATATCCGTTCCTTCCCTCATAGGCCACGCACGCTATGCCTCGGCCCCGCGCCAAGCCGTTTGTCAGCGGCCGCGTTCGCGGGGCAATCCTTCGTTCCCACTTCGCTGCGGCCGCTGCGGCTTTCAACACTGCAACGAGGCGCTGCTGCTGAAGATGTTTCAAGCGAAACTCCACAGGATCTGCATTAGCCCTTAGGCTTAGTTCGTCAACGAAGCATTCGTTCGCGAAGGTGTTCTGGATGCGCAGCGGCGAACGGAGCGGGCCGGTGAAAAAGGGTGAGCGCACCGTGTGCGTAAGAACACGCGCAGCGCTTACCACGCCGTTCGCGTCACATTTGTCCTGGATGCAACCCGCCATGTATTCCGGGACGGTGTTGCTTCCGTTGCGAAGTTCGCCGGTGGGTTCGGCGGCTTCGCCCGGCTTGAACGCTGTCGGTTCGTAGCCGAGCAGCATGCCTGAGATCACGTTGCCTGGCCGGTTGTAACCCGGTCGGCTACCCATGGAAGGAATCCAGCTCTCGCGATCCCAAACCGTGATTCGCCCGGCATCATCCAGCGCGGCGCGATGCTCGATGAGACAAGCGTTGCCGTAGTTCTCCCAGCCCATTTCGTCCTGCCGGGAAAATTGCAGTCGCACCGGCCGCCCCACGTCCTGTGACATCACCGCCGCGTCAAAGCTCACGGCATCGGCTCCATTCAGCCCATAGCATCCTGAGCCGCGCGTGTAGATAACGCGCACGTTGTCCGCTGGCATGCCCAGCAGCATCGCCACACAGCTTCTCGTCGGATACACGGACTGGGTAGCCGACCACACGGTCGCGGAGTTTGCCTTCACATCGGCCACAGCACACGACGCTCCCAGGGAGCCATGCGCCTGGAACGGATACGTGTACCGCGCACGCACGACTTGCTTCGCTGCAGCAAGGCTTGTTGCAACGTCTTTCGAATCCAGTTCCAGCGCATCTCGCGATGGCTGCTCTTTCAGAGAATCGAAGAAGCTGGCTTGCGGTGGCAGCTTCGGCCCCGGCTTCCACTCGACCTTCAATCGGCGTGCTGCTTGTACTGCGCCGTACTGCGTTTCAGCTACGACTGCTACAAAATTCTTCCGCACTACCACTTTCACCAAACCCGGCACGTCTCTTACCGAGGCCTGGTCCACGCTGAGCAGCGAGGCTCCAATGGCAGGCGGTCTCACCACGCGGCCATGCAGCATGCCAGGCACACGCACGTGGTGCAGGAACTCAAACTGTCCGGTCATCAGCGCGACCCGATCGAGCGATGGAACCGGTTTGCCCAGCACGGTCCACTCCGCCTGCGGCCGCCGTTTGGCTGCGGGATCGAGTGTCAGGTTAAAGTGCTTGCCGCCGATGAGATCTCCATAGCTCACCTGCCGTCCGGACGTCCCAATCACGGCGCCATTCTTAGCTTTCAACCGATCCACCGGCTCACCTAGGCGCTCGGCGGCCAGCTTCAACAGCGCTTCTCTGGCCGTGGCGGCCGCGAGCGCCAAATTCTCATGATTGAAGTTGGTCGGCGTCGACTGACTGCCCGACGTACTGCCCTGGTCCGGAGTCACCGCCGTATCGCATTGCACCAGCTTCACGCGCTCCAGCGGAACGCATAATTCTTCCGCAACAAGCTGCGACTGCGCCGTGTAAATTCCCTGGCCGAAGTCACACTTACCCGTGAAAGCCGTTACAGTGCCGTCAGCGTGGATCGCAAGCCACGAGTCCAGCGCGTCAGCATTGATATGCGACGCATGTGTGCCGAACTGTCCGCCACCGGTTTGCGTGCCGAAGACTGCTGTTGCCCGGAAGCTCACCACCAATGCTCCCGCGCTCTTTAGAAAATCACGGCGCGAAGGGTTCATGGCCGCCTCGCATCTGCATATTTCCTGATGGCTCGCAGCATTCTTGCATGCGCGAAGCAGCGGCACATCACGCCTCCCAATGCATTGCGTATGTCCTGGTCCGTTGCGATTGGATTCACATCCAACACAACCTTCGCAGTCAGAATCACTCCGCTCAGGCAGAACCCGCACTGTGCTGCGCCTTCTTCGATGAACGCCTGCTGAAGTGAATGCGGCTTCTCCGGTGTCCCTAGTCCTTCCAGGGTCGTAATCTCTTCTGATCCAACCGCGCCCACCGGCTTGACACAGGAGCGGACAACATGGTCCCCAACGATCACGGTACACGCTCCGCACTGAGCCATGCCGCAACCAAAACGTGGTCCGCGCAAACCGAGATCGTCATTCAGAACATAGAGCAGTGGCGTCGCCGGATCGACGTTCACGGTGCGCGTCTGGCCATTCACCTTCAGGGTGATCGCTTCCATGACACGAGTGTGCACTCTTTCTCGGGAGACGCCAACTGCCGTGCCGCCGCGACCTGTGGCGGTCGACTGGCGATCAAAAACGGCGGCGAGAACAGCAATAGCTCACGTACGAATGCATCATTAGCAGGAGTACTTCGCGGACGGAATCACGGAGCAGCTCGTCACTGATCTCTCCTATGCAAAGCCGCTTCAGTTATGGCGGCGCCCTACGAACGCAACGTAAACGATGCGATTACATTGCAGAATCAGCTTGCCGCCCACGCAGGATATCTTCAAGCGCCGTCGAGAGCTCGGTCTTTTCGTCGCGATATTTGACGATGATGGGCGTGTAGACCGAGAGGCCGAGCTCCTTGCCGGGACCGTGCTGGACGGCGCGGGAGCCGGGAACGACGACCGCGCCCGAGGGAATGATGAGCGGGGTGTCAGCCGTAGCGCGCAGGACGGTGTTGTTCGTCAGGTCGTAAACCGGTGTGCCGCGCGTGAGGATGGTTCCGGCGGCAAGTACGGCCTTGCTGCGAACGATAGTGCCCTCATAAACGCCGGTGTTGCCGCCGACGAGGACGTCATCTTCAATGATGACGGGCGAAGCGTTGACAGGCTCAAGCACACCGCCGACCTGCGCGGCGGCGGAGAGGTGTACGCGCTTGCCGATCTGCGCGCACGAGCCGACGAGCGCATGCGAGTCGATCATCGTGCCCTCGTCGACATAGGCGCCCACGTTGACGTAGGCCGGTGGCATCATCACCACGCCGCTGGCAAGGAAAGCGCCCGAGCGCACGGAGCTTCCGCCGGGAACGATGCGGATGCCTTGCTCCGATGTGAAGCGGCGCGCAGGGTACGTGGCCTTGTCGACAAAGCTGAGGAGCGAGTTGCCGGACGCCTCGCAGCCGTTCATCGACTCGAGTGCGCCCAGCCGGAAACCGAGCAGGATACCGCGCTTCACCCACGTATTGACACGCCAGCCGATGGGCTGCGAGTCGTCAGGTTCGGCGGAGCGGACGGCGCCGGACTCAAGCGCATGGCGCAGCGTGTGGAACGCGGAGAGCGCGTCGGAGTTGCCGACGGCTTCGGAGCCGAGCGAAAACCAGTGCTCGATATAGTGCTGGAGCTTGTCTTGCGGGAGCGAATTCGTCATCAATCAGTTTTCCTCTATGGAGCACGGATGGGGTGTGATCTTGGGCGTGGGATAGGGTTGGCCGTCGTCGTTCGCGGTGTTGACGGTCGCGCAGCTCTCGCGCTGGTAGCTGGAGCCCTGAAACTGCCAACGAATTAGCTCCTGCTCGAATGCGGAAGCGTGGCTGCTCGTAATGATCTCCGGCATCCCGCCGGGCTGCGATCGGCTGGCCGTGAAGGTCTGAATGCCAACCGCATTCAGGACGACGCGCCGGTGGCGGAGGTCGACGATCCAGAATGAGCAATTGCCGGTGGCTCCGCAGAATTCGCTTCCTGAAGGCTGAAGGACCAGTGCTGGACTGCCGGCGAGAGTAAGCCGTTCGGCGCGGAAGGAGCGCATCAAGTGATTGAGTTCCTCCGACGACTCGCCTTGAACAAGGGGACCGAGGTATGGCTTGAGCAGCGAGAGCACGACCGAGCGCTCGGCAGGCGGAAATCTCTCAAGCGGCGTCGAGATCCCATGCGTGGGCGGCCAGGCGCTGGGCTCAGAGGCGTGCATCGCGGCGGACTGCGCGGGCAGCGCCGCGAGAAGCAAAGCTAGAGAGAGAATTGGCACAGGTTCAAGAGTAGAGCATGGAGGGATTAGGCCGTCCTTGTCTTAAAAGACACGCAGATTCTCGTGCGGCGAGTTGGTAAGCATGCCTAGCTCACCGAGGATACGTTCCAGCTTGCGGCGAGTGGTCGCGGTCACTGGGATCATGGGCAGCCGGAGTTCCTCGTTGCCACGACCGAGCAGCGCCATGACGGCCTTGATGGGAGCAGGGCTGGGCTCGCAGAAGTTCGCCTGCATCAGGTGGAAGTAATGGCGATTGATTCGCCGCGCGGAGATCCAGTTATCGTTCAGGGCGGCGTTCACCATCTGCGACATCTGCTGCGGGATGGCGTTTGACGCGACCGAGACCAGGCCGCAACCGCCGACCGAAAGTATCGGCAGAGCGAGCACGTCGTCGCCGGCGAGCACCTGGAACGCGCGCGGCGCCTGCGTCAGCAGCTCGGTGATCTGCACCATGTTGCCGCTGGACTCCTTGATGCCGATGATGTTGGGGATGTCGGCGAGACGGAGAACGGTGGCCGGCTCGAGGTTCACGCCGGTGCGGCCCGGAATGTTGTAGAGCAGCACGGGCAGCTGCACCGACTGGGCGATAGCGCGGAAGTGCTGGTACTGGCCCTCCTGGCCGGGCTTGTTGTAGTAGGGGTTCGCCGTGAGGATGCCGGAGAGGCCCTGGATGCGCCCAAGCTGCTGGGCGCGGTGAATGGCCTCGCGCGTGGAGTTGTGCGTGGCGCCCGCAAAAACAGGCACGCGGCCGTTCGCGGCCTCGACGGTGACCTCGATCACGCGCAGCCATTCGGGCTCCGTCAGGGTCGCCGCTTCGCCGGTCGTGCCGCAGGGGATCAGCAGGGAAATCCCACAGGCGATCTGCCAGTGAATGTGAGCACGGAGAGCGGGCTCATCCAGTGAGCCGTCCTGACGAAAAGGTGTGACGAGGGCGGTGCCGCAGCCTTGCAGATTCATTTCAGAGACGAGTTTAGCCGAATCCGGGGGGCCGGTGCTCATGGACTGGAAGACGGCTGCGACCTCGTGGCCGTCTGCCCCCGCCGCGGAGGCACTAGCCACAGGATGGCGACGAGAACGATCATCCCGACAGCGACGAGCGGCTGGTAATAAGCGACCGGAATTGCGCCCAGGTACAGCGAAGCGGATACCAACTGCTTGGCCGGACTCCCTGCCAGCGGGATGCCGCTGTGACGGCAGATGATGCTGGACAATACGATCCAGGTGACTGCCGGCAGAGCGCACGCGACGGCGTAGAGCGCAATGGAGAAAGAGGTTACGCCTCGTTCGCCCACCCAGTGGGTCGCGAAGGGGATGAGCGAGAGGGTGAAGAGGAACGCGAGATTCGCCCACAGGATGCCGTGCGAGACCTCCTCAACATCGTCGATCAGGTAGTGGTGGTTCACCCAGTAGATGCCGGTCTGCACGAAGCTGAGCAGGTAGACAAGAATGAGCTTGAGGTCGGCGCGAATCGCATCCGCGTTGCCGAGTTCGCGCGTCGAGGGTATGCGCAGGTCCAGCACCATGATGGTGATGATCACGGCGATGACGCCGTCGGAGAAGGCTTCGAGCCGCGAGGAGTTCAGGTCGCGAGGCATAAAGGGTTTGCGCAGAATATACCGGCGTCACTTCGCCGCGGCAGAATTCTTCTCGAGCAGTTGCTCCATCTCGCGATAGGCGCCGTTCGTCCAGCCGAACCCAACGACGTTGGTCTTATAGCCGGTCGTCACGTTCACGTCAGAGGAGCCGCTGTCCATGTTGTACTTCTCGCGGATCGTGCCGTCGTGCTCGAAACCGGTCTGCACGGTCGCCATGAACTTTCGCGCGATGCGATCCGCGTCGGTTGAGTAGCCGTACCTCGCAAGTCCCTCAACGGCGAGCCAGTTCGTAGGCGCCCAGCCGAAAGGCGCGTCCCACTGCTGACCGGTGTCGTCGGTACTCGTCTGCAGGCCGCCGGCGCGTTCGAAGAGCGGCAGATTAGCAACAAGTCGCATGGCCTGCGCGGGCGTTGCAAGGCTGGCCCACAGCGCGTAGTACGCCGTCACGTAGCGGTAAGCAGAGCGCTGCTGTTTGCGGGCGTCGTAATCGACGAAAAGACCGGCCGCGTCATCCCACAGCAGTGAGTTGATGCGCTGTCGGCGGACCGCTGCAAGGTGATTCCAATGCGTGGCTGCGGAGCGGTCGCCGAGTGTAGTCTCAATCGTCGATACATCGCGCTCGTACTTGTAGAGCAGAGCGTTCAGGCAGATCGGCGCGTACTCCTCGGTGGATCCGCTGAACGGACCAAAGCGCGAGCTGGTATCAAAGCCCGACTCACGCATGGCACGATCGCCCAGGTAGAACCGCGGCGTTAACTCAACGCCATCGAGGCTCGTCTGCAGGCAGTTGGCCGGGTCCGCGCAGCGTGTGTTCGGTGTTGCGCCGGCGGCCTCGAGATAACCCGCTGGCGTCTGCTTTGGATGCGCTTTCAGCCAGCGAATGACGTCGAGGTAGTAGGTGCTGTCGTCGGCCATCTCGGGCACAGGGCCGTGGCCGAGATCGAAATAGCGCGACAGGCCAGTACTCCCGGCGAGGTGCGGTGCCGTCGTCCACAGCGCATGATCGCGAATGAGGTAGGGCAGCGATTCGCGGAGCCACGCTCGTGCAGCAGTTGCATTGTGTGCGCGCTCGGCATCATAGACGGCCATCACCATCGAGCTGAGGAAAGGCGGCTGCGAACGAGTGAGGTAGTAGGTGCGGTTGGCGTTGAGAATCGCGCCGTAGTGGTCAATCTCGTAGAAGAAGTTTTCGACGGTGCCGCGCGCGAGATCGAGCCGGTTGTCAGCCAGCTCGCCGAGCAGGATGAAGTAGCTGTCCCATCCGTACATCTCGTTGAAGCGGCCGCCCGGCACAACGTAGCGATGCGGGAGATACAGCAGGCCCGGCGTCGCGATCTCTTCAGGAGGGAGCTCGCCCTCGTGACGAATGGCGCGTGGAAGCGAGCGCACGTCGACGCGGCACTTGCTCTCCATCTCCTTTACGTCGGCCGGGACAGGCTCGCCCGCGGGCAGATAGAGAACCGGCGCCGTCGTGAGCTTGGGATCAATCAGGGACGTACAGTCCGTCATCGAACGCTGCAGCGTGTCCCAGGATTGATGGATGTACGTGTCGATGGATGACGCTGGGGAGGTTTGTGGTGATTGCGCCGCAGCCGAGAGCGCGACGCACAGAACAACGGCGAGGCTGCGAAGGCGAAGCACGATGCGATTCATGCTATCTCAGCGGGATACCCTCTTGCGAAAGAAACGGGCCGCCTGGGGATTGTCGTTGTAGCGCTCACAGGACTCGTACCCGCGCGCATCGTAGAGCGACTGCGCCGCGGTGAAGTTCGCGCCGGTGTCGAGGTAAATCCACTCAAGCCGTCCCGCCGCCGCCAGGCCCTCGACATAATCCATCAGCAGCGATGCGAGACCCACACCACGATGCTCGGGAATGACATACAGTCGCTTGCACTCGGCCGCAGAGGGAATCGAAAGCAACGAGCGGAGCAGAACACAGGCAACGAGCACACCGTTCTCTTCAGTCACGACAAAGCCGAACGGAGCTGGCTGTTCCAGATACTCGGCGATGCGCTCGGGCACGTCCCGCTGCACAACATCCCACTCGGCGTAGTAGCGCTCCAGCAAGGCGCTGAGCTGCGCGAGATCATCACGCGTCGCGCGACGAATGACAAACTGCGCCGTGTTAGACCCAGTCGCCATTACGCATGAGTGGTTCGGCCGCGCCGTTGGAGCTGAGGCCGTCGATGTTCATCGTTGGTCCGCCAATCATCCAGTCCACGTGGATGATGCTCTCGTTTGCGCCCAGCTTCGCAAGCTCCTCGTCCGACATCTTCTCGCCGTTGATGATGCATGTGGAGTACGACTGGCCAAGCGCGATGTGGCTCGCCGCATTCTCATCAAACAACGTGTTCCAGAAAAGAATTCCGGACTGGGCAATCGGCGAGTTGTGTGGAACGAGTGCAACCTCCCCAAGCCGGCGTGCGCCATCATCGGTCGCGATCAGCTTCTGAATCGCCTCTTCGCCATTCGTCGCCGTCACTTCGACGATGCGGCCGTTTTCGAAGCGGCAGCGGATGTTTTCAATGAGTGTTCCCTGGTGCGAGAGCGGCTTCGACGCAGTCACGACACCGTGGACGCGCTCCTTGTGCGGCGTCGTGAAGCACTCCTCGGTGGGAATGTTCGGTTGGCAGTAGATGCCGTTGCCCGCGGTCGTCCCGCCGCCGGCCCACAGGTGCTGATCCGCGAGACCGACCGTGAGATCCGTAGCGCCGTCCGGCGTGAAGAAACGCAGCGAGTGATAGCGCTTGGCATTCAGCAGATCGACGCGTTTCTTCAGGTTCTCTCCGTGCCGCTTCCAGTCGGCGACAGGGTCGTCGCCGGTGATGCGCGACGTGCGAAAGATCGCGTCCCACAGCTTGCCCGTAGCAAGCTCTTCGGGCTCACCCGGAAAGACAAGCTCTGCCCAGGCGGGCGTAGCTGACGCGACGATCGTCCAGTTAATATCGTGCCGCGTAATCAGTTCCATCGCGGGCTTGTAGGCCTTCGACATCGCGATGTTCGCGCGCGAAACCTTCTGCGGGTCCTGGCCCCCGAGCAGCGCCGGGTTGGTGCCCGTGATCGCCATGCGTGCGGCGCCGGCGCGGAAGGCGTTTGCGATGCCGTTGTAGAACCACTCGGGTGCAAAGTCGAAGCTCTCGTCCGGCGCGGAGCGATAGCGCGCGAGCGCGATCTCATCATCACTGATCAGCGTTGTGACGAACTTCGCTCCGGCTTTGTACGCCTGCTCCACAACCCGTCGCACAAGCGGAAGCGCATCGGTGGGCGCGGTCAGCACCAGTTCCTGGCCCTCCCGCAGGTTGAGGCCAACACGGACGGCAACCTCGGCGAGGCGGTCCAGCTTCTGGTCGAAGGTGAGGGAGGCAAAGGGCGGAGCGGCGAGGGTGGCAGAGCTCATAGGGTAAGCCTAGGGTGCCCGTGCTGCTTCGCGCAACTCGACGCCTGACGTCGGAGCGTTAATTGCTGAGCTTGTCGAAGATCTCGCGGAAGTCATAGACGCCGGGATTCGCCTTGACCAGCCATTCGGCCGCCCGCACCGCGCCCTCCGCGAACGGCCGCCGGGAGTGCGACTCGTGCGTCAGCAGAATGCGGTCACCATCGTGCTCTGCCTCGAGTACGTGCAGGCCGACGGCATCGCCATGACGGACTGACTTGATGGGAATGTCTCCCATGTTGCACGAACGCCTTACAACATCGCGCAGCGTGAGCGCCGTTCCGCTGGGCGCGTCCAGCTTCGTGAGGTGATGCGTCTCAGAGATCGAGAGGGTGTAGTTGAGGCCCGCGAGCTCCTTCGTCACGATCTCAGCAAGCCTCAGCATCAACTGGACGCCGATGGAGAAGTTGGTGCCGTAGAGCAGGCTCGCGCCCTTACGTTCTGCGGCCTCCTTCGCGCGCGGCAACCGGTCGTACCAGCCGGTCGTGCCGATCACCATCCTCGCGCCATTCGCCAGGCACGCGCGCATGTTGGCGATCACGGCCTCCGGCGTCGTGAAGTCAATAATGACATCGAAGCCAGCGACGAACGGCGCCGTCAGCGCGGAGGCGTCCTTGTTCTCCTTGGCATCGAGCACATGCACGCTATGGCCGCGCTCCGTCGCTACTTGAGCAACGAGCTTGCCGGTTTTGCCCACACCGAGGACGAGAATGCGCATGAGGATGTGCTCCTAAGCGTTGGAGGTGACCGGTCGTGTCTCAACGTCGAAGATCGCCGGATCAGGCGCTGCGAAGAACTTTTTGTGCAGCGACCGCACCGCCTCTTCGACGTCCTCTTCGTTGATCATAAAGCTCATATTAATTTCGCTCGCGCCCTGCGAGATCATGCGGATATTAACGTGCGAGACCGCCGCAAAGACCTGCGCTGCGATGCCGCTCTGGCCGCGGATATCCTCGCCCACGAGACAGATCAGCGCCTTGTCGCTCTCATACTTCACATCCGCGATGCGGCCCAGCTCCTCGCAGATCGCCGGCAGCGACTCGCGCGAATCGACTGTAACGGAGATCGAGACCTCCGACGTCGAAACCATATCGATCGCGCACTTGTGCTTGTCGAAGATGTCGAACACCATCTTGAGGAAGCCGTGCGCCAGCAGCATGCGGCTGGCGACGATGTCGATGATGGTCAGCTTCTTCTTCGCCGCGATCGACTTGAACGGGCTCGCGCACGGCGGAGGAGTCGCCGTGATGCGGGTGCCCTCGTTCGTGGCGTTGCGGCTGTTCAGCACGAACACCGGAATATTCTTCTGCACCGCCGGGAGAATCGTTGCCGGATGCAGCACCTTTGCGCCGAAGTAGGCAAGCTCAGCGGCCTCTTCGAAGCTGATGATGCGCACGCGCAGCGCATCCGGGCAGATGCGCGGATCGGTCGTCATGATGCCATCGACGTCCGTCCAGATCTCAATCGCGCCGGCGTGCAGGCCACCGCCCACAAGCGCTGCGGTGTAGTCCGAGCCGCCGCGCCCCAGCGTCGTCGTAATGCCGTTGCACGAGCCGATGAAGCCGCCCATCACGGGAACGCGGCCCGCGTTCAGCAGCGGAAGAACGGTCTGCTTCAGTGCGTGCTCGATCGCCAGCTCGTCCGGCGCAGCCTTGCCGTAGTGGTCGTCGGTGAGGATCACCTCGCGGGCATCGATATGCACAGAGTTGAGTCCGCGCTCAGAGAATGCCGCCGTGACCATCACGCTCGAGAGCCGCTCACCGAAGCTGACGATGAGGTCGGAGCTGCGCGCTGTTAGTTCACCCACGACAGCAATGCCGCGAACAAGTTCTTCCAATCCGTCAAAGGCGCGGTTGATGTCGAGCTGCAGCGAATCCAACCGTTCACCGTTGACGAGGTCGCCTGCCACCTGCAGATGACGTGCACGCAGGCGCGCAGCGATTTCCAGCGCGGCTTCGCGGTCGCCGCGACCTGCAAGCGCGGCGGCGGCGCAGGCGAGGAGTTGGTCGGTAACCTTCGCCATCGCCGACACAACGACGACGGGGCGCAGACCTTTCGCGATGCGGCCTTCAACGATGCTGGCCGTGCGCAGGATAGCGGCGGCGTCCTCTACGGACGTACCGCCGAACTTCATGACGACAATCTCGGGATGAGCAGACGTGCGCTTTGCGCTCATGCAGGCACCGCGCTCTCTTCAAGGGCGGCCGACCCGATGGGCGGGAACTTGCGGAAGTCGAACTTGCCCAGCACCGCGAGAATCTCAGCGTTGAGAATCGCCGCGCCCGCCGCTCCGCGCACCGTATTGTGCGACAACAGCGTGAACTTCCAGTCGAAGATCGAGCACGGGCGCAGGCGTCCCACCGTGGTCGTCATGCCATGACCGCGATTGAGATCCAGCTTCGGCTGCGGGCGCGTCTCGCCTTCCATATAGACGATGGGGTGCAGTGGCGCCGACGGAAGATGCAGGCCTTCGTGGCCCTTGCCGCTCAGCGGCTGGAAGCTCTTCCACGCGTCGAGAATCTCCTCGCGCGTTGCTGGCTTGCGCAGCTTCACGCTCACGCACTCTGTGTGGCCTTCGAGCACCGGCACGCGATTGCACATTGCTGAAACGGTCAGGTCCGCAAGTTGAAAGCCGCGGGCATTCTCGCCCTCAACGCGCAAGCCGCCCAGCAGCTTCGCGACCTCTTCCTGCAGCTTCTCTTCCTCATTCTTGATGTGCGGAATGACGTTGCCGAGAATGTCGAGCGACGCCACGCCGGGGTAGCCTGCACCCGAGACCGCCTGCATCGTCGAAACGAAGAGCTTGTCGATCCCGAAGCGCTGGTGCAGCGGCGCAAGAGGCAACACCAGGCCTATCGCACAGCAGTTGGGATTCGTGACCAGGTAACCGCCCGAAGTCCCGCGGGTAGCCTGCGCCTCAATGACGTCCAGGTGAGCTTCGTTCACCTCGGGCACGACCAGCGGAACGTCCGCGCCCATACGAAAGGCGGAGCTATTCGAGATTACCGCGCAACCTGCGGCGGCAAACTTCGGCTCCAGCTCGCGCGCAATCGGTGCGTCGACGGAGGAGAAGATGATGCGCGGTAGATTCCTCGCGCCTTCGGGAGTGTTCGGTTGCACCACCATCTCGGCAATGCGCCGCGGCAGGGGCGTGTCGAGACGCCACACGCAGGCCTCCGCGTAGGTCTTGCCCGCGCTGCGGTCGCTGGCGGCCAGCCAGGTGATGTTGAACCAGGGATGATCGGCGAGCAACTGGATGAATCGTTGTCCGACCGCTCCAGTTGCCCCCAAGATGCCTACATTACGCCGTTCCATCTACTAAGTTTATCGCAGCCATTGCATGGAGCGGGGACGCCTTCGGTCTGGCATGCAAAAGAGATTCGATCAGGCGTTTCTAGCCGTCGACCTCAACCACCCGCCGGCGCGTAATCACGCGTCTTGACCCTCCGCCCCAGGCCATAACCAGCGCGACCGCATGCAGCAGGAACCAGATGGTGATGCCCTGGTCCTGGTAGATCCAGAAGAGGATCAGAATGCGGGGAATCAATATCGCGACGAGGATCTCGATCAGATTGACGGATGCCGGAATAAACGTCACCGGCAGGCTGTGCTGCAGCCACGCGACCACGATGCAGATGCGCGGCAGAAAGAGCGAGAGCACCAAAAACCACAGCGGAATCGCGTGAACCGGAAACGCAAGTGAGAAGTGCATCGGCAGCCTTTCAATGACAGTGTGGGTGCAGCGCTGAACTGGCCAACCTGTTCAACCAGCCTTGATTCACTTTGCGGAGTAGCTGAAATCCGCCTTTGCCGTTGATTTCGCTGGAACAGTCACCTGTACATCCTGTTCGCCGAGCTTCTCATGGACGGCGGCCACAGTATAGGTGCCGGGAGGCAGTCCGTGAAGCGTAAAGCTTCCATCCGCCCCGGTTACGGCAAAAAAGCCGTTCGGCGCCACGTTGATGAAGGCCTGCATCCACGGGTGGTTGTTGCAGCGCACCGGAATCATCAGCTCCGGCGAGCGGAAGGTCTCGGTCTGCGGCTCGCCCCCCGGCATCTCTGAGACATCCACCGAGTGGTTCGCCGGATCTTCCGGCAGCGTGTGCACATTGTGCGTGGCCGGGTCGGAGTTCCGGTACTCCACCTTGCCGCCCTGCTGTACGCCGATCACGTGCGGCACATACCGGCAACCCTTCTGGTCCATCACCACCGGAGGCGCATCCACCGGCGCCGACCAGGCGGGAATCCCGCTCTTCACGTACACGAACACATTAGCCAGCCGACCCTCTGCGACCACGTACTGCTCGGTGTAGTTCGCGCCGCCCGGCTCCGCTGCAGAAAGCGCGCAAGCCGGGTCCGCGGACATGTCGATCTTGATCCGCTCCGGAGCCTTGCCGCTGAAGTGCACAACGCCGCTGATGCTGCCCGCGGTCGCCGGATCAATCACCGGAGCCTTGCTGGCAGCCGGCGCCGGGCTGGCAGCATTCGGAGCCTCCGGGTTCGCTGCATTGCGACGGCAACCACCCAGCATTAACACGGCAGGAACTGCAAACCAGAGAGCCAATCGACGAATAACCACGGTGCTCCTTTGGATGCGCGGCGGAACCCGCCGGTTAGTATGCGAAACCTACAGCGCCGCCAGCACGGCTTCGGTGAACGCGCGCGTTCCCGCTGTTCCTCCGACGTCGCGTGTCAGCGTCGTCCCGTCGGCGTAGACATGCTCCAGCGCCCGCTGAATACGGTCGGCAGCCCCCGTTTCGCCGATGTGGTGCAGCATCAGCACCGCCGACTGCAGCAGCGCCGTCGGGTTCGCTTTGTCCTGTCCCGCGATGTCAGGCGCCGATCCATGCACCGCCTCGAAGATCGCCGCGTCGGCACCGATGTTCGCTCCCGGCACCAGACCGAGCCCGCCTACAAACGCCGAGCAAAGGTCCGAGAGAATATCCCCGTACAGATTCTCCGTCAGGATGATGTCGTACTGGTACGGATTCAGCACCAGCTGCATGCACGCGTTGTCGACGATGTGCTCCAGATACTGAATCTCCGGATACTCCGCCGCGACCGCCTTGCAGCAGCGCAGAAACAGCCCGTCCGTCAGCTTCATGATGTTCGCCTTATGGATGGCGTGAATCTTCTTGCGGCCGTGCCTGCGCGCATACTCGAACGCCGCGCGCGCAATCCGCGTCGAGCCCTTCGTCGTGATGATCTTCAGTGACTGCGCCACGTCCGGCTGCACCATGACCTCGAGCCCTGCGTACAAATCCTCCGTGTTTTCGCGGAAGATCACGAGGTCGATCTTCGGATAGTTCGTCTTCAATCCCGGCAGCGACTTCACCGGCCGGAAGTTCGCATACAGGTCGAACTTCTTGCGCAGCGTCACGTTGATCGACGAAAATCCCTGCCCGATCGGCGTGGTCACCGGCCCCTTCAGCGCCAACTTGTTCTGCGTGATCGAGTCATACAGCGTCTGCGGAATGTACTCGCCGGTCTTCGCGAAGGCGTCCGCGCCCGCGTCATGACGTTCCCACTCGAAGCGGCACCCGGTCGTGCTGCCCACGGCCTCAAGGATGCGAACGGTCGCAGCCGTAACCTCCGGTCCGATACCGTCACCGGGAATCAACGTGATTTTGTGCGTGCGTGTTCCTGCCATGGCAAACTTCCTTCTTCCTGGGGAAATCGTTAGCGCGCGTTGTGGCGCTTGAGTTTCGTATCTTTACCGCGCAGCAGACCTTCGAGCTCTTCCTTGAACTCGTTCACGTCCTTGAAATCGCGGTAAACACTGGCAAAGCGGATGTAGGCGACCGTATCGATCTCCCTAAGCTGTTGCATGATCAGCTCACCGATCGACGTTGTCGACCGCTCGCGCTCCGCTGAATCAACAACGTACGCCTCGGCCGAGTCGACAATCGACTGCATCTGCGCGACGGAGACCTTGCGCTTCTGGCACGAGTGCAGCAGTCCCGCGAGCACCTTCTGCCGGTCGAACTTTTCGCGGCGGCCGTCCTTCTTCACGACCATGTACGGAATCTCATCCAGCCGTTCATAGGTCGTGAAGCGCTTCGTGCAGCGCTCGCACTCGCGGCGTCGTCGGATGGAGTCGGCGTCCTTACTCTCCCGGGAGTCGATCACCTTATCCTGAGTAAAGCCGCAGTACGGACATTTCATGCAACTTCAATTCTATCAAGCGGCTGGCGTCTGCTCCGCGCCTTCTGGCGATCCTTGCTCCGCGCTGTGCGCCGCTCCCCGCAGCGAAAGCCCGCGCAGCCGTGCGAATAGCACTCCGGCCGGAATCACTGCGAGATACGTCACGACGAACATGATCGCCGCGCAGGCTGTCGCAGTTTCCAGCGGCACATCGAAGAACCCGCGCAGTGTCGCGGCCAGCACCGCAATCTGCGTAAACCACCCCACAATCGGAAGCTGAAACACCGATCCGCCGATGCTCGTGGCCATCAGAAGCATCGTCGCCGCAACGCCGAAGTGCACCAGCGAGGGCGAATCGAGAAAGGCGCGCGCGCAGATGAGATACGTAAGCGCCACCAACGCCCACATCACCAGCGAGAGCGTTAGCGCCGCGGCAAACTCGCCAAACGTCGCCAGCGTTTGAAAACCCGATTGCAGATCCATCAACCGAGCTTCGACCATAGCGCCAAACTTTGCCGAAAATTTACCCACCAGTCTCCCGGCCAGTCTCGCCACGCGGTCGCCCCGCAGTCGCAACGCCACAGCGAACACCACGACGAACAGCGTCGCCAGTGTCGACAAAATGCCCGCGCGCGCAAATGCCTCGTGATGCGGCAGCCCCGACGCACCGAACGCCAGCGTCACCGAAAACAGAATCGCCGCTGCGCCCAGATCGAACGCCCGCTCCACCGAGTACACCGCAAGCTGTGTCGCCACCGGCGTGTCCAACTGCCGCGCGATGATGTACGGACGCGCCAGATCGGCGAGACGGCCAAACAGTGCAACCGCCGTAAATCCGATCAACTGCGCCGGAAACACCTCCGATGTAGGCGCGGGCCGCAGGCTCTTCAACAGCACCGACCACCTCATCGCCCTCAGCCAGTAGCACACATAGATGATCGCGATTCCAACCAGCACCATCCACACCGAAACAGAGCGAAGCTGCGGCCCCAGCGACCGCCAGTCAAAACTCCCGCGCTTATGCCACAAGTATGCGGCGATCAGTCCGAGCAACGCTGCGATCAGCACGGTCTTCAGCGCCTTCCCGGAGCTCTTCTTCGGTGCGGCGTCAGGACGTATTGCGGCGGGCGGCGGTGCGGTGTCGCTCATAAGTTCGGGCATGAGATGTGAGATGGGCCTTAGCGCTGCGCGGATGCGCTCGCGGTCTGAACTGATGGCGGGCGGGCCATCTGCAGCTTGCGGCGCTTGAACTCGGTCATCACGCGCGCAACGTACGCGCGCGTCTCGCGATACGGCGGAATGCCGTGATACTTGTCGACGGCCGCTGGCCCGGCGTTGTAGGCCGCAAGCGCCAGCGCAAGATTGTCGTGGTAGCGCGTCAGCAGTTCGTCGAGATACGCCGTGCCGCCGTTGATGTTCTGGTCCGGCTGGAAGCTGTCCTTGACGCCAAGGTTGCGAGCGGTTCCTGGCATTAGTTGCATCAGCCCCTGCGCTCCGGTACGCGAGACGGCATGCGCGCGTCCGCCACTCTCTGCGTGCACGATACTCGCTAGCAGTTCGACCTCGATGTCATGCTGCTCGCCCGCGTAGCTCAGCAGACTGCGAACATCTGCATTTGCGGGGGCAGTTGCGTTTGGCGCGGGAGCCGGTGGGTCGGGCAGCGTCGCGACGGACTCGATCTCCGACGCCGGAAGGTCGATGTAGCTCGAGTCTCCGCTGCTCAGAAACAACCGGACGCGTCCATCGGCGAGCGGCTCGCGATGTGTGCAGTCGTAACTGAAGCCGCTATGCAGCGTCACGCGATCGAAGGCGTGCGCAGCCGGGCTCGACGCAAGCGCGAGGGCCGCGACAGCCGCGAAGGCCAAGGCAGTTTGGACCAAACCACAATGGAGTCGGCAGGGTTGCACTCCCTATGAGACTAGCATCCGGGTCTCCCGGTGAGCGCTCCCCGATGGTTGCAGGGCGAGATGCGAAGGTAGCGCCCGCGGCGAAAATTTAGAGAAGTGTGGTACTTAGGTCACGCGTGCCCGCCAGCACATTTTCAATCACCGACGCCACTCCGTCCTCGTCGTTCGAAGGCGCGATGAGCCACCCGCGCTCTCCCGCCAGCGCACGCAGATCGGCCGGAGCATTCGCCATCACGGCGGATTGCCCGGCGAACTGGAACATCGGGACGTCGTTCCAGTTATCGCCAATGGCGAGAATCTCGCTCGCATCGATGCCACGCAGTTCGGCCAGATGCAGCAGCGCAGACGCCTTGGAGCAGCCCGCAGGCAGGATGTCGAGGATGCAGAGATCCCGATGCGGATACTCCGTGCGGTGCAGCGCCACCTCGATGCCGGGATCGCAGTTCCCATCGATGTTCGTGATTCGTGGATCACGCAGCAGATGCTCCTCAGCCTCGCGCATGCGGCTGATCGGACCGCAGAGCATCATCTGGATCGGAGCCGCATCGTCAAGCGCATGTTCAATCGGCGAGACGTGCACGATGTACGGCTCATTCACCTCCATCCATCGGCCGATGCTCTCGCTGAGTTCATCGATGCGTTCGCACACCAACGCCCCGCGGTCGTCCTCGCCGTCCGCGCGAACCTTGTCGAAGGTCAGCACCAGCGTGCCGCGAAAATCCTTGACGTGCTCGCACAGCCAGCGCGCCGTCTCCAGCGGCATGTGCGTGCAATCCAGCAGCTCTGATCCGAGCGTGCGGATGACGGTTCCGTTCGAGCTAATGAGCGCCGTATGCGCGGGCCGATCTAACTTACGCAGCACTCGCATCGCGTAGCAGTGGCGGCGGCCCGTGGCAATCGCAACCTCGATTCCGCGGGCCTCCGCCTCTCGAATCGCGGCAAGATTACGTTCGCTCACGTGCCCGTCGGAGTGGAGCAGCGTGCCATCCATGTCGATTGCGATGAGACGCACAAGACGCTGAAGAGACGCGGGTTTTCGGTCGATATCAGGTGTCAAGGAGTGTCCACGTGTACCAAAAAGCTAACCGTTACTATGCCGACTGGCGTGACCGAAAAGGCGTCCGCCGTCGGAAGGCGTTCACCGATGCAACAGCAGCGCAAGAGTTTGAAGACGCGCAGAAACTCGTCGCCCACCCAAAAGCCCGGCGCGGGGTCAACTCCGCGCCCAACTCGGAAGATTCAAGGATACCGCCAACCGCAGCCACGCGCACGCGGTCGCAGAGCAACTCATCCTCGCGGCCCCTGGGTGCAGCGCGTCGCACCTCACGCCGTCGCACGTCGAACTCATCAACTCCTACATCGCGGCCCGCACGAGCCAAGCAACGCGCCACGCCCGCGCCGGTGCGGCCCGGCGCATCTTCACGTACCTCCACAACCACCACGGCGCGGCAGAACTCGCGCCACTCATCCGCAAAATCGCGAGGCCAAAACCGCGCAACGTCACCGCGACGGACGAAGAGAGGCGCGCGCTGATCGCCGCCGCACCGGCGCACATCCGGTGTTGGTTGCTGATGTGCTCAGACCTCGCCATTCGCAACGGAACCGCGCTGAAGATGGGCCCGCAACACTACGACAAGGGACAGGGAACGCTCACCTTCACAACGAAGTACGGCAACGCTCAGGTATTACCGGTGACAGACGAACTTCGGCTGCTACTGGACACCTGCACGGACACAACGCGCTCCTTCTTCAGCCAACTGCAACGGCCCGGTATGCAGCGGCGAAACGACGGCCAGCCCAGCCGGAACACTCCGGGGCTCGCGTTCCGCAAGCTCAAAGAGACGCTCGGCATCCGGGTGAATCTTCGACCGCACGACCTCCGCCGCACAACCGTCAGGCGCGTCTACGACCGCACGAGAGACCTCCGCCTGGCGCAAGCTCTCCTCGGTCACAGCGACCTCGCCGCAACAGCCTGGTACTTGCAGGACGCGCTCACGCCCATTCCGGTGTCCGCGCTCGAAGTCGCCAAGCTCCCACCACTCACCGAAAGGCCACAATGAACGCAGCAACAAACCGTAGAGGTGTCCACGCGAGCGCGGTGGGGCACGGCATCGCAACCGCAATCTTCGCCAACAGCGAGGATCCTGTGCACCCGGAAGAGTGGGTGTATTTCTGTCTCAAGGCCGCAGCCGAAGCCGAAGCCGCAGTGCGCGACGCGCCCCGCGAGATGGGCTCGGCCGAAAAGCTCCTGCGCGAGCTCAGCCCGGAAGACGATTTTCCGGATCTCGAAAGAGCGTTTGAACGCAACCGGGCCGAAGATGCGCGCGAAGCCGGGGCCGTCGCCTTTCGCTCCTGCATGCCAAAAATCACCGGCCGTCGCAGCACGCAAGCTTACATCGCGTGTATCGCGGCCGGGCTCCAGCGTCACTACCTGACGGCAGCGGAAGCGAAAGCGCTGCTGTATACCGCACAACTCGCGCTGTCCGCGCACCCTCATCGCCGCGTGAATCGTGGCCGAAAGGACTCAAAGTGACCACCCCCACCCCCTACCACCGCGAACTCGACGAACTCCTCGGGAGCCTCGCTGTCGTGGCGGGCGCTCCGCGCCGCGCCATCGTCCGGGCCGTCCATGACCTCTTCGACAGCGCCACGGCCAAACCTGAGCCGTTGCGGGCCGCCTCAGACACGAACGGAAGCGACCCGACCGAAGTCGAGCGGGCCCTCTTCGTCGAGCCCGCGCAAGCGGAACTCGTCGCCATGCCGCGCGTCATCCCCAACGGAATCGAGGTGCACGCGTGAAGCAGCGCCCCACCCTCACACTCGACAACGTTCCGGCCTACCTCGATTGGGCGCTGACACATCAGGGCTCGATGCGACGCGGCGAACTCGAACATCATCTGGCGGCATGCGAGTTGGTTGTGCGCCTCCAGATGGGCGAGGCCCAGGCAAAGGACACGCAACACACACTCGTCCGGGACGGGATAATCGACCCGCCCCCCACCCCCCACCCGGCCGGGTAGTGTTGTAAATTTGCACCCGGCCGTGGGAGACGGCCGTTGAAAAACTCAGCCTCCAGCATCAGGGCCTCGCATCGCGCGGGGCCCTCTTTTTTCGGGCCCCTGATCGGCACAGGAGAGCCCACGTGTTACAGTCCGCGCATGCAACCAATCCAAACGCAGAGAGGCGAAGCCATCGCCACGGCCGCCGCGCGCATCCGCATGTGTCGAACGTTCCCGCGCCTCATAAAGCGAGTCACCGCGGACACCATCATCATCAGCGTGCCACGCCCAACGTTGATGGAACCGCGCCGCCCGTCGATAGCAGTCGGACACCTCGGCCCTCGTCGGCGTCATGCGTCGTGCAAAAGCAAAGGCGCACGCCGCACGCCGCCTACACCCTCGCAAAGCCGCGCGCCGAACGTCCCTCACTCCGAGTAGCATCCACGTCGCGCGATGGCCACGATAAGACCGTGGCCACGGTGCAGCAAAAGGTTGCGCTTTTTGGTGTGCACCGTGCACTCGGGCACGCCACGCGCCGCGCAACAGCCCGCGTCACGCGTCGTGCTCCTCGGCACGTCACCCACCAAAAACGCGGCTGTCCGCTCGGGGCCGCGCCATCGCGCGGGCCTGTGCACCCGCCGCGCAAGCGCGTCGGTCACACAGCCTTTCACCCTCTCGCGGCCCTCCCGCTTTTACGGGCACTTTGCGGCCTAACCGCCGCGTCAAACTGGCCACCGGGTTCGGGGTCGCGGCAGTTTTTGCGCGCGGGTGTCCATCGCGGGCCGAAGCATCCGCGAGCGCAAAAACAAACCCCGCAACCCCAAACCCGGCGTCCAGTAAAACGCCACGGCACCCCCGCAAAAGCAACACACCATCGCCGCCCCAAAAAACAAAGACGGGGCAGCGGGCGTGTTGGTAGGGCACGCGTGGCCACGTGCCAAAAACAAGCAACAGCAAAAGCAACAGCAACCGCAAAAACGGTGCGGCCCTCACGCCCTTTCCACGGTCGCAGACGTGTCAAGGTCAGGCCGCCGCACCACAGGTGCGTCGGTGCGCGCATCGGGGCGCGCAACCTTGACACGCCCGCGCCCCGGCCCAAAGTCCGTGGATGGCCGCACAGAAGCAACAGCAACAGCAACAGCACGGCCGCGCTCGCGCGCGGCCCAAAACAAAGGTGTCCATATATTTGTGGACACCTGCGCGGACACCCAATAAAATCAGGGTATCGAGAGCATGCGTTCGCTTCATGTCGATTGCGATGAGTCGGGTCGGAGACATTCCTCTTAAAGCATAGCTGCCGTTATTCGATAGGATCGAGGTGATGGCTCGAATTGTTCATCTCGCCTGTGCCCGCTGCGGTCATCCGCAAATGTACGTGGTCGAAACCGCCCAGAACGACGACGCAGTCGCGGAGATCGTGCGCGCTTCAGGTGGCCCCGTGATGGCTGCTGACGACATCTCGACATCCAACGCGGTGCGTCTGCGGCGGCTGGAATCGCTGCCAACGTCGATGCCGGTCGGCGGAATTATCACGCCGGTCTAAACGAAGCTCGAGATACGAACTCTGTAATTCAGGCTCTTATCGCGCGCTCAAACACAATCACTTTGCAAAGCATCTCTCGTTGCGTGATCCGTGAGCGCCCACGGTGAGCGCATCCTTCTCGCTCATATAACGGCCATTGGCCGTCTTGCCGTAGTAACGGTCGCCGGGGCAGTGGTAGACCTTGCTGTTCAGGTTGACCCAGACCTTGTCGGGGCCGCCTCCGGGTGCGGCTTGTGCGCGAGGTGTGCCAAAAGCATGGTGAGCGGTCGCCTCGCTTTGCGGCGTCGAAGACGTGCCTTGTGGATTGGGAGACTGGGTTTGAGCGGTGACGGCGGGTGTGGTGAACAGGCTGAGTGCGAGGGCCAGTGAGGCGAGGCGGTGCATGCGTGAAGCTCCGATGCGGAATTGCCAGGGTCAAGCCCGGCGACGGCGATGGTAGCAGACCAGTTAGTGCGCAGCCGATTCCACGAAGGCTTCAGGGTGGCCGCGGGTGGTGAGGACGATGGCGGCCAGCAGAATCATGGCGCCTCCGAGCCACGCTACAGGGCCCAGGGTCTCGTGCAGGACGAAGATGCCGAGCAGCGAGCCGATGAGGGGCTCCATGTTGAGGAGCACGGCAGCCTGCGAAGCAGGGACCTTGGTCATTCCCCAGTTCCAGAGCAGCGTTGTCGTGGCTGTGCAGAGCAGACCGCTTGCAGCCAGAGCGAGCCAGGCCTTGAGGGATACGTTGTGCACTGGCGGCATGCCGTAGAGCGGAGGGACGACGAAGAGCAGCATCACGGTGCCGGAGCAGAGCCCGTAGGCCGTGATGACGACAGCGCTGTGGCGCATGACGAGGCGCTGGTTGAGCAGCACCCAGAAGAGGGCGATGCAGAGAGAGAGGACGACGTAGAGGTCACCGCGCAGCGTCGGGCCGTTGGCTTCGGCGTGGTGAGTTCCGCCGAGGGCGATGAGCGCGGCTCCGATAGTGGAGACAACGAGGGCGACCCAGCCGAGGGTATGCAGGCGTTCGTGGGCGAAGAGCGTAGCGCCGACGGCGAGGATCACAGGCATCATTCCGACCATGAGCGCGGCGTGCGAGACGGTCGTGAGCGCGAGGCCGTGGAACTGGAAGAGGAACTGGAGCGGGACTCCGAGGACGGAGGCGAGGAGCAGGATGAGCCACTCGCGGCGATTCAGGTTGGGGCGATGCGTGAGGAGGAAGGGAAGGAGACCGAGTGCGGCGAACAGGAAGCGGTAGAGGACCATCGCGCCGGAGTTCATCTCGGCGAGCGCAATTTTGCCGAAGAAAAATCCACAACCCCAGAACATGCTGGCGAGGCAACAGGCGGCGAAGCCGAGGGAGCGGGCGCGTGTGGCGTGCGGATCCAGTGGTACTCCTCCTCTCGTCACTTTTTGCGCGAAATCTTCCAAACAGAGACCTTAGGGGTGGACCTAAGTGTCTTCGCAGGGTCAAAAACGAAGGCCCGGCACAGGCCGGGCCAAGCGTTCTTCCTTAAGTTCAGTATATCGGGTGCATCAAGGAGATTTCCTCAGGGTTGGTATCGAGATCTGGGCACCGGGAGGCTTTGGCGCGAAGCGCGTCCGCCCCATGCAATGTCTACCAGACGCGGCAGTTTTTGGCTGGGGTCATGGGTTGACCTTGCTTGCAGCCGAAGGCAGCGCCGAAGTTGGGCTGGTTGACGATCGCTCCGTTGGCACGGAAGTGGTCGGGAGAGTGGGGGTCGGTCTGGACGCGCTCGCGGGTAACCTCAGGCCGTGAGTTTTCGCACCAGTTCTGTCCGAAAGCAATGTAGAAGCGCTGCGGGCCGGTGAAGCCGTCGATTTTCTTGTTGATGTCGATGCCGTCCTTCTTGGCGCGTTCGAGGTAGGCCATGTAGGCGAGGACAAGTCCGCCGTTGTCGGCTGTGTTCTCGCCGAGCGTGAGCTTGCCGTTGACGTGCACATCATCGACGGCGACGAAGCTGCCGTATTCGTTGACGAGGCAGCCGGTACGGGCCTCGAAGTTCTTCTTGTCGTCGGCGGTCCACCAGTCGCTGAGGTTGCCGCTGGCGTCGAACTGGCTGCCCTGATCGTCGAAGCCATGGGTCAACTCGTGGCCGATGACGGCGCCCATGTGGCCGTAGTTCGTGGCGAGGTCAGCCTTCGGATCGTAGAAGGCAGGCTGGAGGATCCCGGCGGGGAAGTTGATGTCGTTCATGCTGTCGTTGTAGTAGGCGTTGACGGTGGGCGGCGACATGCCCCACTCGAGCTTGTCGACGGGCGTGCCAATCTTGTTGAGTTCGCGGTCGTTTTCGAAGGCGTTGGCGCGCTGGAGATTGCCGAGGGCATCGGTGCGCGAGACCTCGAGTTTGGAGTAGTCACGCCAGTGCTCTGGGTACCCGATCTTGTCGGCGATGGCGTGGAGCTTGGCCTTGGCCTTCTCGCGAGTGGCAGGGCTCATCCAGTCGAGCGTGTCGAGGTCCTTGTCCATCGCGGCCTCGATATCGTGGACCATCTGGAGAGTCTTGGCCTTCGAATCGCCGGCGAAGTACTCCGCGACGTAGGCCTGGCCAAGGGCTTCGCCGAGCGCGTGATCGACGCCAGCGGAGCAGCGCTTCCAGCGCGGGCGCTGTTCAGGCTGGCCGCTCAGGATGCGGCCGTAGAAGTTGAAGTGCTCGTCGTCGATCCTGCTGGGAAGATTGGACGCGAAGGTGGCCATGACGTGGAACTTCATGTAGGCGCGGAGCGTCTGCATGTCCGCGTCAGAGACGGCCTTGACCATCGCGGGGAAGAAGTTGGGGCTGGCGTTGTTGAGCGAGGTGATTTGGGGCGAGTGGATGGCCTCGAGGAAGCTCGCGAAGGGGCTGCCATTCAGGCTGTTCTTCTCGAAGTCGGCGAGCGTGGTCGGGTGGTAGACCTTCTGCGGATCGCGCTGGTCGGTGACCGTGAGCGAGGCTTTGGCGAGCTCGGTCTCAAAGGCGAGGATGTTCTTCGCGTCGGTCGCGGCCTGCTCGGGGGTTTCGCCGGCGAAGGTGAGCATCTTGGCGACGTGGTCGACGTACTGTTCGCGCAGCTTGACGTCCTTCTCGCCGGTGCGGGTGTAGTAGTCGCGCTCGGGGAGGCCGATGCCGGCCTGGTCGGCGGCAGCGATCTGCTTGGTGGAGTCCTTGAAGTCCTGCATCTCACCGAAGCCGAAGAAGACGTCAACCCCATTGCGCTGGAGCTCGCCGGCGAGATAGGCGATACCGTGCTTTGAAACCTTGTCAATCTGGTCGAAGAGCGGCTGGACGGGCGCCATGCCCTTCTGATTGATAGCGTCGGTGTTCATGCAGGCGGCGTAGTAGTCGCCGATCTTCTGCTCGTTGGCGGATTTCTGGTTGGAGGGGACTGAGAATTTTGTCAGTATGCCGTTGAGGCTCTGCGTGTTGACGTTATAGAGCAGGTAGAACTGGTCCACGTCGGGCTGGTCGGCCGGGATCGGGTGGTTTGTGGCGAAGTTGCCGCAGGCGAACTTGTAAAAGTCGGTGCAGGGATCCGCGGCCTTATCGATGGAGGAAAGATCAAAGGCAGGCGCGGGCACGTAATGTGTGACGGGCGCGGCAGTTGCGCTCGCGGCGGGGCTAGCTCCGGTTTGGGCGAAAAGCGCTGGGGAACAGGCGAGCGCTAGCGAGAGAACAACGTGGGATGGGGTCGCAAAGAGCGACCGGAGCTGCGGCATGGTGACAATCTCCGAACTGTTACGAGTCGTGTTCAAGAATTTATACAGGTTGAACGGTATTGTCTTATACCGTCGGGGCGGTCGTCTGGTTCCCGGGGCAGGCGTAGAATCGTTGCCGGGGACCCCGTGGACCGCGGGGTCTAGTCGACGGTCCCTCTTGTGTGCAAGAGTAATTCAGGCGGTTCAGATGATCCGGGCCAGCGAACGAACGGGAGGCGCAGCCTGCCGAGTTGGCGGCAAGGTGACGCTTGCATGTACAGCGGCGCTGATGATGTTATGTGCGCCTGCGTGGGGCGCGGAGCGGCCGGATCCAACGCTGCAACCATGGGTGACGATGTCGCTGAGGACGCTGGGCGTCCCCGCGATTCCGTCGGCGTTTGTGCAGACCGGCAGCTCGATGCTGACGCTGCACATGGTGGACGACACGCACCTGCTGCTGACGTTCAGTTCGCGCGGACTGGTGCCGCGTGTGCCGGGCGATCCTCCGGACGATGAAGACAGGATGGTGGCGGCGGAGCTGGTGGAGCTGCCGACGGGCAAGATCCTGGAGCGCGCCGACTGGCACATGCACGACCATGGGCGCTACCTGTGGCGGCTGGGCAGGGGCCGGTTCCTGGTGCGGATGCGCCGCGAACTGTTTGTGATTACGCCGGAGGCTGCTCTGGAGACCGAGCACCCGCTGCGGCCGCTGTCCTTCCCGACGCGCGAAGGAATGCCGGTCATTGCGATGGTCTCCCCGGACAAGGGAATGGTGATGGTGGAGACGGTGGCGCCGCGTAAGAAGGGGAAGATCGACACGGCGGCCTACGGCGTGATTGTGACCGATCCACGGCCGGAGGTGAACATCGACTTCTACCGTCTAAGTGGAGGCGATGCGCCTGGGGTTCCCTTGACCGTCGGTGGCGCGGGACTGGTGAAGGCGCCGGCGCCGCTGATGCTGCCGATGGACTCGGATGGCTACCTGTGGCCGAGCGACGCGAAACATGGGCAGTGGCCGGTGAGTTTCAACGAGTTTGGCGGGCGCGAGGTGAAGATTGTGAACGTGGACTCGGCCTGCCCGCCGCGGTTGCAGATGGTGAGCCGGTTTGAGTTTCTGGCGTTCACGTGCAAGGGATCGGATTCGCGGACGCGCATGAAGTCGTACGGCATGGATGGGCATGAGACGTGGGAGGACTCGTTGAACGGAACGTACGGCGTACCGGAGCTGGCGTTTGCGCCGGAGGCGGGACGGTTCGCGCTGAGCAGGATCGTGTCGCCCGCGGGGGATCTGACTTTTGGATCGGTGATTCCGGACGGAGCCACGCAGGAGGTCCGGGTGTACCAGACCGAGAGCGGCGACCTGCTGCTCAGGGTGCCGACGAGCCCGGTGACGCGATATGCGGAGAACTTTGACCTGAGCGAGGATGGTCTGGTCGCGGCGGTGGTAAACGCGGGCGTGATCCAGGTGTACAAACTGCCGCCGCCGAGTGCGCAGGACATGAAGGACCTGGAGGAGGCGAAGAGCTTCTCGCCACCGGCGTCGCAGGCGCCAGTGAGGTTCGCGCGCCTGGAGTCTCAGGGGAACGGAGACGGCGGGTCGGAGAACTCGTCCGCAACGCCGGCTGTCGCGGCGGCGATGAAGCCGGATCTGGCGGGTGCCGGAAGCGGTACAGGTATGGGGGCCGGCGGCGCCAGCGCTCCGCTTGCGCCGCCTATGGCCGGGCCGGGCGCTTCGGGAACCACGCAGGGTGGCCTGGCGGTGGCTCCGCCGGGAGCTGAGGTGACAAAGACGAGTGCCGGAGGCGATCCGGCGTCTTCAACCGCCGCGATAACTGACGCGGAGGCGATGGCTGCATTGGCAAAGACGCAGCCCGCGACGAAAGCGGAACCCACGACGAAGACGGAACCGACAGCGAAGACGGATAGTTCAGGCGATTCGGAAGCAGGCAGAAGGAAGCCGCCAACGTTGCTGGGACCGGGAGAGAATGTCGAGAAGGTGAAGCCGCCGCCGCAGCAGTCGAAATAAGGAATGAAAAAGGCCGGCGAGTGCCGGCCTGGTGTTTCAGGGCCAATTAAATTTAGGCAGCCTTGGTAGCAAGCGCCTTGAGGCGCGCATTGAGGCGGCCCTTGTAGCGGGAGGCGGTGTTCTTGTGGAGGACGCCCTTCTGCACGCTCTTGTCGAGGACAGAGACGGTGGAGCGGTAGGCCTCGGTGGCGGACTTGTGGTCGCCAGCGGTGATGGACTCGCGCATGGAGCGGAGGGCACTGCGAAGCTTGGATTTATTGGCGCGATTGACGGCCGTACGGGTGACGGTCTGGCGGGCGCGCTTGAGGGAGGAAACGTGATTTGCCATCGGAAACTCTCTTGTAACCCGAACTTAGCGGGAAGTGGATGCAGGCCGGAAGGCTGGAGCGGTCACAACCCGGCCACATCCTCTGCAACACCTAAGTTTAGCGTGGAGGGGAAGGCTGGGTCAATCTTTCCCGCGGCAGGCGGTTTCCGATGAGCGATTCCGGGAAGGTCGGGGTGGTAGCCGTGCTTTTGTGGGTAGGAGGGACGGTTTTGGCATTTCGGGCGCCTCCGCCCATGGGGTTTGGGCTATCGGTTATCTCCTTTGCTCTCGGATGTATAGCAGCATGGAAGGGCAGCAGGTGGTGGCTCACTTTGCCGTTTGCGATGCTGGTCGAACTATGCCTCGGTCTCCTTGTGGGGCTGGGCGCCGTTTGAATCTGGTCGTGAGACGGAGGAGCGAATTTGAATACCTTTTGTCACAAGGGTGCTTGACGGCGAGGGTGGGCGGCGTTACTTTACAGCCAACATCGGCACACTTTTGGGAATTTGGACCATTACGGGTGGGACAGGGGCTGCGGCGGGGAGGTTGCGCGGCGGCTGGGTCCGGACCCTTGGTGGCGGTACCGATGGTTTTCTCTGGCAACGTATCTCCTCCCCGTTTTCAACATCTAATCCTCAGACAAAACAACAGCAGTCTTCTGCTGGAGGTCAGCTCCTTAATTGGTAAAAAAAGCGCTTCAACTCACGCCCGGAATTGAGCCGTTGTACGGTACTCGCGACGAAAACCTTCGACTGATGGAAGACGGACTTGGAGTGCAGATTGACCTGCGCTCTGATTCGATCCAGGTATTAGGTGAGGCGGCAGAGGTGGCCCGGGTCGAGGGGATCTTCGCCGACTTCGAGCATCTGCGGCGGAATGGCGTGCACCCCCACAATGGCGAGCTGAATGGGCTGCTGAAGATGGTGGTGTCGGATCCGACGGTGACGCTGCGTTCGCTGGTGGAAAGCGGGAAACAGCGGGCCGTGGGAGCGAAGAGGGTGGTGCAGCCGAGATCGCCGAACCAGCGGAAGTATGTTGAGGCGATTGAGACGCATGACATGGTCTTTGGCCTGGGCCCGGCAGGTACGGGAAAGACGTACCTGGCGGTGGCGATGGCCGTAAGCGCACTGATGGCGAAGAAGGTTTCGCGCATCGTGCTGGTACGGCCGGCGGTCGAAGCGGGCGAGCGGCTCGGGTTCCTGCCCGGGAGTCTGCAGGAAAAGGTTGATCCGTATCTGCGGCCGCTTTATGACGCGCTGTACGATCTGCTGGATCCGGCGAAGGTCGACAAGATGCTGGAGACGAACGTCATCGAGGTGGCTCCGCTGGCATTCATGCGCGGGCGCACGTTGAACGACGCGTTCATCATCATGGACGAGGCGCAGAACACGACGATCGAACAGATGAAGATGTTCCTGACGCGGTTGGGGAACTCCTCGAAGGCTGTGATTACGGGCGATCTGACGCAGACGGACCTGCCCAACCCGAAGAGGAGCGGCCTGCTGCAGGCGCTCGAGGTGCTGGACGGAGTGGAGGGGATTCGCTTCTGCCACTTCGAGGACGTGGACGTGGTGCGGCATGCACTGGTGCAGCGGATTGTGCGTGCCTACGAAAGCTACAAGCAGGCCGAACAGCTTCCACTGGCAATGGACTCGGAGCCCATCCCGCTGTCCGAGCCGCAGAGAAAGCCTGTGCTGAAGCAGTAGGGAAGAGAAGTTAGGGAGTGAGGAGTTAGGTAGTTAGGTCCTCACGAAAGAATGGAGCCGCCGCCCGAGTTGGGCGGCGGTTTTGTCTTGAGAGCTCTACGAGACGGGAGTGATGCGCTCTATACTGCCGCAGCATGCGCGGATTACTCCTCATCGCAAGTTTGTTGCTCTCGGTTGCGTCAAATGCGCAGTCGCTCGAGGTTAGGAATGCAGCGGGCGTAGAGATGACCATCGATACACAGGACCAGAATCCGGTGCTGACTGTCACCGTGCCGGATGGGCCGAAGGATGATCGGGCCTTCAGGATTCTGTTTCCCGAACACGTTACGATGCGCGCCGCTCGTGAGAGCGAAGCGATACATCTGTATGTCTTCCGTCCGGGCATGGCAGATAAGGCGCCGGTGTGGAAGAGAGATGGCAACAGTCTCGAATATGCCAGGGATTTCGGGCCGATTCATTTTGTGGCACGGGCGACTCTGACCGGGGACGGCATTTTGTTTCACTACGAGTTTGTGAACCACTCGACGACCGACTATGTCATGGTGACGGCGGTTACGGACCCGAGGTTCCATGCGGTGTTCTACGATCCGCGTCTGGAGAGGACCTACGTTCACACGACGGCAGGCTTCGAACTGCTGGCCTCTGATGCGCCGGAGCGAATGACGGAGCCGCTGTCAGAGTGGTTCCCGGTTCGCTATATGGCCTCTTTCACCAATCCGATTCCGCCGGACCGCGTGCAACGGCGTCCGGATGGGATCACGTATCGGTACAGACTGGGGCGCATTGATGTGCCTATGGTCGCGACGCTCTCGCAGGACCGGAGCTGGGTTGCGGCCACGTTCTCGCGGGATGCGGGAAACGTTTGGAGCAATCCGGAGTTGACGTGTCAGCATGCGGATGAGGAGGCCGCTCTTCCTCACAGCGGCAAGGTTGAGACCGAAGAGAAGATTCTGATCTTCAAGGGATCTCTGGACGACGCTCTGCGGAAGACGGAAGAGCAACGCCCAATGCTGAAGTAGAGCGGCCTGGGACGTGGATTAAGCGGGGAAGGCTTCGATGATGGAGGACTGAGCGTTGGTGGGAATGACCCGGTTGAGCCGGAAGCCTGCGCTGCCGAGCAGCGTCGCGTATTCCGCTTCAGTGCGTTCGCGGCCGCCGGTCAGGGAGAGCATGGCGATATCAAGGAATTTCCCGAGCGAGGGAGTGTTTGCCTCGCCGAGTGGAAGCTCGACGAGAAGCAGAACACCGTCGGAAGGGACGGCTTTGCGGCAGTTCGCGAGGATGATGCGCGACTGTTCGTCGTCCCAGTCATGGATGATGCTCTTCATCAGGTAGGCTCTGCAGCCGGAAGGGACGTGCTCGAAGAAGTTGCAGGGTTGCATGGAGGCGCGGGTTTCAAGATCGCCGGCGAGGAACTGGCGCTCGCGTGCGCGATCGAGAACATGCTGCTGATCGGCGAGGACACCGCGAAGCTGAGGATGAGCGCGGAGGATTTCGGCGAGAAGGAAGCCGTTGCCGCCGCCCGACGTCCATCACGCTCTCCCATGCGCCGAAGTCGTAGGCTGCGGCGACCACGGGGCCGATGAATTTGGACATGGTGGTCATGGCGTCGTCGAAGATGCGCGCCAGTTCCGGGTCGCGGCGAAGCTGCTCAAAGCTGTCATCACCGGAGAGAAGCGCGGGAGCGGACTTTCCGGTCTCGAGTGTGCGCGCCATCTGGCCAAGGCTCGCGTAGCTGTAATCACTGCCCCAGAAGACGAAGAGAGCACGAAGAGATCCGGGAACGTCGGATCGCAGGAAGTGCGAAGCGTCCGTGTTGCGGAAGCAGCGGTCGGCGTTTTCCTCAAAGATGCCCTGGCTGGCGAGGAGCCGCAGGATACGGTAAAGCGCGTCCTCGTTAACTTTCAATTGGGTGGCCAGATCAGCGGCGGAGCGCCAGCCGCTCTGCAGGTGGTCAGCCACGCCCAGACGGGCGACGGCGTAAAGGGTTTGATGAAGGATGAGTCCGTTGCGGGCGTTGAGAAGGACTGCAGGGGGAGGAGTTGGAGGGGCTTGCTGGGCCATTTGTTTTCCAGTGGGTTTTGCAGGAGTGAAGTTTCGGCTGCAGAAAAACTATACGTCCTGGACGGGCGGACGAATAAGAGAAAACCCGGTCCTTTGTCAGCTGGCATTAACATGGAAGGACATGATCACGCTTGAGGCTCGACGAGGTCAGGCTGCGGATGAGAGTGCCTGGGGCGCGGTGGGGCTGTCGAGGAGCGGGCTCGCGCGGTTTCTGGGAGAGGCCCGGCGCGCGGTGGGGCTGCAGGGTGCGGTCGATGTGCTGCTCGCAGATGACAGGACGCTGCGGCGGCTGAATCGTGACTTTCGAGGCAAAGACAAGGCGACCGATGTGCTGAGCTTTCCGGCCCTGGAGGCGTTGGCGGGAGAGCACGCCGGGGATTTGGCGATTTCGCTGGATACGGCGGCAAGGCAGGCGCGGGAGCATGGACACGGATTGCGGGACGAGGTGCGCGTGCTGCTGCTGCATGGGCTGCTGCATCTGAGTGGCATGGATCATGAGAGGGACCGTGGTCAGATGGCGGCGAGAGAGGCGGAGCTGCGCGAGAGGCTGCGGCTGCCGAGTGGATTGATTGCGCGAGTGGAAGAGAAGAGCTCTAACCCAAAGGGCGCAAGGGAGAGACGCCAAGCACGCGACGGCAGTCGTGCGAGCTTCAGAACGAAGCGGGAACCGGCGAAGAAGGTGAAGGCATGAGTTGGGGGCTGACGATCTTCGGTTTGCTATGTCTGCTGTCGTTAGCGTCGTATGCGGACGAGATCTACACGGCCATGGGGAAGTTTCTGTCGCGTGAGTATGCGGACAACGTGGAGGCGTGGGAGCGGGCGGTGGAGCCGCGGCTGCGGTTGAGCAGAGAATCGGCTGCGGTGTCAGCGTCGGTGCTGCGACAGATTGCGTTGGTGGCGCTGGCATTTCTGCTGGTGATTCGGCTCCATGGCTGGATGCAGCACAGTCCGGCGGAGATTGCGCGGACGGTGTTCGAACTGCTGCTGGTGTTGGTGTTTTTCGACCGGTTGATTCCGCAGGTCTTGTTCGTTCGAACGCGCGGATGGTGGGTGAGGCGGATTGTGATTTTGCTGCAGGCCCTGTTCTATGTGGTGCTGCCAGTGACGCTGACGATTGGGCTGCTGCTTTCGATTGTGGGGCTGGCGGAGAAAGAGGAAGCGGCGCCGGAGCATGCCAGCGAGGCGGTGGATGCGCTGCTGGAAGCGGGCGAGGAAGAGGGCATCCTGGAGGAGAGCGACCGCGAACTGGTGCGGAGCGTGGTGGAGTTCGGCGACAAGGTAGTGCGAGAGGTGATGACTCCGCGGCCGGAGATGTTTGCCGTGCCGGAGACGATGACGCTGGCGGAGTTTACGCGCGAGGTGAATGAGCATGGGTTCTCACGTGTGCCGGTGTATCGCTCGTCGTTGGACGAGATTGTGGGGGTGGCGTTTGCGCGCGACCTGCTGGGCGTGGAGGATGTGGACGCCGAACGCAGGACAGTGAAGCAGCTGGCGCGGCCGGCGATGTTTGTCCCGGAGACCAAGAAGGTGAACGAGCTTCTGCGCGAGATGCAGAGACAGAAGCAGCACATGAGCATGGTGATCGATGAGTACGGAAATGTCGCCGGGCTGGTGACGATTGAAGATCTGCTGGAGGCGATCGTCGGCAACATTGAGGACGAGCACGATACGGAGCCCGAGGAAGAGCCGGTGAAGGATCCGGATGGGTCATATATCGTGCCCGGGAGCTTTGAGGTGAGCCGGCTGCGGGGATTGTTTGAAGAGCAGCGACAGCCGTCGCGGCGCGTGTCGCCGAGTGAAGCGGCTGAGGCAGAGGACGGCGCTGAGTTCGGATCAGAGGAGACGCCGCTGGAGCAGGGGCTGCCGCAGTTGTTGACGGGATACGACGCAGCTACGGTGGGCGGCCTGGTGAGCGAGATCGCCGGGCATATTCCTCTGCCGGGCGAGGTGGTGGAGGATGGGCCGCTGCGGATGGAGGTGCTGCAGTCGACCGACAGGAAGGTGGAGCGGGTAAGGGTGGCGGTGGCCAGTTAGAGGCAAGAAATCAGAGAACAGAGAACAGAGATTGATTCAGCCCCGCTCCCCGATCTCTGATCTCTGTTTTTTCTGTTCTCTGATCCCTGTTCTCTACAATAGCGGGATGGCTCTGCGTACGGGATTTGTGTCGATTGTGGGAAGGCCGAATGCCGGCAAGAGCACGCTGTTGAATGCACTGCTGGGGCAGAAGCTCGCGATTGTGACGCATAAGCCGCAGACGACGAGGACACGCATCCTGGGAGTGCTGGAGCTTCCGCTGCGCAAGAAGTCGAAGACGGATGCAGGCAGGCCGGCGGCGCAGGTGGTACTGGTGGATACGCCGGGAGTGCATAAGCCGTCGACGCAGTTGGACCGGCGCATGATGCAGGAGGTGCAGGATGCGCTGGAGTCGCGCGATGTGGTGCTGTTCATCGTGGACGCGACGCACAGATTGCACGACGCACAGCCGGAGGGCGGAGCGAAGACGCCGGGGCAGCAGCGAAGGGCGATGTCGCGCGCGGAGGATGAGTTCGCGCTGCAGCTGGTGAAGCGGCTGGATTGTCCGGTCGTGCTGGTGCTGAACAAGATTGACGATGTGCCGAAGCCGGCGCTGCTGCCGCTGATTGCGCACTGGAGCCGGCAGCATGCGTTTGCGGATGTGATTCCGATCTCGGCGAAGAAGAAGCAGGGACTGGAACTGCTGCTGGATAAGGTTGTCGCGCTGCTGCCGGAGGGGCAGAGGTATTTCCCGAAGGATCAGGTGACAGACCAGCCGGAGCGGTTTCTTGCGGCGGAGTTGATTCGCGAGAAGGTGCTGATGCTGACGGGCGAAGAGGTTCCCTACGCGGCGGCGGTAGTGATCGAGCGTTACGAAGAGCCGAAGTCGCTGAAGAAGACGAAGGACGGCAAGCTTCCGGTGACGAAGATTGCGGCGGCGATTTTCTGCGAGCGCACGGGGCAAAAGGCGATCCTGATTGGGCGTGGCGGCGACATGCTGAAGAGCATTGGAACGGCGGCGCGCAAGGATATCGAAGCGCTGCTCGGGACGAGGGTGTTCCTGGAGCTCTTTGTGAAGGTGGAGAGCGAGTGGAGAGCGTCGCGGGGATTTGTGGAGGAGCTGGACTGGCGGCGGCAGCTCGAGCATATTGCGGAGAAGCAGGCTCTTGCGAAGAGGAGCGAGGAGGCAGAGCCGCAGGATGACGTGGAATGATCGGGCTGCTACGGCGAAGGGTGAGAGACCTTACGACCGCACGGCTGCGGCTGGTGGCGATTACGCCGGCGATGCTGAAGGCAGAAGAGGCCGCGAACGGATCGCTGGCGAAGGTTCTTGGCGCAGAGGTGACGGCGGATTGGCCGCCGGAGCACTGGGAGCCGCACGTGTATCACATCATCGAGAAGCAGTATGTGGACGAGCCGAAGACGCGCGGATGGCACAGGTATGTGCTGCTGCCGAAAGCGCGTGGGTCGGTGCTGATTGGCGCAGTGGGTGCGTTTCCGAAGCTGGAGGGCGATGCCGAGATCGGGTACTCGACGATACCGAGCTACCAGCGGCAGGGGTATGCGACGGAGGCGGCTCGCGCGCTGGTGGAGTGGCTGCTGACGCAGAAGAGCGTACGAACTGTGAGTGCGCAGACGTATCCGAGTTTGCCCGAGTCGATCAAGGTGATGGAGCGCTGCGGAATGACGTATGTGGGGCCCGGTGAGGATGAGGGAACGGTGAGGTTCCAGCGCCCGCGCTAAGCCAGCTTGAGCTGCTTATCCTTGCGGACCCCTGTAGATCGCACCGCTCGTGCAGGTCTCTTTCACAACGACGCAGCTGAGCCCCGGAAGCGTGGGCTCGAGTCTCTCCCAGATCCAACGCGCGAGCACTTCGCTCGTCGGATTCTCGAGTCCGGGGATTTCGTTCAGGTAGTAGTGATCGAGCTGCTGGTAGAGAGGACTCGAAGGCCGTCTTCAGGTCGGCGAAGTCGCGAACCCAGCCGATGGTTTCATCAACCTCTCCGCTCACATGAACTTCGACGCGGAAGGAATGGCCGTGCAAGCGGGCGCACCTGTGTCCGGCGGGAACATTCGGCAGCCGATGCGCTGCCTCAAAGCGAAACTCTTTGAAGATTTCCATCTGACTCAGTTTCTATGTCTCCATCTCCTCCAAGTTTAAGTGAAGCGGATTCGGCAGGTAAACTTGTAGAGATGCCTGAACGCAGAGCCGTAGTTTTATTGAGTGGAGGATTGGACTCCTCGACCGTTGTTGCGATTGCGAAGTCCCAGGGATTCTCCGTCTACGCCCTCAGCTTCGACTATGGACAGACGCACAAGGCGGAACTGCAGGCAGCCGCTCGAGTTGCAGCGACGCTCGAGGTTGCGCGGCACATCGTTCTCAAGATCGACCTGAGCACATTCGGCGGCTCGGCGCTGACGGGAGCTGCGGCGATTCCGAAGCATCGATCGTTGGCGGAGATCGGCGAGGGCATCCCGGTTACGTACGTGCCGGCGAGAAATATCGTGTTCCTTTCGCTGGCTCTCGCCTGGGCCGAAAGCCTGCAGGCGACCGACATCTTTATCGGTGTGAATGCGCTGGATTACAGCGGTTATCCCGACTGCCGTCCCGAGTTCATCCATGCCTTTGAGGCGATGGCGAACCTCGGAACGAAGATCGGCAGCGAAGGCGGACGGATCCAGATCCATACACCGCTGATTGCGATGACGAAGGCCGAGATCATCCGCGCAGGGTTGGAACTCGGTGTGGATTATGGGATGACGGTCACCTGCTACGACGTGTCCAACGAAGGAGAAGCCTGCGGTGCATGCGATGCATGCCTGCTGCGGCTGAAGGGCTTTGCGGAGAACTCCGCGACGGACCCGGTGAGGTATCGGAACGCTTAAATGACCTACGCAGTCAAAGAGATCTTCTACACGTTGCAGGGCGAGGGCATGAACGCCGGTCGCGCTGCTGTCTTCTGCCGCTTCAGCGGCTGCAATCTTTGGAGCGGCCGCGAGGCGGATCGCGAGAAGGCAGTCTGCACGTTCTGCGACACCGACTTTGTTGGCACAGATGGCGATGGTGGAGGCAAGTTCAGCTCCGCGCAGGAGCTCGCAGACGCGATTGCGCAGCAGTGGCCGAAGAGCGACAGCGGACGGCGATTCGTCGTCTGCACCGGAGGCGAGCCTCTGCTGCAACTGGATGCGGAATTAATTGAGGCGCTGCATCAGCGGAACTTCTGGATTGCGGTGGAGACTAACGGGACGATTCCTGTGCCCGAGGGTGTCGACTGGGTTTGTGTGAGCCCGAAGGTTGGAGCGCAGCTTGCGGTAACGCGTGGAGACGAACTGAAGGTCGTCTATCCACAGGGTCCTGATCCGAACGACTATCTGAAGCTCGACTTCAAACACTTCTTCATTCAGCCGATGGATGGCCCGGACAGCAGAGCTTCGCTGGCGGCGGCGATTCAGTTCTGCCAGGACCATCCTGCGTGGAGGCTGAGCCTGCAGACCCACAAGATGATTGGCATTCGCTGAGCGCGCAGCCGCCGTTGAAGCTCAGCTGATTACGCGCATGCGTGCGACGAGGTCCCGCGCGGCTGCGGGCCATGTGGGGAAGCTGAACTCGAAGCCGTGCTTGAGCAGAAGCGTCGGGACGACGCGGCGGCTCTTGAGGACGAGTTCGCTTTCGGAGCGCATGAGGAAGGTGCCGATCTCGATCATCCACTCGGTGGCAGGAAGGCCAATGGGCATGCGCCACGCTTTACGTAAGGCGCGCATGAAGTCGCGGTTGGGAAGCGGTTCGGGTGCGGTCATGTTGACGATGCCGCCGGTTTCTTCGGTGATCTCGGGTTGGGTGAGAAGCAGGTCGGTGGCGCGGCAGTAGTCGAGGTCGTGCATCCACGAGACAAACTGGCGACCGGAGCCAATCGACCCGCCGAGGCCTTTGCGGGCGAGATCTGAGAGCACGGAGAAGACACCGCCGGGATCTGGGCTCATGACCATCGAAGAGCGCAGACGAACCTTGCGCGTGCGCGGTGTGGGGATCGAGAGAAAGGCCCGCTCCCAGCTTGAGGCGACGTCGATGGAGAAGGACCATGTCTCGGGGAGATTGGTGGGTTCGCGTGTGCCGCGCTCGGAGGGCAGGTCGCCGAGCTCGCCGGTGAACTCATCCTGCGGGCGATCGAGTGCATGGCGATAGAAGGTGCTGGTGCTGGCGTTCATCCAGAGGCGCGGCGGCGTGGGTGAGGCTGCGATGACCTTGCCGAGCAAGACCGTGGGCTTGATGCGCGAGTCGAAGATGTCCTGACGATTTGCCTGGTTGTAGCGGCAGTCGACGGAGCGGCCGGAGAGATGGATGACTGCGTCGCTGCGGTCGATCTCGGTGGTCCATGGGCCGGGAGTGACGCCGTCCCATCGGAGTGTGCGCCACGGATGGAAGGCGTGCGTCTCCGGTGTGCGCGAGAGCACGGTGACCTCGTGGCCGTTGGTGTGCAGATGACGCGCGAGGAGGGTGCCGACTTGTCCGGAGCCGCCGGGGAGAAGAATTCGCATCGGGTTATTGGAGCAGCGCCGTGGCAACGGCGGTCATGGCACTGATGCCGGTGCGGAGTGTGGGTTCGGGGTCGGGCTCGAACCTGCTGGTGTGCGGGCCGGGAGGAAGTTTGCCGGGGCTTTGGCGGCAGCAAAGCCGATCAGGATACATGGCGCCAAGTCGGAAGTAGCCGACAGGGAATCTTGCCGTCGAGGCCGAAGATGCCGACGTCCTCGCTACCCATGGCCGGATGCGAGGTAGTGATGACGTTTTCCGCGCCGAGAGCCTTCTCGAGGGCGGCGCGCTCGCGTTCGGTGAGAGCGGGATCGTTGTACTGGACAGGAGCGTACTCGTTGTCCAGCACGGTGACGGTCGCCGCTTTTTCCGGAGGCAGACCGGCAGACGTGGTGATGCCGGCGGCCATCCGCTTGAGGCCGTCGATGACGCGCTGACGGCTGGTGGCGGTGAAGGAGCGCGTGGTGAGTTCGAGCTTTACTTCGTCGGGGATGATGTTGCGCTTGGTGCCGCCGTGGATGTCGCCGACAGTGATGACGGTCGGATCCTGGGGGTCCTCTTCGCGGCTGACGATGGTCTGTATCTGCGTGATATAGAGCGCGGCGAGGGTGATGGGATCGCGGCCGAGCTGCGGAGCAGAGCCATGGCCGCCGATCCCGTGGATGACGATATCGATCGAGGTGGAACTGGCCATGGCGTTGCCGGCGAGGAGACCGACCTGGCCTGCGGGCAGCTCGTTGGTGTCGTGCAGGCCGATGACGAGATCGGGTTTGCCGAAGCGCTCGTAGAGATGATCGGCGATCATGGCTTTCGCGCCGTCGATGGTCTCCTCCGAGGGCTGGCCGACCAGCATGAGCGTGCCGTGCCATTTGTCTTTCGAAGCAGCCATCGCGCGCGCGGTGCCGATGAGGACGGTGGTGTGCACGTCATGTCCGCAGGCGTGCATGACGCCGACCTCCTGCCCGGACTTGTTGTGCACGAGGACGTGTGAGGCGTAGGGGACGCCAGTCTCTTCGACGATAGGCAGCGCGTCCATGTCGGCGCGGACGAGCAGCGTTGGACCGGGACCGTTCTTGAGGATGGCGACGACACCATAGGCCTGCGAGCCGTCTGGGTATTTGCCGATGTGCTCGGTAACGGTGTAGCCCGCCTTGCGGAGTTCGGCCGCGAGGAGCGCGGAGGTGTGCTCTTCGAAGTGCGAGAGCTCTGGGTGCGCGTGGAGATTCTTGTAGAAGTCGAGGAGGTCAGGCGCGAGCGACGGCGACTGTGCACGGATGGCAGTTGCGAGAAGCGCGGAGCCGAGCAACAAAGAGAGGCGGGCGAGTCTCAACTTGAGACCTCCGGAGATGAGCTGTGAATGGCGGCCCTAGGATAGCAGCGGCTTGCGCTGCGGCGACACGAGAGTTATCACTGCGCCGGATGGTAGTCGATGAACTTGTCGGCCCACTGGATGAAGTACTTCATGTTCGGCGCGTCGGTGTGTCCGCCGTCGTGCTGCCGCCAGGCGAGCTCGCCGTCCAGCAGTCCTTGATTAACGGGCGGCATAACGGCGGTACGGTAGTCGCCGGGGACATCAAGGCCGTGCGCACCGAGCAGCCGGAAGACGCGGCCGGCATCGACGGTGGCCATCCAACTGCCCTCATGGTCGAGCCACTTCGCATCGCCCTTGGCGGGCACGCCGTAGCTGATAAAAGTGAGGCGCGGCGCGCAGAGGGCGATGAGCTCGTTGGAGTCGACGGGAATCTGGCCGGGGTTGCCGTTGGGCTCGGAGGCGCCGTACTTCATGAAGTTTCCGGCCATCCAGTAGTACTCACCGGTGGTGAGGCTTTCGACGGCCTCGCCGAAGTTGCGGCGCAGCAGCGTGGCTCCGCCTTTGCCGGAGGAACCGACGAGCGCCATGGCGAATCGCTGATCAAAGGCCATCGTGACGAGCGTGGCCTTGCCATAGCGCGAGACGCCTTCGATGCCCACGTGCTTCGCGTCGACGGCGGGATCGGTTTCGAGATAGTCGAGAGCGCGACCCGCTCCCCAGGCCCACGCGCGCAGCGCTCCCCAGTCGTCGGGCTTGCGCGGCTGCCCTTTGTTGACGAGTCCGATGATGCCGCGTGTGATGCCTGCGCCGTTGTCAGCCTGGATACTGGTTGGGTCGAGCATGGCGAAGCCCCAGCCAGCGGCGACGAGCTGCCAGGTGTTCGGCGGGTCGCCGTCAGCATTCATCTGCGGGAACTGAAACGGTGTGGGCTTGAAGGGTTCCCATGCGGGGTGATTCGCGAAGACCTCTTTGAGCGAAGAATCCTGCTGGAGCATCAGCGCCTTCCATGCAGCGTTGATGCGGTCGAACTCCGCCTGCGAGGGCTCGTGCGGGCTGGGGAAGCCGGCGCGCCCGAACATGATGAGCACGGGCACGGGGCGATGCACGTTCACCGGCGTAACGAGCGTCATGTGGATGTGTACGCTGATCGCTGGATAGGCGGAGTTGTCGACGGTGCCGATCAGGTCCGTGGCGACGACCGGCGTAAAGCCGATCATCTCGTGGTCGACGGCGTTGACGGTCCACGTAACCTTCGGCACGCTCGGCGGAACGAAGCCGTAGACGTACTTCGAAAGCATCTCGACGAGCTGCGGGCGGCGCTGCTCATTCCACATCGCGGCGGTCGTGACCTTGGTGCCGTCGTTCATCACGAGCGGGTCCGGCACGTTGGGATAGGGGTTGGCCTTCGACTCGTCGTAGTTTGCGTGGTTGGGCGCGTTCTCGTTGCCGCTTGGGCCGGGCCGCATGGCCTTGATGCCGAGCTGGTCCATCATGTTCTGGTGGTCCTGCTGGTCGGTGAGCGTGACGGGCGCTGGCTGCTGTGCTGCGAGGCTGGCGGCGGCGACGGTCGCAGACAGAGTCAGCGAAAGAGCGAAGAGAAGAGGCTTCGAGACGGGCACGCAGGACTCCGGGTGGCAGAGTGACGGATGAGGACAGCAATTTCTTGCGGACCCATAATAAAGCGCGGAGCTCGTCTCTAGCGGAAAGAATTCCTGGCGCTCATTGGGCGGCGGCGGTTTGCAGCCACTTAAGCATCTGTTGGGCGTCGACAACACCGGCCTGCTGCTGCACGAGTCGGCCCTGCGAAAAGACGGCGAAGTTGGGGATACCGCGCACGTTATAACGCGCGGCGAGCTCCGGGTTGGCCTCGGTGTCGACTTTGAGGACGATGCCCTTGCCCGCGATCTCGCGCGCGGCGCGCTCGACGTGCGGCGCGGCCACGCGGCAGGGGCCGCACCATGCCGCCCAGAAGTCGACGAGCACGGGAACATGGGCGTTGTTGATGATGTCGTCGAAGAGCGCGGTGTCAGCAGCAATGGGTTCGTTGACGGCCAGGAGTGGTTGCTTGCAGTTGCCGCAACGCCCGGTGTCGGCGAGGTGGGCGGCAGGGATGCGGTTTTTGGTGCCGCAGTTGGCGCAGCTTCGGATGAGGGGCATTCGTGACTCCCACCTTTTTGATGACGCGCGCTCTTCTAGGGATGCGAATAGAGCGCCCAGGCGGTCGCGAGATCCTGAACGACGTGACCGATGGATTTGTAGACGGTGATCTCATCGGGCGAACGGCGGCCCTCTATCTTGCCGGCAAGGACCTCGCCGATCTCAGCGACGATGTGATCATCGCCGATAAGGCCGGCTTCCCTTGCGTGGAGGAACTCTCCGCCCTGTCGCAGGATGCCTTCACGGCTGTCGGCGATGAAGCGCGAGCGGACGACCAGATCGTTGTCGACTTCAGTTGGCCCGCGATAACTGGAGCCGACGAGGTTCACATGAGCGCCAGGTTGAACCCACGCACCTTTCAGGATGGGCTTACTCGCGCCAGTTACGGTGCAGAGGATGTCGGCGTTCGCGACGGCTTCTTCGGCGGTTGCGACGCAAGACACGGGGAAGCTGAACTCGGGTTGGTGCTGTGCGACAAAAGCTTGGGCACGCTCGAGCGTGCGTCCCCAAATGACCGCGCTGTCGAGATGGCGAATCGTAGCGATGGCGCGGAGGTGCGTGAGGGCCTGCTCACCGGTGCCGAGGATCGCCAGCCGGTGCGCGCTGGGGAGTGCCAGAGCATCGGTGGCTACGGCACTTGCGGCGGCGGTGCGAATCGCGGTGATCTCGCCTCCGTGGACGACGCAGACCGGAGCACCGGACTCGGGATCGAAGAGCAGAACGAGACCCTGGTGCGACTGCTTGCCCTGCGCGGCGTTGTTGCGGAAGACGGAGATGAGCTTGGCGCCGAAGGGCGCATGTGCGCCGAGCGCGCCCGGCATGACGCCGAAGATTCGTCCCTCGGAGAGCTCGATGTACGAGCGGAGAAGCTGCTTCGTTTCGCCGCTCGAAAGCGCGATCATCGCATTGCGAACGATGGGGATGCAAAGTTCGTACGTGAGGCGGCGCGCAACTTCGTCGCGGCCGATGAAGCGAATGGTCTGTGATGGATCGGGCGGCATACGCAGCTATGCTATCGCCTCAGCGAATTGGTGGTCCGTTTTGGGGAAGTATGATGGCCAGTGCCCGGAGGCTTCATGCTGAACCGACGCAATTTTCTCAAGAGTGGATTGACTGCAGGCGTTGCACCGCTGACGGTGGGGCTGAATGACCTGAACGCGGTGGCGGCGGCAGCAGCAGCGGAAACCTCATCAACGGGCGTGGTTGTTGCGCTTCCTCAACGGTTGCCGCCAAACGAGTCAGCGAGTGTGCCGTGGCAGCAGAAGATTCGGCGCGTAGGCCAGACGAACTTCACGGAATACGATCCCGCTGTCATGAACGTGGACCAGTGGGCAGACTACTGGCATTCGGTGAAGGCGGACATTGTGTATGTGAGCGTCACGGGGATTCTGGCGTTCTATCCGTCGAAGGTGAAGTTTCATCGTCACGGAAAGTTTTTGAAGGACCGCGATCTTTTCGGCGAGTGCGTGACGGCAGCAAAGAAGCGCGGCATGCGCGTGGTCGCGCGCATGAGCCCGGACCTGAACTGGGGTGATGCGCTGGAGGCACACCCCGAGTGGGCGATGCGAAATCAGGATGGGTCGGTGCAGCACAGCAGCGAAGACCCGCGGCTGTTCAAGACCTGCATGTTCACGAGCTACATGGATGACTATGTTCCGGCGATTATGCGCGAGGTGAACTCGCTGTATGACGTGGATTGCTTTTATGCTAACGGCTGGCCCCCGCTGGGCAATCTTCCAGTGTGTTACTGCGCAGTTTGCAGCAAGCTTCCGCCGCCGGGTTCGCCGGCATATTGGCGCGTGTTCACGGATCGTGTGCTGCAACTGTGGCAGCGGTACGACGCGATTGCGAAGGAGAAGAAGCCCGACAGCTTCTTCTTCGCGAATTCGGGAGGCAATGTTCGGGGCGGACCGAATCTCGATCAGTTAGGCAAGACCACCGCATGGTTTCAGGCGGACAACCAGGGCCGAACCTATGATGAGCCGGCCATCTGGGGATGCAGCCTGCAGGGGCGCGTCTGCAACGCGGTGCTCGACGGCAAGGTTGCGGCGAATGTGACGGCTGCGTATTCGACGGGCCAGCCGGGTTGGCGGAATGTCTCAAAGAGCGCGGCTGAGACGAAGATGTGGCTGAATCAATCGGTGGCAAGCGGCATGCGGCCCTATCTCCACTTTGTGGGTGCCGAGAACGGGTTTGGTGAAGATCGTCGTTGGCAGGCAGTCGGTGAAGAGTATTTTCCATGGACCGCACAGCACGATGCGCATCTCACGACGCGGAGATCGATTGCGAACATTGGCGTAGTGATCGGGCAGAGCACGCAACTGTTGTATCCGGGGCCAGCGACTGCGCGTTCGCGAGCGTATATGCGCGAGACGACGGATGGGTTCTATCACGCGCTGCTGCAAGGACGATTTGCGTTCGACCTCGTGCATGAGGATCGGCTGGAACCGGAGCGGCTGGCAAAGTACAAGGCGCTGCTGCTGCCGAACGTTGCAATGTTGAGCGATACGCAATGTCAGCAACTGCGCGAGTACGTGCGTGCGGGCGGATCGTTAATGGCGAGCTTCGAGACGAGTCTCTATGACGAGAACCTGAAGCCGCGTGAGGAGTTCGGCCTCGCGGACCTGATGGGCGTGAGCAAAGCCGGAGCTGCAGTCGGAACGAACGGCAATGCATATTCCGCGCGTCTCGAGAAGCCACACGAGATTCTTAACGGCTTCAGCGACACGACGTGGATTGCAGGCGCGCAGAATCGCGTACCGCTGAAGCCCGTGCAGAGTCCGGTCGCGACAGTGGTGCCGGGATTTGTGCGTTATCCGCCGGAGCTGGCGTATCCCACGCAACGGCATACCGATGAGCCCGCGGTAGCTCTGCGGGAGTCAGGGAAGAGCCGCACGCTGTGGTTCCCCGGAGATATTGAGCGGACGTACTGGATCACCGGACACAGCGATCTTCTGCGCCTGCTGCACAATGCGATCCGCTGGGTGAGCCATGATGAGCGCGTGGTTCAGGTGGATGGGCCGGGGCTGGTCGAGGTCTTCTGCTGGGAGACCGAACCCGGCTATGCGGTGCATCTGCTGAACTACAACACGCCGAATGCGTTTCACGGATGGGTGCAATCGGAGAATCCCGTCGGCCCGCAACGAGTAACGATGAAGCTGCCGAGTGGAATGCGCGTGAGATCGGTGGAGCTATTAAGGTCAGGGCAGAAGCCTGCGTTCGTCTTCCGCGATCAGCTTGTACGGTTCACGGTTCCGTCGCTGGGAGATTACGAGGTGGCGGCGATCACTGTGGCGTGAATCTCACTTCCCGGCTCGCACAAACCGGAAGAAGTGAGACGCCCAGGGCGCGAGTTCCACATAAAGTCCTCGCGAGGCCATGTCATCGCCGTCACGTGTGTACGTAACGTCCGAAAGCGCCTCCGCGAGATCCCACGTTGCGCCTGCCGCCCATGCGATGCGAACGTACGCCTGCAGCGGAGAGTCGCTGAGATTGACCGCGATTACGCAGCGGTCCTCGTTCTTCTGCCAACTCCACGCGACGAGATTCTGGAAACTCGCATTGTCGGGCCACCCGGTGCGCTCACACAGGCTCCACTCTCCGTCGTGGAAGAGTGATTGATTCGCCGCAGCCAGAAGCTTTGCGTAGAACTCGTGCAGCGGCTGATCGATGGGCTCATGCGGGCGGCGGCCGAGGAAGACCGGCACTCTGACCTTGCGGCCTTCGAGCTGGCCCTCGTGGAAGAGCCTTGCTCCGGGAAGAGTGAACGTCGTTACGGCAACGGCTCGTTCTTTGGCGGGTGAGAAGCTTGCGGCAGCGCGTGGTTCGTCATGATTCTCGATGAAGCGGAGCAGCTTGTTCTGGTACGCCATGTCGGCGCAAAGGTGCAGGCGTACGCTCTCGGCGGGGCCGTGTTCGAGGCGGTCATAGAGCTTCTTGTCGTAGCAGAAGTCGAAGCCGAGTTGCTGCACTTGCCACTCGAGATCCCAGTAGGCCTCGGCGATGAACAGGAAGCCGGGATGGCGGTTTCTGGTGGCGGTGATGACGTCGGTCCAGAATTCGGTCGCTGGAGGCGGACCGGCGAGATTGCTCCATGTGCGCTCAAAGACGGAATTCAGTACGAGCATCGTCATGTCGCAGCGAACGCCATCGCACTGCTCGGCGATGCTGGAGAGGGTTTCGATCATAGCTTGGCGAAGCTGCGGGTTAAAGGCGTTGAGTTGCAGGACGTCGGGCCACGGCGCGAAGTAGGGGTCGCGTCCGCAGGCGCAGGCGACTCCGTTGACGGCGATGAAGGCACCCGGGTTGTTGCGCGCCTCGTCGTCGGTTCCACTGAGGAGGTACTCGGTGTGTTCGCTGACCCAGGGATGATCGGGAGCGACGTGATTGGGTACGAAGTCCAGCACCAGATTCATGCCCCGCTTCGAGAGCTCGTTGCGCGCAATCGCGAGAGCTTTCGGACCTCCGAGGTGTTGGTCGACGACGTAGCGGCGTATGGCGTATGCGGAGCCAATGTTGTCTTCGGGGCGGAAGTCGGGAAGAGCGCGGTGGAAGTCCTCGAGCAAGCCTGGGTTCTCGTTGGCAATTGCGATGCCTGCAGGGCTGCGCTCCCACACCCCCATCAGCCAGATGGCGTCGAATCCATACGCGGCGATAGCCTCCCACTCCAGTGATGGGACGGCGGAAAGGTCAATCGACTTGCCGTACCTCTCGGAGAGGTCAGAGAGCCAGACCCAGGTGTTGATCTCGTACAGGCTCGGGTAGCGCGGCCATACGGATCTGGCAGCGGGTGTGCTCGTTGGTTCTGCGAGGGTCGTGCTCATTGCGACTGTTCCTTCTTACTCGACCGACGCTGCGCTGTCCACTGTCTCGAAGAGCAGTGGTAGGGAATTGGCGCCAGCAATTCAGTCGGCGAGGCGGAATCTCTTGAGGAAGAGATCCATGGTTCCACCCTGGATAAGGATGGAAAACACGACGACGATGTAGGTGGCCGCCAGGATCCAGTTGCGGCCGAGGCGGTCCGGAACGCTGAGCGCGAGGGCGATGGAAAGGCCGCCACGCAGACCTCCCCAGACGAGCACCATCAGCGAACTGCGATGGCCTCGCTGGAAAAGGCGGATAAGCGAGAGGACTGCTCCTGTTGCGATAAAGCGGGCAGCGTTTACTAGCGCAATCGCGAGAGCGCCGATGAGGAGTGCTGCGCCCGTGAAGGGCACGGCGAGAAATTCGCAGCCCATCAGGACGAAGAGTACAGAGTTCTGGATCTCGTCGACGGCGGTCCAGAAGTGTTCGATTTCATCGTGCGGGACGTTTACGGGATGGCGGCTGTTGCTCCAGCGAAGCGCAAGACCGGCTGCGACCGCTTCGAGCGGAGCTGAGAGGTGCAGGTTGTCGGCGATGGCATAGCCGCCGAGCGCGAGAGAGAGTGTGAGGAGAATGTCGATGTGGTAGCCGCAGACGGTGCGCATCATGCGCGAGACGAGCAAGGCGAGCACGACACCGAGCAGCAGGCCTCCGCCTGCATCGAGCAGAAGCACCCAGGTGACATGGCCGATGGAGGGAAGCTGATTCTGCTCTGCGATTCCGAGGAGTGTGAGGAACAGGACGGCGCCGACGCCGTCGTTGAAGAGGCTCTCACCGGCGAGCTGTGCCTGGAGATAACGCGGCGCGGCGACACGACGCAGCATTTCCAGGACGGCAATGGGATCGGTGGGCGAGATGAGAGTGCCGAATAACAGAGCTTCGAGAAGCGGCGGGTGAAAGCCGAGGAGCGGTGCTGCGAAGTACATCCCCAGGCCAACGATGGCCGCGGACAAGATGGTCCCCAGTCCTGCGAGCAGCCCGACGGCAAGTTTCTGGCGCGCCAGGTATTTCAGGTCGAGGAGGAAGGCGCCTGCGAACAGCAACAGCGACAGAAGACCGTGGAGGATGAAGCGCTCGTAATCGATCCTGAGGAGAGAATGGATTGCCCAGTCGTGAGCGCCGGGGAAAGCGTTGCCGGTGATGACGAGACCCGCCGAGAGCAGGACGGTCAGCAGCATGGTTCCGATGGACGTGGGGAGTCGCAACCAGCGTGCACTGATCAGACCGAAGACGGCCGCCAGGGTGACCACAATCGCAATCAATGCGAGCATGGTCCGATTCTATTGACAGGAATCGGGTTGTCACTCCCGAACTAGCCGTTTTCGACGCGCGCCTTGATGTCCGAGTAGGCCGTCTCGATGAGCCTGCGGAGCGATGCGGTGTCCGTGGGCGTTCCGGGTCTCAGCTTCACATGGCGCATGAATTTTCCGCTGCCTTGCAACAAGCGGGCCGGATCCCGCAGCGCTGCGCCGTGAAAGAACCCCACATTCACGTGCGAGGCGAATGCATTGACGTAGCCGAAGGGCGCATCGCCCAGACATGCAACCGGACAGCCGTCGTGCAATGTCTCCCGGACTTCGTCGCCGCATTTTCGCATCACCTCAAACCACTCGGACGCGATGGCTCCCAATTCGCCTCGGTGCTTTTTCATCCACGCATCGATGGCGGGATCGCGTTCGACGGTGCCGTTGAATCGCAACAAATCGGTTTTCACAAGGTGGCCTTGTCGGGTGTGACGGCGTTCCACATGCGTGGAACAGAAGTGTTCCCCGTGGAACATTCATTTGTATGTCGCTAAGAAATGTTGAAAACGCAGTTTTCTGTGGATTTCGCTTCGGTGCGTTTCGATTTCCGGACGCGAGGAGGCGATGAAGCTGCCGGCACGGAGGCGGCACCCGGCATTTCAGCATGACATCGGGACTCTTGAGGCGTCTTAACATCAGAGCCCTGCTGAGCGACAGGGAGATCCCAGGCCGTCTGTCGGGCGGCGAAAGAAGGTTGGACCGGGAGTGTTTCTGGCTTCTCAGCTCACCGAAATATCGGGCCGCTATCCGGCGCATGTGCAGGACATACGGGAATTCCTGCTAAAGGAAGGGTTGGCGGTCCCGTCGCGGGATGCGATTCCGCAGCTATTGGACCGTATCGGTACCGATACCCGGTTCCGTGCGGATGTTGCGTCGCTTATGCGGGCAACGTTGTACCAGGAGCGCGAGGGGATCGGCTATGAGGACCTTCTCGGCATCCTGGTGGTCGCCGCCGGTGGGACAGAGCACGATTTACAGAGCGACTCGCAGGAGGCAGACCTGCGTGAGCTGCTCCGTTTTCTGCTGCAGTCACGTCGTTCGACGTTTCCTTCCGAGCCAGAACCAGAGGCAAAGATCCCGGTCGAACCTGAGCATAGGGTCTCCGGGCCGGTTCGTCCGGCGCTGGTGAATTCGGAGCCGATGCTGTACACGAGGGGGACGCCGCCCGCAACACGTGCGATGAAACTTGACCTGAGGAGCGACGAACCCGCGGTCGCTGTTGCCGAGGCCGATCGCGTTGAGGCACGCAATCGTTGGGCAGACGATGTAGTGCTGCCACCGTTCCTTACGTCAGGATTGTTTGCCGCGCAGATAGAGTCGGAAGCTCCGCGGTGGAAGAGTCGCTCGGTCTGGATCGTTGGCATGATTTGCATCCTGCTGGGTCTTGGCCTGGGTGCAGCATTTCATCGTGTCGTTTCTGCCGCGGGGACGCACATCGCGCCGACGCACATTGTGAAGCGTGCAGTGGACACTTTTTCGAATAAGCCGAAGACGGTTGGCTCTGTTGCGACAGCTGTAGCTCCACAGACGAGCGCTGCCAAAACGTCGAAGACAGCTTCTGTTGCAAACGAGGGTGGGACCGCCACGCAGCCGGTGGCGTCCGGTTCCGCACCGCGGCCGTCCACTGCGGAGACGAGTTCTGGAGTGCCGGTCACCGTGGTGAAGCAGGAGGTTACGGCATGGCCGAGTGAGCCGCTTGATTCCAGAGAACCGAGGAGTGCCGCGCCGTCATCGGCGAAGACGCGATCCATTGTGCACCAGGGGTCGGCGGGGATGACGGCTGCGAATGTGATCTTCAGCCCAGCGCCAACGTACCCTGCCGAGGCATCGGCGGCCCACGTGGAAGGCCAGGTGACGGTGCAGGCTGTTGTGAACCCCGAGGGCAAGGTGGTTTCTGCGCGTGCCGTGAGTGGCCCACCGGTGCTGCGCGATGCAGCGACTGAGGCGGTGCAGCGGTGGCGTTACAGCCCTCTGCTGGATAACGGCAAACCGATCGCAGTGACCACGGTGGCGATTTTGGATTTCAAGGTCGCGGAGTGAGCGGGCGTTTGCGGCACGGCTGAAGCCGTGCCCTTCGGGGTTGTTGCATCGCCACGGATGCCAAGGGTCAGGCGGCTTTATTGGGAGTAACGGAGAGACGGAGGCCGAGGGCATGGGCGACGCGCATGACGGTGGCGAACTCGGGGTTGCCATCGGTGCTGAGAGAGCGGTAGAGGCTTTCTCTTGAGACTCCCGCTTCGCGGGCGATCTCGGACATGCCGCGAGCGCGGGCGATAACGCCGAGTGCGTCGGCGACGAAGGCGGGATCGCCGGTTTCGAGGGCATCGGTGAGGTAGGCCGCCATGGCCTTCGGGGTGTCGAGGTATTCGGCGGGATCGAAGGGTTTGGTTTTCACTTTAGCGGCGCTCATTCGACCTCCTTGGCGAGCTGTTTCGCGATTTCGATGTCCTTCAGCTGTGTCTTCTTGTCCCCACCGCAGAGAAGCACGATGAGAACGGTTCCGCGTTGGACAAAGTACACGCGATAACCGGGCCCGTAGTGAATGCGAAGTTCGCTGACGCCTTCACCGACGGGCTTCACGTCGCCGGGATTACCGAAGACGAGACGATGGACGCGAGCGGCAATTTTGGCTTTGGCTTGTGCATCGCGGAGAGCTGTCAGGCCAGCGAGAGAAGGTCTCCGTTTCGCGGATTTCTACCACTGAGTAATTGTAGCCTGGAAGCTACAACTTGTCATCCGGCCATTGTTCCATCCCGCTCATCGCGCGCGATGAACGGGGCACCCGGCGGATTTGAGATCGATGCGCATGTGGGGATTTTCGCATCGTCCGCAGGGTCGGGCGTCCTTCAACCCCACCTATCCCGGCGAAGCCGCCGGTCTGAATGGGGCACCCGGCGGACGTGTCAAAGCAGACCCTGATTGTCGAAACTGATCATTATGTCTCGGACCCGCTTGTGCATTACTGCAAGCGTGGTGTGAACTTCCTTGCCACGAATCCAAGCTGGCTCTCCGAAGGTTATTTGAAAATTAAACTTCATATCATCGTTCACCTCCGAGATAGGCAGACTACACAATTTGCTGCCTTCTTTCAGGGGGCCGGGAGTGACCGCATTGGCCGCGAGAAAGATTTCACCGTCTCCGAGTGTTGCACGCAATCCTTCGGGCAATTCCGCGAGTTTGCTTCGCGGAATTGTATGGGAGACCATACTTCCCCAAATAGGGACGAGGAGGCGATGCTTATCGAGTTTATTGATCTCGTGGAGGATGTACAGATGGGCTCCATTTCCGATTCCGCTGCTAGGGTCCACAGTGGGCCGGTAGTAAGGCTCGATACGATCAATGGCCTGTATTGCGGCAGCCGTCATGCCGCTTATCTTCCTCATCTTTTCGGCTTGGTATTCCTGGGCCGTCTTGAAGATAGGGAAATAAATATTTCTGTCTTCGGCCTTGGGTGTGATGGGGCTGGACTTTACCAAGTGCCAGGCAAGATGATCCAAAGAGCTTCGGAGGTTCTGCGCGATATCGCCGATCATCGCAGAGAATTGAGGCGGCGTCTCCTTGCGGACCCGAAGATAATAAGTACGCTGAAGGGTATTCGGATCATCCTCGAAGGTGGTGTTGTAGGGGCCACCCTCTCCAAGGAAGCGGAGAGTCTCAGCATTCAACTCGATGATGTGCTTATAGGCCCTATCAACTTTGACTAGAAGGGCATCCAAAACTTTCCGGTTTTGGGCCATTCCGGCATCGTAACAGCTCACTTGTCCTGAGGGGATACTACCTAATCACGCATCGCCGCGTAGTGTCCTCGAATAAATCACTCACCTAAGTGGATGCCGAGGGTTTTCATTTTGCGGTAGAGGTGGGAGCGTTCGAGGCCGAGGGCTTCGGCGGCGCGGCTTATGTTGCCGTGAGTGCGATCGAGTTCTTTCAAGATGTAGTCGCGCTCGTAGGCTTCGCGGGCGGCTTGCAGGGTGGAGAACTCTTCGCGAGAGCCGGAGCGTAAGGTGGCGTCGGGGCCCGTGATTCCGTGCCCTTTCGGTTCGTGCGGCTTCGTGCGTACCTGTCACGACGATGAACCCGCCAGTACCGATGGGGCACCCGGCACGCGGTGTTAAGTCGAATTCCGACTTGCCTGTGCTAGGCTTCGACCATCTGTGGCCAATTTCGAAAAAGCGCCGGCAGAGGTCCAGGAGATTCTTTCCAAGCCGATTCAGCAACTCGGGCTGAAGCTGGAAGGCTCTCCGCTGGAACGCTTTGTCCAGCAACTTTACAAGGAACTGGACGCCAAAGGGCTCAAGAGGTTCCGCCCGATGTGCTATCTCAGCGATGAGTGGGGCTGCCCGAACATGGAGCCCGTCATCGGAATCCCCTTCTACCTGGCCGATCCGAAACTGCAGCGCCTTGAATCCGCGATGAACGACATTGAAGACTCGCGGCAGATCATGATGTACATGCGCCACGAGGCCGGCCACGCTTTCAATTACGCCTACGTGCTGTTCAAAACGGAAGAATGGCGCAACCTGTTCGGACCGTTCCGCCGGCCTTACCGGGACAGCTACAAACCGGTTCCGTTTTCTCGCCAGTTCGTACGGCACATGGAGGGCTGGTACGCGCAAAAGCATCCCGATGAAGATTTTGCTGAGACCTTCGCGGTATGGATGACACCACGTTCCAACTGGCGGCAGCGGTACAAAGGTTGGGGCGCGATGAAGAAGCTGCTGTACATGGATCGTATTGGCCGCAAGTTCGGCGGCGTCGACCCTGTGGTTGCACACGGGGACACGGATATTACCGTCGACGAAATGGATGTGACGGTGGGCGAGTTCTATCAACGCGCGCTGGAGCAGCAGCTCAGTCCCGGCGAGCTTCCGCTCGATGCCGATCTGCGCGACATCTTCGACGTATCGAAGCACCGCAGGAAAAATGTTCGTCCGGCTGTCGATCTTCTTCGGGAGAATCGCAAGGTTCTGATTGACAAGGTGAATTATTGGACCGGTGTTCAACGTCCGCTGGTTAAGAAGCTAGTGGAATCCATCGAAGCAAAAGTCAGCGACCTCGGTCTGCGTGCGGATATGAAATGTGAAAGAGAACATCTGACCGAACTGACTGTATACGCGACCGCGCTGGCGATGAACTACATCACTCGGGGGAAGTTCATTTCGTCTTGAGTTGGTGATTCTCATCTGCGGTTGACGCAGATGTGGGCGATACGGAAAAAGCGCAGAGGCATTATGGCGAACCTGAAAATTACGATATTGCACGAATGCTGGGAAGATGGGCCGCCGGAGCCGGAGCCGGCACCGGTGAAGACGCCGCGCGGCAAGAAGGGCACGCGCCGGAAGAAGAAACATCCGTTGTACGACCGCGAAGAGATCTTCGAGTCCCTGACAAAGCTGGGGCACGAGCCTTCGTATCACGTGCTCGACGGCAAGAACCAATCTCTGCTTGCGCTCGCAAGGTGTGGTGCGGACCTCGTCTTCAATCTCACAGAGTCCTATGCCGGCCACGACACGATGGACAAGAACATCGCTGCCTACCTGGAGCTGCTGCAGCTTCCTTACACCGGTGGAGGACCGCAGGGGCTCTATCTTGCCCAGGACAAGTCGATCGCAAAAAAAATCTTCGACTTTCACAAGATAAAGACCCCGGACTTTGCGACCTCGTATAAAGGCCTCACCGATCACTCGCACGATATTGAGTTTCCGCTGATTGTGAAGCCTGTTTCCGAAGACGGATCCATCGGGATCGACAATGGGTCCGTTGTCGGTAGCGTGAAAGAGCTGATGGAGCGCATCCATTACATCCACGAGGAGTTCGACAGTCCAGCGCTCATCGAGGAGTACATCGAGGGGCGCGAAATCTACGCGGCTATTCTTGGAGATAATGACCCCGAGGTGCTTCCGCTTATAGAACTCGACCTCTCCAAACTTCCCAAAGGGACGCCGCGAATCGCCGGCCAGGACGTTAAGTTCGATCATGAATCCGAGGCCTACAAGGTGACCAAATCTGCGCCGGTCGACAATCTCGATGAGGACACCGCCAAAAAACTTCAGGACACCGCGCTTGCCGCCTATCGCGCTCTCAAGCTGCGCGACTACGGGCGCATTGATATGCGCTTGAACAAGAAAGGCGAGGTCTACGTCATCGAAGCAAACCCAAACCCATGGCTCGCGAGCGCTGCCGAATTCGCGATGGCAGCCAAGAAGGCCGGCTACTCCTATACGGACATGATTCATAAGATCGTAGAATCGGCCCGCGCGCGGTCCATGTAGTTCGAAGCTGTCGCGATGAGGCGTGGAACAGGAGTGTTCCCCGTGGAACATTCAGTAGTGGACAACTAAGAAATGTTGAAAACGCAGTTTTGTGTGGATATCGCTTCGGTGCGTTTCGATTTTCGGACGCGAGGACCTGAAGGAGTGGAGCCGAGGGTCAGGCGGCCTTGTTGGGAGTGGCGGAGAGGCGAAGCTTAGGTCGGGGACTATTCTCCACCGGGTGGCCCCCAGAAGATGGCCCAGGTGATGAGGTCGGGGGTGAAGTCGACGAAGCGGTGGTGTCTGCCGGCGGGGACGAAGAGGACGTCGCCTTCGATGAAGGGGAAGGGGGTGTCTTCGATGAGGAGAGTGCCGGAGCCTTCCATGATGATGT
>CAWHBA010000019.1:0-62968 GCA_963827415.1 uncultured Acidobacteriaceae bacterium
GGGCTCCAGGGAGGGCACATCCTTCAGCATGAGATCGCCCTTGCTCCTGGCGAGACGCGACGCTTTCAGTACGTAAATGCCATCGCCGATACACCTGAAGAGGCGAATCGAATTCACGACCATCTTCAAGCCAACTTCGCAGAGGCCGAGAAGGCGAACGAAGAGTTCTATGCCGGCATGCTCAGTGCGTTGTTCACGCCGGGCAACTCCTACTTCTCCGGTCATCTGCCCACTCTGCATACGGACGACGAGACGTTGTGGAACCTCTACTTCGCAGGCATTCGCAACCTCATCAGCGCGCGCCGTCATTCACCGGACTCCAAATACGGCGCTGCCTATCTCACGCTAGGTGGCCACACACTCCCTACGCTCTCGTTCCCCTGGGACACGTCGCTCACTGGTTTGAGTCTCGCGCTGCTGGATCCAGCGGCGTTGCGCAATATCGTTGAGGTCTGGTTCGCGCAGGACATGCACCAGCATCTCGCTACGGATTACGTCAGCGGCACAGCCGTCGGTCCCTGGTACGCCATCAATGACACGGCCATCGTCAGCTGCGCGCGCGATTACTTGCGCGCCACGGGCGACTTCGACTGGCTGAAAAACTCGGTAAATGGAAAAGCCGTACTCGATCATCTGACCGACCACGCACTCTATTGGGAAAAGCTGATACACACCAATCGAGGACTCGCTGACTACGGCAACATCGAAAACCTCCTCGAAGTAGTGAGCACATATCTGCATGAAGTTGCAGGGATGAACGCGGGCAACGTCTCCAGCATGCGCTTTGTGGCCGACCTGCTTGATCGCCGCGGAGACAGCACACGCGCGAACGAACTCCGCGCGAAGAGCAAGCAGTTGGCAGAACGCATCAATCGTGAGCTTTATGTCGAAGGCAACGGTTGGTGGCGCGCGGGGCAACTCGACGGAACGTTCAATGAAGTCCGTCACTGCTATGACTTCCTCGCCGTCGCGGACAGCATGGCCGCCGATCTGACTCCGACCCAGAAGACTGAGATGAGGCACTTCTTCTGGACAGAGCTCCGCACAGGCAAATGGATGCGTGCGCTTTCAACCGGTGATTCCGATGCGACTTGGAACATCAGGCCGGACCATAGTTGTATCGGAGCGTACGCGTCGTGGCCGCCCATGTCTGCAAAGGCGCTGTACCGGCTGGGCATGCCGGCGGAACAGGTTGCAGACTGGCTGCGTGAAGTGGCAAAAGCAGGGAACCAGGGTCCGATTGGACAAGCGCACTTTGTCGAAGACGTGTGGCCCCCGCTGAAAGGGGGCGCGTTCAAGTGTCCGAACGATCCCCCTTATATCAATGAATGGTGCTGCATCGCAGGTGGCGCGTTCGCTGATATGGTGCTCGACACTCTTTTCGGAGTCAATGTCTCACTGGATGATCTGAGTGTCGAATCCCGCCTCGCCCAGTTCGATCCTAAAGCGGAACTACGCGGATTTCGCCATCAGGACAAAACCTACGTCATTAGCAACAAGGGTGCCCAGGCCTCTCGCTGATTCCGGCGGCTCCGTCAGTTCGGCAGAATTACGCGGAGTACAGACGCGCGAGAGATCTGCGGTACTCCGTGTAGTAGCGTTCCGATTGCTCTTCTGTTCTCTGATTACTCGTGAACTGATGACTCGGCAACATCGTCGGCTTGTACCCGGCGCGAAGCAGGAGCTGCGCCGTCTCGCAGCGCAGCATGTTGATGATCATCGCTCCCGACACAGTCGAAAGTGGGCCGGTACGCCAATCCAATCCCTCAAGTTCGACAATGCAATCGCCCGGCGGGCATCGGTTGTCGATCACGATGTCCGCCACGTCGATCAGCTTCTGTCCCGAGGAGTGCGCAGGCGTTGCGTTGCGACAATGCTCAACAGAAACAATTGCTATCACCGGGAGTCCGCGACGCCTGGAGTTCTGAGCCATCTCTACGACGACAGGTCTTATGCCACTCGTCGAGATCACAATGATGGCGTCGTGTGGTCCAAAGCGATAACCCTCGAGAATGCGCTCGGAGTAGCCTTCGTATCTCTCAAGAAACAACATTGGCCGCAACCCGTTCGGCCCCACGACGTCAGCGTACGTCGAAAGCCCCGTATGCGCCATGGGAACGAAACCAACAAAACAACCCTGCCGAGGAGCCATTTCGTCACAGAGAAACCGCGAATGTCCGCTGCCGAAGAGGAACACCAGGCCGCCTTGGCCGATGCTTTCGGCGCACACCTTGGCCGCTCCGTGGATATTCGGAAGTTCTGTTCGCTCGAGGTCCTTCAAACGTTCTATCGCATGTGCGAAGTAGGCGCTGGCAGCGTGAGTTTCGAACACGGCTGTCTCCCGATTATCGTTTCGAAGCAATGCCAAAGAAACAAAACATATGTTTGTTTATGCTAAAAAACGAGCATAATATGTTTTCTACGTAGCGTGCAAGCCATTTTTGCGAACGCTCTGAAGTACGCTCTGGGATAACGTTCACCGGTGAATCAGGGAGGAGTAAACAGCGAGTGCCGAAGCGCAAAGGTGGGAGTTTGAGGGACAAACCGGAACCGGAAGCGAAAGGCAAGCAGGAGATCCGCTATCAAGCGATTCTGAACATCCTTCACCAGGTCGGATCTGTTTCGGTTGATGCTCTAAGCGAGCAACTGCAAGTGACCGTCGTCACGATCCGCAGAGATCTGGATGCATTGGAACGCAATGGCCTCCTTCACCGCACTCACGGCGGAGCCGTGCCGATTCAACCGCTGTTCTACGAGCCGTTTCGCCGGGACCGATCGTTCGTCATGCAGGTAGAGCGGCAGGCCGATGAAAAGAGACGCATCGGTTACGCTGCCGCCGCGCTCATCGAGCACGACGAAACGATTGCCGTCACGCCAGGAACGACAGCGGCAGCCGTGGTGCGCGCATTGCCGCTGAACTACAACCTCACTGTTGTGACCAACACAGCGAATGTAGTGATGGAACTTTCCAAGCGCAAAGACATCAACGTCTTCGTCACTGGTGGGACACTCCACGGAGAATGGTTCTCATTGGTAGGTCCGCATGCGATTCGCAGCCTTGACAATATGCTGATCCACACGCTATTCATCGGTGCCGATGGACTCGATCCCGATTGGGGAGCAAGTTCGTTCGATCAGGACGAAGGGGAACTCGCGCGGAGCATGGTGGAACATGCCCGTCGGCACATCGCGGTCGTCGACCACACAAAGTTCGGTAAGGTGGCGAATTGGCGAATTTGCCAGACGTGCAGTCTGCACGCGATTGTCACCGACACCAGCGCGACAGATGCGATGGTTGCTCCATTTCGCGATATGGGCGTGCAGATTATCCGCGCATAAGCCTTACCGCGGTCTGTCAAGACGGAAGAACGGTCGGCCCTACGTATACGGTTCAGAACTTTGGAGGTGTAGCGAACCGGGGCGAACCCTTCGTCAGTGGCCGTTGCGAGGAAATGCCGTTGTCGGCCGGAGAGGAGAGTATGTGAGGGGGTTTTGCGGTCGCCAAAAAGAGCGCGGACAGGGGGGCCGCAAAGTTTGCCGCGATCCACGCGCGCGCGAGAGAACGACCCGAGAGGGCGGAGGTTTTGGCAGGGAGGGCACCTCAAATCCTCAGAGAGTTGCCCAGCGTAGACTGTATGCCAGCCAAATTCTTGTGTCCGAAGAAAAGGAAATGCGGGGTTAGGCAGTTTGCAGAGCAGAGAAAGAGCGCACCCGCTACAGTCCTCGCTACAGGTAGGTTGTTGAGCGAAGGCACGAATGCGTAAAGTGACTGATTTAATGGTCGGGGCGATTGGATTCGAACCAACGACCCCCTGCTCCCGAAGCAGGTGCGCTACCAGACTGCGCTACGCCCCGAACCTGAGTGAGTTCTGTCGAAGAATCACGCGACGAGAGTCAGCGCCCGCGGGTTGATCCCGCCTTCGACTAGACAAGTCTAACAGAAAGCCGCGATATCACGGAGTCCAGCGAGCCGCTTTTGAGCAGCCACTAACTCTTCTTCGCGGGTTGAGGCGTCGGAGTTGCGGGCGAAGGCTTGTTGCCGGTGGCTTGCATCGGAGTCGCAGGCGACGGCTTGGCGATTGCACGCTTTCCTTGCGTAGGCTGAACTGGCATGCGGGTTGCAGGTGACGGCTTCGCGTGCGGGTTGGGCTTTGTGGTCGTTGGAGCGGGTGTGGCGCCTGGTGTCGACTGGTTTGCTGTCGGTCCCTGCGGCGGCGCGGGAGTCTTGCTGTGCGAAGGCTTACTTCTGCGCGGTTGGTAATGCGAACCCGATGGCGCCCTGCTTCCGGGAACCCCATATGCCTGACCGTGACGGACGATAGAGTTCTCGTCAAACGTGTGCGAGCTGGAGCCATCGAAGTGCGCTCCCGGGGGCACCAGGGTATTGCTGACAAACCGCCCCGGCATCGAACCTACGCGTAGCTCGATGCGCGAACTGTCGATACCTTTCTCCTGCACGAGGTACTGTCGTGCGTTGAGGGCGCGCTCTGCGGCGGCCTCCGGATGCTCGTTCGCGGAGGAGTTTCCGACCACTACGAGCATCGCGCCTGCTTGTTGCTGCATGGTGAGTGCGATGTCGTCGAGGCAGCCCTTCGCCTCGTTATCGACGCGCGCCGGGCGGCGATGGTCGCGCTCAAAGCTGATGTGGCAGAGATCCTGCGGCTCCGCAACGATCGGTGTCGGCGGAACGGTCAGCGTGACCTGGGTGTTCGCTTGCGCACTCTGGCCAAGGTCGTCGACGACGTTGCAGGTGACAGTGATCGTGGTAGCGGTGAGCCCTGCGGTCGAGAGCTTCGCCGTCGGCCCGGTCGCGGTAATCTGGCCCGCACTTGATGTGTAGGAGTACGTAAGTGGGCGATTTTGCGGGCTTGTGCCTGTGGTGCTGATGTCGATGACCGTGCCTGCCGTTGCGCTCGAAGGATTCGCAGAGCAGGTGAGTGTCGGCGGTTCAAACGGCTTGATGGTGAACGGCGTCATGCACGAGGCCTGCTGCCGCGCCTTCATGCCCTGAACGACGTGGGCGCTCACTTCATACTCACCCGGAGCAAGTCCGGTCGTGTCGATGGTTGCCTGTGCCTGGTCGGGCTTCAGCTTGCCGCCGTTGGTCTTCCACGTGTAAGCGGCCGGCTTTTTCGAATCGAAGTTGACCGACGCAGCCGTGACCGTGATGACATCGCCCGGGTAGCCAGTTGCGGGCTCGGCCTTGCAGCCTATATCAAGGACCTTCGCCGGAGTGATCTCGCCCAGTTTCACCACGACTCCGCCGGAGAGCTTCATCGCAGAGATCTCACCGAAGCCGCCCTTCACCGCCTCAGGGAGAACAAGAGGACCATAGACGACCTGTGAATATTGCCAGTCCGCCTGGATGATGCGCACTGCGACATGCTTATGAAAGAACGGCACCGTGTAGTCGAGCCCGCCACCGCCCGTCACGCCCCAACCCCATGTCAGCGGCTGATCGACGGGACCGTTGTTGCGGACGCCGCCGCCAAGAGCATGCAGAAATGGAATCCAGGCTCCGAACGGAACACGGAATACGGGACCGGCCTCTGCGGTGTAGACGAGCTGCGAGCAGCCTTCCCCCACGCATTTGGGGTTGTAGACCGCGTGCTCCCGCGTGCCGGAGAAGTAGCCAGCCTCCGTCGCGACGCCAATATAACGATTGAAGTAGCCGGTGACACTGATCGTCCCGTTGGCGTTGCTTACATCGAAGTACTGTTTGAGCCCGACGCCGCTGTTTATCGGGTGAAAGTAGCCGTATCCACCGTATATATCAACCCGCGAGTCCGGATATTCGGTTGCGCTCTTGCTGGCCTGCGCGTGCATGTTCGCGCTTGCGCCGAGGATGCTGGCGGCGACTGCGAGACGCGCAATCAGCCGTTGGCGGAATGCGAACATACGACTACTCCTTCGGGCTCAAAACGCGAGCGGCAGAGCACGGCGGGAACTCTCCGGGCAATCTACTGGAGCCATTCTGGCGTTCCGCGACCAGTTCCACAAACCTCGCCCGATGTAGACAGTGGTGCAACGGCTGTGTAGTTGCAGCATCCCCCAAGCGGGCCGTACACTAGCACCATGAAGGGCACGCCTCACTCTTACCGGCCGCTCAGCTGTTGTTGTTGCTGACACCGCCCTTTCTTGGGTTGGATCGATGCGTAACGCGTCTCCGGCCCTTCCTCTACTGACAAAAGCCAAATAGCAACTGGATTCGCGGCCTGGAGCTTTGCGCCAGTGTTCGCCTATCCGTCGCTCTTTCGGAGGCCTCCGTTGCCGGCGACCGCAAACGAAACCGTATCCAAAGTCGACCTGCTGCACCGTGAGCGGTTGAACCACCTTCAGGCTCTCGAAGCCGAGAGCCTCTACATCCTGCGCGAAGCCGTCGCAGAGTTCGCGCGGCCGGTGATGCTTTACTCCATCGGTAAGGACTCGAGCGTCATGCTGCGCCTGGCGCAGAAGGCCTTCTATCCCGGCAGGATTCCGTTCCCGCTGCTGCACGTCGATACCAGTTACAAGTTCCGCGAGATGATCACGTTTCGCGACTCCTACGCGCGGGAGATCGGCGCGGAGCTGATTGTCCACCGCAATGAAAAGGCGATTGCTTCGGGAGCGAGTCCATGGACGCTCGGCACGCAGAACTGCTGTGGTGCTCTCAAGACCCGCTCGCTGCTCGATGCACTGGCGGAAGGAGGGTTCGATGCTGCTTTCGGAGGGGCACGCCGCGATGAAGAGAAGAGTCGCGCGAAGGAGCGTGTCTACAGCTTTCGCGATGCGCAGGGTCAGTGGGACCCGAAGAATCAGCGGCCCGAACTCTGGAGCCTCTACAACTCGCGTCTCCGCAAGGGCGAGTCGATACGCGTCTTTCCTTTGTCGAACTGGACAGAACTGGACATCTGGCTCTACCTCTATGCCGAGCAGATTCCAATCGTCCCGCTCTACTTCGCCGAAGAGCGCCTCGTCGATCAATCGCGGCGGAACCCTGACGCTCGTGGACGAGACAACGCGCCTGCTTCCACACGAGCGCCCGGAGAAGATGAAGGTCCGGATGCGCTCGCTTGGCTGCGCGCCTTGCACCGGCGCTATCCGGAGCGAAGCAGATACGTTGCCGAAGATCATCGAGGAGCTGATCGGCTTCCGCCGCAGCGAGCGCGAGAACCGCGCAATCGACCACGATGAAGAGGGCTCCATGGAGTTGAAGAAGCGGGAGGGATATTTCTGATGGCTTCGACTGACGTTACACTCAGCAACACTTCTCACTCCGAGATAGCCCGCGAGCAGGCATTCCGCGGCTTTCTGGATCGCCACCTCGACCAGGAGATGCTCCGCTTCACGACCGCCGGCAGCGTGGATGACGGAAAGAGTACGCTCATCGGACGCCTGCTGCATGACACGCGCAGCGTCTACGAAGACCAACTCGCATCCATTCGCGCGAGCCGCGTCAATCGCTCCGGCGGCGCGCTGGATCTGTCGCTGCTGACCGACGGTTTACGCGCCGAGCGCGAGCAGGGAATTACGATCGACGTTGCCTACCGGTACTTCTCAACCGCAAAACGCAAGTTCATTATTGCCGACACCCCCGGGCACGAGCAGTACACGCGGAACATGGCCACCGGCGCGTCCACCGCAGACGTCGCCATCGTGCTCATCGACGCGAAGGCGTTCGTCAAGGCCGGCGGCCTGCTGCCTCAGTCGCGACGGCACACCTTTATCGCAAGCCTCCTGCGCATCCCGCACATCGTCGCGGCCGTCAACAAGATGGATCTTGTCGACTACTCAGAGGATGTCTTCAATGAGGTGCGCAGCCAATTTCTTGAGCTCGCACGCAAGCTGAAGCTGCGTGGCGTCGAACTCATTCCGGTGAGCGCGCTCGTTGGTGACAACATCGTCGAGCCGTCCACCGCGATGGCTTGGTACGACGGGCCAACGCTTCTCGAATATCTCGAAACGGTTCCGCTGCAAGTGACTGACGCAAGCTCAGAGCCGTTGCGCTTTCCTGTGCAACTGGTGCTGCGGCCAGATGCCGTCTTCCGCGGCTTTGCAGGCCGGGTTGAGCGCGGTGAACTGCGCGTCGGGCAGACCGTTCGCGCTCTGCCGAGCGGCCGAACCACGCGCGTAAGCAGCATTGTGACCTACGATGGCGAACTCAACGCTGCCCGCGCGCCGCAGAGCGTTACCGTTACTCTGGAAGACGAGATCGATCTCAGTCGTGGCGAAATGCTGATCGACGCCGAGGCCGAAGCTCCCCTGCAAAGCAATGCCTTCAGCGCAACGCTGGTATGGATGAGCGAGCAAACACTCCTCGCAGGCCAGACCTATCTTCTCAAGCACACCACGCGCGTCGTCCGGGCTAAGGTTCGCTCCATCCGTCATTGTGTAGATGTCGTGACGGCGCAGCATCATCCGAGCTCCGCGCTGCAGATGAATGACATTGCCGAAGTGGAATTGGAGACGAACCTGCCGCTGTTCTTTGATCGCTACGAGGAGAGCCGGCCGCTCGGCTCGTTCATCCTGATCGACCCATTGAACAACGCAACTGCCGCAGCAGGCATGATCTCGGCGAGCGTCGAGATAAACCACGAATCGGCGACTTCAAAGACGAGTTCTGCATTCATCTGGCTTCCGGGTAACCGCAATCTCGTGGACCACGCCAGCCAGACACTGCTGGAAGCACACAAAGTAGCGGTCGACGTTGATGATCCGTTGATTCCAGAGTCGGCGCTTCCCGCCGTGGCAAGAGCGTTGCGACTCGCCCGAGTCACCGCACTTTCCACGCGCAATGATCTGCATCCTTCAACGGTGAATACGATCAAGCGAATCGTCGGCGCCGGATGGATCGAACAGGAAGAGGATCTTCGGCAGTGGCTGGAGGAGCAGCGATGAGCGAGACCATGCTGAACTCGCTTCCCGATGCGGAGCAACTGACCGCGGATCAACTTGTCGCTGAAATTGTCCGCATGTGTCCGGGGGCCGCGACGTCTGCCTCACCAGCAGCTTCCAAACGGAGGACATGGTCGTTCTCCATCTCCTTCGCCAGCATCTTCCCAATGTTCCGGTCATCTTCCTCGAGACCGGTTATCACTTCGGCAGCGCTCCTCGAATACCGTGATCGCCTGGTACGTGATTGGAAGCTGAACCTCATCAACGCACTTCCGCTGACCTCGGTTGCCGAACACGAGGCGCAGTTCGGCCTGCTCCATGTCATCAATCCAACGCAGTGCTGCCAGATCCGCAAGGTCGAGCCGCTGATGCGGTCGCTGGAGCCCTTCACGTGGTGGTTCACCGGTCTTCGTCGCGAGCAATCACCCACCCGTGCAAACCTGAAAAAGCTAGAGGACCACCGTCTGCCGAGCGGCAAGCAGATGAAGAAGATAAGCGTTCTGGCAGACTGGACGTGGGATCACGTCGAGGCCTACGCTCGCGAACATGACATTCCGCGGCTCTCGCTCTACGATGAAGGCTATACCAGCATCGGGTGCGAGCCGTGCACGGCGCGTCCGGTTGCTGGCGCAGATCCTCGCAGTGGGCGATGGGGCGGCAGAAAGCTGGAGTGTGGCATCCATACCTTCAGCGAAAGGCCTTAGGGACTGCCTCAAGGCGCTACGACTGATGGAGTGACGAATGCGGGAGCGTCGATTGATCGTCGAACGTTGGCAGCAGGGGAATGCTGCGGCTCTCGTCACGCTTGTCCGCGTCGAAGGCTCAAGCTACCGGCGCCCCGGCGCGCGCTTGCTGGTCAGCAGCGATGGCAACACCGTCGGCGCTATCTCAGGCGGCTGCCTCGAGGCCGAAGTCGCGAAAAAGGCGCGATGGGCTGCGCGTACTGGTGCGATCGTCGAGCGATTCTCGACAGTCTTCGACGACACCTCGGAAATCCCGTACGGGCTCGGATGCGGCGGCACGCTCGATTTGCTTATCGAACCGACCGATACGCCCAGAGGCTGCAGCGCTCTTGAAGGCGATGCAGAGAGTCCCTCGCCGGCCAGCGTCGCAACGTCGTGACATGGCTTCCCGAGAACAAACAGCCCTTGCGACGGGCCGTGTACGACGAATCGGGAAACGCTCTCTTCGAAAGTCCAGGAACTTCATTACACAACCTCGTCTTCGACGAGTGGCTCGAACCTCCGCAGAGGCTGCTTCTCTTCGGAGCAGGGAATGATGCGCAGCCGATGACGCAGTTGGCATCACTCCTGGGCTGGAAAACCATCGTCCTCGACGGTCGCGCACAACTCGCTCGTGCCGATCGATTCCCCGCAGCCGACGCAGTGATCGCATCCAACAACCTTGGCAGTATCCTCCCGCGACGCGAAGACGCAGTTGTCATCATGGGCCACAGCTACGAGCAGGATCGCTCCTGGCTAACCGCGGTTCTGCCATACCAGCCGCGATATCTAGGGCTGCTCGGCTCTCGTCACCGGAGTGCGCTGCTGGTGAGTGAGGCCGCAGCGGCCCTCGGCTGGCCCTTGGATCAGGCGTGTCAGAATCTTTTTGCACCCGTGGGCCTCGATCTCGGCGGAGATGGCGCGGAGGCAATCGCGCTGGCTACGATTGCGGAGATTCAGGCCTGCTGCCAGGGTAAGCTTGGACACTCTCGCCGAGTGACGCCTGAGATCGTGCTTGAGCAGATAGAGCGAGGGGGTTCTTCGCGCTATCTGCAGTGTGCGTTGTGAGCATCGCGGCTGTCGTGTTGGCAGCGGGCGCCTCTCGCAGGCTCGGACATCCCAAGCAAGACATCGTGATCGCCGGTGAAACACTGCTGCAGCGAACCGTCCGCCTCGCGCGCCAAGCATCCCTCTCACCGGTTGTCGTGGTTACCAGCGCCGACGCGAACTACGGCAAGACCTTAGAGTCAGGCGGTGCTCTCATTCTCGCGGCCAATCACGAAGCCGATGAAGGTATTGCGTCCTCGATACGTTGCGGCATTACGATCGCATCGAATCACGGTGTTGAAGGCGCCGTTATTCTTGCCTGCGACCAACCGGCGCTTCGCGCAGAACATCTGCGCGCGCTCATAGAAGACAGGGGTCGCGTAACTGGCTCCGCATACGCGGGTTCGATCGGCGTGCCCGCATATTTCCCCGCAACATCTTTTCCGTTGTTGTTCCAACTCCGCGGGGACGCGGGTGCGCGAAAGCTTCTCATCAATGCACACGCGATCTCCGCAGAAGATTTGAAACTGGATATCGATACGGAGCAGGACCTCGCTGCCGCACGCCTTCTGCTTGAACGCGACTAGGACGAGAGCTGCCGCAGAAACTCTTCGAGAAGATTTGCTGCGACCGCACTGCGGTACATTGCCGTCGAGCGGATGTCGTCGATAGGCTTAGCCTCTCGAGCAAGTGCGGCACGTCCAAGCCGAACCGTGTTCTCCAGGTCAGCCTCTGCAAGCGGCCGTCCACGCAAGGCATTCTCGGCGCCCACACAGCGCAGCGGCCGATCTGCCAACGAAGCGGCGCCAATGCGAATCTCTTCGATCTCGTTCTCGCGAACCAGCGCTATGCCCGCCAACGCTGTCTTCGAGATCGCCTGTGCATTGCGCGTTCCCACCTTGCGAATGTACTGCCGCCAACCCTCATAGGCGCGCGGCACACTCACCGAGTAGAGAATCTCGTCGAGCTCCAATGCGGTCTTCTTGTAACCAAGATGAAATCTGCTGTAGGGAACCGTCCGCTCTCCACGAACGCTCACCAAAGTTACACTCGCGTCGTAAGCGAGCAACGCAGGTGGAGTATCGGCTGCGGGCGACGCGTTGCAGATGTTGCCTCCCAGCGTGCCGCGGTTCTGGTTTGCGATCGACCCCGTCCACGACGCAGCCTGCACCAGCATCGGCAGTTCGCGTGCAATGGTCTCATCCCGGCGAATGTCGGTAAACGTTGTTCCTGCACCGATGTGAACCGCATCCGCAGTAACGCGAATGAACCGCAACTCGCGCAGATGCTGAATCGAGAGGAGCGAGCGCGATTCCAACCTGCGCGTGTTCAACGCCACCATCAATTCTGTTCCGCCGGCAATGAGGGCGTGACGCCCACGTTCAGATGCGATCTGCCTCAGCGCGGCCTGAAGATTCGGTGGAGCGGTCAGCTCGTATCCCGTGACATCAGAGCGCATGTTGTGCCTCAGCAGCCTTCTGCACCGCCTCGAAGATCCGCATATAGCCCGTGCACCGGCACAGATTTCCAGCGAGTCCTTCCTGAATCTGTTCGAGCGTGGGCGTAGGGTGTTTGTCCAGCAAATGATGCGTTGCGAGAATCATGCCCGGTGTGCATATCCCGCACTGCGCTCCACCATTCTCAAGGAAACATTGCTGAATCGGATGAAGGCGGCCCTCTGTCGAAACACCCTCGATCGTGCAGAGCCGGGCGCCGTTCGCCTGAAGCGCCGGAACAAGGCACGAGTTCACGAGCTCTCCGTTCATCAACACGGCGCAGGCTCCACACTCTCCTTCGCCACAACCTTCCTTTGTTCCTGTCAGGTGAAGGTCCTCACGCAGCACATCCAGCAGGCGTTTCATCGGCGGGACTTCGATTTGGCGTTGTTCGCCGTTCACCGTTAGCTGAACCGTAGCCGTCATGCATTCACCTCGGGTAGAAACTCGCCTAGCCTGTCCGGATCGAGCTCGCTGCTTCCACCATGTTCTGGATTCGTAAATCCGTTTGCTCTTTCGAAAATGTCTTCGGGCAGCAACGGAATCGAGTCAAAACTGAGACCGGTCGCATTCTCAATCGCATTCAGGATCGCTGGCGCAGGCCCATCCATCGGCAACTCGCCGATACCCTTGGCCCCGGAGGGTCCGTGTACGCACGGAACCTCTTCAAAGTGAACATGAATCTCTGGCAGGTCGGCGCTCGTCGGCATGATGTAGTTCGTCATCTGGTTATTCATCATGCGACCGTCCTTCCACAGGCACTTCTCATACAGCGCATAGCCAATGGCCTGCGCTACACCGCCCTCGATCTGTCCCTTGGCCAGCACCGGATGCATAATCCGTCCGACTTCCTGCAGAGCATCGAAACGTGTCACAGACGCACTGTACGTATTCAGATCGACAGCGACCTCCGCAACGTAGACAGCCCACGCGTAGGCTGGATAGGCGTCTCCGTGAAACAGTTCGTCGTCCCATTCAACGGGCCGCACCGGTTCATAACGAGCAGCGCAGCGCAGCGATCCGTGCTTGTCGAGATAGTCCATTGCCGCCTTCGCGAACTGCTCGGACGTATGACTCAACGGCAAGCCGCCTTTAGTCCGCAACGTCTCCAGTAGCTGTGTACTGGCGCGCTCCACAAGCTTTCCGACGATCATTGCCGTGCGGCTGGCAACAGTTGGGCCTGAGTTCGGAACCGCCTGCGTGTCCGGCTGCGCAATGACCACCTGCTCATAAGGAATCTGCAACGTCTCCGCGGCCACCTGGCAGAGAATCGTATTTGTGCCCTGCCCAAACTCTGTCGACGAAACAAGAATCTGCGGCCGTCCATCGGGTAAAAGCTCAACCTGCACTACTGAGTTGAGCCTGCGTTCGCCCGAGCCCGTAAATCCCGAACCGTGCATAAAGGCAGCGATTCCTATTCCACGCTTGATCGCCGAGCCCTTATTCTCCTCTGCAAATCGCGCCAATTTCGCGTGGTAGTCGCTCTCTTCAAGAGCACGCGTCAGCAGATGCTGCATATCCACTGGTTCCGTCAACAACTGGCCGGTAGCCGTCCGATCGCCGGTAGCGAGAAAGTTTCGCCGACGCAACTCCTCCGGCGCGAGTCCCACAACGCGCGCGATCTTATCCATGTGACGTTCGAGAGCAAACAGTGACTGAGGCGCCCCGAAACCCTCGAAACGCTCCATGCGGCGGCAGATTGGTCGCCATCGCTTTCGCTCGCACCCGAACGAAGGGCCACTTATACGGTCCCGGCGCATGAATCGTAGCGCGCGACAGAACGACCGGCGACAGAGTCGCATACGCTCCACCATCGAGAGCGATCTCAATCTCGCACCCGAGCAGCTTGCCGTCCTTCGATACCGCCGTCCGGTGCCGTGAGCGCGATGGGTGCCGCTTCGTTGTTGCCGCCATATCCTCAGCGCGGTCGTAGACGATCTTCACCGGATGCCCACACTTCATCGCAAGCAGCGCCGCATGCGAGCCGATCACCGAGGGGAAGTCTTCCTTCCCTCCAAACGCACCGCCGGTCTCCGTCTGAATCACCCTGCACTTTTCTTCCGGCAGGTTGAAGATCAGCGTCAACGCATGCACAAGGTAGTACGGGCACTGCATCGAACCCTGTACGCACACGCTGATCACATTGCCGCGCTCATCCTTTTCACACTCTGCAATGACACCATTCGGCTCGATGTAAAGCTGTTCCTGCGCTCCCGTGTGGTATTCGCCTTCGACGATGTAGTCCGCGCGCTCAAATGCAGCGGCGAGGCCGTCCTCTGTCTCGCCCGCGTCGCCCGAGTACAGCACATACCGCTTGAAGCAGTTGGCTGTTCCGCCGTAGTTGCTGCCCTCCCAGATGATCCGTTCTACTTCATTGTTTGCGACGGCCTGCTCCGACTCCTCAATCGTGAACACGCCCGGAAGTTCGTCGTATTCAATGTGGATCCCGGCAATGGCAGCGATCAGTGCAGCTTTCTCGCGATGCGCAAGCAGCAGAATCGGTTCTTCCGGATGGTTCACGTCGTGCGCCGCCAGGCAGGGATGATCCTTTGTCAGGTGGACGATGGTGTTCTCGCCGGGAATGTCGCTGGCCCGCACAATCGCGAACTCTGACCAGTCGATTTCGGCCTGCAAAGTGAACCGCTCGAATTCGGCCACGTGGGATCGCAGAGCGAACCGTTGCTCCGTGCCACATTCCCGGAAGGCTCAGGTCATCGACATACTTCGCCTCACCAAGCACCTTCGCGCGGCCCTCCTTACGCAAAGGCGAGGTCCCCAAAATTGTGTGATGCTCTGCCATATTTTCCGTGGTGCGGCTTAGATATCCGAAGAGGATAGTACGAAAACCGCCTCCGCGTCACGCCGCGCATTCAGAAGTGGCGCAGGCGCGACCGCGACTGCGCATCCGCGGGCCGCTGATTGGCAACCTCTGACGGGCCGCTCGGCCGCTCCATCGTCCGTTCAATCGACCTGCTGACGAGTTCGCGCGATCCGAGTCCCACAGCGAGTGACAGCGTCAGGACGATCCCTCCGAAGAGAATTCCAAACGCGAGGCTCACAATCGCGCCGCCAACTTGCAGATGATCCAGCGCCATCGCCGCAGTCAGTACCAATACGAGCCACTTCACGCCGAGCGAAAGAAAGCGCGCATACTGCAACTGCGCGTTCACGGCGCCGATAAGAACCGAACGCGCAAGAAAACGCGCGATCACTGTGCCCGCAAACAGAATGAGCACTGCTCCAATCACGTGCGTCAGATAGGGCAATAGGAAGATAGGCACCTGCGAGTCAGCAGAGTATGAGGCCCCAAATGCCGAAATGCCAACAGCAACACCCACGAGCGTGCAGAGCCAGAAGATCGCCCGCGACACGAGACGCGATGGGGGTTGATTCGAGGTCCACTCGAAGAGACTCGCCGGCGCGCTGCTCCCCGCACCTCTGCTCAGCCGCTCATCAAAGCGCGCCATGGCCAGAATTCGTCGAACCACCCCCGCGATGACCGCGCCCACCAGCGCAAAGAGAAGTACCGCAACAAGAAACGCGAGCAGTCCGGGAAGAAAACTAACCAGCACCACCAGCACACGATGCATAGACTGCCGAAGCGCGAATTCGATCTGTTGACCCATCATCCATTCCTTTCCGGACTCTGGAAGCCCTTGGCGCAAGCCATAGACGAGTTAAGGCAGGCCTGTCATGGATTGAACCGATCCGGCCAGCGCCAGCGCGCCACCAGGTAAGGCTTCTCACGTTCAAACGCCGCTGCCGTCTCCTCGCGATGCACTGCTGCACTTGCATCGTCAGTAACAGTTCGCAGCGTGGAGGCTACCCACGCCAGGTACACCGGCGTAAATGCTCCCAGTAGATGACCGCGGTTCAACAACCGCAGATGAAATGACAGCGCAAAGTCATACACGAGTCGTGCCCACAGGGCGGGGTCGATCCTGAATGCCGCCGGCTCCGCAATCGACAGCTTTTTCAGCGCCAGCAGCGATTGTGGCGGCAGCGCCAGCGACCAAATCTCCTGCAGATTTCTGTGCGCAAGCCGGAACCCTTCCACCATGCCCGGAAGCTCTTCCGCAAGATCGCTGCTCTCGTTGCGCTGTGCCGGTGGAACCTCTCGCATTGCGGTTGCGGGCCCACGCGATCTCTGCCAGAAAGGCGCCTTCGCTTCAATATCCGCAAAGAGGCCTCCTGCCACACTCACGAACAGCGTGTTGAAGTCGGACGCTGCAGGCGCCGGCGGAATCGGCGCATCGCAATCAACTTGGCGCACGCTGAATGCCGACACTGCGGCCTCGGCAACGGGCCAAAACAGCGCGTCCGGTTGCGACGCAGCCTGTCGCTGAGCCACCGATGCCATTCGCTCGACCATTCGCCGCGACATCGCCACATCCATCGGCAGCGGGAATCGAATATTCGCCGCGAACAGCGCGCGCGTCAGCGGGTACAGAAGCGCCGAGGTCACAAGGCCATCGTGTGCGCCGAGACAGTAGGCCGGCACGATCAGGTCTGCACCCGCCGCAATCTCGTCCGCCATCTCACGAATCGCTGTGGCTGGCAATGCGCAAACGTCCGCTCCCAGCAGAAGCACCTGCGCCGCATCGTGCCGCTGTGCAAGTTCGTTAGCCGCGATGTAGTCGCCTGCTGTCAATACCCAGTCGCTGCGCGCGCGCGTTCCATCGAAGACCGTCAGCGGCAACGCCTGCGCAGCTTCCGGCTCTTCAAGATCCGGAGATGCGATCAGCACTTCGTCCTTCCGGAACACTTTTGCGAGGTCCGCAAGCAATCCAGGCAGCATATCTTCCGGAAGGGAGGGCACACACAAAAGCAGCCGCGGCGACGCACTCGGTTGTGCCTTGTGCCCTGCCGAAGCAGTCTCTTGCGGAATGCCGAAGCCTTCGATGCTGGAGGGAGATGCCATAGCAACCAGAGTCTGAAATACGTTCTACAACTACGATGCGCCTAAGAAGAGTCTATGCTGTTCACCCCAAGAGTTCACGCACGCCGGCGAGCGGAATATACAACCACGTGGGCCTGTTGTTCAGCTCATAGGCCAGTTCATAGCACGCCTTCTCCAGCAGCAGCGACCTTAGAAGCACCTGCGCCTTCTCCGCCGAAGCCAACAATGGACTGTCGCCCATCGTATCGCGATAGCCCCGCAGGAACTCTCCCGAGACCGAGCGCTCCCAAAGCGCGGCCCACGGTTCCAGCGTGGAGCTGTGCTCTTGTCGTCTCTGAATATGCCTTCCGAGAGCCGCCTGAGCCGCATAGCTGAAGCTGCGCAGCATGCCCGCAACATCGCGCAACGGCGACTGTTTCCTCCGGCGTTCTTCCAGTGACCGCGCCGGCTCTCCCTCAAAGTCCACAAAGAGGAAATCTGTGCGTGCGCGCAGGAGCTGCCCGAGGTGCAGATCGCCGTGGATGCGGATGCGCTGTCCAAAGCGCACCGGATCGCCGCTCAGTTCGGCGAGCCGCTCCTTCACGCTTCCGCGCCGTGCCAGAAGCTCCTGCACCCGCTTCACGGTCTCCTGGGTTAGCTCGAGCTCTGATGTCGTCAGCGTTCGCTCCAGCGCAGCCAGCGCTGAGGTCACCTGTTGCTCAATCCTCTCTCGCTCTGTTGCAAGGTCCTCACGGGTGAATGGCTCCGCCTCAAACGCGACATCGTTTGTCTGCGTCGCCAGCGCGAGGTGCAGCTCCGCCGTTCGTCTGCCCAGCAGATGCGCGGCGTCAAGGTAGAGACCAGCGTGTTCCTTTGCCTCAAGCGGAACCTCGTGCATGGATTCAAGCGTCGCGGGCCCGCCCACCGACAGCGGCGCCGGGCATCCCACGACCGACTCGTAGTATCGCGCGAGCTCTTCGAGCGTCCACGCCCATCCATCACCCTGGTTGCGTGCGAACGCCTGCAGAGATGCAATCGTCGCGCGGTCGCTGACTCGATGCAGGTCGCCAAGATACGCGGGAATGTGCTGGAAGTGAGCCGTCTCGGTGAGGAACCGCGTCATCTCCACCTCGGGATTCTCACCCGGGCCGAGCCTGCGGAAGAGCTTGAGAATCGCCAGGTCATCGAAGATCAAACTCGTATTCGACTGCTCCGCGGATCCCACCTTCGAACTCGCTTCGAGCAACGGCTTTACGTCCACCTCACGCGAGTGCGTGCCGAGCAGCGCTTGATCCTCTCCCTTCACCCCCGTTGCATCGCTCTCCACGACCATCCGCAACAGTGCTTTGCGGAAGCCTTCGTCCGCAGTCGCGTCAAACAGAACCGGTCCCTTCTGGCGGTTGTCCAGCGATGCAATCACCGCCCGCGGAGAATTTACGCGCAGTTCATCCGCCTGTGCGCCCGAAGCGACCGCCAGCGGAATCTGGTACACCTCTGCCGCCGTGCTTGGTTCATTCTTATAGGCGACCTCAACCGTCGTCAGGGCCGCCAAACTCGACGGCACGCGCGTTGACGAGATCACGCGCACCGAAGCGATTGTGCGCGATTTACCTCCGAACCAGCGCTGCTGCTCTATATATCCTGGTAACACCTGCTGCAGAAACGCCTGTGCATCCGGCTGCAGAACTCCGTCCGCGGTGAATGACGCGGCCGCCGCCAGCTTCAAATCTGCTGCCGCGACCCTCGTCTCCGCGATCACGGGCTCTGCTGCACGCAGCGCCGGCTGAATCTCCAGCCACAAAAAGCTATACGGAGCCAGCGTCAGCGGGTACGGTTGCGTTCCAATCTCGGGGAACGAAACGTATCCCAGCATCTCGACCGGCTGCCGTCCCACAAAGCGCGCTAGATCCAGTGCCACGGGCTGCGCGAAGCGCGAAAGGTTCGCTACACACAGAATCGTCTCGGACTGCAGACCATCGGGACTCTGATAGTCACGGATGTAGGCAAGAATCTTGCGATTCTCGGGGTGCAGAAACTCCAGCGTGCCGCGGCCGAATACCTGAAACAGCTTCCGCAGCGCAATCATGTTGCGCGTCCAATGCAGCAGGCTCGAGGGGTCCGACTGCTGCGCCTCCACGTTGATCGCCTGATAGCCCCATATCGGGTCCATGATTACAGGGAAGTACAACTTCGCCGGCACAGCCCTGCTGAACCCCGCATTGCGGTCCGAGTTCCACTGCATCGGCGTGCGTACGCCATTGCGGTCGCCGAGATAGATATTGTCCCCCATCCCGATCTCGTCGCCGTAATACATAATCGGCGTCCCAGGAAAGCTGAACAGCAGCGAATTCAGCAGCTCAATACGCCGGCGATTATTGTCGACCAGCGGCGCCAGCCTCCGCCGAATACCCACATTGATGCGCATGCGCGGATCGGCCGAGTACGCCAGATACATGTAGTCACGCTCATCATCCGTCACCATCTCCAGCGTCAGCTCATCGTGGTTGCGCAAGAAGATGCCCCACTGGCAGTTGTGCGGAATCTCCGGCGTCTGCGCCATGATGTCCGTAATCGGCAGCCGGTCCTCCTGCCGAATCGCCATATAGATGCGCGGCATCAGGGGGAAATGAAACGCCATGTGGCACTCGTCACCATTGCCGAAGTATGGCCGCACATCTGCCGGCCACTGATTCGCCTCTGCGAGAATCAGCCGGTTCGCATAGCCCTCATCAATCGCTGCACGAATCTGCTTGATCTTCTCGTGCGTCCAAGGCAGGTTCTCGCAGTTCGTTCCATCGCGCTCCACCAGGTACGGAATCGCGTCCATTCGCATCGCATCCACGCCCATGTCGAGCCAGAAGCGCATCGCCTTCAACACCTCTTCCATAACGGCAGGGTTGTCGAAGTTCAGGTCCGGCTGATGCGAGAAGAAGCGGTGCCAGTAGTACTGCTGTGCAACATCATCCCAGGTCCAGTTGGACTTCTCGGTATCCGTAAAGATGATGCGCGCATCCTTGTAGAGCTGATCTGTGTCGCTCCACACGTACAACTCCCGTTCAGGCGAACCCTTTGGCGCGCGCCGCGCGCGCTGAAACCACGGATGCTGATCGCTCGTGTGGTTGATGACCAGCTCAATCATCACCTGCATGTTGCGTGCGTGCGCCGCATCCAGAAATTGCCTGAAGTCGTCGATCGTTCCGTACGATGGATTCACATCCGTGTAATTCGCGATGTCGTACCCGTCGTCCCGCAGAGGAGAAGGGAAGAATGGCAACACCCATAGGCACGTAACGCCCAGATCCTGCAGATAATCCAGCTTCGAGATCAGCCCCTGGAAATCGCCGATGCCGTCGTCATTCGAGTCTGCGAACGCGCGCACATGCAGCTCATAGATAACTGCGTCCTTGTACCAGAGAGGATCGGTAGCGCTGCAGGGCTTCTTCACTCGCTCGTGCCTTTCATCAGGTCTTCTGCGTCAGATTGGATGCAGCGCCCAGAGGATCGCGTTTATGGCCTCACAATTCGGAACAAGTGCGCCGGCGTTTCCGAGGGCTTCAACGCGACGTAATTCCACTGGTCTTTCCACGTATAATTCGCTCCGGTCAGCAGGTCCTCCACAACAAAGCTCCCCTTCCAAGGCAGCCCCAGCGCATCCATCTTCAGATCCAGCCATGCCGCCTGCTCTTTCCCCGGATCAAGGTTCACGGCGACGAGAATTACATTGCTCTTGTCCGCCGTAGCCTTCGAGTAGCAAAGGATCTGTGCATTCGGCGCGTCATGAAACGCGAGATGCTCATTCCGCTCCAGCGCCCGGTTCTCACGCCGGATGTTATTCAGCTTCGTGAGTAGCGGCACAATCGAGACCGGGTCCTTCCGGTTCCACTGCCGCAACTGATACTTCTCGCTGTCCAGATACTCCTCGCTTCCGGTCTTTCCGGCGGCCGGCTTGGCCGCACGCCCTTCACAAAGCTCAAACGCCGGTCCATAGATCCCCCAGTTCGCACTCAACGTCGCCGCGAGCACCGCGCGCAGTTGAAATACTGCCCGCCGTCGCGCCGGATCCTTCTCCTGAAGCTGCTCATGCAGAATATCTGGCGTATTCGGCCACACATTCGGCCTGAAGAAGTCCGACACCGGAGGATTGCATATCTCCTCGAAGTACGCCTGGAGCTCGTCCTTTTCCGTTCGCCAGGTGAAGTATGTGTAACCCTGCGTGTATCCAACCTTCGCCAGCGCATACATCACATGCGGCCGCGTAAACGCCTCCGCCAGGAAGATGACCTCAGGATGCGTCTTCCGAATCTCGGCAATACACCACTCCCAGAACGGCAGCGCCTTCGTATGCGGATTGTCCACGCGAAATACCAGCACGCCGTAGTCCACCCAGAATTTGAACACGCTATACAGCGCGTCCCACAACCCGCGCCACTCCTTCGACTCAAAGTTCAGCGGATAAATATCCTGGTACTTCTTCGGCGGATTCTCCGCATATTGAATCGTTCCGTCCGGCCGGATCGTGAACCAATCTGGGTGTGTCTTCACCCAAGGGTGATCCGGCGAGCACTGAAACGCGATATCCAGCGCAATCTCCATCCCATGCTTCTGCGTAGCCTGCACAAGATGGGCGAAGTCCTCCATCGTCCCAAGCTGCGAATGCAGCGCCGTATGTCCGCCCTCTGCGCCGCCGATTGCCCACGGGCTGCCAACATCGTTCGGCTGTGCCACCACCGAGTTGTTCTTTCCCTTGCGATATTGCACGCCGATAGGATGAATCGGCGGCATGTACACCACGTCAAATCCCATCGCCGCAATCTCCGGCAGCCGCGCCTCCACGTCCTTGAACGTGCCATGCTGTCCCGGCGTAGGTGAACACGATCGCGGAAACAGCTCATACCACGCGGAGAATCGCGCCCGCTCGCGGTCCACCCACAGCGGCAACTCGCGCTCAAATCGCGTCGTAAAGCTCATGTCCGGATATCTCGCGGCGAGCGCCTCCAACTCCGGCGTCAGCGGCGACTCATAGTACGGAAGGTTCGCATCGGCCAGATGCCGTAGCTGCGCCACTGCCTCTGCGAGCCGCCTCGCGTCAATCCCCTCCGCACGTCCGGCCGCGGCGTCCAGCAGGTTTGCTCCGATGCGCAGCGCCAGCGGAATGTCCTGTGGCGTCACCTGCGCGGTCGGTTCCTTCGGGTCGGGTTGCGCGTCGAGCCGCTTCACCAGGTCATGCGCCCACGTGTCGAAATGATCCACCCACCCCTCGATCGTGAACCTCCACGCACCGATTCTGTCCACAGGAAACCGCGCTCGCCACAGATCGTTGGTCAGCGGCTCAAAGTGTGCCTCGTTCCATTCCTGCTCGGTCTCGTGCCGATACAGCACGCGTCCCGCGACGTGATCGTGCCCATCTCCAAAAATCGCTGCTGTCACCTCCACCACGTCCCCGATCACGCGTTTCGCAGGATATTTGCCGCCGTCCACCTGCGGCTGCACCTCCTCAATCGCGACGCGCCGGCGTCCCTCCGCTGGTTTCATGCTGCGGCCTCCACCCAAATTCAATCTGCCGTTGCAGTCTAACTCGCCCGGAGCCGCCTCCGCGTTCGCCCTGCATCCAATTCCATTAGAAGCAGAAACAAGCCGCTGGTGAGCACGGATTCGCATAATCCGCGCATCTCGGTGGAATGGAGGACACCTTGCCCGAGTGGTTTCGACAGCGCGAACGCAAACCTCTCCACGGCTCACGCATCGAGGACTACGCCGTTATCGGCGACCTCGAAACCGCTGCACTCGTCAGTCGCCACGGCCCCATCGACCAGCTCTGCTGGCCGAACTTCGTCTCTCCAGCCTGCCTCGCGGCCTTGCTCGGTAGCGCCGAACGGTTACTGGAGCCTTCGCCCCGAAGGCAAAATCACGGCAGTTCATCGTCGCTACCGTCCCGGAACCATGATTCTCGAAACCACCTTCACCACCCATCCGGCGAAGTCTGCCTCACTGACTTCATGCCTCCGCGCGGCAAACACTCTGATGTCGTCCGGCTCATCCGCTGCATGCGTGGCAAAGTCCCCATCCGTATGGGACTCGCCCTCCGCTTCGACTATGGCCTCACCGTGCCCTGGGTCACCGCGGCCGAGAGCGAACTCCGCACCGTCAGCGAGGATGTTGGTTTGCTCAGCGAGGAGTACGATGCCAAGAACGGGCGCATGCTGGGCAACTTCCCGCAGGCGCTCTCGCACATCGCGCTTGCGCACGCGGCCTTTACGCTCTCGGGCCAATGGAAGCCTGAACCCTAACTCACCCAGCCTCTAACGTTCGCGATGCAACCTCGTCTCTATTGGAGTGACTCTATCCAAAGAGGGCCCGCGCCCAACTCTTCGACCCTGACGCCTTCAACCATCCACCGCACGATTCTGTGAAGGAGACGCAAACGGCCGTGAAGCGAGTGCCCAGCGCGACCTACCGCCTGCAGCTGCATAAGGGCTTCACGTTTGATGATGCGACAGCTATCGCCGATTACATCCGCGCGCTCGGTGTCAGCCACGTCTACAGCTCGCCGTACCTGCAAGCCGCGCCCGACAGCGCGCACGGCTACGATGTCGTCGATCATCGCCGCGTCAACGAAGAACTCGGCGGCGGCGCTGCACACGAGCGCTTCTGCAAACGTCTCGGCGACGTCGGTCTGGGCCAGGTACTCGACATCGTCCCCAACCACATGAGCCTCGGCGACCAGAACCGCTACTGGCACGACGTGCTCGAGAACGGCCACAACAGCCGCTACGACAGCTTCTTCGACATCGACTGGAACCCTACCGAAGAGCGCCTCCGCGACAAGGTTCTCGTCCCCATCCTCGACGATCAGTACGGGCGCGTTCTTCGCCGCGGCGGCATCGCAGTCGAGCGCCACAACGCGATCTTCTTCGTCAAAGCTTCCGGGCAGGCGCTCCCCGTTGCTCCCGAGAGCCTCGCCACGTTGCTCACGCGCGCGGCCGAGTATGCCAAGAGTGACACGCTCAACTTCATCGCCGCGAGCTGTGGGCGCCTTCCTGCGGCAGAGTTCGCCGACCGCCGCACGGTGCTTGCACGCCATCGCGACAAGATTGTGTTGCGCACTTTGCTCGAACGTCTCCTCGTCGAAGAGGACTCCGTTCGCGAAGGAGTTGATCGCGCTGTGCGTGAACTCAACGAGAACGCCGATGCACTCGACGAGTTCCTCGAGCAGCAACACTTCCGTATCGCCTACTGGAAGACCGCCGATCAGCAACTCGGCTATCGCCGCTTCTTTGACGTCAACACGCTCATCGGCCTTCGTGTCGAGCGCGAGTACGTCTTCGAAGAGACACACGCACTCGTCCTGAAGTGGCTCGAAGAAGGCGTTCTCGATGGCGTCCGCGTCGATCATCCTGACGGCCTTCGCGATCCGCTGCAGTACTTCCAGCGCCTCCGCGAGCGTGCTCCTGAAGCGTGGATCATCGGCGAGAAGATCCTCGAGCCCGGCGAGTGGCTTCGTGCAGACTGGCCCATCGAAGGCACCACCGGTTACGACTTTCTGAACACTGTGCTCGGGGTGCTCATCAAACCCGACGGCGTCGACAAGCTTGACGAATACTACGCGGAGTTCACCGGCGACAGGATGCCTTTCCCTGTTGTTGCCCATGACAAGAAGCTCAACGTCGCACAGGAGGCTCTCGGCAGCGACGTCAACCGCCTCACAAGTCTCTTCGTCGAGATCTGCGAGACCAGCCGCGATCAGCGCGACTTCACGCGTGCGGAGATTAGGCGCGCCGTCCGCGAAGTTGCAGCCTGCTTTGCGATCTACCGCACCTACGTCGTGCCTGATCGAGATGAGATCACCGAAGAGGACATCCGCATCATCGACCGCGCTACGCGGTGCGGCAAGGACAACCGTCAGGACATCGATGGTCTCCTCTTCGACTTCATGCGCGACGTTCTCACACTCAAAGTGCGCGGCGAAAAAGAGCGCGAATTCGTCTATCGCTTCCAGCAGTTCACCAGCCCGGTGATGGCTAAGGGTGTCGAAGATACTGCGTTCTACTGCTCCAATCGCCTCACCGCGCTGAATGAAGTTGGCGGCGATCCTGACTGCGACGGCTTCTCCCTCGAGTACTTTCACACCTACAACCTGGCTACGCAGCGAACCTTTCCGCAGACCATGAACACGCTAAGCACGCATGACACCAAGCGCAGTGACGACGTACGCGCGCGGCTCGCCACGCTGTCCGAGGTCCCAGATGACTTCAACGCACTCGCCGAGCATTGGAGCCGCCACAACGCGCGCTATACATCCGGCGGTGTCATCGATCGCGGCACAGAGTGGTTTCTCTATCAAACGATGATCGGCGTGTGGCCCATATGCGGTGAACGTCTACGCAGCTATATGGAAAAGGCCATGCGCGAGGCCAAGATGCGAACCAGCTGGGTTTCCAACAACCCCGAGTACGAAGACGCTCTGCGCCGCTTCATCGATTCGCTGCTTGCCGATAGGACCTTCATCTCAGAGCTCGAAGCGTTCGTCGCAAAGATCGCACCGGCCGGCCAAATCAACTCTCTCGCGCAGACGCTCATGAAGTGCACCTCGCCTGGCGTACCGGACCTCTACCAGGGGGGAGAACTTTGGGACTACTCGCTGGTGGATCCTGACAACCGCCGTCCGGTCGACTTCGAGCTGCGTCGCAAGCTGTTGGATGAGCTGCGCTCGATGACCGCAGAGCAGGTGATGAAGCGCATGGATGAGGGCCTGCCGAAGTTGTGGGTCATCCACCACGCGTTATGGCTGCGGCGTGAGCGTCCGCGCTCCTTTGGCCGGGAGGGAACTTACTCGGGCTGCGCAGCGCGGGGACCGCAGGAGCAGCGCGTGATAGCGTACGTGCGCGGCGGCGATGTGCTTACTGTCGTGCCTCGCTGGTCGCACTCGCTTACCTCATGGGACGGCACCACCCTCGAACTGCCGAAGGGACGCTGGACCAACTGCCTTACCGGCCAACACTTCGAAGGGCTGCAGCCGATTGAAGATTTGTTCGCAGTCTTCCCGGTTTCATTGCTGGCTCTTGACCACGCGGCATAACGCGCCACACACGCATCTCAGAGGCTGAGGAGAGGTCGATGCACGAGTTTCGGATTTGGGCTCCGCGCGCACAGAAATTGCGGCTCCAGTTGAACGAGCGCGAGCCGCTTGCGATGGAAGGGCCGGACGCCACGGGCTGGTGGTGCCGCGCTGTGCAGGATTCAGGCCCGAACTCCGACTATGCGTTTCTGGTGGACGACGACCCGACGCCATATCCCGACCCGCGCAGCGCATGGCAGCCGCGTGGAGTGCACGCGGCCTCAAGGGTCTATGACCAGTCTGCCTTTCAGTGGACGGACAAGAGCTGGCACTCGCCTCCTCTCTCGGCCGGAGTCGTCTACGAGATGCACATCGGAACCTTCAGCGAAGAGGGAACCTTCGACGGCGCGGTCAATCACTTGGACTACCTGAAAGACCTCGGCATCACTCATCTGGAGGTGATGCCGATCAACGAATTCGCAGGGCAACGCGGCTGGGGCTATGACGGCGTCTTCCTGTTCGCTCCATTCGAGCCATACGGCGGTCCGGACGGATTCAAGCGCTTCGTCGACGCGTGCCACGCGAAGAACCTTGCGGTGATTCTCGACGTCGTCTACAACCACTTCGGTCCGGTCGGGAACTACACGAACAAGTTTGCTCCGTACATGACGGAGAGGTTCCACACCCCCTGGGGCGCGGCGGTGAATTTCAACGAGGGCGGCAGCGATGAGGTCCGCAGGTTCTTCCTCGACAACGCGCTGATGTGGCTGAAGGACTATCACGTCGACGGTCTGCGTCTCGACGCGACGCATGAGCTCTTCGATCGCTCGGCAATCCACTTCATGGAACAGCTCTCGGCAGACGTGGAACGGCTCGGGGCAACGCTGGGACGTAGCTTCACGCTGATAGCCGAGAGCGACCTGAACGATCCGAAGTTTGTGCGCCCGCGCGAGGCGCACGGCTACGGCATGGACGCGCAGTGGAGCGATGACTTTCATCATTCGCTGTTTACGCTGCTGTGGTGCGATCCCGGCCGCGGGTACTACGACGACTTCGGTACGATGGACGATCTGGTGAAGAGCCTGAAATGTGTCTTCGTGTACGACGGCGTCTACTCTGGCTACCGCAACCACCGGCACGGGCGGCCAGTAGACGGCCTTTCCGCGCATCGCTTTCTCGGATACATCCAGAACCATGACCAGGTGGGGAACCGGGCGGTGGGGGAGCGCCTGGAGCACCTGGTGGGAATGGATGCGGCGAAGGTGGCGCTGGGCATCGTGCTCACTGCACCGTTCGTGCCGATGCTCTTCATGGGCGAGGAGTTTGCGGCCTCGACGCCGTTCCTGTACTTCGCCGATCACGAGGAAGAAGAGATGCGCCGGCTCGTCTCCGAGGGGCGCAAACGTGACTTCGCGGCCTTCGGGTGGGACGAGTCGCAGATTCCCGACCCGGAGGATTCGGAGACCTTCGAGCGATCCAAGCTGAACTGGAGCGAGGTGCACAAGGGCCGGCACCAGTGCATGTTCCAGTGGACAAAGGAGCTGATCCACCTGCGGCAGACGACGGTCGCGCTGAACGACGGCGACCTCGGACACCTGAAGGTCGCGTGCCGGGAGGAGGAGCGGCTCCTCGTGATGGAGCGGGGACCAGTGCGAATCCTGGCGAACCTCGGTGAGCAGCCCACAAAGATTGAACTGCGCGACGGCGAGAGGATACGGCTGAGCTCCTGTGACGGCATCGTGCTCTCGGCTGGACAGGCTTCCCTGCCAAAGATGAGCCTGGCAATTCTGGAGCGCTCGGAGAACTAAACCCTCCAGTTAGCATTGGGCAGGAGCGATCCAGCGTGGCGGACAAAGTCATCAGGACCATCAGCAGTCGAGAGGTTTACCGGAATCCGTGGACGAGTGTCCGCGAGGATGTGATCGAGCGCTCCAACGGGCAACGTGGAATCTATGGTGTTGTCGACAAGGACCCGGCGTGCATCGTGATTCCGATCGACGGATGATTTTTTGTGGCTGGTTCGGCAGTACAGGTACACGGTTGGGGGGACATACTTCGAGCTGCCGCAGGGTGGATGGGAGCAGCCGGACGTAGACCCGGTGGAGATGGCGCGGGGAGAGCTTCGGGAAGAGACCGGGCTGCGCGCGGAGCGGATGACGGAGCTCGCGCGGCTATGGATCGGCTACGGGGTGATGCGGCAGCTGCATCACGTGTTCCTGGCTGAAGGGCTGACGGAGGGAGATCACGAGCGCGATCCGGAGGAGCATGACATGACCGTCCATCGCGTCCGCGTGAGCGAGTTTGAGGCGATGCTTCTGGATGGACGAGTCATGGATAACTGCTCGGCCGCGGCCTGGGGCGTTTACCGCGTGTGGCGCGACCGCCAGGGGTGACCCCTTTGGTTTGTGCGGGTTGCGAGCTTCCACAGCTTTGAAGATTGACAGGATTTTCGTGGGTCAGGCGGCGGCCTCGGCAGGTTCTTCGTAGGCGGTCTGGAGGGGGAGGAAGACCGAGACCTTCGTTCCGTGGTTTTCCGGGTCGGTGCGGCTCTCGATCGTGATCGTGCCCCCGTGGCCTTCGACGAACTGGCGGGCGACGAAGAGGCCGATGCCGGTGCCGACGGTGCGCGTGGTGAAGAAGGCGTCGAAGACCTTCTCGAGGTTCTCCTCCGCGATGCCGACGCCGTTGTCTTCAATGGTGAGGAGCACGCCGGGTGAGGGTGTCTGCGCGTCGGAGACGGAGACGATGAGCTTACCGCCCTCTGGCATCGCGGAGATGGCGTTGGCGAGGAGGTTGGAAATGACCTGCATCATCTCGCCTCGGCGAAGGGTGACCCTGGTTGTGGAGTCGAGGTGGCGCTCGAGGGCGATGTTGTAGGCGATGCAGCGCGGGCTGTAGACGGCGATGGTGTGCTCGGCGAGCTGGGAGAGCGAGAGCGAGACGGCGGAGGCATGCTCGCGATAGTAGCCGAGGGTCTGCTTGGCGATGTGCGCGACGCGCGTGAGCTCGATCTCTGCTGTGCCAAGGTAACTTTTGCCTTCCGAGGTGGTGACCAACGGGCGCAGGAGATAGAGCAGATTGAGGACGGCCTCCAGCGGGTTGTTGATCTCGTGCGCGATCGTGGCGGCCATGCGGCCTGTCGCAGCGATTTTTTCCGCCTGGATCAGAGAGTCTTGGATGCGCGTGCGGCTGGAGACATCGCGGAGGATCTTGGAGGCCCCGACGACGGTGCCGCTGTCGTCCTTGATGGGAGAGATGGTGAGGGAGACCTTGAGTAGCTCGCCCGATTTGGAGCGGCGGATGGTGTCGAAGTGCTCGATGCGCTGGCCAGCGCGGATGCGTGCCAGGATGGCGGGCTCGTCTGAGTGCAGATCTTCGGGGATGAGCTTGAGGATGGACTGGCCGATCATCTCGTCCGCGGTGTAGCCAAGGATGCGGGTGGCGGCCTCGTTCCAGCTGGTGACGATGCCGTTGAGATCCTTGCTGATAATGGCGTCGTCGGAGGATTCGACGATGGCGGCGAGCTGGCCGAGACGGTTGGCGTCGATCTTGCGCTGCACATCAACGCGATCGAGGTCGGTGACCTGGCGGGAAAGCTGCGCGCGCAAGCGGGAGTTCTCGATGGCAAAGGCGGCCTGCGAGGCGATGGTCCCGATCAGAAGCTCAGCACTCTCGTCGAAGATGTCGGGGTCCTCATGGCCGTAAACGAGCGCGCCGAGGATTTCTCCGGTGGCAATGCGGACGGGGACGGCGAGGTAGCTGCGGATGACACGGGTATCGTGCGGGAGGCCATCGCCGGGCAGCGGCCCGCGGAAGCGGGTGTCACGGCCGATGTCGCGCGAGCGAATGATAGTGCGGTCCTTGAGGGGGGCAGCGACCGTGGTGCGCGCGGGGAAGGTAGACGAGCGCGTGGGGCCGGAGCCCGAGACGGTGTAGAAGGCGAAGCTGCCAGGATGAGGGGCGGTCTGATTGCAGACGAACGAGCCGAACTCCGCCCCGGTGACCTGCAGACCGGCGTCGGTGGAGCGTTGGACGATGGATTCGAGGTGGATGTTGCGGGCCAGAAGAAGTCCTGTCTGGGCCACGAGCTCCAGCTTTTGTTCAAGAGAGCGGGAGCGGTCGACGGTCACGCTCATGCGGCCCCGCGGATTTTGGCGTGTGTGCGTTGAATGGAACTCAGCATCGGGACCTTCCGGTTTTTGATAATACGTGACGGAGTTGTGGGTGGACGGGTCTACCGAACTTGGATTCGCGTACTGAGCAGGATGTTGCGTGAGGAGTCGCCGATACGGAGCTCAAGAGGCTCTTTTTCCACGACAAAGCGGCTAAGTTTGTCGTTCCAGTAGGCAAGATTGGAGATTTTGAGCGGGAGGATGACGGTGCGAGTTTCGCCGGGATCGAGGGCGACACGCTGAAAGCCTTCGAGCTCTTCGATGGGTCGCGGCACAGCGGAGCGGAGGTGATGGACGTAGAGCTGCACCACCTCGTCGCCGCCGCGCGAGCCCGTGTTGGTGACGTCGACGGAGATGTTCAGCGTGGCGTCCGGTGAGGCGGAGGTTGCGCTGGGCTTGAGGTTCGAGACCTTGAATGTGGTGTAACTGAGGCCGAAGCCGAAGGGATAGAGCGGCTCGCCCTTGAGGTACATGTAGGTGCGGCCGTGGCGTATGTCGTAGTCCATCATGGGCGGGAGCTGGTCGATGGATTTGGGCCAGGTGACGACCAGGTGTCCGCCGGGGTTCTGTTCGCCAAAGAGAACGCGCGCGATGGCAGTGCCTTCGTCCTGCGAGCTGTGCGCCATGTGCAGGATGGCGGGGATGTACTGCTGCGACCAGTTGATGGTGTAGGGGAAGCTGGAGATGAGGACCAGGATGGTGCGCGGCTGCACGGCGAAGACCTGCTTGACGAGTTGCTCCTGCTCCAGCGTTAGCGATTCGCGGTCGCGGCCTTCGCGGCCGTCGGAGGGTGCGGTGCAGGGGAGCGTGCCGCCACCGTCGACCGTGGCGAACCAGTCGTGCGCCATGTCCGGGCCGCAGGTTGGGTCGTTGCCGACGACGACGATGGCGACGTCAGAGTTTTTCGCTGCAGTGATGGCGTCTTGATTGAGTTCACTGGTGGCGTAGTTGACTTTTACGTTGGGACCAACGGCGGCTTTGATGCCGGCGAGCGGCGTAGCGGCGTACGGAGGGAAGCCGCCGTACCAGTCCCAGTGCACGGAGTCGGCGAGCGGACCGATGACGGCGATGGATTTGAGTTTCGACTTGTCGAGCGGCAGCGTATTGTTGGCGTTCTTCAGCAACACGACAGATTCGAGCGCCATCTTGAGCGAGATGGCGTGGACGCGGTCAGTGTTCCAAGGCTCCGGTTCGTTCTCGGCGTTGATGCGCGTGTAGGGAACGGAGGCGGGAGGGTCGAGCAGCCCGAGCTTGAGTGTGACCTCGAACTTGCGGCGAAGAAGATTATCGAGCTCGGCTTCGGTGACGGAGCCTTCCTTGATAGCGGCGTGGGTCTCGTCCTTATAGGTGTCGAGGAACTGGTTGATGCCGGCGTGGAGGCAGGCGATGACGGCTTCCTTCTGGTTCGCGAACTTGTGGTGCGCGGACCAGAGCTGATGGACGGCGCCGCCGTCGGAGGAGAGAACGTCGACGTGCCACTGGTCGATGACGATGGACTTGAGGATGGGGTTGACGGCCATGGGCGTGCCGTTCCACTCGTTGTAGCTGGCCATGACGCCGCGAGCGCCGCCGTCGGTGAAGCCCATGCGGAAGGGAACGGAGTAGTACTCCCAGAAGAGGCGCGTGTCGAAATCGGAGCTGGAGCGGTCGCGGTGGTCCTCGTTGGAGTTGGCGAGGAAGTGTTTGAGGAGCGAGGCTGCCTGCCAGTAGTGCGGGTCGTCACCCTGCAGGCCGTGGACGAACGCAGTGACCATCGTGCCGTTGAAGAAGGGATCCTCACCGTAGACCTCTTCGCTGCGGCCCCAGCGCGGGTCGCGCGCGAGGTCGGCCTGCGGTCCCCAGGGCATGAGAATCTGGCGGTTGTACTTGGGCGTCTGCGTGATATAGCGCGCCTCGTAGCCTTCGACGCCGGCGGCCTGCTGGACAAGCGCGGGGTCCCAGGTTTCACCCATGCCGGGCGGCTGCGGGAACTGCGTGGTGGTGATGGAGTCGCGACCGCGACCGCCGCGTTGCACGACTCCGTGAATTCCCTCCGAGCTGCCGAAGCTGGGAACGCCGAGACGAGGGACGGCAGTGTCGGTGCCGAGGCAGTCGATCTTCTCGTCGAGCGTCATGAGCGAGAGCAGGTTGTCGATGCGTTTTTCTTGGGCGAGGGATGTGTCGCGGAAGGGGTAGGGCTGTTGACCGCAGATTGATGGAGCGAGCGTGAGCGCGAGTGCGCTCGAAAGCAGGAGTTTGATCACGCGAAGACCTCGTGTCGTTTGGTCCACACGATGGTAGCGTGACGGCCTTGCTGTGTCGCGGATTAGTTGATGTGTTTCGTGCGGCGGGACATGAAGTCCATCAGCAGGTAATTGCCGAGCGTCTGCGGCGTGGTGAAGTAGGCCTTGCCGCGGCACATGGCGGTCATCTGCTGTACGAACTGCACGAGCTGGAAATCGTTCGCGAGCATGAAGGTGTTGATCATGATGTTGGAACGCTTGCAGCGGCCGACCTCTTCGAGCGTCTCGGAGATGACGATGGGGTCGAGGCCGAAGGCGTTCTTGTAGATGCGGCCGTCGTCGAGCGTGAGCGCCGAGGGCTTGCCGTCGGTGATCATGACGATCTGCTTCATGTCCTTGCCGGAGGAACGCAGAATGCGCTGAGCGACTCTCAGGCCCTCGCGCGTGTTGGTGTAGTGTGGGCCGACCTTGACGCGCGGAAGCTGCGAGATCGCGATCTCTTCGGCGGAGTCATGGAAGAGGACGAGCGAGAGTTGGTCGCCGGGGTACTGCGTGCGGATGAGGTGCGAAAGCGCCATCGCGACGCGCTTGGCGGGTGTGAAGCGGTCTTCGCCGTAGAGGATCATCGAGTGCGAGCAGTCGAGCAGCACGACGGTCGCGCAGGAGGACTGGTAGTCGGCCTGCTGCACATAGAGGTCGGAGTACTCGAGGTTGAGTACGCCGGAGCCGTCCGGCGGACCTTCGCGCGCAAAGACGGAGTTAAGCGTGGCGGTGATGTCGAGGTTGAGGGAGTCGCCGAACTCGTAGGGCTTGGAGGAACCGTTGGTCTCGACGCCGGCGGCCTCGTACAGCGTGTCGTGGCGGCCGAGCGAGGACTTGCCCAGCGGCCCAAGCAGATCGCGCAACGCCTTGAAGCCGAGGAAGTCCATGGCCTTGTCAGTGACCTCGAAGCGCGTGTTCTCCGAGTTGCCGTCACCCTGCTCGCCCTGACCTTCGGCGTCTTCGGGTGACTCGGCGTTGAGAAAGGCCTCGTCCTTCATGCGCTGAATGATCTTTTCGACAAGCTCCTGCTTTCCTTCTTCGGGAAGCTCTTCGTACTTCTCCTGTGCGTCTTCATCGAGGAGTTCGCCGGAGTCAAGCGCCTGGCGGACGGCCTCGCGCAGATCTTCCATCGAGTCGGAGGCGTTTTGAAACTGCGACCATGGATCGTTGAAGCCGGAGTCGAGGAAGAAATCCGACAGCGCCTCCATCAAGTCTTCGAGATCGAAGCTCGTGGAGAGATCGCCGGTGAACCTTGTATAGCGCGTGAGCTTCATGCGGGCGTTTGCTTCTTCATTTCTCAGCTCTGCTGCCTATAGATTAGACGCTCTGGCAGCCGCGCGGATGCGTGCTAGGGTCGCATCCCGCTCATGACGGCGAAGCTGGAGTGTTTGTACCAGCAGTCGACGTTGGTGAAGCCAGCCTCGCGCAGCCAGGCGAGCTGCACCGCGACGGGCGTGCGGCGATCCTCCTGTTGCCTGAAGAGCGAGTCGGCGATCTGCTGCTCGGTTGCCCCGTCGGCGCGCACGTCGGCGAGCCAGCGGAGCTGGTAGATCTCTTCGAGCTCGGGTGTGGGGCCGGCGATGTGGTCGGCGTTGATGAAGATCCCGCCGGGCTGGAGCGCGTCGAAGATGGGCTGCAGCAGAGCGCGCTTGCGATCGTCCTCGAGGTGATGGATGGAGAGCGAGGAGACGATGGCGCCGGAGTTGGCGTGGCAGCCATTCGGTGGTGTAGTCGGCGAGCGAGAAGGTTATGTGAGGGTCGCTGCCAAGGCGGCCGCGGGCGAGGGCGAGCATGTTTTCAGAGAAGTCGATGAGCGTGAGGTGCGCCTCGGGAAAGGCCGCGCGAAGCATTGCGGAGAAGAGGCCGGAGCCGGCGCCGAGCTCGACGATGTGCAGGGCGTCGGTGGGGATGAGCTCGAGTGCGGCGGCGTAGAAGGCTTCGTGGCCGGGGATCAGTTTCATGCGGTCACGGTCGTAGGTGGCGGCGGTGGCATCGAAGACGGCGCGGCTGTTGTTCGTGGCCATGAAAGAGAGCATAAGCAGGAGTTGATGAAAGTTGCCGCTTAGATAAGAATTTCGAATGACTCAATCAAGGCTCAGAAATCGCGCCGATTGATGTTGTCTTCTCCCGTGATTGCGTACCAAAGGCAGCGAAAAGAAAGATAAAAGCCGCCGAAACCAAGGATGCCGAGCAGGTCACGGTATCGAATGCCCGGGTAGCTAGAGCTCAACGGGTGCAGGAAGTAGTGAATTTCGTACGCAGTCAGATAGACAGAGATGAAGAAGACCACGACACCGAAGCTGCCCTGATACCAGCGCGTAAAGGTATCTTTCTTGTCCAGCATGCGGAGAAGTGTAACGGCTATTTGCGCTTGAGCGCCTCCAATTCTTCGAGAGTGCGCGGCCAGTCGGAGCCGAGCAGGCGGGAGAGCGAGCGGTCGGCGAGGACGCGGCCGCCGGTTTGGCATGTGGGGCAGTAGTTGGTTTCGTTGTCGGCGTAGCGAATGCGCTGGACGGGCGTGCTGCAACGCGGGCAGGGCAGGTTGTAGCGGCCGTGCACGGCCATCTCGGGGCGGAAGGCCGTGACCTTTTCGGGGAAAGCTCTTCTCTGCCTCGGCGTTGAAGCGGTCGATCCAGGTTTGCAGTGTCTCGCGCGTGGCTGTGTAGAGGCGCTGCCACTCGTCTGGCGTGAGCTTCTGTGTCTGCGCGAGCGGCGAGAGCTTCGTGGCCCATAAGATCTCGTCGGAGTACGCATTGCCGATGCCCGAGAGAACGCGCGGGTCAGTGAGTGCGCGCTTGAGCGTGTGGTTCTCCATCGAGAGCGCGTCGCGGAAGTCGTTGAGCGAGAGCGAGAAGATGTCTAGGCCGCCGGGGTCGAGCGCAGCGAGGGCAGCCTCCCCGCGGACGAGATGCAGCGAGGCACGACGCTTCGCTCCGGCCTCCGTGAGGACGAGCGAGCCGTTAGGGAAGTCGAACGAAGCGAGGTTGTTGCGGCCACCGAGTTTGGGCCATGCTCCTGCTTTCAACTCGCGCCAGTGAAGGCGGCCGGCGATCATGAGGTGCAGAACAAGGAGGAGTGGCTCGCCGGTGCTGTCCGCGTCGAAGGCGAAGACAATGCGTTTGCCGAGTCGCCGTAGGCCGCAGACGGTTTTGCCTTCGATGGAGTGAATAGGCGGAACAGCGGTACGCAGAAGCAGCGGGCTCGCGATGCGGAGTTGCTCGAGTGGCTGTCCGACGACACGCGGGGTGAGCGCGGTGAGGTAGGCCGTGATGTCAGGAAGCTCCGGCATGCAAATGGTGAAAAAAGCATACGCGAGCTAACGTACGTGCTATCAACATCAGCGATGAAGAAGAGAAAAGATCGCCCGAAGATGACGCCAATTCCTGTTTTTTTGAGGCTTACAAGACCGTGCGTGACGTGGAAAATCCCCAGCAAAACTGCGGGCAACGCGATTGTGAGAGCAGGGCTCCTACTAGTGCGGGCGATGGTGCCCGCTCGAAGCCGAAGAGGAGTACACGCTATGGCGACACAAGACAAGGACATGGAGCAGCAACAGAAGAACAAGAGCAACCAGGATCCGAACCGCACGCAGTCCTCCGGGATGGGAGGATCAACTTCGCAACAGTCTGGAGTCACAGCAGGGATCACAAGGAAATCAAGGATCGCAGAGCGGAAGCTCGAAGAGCTCCGGCTCAAGCAGTGATAAGAGATAAGTAAAAAATTGCCGGTGCGCGGTGCTGAGACCGCGGCTGTGCACAGCCAGCCCGCAGTAGCAAAGCGGGCCCAACAAGCGGCGAAGAGGAGAGATGTCTGTCCTCTTCGCCGCTGTATTTATGCCGGTGATTTCGTTTACAACTACTTTCCGGCGAGCACGGTGGTGTTGCCGCCGACCCGTGTGGCCGACGCAGGATTGTGCAGGAGATCGCGGAGGGATGACGGCTCGCTCTCCAGGCCGAAGCGCGCGAAGTAGAACTCGAGTTCGGCGACGTCGCCAGCGCTAAAGTTCGTCTTCTGCTCGTCGTTCGTGTACTGCTTGATGACATTGGGATCCGCGATGGCCTGGCCGAGAAAGGTTACGGCGTTGCGGATCGTACGACCGCGGTCGGCGTAGGCGTAGAGGTCGACGTTCTGACGCTCCGCGAACTTCGCGACCATGATGAGCGGTTGCAGCGCGAAGGCCTGGTAGTGAATCGCGTTCTCGTGGCGCGCCATTTCGAGCGGGAAGGCGCCATTGTTGTCCTCCTGGCCGACGGCCTGCCTGAAGGCATTCACTCCGAAGCGGAAGAGCTCGTTGTCATTGGAGACGACGCCGATGGAGGTTGCTGCAAGCGCGCGCCAGTAGTGATGATTGTTGCCCAGCTCGCCGGGTTTCTCATACGAAATGAGCTGATGTGCGGCGGTGCGTAGCCAGGCTGCTACGCGCTCCTGCTGCGCTCCATCCAACGCCCCATCCTGCCGGAGAACCGAGGTGGTCACGCCCGCTGAGGAGAGTGTCCACTCGGCCTGATACCAGGACTGCGAGTACGCTTTCGGGTCGTATTTCGTGAGCGCGCCCGCCTGTGCCCATGCGTCGAGCTGCGAGAGCGCGCACTGCGCTTCGGCCTGGTTGCCGGTGGCGACCCACTGATTCATGCCGGCGGTGATGCGGTGTTCGAAGGCAGCGTAGACGCGCGTAGCCTCGCCCTCAGCGGGATCAACTGGGCCGTTAGAGCCGTGCATGTAGTGGTGCGGAATCTGCATTTCGCCCGTGGGCGCGGCGACGAGTGGAGTCGCGGTGCAGGATCCGAGGTGTGCGATGGCATCGCGTAGACGCGCGTCGGTGGTCTGCTTCAGGAAGCTCTGACGCGGCGCGACGTCGAGCACCGAGGCGCTGAGGTTGGAAACTTTCTGTGCGGGGAGCGTGGAGGCGAAGACGAGGGCAGCGGAGAGCGCAAGGATTTTCGTCGTCATAGGGACGAGAGAATCTTACGCGAACATCTGGATATATCTCGCGCTTTGAACAATTAGTTGAAGCCGCGTCGTGTGCGATTGAAGGCATTCTCGCGCTCGCGTTCACGCATGCGCTCGCCCAGGCTGGCAGCGTCTTCGACGCGCTTGCGCTTCTCGCCGGCGCTGAAGGTGCGGGCCTCGGAGCGCGAGATGCGCTTGTGCGCGGTCATGCCTTCGAGCAGGAACTCTGCGCCGGAGACGGTGAGCTCGGGCTCTGCGCCTTTTGGCAGCTTGAGTGGCGTGAGCTTCTCGAGGAGTCCCTGGATCTCCTTGAGCGATTTCAGGACGGTGGCCGAGGGCTGCTTGTCGTTGAGCTCCACTGTGCCGCCGAGGTTGAACCACTGCTCGATCTGCTGCGTGTCGACGTCGGCGAAGTAGGTGTTGTAGACGGTGGCGACAGACTGGCGGATGATCTCGCGCATGACGACGTCGGAACCCTTGAGTTCGCCTTCGTACTCGAGCTCGACCTTGCCGGTGATGCCGGGCAGCGCGGCGAAGATGTCGCCGACGCGCGGCACCACGAGCGACTCACTGTGCAGGAGCGCGCGGCGCTCTGCGTTGGAGACGACGAGCTCCATAGTGCTGATGGGCAGGCGCTGCGAGACGCCGGAACGCTTGTCGACCTTCTTCTCTTCGCGCGCGACGAACGCGATCTGCTCCACGATCTGCCGAATGTAGTGCGGGATATGGAAGCGTTGAATCTGGTCGTTATCGGCAGCGTAGCTGCGCGCGGTCCAGGCTTCCTGCTCGGTGATGGTGATGGCCTCATCGAGCGACTCGGGATAGTGCGTGCGGATCTCCGAGCCGATGCGGTCTTTGAGCGGCGTGACGATCTTGCCGCGCGCCGTATAGTCCTCCGGGTTGGCGGAGAAGACGATGGCGACGTCGAGCTCAAGGCGAATGGGATAGCCCTTAATCTGCACGTCGCCCTCCTGCATGATGTTGAAGAGCGCAACCTGGATCTTGCCGGCGAGGTCAGGGAGTTCATTGATGGCGAAGATGCCGCGGTTGGCGCGTGGGAGCAGACCGTAGTGCATGGTGAGCTCGCTGCCGAGCTCGTGCCCGGAGCGCGCGGCCTTGATGGGGTCGACGTCGCCGATGAGGTCCGCGACCGTGACATCCGGCGTGGCGAGCTTTTCGACGTAGCGCTCGATGGGCGTCATCCACGCGATGGGCGTGTCGTCGCCGAGCGATGCAATCAGGTCCTTCGAAAATTTGCTCAGCGGAGCGTACGGATTGTCGCGGAGCTCGGAGCCGGCGACGTACGGCGCGTGGGGGTCGAGCAGCGTGGTGAGCGCTCGCAGGATGCGCGACTTCGCCTGCCCGCGCAGGCCGAGCAGAATGAAGTTGTGGCGCGAGAGAATGGCGTTGACCACCTGCGGAATGACGGTGTCCTCATAGCCGACGATGCCGGAAAAGAGCGCCTCGGCCTCTTCGGCGTTGCCGCGGGCGTCATTCTTGCCGCGGGCGCTGCCCGAGATGTGGCGCAGGCGGGCGATGAGGTTGTCGCGCAGCTCGTCCTTGACGGAGCGCGAGACGCGCTCGGGCGTGAACTCGGACTTGCGGAGTTGACCCAGAGTGGTGGGGAGATGGGACTGAGCCGCGTTCCTGGTGGGGGTCGCCATAAGAAAAGTATAGATGTCGCACGACCGCACCCCGATTCAGCGCAGATTTTGTTGGGGTTGCCGATCGCTTAACTGATATCGTCCAGCATGGCCTGCATCTCGCTGGCGGCGTGCGCATTGTTGGTGCGGGCAGCGGCGGCGAGGCCGTCGTTAAGCCGTTGGCGGGCCTCGTCGGTGCGGCCGAGTTTAAGTAGCGTCTGCGCGGACATCTGGAAGGCGGGCACATAGTCCGGGTTGTGTTCGATGGTCGTCGCGAACTCACGCAGCGCCTCGTCGTTCTTACCCTCGGAGGCGTAGGCCATGGCGAGCCCGTAGCGAGTGAAGGCGTCGGTGGGGTGCTCGGCGAGGATCTCGGTGAGCATGGCGATCTTGTCCATATCTGTATTGTTGCAGGCCTACGGGATGAAGACGAAGCGGTTGCCACCGTCAGGTTCGTTCCACGCAGAGGCGACGTCGAGCAGCGGGAAGGTGCGTATGCCGATCTCGAACGGCTGGCGCGCGGCCTCGGTGAAGAACTCCGAGACCGACCCGGCGAGATCTGCCATGGAGGCGCTGCCGAAGCCGCTCCCGAGGATTTCGAGCCCAGAACTGCGAAGAATAGAGGCATCGAGCGAAATCTTCGCGCCTGCGCTGTTGCCGATCTGGATGTAGCGGATGCGCGCAGTCTTGTGGCTGAGCCCCTTTTTCGCAATGGCCTCGAGCGTGGCCTCGGCCGGTGCGCCCCAGAGGTAGTCGAGAACGATGTCGATGCCGATGTCGATCTCGCGGCGTAGCGCACCGACGAGTTCGTCGTGCGGCAGCTCGAGCGAGATAGTGGCGTCGGCGCCGAGGGATTTGGTCTTTGCGAGTGACTCGGGATTGCGCCCGCAGGCGATGACACGCGCTGCGCCGCGGCGCTTCGCAATCTGCACCGCGAGCCGTCCGGCGACCCCCGTGGCTCCCAGGATGAGGATGCTCTCGCCCGCGACGAACTTTGCGCGGAAGGTGAGTGCGGCCCAGGAGGACATCGCCGGGTTGCCGAGGGCGGCGGCTGTGGCGTCGGGGATGGCCTCGGGTAAGGGGAAGAGGAACGGCGGCGCGCCGACGGTGCGCTCGGCCATGGATCCGAAGGGGGGCCGCGCGATGCCGAAGAAGACCCGGCTGCTGTCGTCGAGCCGGCCCACGCCGTCGAGGCCCGGCACGAACGGGAACTGGCCGGTACTACCGTAGTGCGCCCCCTTGGCCAGCGACTTGACGATCGGGTGGAGTCCGGCAGCGAGGACGCGGATGGCCGACTCGCCGGACTGCGGCGTCGGATCGTCGAACGTGGCATAGCGCGGCGGCGATTGGAAGGATTCGACCAGGGCGGCGTTCATTGGCGTCTCCTAGACAAGCAGAAGGACAGCTAAGTGACTGGAATTGCGGGCGTTCGGGAATGAGATGCGCTCAAGACGCGCCTGGGCTCGGAGATTCGCGAGGGATTTAGAATGTAGAGAGGGAGTTTCTCCCGGAATCTGAGCGGAGGTGTGGCAAACAGGATGAGCGAAGGTGTGGCCGCACGGCCGGTCTCCGAGTCCCAGTCCGAGCGCAGCGAGATTATCTTTCCCAGCGACGCGAACGCGATCGGGAACCTCTTCGGCGGACGACTGATGCAGTTCATCGACCTGGTCGGCGCAATGGCCGCCAGCCGGCACGCGCGCGCGTACACCGTGACGGCCTCGATGGACCACCTGGACTTTGTGGCGCCGGTCAAGGTCGGCGACCTGCTCATTCTGAAATCGAGTGTGAACCGCGCATGGCGGACCTCGATGGAGGTCGGCGTCAAAGCGATGGTCGAAGACGTTCGCGAGGGCCGGTTCCGGCAGGTTGCTTCGGCGTATCTGACGTTTGTGGCGGTGGACGCGACGGGGAAGAGCATCGAGGTCCCGCAGGTCATCGCTGAGACTGAGCACCAGAAGCGGCGGTTCGAGGACGCTGGCCGCCGCCGCGAGATGCGTAGCGGAGAGGTACAGCGGCGCAAGGATCTGCGGGCGACTTTGCCGCCAGAGTGGCATGTTTAGCGATCTGCAACCGATAGAGATTAGAAGGGCGATTTGATGGCACACACAGGACAACAGCCGATGGGACCGCAGCCGCTGCCGGGCGTGCAGTACGTCATCGCGGTGGGTTCGGGCAAGGGTGGCGTCGGCAAGACCACCGTTGCGGTGAATCTCGCGGTGAGTCTCGCGAAGCAGGGTTACAAGGTCGGCCTGCTCGACGCCGACATCTACGGCCCGAATGTGCCGACGATGCTCGGCGTGACACGGCAGCCCTCGGTGGGGCCGGGCAATATGATTGAGCCGTTAACCGCGCACGGCGTGAAGTTTATGTCGGTCGGGCTGATCTCGCCGGGCGACAAGCCGATGGTGATGCGCGGGCCGATGCTGCACGGCATCATCAAGCAGTTTCTGCAGCAGGTCGCGTGGGGCGAACTCGACTTCCTCATCATCGACCTGCCGCCGGGCACCGGCGATGTCGTGATCTCGCTCGTCCAGACCGTGCCGCTCACCGGAGCTGTGGTCGTCTCGACCGGCTCGAGCGTGGCGCTGCAGGATGCGCGCAAGGCGCTCGAGATGTTCCACCAGGTCAACGTCGAAGTGCTGGGCATGATCGAGAACATGAGCCAGATGACACTGCCGGACGGAAGCGTGATCGACGTCTTCGGCGCCGGCGCAACCGAGCAGACGGCAAAGCAGTTCAGCATCAACTTCCTCGGCTCGGTCGATCTCGACCCGCAGGTGCGTGAGGGTGGAGACCGTGGCCTGCCCGCCTCGCTGGCCGGCGACCAGTCTGCGCGCGGACGCGAGTTCGCAGCGATTGCAAACAAGATCAAAGAGCGCGCCGAGCAGGTGGCGGCGCAGAATGAAAACGTCCTCGAAATCTCCTGAAATCACTAACCACTAACTCCTAACCACTTCCAATGCGGAACGACATCACAACCCGGCAGCGCGAGATCCTCACGGCCATCGTCGAGCAGTACATTGCGACGGGCGAGCCGGTGAGCTCGGGCGCGATTGCACGGCTGTCGCTGTCGGGTGGCCCGGCCAGCTCGGCAACCATCCGCAACGAGATGGTGGAGCTCGCGGAGAAGGGCCTGCTGGAGCAGCCGCACACCTCCGCCGGTCGCGTTCCCTCCGCGCGCGCGTTTCGCTTGTACGTCGAGCAGCTCAGCGGAAACAAGCTAAACAGCCTTTCCGCGCCATCCACCGCCGAGCTTCAGTCGCGCATCGACACCAGCTTCGCGGGCATCGCCGGGGCCGAGGCGCTGCTGGAGCGCACCTCACATGTGCTGGCCGTGCTCTCGAGCGGCGTTGGCGTCGCTATGTCCACAGCGAGCTCGCACGACACGCTGGAGCATGTGCACTTCAGCCGGCTGGTCGAGAACCGGGTTCTCGCCGTCGTCGTCACGCGCAGCGGCATGGTGCGTGACCGCGTGTTGTCGCTCGACCGCGACCTGACCATGCTGGAGCTCGAGACCGCCTCGCGCTTTTTGAACGAGCACTTCCGCGGCTGGAGCATCGACCGCATCCGCACCGAACTCGCGCACCGCATCGAAAACGAGCGCAGCACCTACCAGCAGATGATGGAGGCCGCACAACAGCTCTGGAACCAGACCGTCGGCATCGCAGCGGGCGGCCAGGCGGTCTTCGTCGACGGCGTCGCCAACCTTCTCGGACTCCCGGAGGACCGTGTGCGGCTGCGGGAGATGCTGACGGCGCTCGAGACGAAGGAACGGCTCATCGAGCTGCTGAACGCTTATATTGATGCGCGCCAGGAGTCCGTGCGCGTTGTCTTTGATTTGGAGCAGCAGGCGCCGGAGATGGCGGGCCTCGTGCTCATAGCCGCGCCGGCACGTGTGGCCGGCGAGAACCTGGGTTCGGTTGGCGTGATTGGGCCGAAGCGGATGAACTACCCCAGCAACATGAGTGCGGTGGCCTATGTGGCGCAGATGCTGGAACGCGCGCTGACGCCGCGAAGCTCCTGAGCGCATCTATAGAGAATTGGGCTGCGGTACAGAGAAGAGGTTGGCGATGAGCAACGTTCGCACGCGATGGCCGCGGCCGGGAGTATTTGGAAAGGAAAGACGTATGACAGGGACAGAAGAGATGCAGCGGGTGGAGGGCCCGGACGGCGAGAACGCACCGGAGGTAGACTCCGCCGCTGAGGGACAGCAGGGCAATGAGCAGAGCGCTGAGCAGTCGGCGGAGCTTACAACTCTGCGCGACGAGCGCGACGCTTTAAAGGATCGGCTCGCGCGCCTGCAGGCGGAGTTCGACAATGCCCGCAAGCGCGAGATGAAGGAGCGCCAGGACGCACGCGATTACGCGGTGCAGTCCGCGGTCGAGCCGTTCCTCGGCGTGATGGACAACTTCGCGCTCGCGCTCAAGGCGCAGGGCTCGGTCGACCAGCTTCGTGCGGGCGTTGAGCTCATCCTCAAGCAGATGGAAGAGGCCCTGCGTGGACTGAACGTGCAGCCGGTGGAATCCGTCGGCGCGCCGTTCGATCCGCGCGTGCATGAGGCGCTCAGCAGCGAAGAGCGCGAGGACGTGCCGGACCATCAGGTGACCGAAGAGATCCGCCGCGGCTATAAGCTGCGCGATAAGCTGCTGCGCCCGGCGCTTGTGAAGATTGCGACCAACGCGAAGCAGGTTAGTGACTGAAGAAAAACAAACGGATTTCCGGCGAAAGAAGATTGAACAAGGCGCGCGCCGAAAGGGCTCGCAAGCGATGATGGGAAGTGTGTAGATGGCGACCGCAACGATGAAGATGGACTACTACGAGGTTTTGCAGGTGGAGCGGACGGCGAGCGACACGGAGCTGAAGGCTTCATATCGCAAACTCGCCATGCAGTACCACCCCGACCGCAATCCGAATAATCCGGATGCGGAGGAGAAGTTCAAGGCCTGCAGCGAGGCCTACCAGGTGCTCAGCGACCCGGACAAGCGCGCTGCCTACGACCGCTACGGACATGCGGGCGTCGGCGCCGCGGGTGCGGCGGGCAATCCGTTCGCCGGCGGTCCGTTCGCGCAGGGTGACCTCGGCGACATCTTCGGCGATCTCTTCGGCGAGATGTTCAACATGGGCAGCCGCGGCGGCCGTGCCTCGCGCGCCCAACGCGGACGCGACATCAAGTTCGACCTCCGCCTCGAGTTCGAAGAGTCCGTCTTCGGCATCGAGCGCGAGATCAACATCCGCCGCGCCGAGGCCTGCAACGACTGCAGCGGTACCGGCTCAGAAGGTGGGCGCCAGCCCGAAACCTGCCAGCAGTGCGGCGGCCGCGGGCAGATTCGTACACAGCAGGGCTTCTTCTCCGTCGCCCGCACTTGCCCCGTCTGCTCTGGCACGGGCTCGGTCGTTCGTCATCCGTGCAAGGTCTGCCGCGGCGACGGTCGTGTGCAGCGTGAGCACAAGATCCTCGTCAAGGTTCCGGCGGGCGTCGAGAACGAGACGCGCATCCGCTACTCAGGCGAGGGCGACGCAGGCAAGTGGGGCGGTCCGTCCGGCGATCTCTACGTCGTGCTCGAGGTCCGTGCGCACAAGTTCTTCGAGCGCGACGGCGACGACCTGCACTGCGTGATGCCCATCAGCTTTCCCCAGGCCGCGCTCGGAACGGAGCTCGAAATCGAAACCCTCCACGGCCCCGAGACCCTCAAGGTCCCCGAAGGCACGCAGAGCGGCAAGGAGTTCCGCCTGCGCGGCAAGGGCGTCCCGCACCTGAACGCGCACGGCCGCGGCGATCTCATCGTTGAGGTCCGCGTGCAGACTCCGGCAAAGCTCACCAGGCAGCAGAAGGAGCTCATGCGCCAGCTCAGCGAGTCGATGAAGGTCGATAACGTGCCGCAGGCGCGCGGCATCTTCGACAAGGTGAAAGAGATGTTCAGCTAGCGCCGAATGACTCCAGCCAAACGCAACGAAGGTCGCCGAACATTCGGCGGCCTTACTTTTTCCGAGGCTCTTCTGCAGTGTCATCCTGAGCGGAGCCCAAACGGGGTCCCCGGCCAGCTTGCTGGGTGGGGCAGGAAGGTCGTAGTCGAAGGACCCCTGTATTTCGTTTGGGTCACTTTGGTCCGTTCGGACGCTCTCCGCTGTCTACATCAGCGCCGAGCAGATGCTCAGCGCCGCAATCGCCGCGGTCTCTGCCCGCAGAATCCGCGGGCCGAGTGTGATGTGCTGCCATCCAGTCTCGCTGAACAGCGCCATCTCCTCCGCCGTCCATCCACCCTCCGGCCCGATCGCCAACGCGATCCCTCCCGGTAATTCGCTCTCTTTCAGCGCCGCCGCAATTGTGTTCTCCTGTTCCGTTTCGGCGAGCAGCAACTTCGTCGGCGCGTTGATCTGCGCGAGTGCCTGCTTCAACGGCAGCGGACCATCCACCTGCGGAAGATCGCTGCGCCGTGATTGCTTCGCCGCTTCGAGTGCAATCCGCCGCCAGCGTTCCACGCGTTTCGCTGCAGCCAACGCGAGATGTTTTTCCGTGCGCCGCGCAATCACCGGAGTGATTCGTGCCGCTCCAAGCTCTGTCAGTTTTTCGAGTCCCCACTCGTAGTGATCGAACTTGATAATCGCAAGCAGCAGATGAACCGGAAGCGCCGCTTCGGCCTCCAGCTCTTCGCCGAGAGCGAAGGTAACCTCACTCTCCGAGACGTTTACAACCGTGGCACGTCGCAGGAATCCGTTCGCCACGACATCAAAAATTTGTCCGGGTTGGGCGCGGAGAACGCGCGCGAGGTGCAGCGCCTGGTCTCCCTCAAGAGTTGCAGTCATGTCGGTAAATCTGTCGGCGATCCAGCGTCGGCGCGTCATCGTGTTCAAGGATACTGCGATGCGAAGAATTTTGAGAGTGCGCGAAAACATGCATGAACACAGGCCGAAAACACCTCGGGGGACGCTCTCTTTGGCGTCCCCCGAGTGTGTTGCCTTTGTTTGTTGCTTTGCCTTGGGTTGCGTTTGCCTGCGCTCCCAATCGATGTTGACCATCGACGCCGCAATGCGGCTAACAAGGGTATAGATTTCTTGCGCGTTAGAGTCAAGAGAAAAAAGAAGATTAAGAGCGAAATTTCTGCCCTGCTTTGCACAGCCTCCGATGACACTCCGATGACATTTCATCCCTCTCGAAGCTCCACTGAAGCGTCGACGATCTCGCCACGCAACATCGAGCGCGAAGCAGACGCATCCAATCGAGACGTATACTTTGTCGGCGCGAGGCACACGAACGCGCTGTCGTCATCAGGAGATTCGTCCCATGCGTGAAGTTGTCATCGTTAGCGCGGTTCGCACACCAGTCGGAAAATTCCTCGGCGGCCTCTCATCGTTGAGCGCCGTCGAACTCGGCGCGATTGCAGTGCGCGCAGCCGTCGAACGGACGAACGTTGCGCCGGAAAAACGCGTAGCCCCGGAAGATATCGACGAATGCATCATGGGCTGCGTTCTTCCCGCGGGCCTCGGACAGAATCCCGCGCGCCAGGCGGCGTTGCGCGGTGGCCTCGCAGATACCGTCAGCGCGCTCACCATCAACATGGTTTGCGGCTCCGGCCTTCGCGCCGTCGGCCTCGCCGCGCGATCCATCGCCGAGGGCGACTCCGAGATCGCCGTCGCCGGCGGTATGGAGTCGATGTCCAACGCGCCCTATCTTCTTCCCACCGCGCGCAAGGGCATGCGTATGGGCGATAGCTCAGCCGTCGACTCGATGATCCGCGACGGCCTCTGGTGCGCGTGCGAAGACTTCCACATGGGCGAGACCGCCGAGCTCGTCGCCGACAAGCACGGCTTCACCCGCGAGCAGCAGGACCAGTTCGCACTCGAATCACACCGCAAGGCCACCGCCGCCTGGAACGAAGGCCGCTTCGACGCCGAGGTCATCCCCGTCGAAATCCCCGGCAAAAAAGGCAGCACCAAAGTCACGCGCGACGAGAGCGTCCGCGACGACGCCAGCCTCGAAGCGCTCGCCGCTCTCAAGCCAGCCTTTCGCAAGCAGGGCACCGTCACCGCTGGCAACGCACCCGGCGTCAACGACGCCGCCGCTGCCGTCGTCCTCATGTCCGCCGACAAAGCCCGCGAACTCCACCTCACTCCACTCGCCACCATCCGCGCGCAGGCCACCAGCGGCGTCGCTCCGCGCTGGGTCATGCTCGCGCCTGTCACCGGCGTGCGCAAGGTTCTCGAACGTGCCGGCTGGGCTCTCAGCGACGTTGACCTCTTCGAACTCAACGAAGCCTTCGCCGTGCAGGCGCTCGGTGTGACGAAGGAACTCGGCCTCTCGCTCGAACGCGTCAACGTCAACGGGGGCGCCGTCGCCATCGGCCACCCCATCGGCGCCAGCGGAGCGCGCGTGCTCGTCACCCTGCTGCACGAGATGCAGCGCCGCAACGCGCACAAAGGGGTCGCCGCGCTCTGCCTCGGCGGCGGCAACTCCGTCGCGATGGCTCTCGAACGTCCTTAGCTATTAAGGTTTCGGCTTCTGCGCATCCGGCTGCTGCTGCGCGTTCGGTTGCTGCCCATTCGCATCCGGCTTCTGCTGACCCGGCGCGATCGTCTCATTGCCATACGTAATCTTGATGTTCGTATGGAAGTTGAACTTCTTATAGTTCGTGAACCGCACGATCGCGCGCATGTGATCGTCCTGGCTCATCGCGCCATCCTGTGCCTGGAAGTGCAGAATGCCCTCCGCTTTCGTGTACACCGGGAACCAGTAGTTCCCATCAATCTGCTGATAGTAGGTCGTGAACGGCGGGCTCAGGTCCTCGTGCCCCTTGCGCGTATCCTGTGGCACGTTCAGTCCATTCACCAGCACAATCTCGTTATCCTGCTGGTCCACCCAAACCTTCCCCTGGAAGTAGCGGTGTCCCTTCACCAGCACCTTCGGCGCGCAGTCGAAGACGTAGGTGTCCAGCTCATCCACGCGCTGCTTGCCCAGGTACGTCAGGTTGTAGTCCGGCAGTTGCGCCTGCGTCAGGATGAACGGAATCCTCTCGGCGATATCCTTCAAGTCGTTCTCCGTCAGGATCACGCGCTCCAGCGTATTCTGCGGCGCGAACACCACGTGCTCCACGCGCTTGCCGTCGGGGGTGAAGGTGATGTCCGTCACCTGCTGGTACTCACCGTCCGGCCGGTTAGTGTCGTCGTTGATCGTATCGATCTTCACCGCCTGCCGAAACTCATACTCGTTCCGCGCGGCCTCGAACGCCGTCTCGCGCGCACCCATCTTCTGAACAATCTGTTCCACCGTCGTCCCGGTCGGCTGCGAAGGGTCCAGGGGACCAAATCCCTGCGTGGCATTATTCTGCGCTGCGAGCGGCGCTGCGGCGGCAACAAGAGCGAGAGCGAGCAATCTACGAAGCATGTCCTGAAGTCCCCACACCACTAGACGGTAGGCCGAGCCAAAAGGTTCTGCAAGCGCCTCCCCGCCCAAATCGTCGCCCCCAACTCCCTTGGCGTCCCGTTGCGCTCATTCTTCGCGCCCTTTGCGTCAAGGCTTTTGCTGTTGCTTTTCTTGCTGTCATCCCCGCAGGGGATCTGCTTCTTGGGCCAATCGGCGGCGAACCCCTCCCCGCGCTACACTTACGACCGATGCGCCTCCTCACCTCTCTCCTCGCCGCCGCCGTCGCGATCACCTCGCTCTCCGCCCAGCAGCCGCAGAAGCGCCCCATGACCTTCGCCGACCTCATGGCGATGAAGCGCGTCTCCGACCCGCAGATCTCGCCCTCCGGCAAATGGGTCCTCTTCTCCGTCACCGACGTCTCGCTCGAGAAGAACACGAAGACGAATCACCTCTGGGCCGTCCCGCTCGACGGAAGCGCGAAGGAACGTCAGGTGACATCCGGCGGCGGCGAATCCAACGGCCGCTTCGCCCCTGACGGCAAGACCATCGCTCTCACCATGAAGGACCAGATCTTCGAGATGCCTTGGGATGATGCCGCCGGAAAGGTTGGCGACGCCGTGCAGGTGACGAACGTTAATGGCGGGGCCGACGGTGCCATCTGGTCGCCCGACTCCAAACGCCTCCTCTTTACCGTCGACGTCTACCCCGAATGTTCCGACCTCGCCGACTGGTCGAAGGAAGACGCCTGCGACGCCGACAAGCAGAAGGCCGCCGACGCCTCGCCCGTCAAAGCGCAGATCTGGGATTCACTGCTCTATCGCCACTGGGACCACTTCACCGGCAAACGTCGCAGCCACATCGCCCTCGTCGACGCCGACGGCCACAACCTCCGCGACCTCACGCTGCGCTCCGCCGTGGGCGACGCCGAGACCCCAACCTTCTCCCTCGGCGGCCCGTTGGGTTATGCCTGGGCTCCCGACTCGCACGAGATCGCCTACGTCACCAACCTCGAGGTCGGCTTCGCCAAACCCGGAGTCGGACTGCAGCCCGGCGAGTCCACCAACAACGACATCTTTACCCTCAAGCTCGACGACCCGAACGCAAAAGCCGCGAAGGTCTCCACCTCCCCGGCAGCGACGACGGTGCTCAATACTCGCCCGACGGCAAGTGGCTTGCATGGCGCTCACAGGCGAGGAACGGTTATGAGTCCGACAAGTTCGATCTTGTCGTGATGGATCGCGGACGCAGGCACAATTCGGAATCTCACGGCGAAGTTCGAGAACTGGGTGGATGAGTTCGCTTGGTACCCGCATAGTGATAGGATTGCGTTTACCCGATCCCAGGAGGGAGAAGAAAACCTGTCAGGAGTAACACTGAGCAATGGATATATCGCCGGGGTCACCGGAACCAAGGAGATGATCGACCAGCACCATGGCGGACGGCGTCGCTGACAACGATGGTGAGATCGGAGAGATCGCATTTTATTTCGAGCGGTGATCGCGTCATCGCGAACGCGCATGCGTGTCGATCGGCCTGCTGAAATCGTAAGCATTTCGGTGGGAGCTCAGGTCGGTACGCCACGTTCCAGAGTGGATAAGGTTCTCACTTCACTGAACGATAACGTTCTCAGCAACATCCTTCTTTCCCCACAAGAATCCTTCTGGTTCGCCGGCGCGAACAACACCAAAGTCCAGGGCTTCCTCGTCAAGCCACCCAACTTCGACCCCTCCAAAAAATACCCCGTCAAATTCCTCATGCACGGCGGCCCGCAGACCGCATGGGGAGACGCTTGGTCCTACCGCTGGAACTGGCAGCTCTTCGCCTCCAGCGGTTACGTGGTCATCGGCATCAACCGGCGCGGCTCCACGGGTTACGGACAGAAGTTCGTTGAAGAGGTCTCCGGCGACTGGGGTGGCCGTGCCTATGTCGACCTGATGAAGGGTCTGGATTTCGCGGAAGCAGAAATACAGCGTTCATAGATAAGAGACCGCGAGTGCGCCCTCGGCGCCAGCTACGGCGGCTTCATGGCCGACTGGGTCCTCACCCACACCAACCGCTTCAAGTGCATCGTCACCCACGACGGCATGTACAACCCGCAGTCCGCCTTCGGCACCACCGAAGAGCTCTGGTTCAACGAGTGGGAGTTCCGCCCCATCGCCAACGGACAACGGACAACGGGGAACGGACAACTCTCCCCAAACCCCGCCCATCCCTGGGACTTCTACAACCTCCCCGCCTCCGAAGACCCCTTCCGCAAGTACTCCCCGATGCTCGCCATTAAAAACGCCCACACGCCCACGCTCATCGTCCACTCCCAGCGCGACATGCGCCTCGACGTCTCCGAAGGTCTCCAGCTCTTCACCGCGCTCCAGATCCTCGGCGTGCCGTCGAAGATGCTCTACTTCCCCGACGAGGGCCACTGGATCCTCAAGCCCCAGAACTCGCAGCTATGGAACGAGACCGTCAACGACTGGTGCGACCGCTGGCTCGGCATGAACAAGTACGCCTCCACCGGCCCGGAGAAAAACCCCGCCGCCGCAAAACCATGATCCTCAAGCATTTGCCCGACACGAGCGCAACCTCCTACACGGATTGCCTTTTTGTTTTGAAGACTTTGCGCAAAAAGTGATTGGGGAGGGGTGCATGCCATTCCAGAAAAAATCCGCAAAAGCGAGAACTCCGCTCACCGAACTCGAGCTGCTCGACTACGCCGTAAAGTCTCTCGCCTCCAAGATGAAGAGCGAGCGTGACCTTCGCCGCAGATTGTCGGATCGCGTCTCTCCCGACGAAACCGGCTGCGCCGCCGTCGAGAAGGTCATCACCAAACTCAAGGAGCTCGGCTATCTGAGCGACGCCCGCTTCGCCGCCGACTTCGCCCGCCTCCGCCAGGAGAACGAGAAGTTCGGCAAACGCCGCGTCCAGCAAGGCCTTATGCAGAAGGGCATCGCCACCTCACTCGCCAGCGAGGCCATCACCAAGCAGTATGAGGATATCGATGAGACCACACTTGCTCGCCAGTACATCGAACGCAAGCGCCTAAAGCAGCCCAGAGGCGACCGCGAGCAGCGCCAGAAGGAAACCGCCAGGATCATGCGTAGGCTTGTCGCCGCGGGTTTTTCCTCGCGCGCCATCTGGGCCGTGTTGCGCGACTGGGCCGGAAGCGATATCGAAGAGATAGATGTCGAAGAGAGCGAACAAGACGCCGAAGGCTGACGCGCCGCTGCGTCTCATCGCCATCGACTGGTCCGGCCGTATCGACGCCGCCGGCCAGCGCCGCCACATCTGGTCGGCCATCTGGACGCGCACCGAGAGCGGCATCAAGGTGCAGCTTGAGGCAGGTCGCACGCGCGACGAGGTCGCCGACTGGTTGATTGAGTTGGCCCGCGAGACGCCCCGCATGGCCGTCTCGATCGACTGCTGCTTCAGCTTCCCCGGATGGTTCCTCGAAGAGCATGGCTGCGCCGACATGTTCGCCTTCTGGCGCAAAGCGAACTCCGGCCTCGCCGAGCAGTGGCTCACCCGCGAAGGCGACGAGATAGCCCACGACGAGCGCTTCTGGGGTGCGCCGCACAAGCGCCCTGCGCAGTTCTGCGGCCCCGGCTACCGCCGCATGTTCCGCTTCGCCGACTACGACAACAAGATCGCCCAGGGCCTCGAGGGTGGAGATCCGGCACGTGCGGCAAAGATGCGCGGCATCACGCCGAAATCGCCCTTTCAGATCGGCGGCTCCGGAAGCGTTGGGACAGGTTCGCTGCGCGCGATGACGATGCTCGAGCGCCTGCATGAAGCGGGCTTTCGCATCTGGCCGCTGGAGGATTCAGCGATCGACGCGAAGGGTCCGCGGCCGCTTTTGGTCGAGATGTACACGCGGCTGATGACCGGCGCGGTTGCCAAGTCGAATCCCAAAGCACGCAAGAAGTATCTCTCGGCGAAGCGCAAGACAGACGCGCTGTATGCGCAACTTGGCCGAACGGTTCTAACAAAGCGCAGGGAAGTGAGGATGCCTTCGATGCGCTGGTGAGCGTGGTCGAGATGGCGCGTCACGCTGACGAGTTCGGCGGTCTCAAGGCGACACGCAATCCCGAATTGCGCCGCGAAGGGCTTACGTGGCGGCCGGGAGTGAGCGTCTAGCAAGGCTGCTTCTATCCCAAAAGCGCGCGGCGCCGCTGATAAACTGAGCATTATGCGTAACCTGTCCGGCAACCAGATTCGTGAGGAGTTTCTGCGCTTTTTCGAGGGCAAAGGGCACCGTCGTGTGCACTCGTCCTCGCTGGTGCCGGCGAACGATCCCACGCTGCTCTTCACCAACGCGGGGATGAACCAGTTTAAGGATGTGTTTCTCGGCGCAGAGAAGCGCGAGTATTCGCGCGCGGCGACGAGCCAGAAGTGCGTGCGCGCGGGTGGGAAGCACAACGATCTCGAGAACGTCGGCTTCACGCGGAGGCACCACACGTTCTTCGAGATGCTCGGCAACTTCAGCTTCGGCGACTATTTCAAGAAGGATGCCATCGCTTACGCGTGGGAGCTGCTGACCTCGCCGGAGTGGTTCGGGATCGACCCGTCGCGGCTGTACGTGACGATCTTCGAGGGCACGGAAGCTGTGCCGCGTGACGACGAGGCGGAGCAGTACTGGATGGAGACGGGCGTGCCGAAGGAGCGCATCTTCGAGATGTCCATGAAGGACAACTTCTGGCAGATGGGTGATACCGGACCGTGCGGTCCCTGCTCGGAGATATTTTTTGACCTTGGAATTGCGGGGAGTGAGACGGGTGAGGATAAGCCATTTCCGCAGGACGACCAGCGCTACATCGAGATCTGGAACCTGGTGTTCATGCAGTTCGACCGCGCGGCAGATGGGACGCTGACGCCGCTGCCAAAGCCTTCGATCGATACTGGCATGGGGTTGGAACGCGTTGCGTGCGTGTTGCAGGGGAAGCTTTCGAACTATGAGAGCGATCTGTTTACGCCGTTGATTGCGGCTGCGAAGAAGCTGACAGGATTCATGAGCGAGCTGTCGATTGATCAGCTTGCGATCAGCGATGAGAAGGGTGCGGCTTCGCTGCGGATTATTGCCGACCATGCGCGGGCGGCGACGTTTCTGATCTCGGATGGTGTGCTGCCGTCGAATGAGGGACGTGGATATGTGCTGCGCAAGATTATGCGGCGCGGGATTCGGCATGGGCGGCTGCTGGGGCAGGAGAAGCCATTTCTGCACGAGATGGTGTTTGCGGTGCGCGATGAGATGCAGGCGGCGTATCCGGAGCTGAAGGAGTCAGCCGAACGTGTCTGCAAGGTGGTGCTCGCGGAAGAGGAGCAGTTTGCGCGGACGCTGGAGCTTGGGCTGCGGCAAATGGAAGCTGCCGTATTGAAGGCCAACTTGGCGATCGAGGGGCGTGTCGAAGATGCTGCTAAGCAGTTTTCAAACATCGTAAGACCAGAGCTCATAGTAAAGGTCGCCGAAGAGATGGGCGAAGTCGGTGATGTGTTGGAGCCGGAACGCGTTCGCGCGGCTTTTAAATCCGTTATTGGTGCGGAGCTAGGCGAACAGGTTTTCGAAATGGTCATGACGAGCATCGAAAACGGTGCTTGATGGCCGAAGTCTTTCAGCTTTACGAGACCTATGGAATGCCGCTCGATTTCATGGTCGATGCTGCGCGCGACGCGGGATCGCGTTTGACTATGAGGGATTTGAGCGGGCGAAGCTGGAGGAGCAGCAGAGGGCGCGGGCGAGTTGGAAGGGTGGGTCGCAGAAGACGGCGGCGCCGGTGTATCGCGAGCTGCCGAAGACGGAGTTTGAGGGATATGGAGCGACGCGGCTGGATGGAGCGCGCGTGCTCGCGCTGGTAAAGGATGGAGTTGGAGTGGCGAGTCTGCAGCCGGGTGAGACCGGCGAGGTCGTTCTGGATGCGACGAGCTTCTATGCGGACTCGGGCGGGCAGGTGGGCGATGTGGGCTGGCTGTACGCGAGCGATCACATCACGGCTGTCGCCGAGGTGAGCGGCTGCAGGAAACCGGTGCAGGGAGTGTTTGCGCACCAGGTGATCGCGAAGCACACGATTGCTGTGGGTGATGTGGTGGACACGGTGGTCAATGCGGGTGTGCGTCATGCGACGATGCGCAATCACACGGGGACGCATCTGCTGCATGCGGCGCTGCGGCAGGTGCTGGGCACGCATGTGAAGCAGGCGGGGTCGTTGAATGATGCGACGCGGCTGCGCTTCGACTTCTCGCACTTCACCGGCGTGGCCGATGAGGAGTTGCAGGAGATCGAGGACATTGTGAACACGCAGGTGCTGGCGAATCCAGGTCTGTAGAGACGCTGGTGGATGTGCCGATTGACGTGGCGGTGCATGAGTTGGGCGCGATGGCGCTGTTCGGCGAGAAGTATGGCGAGCGCGTACGCGTGGTGAAGATCGGGGACTTCTCGACGGAGCTGTGCGGCGGAACGCATACGGCGGCGACGGGTGAGATCGGGCTGCTGAAGCTGGTGGGCGAGAGCTCGGTTTCGAGCGGCGTGCGACGCGTGGAAGCGGTGACGGGAACGGGGTCGCTGGAGTTGTTCCGTCGCGATGCGGATGTGGCAAAGGTTGCGGGGCAGGTGATTGGCGCGGGTGAGCCGACGGCGGCTGCACTGCAGTCAAGGCTGAGCGCACACGAAGAGGAGATGAAGAAGCTGCGCCGCGAGTTGGAGCAGATGCGGATGAAGTCCGCGAGTGCGGCGACGGCGGATGCTGCGGCGAGCGCGGTTGAGGTGAAAGGAATCAAGGTCCTTGCGCGGCGCGTGGATGCGCTCGATAAATCCCAGATGAGAAATCTTGTGGATGAACTGCGCGGCAAGCTGGGATCGGGCGTCGTAGTGCTGGGCGCGGCGACGAGTGAGGGCAAGGTAACGCTGATTACAGGCGTGACGAAGGATCTGACCTCACGCGTGCAGGCGGGCAAGGTTGTGGGCGCTCTGGCGGCGAAGGTCGGCGGCAAGGGTGGCGGAAGGCCGGATCTTGCAGAGGCCGGTGGAAGTGATGTGTCGGCGCTCGATGGGGTGCTGGCGCAGGCGGCGTCGGTTGTGGGCGAGTTGATGGCGTAGCGGCTCAACGAGTTAGCTGGTCGGCGCACGCAATTTCCACGGTACGTTCGTAGCAGGTACATGCGTGAATACCTTCGCGTGATTCGCGGGCGTGAGAGTCGCGCCGCGAACCTAAACTGAGGGTGGGTATGCGTGTGTCTCGGCAGAGCGGAAGAGGATGCGGCCGCGCCTGGGTGAGCGTAGCGGCGGGCGCGTGCATGTTGTTGAGTGCGCATGCCGCAGTCGGCTCGCGCGCGGAGACGAGCGCGTGGGATAACGCAGTGAGGACGCGCGCGGTCTTTGAAGCAAAGCCCGAGGGAACGCACACAAAAATTGAGTATGAGCATGTGATGGATGAGTTCCGCGCGATCTATCACGGCAACCCCGGCGATGCGCATGCGGCGCGCGCGGTGGAGCAGGTGGCGGAGTTGCTTGCCGAAGAGGGGCGGGAACTCGACGATCACAAGGCTCTGCGGGATGCGGCGGGGCAGTATGAGTTCTTAGCGAAGGCGTATCCGGGCGGGACGATGGCTCCGCGCGCGCTGGGGCATGCGCTGGAGCTGCTGGGGCCCGATGCGGCGGATGATGCGGCGGAGTCGAAGAAGGTTCGGGCGCTGCTGGTGAGTGAGTATCCGCGGAGTGCGGAGGCGAGAGAGCTAAGAGAGAAGAGACCAGAGAACAGAGATCAGAGATCGGACGAAGCGGTTGTAGCGTCGGGGGCGCCGAGTGCGGGAGAGCACTATCGGAAGCCTGCAGTTGCGGCGGGGGCGAGAGTGGAGGACACGCCGGTAGAAAAGGCGGTCGTGAAGACGGAACCGGGTGCTGAGGTGGACGACGTGCATCCATCGAGCGCGAAGATCGACGCGAGTGATGTGAAGCCGGGCAGGATGGCGACGGTGACGGGGATACGGCACTGGTCGACGCCCAGTTATACGCGGGTGGCGATTGATCTGGGGGACTCCGTGGAGTACCAGGCGGCACGCGTAGAGAACCCGGACCGCATCTTCTTCGATCTGCATCACGCGAGGCTGGCGCAGCAGCTTGTGGGGAAGAGCTTTGCGGTTACGGATGATGGGTTTCTAAAGCGGATTCGCGCAGCGCAGTTCTCGGGCGATGTGACGCGGGTGGTGCTGGATGTGCACCAGGTGGCGGAGTACTCGGCGTTTCTGCTGCCGAATCCGTACCGGCTGATTATTGATATTCATGGCAAGCAGCCGGCTGCAAAGGATCAGGAGGTTGCGCAGGCGAACATTGAGGATGCAACGCCCGCCCCGGAGACACCGAAGGGGAATGCGGCGCCGAGTGGAGGCGGGGAGGTTTCGAGCCTGCCGCCGATGCCGGTGACGGATGGGAGCGCTGGGTTTGGGCTGCCGACGCGCGGTGCGTCGAGTAATTCAAAGCAGGCGGTGGCGCAGCCGCGGGTGATTATTCCGTCGAAGCCGACGACGTCAAAGCCAGTACCGAACTCGGTGGCGAGCAAGACCTCAGACAACGGCGTGGAGGTAGCGGCGGTCAGCGATCAGCCGGGGAAGATTGAGGCGACTCGGCGGCCGACGTCGCAGCCGATTGCGGAGCGCACGGCAGATGGGCGGAATGCGAAGGCGGGCTCGAGAAGTTCGAAGGGCAAGCATGTGACGGGAGAGCCGGCTCAGCCGCCGCCACCTACGGCGGATGGCGAGGCGACGCTGATGCGGGCGCTGGGGCTAAAGATCGGGCGGATTGTGATCGATGCCGGCCATGGCGGACATGACTCGGGCACGCTGGGCGCGGGTGGCATTGAGGAGAAGGATGTGGTGCTGGATGTGGCGCTGCGGCTGGGCAAGCTGCTCCACGACCGGTTGGGTGCAGAGATTGTGTACACGCGCGCGGACGACACGTTCATTCCGTTGGAGACGAGGACGGCGATTGCGAACAAGGCGCAGGCGGACCTGTTCATCAGCGTGCATGCAAACAGTTCGGAGGATGCGAGCGCGCGTGGCGTTGAGGTCTATTACCTGAACTTCACCAGCGATCCGGAGGCGATGGAGGTGGCAAGCCGCGAGAACGCGGTGTCGACGCAGAGCGTTCATGATCTGAGCGACCTAGTGAAGAAGATTGCGCTGAAGGACAAGATCGATGAGTCGCGCGAACTGGCCGAGGATGTGGACGAGTCGCTGTATGGCGGGCTGACGAAGGGGAACGGTGGCCTGAAGAATCGCGGGGTGAAGAAGGCGCCGTTCGTGGTCCTGATCGGCGCGAACATGCCCTCGATCCTGGCGGAGATCAGCTTTGTGACCAACCCGACGGATGCGGATGAGTTGCGGCGGCCGGAGTATCGCGAGCGTGTGGCGGAGAGTCTGTACTCGGGTGTGGCGCGGTATGCGAAGGCCATCAACGGGGTGAAGCGGTCGGCTCCGACGGAGCGGGCTTCTATCGGCAGTGGGGCGGGGCGCTGATTCGCTAACACTTCGCCTGCAGGTGTAGTCTGAAGGCTGTATGGGCGCGGGTTTCAGAGTTGCAGTTGGGATTGTGACGTGCGCGCTGGCACTGGGTGCGGTGCAGATTCGTGGGCAGGCTGTGACGCTGACGGAGCCGCCGGTACAGTTGCTGCCGCAGAGCTTCGGTGGGTGGCAGCAGGGTGGGAATCCTATCGTCAATGCGCCTGCGTTTTCGTTGACAACCGTCAGTAAGGCGGCTTTACAGGAGTGCGGTCCGCTGCGGTCGCAGGTCGTTAACTATGTTCGTAATGATCGCGGCAATGTGAGACAGATGCGCGTGGAGGCGGTTGAGTTCGGCGACCGGACAGGAGCATACAGCGCGTTCACGCTGGCGGTACGTCCGGAGATGCGCGTGGCGAAGGATGTCGGGTCGTCGAATGCGGTGGGCGACGGCGCGGTGATGTTTACGATTGGCGACACGCTCGTGCTCGCATCGCCTGCGACCCAGACAGATCTGCCGGCTCTGAAGGAACTCGCAAAGGTGCTGCCGAAGGTGACGGGAAGCCGGGGCGTGGCTCCGCTGCTGCCGAACTTCGTGCCCGAGGAGCACCTGGTGCCCTCCGGAATGCGCTATGCGCTGGGGCCGGAGAGCTATGCGGCTGAGGGCGGTGTGTTGCCGGCGAACTCGCTGGGATGGGACAAGAGCGCCGAGGCGGTGACCGCGAACTACGACGAGAAGCACGGTCGCGAGACGGTGACGCTGCTGATCTATCCCACGCCGCAGATTGCGCAGGCGTTCGAGCGGCTGCTGTCGACGGGTGTGACGGGCCTGGGGCCGAGCTTCGCGAATGCGAGAGTACGGCGTGACCAGGAGCTTGTGATGTTGGCCTCGGGTGCGCTGCCGGGCAATGAGGCACAGGTACTGCTCCAGAACGTGCATATGCAGCAGTTGGTCAGCATCGACCGCGACATGCCGCCCGCATTCCACACCGAGGTGCAGAAGACGTTCAGTCTCCTGACCAATATTGCGATTCTCTCGGGTGTACTGATGGGCGCGGCAGTGTTGCTGGGACTGTTTCTGGGAGGCGCACGCGCGCTGATCCGGGTATTACAGGGCAAGCCAGCCGCCTCAGAACCGGAGTTTTTGAGCCTGCACCTGTCGAATCAGAATCCCGTGCCGCACTGGGAGTCGCCGGGGCCGAATGCCCATTCCTGAGCCCAGGCGCTCGATTGCAGGAGCCCGGAGGAGAATCAGGGAGGAAAACAGAGGAAAACCGCTGGTTTCATCGTAAGTACCATAATTTCAGAGAGTTACGATTTGCAGGAATTGTGTCTTGACACCACCCGGAGCCGAACATACTCTTGCACCAGAGCGTTCCGATGGCTTTGCCTCCGTTGGAGCTGCCTCCCATAGAAAAAGGGTCGCCCTGTTGCCGGGCGGCCCTTTTACCGTTAAGAGCAATGCGCATGGCGGCGCTTTTTTGGACACCGCGGTGTGAGTGCAAGGTGAGAACTGAGGTCGTACCTCTTTCGTTGCAGAAGACGTAACAGTGGAGGTTCGGTCGAGTTCGCGGTGGGGGATTTGTGTTGTAGAGAACAGACGAGATAGTGGGAAGGCAAAGTCGGCTCGGAACTCAAAGAGCCCAAAGGACAGAGCTCATGCCTACGATCGCAGTCTCGTTGACGACGGTGGTAATGATTGCTGTACTCGCATTGGTTGCACTAGCCGGACGCATGGAGCATGACGAGCTAGAGTAGTCAGCGAGTTTTCCAAGTGCAGTCGGCTGCGCGGTTTGGCGTCTCCTCTCTTTGCCGTTAGAATTGAGGAGAGCAGGCCGACGTAGCTCAGTTGGTAGAGCAGCTGATTCGTAATCAGCAGGTCAACGGTTCAAGTCCGTTCGTCGGCTCCATCCTTCCCTGCCAAATTCCTCCGGCCTTTCCAGCCAGGTTCTTCGATTCGGTGGATATCCCGGATTGAACCTGGTTTGATTCCAGTTATCCACTGAAAAGATACGTGTTGCGCATTCTGCGCTTGATGCGCGGGCGAGTGCACCGCATACTCTGGAGCAGAGCCGGTCGCGTGGGGCGATCGCTCCTGACAGAGAGACGAGCGCCGTGAATCAGTACCGCCGAGAAGATGTTCTGCGCATCCTTCGCCTCCCTCATCGACAGTTGAATGCATGGGAGCGGGCGGGTTTAATCTCCGCCTCGGAACACTATTCCTTTGACGGGTTGGTGCAGCTCCGCAAGTTGCGGGAGCTGGCCGAGACTCGAATCTCCGTGAAGAGCATCCGGCAGTCGGTCGACGCGATGCAGAAGGTGGCGGGCCTCAGCAACCCGTTGCTGGAGGTGGCCGTCGTTGCGCGCGGGTCGCGGCTGGCTTTCCGCCAGGGCGGAGCGTTGGTGGATCCCATGACCCGCCAGATGGCGTTCGACTTCGAGCTGACCCCGACGGACGGCCTGGCCGTTGTGCGGCGCGCCAGGGTTGACCCCAATGCGCAGGCCGCCGAGGTGCAGGAGATGTTCCTGCGGGCGGTGCGGCGGGAAGAGAATGCGGCGACGCTGGCTGAGGCGAAATCGATCTACGGCGCAATCCTGGAGATCGACCCAGATCATGCGGCGGCGGCGATCAACCTCGGGACCATCCAATACAACGAACGCGACTTCGATCGCGCGGAGACGTTGTATCGGCGGGCGACGGAGGCCGATCCGGAGTATGCGCTGGCGTTCTTCGACCTCGGCAATGTTCTGGATGAACTGCAGCGACTGCCGGAGGCGATATCGGCTTATGAGCGCGCACTGAAACTGGTGCCGCAGTATGCGGACGCGCACTACAACCTGGCGCTGGCGTACGAGCGTATGCAGGAGCCGCGGCGGGCGCTGACCCACTGGACGAGGTACATTCAGCTGGACCCGAGTGGGCCGTGGGCTTCCCATGCGAAGGCGCAGGCCAAGCGGATCCTTGGGAGCGAGCGCCTGGCGATTGTGACGCGTCACGGGCGCACGATGCGAGTGCGGTAGGTAGGTTCAACAGCGCTCCTTCTTTCCGGAATTGCGTCAGGACAACTCGAACCAAGCTTAGAAATTGCGCATTTGATGAAGCTCGACAGGGTTGGAGCGACGATGACTCTACACGAAGAGCGCGCGCTGCAATGGTAGACTGTCCAAATCAACTTGCTGAACTGCGTGCGGCATGACTTCAACTCTCCATTGCGGCATTGCGAGGAGAAGGCTCGCCCATGGAAGGTTTATACGGCCACGTTCCTGCAGTTGATGACGATACGGACCCATTCCCGCGACGCAATGCTCTTCTCTGTGCACTGCTTGTGGCTCTATGCGTCCTCGCGGTTCATCCAGCTGGACGCGAAGGGTACCTTGATGATTTCTCCTACGCCGCAACGGCGTTAGAGTTTTTACGCACAGGTCACGTCGTCTATAACAGCTGGTCGGCGCCCACTGAGGGTTGGATGATCGCGTGGGGCGCCCTCTTCATCAAACTCTTCGGCTTTTCCTTCTTCACCTTACGGATGGCGAACCTGCCGTTTGCCCTGTCCTCGGTCTATCTGTTTCATCGAATTCTCGTGCGCTTGGGAGTCTCCGAGCGCAATGCATCCCTCGGCGCGCTTACCCTGGGTCTGTCACCGGTGTATTTCCCGGTGGCCATTTCGTTCATGACCGATGTGCCCGGACTGTTCGTCCTCTTGCTCTGCGCCTATATGTGTCAGCTGGCGATCGCCGCGAGGAGCAACAAAGCTACAATCCTGTGGCTGGTCTCCGCCGCCCTGTTGAATGTGGTTGGCGGCACCGTACGGCAGACCGCATGGCTGGGAGCGCTCGTTATGGTTCCCGCCACCGGCTTTCTCCTGCGCAAGCGCCGCGGCGTCCCGCTCGCCTCGATGGCATCTGCGCTCACCAGCCTCGTTCTTGTTCTGGCGCTCCTCCATTGGTTCAACAGCAGGCCCAATATGTTCGTGGACCCTGCTACACAAACCACGCTTCACTACTCGGCGAGAACCCTGCTCAGAGAGTTCACCAAGCTATCCCTCTGTCTTCTGCTTCTCGGTCTTCCTTTGCTGGCGGCATGGTGGCCAACGGCTCGCTCCTTGAGTCGTTGGGCGCTGCTCCGGATATCGGCCGTGTTGGGGATTATGGTCCTCTGCCTCCTTGATGCAGCTCGCCGCGGACGTCTCTACTTCTGGCTGGCGCCATGGCTGCACAATGCTATCAGCAGATACACCGGCCTCCCCCAGCCGATCGATCAATTGTTCGGCAGTTCCGTAAGCATTCCCAACTGGCTGGGGGTCGCGCTCGCCCTGCTGACCGTTGGGGCTTCCCTAGTGACGGCCGAACAAGTCTTCAACAGCAGAACGCGACGGCAGCCCGGAGCAACGCCACCCAAGCCGGCACCAATATCCTTTCTTTGGATTTTTGGTCCCTTCTCTTTCGCCTATGTTCTCTTACTGATTCCGCGCGCGCAGATGTATGGCTTGTACGACCGATACGCGCTTTGCCTCATGCCTTTTGCCATCGCCTCTGCGCTGCTTCTCTACCAGCGCACAATCGGGCCCGCGGGCCCGGCCGTCAGCTTCATTGTGCTCGCCATCTTCGCCCTCTATTCAGTGGCAGACGCGCATGACTGCTATGCCGACATGCGTGCAGGCGATGCCGCAACTCGGAGGCTTCTTGCCGCCGGAGTCCCGGAGACATCCATCTCGCAGTCCGAAAACCGCGACGCATGGCTGCAGGTGCACCTCGTCGGCCACATGCATTGGATTGGACCGCCGGCGCTTGACCGTGGTCCGGACCCTGCACCGCTAAGGCCCGTCCCGGTAGTGCCGTGTTCCGCCTATGCTGAATCGATGATGCCGGTCATTCAGCCGGACTATTATGTGGTCTTTTCACCAAGCCCCTGCCTCCAGCCTTCCAAGTACCCGCCGGTGAACTACCGAGCATGGCTGCCTCCGTTTCATCGCAGCGAGTACATTGAGCAGCCGGAGTACGAACTCCCATAGCCCTGCGGGTTAAGAG
>CAWHBA010000020.1:0-84254 GCA_963827415.1 uncultured Acidobacteriaceae bacterium
GATTCAGAAGTGCAACACCTGCTCGACCGCAGCACGTAGCTCATTCGCAGATGGAAGAATCAACGCTTCGAGTGCCGGTGCCGACGGCACAAACGAGTCTCTGGCTGCTACACGAAGAACGGGAGCATCAAGGGCGTCGATGCAATTTGCGGCGATGCGAGCAGCCACTTCGGCGCCAAATCCCATAGTCAGCGAGTCCTCATGCGCAATCACAACCCGGTTCGTCTTGCGGACGCTGTTGTAAATCAGCTCTTCATCAAGCGGAACGATCGATCGCAGATCAAGTACCTCAATCGACTTTCCCTGTTGTTCCAGTTGACGCGCAACTTCGAGAGCCTGATAGACACTGCTGCCCCACGTCACGATCGTTGCATCTGTTCCTTCCCGTCGCACGCGTCCACATCCCAACGGAACAACGTAATCTGCATTCGGCTCGAGGCTTTTCGCCTGGACACGGCGATAGAGGCCCTTGTGCTCGAGGAAGATAACCGGATCTTCTGAACGGGCCGCAGCCTTGATGAGGCCTTTGGCATCCTCTGCGCAGCTTGGAAATACCACGTGCCAGCCTGGAATATGGGCGAAGAAACTTTCCACGCAAGCCGAGTGCCATGGACCACCTTTGATGTATCCGCCAACTGGAATGCGAACGACTACAGGGCAAGTCCAGACGCCATTGCTCCGCCAACGAACGGTGGGAATTTCGTCTCTCAGTTGCATCGCTGCGGGCCAGAGATAGTCGGCGAACTGAATCTCGATTATCGGCTTATAGCCGGCAATCGCCATTCCACCGGCTACGCCAGCAATACTCGCCTCCGCAAGCGGCGAATTGCTTACACGAGAACCGAATGCGTCAGAGAGTCCGCGAGTGACGCCGAAGACCCCTCCTTTAGGATCGGCGATATCTTCGCCCCACATCTCGATTTTGGGATTGCGCTGCAGTTCCTCACGCAGTCCATGATTGATTGCATCGATGAACGTAATCGGTTCCTGAGACATGTATTCAAGTGGTCTTGCCGTCCTGCTCCCGCTCGGAGTCTCGGCGTATATGTGCGCCATCAGGTCAGGGCTGCTCGGTTCAGGTTGAGCATCAGCCCAGTCCGCTGCGCTATCTACCTCGTCCTTTACTTCCTGACGGAGTCGCTCGATCTCAGCAGGGCTGAGAACTTCGTCCTCCAGCATCCGCGTTTCCATCTGTAGTAACGGGTCCCGTTCCGCTGCATGGCGGATGTCTTCCTCACGCCGATACTTTCGGTGATCGTCGGACGAAGAGTGCGGGTCGATACGGACAACCTTCGCTTCAATGAGAACAGGACCATGCCCGTCTCGCAGCGACTCAATCAGATCGGGAACGACTTCATAAACCTGCTCGAAAGAAGTTCCATCAATCTCCACGGCATGGACGCCAAAGCCCTCCGCAATTTTCCGAACCGAGGAAGCAGTCTGTGTCCGTTGTGGAACGCTGATCGCGTAACCGTTGTTTTGCACGACGAATAGCACGGGGAGGGATTCTCTGGCTGCCCAGTTCAACGCCTCAAAGAATTCACCCTCGCTCGTAGCACCTTCTCCCGACTCTACATAGACGATGGCATCCTTGCCTTCCGCCTTCATGGCTTTGGCAACGCCCACGGCTGGGAGATATTGCGAACCTGTGCAAGCAGTTTGCGAAACCAGATTCAACTCGCGCGAGGAGAAGTGTTCTGGCATGTTGCGTCCGCCGGAATTGGGATCGCCCTCGCGTCCCAGCATTCCCATGAAGATGTTCGCGAGCGGAAGGCCAATCCCAACGGCTGTGCCCTTCGAACGGTAATACGTAAAGAACCAGTCATGGCCCGGTGTCAGGAGGGAGGCGATCCCTGCCTGGGTAACCTCATGTCCGCGGCTCGAAGCCACGAACGAGCATTTGCCTTGCCGGGCAAACGTCTTCATCCGTTCCTCGACATAGAAGAGAGTCAGCAGCTTGCGATACAGATCGAGGGTGAACTCCTTCGGGACCGCGCTCTGTCGTTCGACCTGTTCGATGAGAAGAGAAGTCATTTCAGGTCCTTTCGGGAATCAACGTCTCTATCAGACCCGATCAAGTTGAATTGCACAGTGACCAAAGTCTCTCTCCGTTTCAAATGTCAGCGCTCCCATGCCGCCGAGTCGAATGGCCTTAGAACGAGATCCGTCCCGTTGCGATGACGGCGTGGTTATAGCTGTGAAACTCTGAAGTCGCAATTTGCATGCCGCACCCGAAGATGAACGCCAGGCGGCTGCTTGGTTCGCCGCTGAGTTTGATCTTGTTGATCATGACCCCCGGCGTTATAAAGGCCTGAATTCGGCCGTCATTGGGGCCGCCGCGATAGAAGGTCGAGTTAAACTCCAACTCCGGCCAAATGAGACGGGTCGCTCGATACTGTGCGGCGGTGTTCCATGCGATAGGCCTGCCTGACCTCGCCGTATGTCCTGTCGGCAGTGTCACCGCCAGGCTCGATTGTGCGTCGAAGCGTCCAAAGCCCTTGCCGCCGTACAGCGTTGGCGCGACAGACCCATCCGAACTGCCATTCTTGTAACTGCCTGTTGGCGCGGTGCCATTCAATGAAGCGCTCAGGGAATAATCACCATGTTTTGGAGTGGCTGCCAGAAATCGATATTTGACCAGCATCAGCCAGTCACCGGCACCGTCCCGCGTTACGCTGTTGTGCTCAAGGTAGGAGGGCAACGCGATATCGACTTCCGTTTTGTACCAGGGAATAAGGTTGAACCCTTTGCTGTTCCCATAAATCCATGTCTCAGTGTGAGTGGATGTGATCTGACGCACTGCATCGAAACGAGCAAGCTGCACCAACCCTGATGAAGATGTCACGACGGGAACTGGCCATGCCGGCTGTTCGGCGACAGTTTTGCGCACCCGTCCTTGCCATGAGTTAAGGAACCTTGACTGCGCATTCGCCGAGGGTATGCATTGAGCGCAGATAGCTCCGAGAATCATCAGGAGAACCGCGCGACTCACCGAAGAACCTGTGGGTGTCGGTGAATATTGGTAATGCAACATCTTGAAACCACTCCGTCTGTCTTACATGTCGAGGGTAAGGAGTGTTGTTCCTCAAGGCAGCGACTTAAGTTACACCGTGCTTGGGTGATGAGGACTTTGGGAAGCCGCAGTGGCCCCTGCCCGCCTTGAGTGTTCTATGGAAGTTGCAGCGCCTTCGATGGTTTCGAGCCGATCAAAGACGCCGCCCCAATCATGACGCAAATGACTTAGCGGCCCGCAAGCGCGAGGTCCTGCTCTTGCTCCTCAATTTCGGACCAGCTGCTTCGGTCCAGGGTCGCTTTGTCGTCGAATGAGTGTCCAGTCAGGAGGCCGATAACAAACCATCCGAACAACACTGCGCCGATCGTAAACAGGATGTCTCCGGGAACACGCATCCAACGCAACGATTGCATCGTGGCCGATTGCATGAACTCTGAAGAGCGTGCATACCATGTGCCTTGCTCTATGGATGCCCAGGCCTGGAGGATGCCGACGGGCAGCATACTGAGCATGACCATGAAGATCAGGCCCAGGTTCAGCGACCAGAAAGACCACTTCAGCGATCCCTCTTTCCACTTGCGGCCCGGCATCAGCGCGCGCAAACAGAACAGGGTCAGGCCGAGGCCCAGCATTCCGTACACGCCGAATAACGCTGTGTGACCGTGGACAGGGGTAAGGTTGAGGCCCTGCATGTAGTACAACGCGACTGGTGGGTTGATGAGAAAGCCGAACAGACCCGCACCCACCAGGTTCCAGAAGGCAACTGCAACAAAGAAGTAGATCGGCCACTTGTAGTTCGCGATCCACGGAGACCTCTTCGTCGGTTGTGCGAGCCGGATATTCTCCCAGGCTTCGTATCCGATCAGAGTGAGCGGCACAACCTCAAACGCACTGAAGATGGCCCCGAGACCGATCACTGCGGGAGTCGCGCCGGCGAAGTACAGGTGGTGGAATGTCCCAATGATTCCACCAAACAAAAAGATGGTAGTCGAGAACAGAGCGGCTCTGGTTGCTGTGCGGATCTCGATGAGTTTGAGTCGCGTAAACAGGAATCCAATCACGACAGTCGCGAAGACCTCAAAGAAGCCCTCAACCCACAGGTGAACTACCCACCAGCGCCAGTACTCGGCGGTGACCAGATGACTGCGCTGTCCATACATCAACCCGGCTGAATAAAACAGCGGAATTGCGATGCTTGAGATGAGAAAGAGAGTCAACAGCGAACGGTCTTCGCTCTTGCGAACGAGTGCTGGCTTTAGCGATGCCACCATCATCACGAGCCACAGGACGAGACCCACGAACAGCAGGATTTGCCAGAGCCGTCCCAGATCCACATATTCATAACCCTGGCTGCCGAGCCAGAACCACGCGTTGCCGAGGCGCTGCTGAATTCCCAGCCATTCGCCGGCGAGAGATCCACCCACAACGAGAATCAGTGCGCCGAAGAGCACGTTCACGCCAAGGCGCTGATACTTAGGCTCATGCCCGCTCACAGCGGGTCCAACATACAGGCCTGTAGCCAGCCATGATGTTGCAATCCAGAAGATTGCGATCTGCAAGTGCCAGGTGCGTGTAACCGCATAAGGAAGGTACTTATCCAGCGGAAATCCGTAGAAGCCGTGGCCTTCAACGCCGTAGTGCGCCGTGAGAATGCCCATCATAATCTGGACGCCCCAGAGAATCACCACAACCAGGAAGTACTTCAAAGTAGCGCGCTGCGACGGCGTCGGCTTGGATGCGAGGAAAGGGTCCCTCTCAGGATAAGGACCGTGTGCCGGCTCTTTCTCCTGCGAGGCGTACCACCAGACCAGCCCTCCGATGCCGGCGAGCAAACCCACGAAGCTCAGGATCGACCAAAGTAGTGCGCCCGATGTCGGCACGTTGTCAACCAAAGGCTCGTGAGGCCAATTGTTCGTATAGGTAGCCTCGGAGCCCGGCCGGTTTGTGCTTGCCGCCCACGAGGTCCACCAGAAAAATTCGGCGAGCTGATGTTGCTTGCCAACATCGGTGAGAGCGCCTTGAGGTATTGCATACGCTGAGCGGCCCTTGCCGAACACATCGGCGTAGTACGCCTCAAGCTGCGCAAACGCCGCTGCACGGTCAGCACTGATGATGACGCGATTGGTTGATGGATCGTATGTGTTCGTGCGCATCTCCCGAACAAGCCGCGCCTTCAACACAGCTTGTTGATCCCGCCCAAGCGCTTTGAACTTTACAGCACCAGAACTCGCCGCCCACCTGTCCAGCAGAATCATCGATTCTCGATGGAGCCAATCTGCGCTCCAGTCCGGGGCAACATAGGCTCCATGGCCCCAAACAGTGCCAATTTCCTGGCCGCCGATGGATTGCCACACGCCCTGTCCATCTGTGATCGAGCTTCCCGTGAACAGCAGTTGTCCGTCCGTCGTATAGACATCTGGGATGGGAGGAGCTTCGCTGATCATCTTCCGCCCGACACCTCCGAGAACCGCAAACGACCCAAGAATGACAATGGCCAAAGCTACCCAATAACGCTTGTAGGACATGAGCTTTCCTTTAAACGAAAATGAACTGCACCGTGGGCCCTGATCCGTCTCCAGAGCTGGCTCCCATGAAGTCAAGCTAACGACTTCACGAATCCACCGCAGCGACATAAGTTACAAATTTCGTGACAACAATCAAATTCTTCCGAATCAAACTCGCCCAACAAAAAGCAGAGACGTAGATGTGATTGAAATCAGCGCACACAACTGGGCGCACCTTGGCGAAGATCCGGGCAGGGGATCTTGGCATTGCTTGTGTGGGTGCGGTGCTCAGACAAGGACGATCGGAGCAGTGCCTTATGTCACTCGGAACCGAAATGACCTAGGACGCGCTCTCCAGAAGGGCCTTGAGGCCGTCTAGATCCTTCACGACGATCTGCCGCGCGTCCACCTCTAAGAGACCTTCCGCCTGAAGGCGCATGAGGTTGCGGGAGACAAGCTCGCGTACCGTTCCCAGCTGATGAGCCAGTTCCTGATGAGTTGTCGGCAATCGGAACTCGATTCCGAGAGCGCTCTTCTTGCCGTCGCTTTCAGCGAGCTTGAGCAGTACCGAAATCAGGCGCTGGCGAATCGTTGTGAACGATAGTTCCTCGATAATTCCCACAAGCCGTCGCAACCGGCTTCCGACCACCTGAAGCACCTTGAGTGCGACTTCAGGATGCTCCATGCAGTAGGCCTGAAAGTCGCGCCGCGAAACGAATGCGACTTCCGTGTCGTCGATCGCCACGGCGGAAGCCGGAAACGGGCCACCGTCGAAGACCGGCAATTCGGCGACAGACTCGCCTGGAACGATCACCGCAAGAACTTGCTCCCGGCCGTTCACCGACGTCTTGAAGACGCGAATCTTGCCCTGTGCGATGATGTGCAGCCCGGTGCACGGCTCGCCTTCGGAAAACAGCAATTCTCCGGCACTGAACAACTTGCGGACCGTTCGCGCAGCCAGCGTCTTCAACTCGGTTGGCGTGAGACTCGAAAAAAGTGCAGTCTTCCCGAGTGCGGTTGCGAGATCGGTGCGTTCAGCAGCAGTCACTTGCAAATTTTATCAGCGCGGGACTTTGGTCACTGCATCCGGTAGTTCGGCGCGGTTTCATAGCTTTATGAACCCGCAGATCAACACAATCGACTTCAACGAACGGCCATTCATCGCCATCTGGGAAGTAACTCAGGCATGCGACCTCGCCTGTGCGCACTGCCGCGCATCCGCGCAGCCGGACCGCAATCCCATGAAACTGAGTACAGACGAGGGCAAACACCTGATCGACCAGATCGCCGCCTTGAAGGTTCCGGTCTTTGTGTTGACGGGAGGCGATCCGATTAAGCGTCCCGACCTTTTTGAACTGATCGCGCATGCCCGCTCCGTCGGCGTCAGAGTTTCGCTCACCCCGAGCGCTACGCCCTTGCTGACCCGGGACGTTATTGTGAGACTCAAAAAGACTGGTCTCGCAAGGTTAGCGGTGAGCATCGACGGAGCGAGCGCCGAAACGCACGACGCATTCCGCGGCATGAGCGGATCGTTTGCGCGAACTCTCGACGTGCTTCGCTGGGCAAGTGAGATTGGACTGCCAACGCAAGTCAACACGACGTTCAGCGGGAGGAACATCAGCGAAATTGACACCATTGTGGCTTTGATGGAGAAGCTGAAGATAACGCTCTGGAGCGTCTTCCTCCTGGTCCGCACCGGTCGCGGTAAATTGAACGATCTGCTCAGTGCGGAAGAGTTCGAATCGGTCTTTGCAAAGCTCTACAGTCTGTCTAAGACCGCGACCTTTGACATCAAAACGACCGAGGCCCAGCATTACAGGCGCTATCTCTTGCAGCAACGTGTCGCTGAACGCAGATTAGGAACCGAGGTCACCTCACAGCACGAGAGGGCTGTCGACGCGGTTGGGCGCGCACCGCGCGGTCTCAATGACGGCAAGGGATTTGTCTTCATCTCGCACAAAGGGGAAGTGTTCCCGAGCGGCTTTCTTCCTCTCTCAGCGGGTAGTGTCCGTGAACACGGATTGGCCTCGATCTACCGCGAGTCGCGGCTCTTCCGCGATTTGCGCGACACGTCAAAGCTTGAGGGCAAGTGCGGCTCCTGTGAGTTCAAAGAAATCTGCGGAGGATCTCGAGCCCGCGCCTATGCCTTGACCGGAAACCCGCACGGCGAAGAGCCATGCTGCACCTATGTTCCGAAGGGTTACGTGCAGCCGGCATCGCAGCCGAAAACAGCAACATCGCTTCATGTTCTTCAGGGCGCCTGAAACAGCAACTGTTGTCGAATGGGCGACAACAGCGCGAAATGTTTGTGCTCCGAGTGACCAAAGTCGCTGCGGCGGATATACCGATCTCCCTAAGCTGTGTTTAAGGAGATCTAAATGCCCGCAACCACACAAACCGTTCGCGAAATCGCACTGGAACAGCCGACTTCAATACGGGTGTTCGAACAATTTGGAATCGACTATTGTTGCGGGGGCCGTAAGCCTCTCGCAGAGGCATGCGTTGCCCGGAACCTGGAAATTGACTCGGTGATCGCGGCGTTGGAGGCGGCTGCAAAGAATCCCGCCACTGAAGTAGAAAACTGGGCCGAGAAGTCCTTGGAAAGTTTGAGCTCGCACATCGTAACCACGCACCACGCATACGTGAATCGTGAACTGCCGAGGCTGGCCCAGCTTGCTGAGAAAGTCGTAAATCGCCACGGCTCAACGAGGCCGGAGTTGCCAGCAATCGCCACCACGCTCACGCAATTGGAGGAAGAGCTCATCCAACATCAGGCGAAGGAAGAGGTCATCCTGTTTCCCTACATCACTCGCCTGGAGAAATTCGTCTCCAATGGCACTCCCAAACCGCGCAATTGCTTCGGCACCGTTTCCAATCCCATCGCGATGATGGTGCTGGAGCACGATGCTGCAGGCGCCCTGATGGCTGACATCCGCCGTCTGAGCGGAAATTTCACCACTCCACCAGATGCCTGCCCAACCTTTCACGCGTTCTATGACGGGTTGAGGGAATTCGAGCAGGACCTCCATCAACACATCCATCTCGAAAACAACATCCTCTTCCCCCGTGCCATCGCACTGGAGGCATCTGCAGGTTGACCAAGAACCGGGCAAGAACAAAGCTCGACGTGCAGATGCCCTGGTTGCCGTGTGCATACCTCAAATTCCGTTCGGGCCGATTTGATTGCTGCCGTCGAGCAAATCGCCTTTTCGAACAGACATACACACTGCCGAACGTCCATGGTGTTGGCCAGATCACACCCTGACCTTCGTGTTGAACTCGGCACCGAGGGACGCCTCCATCCAAGTCGCGATGTAGGTTTTCATCTCGGCCTGCGGCCACTGCGCAGTTAGTCCGGGGATCGTGATCCTCAGCCTGGCATCACCAAGCCGGCAACGTGTATCTGTTGGGGAGCGAGACCCACGGTTTACCAGCTATCTAGAACAGCATTTTGACTGGAAACTCGGCGCAAGCGTCGCACGGGAGACTTCCATGGCCAAGCCCGGTGCTACGGGCAGCCTCGGCCCTGCTCCGCTAAGCGCGCCGAGAGTACCAATCACCGATGCCTTGGCAGAACCCAGATATTCGCTTGCTGTTCCAGGCGAACTCCCATGTCTAGCGGCTATGCACCCGCGACAACCACCTTACCGCTGTCGGCAAAGTCAATTCGCACGATGGCCGGCTTTTCAAGGAAGGGGCTCTGCGAGTCATTGCCGAAGTAGCTGGTCCACCATTTCCCCTCCTTGTCCTTGAAAAATCCCGTTCCTCCTGCACATGGGGCCGACTCATGCCGTGAGCGGTAAGGACCATAGACGTTATCCGCAATTCCAAGGCAGGTGGAATAGCGGCCTTCATAGCTGTCTGCTGCGCCCAGGTAATATCTTCCGTCGGCCTTGAAAAGCGTGGCGCCCTCATGGCCCAGATCATTCATGCCTCGCCCCACGCACTTCTCGGCATGGTGAGCCGGGTTGTGATCAGGATCTACGAGGACCACGCGACGAAAGTCGCCGGCAAAGCCGCTGAGGTCCGGCTTCATCTCTACAATCTGAGTTGCAGATCCCCACGTGAAATAAACCTTGCCATCGTCATCTTCAAACAACGTCGGATCGATCCCGCCGGTGATTGCTCTTTCAGCAGAGAAGGCGTGGATATACGGTCCTTCCGGTCTTTTGGTCGAGCTCTTCAAGATGGATGTACCGCTAGGCGCCATACTCAAGCAAATGTAGTAATTGCCCCGTAGATAGTGGATCTCCGGCGCCCACACGGCACGAGATGGTAGATCATGCAACGTGCGCCATTGCCTCTCCCATCCGCCATCCCTCTCGATGCTCCACACCAGGCCGAGATAATGCCAACTCTGCAGATCGGCGGAGCGCCACAGTTCTACACCGTCATTGAACGCCCAGATGTTATCCCCGGTCGATCCCGTCATGTAGTAATGACCATCGCCACCGAGGCAAACAATGGTGTCACGCACATGCGCTTCGAGAAGAGGACGAATGGGCGGCAACAGTCCCGCGCTCACTGCGGAGCCGGTTGCATAGCCATTCCACGGCAGCGTCTTGTACGGGGGCGGATGCGGCCCCTGATAGGCCAACCCGGCTGTCCCGGAGTGCCATCCTCCGCTGGCGCTTCGTGAGGTCGCCGCGTAACCCGGACCGCTGATGCCGGAGTACGGATAAAACCCTTTCGGCGGGGGCGCAACGGCATGCCCGGAGTCGCCTACTGCCGACACGCTCTGACCTGCTTGCGCAAGGCCGCTGAACCGGGCCATCGCTGTCGCTCCCGCACAGGCAGCTCCGCGCAGAAATCTCCTGCGATGATTCATCGCTCCGTCCCTTCCTTCTTGTGTGGTCCGCTGCAACACGCTAGGGAACACTCCACCTGTACTTTCCCTCTGGTTCACGGACGACGTATTCGAATGCTGCGAGCGTGCGCAGAATGCGGTAAATCGTAGATCGCGAATAACCGGTCAATTCGCAAAGCTGATCGACGCTCAGGCGCGCGTCGTCCTCCTGCAGCCGTTCTGAAACATCGATGGCGCGAGCTATCATCGGCACCATGTAATTCTCCGGGCTGCCCCGTTGATCCCGCGTGGCTGTTGCGCGGGGACGCCAGACCGCCCGCGGGCGCGCAGGTGTAAACACTGACCGTCGTGATGCTGTTCTCTCCTTCATCGCGCGCTCTCGATGAGTCAATTCGGCTAGAAGTTGAAATGCCCTCCGAACTGCCAGCTCCGCGGTTGATTGGCGATCCCATTAACCTGCCCGAATGTGCCGGAGTAGGTTGGGACGCCCGCGGCGCTGACAGAGGTGATGACGCCGCTTGCCGTCGGGCTATTGAACTGCACACGGTTGAAGAAGTTCTGAACATTCGCTTCCACGGAAAGGGAAGTCTCGCGCCACATCGGGAACGTGCGTTTGATGGAGGCGTTCACATTGTTCACGCCCGGATTGCGCAGCCCGAACGCTGCGGTCCGCGGTGCATTGCCAAACTTGAACTGATGGGCAGTAGCCGGAACGGTCGACAGATCCGCCGGAGCAACGAACGCTGTGGGGTCGATATACCGGACAGAGTTCAGGTTGCTGAAGGTAGTTCCTCCCGGACCGCTGCCGTAGGCGCCATTGATGCGCGCGCCCGTCTTGCCGGGAGCGATGCTGGGCATGCAAGTGCCCGCATTGGGCGGAGTGCTGGTGCAGTGGCTCGACGTAACCGCCACCGGTGTGCCGGACGCCGCTTGGTAGATGCCTGAGAGCGACCAGTTGCCAAAGAGTGATCGCATTATGGCGTTTTCTCCCAGGAAGTGCCCGCGCATTCCAACAGGGATCTGGTAGACACCGAAAAAGTTGAAGACATGTGGCTGCGCGATGGTGGTGGCTCCGCGATCGATCCGATTCTGCCTGAACGTCTGTGTTGTGCCGTCCACCATGCCGGAAGGAATTGCGAACCCGGAACGGAAGCTGCCATCGTCGCCTAGATTTTGGGACCACGTGTAGTTGGCATTGAAGGTAAGCCCGTGGCTGAGGCGCTGATGAACGGTGACCTGCAGCGAATTATAGGAAAAGTTCTCAACGTTCGATCCCCACCCGTCGGTCACGCCGCTGTATTGTGGGAATGCCACGAGCGCCTGTGCCAACGTCAATGACGAGGTCGCGGGTTTGGCGTTTGCCGCAGTGACAAAGAAGCCGCTGTCGCCGCCGGGCATGTTGAGAGGAACACCTGCAGCACGCGCCTTCGCCACATTCGCCGAGGTTGCCGGCGCCGTCAGGATCGGCACCGTTGCCCCTGAGGCATTCGTTCCAGTCACGCCGCTGAGTGCAAGCTGGTAGGCCGGATCGAGCTGATTGACCCAGTATCCGCGTGCATTCTGGCCGGCGCCGACCTCGAACACGTGATGTGCCTCATTGCCCACATAGTCGATCTCCACCGACAGGTCGTGGGTGATCGTCTGCTGGATTCCCAGGTTGTACATGGTGAACTCGGGCGGTTGGCCGGAGTGCACCGGATCTTCGTAAGCCAGGCTCGAAGCTGTAACCACGTTGCCGGCTGAATTCAGATAGTTTCCGGCATTGAGATTCGCCTCCGAGGCGAGCGTCGCCGAGGTAGGAGTTGGAGGATATGTCAGGCCCAATGCAGAACTGGCTGCAGATCCAAGATAGGCGGTGGAGGTGTTCAGATAGAACGCCGGTCCGGCGCCGCCTCCCGACGTGACCTCTGGTGTGATGGTCGTCGCCGTCGTCGAATACCCGAGTGACTGCCCGGCCCCCAGGCCACCACCACCGGCGGTGCGTCCGCCACCCGTACCGCCGCCGAAGGAGTAAATCACGGCCGCGCCCACACGAAGGACAAGGGTGGGATTCACCGAATAGGCGATGCCCAGACGAGGGCTGAAGTTCGTCCAGTCCGTGTGCACCGGCGTCTTGCAGTTGCAGAAGACTCCTGCGGCTCCATCCCCCGCGAACTGCAGCGCGCCTGCCGTGTTCGTGGAAGGATTAATGACATTCGGATTCATAAACGTAAAGTGGTTTTTCAGCTCGTGATAGGGCTGCATGTAGTCCCAGCGCAGGCCCATATCGATCGTGAGTTTGCTCGTCGCCTTCCACGTGTCTGCGACGTACGGAGCAAACGACTTGTATCGGCTGTCAATCTGTTGCACAAGCGGCTGGAGCGCGATCGTGGGCGAGCCACCGACGGCGCCAACGAGGAAACTCGCATACGAGAAGCCTCCCCCTGTGTTCGAGCTCTGCGCCGACGCCAGTGCACTCGAGTTGACGGCATAGCTGGCCGTGGTAATTGCGTTATACGGCAACGTCAGCAACCCCGTAGGTCCCCGCGGTCCAGCATTCTTCACCTGCATAATAGAAACGTTCCGCCGAACGTCATCGCGTGGCTGCCTTTGATCCACGAGACGTTGTCGATGATGCTGAATGTTGCGGGAGAGGTAATGGTCGTTGCCGCAGAAGCGCCTGACTTCCAGTTCGTGATCGAGGGAGTGATCCCCGACGTCGCGCCAAAGGTCACAGTCGGGAAGTCGGTCGTAGCTTGCCCCGTGGGCGTAGGCAGATTGGTGATGCCCATCGTATCGGCCTGATACTGCCTGATCCCATCGGTTGCATCGTGAATGTCCATGTAGAAGCGCGTATATCCGTACTTGAACTGGTTCACAAGCCGCGGGCCGAACGTGAACGCATCTTCTATATCGAATTGTTTGGGATACACGCTCGCCAGGTCTCCGCCGGTGTACGGTAGCGGAAGAAACGGAGCGCCGAAGTTGTTCAGAAAGTGGTTGACTCCGATAGCCCCCAACGTAGAAATGCGGTGCTTCGCTGAGAGGTCGTAGTCAACTCGATAGTCGACGAGGTGGTTATCATTCCCTGCGATGCGGGTGCCGATGTAGTTGTTGGTAATCGTTGTGGGATCGGACGGCGCCGGAAGGAACTGCTCCATCGCCTGCGCGATTGGCGAGATGTTCCCGGCCGGGATGACGTTGTTCGTCAGCACACCATTTTTCAACGCCTGAAAGGGCTGCCTTGCGCAGACCGAGCCCGTGCAGTTGTTCGTCCGGGGATCGTAGATGATACCGGGATTGTTCGATCCCGCCCCGGCCAGACCTCCCGTTCCAACACCCCCGTTCAGCTCAGTGAAGTCGCCTTGACGCATCAGAGTAGTGGGCACGGTGTAGAACGCGGGCGACCCCGATCCCGGCCCGTTGCCGTGGTAAAGGTCATAGGCCGCGAAGAAGAACAGCTTTTCGTGAGTGAACGGAACCTTGCCGCCAGCAGAAGCGGAGAACTCATTCTGATGCTCGAATGGCTTGGGCTGGCAAAGAGACCGGTTTGGAGAAGCAATGCACTGCGCAAGCGTGGATCCCAGTTTCGGCACCCATTTATTCGTGAAGCTCCATGCATCGAAGATGGTGTTGCGAATGTAGTCGGAGACCTGTCCGTGATACTGCCGCCCACCGGACTTCATCGTAAAGTTGAGCGCGCCCGCACCTGCATACTCCACAGGAGGGATGCTGGTAATCACCTGGAACTGGTCAACAGCGTCGACGCTCACGTTCAACCCCACAAGCCGCGTATCGCCTTGCTGATTGATCGTCTCCGCAGGAACACCGTCGAGATAGAGAATCTGGAGATTGTTGCCCATCCCCCCAATGATGGCCGGCCGCAGCGAACTGGTGCTGGCCTGTGTTCCCGTTGTCAGCGAGGCGAACGCCGTCGGATCCCGTTGCGCGAACGTGACCGTGCTCATCAACAACGGCAGATTGCTGTACGTGCTGTTCTCGATGACTGTGCCAAGCACAGCGTTGTCTGTATCCAGTGTTGGCGGAGCCGTCGTGACCGTGACCGTCTCTGTTGCGCCTCCGACAGGAAGCACCGGATGGAGCGTCGCGGTGTTCAACGCGTCCACCATGAGATTCTCTTGTTGAAAGCTCTTGAATCCCGGCGCCGACACCACAACGGTGTATCTTCCGGGCAGAAGCGGCGTAATCGAGAACAGACCCGCTGACGTACTGGTGCGCGTCGTAGCGATGCCCGTGGCATTGTTTGTAGCCCTTACAGTCGCCCCGCTGACAACAGCTCCTGTCGTATCCGTCACTGTCCCGGAGATAGCCCCTTCGCCAGCCGTCTGTCCGTGCAACTGGAGAGCCTGAATCCCGATCAACAAAGCCACGAGAACTGTAAGCGCTTTCCAAAGTCTCCCTGTCACATGAGCCTTCATCCCGCTCTTGCTTCGCGCGGATGCAATGCCCATCCGCATCCTCGATCCAAATCCCGTCATTGATTGCCTCCGGCGTGCGATACGGGTCGATCCGCGCATCATCAGGTCCGGGGAACCAACTCCCTTTCACCTCCGCGCGTCGGTCTCGACTTCGATCCCGGTGAGAATGGGGGCCAAAAGGACGGTGCGCAAGGTTAATACCGTACGAACGCCGGAGACGGCGTATAGTACGTCGGTCAATCGTCAGAAAATAGGCCGTTTATGGCGGGGAGCCGTTAGGGCGGAGCCTCCGTGCAGCCACTCAATCGTTCGTGACAACGAAGCAGGCGCTCATCTATAGTTGTGCCCTTGAAAACAGTTCTCTATTGAGATGTGTCCGTTTTGGACCGCACCCTTCTGCATGATGACCAGTCCGACATCTCGCTGGAGCCCCAAGACCGACGCTGATCATGACGTCGTCCTCAGAGAGCTCGGCAGTATGCTCGCCAGCCATCACTTCAAAAACAGCAAGCGTTACCCCGCGTTATTGAACTACCTCGTCCTTCAGACGCTTGAAGGACAGGCCGGCAAGATGAAGGAGCGCACGCTCGGTGTGGAGGTCTTCGGCCGGCCACCCGATTACGACACCAACGCCGACCCTGTGGTTCGCGTGACCGCCGCCGAGATTCGTAAGAAAATCGCCCAGTTTTACCACGAACGCGGGCCGGAGCAGGGCGTTCAGATCGATCTCCCTCTTGGCTCCTACGTCCCCGAATTCAAGCTCCTTCCGGCAACAGGCCTCATCGCCACAAGTCCGCGCGGTCAGTCCGACAAGTCCTCTATCAATTCCATCGTGGAAGCGATGCCTCGAGAAACTGCCCCGGAATCCAGCGACACGCCGTCCGTTAGATCGAGGCGTGTGAAGCTCCCCCTCTGGTTAAGTCCGTGGCTGGCCTGGGCCTTGATCATCACCATACCGCTATCCGCCTTCGCTCTTTACGCCCTGCATCAGCGGGCGCGCAGCGAAGCGATTGACCAGTTTTGGGGGCCTGCCCTCAGCCCACCCGGAACGGTGCTCGCTGTCGTTCCCTCTACGCGGCATGTATCGGCACCGCCCCTGTCGCCGGCGACGGCGGATCTTGTCAACGCCAGCCACGGACCTTACGACCGGATCTCAGTCAGTGACGCGGTCGCGCTCTCCCGATTTGCCAGTGTGCTCGGCAAACGTTCCAAAGCATTCGAAGTGAAGGAGGCAAACCTCACCAGTCTGAACGATATGCACGAGCGCTCGGCCATCCTGCTCGGGGCGATCAATAATCACTGGACGTTGCGGCTCACCGAGCCCTTACGCTTTCACTTCCATGAAGATCCTTCGCTGATCAGCATTGTGGACACACAGAATCCTCAAAAACGTCTCTGGGAGGTGGATTACACGCAGCCCTATGCGTTCGCCAAACGCGACTATGCCCTCATCGCGCGATACAAGGACCCGACCACCGGCGGCAATATCGTAATTATCGCGGGAATCGGAGCCCAGGCCACCCAGGCGGCCAGCGAGTTCGTGGCGACGCCGAAGCATCTTGAGCAAATCAGGAACTTGGCGCCCAAAGGCTGGGAGCAGAAAAATCTTGAAATGGTCGTGGAGACCGACATCATCAATGGCGACCCCGGCCCACCACGCCTTCTTGTAGTCACTACGTGGTGACTACCGTGAGACTGACCACGCAGCCTTATGCGTTTGATCACCGTGGAGACGGAAGTCTGCGGGTAGTTGGCCAATCGAGCAGCCCATGGAGCGCATTTGATGAAGACCGTGAATGTCAGGCAGTAGCAGTTGATTGACTGGCGTCCGTCAAATCAGCGGCAGTAGACTCCCTGACAACCAGCTTGCACGGCATGCACACTTTTCTTGCGGAGCCTGTGTATCGCTTCTCAATCCGATCGAGCAGAAACTCCGCTGCAGCCGAACCCTGTTCGGCCATGGGCTGTTCGACTGTCGTTAGCGGTGGCGTCGTAAATGATGCCAGCGGAATGTTATCGAAACCTGCGATGGCAACATCCTCCGGCACGCGCAGCCCCAGCTTGTGTGCAGCTCTCAGCGCCCCGATTGCCGCAAAATCATTCCTCGCGAAGACCGCTGTGGGAGGACGCTTCAACTTCGCCAGTCGCGTCATTCCCTCGAAACCGTCCTCTTGCGTTGCGAATGCCGGCGCTTCCGGTGGCCCAACTGTGTAGTCGGGAATAACTGGGATGTCTGCCTGTTCAAGTGCCGCAGCATAACCCTGATACCTGCGAAGAGAAAACCGGTCAGCGGGCGAAATACCGATAAATCCAATTCGCGTATGTCCGAGGCTGATCAAATGATTCACCACGTCGAAAGCTCCTCGCCAATGATCGGCAGTGACAGAATCGACACCTGCTATCTTCACGGGCCGGCCGATGGTCACTGTCGGGATTCCTTGGCGTGCGAATTTTTCCAAGACCTCATCACCCATCTTCGTGCCCCTTGTCGCAACGATCAGCCCGTCCACGCGGTGGTCAGCGAATGCTCGAAGACTGGCGTTCTCTTGTTCAACACTCCGACTTGAGAGGGCAATGAACGCGCTGTATCCGGCCGGGTCAAACACCCGCTTTACGCCGCTCACCAGTTCTGCGGAGAATGGATTTGCGATGTCGGGGAGAAGGACTCCGATGGCACTGAGGCGCTGGCTCTTCAACTGCCGGGCAAGGATGTTCGGCCTGTATTCAAGCTTCGCCGCCGCCTTCAGGACACGCTTGCGAACGTCATCGCTGACATACCCCGTCTGGTTCAAAGCCCGGGAAGCAGTCATGGCGACAACCCCAGCAAGACGTGCGACGTCTGCGAGGGTTGCCGGGCGGTTGGGCCGTTCAATTTGGTTCTTCCGTTTCAGAGTGTCGTTCGCCAAGGGTCGTCGCTGCTCTTTCTTCGAAATGCGCCAGCCCATCGTAGAACTGGCCGCTGAAGCACTAGCTAAAGAGAATGCCACCGTTGATATCGACGTTGGCGCCGTTCACGAAGGACGCGCTCCCCGAGGCCAGGAAAACAATAAGGTTTGCAACCTCTTCGGCCTTTCCCTCGCGTCCCAAGGGGGTCATACTTGCGACACGCTGCCGCACCTCGGGCTTGGTGAAGTCGTCATGAAATTTCGTGGCGATCATGCCTGGGCAAACTGCATTCACGCGGATCTTCCGCGGCCCGAGTTCCTTTGCGAGGCCGCGCGTCATGGTCATCAGCGCTCCCTTGGAAGCGCCATAGGCGATGCTTCCGGGGCCACCGCCGTCGCGCCCAGCCTGCGAGGATACATTCACGATCGCTCCACCATCCTCCATCAGAGGCAGAGCGGACTGCGTCATGGCAAACACGCTCTTTAGGTTCAGAGTCATCACCTGGTCCCAAAACGCGTCGTCCATTTCCTCCATGCGCTTGCGTGCGACGAGTCCGCCCACTACGTTGACCAAGACGGATATCTTCTTGCCCGCCTGATCCGCGCACGCTCCCGCGAACCCGCGAACGGCGGCCATATCCGTCGCATCCACCTTCTGCCGAAATGGCGTCTGTCCCGCAGCGATGATGGCATCTGTCACATGCACGGGGTCGGAACTGTGGTAGCTGAACGCTACCTGTGCGCCACAGCGTGCGAGTTGGACGGCCACCGCGCCGCCGATATCCCGGCCTCCGCCGAAGATCACTGCCAGCCTGTTTTGAAAATCAACCATTGTGAACCCCTTCTTTAAGTTGTCGCGTTAAGTAACGCGTCCGTATCCAAACGGCGAATTCTTCCGGAAAGTAAGAACAGCGACGCTGCTCCAACGGGAGCGAGCACGCCCGCGATCGTCAGTACAACGCCATAACCAAAGTGCGAAACCAGCCCCGCCGTGCAGAGGTTGAAAATAAGGCTGCTTATGCCCGCTGCAGTCCCTCCCATCCCTGCCACACTTCCGACTGCCGCGTTAGAGAAGAAATCGCTCGGCAGTGTCTGCACGTTGCTGATCCACATTTGAAAGCCGAATAGAACGATAGAAATCCATGCAAGTGCTACATACGCGCTCTCTGCGCGCGCTGCCAGAACGCCAACCGTCATAAGACATGCGGCAATTCCGGTTGTCCACTTTCGTGCGGCATTCACGCTGGCACCGCGAGCGATCATGCGCCCCGCAAGCCATCCGCCAAAGAGGCTGCCGATCGCCGCGGCGAGATAAGGTACCCATGCCGAAATTCCAATGTCCTTCAGGCTGAAGTGGCGAACCTCCTTCAAGTACGTTGGCAGCCAAAGAACATAGAGCCACCAAACCGGATCGACAAGAAAGCGCGCAACCAGAATGCCCCAGGTCTCCCGCAGAGAAAGAAGAGAGCGCAGCGATGGGGGTAACGACGGCGTGACCGATGTCTGTCCCTCCTGGATATAGCGACGCTCCTCTGCGGAGACGTGCGGATGTTGAGCGAGAGGCCGATATACAGCAAGCCACGCAGCTAGCCAGACAAACCCCAGCGCGCCCACAATCAGGAACGACATGCGCCATCCCACGCGAGGCGCGAGAAACCGCGCAACGAAGAGCGGAGCAATTACGCCGCCCATCGAGGCTCCTCCGTTGAAGATCGCCATCCCCAGCGCCCGCTCTTTTTGTGGAAACCACTCTGCAATCACCTTCGCTGCGCCCGGCCAGTTTCCTGCCTCGCCCAGCCCGAGAAAAAACGAACACGCAGCAAAGCTTGTGAAGCCTGCAATGGCGGAGTGAGCCATTGCGGCGGCGCACCAGACAACAACGGACACCGTGAAACCTGCTCGCACTCCGAAGCGATCGTAAAGGCGGCCCGAGACGCTCTGGCTCAGCGTGTATGCCAGCAGCAGCAGTGCGCCGATCGTGCCGTACTCGCGGCTTGTAATACCTATCTCCGGGCCAAACTGCGTCACCAGCAGACCGACGCTGCTGCGGTCGATGTAGTTAATGCAGGTAATCAGAAAGATGAGGCCCGCTATCCACCAACGCAGTTGCAGAGTGGATCTTCGCGGCGCAGGTCGATCCTTCGCCATTGAATTCACACACGTTTGCTCTGTCATCGGATCAACCGGGTTCGTCACTACGCAGCTCTACTTCCTGGAAAAATGCAATTACCGGCTATTCAGATCTCCACAGTATGTGTTAATGTTCTGCATGTGCTAACGATAACATATTCCGAAAACGCCCCACAAGCTGATCACGGAAACGGCCTGAGCCAGCTCTCGAACGCGCCCGCTCGCCCTCGCGTTAGACCAACTCTTCTCGCTGCACTTCTTCTGTGTGTCTCGACCGTCTCCGTTGCCGCTCGCATGCCTGCTCAGAGCGCGAACGAGTCGTTGGGACCGAAGGACAGCGTCACGCACGACGCAACCATTCCACTCCAGACGGAAATGAAGACGCTCCGGTCGAGCTTGCTTCCTGAACTGGTCAACGTCCATCCCCGTGTCTACTTTACGCAGAAGGAACTCGACACCCTTCGTGCACGCGCTCATGGTGAGGACAAGGTGTGGTGGCAGGAGCAGCTACTGCATCTGCGTGCGCTTCAGGGACCGCCGCCTCCCCCGCCCGCGGAAACGAGGCGCGCTCAAAACGACGTCGCCTTCGCTATTGCCGAAGCCGCGTTCGCCTACAAGATGGAAGGAGACCCAAAGTATCTCGCAGCGGCAAAGCGTTACATGGACGCGGCCGTAAGCTACGACGTGTGGGGCTATAGCTTCAGCAAGCCGAACGTAGACCTCGCCGCGGGTCATCTGCTCTACGGCATGGGCGTCGGTTATGACCTTCTCTACAACGACCTCACTCCCGTCGAACGCGAAAAGTACCGCAACAAGATTGCCCGCCAGGGACATCTCCTCTACGCCTATTTCGCTCCGCGTCCCGGCCGCAGCTGGGCATACAGCCAGAACCACACCTTCATCCCGATGTCGGGTCTCGCCGTCGCCGCCTATGCGGTCTATGGAGAGGTTCCCGAGGCGAAGGAGTGGGCTGCACTAGCCCGAGCAATCTACAGCAGAGTGCTCGCCACCTACTCTCGGGACGGCTACTACTACGAAGGCTTGGAGTACTGGATATTTGCAACCCCGTGGATCATTCACTACCTTGATGCGCAAAAGCACGCGACCGGCGAAGATCTCTTCGACCAACCCGGCCTCAAACTGACTCACCTCTACGCGGCCCACAGTCTCACGCCTGGTGGGGAGATGATGTTCGACTTCGGCGACGTCTTCGCCGGCCCGATCACCCGCGCCCGAACCGGGGAAGACTACGAGCGTAGCCATCCCGACGGGCACTTCGAGACAAACTACAACCTTCTCTACGATCTCGCTTCGCGGTTTAACAGTAGCGAGATCCAGGGAGTGGCCGACTGGATGAGGAGCCTCGGTCACACCTCGCAGGAGGAGTGGTGGACACTCGCATGGCGCAACCCGCAGATCAAGCCAACTCCGATCGGCGAGATAAAACCCTTTCATCACTTCACCGATCACGACGTCGTCTACTGGCGCAGCGGATGGGACGCGCAGGCAACAGCAATCGCCTTCAAGTGCGGGCCGCCCGAGGGACACAGCGCCGCCGCGAATATCGCCGCCATGCGCGACTGGCATTTGGAGGAAGGCCACGTCCATCCCGATGTGAACAGCTTCATTCTCTGGGCTCACGGCCAATATCTCGCCGGTGATTCCGGCTACGCAGGCGTTCCGAAGACGATCGAACACAACACGATCCTCGTCGACGGAAGGGGCCAGGGAAACGAAGGTGGCGGCCATGATGCGTGGGCCGCCTTCCCCTATGACCAGATGAACCACGCGAGAATCACACGCGCTGAACTCACTGCGCAAGGCTTCGATATCGAAGGCGAAGGCGCTCCGGTATACAGCGCATCCCTTGGACTCACCCGCTATCTCCGCCGTATCAGCATGACAAGGCCTGGCGCCATTGAGGTCCGTGACGAAATAGCGAGCACCTCTCCACACATCTACACGGAGGTTCTCCACTCCGACACAAAGTTCGCTCGCGACGGAGAGCAAACGTACAGCACAGAGGTTGGCGGTGTGACGCTCAATGTCCGCGTCATCTCGCAGCAACAAGTCGATTCAAAGATTGAACCCAATGTTGTCATGGGCCCCGGCCGTCCCGGATCCGTCGACAAGGGATCTCTCGAGCCGCGCGGAGAGCGACTCCTTGTCACAACGAAGGACCAAGCGTCCGCGGAACGCTTTCAGTGGGAACTGCATTTCTGATTCTTGCTAGAGCCGCGCCGCGATTCCGCAGCACATGACTTATCAGCACGAGAAAGGAGCAATCAAGATGAAAGGACTCAGGCTATTCCTGACGATTCTGATTGCAATGACAGCGACAGCGGCATCGGCGCAGCTCTCCACCGCTACGCTGTTTGGCACAGTGACAGATACTAGCGGGGCGGTCATTCCGAATGCGGCCGTGACTCTCACGCAAGTCGATACCAACTTCACCCGCAGCACCACCACCAATGGGCAGGGCGAGTACCGCGCCGAGTTCCTTCCCATCGGTTCCTACTCTGCCCACGTTCAGGCGGCCGGCTTCAAGGTGATGGAGCAAAAGGGCATCGCGCTCACCGCGATGCAGAACGCCAATCTGAACTTCGAGTTGAGCCTGGGTACCGAAAATACTGTCGTCGAAGTCACCAGCGAGGTTCCGCTGGTCAACCTCGGCAACTCCACTCTGAGCCGCACCGTGGACAACGTAGAGGTCGACAATCTTCCTCTCGTTGGCCGCAATGCTTACCGTCTCATGGACCTCACTCCCGGTGTGCAATCGAACACCTTCGAGAACACCGTCGGCTTCCCCGCGCAGCACGTCATCATCAACGGTTCGCCTGACGATCTCGTCGGTGAGGTCAGCTATTACCTGGATGGCGGCCTCAACATGACCGGCCTTCGCAACACCGGCAACGCGCTGCCGAATCCCGACACCATTCAGGAATTCGTCGTTCAGACAAACAACTTCAGCGCCCAGTACGGCCGCACCGGCGCCGGCATCGTCACGGTTGTGACCAAGGCGGGCACCAACGTTCTGCACGGCTCCATCTTCGAATTCCATCGTGAGACCAACTTCAACGCAACTTCGCACGGACAGGCCTCGAAGACCCCGTTGCACGTCAATAACTTCGGCGCGACACTCGGCGGTCGCATCATCAAGGACAAGACCTTCCTCTTCGGCAGCTACGGCGGGCTGCGTCAGGTCAACCCGGTGAACTTCAACACCGTTGTGCCTGACGCTCTTCAGCGCGCCGGCAACTTCTCCGAGAACCTGCCCACCACAACTCCCGTATCCGGCCTCGGAGCCTGCGCCACCACGCTCAACGCAGCGGACAAGGCGAACACCGCGTTCGGGGGGAAATTCTTCGTCTGCGATCCGGTTACCCACCAACCCATCCCTGGGAACAGGGCCGACCTCGATCCCAACTATGCGAAGCTCATGGATCCTGTCGCAGCGGCTGTGCTCGGCAAGAACGTGCCGCTTCCAACAGCGGGCCGTACCGACAACCGCTACATCGGCAACATGGGCCTTCCCAACCAGACCAACGAGTTTCTCATCAAGGGAGACCAGCAACTTGGCCAGAGCCACCGGCTCACTCTGGACTACTTCCAGTCGAATGGATCGCAGCTTCTCTTGCCCTCCGGATCGAGTCTCGGCACCTGGGCCATCTCCAACTACAGCTATCGCCAACAGACTGCTAACGCAAGCGATGTGTGGACGCACGCGCTCTGCCGTCAACCAGGTGTGGCTCAGCTACACGCGCATGAACGCCGGCCGCGCCAGCCAGCCTGCCACGTCGCTCGCCGACTATGGATCTGAACTCAACGTGCAGGGTCCACCTCAGCTTGCGCAGATCGCCATGGGCGGATTCTTTACACTCGGAAACCAGATCAGCGGCCCTGTGCCGGGACCAACGTCTACGGCCTGCGCGATGTCTACACATGACGCACGGGAAGCACACCCTCTTCTTCGGTGCCGAGGGTTATCTTGAGAAAGACGTCCAGCAGACATTGCTGAACAATTACGGCGTCTTCTCCTTCGCCAACTACGACCGTCCCCAACACCGCCTCCGCGCAGGCTTCCTACATGAAGACTGGCGTCGGTATGGCGGACTTCCTCATCGGCCATCCCAACACCTACGGCCAGGACTCGCCCGACAACGCCAACGCGAACTACTGGAACTGGGGCCTCTTCGCCCAGGACGATCTGCGCCTCACGCCGCGTCTCACCGTCAATGTCGGCCTGCGGTATGACATTCAGACCGCTCCGACCGACACGCAGCGCCGCATACGCCATCTTCAAGCCGGGCGTGCAGTCCACTGTGTCGCCAACCGCGATCCTCGGCCAGCTCTTCCCCGGCGACCCAGGCGTTCCAGTCGGCGGCGTCTACACCAACCTCAACCACGTCTCGCCTCGCCTTGGCTTCGCGCTCGACGCCTTCGGCAACGGCAAGACCGTTGTGCACGGCGCGGCCGGACTCTTCTTCGGCACCATCTCCGGCAACATGTGGGAGCTGCCGCAGAACTTCCAGCCGTTCTCCGTGCGCTTCACCAATGCCTTCTCGCACGTTGTCAGCATGAAGAACCTCTACTCCACCGATCCGTCGGACTTCCCCGATCCGAAGAACCCGTCGTCTCCGGTGGGCGTCTCGCCGTTCCCCTACTACTACAACCCGACCAACCCGCGCTATGTGGCACCCTCCGCGCTTACGTTCCTGCAGGAAGGATTCCGCTGGCCGTACAACGATCAGATCAACTTCGGTATTCAACAGCAGCTTACCCACGACCTTGCGCTCAGCATCAACTACGTCGGTGCTCTCAATCGCAAGCTGCCGCTTCGTGATCGACCAGAATGCGCCGGTCTTCAACACGGCGAACTCCCAGCATCAACACGACCACGAATTTCAACTGCCGTCGGCCTTATTTGGCTGAGCCGTCCGGTTCGGGCACTGCTTGCCCGGGAACCCTCGTCGCGGGCCAGAAGTACATGGCCGGCGCTTCGGTTATCGAGAGCGGGCAGAACCTGAACTACAACGGTATGCAGGTCAGCGTCGACAAGCGCCTGAGCCACAACCTCAGCGTCATCGGCTTCTATGTCTGGAGCAAGACGCTGGGAACGGCGTCGCTGCAGACGACCGGCAACATCGGCAACAGCGCAAACACTGCTCCCGAGGACTACTACAACATCTGGCTCGACAGGCAGCGTGCGGACAACGACCGCACGCACATCGGCACGGTGTCGGTCGTCTGGAAGTCGGATTACTTCAACGACTTCAACCGCTTCGTCCGTATGGCACTCAACGGCTGGACAGTCTCGGGGATCGTGACCTTCCAGAGCGGTCAACCGCTGCCCATCATCACCGGAACCGACGACAACAGGGACGGCAATGTGAATGATCGGCCGAACCTTGTTAATGGGAGGCTCCCTCAAACCGGCATCGCGCCCAAGAGCGTCACGCCTTACAAGTGGTTCGACACCTCGGCGTTCTGCACCTCCGGCACGACTGGATGCAATGGTGTCGGCCCCGGCAATCTGGACGGCACGCTGCGCGTGAATGCTGTGAGTGGTCCTGGCATGCGCGACGTTGACGCTTCGATCTTTCGTGACATCACCATTTACGAGAGAACGAAGCTACAACTTCGCGGCGACGCCGTAAATGTCTTCAACATCTTCAATCCCGCCAACCCCGGCTTGACACTCAACAGCGCGACCAGCGCCGGACTCATCACCAACGGACTGACTCAGGGCAATACTGGGGGAGCGCGCGTCATCCAGATAGGCGCGCGCCTTCTCTGGTAAATCCCATTATCTAAGATGAAAAACCGGAGGCACACGGGCTACTGACGAGCAGCTTTGTGGCGGAACGGGCGTAGTGCGGCCGAGACCAAACCCAATAGCCAGAACGGAGACGACAAGTGCACATTCCAAATGAATTGAATACGCACACCCGACACGAGCCCTGGTACAAGTATGGGGTGCTGGCACTGTTTCTTGAGATGGCGACCGCGATCGCTCTCAGCGCGTACTCCCTCTACATGACCTTCCATGGGCTGGGAGGATTTCCAGGAAAGCATTGAGCCGGCTGCTGTGCCCGCCCACTCCAAATTATTCAAATCAAAGAAGTTGTCGCAGCTTTCCGTGCTGGGGCGTCATCGTTGATGGCTCGGGCGGCGAAGTCGGCTTGCTATGCTGGCGAGTGCGGTGAGTCTATCTCAAGCGCCGCGAATCCCGAGATAGAGGACTCCGATGGCGAGGATGGCTCCCGAAGAGCTTGCGAAGAAGATAGGCAGCGGGCTGCTCTCGTTTCCGGTTACGCACTTTAAGCCGGACTTCGCCTTCGACGAGCGGCCCTATCGTGAACATATCGAATGGCTGCTGAAGTACTCTCCGGCGGGTCTGTTTGCGGCTGGAGGAACTGGGGAGTTCTTCTCGCTCACGATGCCTGAGTTCGGCACCGTTGTTTCGGCGGCCGTACAGCAAACCAACGGACGAGTGCCCGTCGTCGCAGGCTGCGGTTACGGCACCGCGATTGCGGTGGAGTTTGCGAAGACCGCCGAGGCTTCGGGAGCGGACGGGATTCTGCTGCTGCCGCCCTACCTTGTGAACAGCGAGCCTGCGGGTTTGATAGCGCATGTCGAAGCTGTCTGTGCGTCCACCGCGCTGGGCGTGATTTTCTACAACCGCGACAACGCAATTCTGAACGAATCTGCGATGGAGCTGCTCTGCGAGCGCTGTCCGAATCTGGTCGGCTTCAAGGACGGGGTTGGCGACATCGAGTTGATGACCCGCATCTATGCGAGACTCGGAGACCGCCTCACATATATTGGTGGGCTTCCCACGGCCGAGACATTCGCTCTGCCTTATCTGGAGATGGGAGTCACAACCTATTCGTCTGCTATCTTCAATTTCCTTCCTGAGTTCGCGCAGGAGTTCTACGCCGCAGTGCGCAGACGTGATCGCGACGAGGTCTTCAAGCGGCTCCGGGAGTTTGTGTTGCCCTATATCGAAATCCGCAACAGGCGAAAGGGCTATGCGGTTTCGATTGTGAAGGCCGGGATGCGGGCGATTGGACGACCGGCGGGCCCGGTCCGAACGCCGCTCACGGATCTTGATCAAAGCGATATGAACGCCCTCAGCCGGCTTATCGCTGGGCGGTCGTGAGCGCGCTGCGATGGCTGCCGCGAAGCAGACGCATGTTCGCTACCTGATCGTCACAATGCTGTTCATCGCGAGCAGCTTCAGTTACGGCGACAGAGTCGCGTTGTCCATCGCAGGCACAGCGATGCAGCGTGAACTCGCGCTCGACCCCGTGAAGCTTGGCTTCCTGCTCTCGGGTTTCAGTTGGGCTTACGTCGCGGGCCAACTGCCTTCGGGTGGGTTGCTGGATCGCTTTGGATCCAAGCGTATCTACGGAATCAGCATTATTTGCTGGACGATCTGTGCATTCCTGACGGGTTTTGCCGGTTATGTGGTGCCGGCGATGGCGTTCAGCACGATCTTTGTATTGCGGCTTATCTCCGGTCTGGCGCAGTCGCCAGTATTTCCGGGGAACGGTCGCATCGTTGCCGCTTGGTTTCCAACGGCGGAGCGTGGAACGGCCTCCGCAGTCTTCAACTCCTCGCAGTACTTCGCGCTGGTAATGTTTGGGCCGCTGTTTGGCTGGTTGGTGCACAGCCATGGTTGGCGAAGCTGCTTCTGGTTCATGGGCCTCTTTGGCTTTGTGCTCGCGTTCGCGTGGTGGAAGACCGTGCACAACGTGAAGGAGCATCCGCTGATTTCTCCTGCGGAGATTGAGTACATCGAGAAGGGCGGAGGGCTCGCGAATCTCGATCGTGCGAAAGGGTCGAGGGCGCCCGCGAATCCACTGACGTGGAACGGAGTCAAGCAACTGCTCAGCCAGAGGATGCTGATCGGAATCTATCTCGGCCAGTTCTGCATTACGACGCTCACCTACTTCTTCATCACATGGTTTCCGATCTACCTGGTGCAGGCGCGACACATGTCCGTTCTACGCGGAGGATTCGCCGTGGCGCTTCCTGCGTTGTGCGGATCTGTAGGAGGAGTGCTGGGTGGCGTCTGCTCGGACGGCCTCCTGCGCCACGGATATTCACTCACCTTTGCGCGCAAGGCTCCCATCATCGCGGGCATGCTGCTGTCGGTCACAATGATCGCGTGCAACTTTACGAACGTGCAGAGTGTCGTCATGTTCCTCATGTCGCTCGCGTTTTTCGGCAAGGGCTTCGGAGCGTTGGGATGGACCGTGATAGCGGATGCTTCGCCGCGGGAACTGATTGGTCTGAACGGTGGAATCTTCAATCTCTTCGGCAACACCGCGGGCATTACGACTCCGATTGTCATCGGCTGGCTTGTAAAGAAGACCGGCTCATTCAATGACGCATTGATCTTCGTCGGTGCAACGGCGCTGCTGGCGATCTTCAGCTACGTTGTTATCGTCGGAGAGATTAAGCGCGTGGAGATTTCGGCAGCCGGTTCGCGCGGCTAACGCCGTTGGAGAGTGATATGGCACCGGGCAAACTCGGACTCCGTCAAAGTGAAACACCTGTTGTGACAGGCATGCGCGTCGTTCCCGTCGCGGGACAGGACAGCATGCTGCTGAATCTCAGCGGAGCACATGCGCCGTTCTTCACGCGCAACCTCGTGTTCCTGAAAGACAACACAGGCAGCATCGGCGTGGGAGAGGTCCCCGGCGGCGAGAAGATTCGACGGGTTCTCGAGGATTCTCGCGCGCTTGTGGAGGGCCAGTCACTCGCTGCATACCGCGCTGTCCTAAGGGCTGTGAAGCAACGCTTTGCAAGCGAAGATGCGGGCGGCCGCGGTCTGCAGACATTCGACCAGCGGACCACGATTCATGCGATGACCGCGATTGAATCCGCTATGTTGGATCTGTTGGGTCAGTTTCTGGATCTGCCAGTGTGTGAGCTGCTGGGAGAAGGGCGGCAGCGCTCCAGCGTGGATGTGCTCGGGTACCTGTTCTTCATCGGCGATCGGCGCAGGTGCGATCTGCCGTATCGATCCGAATCGAAGGAGAACGACGACTGGCTCCGGCTTCGCAATGAGGAAGTAGTGACGACAGAAGCCGTGCTTCGCCTTGCGGCCGCCGCACGGGCTCGCTACGGGTTTCGCGATTTCAAGTTGAAGGGAGGAGTGTTCGAAGGGGCACGTGAGATGGATACAGTCGTCGCGCTTGCCGAACGCTTTCCAGACGCGCGAATCACGCTCGATCCGAACGGTGCCTGGTCGTTGGAGGAGGCGGTTCATCTGTGCAGCGATAAGCGGAATGCACTGGCATACGCGGAAGATCCATGCGGCGCGGAGAAGGGCTTCTCGGGGCGGGAGATCCTGGCCGAGTTTCGCCGAGCGACAGGCCTCCCGACGGCGACCAACATGGTCGCCACCGACTGGCGTGAGTTGAAGCTTGCCATCCAACTGCAAGCAGTCGACATTCCGCTTGCGGATCCACACTTCTGGACGATGGAGGGGTCGGTGCGTGTTGCGCAGCTTTGTCGCGAGTGGGGCCTGACATGGGGGTCGCACTCCAATAATCACTTCGATGTTTCACTGGCAATGTTTACGCACGTTGCGGCTGCGGCGCCGGGAAGAATTACCGCCATCGATACGCACTGGATTTGGCAGGATGGACAGCGGCTTACACGAGAGCCACTCAAGATTGACGGTGGCAGAATTGCGGTGCCGGAGAGGCCGGGGTTAGGCGTAGAGATCGATCTGGAGCAGGTGGAACGTGCGCATGCGCTCTACAATGAAGTAGGGCTGGCTGCCCGCGATGACGCGCGCGCAATGCAGTTTCTGCTGCCGGGATGGAAGTTCGATAACAAGCGGCCGTGCATGGTTCGTTAAGATCACGCGACTGAGGTGTCTTTCGATCACGAGGACTTGGAGATGTTAAAGCAAGAGCTATCGCGCCCGCTGTATATCCAGGTTCATCCCGACGACAATGTCGCAATTGTGGTGAACGAGGGCGGTCTGCGTGCGGGAGCGAAGTTTGATTCCGGCCTGGTGCTCGCGGAGAACATTCCCGAGGCGCACAAGGTTGCGTTGAGGGACCTACCTGCCGGAGCGCCCATCGTGCGTTATGGGTCGGTGATCGGGTTCGCAGAGCGCGACATCCCGAAGGGAAGCTGGGTGCATGAAGAAAAGATGCGTCTGCCGAACCCACCGGCTCTGGACGATCTTCCGCTCTCTACCGATGTGCCCGATTCTCTGCCGCCGCTGGAGGGCTATACCTTCCAGGGATTCGTGAATGACGACGGCACCGTAGGAACCAAGAACATCCTTGGCATTACCACGACGGTTCAGTGCGTAGCTGCGACGGTAGACTATGCTGTCAAGCGCATCCGCCAGGAGATTCTGCCTCACTATCCGAATGTCGACGACGTGATTGCGCTGACGCATAACTATGGTTGCGGTGTGGCCATCGATGCCCCCAACGCCGAGATTCCTATCCGCACGCTGCGGAATCTGAGCCTGAATCCAAATCTCGGCGGCGCACCAATGGTCGTCAGCCTTGGATGCGAGAAGTTGCAGCCGGCACTATTGATGCCATCGAGCACGCTTCCGATCCTGAGTTCGTCGCCCTATGTCGTGCAGTTACAGGACGAAAGACACCACAGCTTTGAAGAGATCGTCACCGCAATTATCGAGATGGCCGAGAAGCGTCTTCAGATGTTGGACCGCAGGCGTCGCACAACGCGGCCGGCGTCGGATTTGATTGTGGGCATGCAGTGCGGAGGAAGCGATGCCTTCTCTGGGGTGACGGCGAATCCTGCAGTAGGTTTTGCGTCGGATCTGTTAGTGCGGGCCGGCGCTACCGTCATGTTCTCCGAGGTAACGGAGGTGCGCGATGCCATTCACCTTCTCACTGCGCGTGCGGCGACAGAGGAAGTCGCGCGCGAACTCATCCGCGAGATGGCCTGGTATGACGCATACCTGAGTGAAGGCGGCGTCGACCGCAGCGCGAACCCGAGCCCAGGAAACAAACGTGGTGGCCTGACAAATATCGTCGAGAAGGCCTTGGGATCGATCGCAAAGGCAGGCTCCGCGCCCATTGCAGGCGTGTTCGGTCATGGCGAACGCGTGACGAAGAAGGGCCTGATCTTCGCGGCGACGCCGGCGAGTGACTTTGTATGCGGCACTTTGCAGCTGGCCGCTTCCATGAACATGCATATCTTTACGACGGGGCGGGGAACTCCGTATGGCCTGGCGATGGCTCCTGTTATCAAAGTGGCATCACGATCGCCGCTGGCTGAGCGCTGGCACGATTTAATTGATGTGGATGCGGGGACGATCGCGACCGGTGAAGCCACGATCGAGCAGGTAGGGTGGCAGATCTTCGAGATGATGCTCGAGGTCGCAAGCGGCCGCCAGCAGACATGGGCGGACAGGTGGGGTCTGCACAATGACCTGGCCCTCTTCAATCCGACGCCACTTACCTGAGCGTTAGCGCGGCGAAGGGGCGGCTACAGGAGTGCGCTCCCAGACTCAAAGGCAAAGCGCACAAGTTGTGCACGTGTGCGGACGCCTACCTTCTCGAAGAGCCTCTGAAGAGTGGCTTTGACGACACTCTCGGACAGATTGAGCCGCGAGCTGATCTCCTTATTGCTCAGCCCTTCGACAACAAGTCCGAGAACCTCGCGCTCGCGGGAGTCGAAGGTGACTGCCCCGTCCCCAGGCCCGCGCTGTTCCTCAGCAGAGGTGCCTGCGACAAGATCCAGTGCCAGCCCCGAAGAGATCCAGACTTCCTGTCGCAGTGTCCTGTGCAGTGCCATCTGTAACTCTTCCGCGGGGTCGGACTTTAGAAAGACTCCGGTCTGCAGTTCTCTTACAACGGTGAGAAGGTCCTTCGGTTCGATCCGTGCAGCAACCATGAGCGCAGGGATGAATTCCTTGCGTTCGCGGAGACAGCGGAGAACCGACACTCCGTTTTTGGCTCCGGCCGTGGGACCCAGGTCGTAGTCGATCAAGGCCATGTCGAAGGTTGTATCACCACGACAGAGTTCGACAGCATCAGCGACCGTGGCGACCTCTGCAACAACCTTGTAGGCCTCCTCTTCCTCAAGCAGTGCACGCAGGCTTTCGCGAAAGAGAGTGTGGTCATCCACGAGCAGGATTCGGGTTGGCGAAGACGAATTCATCGGTGCGAAGCCTTATTTTGCGATCAATAACTCAACAATGAAACGGGCTCCAGGCCGCGCCGCTTCATATCTTAGGTCACCACGAAAGCTCATTACCATGGCACGCGAAAGATAAAGTCCGAGGCCGTGTACGCGGGATCCTTCTTGAAACCGCCTGAAGAGATGCTCAGGGTCAGACACTCCTGGGCCGTTGTCCGTGATGTGAACTTCGACCGTATTTGATTTGCACTGTGTTGTGATCTCGATGCGTGGAGACGTGGTTGATGCGAGCGCAGACTGCGCATTTCGCAGCAGATTCAGAAAGACCTGAAGAAGCCCTTGATGGTCAGCCCAGACAGGCGGAACATCCGTTGCGTCGCCCCACATCATCTCGATGGGAGATTCTTCGTCGCTGTCTGTGAAGATGATGCGCACCTCATCGATCACTTGTTGAAGACGTATCGCCGTAGCAGATCGTTTCATGTGCGAGACTTCCACGGTGGTCATTCGTTCAAGTGTCCCCGTCAACTGTCGTAGCGCCTTAATATCGTCTGACGCATTGAGCGTGGGGTTACGTGAATCGATACGTTCGCAAACGAGCTCAATCGCGCCACAGACATTTCGCATCTCGTGCGCCATCGCTCCAACCACCAGGCGGGAACCGTGGAGGATCTGTTCCAGGTTCGACTCCTCCCGGCTTCTGAACTCTTCGGAGACATCCGCTACGACGGCGGTCATCCGCGTCCCCTTGGGCGTCTGATAGGTCGAGAACCAGACATCTGCAACGAAGGGTTCGTGATTGGAACGGAAGCCCTGGCACTGCAGCATCGTGCGCAGTGACTTCGGCCCTTGAGAAAGTATTGGGACGCGATTCAGCGCGGGAAGCAAAGCGCCGAGCGAGCCTTCCAACTGCGCTGACCGCTGCCCTTCAGGCGTGAAAAGACGGATGGCCGCTTCGTTGGCCTGTACGATTCTGCCGGCGTGATCCGCCGTAATGATTGACACCGACGAACAGTCAATGAGGAGTTGAAGTTGCTCTTCGGCCTCTTTGCGCGCAGCGACCTCCTGAGTCAGCAGGTTCACGTGAAGGCGCTGAACGCGGCGTCTTGAGAGCATCTCGGTGATGTACAGCCCCTCGGCTGAGAAGGCGATGAAGTAAAGCGTGTCACGAGCCACACCTTGCGTCGGGTTCCACAGAAATGCGTCCGAATACTCTGCCATGACCATGCACATGCCTGCCGCAACCAAAACCTCCCAGCGCCGGATGACTGTGCTCACGAGCGCCATGGGAAACAGGTAGATCAGTGCCAGTGGCACCGTGTGGTGCACATGCCGGTCGACCCATGCGAGCAGCACGGTCGCGACTGCAGCAAGAACGCCAACGAGCAGCCGATTGTTCCACGAACTTGCGGAATCAATCACAGCTTCCATGATGGCAGTATCGTTGCGCATACGCATCGAAAGATAACTAATTCGGACCAAAAGATACAGTCTGCGCGCGTTTTCGTTGCCGGGATCGCCCCGGACTTCGGTTGGATAAGACAGTGAGCCCGTTGGTTTTGATCACAACGTTACTGACGTCTCACCCTTTGTTTATAGGGGTTTTGGCGAACGGCCACGCAGAGCCGGTCGTCTCGGATGAGGAATCGCGCTTGCCGATGCTGACCTGCTTCGTGGTGCTCGCTCTTCGATCCGCGATTCTCTCTAGTAAGAGGGCTTCCACAGCGTCCGCCGGAAGGGGAAGGACACCGAGAACTGAAGGTTGGGAGTGTCCGGCGTCAGTCCAACGCCCATGGTCACGTCCATCATCCGGCCCGGAGCGAACATGTATGACGTGCCGACGCGCAGAGATCCTTCCACAAGATAGGAAGCGGGTAGCGGTTGTCCGGCTAGCTTGCTTTGCGTTGTAAACCGCTGGTCCCAACCGACAGTCATCGAGGTTTCAGGGTTCAGAGAAAGCACGGAGCCGAGCTGGAATCCGAAGGCATCTCCCGGCCGGATATATGCGACCTCACTCGTGACGTTCGGGTCTGAAGGATTGCTAATGGGAACCGTGTGGTGAGCCGGCTGATTGTATGTGTAGTCGAGGGTGCCATAGAAGACCAGTGGATCATTCGTCTTTGCGGCGGTGACTGCTGCGGTGAGGGAATTGAAGCCGGTTCCCAGCGCAGTTTGGGCGCTTTGCAGGTTGTAACCGGTGATACCAGTCGTCGATTTAAAGTGGATGCTCCCCAGTAAATCAGGCACGTTCCCGTGCTCGTTCGCAAACTGGTACGACAGTCCCGCGACGATGTCGCCCAGTCCAAACTGGCTCGCTGTTGTCTGCTTTCCTGTTGCGTCGACCGTACGATTCAGAACAAATCCGTAAGGCAGCAGAAAGTCCATCTGGGCCTTTTTTGTCAGACCAAGCCGCGCCGTCACCGAATTGATAAGAATGTCGCGCCGCAGCCGTTCTGACGTAATGTCGCCGACGACCAGAACCGGGAACAGAGCGAATCCGTTCACAGTGACATGATCCGATGAAAGGCTGAAGTACGAGACCGCATCATCGACTTCAAGCATGCCGGCGGGCAGTAGCAATCCACCGCGGACGAGCAGCGCCCGATCCAATGCTGCAGACGCGTGCCGCTCGGTGTCGTCGTAGGTCGCATTGTTGACGGTAGTGGCGAGCGAACTGACGGGCGCTGGCGAAGCTGCTACCGCCGCGGGCACCGGTCCGTGACCCGTGAGCCCGGAGTTACCCGCGTTCAGCCGCGTCTCGAGCTCCTGCACCCGCTCCAGAAGATTTCGAATAATGGCATCGCGCTCACGCAACGCCTGCTGAATCTTGGCGTCCACCACATCCTGCTGAGCGGACTTCAGTTGCGTTGGGTGTTCCGCCTGAGCAGCCGGCTCCGGCGGAGCCGAAGTTGTGCTGGCGGTCTGGTTCTGTGCGCTGAGACTCAATGCAAAAAGTAAAACGATGCCCACTGCAAATGGCCGCAAAAACATGTAGCCCTCCCCACATCGTTAGTACAAGCCGTTGGTAGGCGTCGTCACCCCGAGGTTACGCATGATCACACTCTCATCCGGAAGAAGCTTTGCAGAGGAGTTGATTTGCTTCGCTACCTGCATCCGCTCATCCGGAGGGTGAACGATGAAGACGATCCCGTTCTTCCACAATTTCTGGAATCGGTCTACCTTCATCGTGACGTTGCCAAAGCCAGGATCAGCAAGAAATACTCTGCCGTCGACTATGCCTTTGACAACAACAAAATGGTCAAACCCCTTGAGCCGGATCGGAACGATGACTGCCGACTTCTGGTTGGCCAGCTCTTCCATCGACACATCGCTGAAGCCTTCGGCAGTGTATCCGCGGGCCTGTGCGAAATGTTTCATATCCAAAAGCGAAAACCCGTGTCTTTCGCGGACACGGGCAGGATCGGTTCGGTGCAGCATCCAGACGACAATGTCGGTTTCTGGAGTGCTGTCCTTGAATTGGTAGGTGAGCAGGGTGCTTAGTGCGGCAGCACCGCAGCTGATATCCCACTTCTGGCGGACAACGCCCTCATTCCGGATGTCTTTCAGTGACAGGACGGGTTTTCCCCATCCCACGTCATCCCCTGGCGCGGGCTTCGTTTGCGCCTGCGCCAGGGTGACGAGGGACGATGCGCTCAGCAGTGCTGCGGCGATCGCTGTACGGGCCGAAGTCATTCTAGTGCAGTTTCCCGTTGAGGTTACTCTGCAAAATTGTCCCAACTGTTGAGTTGATATTGACGTTTAGGTTTAGCAACACGTTGATCGTGGAGTTCACAGCATTGATGTTAATGAGCGAGCTCAGATTCTGCTGTGCATTTCCACCCAGATTCACCGTCCCCGTTGTTGTCGAGGTTGTGTTACTGGTCGGCGCTTGAACCACAAGGGATCCGGCGCCGGATACAAGGCCGTTCACGGTCGGCACCTCGCCCGAAAAATTGATGACCCCACCTGGCAGGACCCGCGTGGTCACGCCAGCTGCAGTCACCCGGTCGAGCATGCCGTCGTCGAGTGCTTTCTTCCTCGACTGCGACACGCCGGCCTGTGTTGCTAGTAACAGACCCATGACCAAAAGAGTGCGGTACATTTTTGCTCTCCTCGCGTGCGTTACGCACCGCGCGGCGGAGTCACCCTCAATCGAGGATGACTCCGTCCGTGGTCATTAGCGGGACTGGACGATGGTGTTGGACTGTGACAGCGTTGGCATCGCAACCATGTTGGACGTGAAGCCGATGTTCACGCCATTGGCAACCATGCTGCCCACTGCGTTGACGATGTTCACACCCGAGGCGCTCGATTCAGACGAACCCGCCATGGTGAGTGAACCTGTATTGGTGCTGTTGATCGTCGAGCCATCAACCGCGATGTTCTGGCCAACCGCAGAACCGATGGTCGTCGGTCCCATGTAGGTCAGCGCCAGGGTGTCGCTGGTCGTGCTGCTGTGGGCGAAGTTGTTGGTCGCCGCCAGGCTGTGGCTTGCCGTCGTGCTGGTCGCATAGTCATTCGACGCCGTCGTGGTGTGAGACGAAGCCGACTGCTCCGCAGCCTGCTGAGCAAACTGGTCGGTAGTGCTCGTCGAAGCCTGCTGCTGTGCTCCGATGGAGGCGTTGTGGTTGAAATTGTTGGTGGTCCCGGTCGAAGCGCCGAAGCTGGAGCTCTGCTGACGGTTCGAGGAGGACGAAGCGTTGGCAGCAAGGCTGGCGTTATTGGTGAGGTTCGCGCTCGCGGTGTGCGTCAACTGGTTCGCGGTGGCGCTGTTACTGTTGGCGGTGGATCCGGTACCAGTGGTTGTCGACGTGTTCGTGTTGGTGCCCGACGTGTTTGCGTTGTTGGTGCCGGTATTCGAGGGATTGCTGAACGCGTCGGTTCCTGATATGGAGCTGGCACTGCCCGACCCAACCGAGCTGCCAGCCTGATGTTGGCTGTTCGAGCTCGAGGAGCCATTGGATGAGGTGGTGCCGCTCGCCGTCAGGTTGTCGCTCGCGGTCAGAGCGCCACTGGCGGTGTGAGACGACGAAGACTGCTGCTGTCCGCCAACGGACGCGTTGTGCGCAAATTGGTCGGACGTGGAGGTAGAGGCACCAAAGCTGGAGCTCTCTTGCGCGCCATGTGCGAAGTTGTTGGATGAAGACTCGCTCGCGCTCTGGCTGTGAGAGCCGGTGTTCATGTACGACGCGTTATCCGTCGTTACGTGGTTGTAGTTCGAGTTGGTGACTAAGCTCGATGTATCTGTCGTGCTGTTGGTGTTGTTGTAAGTGTTGTTTACAGTCAGGTCCGGACCATTGCTGTACCGCGACAGCGTGGCATCCGAATCCGGATTGGACTGGGCGATAGTGTTGGACTGGTCGACCTTGGAGCCGGTGGCGGAGGCGTTGCTTGCCAGCGTCGCTGCATAGATGTTGACACCGTTGGCGACGCTGCTGTCCACGGCGGTTGTAATGTTCACTCCACTTGCGTCGCTCAGAGAGCTCCCAGCGAGCGAGCTGGTCGCTGTCTCGCTTGTCGTGACGGTTGAGCCAGCGACGGCGATCGAATTGTTGTCAGTCTGACCAGCCGTGATGTTGCTCATCTGGCTGTCGTTGATCTCGTGCGCCTTAGTCTTGCCGTTGGAATTGCTGCTTTGGGCAGCGGCAACCCCAGCAACCAGGAAGGACGCGGTAATGAGAGTGCAAACAATTTTGTTCACGTATTCCTCCACATCTGCGTTGAAGTTATGAACACGACCGAACCCGCCGGCCGAGGCGGGCGGCGTGGAAGGGCCAAAGTGAGCGTGAATCTCCGCACCCTCTTCAGGAGAGGGATGACGCGATCCGCGCAGTACCATTCGTCTGGGGCCTGTAGGGGTTGAAAGCGGGGTAGAGGATGGAGAGGCCTTAGACCGCTTCCATCAGCATGCCGAACGTGATCAACCCGAATTGCACGTGTAGCCCGATGAGCCCGGAGAACTACTCTGCATTAACTCCGCCCATAGATTCGCGCAATGGGTGATCGGGATCAGACCAAACCGCGGCGTCGTTCTACGTGTTGCGATCGCCTGGTGGCCGATTCAGATACCTTGGGTGCTGCAATTCCGTGGCCATGCAAACGGCTATGTAATTCGGCCATTTCGCACAAAATCATGTGGGTAAATTGCAGGAAAATGCACTTGCTGAAGGAATAACTTTGCCGCTTGCATTGACGAACAGTAAAGAAACACCCTTGACTGAATTACCTTACGTCAAATCAAAAACTCGGCGAGTTCCTGACGCGACATACAGAAATGGTGGGCCCACCAGGACTTGAACCTGGAACCAACGGATTATGAGTCCGCTGCTCTAACCAATTGAGCTATAGGCCCTTCAATTACTTACGAAAATTGCCACGTCCGATGTAGCGGGAGCTTGCGTCGGGGCGTCGCTGATCTCCGCATTTGCTTCCTTGCCGCGGTTGGTTCTCTGCAACGATTCAAACGCGCGTTCGAGCGCTTCGGGAGTTGGATGAACATACCGCTGTGATACGACAATGCTGCTGTGACCAGCGATCTTCATGATCGTGAAGGCGTCCACTCCCGATTCCCCGAGTCTAGTAAGCATTGTATGTCGAAGCGTGTGCAGAACGAATTCGCCGGGGAAGAGCTGCTGCGTTTGCCGTTCTGCTCGGGTGCGAAGGCGTTGCGGTGCAGGTGATTGATCGAGGTTGAGACGTTCCGCTCGCCGTTGCGGTTGCTGAACACGAGCGGCCTTTGTGCCGCAGCATCCTGGCTCCGCGGCTTCACGCCGGTTCATGGAATCTCCGGGTGCTGGAAGCGGAACCAAAGGAAGAATCCGTAGATCGAAAGCGCGCCGGCGATATAAATCGCCCACCACAGCCGGAGATCTCTCCACCCGCTGTACCGTCGCTGCTCTCCTTCCGGCAGCGAAGCATACTCCGGACTCCAGATGATCCCTCTCGTCTTTTCAGCGGGTGGGGGCGATGTCACCAGAGAAGTCCCAATCATCACCAGCATGCAGAAAATCCACGCCCCGAAAGCTCTGTGGAGGTAATTCGCATACGGAGCGAGCGCCGGCAAACGGAACAGATAAAACTGAAGAAAAGCAGTGAACACGAATCCCGCCACAATCGTCGTCAGAGCGGCCGTCGCATTCGCTCTGCGCCAAAGCAGGCCCATCGTAAAAATCACCGCAAACGGAGGCGCAATATACGCGAAGCCCTCCTGGATTAAGACAAACAGCGAAGTGTGCGAAGTGCTGAACCAGATGGCCACCAGAATCCCCAGGCCCATCACCACCGCTCCGCTCCACTGTCCAACCCTCACCAGCGTTCGTTCACTCGCATGCGGCCGGAGCAGTCGCTTGTAAATATCCATCGTCAGAATCGTAGACGTGGAGTTGATCATCGCTGACAGGTGCGACATAAGAGCCGCGGCAATCGCGGCCAGGATCAGCCCGCGAAGCCCATGGGGGACCAAAGATCCAACGAGCAGGATATAGGCCTGATCGGGTTGCGCCAGGTGAGGCATCAGCTTGTAGGCGATAATGCCCGGCACCACGAAGAACAGCGGCAACACCGTTTGCAGGAATCCGGCAGTCACCACGCCCATCCGGGCATTCCACTCGTCCTTGGCTCCCAGGCAGCGCTGGACGATGTGCTGGCTCGTGCAGTTGTACCAGATGCCCACGCTCAGAAAGCTCGTGAACACGCCGCTCGCGGGGAACAGTTGATTCCTGGATCCGTGAAACAGCTGGAACTTCGCAGGCAGCTGATGGGTCAAGTGAGCAAGGCCGCCCACCTTCGAGAGTCCGATGATCGGGACCAGCACTCCTCCAACCAGCAGGACCGCAATCTGCATGAAGTCCGTCCACGCAGCGGATTTCAGACCACCATAGACGGTGTATGTGCCCGTGAGCACGCCCAGAAACACGATGCCCCAAATCAGGTTGATGCCAAACATGCCCTCAAGCGCAAGTCCCCCGGCATAAAGCGGACCGGCAATCAGCGAGAAGAGATAGCCGACGATACAGAACACCGCAAACAGGTACCGTGCGGCCGGGTTATAGCGGCGTTCCAGAAACTCCGGCATCGTATACAGCCGCGTGCGCATGTAGTACGGCAGAAAGATCCAGATCAGCAGCGTGTAAACAATCCACGCATTCCATCCAAACGACGCGATCACAATCCCGTGCGTGTATCCTGCGCCAACCTGCGCGATAAATTGTTCGCTGCTGATCGATGTCGCCACCATGGACGTCCCCACGACGTACCACGGCAACTTGTTCGCGCCCATGAAGTACTCACGCGCGTTTTCCCGCCCTTTCCGTGCCACGGAGAAACCCACCGCAACGGTCAGCAGAAGATAGGCGACGAAGATCACCATCTCGTACCTGGTTAGCACGACATGGGCTACAGGCATTCTGCCTCAATCCTCAATATCTGCGGTCCTTCCCAGCGGCACCGCCGGAGGTCCGTGGCGAAGACTTCGAACGGTTCGATCGGGACCTCTGGGGCAATTGCAGGAAAATGGTCTTCTCCACGTCAGACACAATCACGGAGGGCCAGCCGTTTCTAAATCCACGCGAACTTGTCGTTGACCCCGCCAGAACTACAGGCTAGGTTTTCTTATAGACAATTGCGTAGTTCATTGTCTATCTAATCGAACAAAGGTGTTAAGACAAAGAAGCTCTTCTGAAGAGGGTGCTTGTTGGCGATGAAAAGAGACTGGAACCCGGCTCCCGGCAGACTTCTCGCTTATGTGTCGGATGAGGATTATGCCGCGCTGGATGGCGTCAGAATTGAGTTCGAGCGGCTGGATGGAGCGGAGAGAATGCTCCTCGAGTCATGGCCTAGCGGCGCGGTTTTGGGAAACCTGCCCGATGGCCGCTACAAGGTTACGCTGGCGAAGGATGGGTATGGCTCAAAGCGCGTGACATGCGAGTTGGGCAGGGCTGAGCCGCACCAGTTTCGTCTGTTGCGACGGAAGCTGATGGGGTTCATGTGGCCTAAATGGATCCGGAGTGGAGAGTACAGCGAGATCAAGGTCAGCAGCCCTGAACAGTTCCAGTTGAGCCTCTGGCGTTATGGCGAGGTGAAGGAGTATGTGCGGACGTTGAGCTGGTATGACGAGCATGGGCCGCACACAGCAGAACAGATCACTCCTGATGGGGATTACTCAGAGACGGGTGTGAACTGGAATAAGGTGGGCTATTTCACGACTCCAATTCAGCACAGGATCGAGGCTCCGCGACGGTCCGGTCTGTATTACCTCTGGGCGCGCACACCATCTGGTGAAAGCTACTCGTTCCCGTGGGTGGTCGCGCCGGACCTACCCCGCGCAAAGATAGCGGTCCTTGCGAATACGAACACCTGGAACGCCTACAACGCGTTCGGCGGGCGATCCAATTACATAAACTCTGCAAGCCTGCCCAGCGCGCCGACGGTCAATGCGCGGCAGGACCTCGGTCGATATAACCAGGCCGAGAGCGTCTGGAGCTTGCCGGACGAAGCGTATCGCCCGCTTGCTTTTGAGCGTCCGGAGCATGGCAACCATATCTTCGACAACTCGCCGTGGGATAGTTCTTCTATTAGCGATCCGATCCAGGGACGAGTGGGGTGCGGCCTTGCGCCGGGCGAGTGGCGGCTGCTGGGTTGGCTGGAGCGCCAAGGCTTCGAGTATGACTACTACTCTGACGCCCAGTTGGACGATGGCACGTTGCAGCTGGAGAGCTATGACGTGCTTCTGCTTGGGGTGCACCCGGAGTATTGGACACGTGAGATGTTCCGGCGGGTCGAGGAGTGGGTGCATGGCGGCGGCCGGCTGATGTATCTCGGCGGAAACGGGTTGAACTGCGAGGTAATTCTTGAAGGCGACGCGATGCGTTGTCTCACGTTCGATGATGCCAAACCGCCAGACTCGAAACACGAGTCAAGAATGCATCGGACGTATGTGTCCGAGGCCCGGCTGTTGGGCGTGGCCTTCAGCCATACGGGTGTCATGACGGCGGCGCCATACACGGTTCTTGAGCCATCGCACTGGGCTCTCGAGGGAACCGGCCTCGGAAAGGGAGACAGCTTTGGGCGAGTGAGCCAGCACGAGCGGGTTCCGGGCGGGGCCTCAGGCCATGAGACGGATAAGGTCACTGCAAGTTCGCCGAAGCAGGTGCAAGTGATCGCTCGAGGGGAGAACCCGGACAACGGAGGAGCGGAGGTCGTCTTGTTCGAACTGGGGCGAGGGTCGGTTTTTTCGACGGGTTCGATCACCTGGGTGAGTTGTTTGTATGGGGATGAGAGCGTTTCCCGGATCACGCTGAACGTGCTTCGGCGCTTTCTGCAAATATCAGAATGACCACCTGGGCACCGGGGTGAGCCACATGCAGCTGGCGATGTTCCTCCTCGGCCAAATATCTGCACTCTGCAAAGGCAGAAACGCAACGTGCCGTCGGTCTGCTGGTACCGGAAGACTCTCATTTTGCCGCCGTCTTTTCAGCGCTACGGAAGAGAAGATGACAGCCTTGATCGATCTCTCCGTCAATCTGAATCAAATACAAGGCTCGTGCGTCCGGTACGGGCGCATGGTTATTGACGGCTCCAGCGCCCGCACCAGGAACCAACGTGGCCGTTAGAGGAAGGGCAGCACCGGCGCCGCTCCGAAGATTGGGCCGGCTGCAGGATCGATTGCGTGTATGAAGGTCGTCTTGCCGTTCGCCAGGTTGAGCTCGTAAAGTTCGCTGCCCCCCACGGGAAACCCGTCGACGAAGCCGGTAACCGGCGCCTCGAAGGCATAGAACCTTCCGTCCAGCGCAACCGTTGCGCCGATTCCGAGATCGGTGGGGCCGATCCGAGTTGCTTTGCCGGTCGAAGGATCGATGCGGTAGAGAGCGGGAGCTACCGACGCGTTCGCCGGATTCTCGTCGATCGCCAGACTCACCTCATCGATGTTGAATGAGTCGAAGGTCGCATAAAGGCGTCCTCCCACGCTGTAGAGGCTCTCGTCGCAGAGATTGAAGGTACCATCCGGGTTCAATGTGAAAGGGATGTTGGGATCGGGGGGCATCCCTGTCGCAGTGATGAGCGTCGCAGCGCCATTGAACGGATTGATGGAGTAGAAGTTGTTTTGGAAGTCCGTCAGGTACAGCTTTCCATTGACTTCGGCGAGGTCGAAAGCGTTGAAGCCCTGGCCTGTTGGCCCGATTGGGGTGATCGCACCGTTTGCAGGGTTGATCCTCACCAGGTAGCCGGCGTATGGGTCGGAGGCTGCGAGGCTCAAGAGCTCGCCCCGCCACCATACGAGGTTGGCCAAGTTTACAGGCGCGGTCGGACCGATTGGAGTGAAGCTTCCGTTTGCAAGATTCACCGCGCCGAACTGCGGGCCGTTCTGCGTCAGGCTGACGACATAGACAGAAGACGCAAGATTCAGCCGAAATGCGGCGCTCGCTACGGTGGTGAACAGAGTAAGGGCTAGCAACACCATGGATACTTTGGAGAGCGTTGTGAGTTTCGACAAAACAGATGTTTCGTTACCGGGCGCTTTGGTTTTCATTGTGGGCTCCTTTTCGAGATTGTTCGTTGCGGTGCTACGGCTCGAAGCAGCGAAGCAGTGAGGCGAGGCAGATGCGGACAGGCCCGTTGGGTTCGCGTGACATGTGGAGTTTTCCGGCGGCAATCCATCCCCGGACGTCGTTGGAGGCGAGGAACTCCGAGAGCGCGTCATTCGCCAGGGCGACGACATCCACCACGTTGCCGCAAATAGGGCACCAGGCTTGCTCCGCCCGCGCATGGCGAACAAGCATGATCGTGTCTTTTTCCAGGGTGATGCGAGTTGTTTTCGCCGCCATGGTGCGCTCCATCGGGTCAATGCTGCTGGGACCGGGCTTCGTACACGCGAATCCTCGCGCCGATGGCGGGAGAAAGTCCTCAAAGTGCGCTTCAAAAAATCTCAAAGGAGTTTCAAGCGCTGCGGTTCGTTGAAAACATACGGTTAGCGGGAACAGGCGTTGAGGAATCATGTGATTGCAGTGAGGAGACGGGCCGTGCTAAAGTCCCTGCCAAAGAGCGACGGGCGTTAGCCAGCTGCAGCTGAGCACCTTACCGCACGACGGATGACCGTCGACTTCGCGCTCAACATGCCCACAGAACATAAAGTTCTTTACGAATTCGGGCCGTTTCGGGCGGATCCGGAGAAGCAGATCCTGTCGCGCGACCATCAGCAGGTCCCGATCACTCCCAAGGTGTTCGAAACGCTGCTGATTCTCGTCCGCCGCAGCGGAGAGGTTGTAACCAAGGACGACCTGATGAAAGAGCTCTGGCCGGATGCGTTTGTCGAGGAGTCCAATCTCAGCCAGAACATCTTCATGCTCCGCAAGGCTCTGGGAGACGCGCCGGAGGATCGGCGGTATATCGTCACGGTCCCGGGGCGAGGCTATCGGTTTGCGACGGACGTGCGCACCGTGCGGCTGGAAGGCGAACACCTGATGATCGCCAGCCACACGCGATCGCACATAGTGGTTGAACAGACAAATAGCGACGCGGCGCAGAAAGTGATCGCACTGCCTGCTCCCAGAGCATCGAAGGTGAGCCGCACTCATGCGATTGCGATTGCAGTTGTGATTGCGATTGGACTCCTGGTGCTGGGCGCGAGCTTTCTCTCACGGTGGCGCCGCCCGGTTGCTTTACGCGAGACGGATCCCCTGCTGATCGCGGATTTTACAAATACGACGGGGGACGCCGTATTCGACGACACATTGCGACAGGGTCTGGTCGCACAACTGGAGCAATCTCCTTTTGTGAGTCTCATGCCGGAGGATCGTGTTCGGCACACGCTTGAACTGATGGGCCAGCGGTCCGATGTGAAGCTGTCTCCTGAACTTGGCCGTGAGGTTTGCGCGCGCGCTGGGGGTGGCGCGGTTCTGGACGGGTCGATTGCGAAGCTGGGAAGCGAGTACGTGGTTGGATTGCGTGCGACGGATTGCCGCGATGGCGCCATCCTCGACGAGGAGCAGGCGCAGGCAGCGCGCAAAGAGGATGTGCTGGATGCGCTGACTCAGATTGCGAGCAGATTCAGAACGCGAGTGGGCGAGTCGCTGTCAACCATCAAAGAACATGACACGGCGCTCGCCGAAGCAACGACTCCTTCGCTCGAAGCGCTGAAGGCGTATAGCACGGGCCGGAAGCTCATCACTTCGAAGGCCGACGCTGCGTTGCCGTTTTTCCAGCGAGCGATTGCGCTTGATCCGAACTTTGCGATGGCCTACGCGTTCATTGGCCGCATTTACGGCGATTTGGGAGAGGCCACGTTGTCCGCGGAGAACACACGCAAAGCGTACGAACTGCGTGATCACACCAGCGATCCGGAGAAGTTCTGGATCATGGCTGCGTACGACATGCAGGTGACCGAGAACCTTGAACGCGCGGAACAGACATGCAAGGTTTGGGAACAGACCTATCCTCGTGATCCGATGCCGAAGAGTTTTCTGGCAGGTGTTATCTACCCGATCTTTGGCCGATATGAGGAGGCGATTGATAGAGCCCGAAAAGCTCGGGCCCTGGATCCTGATTTCTCAATTACCTACTACATTCTCGCGATGCGGTACCAGGAACTTGGCTTATTCGATGAGGCTGAGGGAATCCTGCGCACAGCCGGCGAGCGAAAGCTGGACATTCCCGACTTTTCGCTGGAGAGATTTGACCTGGCGTTTCTGCGCGGGAACACGGCGGAGATGAATCGCATCGCTCAGTCAGCACATGCAGATGCTTTGGCGGATGAATGGATCACTCAGCATAACGCTTCTGTTCTGGCATCTGCCGGCCGCGTGCAGGACGCAGGAAGGGAGGTGCAACGCGCGGAGGAATTGGCGCGAGAGGGAGGCCATGTCGAGGCGGCGGCACTTTATGAGGCAGGGGCGGCTCTATGGGAGGGCTTCTTTGGGAACGCTATTGAGGCAAGGCGAGAGGCGACAGAGGCGCTGAAGCTTTCGAATAATCGGGGTGTTGAGTATGGCGCCGGTCTTGCGCTGGCACTCTCGGGGGACTCTTCGCGCGCGCAAGAACTTGCAGACGATTTAAACCGGCGGTTCCCGGAGGATACCGGCGTGCAGTTCAACTATTTGCCGACGCTTCGAGCGCAACTGGCGCTCAACCGCGGCGAACCGGCGAAGGCGGTTGAATTGCTCGAAAAGGCGGCTCCCTATGAGGTTGGCAGATCACGCGTTGCTATCCATGCGAATTTTGGGCCGCTATATCCGGTCTACGTGCGCGGCGAGTCTTATGTGGCGCTGCATAAGAGCAGCGAGGCCGTCGCAGAGTTTCACAAGGTTCTTGATCACCGCGGAGTCATGGTCAGCGATCCGGTAGGCGTGCTGGCGCGACTGCAGTTGGGCCGAGCCTATGCGATGTCGGGAGATAAGGACCGGGCGCGCTCCGCGTATCGAGAGTTCTTGACGTTGTGGAAGGATGCCGACGCTGATCTTCCGATGCTGAAGCAGGCAAAGGGCGAGTATGCGAAGCTGGCGGAGGACCGATGAACGGTCGGGATCCTCATCTGACCGGCGATAGTGGCCAGGCGCGCTTTTGAATCAGCCCCAAATTCAAGCGGAAATCAAAGCAGTTGGACGCTTTTTGGACACCTGATAAGGGTTTTCGGAGCAGTACGCGCGCGTGAGGGCACGGCCAGACGCTACGCTATTTGAATGCACCGCCTGATGAGTCGCAAAGCCTTCTTAGCCAAGCTGGACCTGTCCGTAACCTGCCCACATTGCCAAGCGAAACTCGAACCGGCAGAGCAAAACCGCATCGATCATAACGGCACGATGAGGTGTCACTACTGCGCCAAGGAATTCGATGAAGGGAAGGCTAAACGGGGGACGATTTCAACTGAGTGATCGCGAGATTCCCCGGTAACGACCCATTCGCGAATTGCCTGTGGCTACTCTTCCAGTTCTTCTCCGGTGGGCTTCTTCGCACCCGCGGCAATCTTCTCTGAGATTGCCGGCGGCACAAAGTCGTAGTGATCCATCTCCATTCGGAACGTGCCACGACCTTGCGTCATCGACGTGAGTGTCGTGCCGTAGCTCAGCATCTCCGCCAGTGGCACCTGCGCATGCACGATCGTTCCCGTACCCGCGCTGTCCATGCCCTGCACGCGGCCTCTGCGGCTGTTCAGATCGCCCATCACCGCTCCGGCGAACTCATCCGGAGCCTCGATCTCCACCTTCATGATCGGCTCCAGCAGCGCCGGTTTCGCCTGCTCCATGGCTGCGCGAAACGCCAGTCGCCCAGCCATCTTGAATGCCATTTCGCTCGAGTCGACATCGTGATAACTGCCGTCGTACACAATTGCGCGGAAGTCCACCACGGGATAGCCCGCAAGATATCCTCGCGCCGCTGACTCCTGGATCCCCTTCTCGACCGCCGGCACAAACTGCCTTGGAATCGATCCGCCGAAGATGTCATTCACAAACTCGAAACCACCTCCACGCTCCATCGGCTCAATGCGAATCTTGCAATCGCCAAACTGCCCATGTCCGCCTGTCTGTTTCTTGTGCCGTCCGTGCCCCTGTGCCTTCGCGCGCACGGTCTCGCGATACGGAACCTTCGGCGCTTTCAGCGTCACCTCGGTATGGAACCTGCGACGCAGCCGCGTCACGACCGTCTCGATGTGCATCTGTCCCGCACCCGCGACCAGAAACTCATTCGTCTGCGGATCGCGGTAAAACTTCAGCATCAGGTCCTCTTCCATCAGCTTGTGCAGAGCCGGCGCAAGCTTGTCCTCATCAGCGCGCGTTTTCGGTTCAATCGCATAGGTCATCGCCGGCTCCGGAGTAGGAACGGGATCGATCAGCACATCGTGTCCCTTCGCTCCCAGCGTGTCGCCGGTCTGCGACACACGCAGCTTGGCCACCGCGCCCAGGTCGCCCGCGTGCAGCTCCGCCACTTCTGTCAGCTTCCGCCCCTGCATAATCGACAGGTGTGACAAGCGCTCTGATTCACTGCGCGTATAGTTCTCCACCGGCGCATCGTTCTTCAGGCATCCGCTGATCACCTTGAAGAACGAGATCCTTCCCGCAAACGGATCGACCATCGTCTTGTACACGTACAGCGCAACCGGTTGCGCATCGTCCACCTTACGCATGACAGAGTCGCCCGATCCGTTACTCGCGGCTTTCCCTGCCGGACGCACGGGCACCTCACCTCGCTCCACCGGCGATGGCGCGTACACCTTCAGAAAATCCAGCAGATGATCGGTTCCGACATTCCGCAACCCGCTGACGTACAGCACCGGGAAAATCCTGTCCTCACGAATCGCCTCATGCAGCGCGCCGATCAGATGTTCCTCGGGGATTGTGCCCACTGCGAAGAATTCCTCCATCAACTCATCTTTTCCCTCAGCGACGAGCTCGATCAGCGCCTCATGCGCCGCTTTCGCGTCGGGCTCCATCGCATGCGGAATCTTCCCCTTCGTCCCTCGGCCATCACCATCCGGCGTGTACAGATACGCGTCCATCGTCACCAGGTCGACGACGCCATGAAATCCCTTCTCATCCACAATCGGCAGTTGCACTGGGACAACCTGCCGTCCCCACCGCCCGCGAATTCCTTCCAGCATCTCCATTCGTCCCGTGCGCGAGTCGGCCTTCGGATGGTCCACCTGGTTCATCACCACAATGCGCGGCAACCCGATCTCTGCGGCATAGTTCCACACACGCTCGGTGCCTGACTCCACGCCCGTCTGCGCATTGATCACCACGACGGCCGTCTCTGCCGGCAGCATGGCTCCGCGCGCTTCGTGCACAAACATATGGAAGCCCGGCGTGTCGATCATGTTCACCTTGACGCCGTCCCACTCGGCGAACGCCGCGGCATTGGCCATCGTCATCTTGCGGGCAATCTCTTCCTCGTCGTACTGCGTAACCGCGCCACCGTTCTCGCGGGAGGACGCCGCCGGCGACTTCGCGGTCTTCAAAATCGCCGTGATGAGTTCCGTCTTCCCGCTGTGTGCATGGCCCACGATGGCCACATTTCTAACGTCGCTTCCCGCATAGACCTTCATCCCGGCATCTCCCTTATTCCGAATTGCATGCCGCGTATTGGGGGCCGCCGGACACACGTCCCCTCGCGGCAAATCTCCTGCCCACCAGGGCAAGAGATCTCCTGCCAAGGCCGCCATTCTAGTCCTTAAAATCCAGCCGCTGCACGGCCAGGAAGTGCAGGCGGCCTATAACCGCGCGTAATTCGTCTTCATGCCAGAGCCATCCCGCAGCCCCCGCGGGCTCAGCATTCGCACCACGATCACGGCCACGGGCACCAGGAACACCAGCGAGTTCAGCACCCACATCTCCGATCCCGCCAGCACCTGGTCCTTGAGCGGCGTCAGCCGCGAGATCCTCTCCGCCGCGGCGTACGACGGATACAGCACCTTGCCCGAAAACGCGAGCACCGCCGACAGAATCGTGTTCACCACATCCGCCGTCAGCAGGTAAGGAATCACCATCCACCGCGACCAGCGCGTCCGGCTCGGCCACGGCTCGACAATCACCCACCAGAACGCGATCGAAGTGAACAGAAAGCACATATGCTCCGTGTTGTGCCAGGCCTCGGAACGCAGCGTCAGCTCGAACGCCTGCGGCACATGCCATCCCAGGTAGGCGACATTCATCACCAGCCAAGCCACCGCCGGATGCGCCAGCGCGTGAGCAACCTTGTGCACCGTCCGCGACGCAAACACCGGCCGCAGCCCGCGAACCATCCATCGCGGCAATCCACGCAGCATCGGAACCAGCGGAGCGCCCAGCACCAGCAGCGGCGGCGCCACCGACATCAGGATGAAGTGCTGCAGCATGTGTGCCGACAGCAGAAAATCATCCAGTGCATCAATCGGCGACGCCAGCGCAATCCACAACGCCAGCAGTCCGCCGAGGAAGCAGACCGCGCGCCACCGCGGAAGTTCCCGCGCACGCGTGCGCTGCAACGCGCGCCATCCGCGCAGATACAGCGTGCCTGCAATTACGATCCCCACCGCAGGCCACAGCGGCCAACTCCATGCCGCCAGAATTCCGTGCGGAAACTCCTCCATCCTTTACTGCCTTTCCGGATTCTGCTGTCCGCCGCCGCGCTCCACCGTCGACTTCGGCGGCACGCCTCCACTCTCCACGACACCGCGCGACGCATCTCCCGCGGCCGGCTGATAGTTGGGATGCATCGTGTCGAGGAACCGTACCAGCGCCGTCGTCTCCGCAGGAGACAGCGTGCTCCCATAGGCCGGCATGTTGCCGCCACCCATCAGCACCTGCCGAATCATCTGGTCCTCGGTCAGCCGCGTCGCCACATCGCCAAGCTCGGGTCCGCGCTCGCCGCCCACTCCGCCGAGCGCGTGACAGTTGCGGCACTGCTTCTGCTGGAAGACATTCGCTCCCTGCCTCTCCAGCGGCGTGCGGTTATGCAGATACTCGACTGGTACCGCCGCTCCACTCCACGCGGTCATGTGCGGGCTCCACGGAGTGGACGTGCCCAGTTGCGTAAACACGCTGAAGCACACCGCAATGAACATCACCGAAAACACGGCAATTGGCCTTCGCCACCAGCTCTTCTCTCCCACGCCCGCCACAAATGGCAGCGCAATCAGTATCGCTACCGCTAGCCGCAGGCACGATCAGAATGAACGGCGTCTCCATGCTCGGCGGCAGGTACGAGAGCACCGTGTAGATCCACAGGAAGAAGAAGTCCGGCTTCGGCACCGTCTGGATGATGCTCGGATCCGGCACGCCGCTCGGCCCGTACGGCCCAAACACCGCCGCGCAGAACGCCACCGCCAGCAGAATCGCTGCGGAGAAGAAAAGATCCTTCCACACCGCCTCCGGCACAAACGGCAGGCCGTCCTTGTGCGTCAGCTCGGTGTACTCCTGCACGTACGTCTCGCGGCGAACAATGCGCCCCGGCACCGGCCACTCATTGACGCCGAGCACAACCACCATCCACACATGCAGCGCCGTGAAGAGCAGCAGGATCCCGGGAATGACAAACACGTGCAGCGCAAAGAACCGCGTCAGCGTCGCGCTGCCGATGATCGGCCCGCCCAGCATGATATGCACCAGCGGGCCGCCGATGAACGGCACGCGCCCCATGATCGACGCGCCGATCGCAAGCCCCCAGTACGCGTCCTGATCGAAGCGCAGCACCTGCCCCGTGAACGCCATGCCCAGCGTCAGCAGCAGCATGAAAACGCCCAGCACCCACGTCAGCTCGCGCGGAAACTTGTACGCGCCGAAGAGAAACACCTGCGCCATATGGATCAGCACGACGGCGACCATGAAGTTCGATCCCCATCCATGCATCGCTCGCAGAAACCATCCCAGCGGCAGCTGGTAATTCAGCACCTGCAGCGTCTCCCACGCGTGCCCTCCCGAAGGCACATACACCAGTCCCAGCAGAATCCCCGTCACCACCTGCAGAATCAGCAGCGTCAGGCTCGCGCTGCCGAAGACGTACCACCAGCTCGCTGTGCGCGTCGGCACAGGATGCATCACGGCGTCTTTGATCGGCTTTTCGAGCTGCAGCCGCCGCTCTAACCAATCGTAGGTGTCTTTGTACCAGGCCATGGAGCAATCCTCGTCACCAAATTCGTCTGCTACTTGCGTTCCGTTCGCTTCTGTCCCGCGCCTGGGGCCCATTCCGGCGGACACGGCTCCGCGCTCGCGCGATTCGACAATGTCGGCATCTGTCCCGCATCGATCATCAGCTTCCCGTCTTCAACCCTCGCGTCATACGTAAACAGCCCACGCTCCGGCGGCCCCGAAGCCCTGCTTCCATCCGCGTAGTACACACCGCCGTGACATGGGCACATAAACAGTTGCGACTCTGAGAACCAACGCACCGGACATCCCAGGTGCGCGCAGTTGATCGCAAACACCACAAACTTACCGGCAGTTGTGCACCGCACATACGCAGGCACATTCGCCGTCTCTCCATCCGTCGCCTGTTGGAACGGATTCCGAAACGTCACCAGCTTCGTTTCGCCGGGATGAAACTCTGTAGCATCGCCAACCGCAATCCAGTGGCGGTACTCCTTGCGCCGCAGCACTGGCCCCACCAGGTACACCACCACCGGTGTCGCAATCGCGATCCCTACAATCGCATTCAGCGCGATCCCGACATTCATCAGAAACTTCCGGCGCGAAATACCCGCCGCATCGCGTCGTTGCTCCTCCTCCGGAGACGGTGTCGGCAACCTCTCGTCCATCTCGATCACTCCTCTCAATCCCGCATCACTGCTTTGCCGGGGTCCCCGGCGAGCTTGCTCGCTGGGGTGAGGGCGGAGCCACAGGCTGAGCCTCACCCGGCTTCTCCGCCGTCGTGCTGCTGTCCGGATACGGCTGTCCCGGATTCGCTGGCCGCTGTGCCAGCAGCCACACTGTCACATCACTTACGTCCGAGTCCGTCAGCGGATGTCCCGGCACATATCCGCGCCAGTCCGGATGCCCAAGATCCGGCCGTCCCGCAATCACCGTCGTGCGAATCATCTGCGGATTCACGAGCGCCAGGAACGAACCATCCAGGATCGACCCCGCCGGCCCTGCCTTTTGCCCGACCGCTCCATGGCACCGTGCACACGCCATCGCATACACTCGCTTGCCGTCATCCGCATTACCACCCTGCGATGCCTTGTACGGCAGTGCGTTCTGTCCCGCCAGCACATTTCCCTTGGACCACCGCGCCCGCATCCCGCTCACAAGTGCGTTCACCTGCGCATCTGTCAGGTTGCCACCCGAGCTCTGTCCAAACGCCGGCATCAGCGTGTCCTTCTCTCCATTCGCAATCACATCGCGCAGAGTCGCATCATCCACCAGGGCCTCATACACCGGATTGGCAAGGTTCGTCGCCGCTCCGTTCTGTCCATCCACTCCATGACATCCCGCGCAGTTCTGCGCGTACAGCTTGTCGAACGACATCACCGCCTCCGGCCGCGGCACCATATCATCCGGCTGTGGCCGCCCCGGCCATCGGCATCCGCTCAGCGCAATCAACCCCGTAACCAAAACACTCGCAGTCAGCCGACGCATCATGGTCTCGGCTCCTGTCCGTGCTCGCCCGGAGGATGCAGTCCCGGCGTCTCGATTCCCAATCGCACCGGCAGCGGCCACTGCTGCAGCCGCTCAATCTTTCCAAGCTTTGTCACCGTGTATCCCGCCACGAGCCCGAAGATCACCTGCGCCGCCAAAAATGACCACCAATCGATCTTTTCCTGCAGAAACGGATTAACAATCCCCAGCGCGCTGTGCAGCACACCCGTCCACAACACCGGAGCCACAATTCCGCCCAGCAAAATCGGCCGCTTCGGCCACACCGGCAGCAACGCTCCATACAGGATGCCGACCAGCAGAGTCACCGCTCCCTGAATGATGTTGGCCGTGATGAACGCGCTCAGCCGGAAGTGCGTCAGCTGATACATCGTCGGATTCGTCCATCCTCCCACGCCAGCGCCACCCAGCAGATTCACCACGTACCAGACGCTATGAAAGCGAATGATCCCGTACAGCTCCGCTGGAATCAGCATCGCAATCCCGCCGGCAATTCCTCCCTTGATGCCGCTCGCAAAGGTAAACGTCTGCAGCGGAAGCTGCGCGCGATGCGTCTCATCCACCTTGATCTGCGCCACGCCCGCCATCTCGGATTCAATCTCGACGACACTCGTATCCACTGCGAGATCAACATGCGCCTCATGCGGCAGAACCGCGCGGAACCAACCGATGGCCGGGAAGACCGTGAGCACAATTCCCAGCCACATCAGCCACGCCGTCGTCACCAGCGAGAAGAAGATCAGCGTCACCCCGAGCGCCATCAGGAACGGCCACATCGTCGGCGCCGGCAGATGAATCGTGCCGCGGCGCGTCTCGCCCGCGTGCCTCGCCGTCATCTCTCTCGTCTCGTCCATCAGCGCCCCACGATGTACACAACCGTGAACACCAGAACCCACACTGCATCCACAAAGTGCCAGTACAGCGCGAGCACCTTCACGCGTTCACTATGAGAAGCGTTCAGCCTTCCTGTCAGTGCAAAGATCAGCGTGGCCAGCAGCATGATGAGCCCAATCACCACGTGCGACGCATGCAGCCCCACCAGCGAGTAGAACGTCGTCCCAAACAGATTCGTCGCGATCGTCAGATGATCATGCACAATCAGCTTCTGCCACTCGACGCCCGTGTCGATAAGAAAGATTGCTCCCAGCACAAACGTCACTGCCCACCACAGCTTGAATGCGCCCATCTTTCCGTGCCCGATCGCATGCTCCGCGAGATAGATGAAGAAGCTGCTCGACAGCAGGCACACCGTACCGAAGATCGGAACCTCCAGCACATCACGCGGAGTCGGCCCGGCAACATCCCGCCCCAGGTAGTACAAATACGCCGTCACGAAAATCGTGAAGATCGCGCTCTCCGCCACAATCAGCGACGACATCGCGACGTAGCCGCGCGACGGCAGCTTCCATGTCTCCGCGTGTCCGACATGTTCCAGCGGTACGGTGCCCACAGCTCTCCTTTATGCGCCTAAGCTCTCACTCAAACGATGAATCCGGTATCGTTCGGATGTTTCAAATCCCACAGCGGGCGGCGGCTCGCCACTACCGGATCAACCGCGAAGTTATAGGCTGGCGGCGGCGAATGCGTCGACCACTCCAGCGTCCACGCATCCCACGGATCCGGCCCTGCCTCTCTGCCTTTGAAGTACGAATGCACCATGTTGTAAACGAGCACCGCCACCGCAATCGCCTGAATCACCCCACCCACCGACACGATCTGGTTCCAGATCGTCCATCCGCGATCCGCCTGGTAGGTATAGATCTGCCGCGGCATCCCCAGCAGACCCGGAATATGCATGGTGTCGAACGTCACGTGGAACCCGATCACCATCAGCCAGAAGTGCCATTTGCCCAGCCGGTCATCCAGCATCCGCCCCGTCATCTTCGGATACCAGTAGTAGATCGCCGCGAAGATCATGAACACGATCGCGCCGATCAACACATAGTGAAAGTGCGCGACCACGAAGTACGAGTTGTGCAGCTGCCAGTTCCACGGGCTCACCGACAGCATGATCCCCGTCAGCCCCGCAATCACCCACTGAAACAGAAACGCGATACAGAAGAGCATCGGCGTCTCGAACCGCACGCGCCCTCCCCAGATCGTCGCCAGCCAGTTGAACGTCTTGATGCCCGTCGGAATCGACACCAGCATCGTCGACAGCGTGAAGAACGCATTGCCGAACGACGTCATCCCGATCGTGAACATGTGGTGCGCCCACACGCCCAGGCTGATAAATCCAATTCCCACCGACGCCGCCACCATCGCCGGATATCCAAAGATCGCCTTCCGCGAGAACACCGGAATGATCTCGTTCGCGAACGCGAACGCCGGCAGCACCAGCACGTACACCTCTGGGTGTCCGAAGATCCAGAAGAAGTGCGCCCACAGAATCGCCGATCCGCCCGCTTGCGTATCGAAGAAGTGTCCGCCCAGGTAGCGGTCGATCGTCAGCATCGCCTGGCAGGCCGTCAGCGGGCTGATCGCCACGAGCACGATGCCCGACATCGTTGCATACAGCCACGGCAGCAGCGGCATGCGAAGCAGCGTCATGCCCTTGCAGCGCATGCAGAAGACCGTCGCCAGGATATTGATCGCGGTCCCGATGCTGCCGATACCACTCGCAATGATTGCCAACGCCCAGTAGTCGGTTGAGTGCCCCGGTGAGAACGCCCGCTCCCCCAGCGGTTCATACGCAAACCACGTGATATCCGGAGCCGTGCCGGTACCTGCCAGTCCGTTCCCTCCGATGAAGCTGAAGTACAGCATCAGCCCCGCAAACGCGCTGAGCCAGAAGCTGAACGCATTCAGCCTCGGGAACGCCATATCGCGCGCGCCGATCATCAGCGGGATAAGGTAGTTGCCGAACCCGAACAGAATCGGCATGCCCACCAGGAACACCATCGTCGTCCCATGCATCGTGAACAGCCGGTTGAACACAAAGGGCGAGATCAGATGGTTGTCCGGATAGAAAAGCTGCGCGCGGATCAGCAGCGCCTCGATCCCCGCCACCACCAGAAAGATCAGCGCGTACCCGATGTACATGAGCCCGATCTTCTTGTGATCGACCGTCACCACCCAGTCGTGGATCACCTCCAGGTACGTACCCTCAAAAGGCGTCCGTGGCGTCTGATCGACGACGCCCTCGATGCGATTGGGGACGGGCACGCTCGGAGTTGCCATCATTGCTCTCCCTGCCGGTTGGTGCAGCGTTAGGTTAGTGCAGCGTTAATAGATAGGCCGCGATCTGCGCGTTCTGTTCCTCGGTCAAATGCATCGCCGGCATCAGGCATCCCGGCTTCGTGTCGTTCGGATCCGTAATCCACGCGATCAAGTTCTGCTGCGTGTTCGGCAGGATGCCTGCGCCAATCGTGTCGCGGCTCATCAGGTGCGTCAGGTCCGGCCCGAACCGCCCATTCGCCATCGTGCCCTTGATCGTGTGGCAGTTCACGCACGCCTGGTGCTCGAAAACGATCTGTCCCGTCCGCGCATCCACGGCACCCATGCTCTGCGCTGTATTCACCTGCTGCGCGTTCTCGCGAATCTCATTCGAAGGTCCGCCCACGCCCGCCGCCTGCCCACTCTCTGGCAACTCTGCCCGCGCCTGCTGCTGCGCCTTGATCCACTCCGCAAATTTGTCCGGCGGGTCCACATAAATCCGCAGCAGCATCTTCGCGTGTTCCGCTCCGCAGAACTGCGCGCACTGTCCCAGGTACACGCCGGCAATGTGCGGGTCGAACCACATCTCGTTCACGCGATTCGGCAGCAGGTCCGTCTTGCCCGCCAGCCGCGGCGCCCAGAAGCTGTGCATCACATCCGCCGACGTCAGCTTCAGAAACGTCGCCTGCGGCTGGTCCTTCGTGTCCAGCGGAACGTGCAGCTCATTCGCCGTCACCACGCCATATTTGGGATAGCGGAACTCCCACCAGAACTGGTGCCCCACCACAATCACGTCCAGCGCATTCGCTGGCTTCGGCGCATCCTGCACGGCGAAGATCACCCTCGCCGTCCCCAGGAACAGCACCGTAATCAGCAGCACCGGGATGATGGTCCACGCCAGCTCCACCTGCGTGCTGCCAAACACCTGCGGAGGCTCCATCGTCTCCCCGGGCCTCGACCGGTAGCGCACCAGCGCATAGATCAGCAGCGCGCTCATCCCGAGAAAGATTCCTCCCGTAATCAGCAGCACGAACAGCGACAGCGAGTTCACATCGCGCGCCGGCGTCGATATGGGTTCAAAGATGTTTGTGTTGATGAACGGAGACCCGCTCTGCGCGTAGCTGCACGCCGTCCCCATGCACGCCAGCAGAACCGGAATAGCGCGGAGACGGGACACCGGCAGAACTCCTCAATCGAGAAGGCGTGTCAAGTTACCGTGCGAGGCGCTCGCGATCTGCCTCAGACGGAAGAGATTCGGCGCACGCGTCGTTTGTATCACAACGCGCCCATGCAACTACAACTTGCCGAAGAGGATGCCGCTCCTCAATCTGCGTCGATACTCTCTCAGAGCGACCAATTCCGCATCGGGTTGTAAGCCTTACGATTACCGTCCACCAAATTTGTCCAGCGCTCGCCTGCGGAACTGGCACAACTTACAGAAGCCGAGCTCACGCTCTTTCCGTACCCTCAAGTCCTGCAACCTTGGAGGAGCCGTGGAGAGCACTGGGCAGCCATTCGTCCGCGCCTTACTCCTGATGGAAGGTGGCCCGCTCTTCAACTTGCAAAAGCGGATCGGATTGATCCGGGGAGATCCCCCGCGCATCAAGCTTCGCGCCGTCCTCGCCGCGGTCATCACCTTTGTCCCGCTTCTCATCCTCGCTGCATTGCAGGGTCGCGCCATCGCCCACGTTGAAGTCCCCTTCGTGCGCGACTTCAGCACCTACACCCGCTTCCTCCTCGCCATTCCGCTGCTTATCTTCGCCGAGAACATCCTCGGCCCTCGCATCGCCGTCGTCGCTCGCCACTTTGTCGAAGCAGGCCTCGTCCGTGAAAAGGACTATGCCAGCTTCGACAGTTTTATCAATCGAGCTCTCCGCGCTCGCGACTCGAGGCTGGCCGAAGTTATCCTCCTCATCCTCTCCTACGTCTTCGCCGTCGTGGGTCTTCGATCCACCGCGATCCAATCCTCCACCTGGTACATGACACGCGCCGACAGCCACAACTCTCTTACCTGGGCTGGCATCTGGCTCATCTGCGTCAGCGTTCCGTTCTTCCAGTTCCTCGTCTATCGCTGGCTGTGGAGGCTCTTCCTCTGGTTTCAGTTCCTCCATCGTGTTCGACTGCTGGACCTTCGGCTCTTTCCCACGCACCCGGATGAGGCTGGCGGCCTCGGCTTCGTGGGCGAGACCCAGCGCTTCTTCGGCATCATCCTCTTCTCTCTCTCCCCGGTAACGCTGGTGTCCTGGCGAACGAAATCGTCTATGACAAGGTTCCGCTGCAGCACTTCACTGCTGCCATCGCCGCTTACATCGTTCTTCCGTGCTGATCCTCATCGCTCCGCTCACCGTTTTCACCGGGCTGCTGTTGCGCACCAAGCGCACGGACTCCATCAGTACGGCTCCCTCGCAACCGCCTACACCGGAGCCTTCCAAAGCAAATGGATCCAGCACGTCAACCCTGAAGACGAGCCGCTGCTGGGTTCAGCCGACATCCAGTCTCTTGCCGACCTCGGGAACAGCTATAAGCTTCATTGGGGATATGAAGCCACTTCCCATTCAATTTCCTACGCTCCTTCATCTCATCCTTGCGGGCCTGTATTCCGTCCACAGCCTCTTCTGCTCGCAGTCATGCCGCTCAAAGAACTCCTGCGGCTGCTCCTGAAAGTATTGATGTAAATACATCCGCGCACGCACGCATGAATGCTCGCGATTCGCCGCCGCGCACAAATACGCCTGCGTCCGCGAATCGTCCATCGCCCGTCTCGGGCTAAAGTCTCCATGAAGCTCACGCCAAAAAGGCTGGATTGCCGTCGATATAAAAAATTGACTGAAAGAATGATCTTCGCGCCGGCAGCACCATTCCCAGCGCCGCTGCTGGAAGACCCATCACCGGTCCGATCGTGGCGTAATGCCCGTCTCTCCCGGAGCCGAAGGATTGATCTCCCCATCCGCATTCTCCGGCGTCTTCGAGCACAGATGTCTCACTGCAACTCCAGTCGTCGTCGGCTTATCAGCCCAGGGCTCTGAATGGTGAACCATAGCCTCTCCGGGATTACCCTCCATCATCCCTCTCACTCTTCGTCTTCACGCATGCCATAACCCCTTCTCCGGAGACGTCGCGCAGCCATCGCCCCAGTTGCCGCATTCTCCTTCGATGCCCCTACAAATGGCAACAGCGGACGCCCTCGCGTCCGCTGTTTATTTTCATCTCATTGCGATTGTTTTTACTGCCGTACCGCCTCAATATCCAGTTCGATCTTGATATCGTTGCCGACCACCGCCTCTCCGCTCTTCAGCGTTCCGTTCCACTTCAAACCGAAATCCTGCCGGTTAATCGTCGTCGTCGCCGTGAATCCGCGATGCACGCTCTTCGCGTCCATGCCCACCTGCTCGTTCCCCGGCGACTCCAGCGTCAGCGTTACCGGCTTCGTAACTCCATGCAACGTAAGGTCTCCCGTCATCAGGTACGTCGATCCCTGCGTCTTCACACTCGTGCTCTTGAAGGTCATCGTCGGATATTTCGCCACATCGAAGAAGTCCGCGCTTCTCAAAGCGTGGTTTCTCTGCCGCCACACCCGTATCCACCGTATTCACGTCAACCGTCGCCTCCACGCCCCAGACGGCCGAGTTCCCGGCCTCAAACTTGATCACGCCGCTCACCCCGCGGAAGCTCCCATGGACCGTGCTGATCCCCATATGTTTCACCGAGAAGTCCGCCTCTGAGTGCGACTTATCGATCACCCAGTTGTCGTCTGCGCCGCCGTCGTCCCCACGCCCATCGCCAGCGCCGCTGCCAGCACCCACATCGTCCGCATCAATTTCTGCATCGTCTTCTCCCAGTTACAGTTCCCGAATCACGCCTCTACTGTCGCCTTTTCGTTCACCTTGTGTCCACTTCCGTACGATGCCAATCCCAGCAACTCCCCTGTACTCTATGGGTCTAAACTTTCGTCTCACTTAGGCGAGTCATCAGCCGCACCACACCACCGGACCGGGTTTCCGCACGGCGCTCCGTCCATGTTCGTCAACGTCATCACCAGATCCAAGGGCCCCGTTCGCAGGAAACTTCATGACCGCAAGCCGCTTCACCCCCGCTCTCTTCGTTGCCACATCTTCTTCTTTCGGCGATTCCTTCGCTCGCCCAGCAGCCCCAGGCGCAACCTCAGGCCCGTCTCGCCGCGCCCATCGCGAACACTTCGCGCGCCACGCTCGCCGGTTCGCAGCCTCCGCGCGCCCGCATCGCCCGCGACCTCGGCGCCGTCGACAGCTCCACGCCGCTGCAGTCCATCACGATGTACTTCAGCCGCAGCGCGCAGCAGCAGGCTGACCTTGACGCTCTCGCCGTCGCCCAGCAGGATCCCGGCGTCGCCGCAGTATCACCAGTGGCTCACCCCCGCCGAGTTCGGCGCGCGCTTCGGCCTCGCCGACGCGGACATCGCCAAGACCCAGGCCTGGCTCGAGTCTCAGGGCTTCATCGTCCAGAGCGTCTCGCCCAGCCGCAACAGCATCACCTTCTCCGGCAGCGCATCCACCGTCGCCTCGGCCTTCAGCGCGCCGCTGCACCGCTACACCTTGAACGGCGAAAACCACATCGCTCCCTCTGCCGATCTCACGCTTCCCTCGGCCGCTTGCCGGCATCGTCTCCGACGTCCGCAATCTCTCGGACTTCCGCCCGCGTCCGCACGTCCGCTACGGCAACGGCGCGCGCTTCAAGCCGAACTTCACCTCCTCCCAGACCGGCAATCACTTCCTCACGCCCGGCGACGTCGCCGTCATCTACGACATCAAGGCCGCCTACAGCGCCGGCTACAACGGCTCCGGCCAGACCATCGCCGTCATGGGCCAGTCCGCCATCGTCAACTCTGACATCACCAACTTCCAGACCGCCATCGGCCAGACTGCCAAGGCGCCCACCAGCATCCTCGTCCCCAACACCGGCGCCTCCGCCGTCTACAGCGGCGACGAGTCCGAGTCGGACCTCGACACCGAGTACGCCACCGGCATCGGCCCCCGGCGCCACCATCGACTTCGTCTACGTCGGCGCCAACGCTACCGCCAGCGTCTTCGACTCCCTCACCTGGGCCATCCAGAACCGCATCGCGCCCATCCTCAACATCAGCTACGGCGAGTGCGAGTCCCAGCTCGGCCAGAGCCAGTTCACCTCACTGAACGCCCTGTTCCAGCAAGCCGCCGCTCAGGGGCAGACCATCGTCTCCGCCTCCGGCGACGCCGGCTCCACCGACTGCTTCAATCCGTCCAGCGCGACCACCATCGCTCAGACAAACGGCCTCGCCGTCGATTTCCCATCCTCCAGCCAGTACGTCACCGCCGTCGGCGGCACCGAGTTCATCGCCGCCGCCGTCGCCTCCACCAACAACCAGTTCTTCACCGCATCCACCGGCTCTGACGTCGTCGTCTCCGCGCTCTCCTACATCCCCGAGCAGGCCTGGAACGACGACTCCGCATCCGTCTCCTCCGACCCGCTCTCGGCCAGCGGCGGCGGCGCCAGCATCTTCGCTCCCGCGCCTACCTGGCAGACCGGCGTCCCCGGCATCCCCTCCGGCAGCACCATCGCGCCTCGTGCCGGACGTCGCCCTCGATGCCTCACCCAACAACGCCTCGTACGCCTACTGCAGCAGCGACCCCGCCGCCCTGGTCCAGGGCCAGCAGAGCAGCTGCAGCTCCGGCCTCCGTGACAGCTCCAGCCAGGACCTCACCGTCGCCGGCGGCACCAGCTTTGCCGCTCCCATCTTCTCCGGCATGGTCGCCATTCTCAGTCAGGCCAAGGGCTACACCTACCAGGGCGTCGTGAACCCCACGCTCTACACCCTCGCCTCCAACCCCACCACCTACGCCTCGGCCTTCCACGACGTTGTCGGCAGCGGCAACTATTGCAACATCGGCGCCACCTACTGCTCCGCCGCGGGTCGCCGCCAGCTTCCTCGCCGGCATCGGCTACGACGAAGCCACCGGCCTCGGCTCCATCGACCTCAACAACCTGCTCGCCGCCTGGCCCAGGAACACCTCCACCAACACCGCCAAGGCCTTCACCCTCGGCGCGACAGCCGTCTCTCTCACACAGACAAGTGCGACCAGCAGCATCTCCGCAACCTCCACCGTCACCATCACTCCCGCGAACGGCTACACCGGGACCGTTCAATGGACAGTCACCGCGAGCTCGACCGTCTTTACTAACCGTGTTCAGAGCCAGGTCGCCTGCTACAGCATCGCGAACACCACTGTTTCGGGATCCAGCCCCACCCCGGCGACGCTGACGATCACAACAGGCAACAGCTTCAACTCCACGACCGGGGTAGCATCGTGTCCTTCGGGCACCAGGCCGCTCGGCCTGATGCAAACCGGATCGACAACCACCCGCGCACACCGCTCCGCTGTTCCCCCGCCCGGACGGTCCACGCCGGCAACGCTGATGGCGGGAACAGCCGCCTTCACGCTGATCATCCTCGGCTTCAGCGGCCTTGTTAAGGGCCGCCGCCTTCCCACGCTCCTTGCAGTCCTGGTGCTCGCCGGCGCAGGGCTCGGCCTCTCCGGCTGCGGAGGTTCCACCTCCGGTACCGGCACTGGCGGCGGCGGTGGTGGCGGCGGAACCACTAGCGGCCCAACCACGAACAACTACACCGTCACCGTCATCGGCACGGACACCGCCACCAGCTCCATCACCGCCAACACCACCTTGGCCTTCACCCTCACCGTCCAGTAATCACCCTGCGAAGAGGGAACCAGCCCCGGTCGGCGCTCGCCTTCCGGGGCTTTCTGGTGCGTTCGGATAGAACAGTTTCGTCTCACCCTGCGGCTCAGATCATCTCCCCGCCTCAGCACGTGAGGCGTTGCTCAGCGGACGCAACCGGTACACCGCGTAATACCCATCCGGTTTCAGCGCCTGCAACTGCCAGCCCAACGCGGTGAGCTGCTTCGGCAGTTCATTGGTCGGCCCATCGTGCGTGCTCACCACCAGATACTCCGCGTTCTCGCGCCTCGAAAGCGTCGCAATCACCTCAGCGCGCCGCGCACCGGCGCTCGCCCACGTGTACTCCTTGTTCAGCTCAATCGCCTCCGGCGTCTTCAGGCCCACGTAATCCACCACTCTGAAGTGGCTTCCATAGGCCACGTAGCCTGCATCCTGCACCAGCAGTTTCGCATCCGTCGGCAGGTTCTCCTGGCACCAGCGAACCAGTTCGAGGTGTGCCTGGTTACACATCCTGCAGGCCTGCACGTAAGGCGCTATACCCACCGGATATAACAGCAGCGCGCACCAGATCAGGCACGCTGTGACGAGTCCCCGCGCATCAGCCTTTGCAATTCTGCTCACCCAGAACGCCACTCCCCACACCAGCATGGGAACGAGAATCATCGGGTAGCGGAAGAGGTTGAACGCGAACGTGTCCGGCAGCGCCCGGAAGGCGATCACTCCCATGACCGCCATGAACGCCAGGACCGCCTTTGCGATCGCCGATCGCCATGACGCTAGCACTCCAAAAAGAAGCGGACAGCAGGTCGTGAAAAAAACACCCAGCATCGAGAGCGGCGCGATCTTTTGGTAAGCCGGCAGTCGGCCACTCGCAAAGTAGTACTGCTTGGCAAGACCCGTCAGCGGATACGGGAACCCAGTCTCCCTCAGATACCACAGGCAAAAAGGCAGCGCCGGTAAGAGCGCCAATCCAATCAACAGAGAACACTCTCTCACCACTCGACCTTCCGCCCACCTCTCTCGGCGCCATCTCTCATACGTGATCGCTGCAATGACAAAGAGTGCGAACGGCGCGAGGTCTGGCCGGATCGCCGCGGTACACCCTCCGGCAAACGCAGCCCAACGCGGATGCGACTGCTCGCCTGAACTGAGCGCGAGCGTCCACGTTACCCCCGCGAGGGCGAATCCGGTCTCGAGCCCATTCAGCAGGTGAATTGGAACGAAGGACGACCCCAATCCCAGGGCAACGATGGCTGCGCTTTCATAGCGCCCAAGCCGCAACGTGCGCGTCAGGTACACCAATCCCGCTGTGTACGCCAACACGCCCAGCCAGCAAGCTGTGTCCGCCGCATACAAAGGTGCCAGCACAAACTGCAGCACGTACTCCAGCGCCAGAAAGGGTGCGCTCGTCGCTCCGTACAGCGCCGGCACACCGGGAAAGTTCGGGTCGAACCCCCAGTGAAGCACCTGCGCAGAATGAATCACGATGTAAGGGTCATCCAGTGGGAACCATGGCGTCGGACGTATCAGCCGCATGACGACCCACGCTGTCCCCACCACGAGACATGCAACCCAGTACGCCGAATACTCTCCCAGCTTCGAGCTCCGTCGCATCGCGCTCACAGCCTATCCCGACTTGCCATAGCCGGACAGTAAGTTTCTATCTACGCACTCACACGCGCCGTCCCCGAACGTCCTGTTTTCCACCATTTAGCCGCACTCTCCACCGCGGCTCACCTTGCGCCCACCTCCACCCGGAGCTACCCTCAAACTCTGTTGGCAAGTTTTGCACCGGGGCGAAATCCGGCATTCACGCGGCTGTAACAAACTTTCCACAGCGAAACCCCAGCATTTTCGAGACCCGAAATCCTCCAATGCCCAATTTGGGGAGTATCTGCGGTAGCACCACAATATCTTGTTGTTTTATACTTGACTCGTACCAGAGCTGGCGGTACTTTCGACCTCACCGCCCGGCTTTGGTGAAGCGCCTGACCCCTTGGCTCACACCGTGACCAGGACATTCAACCCGGCCTCCCTTCCTGCCTTCGCGTAGGACTTCGAGCCCGGCCAAACCCAGGCTGCTCCACCCCGCCGGTGGTTCCCGGCACCGCTGAAAACCATGACCGCTTGCCCCTGCGCTGCGGCCATCCAAGCTCCGTGAGAGGTTTCCCCATGGCCGATATCGTCACCAACGCCGCCGTTTCCACTTCCACCCAGACCTCGTCCAAACCGGCGACCTCTACCCGCGGCCTCCACTTCGAGCGTCACTTCACCAAGCCCGGCGTCAGCCCCTTCGACGAGCTCACCTGGGAGTTCCGCGACGCCATCATTCAGGACTTCAAGGGCAAGATCATCTTTGAGCAGAAGGACGTCGAGACCCCGTCCTCCTGGTCCATGACCGCGACCAACATCGTCGCCTCCAAGTACCTCCACGGCCAGGTCGGCACGCCCGAGCGCGAGTCCGGCGTCCGCGCCCTCGTCTCCCGCGTCGCCGAATCCATCCGCGACTGGGGCCTCCGCGACGGCTACTTCGCCTCGCCCGAAGATGCCGCCGTCTTCTTCGCCGAGCTCTGCCATCTCCTCCTCAATCAGAAGGCCGCCTTCAACTCGCCCGTCTGGTTCAACGTAGGCTGCGACCGTCTCGAGCCCAACTCCGACGCCCACAACTGGCACTGGGACGCCGAGAAGAACGATACCGTCTTCTCCCGCACCGGCTACACGCGCCCGCAGTGCTCCGCCTGCTTCATCAACTCCGTCGACGACTCGCTCGACTCCATCCTCACCCTCGCCAAGACCGAGGGCATGCTCTTCAAGTGGGGTTCCGGCGCAGGCTCTAACCTCTCGAAGATTCGCGGCAGCATGGAGACGCTCAGCGGCGGCGGCACGGCCTCCGGCCCGCTCTCGTTCATGCGTGGCTTCGATGCCTTCGCCGGCGTCATCAAGTCCGGCGGCAAGACCCGCCGTGCTGCCAAGATGGTCATCCTCAACGTCGACCACCCCGATATCTCCGACTTCATCGAGTGCAAGGTCGCCGAAGAGCGCAAGGCCTGGACGCTGATGTCCGCCGGCTACGACGGTTCCTCGCCCGACAGCGAAGCCTTCACCAGCATCTTCTTCCAGAACGCCAACAACTCCGTCCGCGTCACCGACGAGTTCATGAACGCCGTCGCCAACAACGACACCTTCTTCACCAAATCGGTCAAGAACGGCGCTCCCGTCAAGGAATTCCGCGCCCGCGACATCATGCACCACATCGCCGAAGCCACCTGGCAGTGCGGCGACCCCGGCATGCAATACGACTCCACCATCAACCGCTGGCACACAAGCAAAAATACGGCCCGCATCAACGCGTCGAATCCCTGCTCGGAGTACATGTTCCTCGACGACTCCGCCTGCAATCTCGCCAGCTTCAACCTGATGAAGTTCCTCACGCCCGGCGGCCAGTTCGACGTCCCCGCCTACCGCCACGCCATCGCCGTCGTCACCACCGCGATGGAGATCATCGTCGACGCCGCCGGCTACCCCACCGAGCAGATCTCGCGCAACTCGCACGACTACCGCCCTCTCGGCCTCGGCTACGCCAACCTCGGCGCTCTGCTCATGGACTTCGGCCTGCCCTACGACTCCGACGCCGGCCGCGCCTTCGCCGCCACCGTCACCGCCATCCTCTGCGGCGACGCCTACGCACAGTCGGCTCGCATCGCCGAGTCCTGCCCTCCGCTCGGCGCAGCCACGCCTCTCACCCAGGGTGCGAACCGCGACGGCGGCGCCTGCCCCGGCTTCTACGTCAACCGCGAGCCCTTCCTCGACGTCATCCGCATGCACCGCGCCGAGGTCAACAACATCGACAAGTCCCTCAAGCCCTCCTCCAAGGGCTTCGCGGACGCTGCCGGCTTCATCGCCCCGCAGCTCGACGAGCTCAAGACCGCCGCGCAATCTGCTTGGGACGAAGCCCTCGTCCTCGGCGAGCTCAGCGGCTACCGCAACTCGCAGGTCACCGTCCTCGCGCCCACCGGCACCATCGGCTTCATGATGGACTGCGACACCACCGGCATCGAGCCCGACCTCGCCCTCGTCAAGTACAAGAAGCTCGTCGGCGGCGGCATGATCAAGATCGTCAACAACACCGTCCCCGGCGCTCTCTTCAAGCTCGGCTACAAGGACGCCGAGGTCCAGGGCATCGTCAACTACATCGACGCCACCGGCACCATCGAAGGCGCGCCCGCCGTCAAGCCCGAGCACCTCGCCGTCTTCGACTGCTCCTTCAAGCCCGCCAAGGGCACCCGCTCCATCTCCTGGCAGGGTCACGTCAAGATGATGGCCGCCACCCAGCCCTTCCTCTCCGGCGCCATCTCCAAGACCGTCAACCTCCCCACCGACTGCACCGCCGACGACATCGCCGAGGCCTACACCGAAGCCTGGCGCCTCGGCCTCAAGGCCGTCGCCATCTACCGTGACGGCTCCAAGGGCACTCAACCCCTCAACGTCTCCATGGCCGAGAACAAGAAGTCCGACGCCACCACCAAATCTGTCATCTCGACCGAAGCGCAGCGGAGTGGAGAGACCCCTGTATTGGCATCTTCGGACTCAGCCACCGTCGCCGCCCTCGTCGCCGCCAACGCCCAAACCGCGGCCGACGCCGCTGCCACGCGCGACGAACTCGCCACCACGCTCGCCCGCGCCGCGCAGCTCCAGCAGTCCAACGCCACGCTCTCCGCGCAGCTCGAAGCCCTCCACCGCTCCATCACCGAGGGCAATGACACGCTCGACGCTCAGGCCCCGCCCGTCGCCATCCGTCACCGCCTGCCCTCCGAGCGCGCCTCCATCACCCACAAGTTCCGCGTCGCCGACCACGAAGGCTACGTCACCGTCGGCCTCTACCCTAACGGCCAGCCCGGCGAGATCTTCGTCCGCATGGCCAAAGAAGGCTCCACCATCTCCGGCCTCATGGACTCCTTCGCCACGGCCGTCTCCCTCTGCCTCCAGCACGGCGTCCCGCTCAAGGTGCTCTGCGAAAAGTTCGCCCACACCCGCTTCGAGCCCTCCGGCTGGACCGGCGACGAGCAGATCGGCTACGCCAAGAGCCTCATGGACTACCTCTTCCGCTGGATGCAGCTCCGCTTCCTCAGCGGTCACCAGCTCTCCCTCTTCAACCTCAAGTCCCTCCACGCGGAGGTCGCCGCACCCACGCTCGCCCTCGCTGACGCCGTCCCCGTCACCGGCACCGTCAACGCCCCCGACAACATCATCATCCCCGCCGTCGCCTATGAGCCGACCTCAACCCACGGCTCCTCCGCCGAAGAGTTGAACGACCGCCGCGCCCCGCAGCAGGGAATCGCCCCTGACCTCGCCGCCCGCACCGGCCTCCCGGACATCGGAGAACGGACAACGGAGAACCTCTCCGTCCCCGACCGCAGCTACGTCGACCCCGGCAGAGCCCTGAGGTCCGTGGTCAACATGGGCGACGCCCCCTCCTGCTCCACCTGCGGAGCCCTCATGACCCGCAACGGCTCCTGCTACCGCTGCATGGAATGCGGCAGCACCTCCGGCTGCAGCTAGCGCGAATGCAAGAAACCGGACTTTCGTGCGATTTTTTGCACGAAAGTCCGGTTTCTTGTTACGCTAAGCCGTGCTTCTCTCATTCAAAGTTGCCAACTACCGCTCCATCAAAAATGAGCAGACAATCTCATTTCTCGCGAGCAAACATCGAGAGCTTTCTGACTCCTTGGGCAAGAGCCAACACGTTAGAAATGGCATTCTTCCAGTCCTCGCGATTTTCGGCGCAAATGCTGCGGGAAAGACGACCCTCTACAGAGCTCTGGAGCTTTTTTCCGAAGCCGTGAACTATTCCCACCGCACGTGGCAGGCTGAGTCGGAGCTTCCTTTTGAGCCCCACTTTTTCGCAGACTCGCAAGAGACGCTGATGGAAGCAGAGTTTCTGTTCAAGGACGCGCCTTATCGGTTCGGCTTCGTCGCGGGCGAAACGAAGTTCGCAAGGGAATGGCTCTATCAGGGCAAGAAGCGCGTGTACGTACGGAACGGAGATGATTTCACCTTTGGTCGAGTCGGTGGTCTGAAGAGCATAACCCGTTTCACGCGAGCCAACGCTCTGTTTCTTTCAACCGCAGCACAGAACAATCACGATCTGCTCAGCGGAATCGCAAAATCGATCTCACAATGGATCGCATTGAATGATCAAACTTCCGCGGAAAGAGAGTTCACTACAGACCTGTTGAAACGGGAGCGCGCGAAGAAATTCCTGATAAAAGCGCTACGGACACTCGACCCGCAGATCATCGATATCGAACGGACAGACGTAAAACTCAAACGCCCGTTTGAATCGGTCGATTCGAGTTTTGAAAGCCTCTTCAATAACGCTGAAAGTTGGGCTGCGCTAAGAGTCACCCGCAGCAGCGATGATGGTAAGAAGCAGGCTCAGGTCGGCATCTACGATGAATCGGCTGGTACAAGGCGCTACTTCACTATGATCGGGCCCGTGATGGCCGTACTGACGGCTGGCGCATTGCTCCTTATCGATGAAGCCGACTCTAGCCTACATCCGACACTCCTGAAGGCTGTTGTACAACTATTTCAATCTCGCCGCACCAATCCTAGAGGCGCACAGTTGGTCATCACGACGCACGATACCTCTCTGCTGTCGGGTGGGATATTGAGACCAGACGAGGTCTACTTCGTGGATAAAGACCACAGCGAGGGCACGCAAATTTATTCGTTAGCGGATTTCGCAGGAACTCGTTCGGGAGCTAGTTCGCAAAGACAGTATCTTGAAGGGCGCTTCGGAGCGCTGCCGTTCTTGGAAGATCATCAATCCATCTTCGCGGAGGAAATTCGAAGCGAGACCGGCGAGGAGGCTGATGTACCGGCGAAAGCTTCGTAGATTCAAGATAATTCCACGGCTGTTGGTGGTTTGTGAAGGTAAGCTCACCGAGAAGATCTATATAGAGGGTGTTCGTAGACAACATGAGATTCCCTCGAATCTCATTCAGCTCGTGCCTGGGGCAGGAACTCCAAAAACTCTTGTAGATCGTGCGGTCGAACTCAAAAAGAGTAACGCCAAAGCACACAAGAGCGGGAGCAATGAGCGGTTCGACGAAGTCTGGTGTGTTTTCGATCGCGACAGCTTCACTTGTATCCCAGATGCTCTGCAGAAGGCAGCTGCGCATGGAATCAAAATTGCATTTTCGAATCCATGCTTCGAACTCTTCCTGCTCCTGCACTTCTGCGAGTGCAATGCCGACCTACATCGGGATAAGGTTCGTGAGAAGCTCAAGCAGTATCTACCCAACTACGACAAGAGCTTTGACTTTCGACAAGTTCGCCCCCTATACCCAGTGGCCGAGCGTAGAACGAGAGTGGTTAATTCGCGCTCACTGGTGCAAGGCCAGATCCAGACGCCTCCCTATTGCTCTGTTCCGGATCTCATCGACCGGATCACACCTGACGCTAAGAAATTGCGACGATGGATTGAAGGAGACTAGGGCCGGGTGCCCCATTCATGACGACGAAGTCGGCATGAGCGGGATTCCGCTCTGCCGAAGGCCGTCGCGAAGCCTTCGGCTTCGCGACTGAATGGCTCCGCGCATCAGTCCGTAAGTACCTGCAGCCGATTGCGCTCAAACACCACGAAGAGAACTTTCCGCCTCTCACCCGTAACGTAGTGATGTACGTCCCCAATCTGGGGCAGTCTCTTGATGTCGCGCAGCCGCTCGCGGTGCCATAATCCGGCATCGGATGCGCTTTGAGTCTCGGTGTGCACCCCGAACGGCGACGCTGCGGCTCTCACAAAATCGGCAAACAGTGGACCGGAAGCGCCGGAAGCCTTGGCCTTCTGTTGTGCGGTCCACGAACGTTGGTACATCGCCGTGACACGTTCCCGATGGTAATCAACTTTGGGGACAGCGAACCGTGTCGCAACCTTCTTGCGACTATCGTGCGGGGTATCCATGAGAGGAGCCTCTTCCTATTGGATGCCGCGATGGTCGGAATGACCTTATCTATCTGGATTCGGAACAGGGGTGACCCGATGAGCGTAGTGTGGAAAGAAGGCGCGGAGGTCCTTCACTATGTCCTCCCGAGGCTTCTTCGAGGCGCACATCACGACCCATCAACAAGGCTCCTCCGAGATTGACTACGGAGCCGTACACAGACAGATGGCGGCACACGGATTCGAGCGTGTCATTCAGACCACGGCCCAGAAGGCGAACGAAGTTCCAGGGATCTATCGCCTGCACAACGCTCAACTTACGATGGCGCAAGTAGTGGACCTGATCCGGTTGTCGGTTGCCCCATTGGGAGGCGGCATAGCAGTGCAGGTCCTGAAAGTCGACCAGGAGACTCTGCTGAATTTCATCCCATCGGCTCCCGCCAGTCGAGCAGATACTGAGCCCAGATCGGATCAATCCCTGTTTTCCGACAGTAAGACCAAAGCCCAGTCCGGCTACCCCGCTTGGGGGCGTCCAAGATAAGGAAGCGAAGCCGGAACGACTGAATTGCCTTTTCGTCAGCGGAACAGCCGCCGGCGCATCGCCGCAGCCGCTCCTAGAACCGTCGACCCGAGCAGCGCAAGCGAGGACGGTTCCGGCGTGGGATTCATCGGCACCAACGCCGCGGTCCTCACCCCATCGATATCCAACTCCCAATTCGGGGTGCGATTGTCATAAGGAGCGGTGGCGGCCGGATCGCAGAACGCCCCGTTTGAGCAGCCAAACAGAGCCGTAAAGTCACCATGCCCGGTTTCAACGAAACCACCGCTGAGATTCAGTGAGTTCGGCTGGTTGAAATACTCGATGAGCGCCACCGTGTAGGTGCCTGGATTCAGGGGCGTCTGCAGATAGGAATCTAGGACCTCTGACGTATTCAGATCAATTGGCGTGCCTAAAGGGCTATCGTCGTTGTGATTGATTGCGGCTCCACTCGAATCGAACAGCCAGAGGATCGGATCAAAACCGCCCGTCGCAATCACCTGTCCTGTCGCGTCCACGCCCCCGGCATAGGACCAGGTCTGGAGCGTAACGGTCGAGAGCGCTCCCACCGTGAACGTAAACTCCTGAACGTTGTCGTCGCTGGTGAAGCTCCCGGTGAAGGAGAAGTTGGAGGCGCGGCATACCACCGGAATCGCCAAAGCCATAGCAAGCAGACCCGCAAAGCATCTACGCATCGCGCACCTCACTCACATTTCTGAAGAGACGGAGTCTGGCCCATGTATTTCCCTGCACGTCGAATGCCGGAAACGAGCGCGCCCTTTCTGAATCAAATCGCGCTCCGAGGGAAGCCACCTCGCCAAATGTGCAGGACATTGCATTCCTTAGAGGGAAAACGGTTCCAAATCGGCGTGTGGCCCACCAACCGGGTGCCCCATTCATGACGAACAAGTCGGCACTATGCCCCTGTATTCACCGTTGACCGAATATCGATTCGTCAGCAGCACTTCTCCACAGAAAAATGAGTTTTCCGCATTTCTTAGTGATCTGCTACGAAACGTTCCACGTGAAACATCGTTGTTCCACGCCCATCGCCGTGCTCCGAGCCGGATGCAAAACCTCCCCTGCAGTGCTAAATTCCTAGCGTAGACCCAGCGGCCATATCCAGGGACCCAGACACTTCGCGACCTGAAAGTCGCTTGGAAGGTCTCATGAGACGACGTATCTTTCCGGCTGTATTCTTCGTCCTTCTCCTCGCTTCAACAACATGGAGCCAGCAGCTCTCCACTCGGCTCACCAACAAAGACGTCATCGAGATGGCGGCCCTCGGGCTCTCCGACGACATCATCATCTCGAAAATCCGCAGCGCCGCCGCCGGTCAAACCCTGCAGTTCGACACCAGCGTCAACGGTCTGAAAGAACTCAAGGCCGCCAAGGTCTCCGACGACGTCATCAAGGTGATGATCAATCCCACCCCTCCAGCCGGCCCCGTCGTCGTTGCGGCCGCGCCCATGTCGAACGACCCTAACCTTCCACCCCCGGAGGTCGGCGTCTACTGGAAGAACGGCAACGCGTTCACCCGCATCGAGGGACAGGCGATCAGTCAGGCCAAGGTCGGCGGCAAAGCCGGAAGCATGTTCACCTACGGCCTGCGAAATGAACATTGGGATGCCTTTCTCAACGGCCCGCAATCCAAAAACATCGTCAACGATCATCTGCCCGTCTTTTACGTCTACGTCCCTGACGGCGGAAGCGCCTCCGACTTCTCTCTGATCATCCTCGAAAAGAAAGGCGACCGGAGAGAGTTCGAAATAGGAAGCTTCGGCGGCATTACCGGCGGCAAATCAGGCGTAAAGCGTGACAAGGAGATAGCCTTCACTGCGGAGCACGCTGGAATCCGCACCTACAAGCTCAAGATCGATGCAGCCTTGAAGCCCGGTGGTGAGTACGCCTTCTTCATGGGCACCGGTCAGCAGTCAACCATGGCCGGCGGTGGCAGCGGAGGCGCCAGGTCAGGAGGCGCCGCCGCGGGAAGGGTCTTCGACTTCAGAATCCCTGAGTAACTTCCCTCAATCGACACAACGCGTCCGCTTCGCTCGCCCTATTTGTAAAACTTCGCCTTGGCCACAGCTACGCGATCCAACTGGGCTATGCGTTTGGTCGAATAATCGAAAAACTTCTTCTGTTTGGGAGTATCGATTGCGCGGCTGGACTTATGCGACCTTTGGGACGCCGCGAGTCCGTCGATCCACTCACGCAAGCTCTTCTGAGGATCTGCCGGACCAAGGTTGTTGATCGACGGCGGCTTTGAGGGATCCACATACATCAATTGCTGCCATTCGTCCTTGAGTGGATCGACCCATGAGATATAGCCGCCCGGCAGAATCTGCCGCGGTCCCTTGAGTGCGCCTGTGAAGCTGTAGCGAGTTCCGGGAGTAACAAGCGGGTCATAGAAGTGCGGCGTAATAAAGTCAGAAACTGCTACTCCATTAATCGTGTAGGCGTAGTTGTTATCTTCGCAAGGATCACACGCTTCCACGAGATAGCCGAACTGCCCGGTTCCGTCCTCAATCTTTCCGCCGACAACTTCGATAGCGACAGAGGATTGCATTCTGTTGCCGTACGGATCAACCAGCATCTCCAGAATTTCGTGACTTGCATCGATGGTCCACGTGTTGTCCGTTGCACTCGCTATCACCTTGGAGTAGGGCTGCTTGTGTTTGTCGGAGTGGAAGCCACCCTCATCCGGGGGAAGCGTCTTCACCAATTGAACCGGCCACACGCCCGCGGGCACCTTTTTAGGGTTCGAGAGATTGACAACAGTGGCAGGGATATTCCAAAACTGCGGCAGATCACGTGTGACCTGAATGTTGAGTGCGACGGCGGCCGCCTGGACCAGCTCGGGGTCGATCTTGCCCGTCATATCGACGAGACCAATTTGAATAACAGACATAAGTTGCTCCTCTAGTGCATCTTGAGATTGGGAAAATCTGAAGCAAGGACCGAACCACAGAAATCGTGCCCCAAAATTGTCAGGAGGAAGACGCGCTTGTCAGGCCGCGTTCTTTTCAGCTGGTTCAAGTAATCCCGGTGTCCCGCGCAACAGCTCCTGTTCATTGAGACACAAAACATCTTGCAGGTGTTCACGGAGTGCCATCAGAACGAAAGCGATCTCCGCAAATACAAACATTCCGAGATAGAGGATCGAGAGTAACCATTCATAGGATATTTCCGACTCGTCAGCCGATCGCAAGAGGTCGACCGATGTCGCCGTCACGCCCAGAAGGCGGAACTGATCCAACGAACGCTGCAATACGGCGTGATATCCGCCGATACATCCGATGGTAAGGAGGATACAAAGAAGTGGCACTGCCGATAGCCACCCGCTTCCTTTTTTGCCCCCGAACATCACACCGCACAGCCGATGCCGAATGGAGAAGAGGAAGGCCAATACCAGAAAGCACAAGAGCGATGAATAAACCGTGAGGTAGCCTCGCTGGCACGCATAAGCCGGAATCAATTTGAGACTACCCACCGGAATCGGAATCGCGGCCGCCACGATTGTCGAGATACTCATGTATCCCTTGAAGAAATTCGCAAATGCGCGAATTCTTGGCGGCGAATTTTTCGTGCGTGTTCTTTCGCGACTTCCGTCCACAGTTGGGTGAGTCATGGCACTTGTAGCTGCACGTCGACGGTATTCCGGTTGCCAACCGGGACCGTCACGGAATCTGTTTTCCTGACACTCATGTCCGCTGCCTGCAACTCGGCCCGAAACGTATACACACCGGGAGGCAGACTTATGCTGGCCTGATGGCTAGTCAGACCCGGTGCTCGCATCTCCTGTACCGGCAAGCTGCTTACCGACGACCATTTGTAAAACGCAGCCCATCCATCGACCTGCGAGCCGGCATGCATGGTCATAATACGCACGGGCACCATGCGGCCCATTCCGAACATGGCGCAGTCGTCTGCCTTCACCGTGATATCTTCCCGCACCAAATCCATGACCTGCGCTCCAACATTTGGATCAGCTTCTGTTCGGGCATATTGGCAGGCGGCAATGTCGCGTTCCAGGCTTGCCATGTACGCGGCCGGCGGCGGCGGGACCTTTCCAAACAATGGCCCGTGCGGCGCTGCCGCAAACCACGAACCGTGACCGCTATAGCCATGCAGTAATCCCGAGCTAAGGCGCTGAAGGTCGCTGGAATCCGAAAGACACTTCTGCAGTTTCCAAAGATCATCGGACAGCGTGTTTGCGCTCGAATTGCCTGATTTTTCAGATACTGCGGGGGCGAACGAAGCCTCGGCGTTCGGAACCAACTGGGCTACGATCTTCTGGTTTGCGCCGCAGAGCAAAATGGCCAACACAAAAGGCCGGACCACAGCAACGCCCGGGAACAATCGTCCGTGAGGAGTCCCTGCTCTGCCTTCCATGGGTCCTCTATCCGTCAGCCGACCGGTTGCGCTTGAACGATAGTGCTGATTCAACCCAGTGTCAAGAAATTGCAGCAGCCAATGCCTATGCGGTTACTCACGCATGACGACGTAGTTGCAACTACACCTTCGGCGAAAAATCCGTCAGCTTCAAGAACGTGACGTCGTACTTATTCACGAATGCGCCGTCCTTTTCGGTCTCGGCCTTCAGAGCCACCCACTCCGGATCGGCCCTGAACCCCGCCCAGTTCGCATCTGCCTGCGCGCGGTTCTTGTGCCTGAGGATGTACACGAACGTGCGCCCCGCCAGCGGCTCATCTGTCGGAACCCAGAACGCGACCGGCTGCATTCCATGCCGCTCCAGCAGCGGCCGCTCCTTGCCGCGAAACCGCTCCACGATCAGCGCCTGCTTGCCCTCGTTCAGGTGATAGATCCTCAGCTCGTACACGATCTCATCGCCGACGCTCTGCGCCTGCGCTCCTCCGCCTGGTTCTGCAACGCTCATCGCCATCGCGGTCAATCCAACCATCAACTCTCGCCGGTCCACGCTTCACCTCTACCCACAGTTTGCGCCTGAAACCAAACGTGCGGCCGCCACGGATCATTTATCCCGAAACGGTTTCTTCCTCTTCAGAAGCGCGCCTTCTGACACTCATGCACTTCTGACCGCACTGCAGTCACAAACCAGGTTGGATAAGCGCACTGCCCTGTTATGGCCAATTGACCTGTGAACTTGCCGAAAAGCCGACTTTACGGGAACTACGGAATCGGTTTGCCCGTCAATCGACAAACCCGGCTGCAACGCAGGAGGAACCTATGCTCGCCTCTACCGTTTCGTTCGTGCGCCGCGAATTGGGAAGGCATCAGAGCACTTCACCCAGTCCCGCACTTCGGCAAGGGACCGTGCCCAGTCTCCGGCGTTCTTGAGCCGGTAAGCTTTCTGTCCGCCCTTGAGAGTTTTGACCTCCATCTCTGCCTAAGCAAGATTAACCAGCACCGCCATCGAGTTCCCCAACCAAGGTCTGCACTGGATAACCAAGACGAACGAACAGCTCCCAACGGCGTGCTCGCAACCTGCTCTCGAAAATGGTCTTCCATGACCGTCCCGTTTATCAGGAAGAGCACGCAGCGCAACTCATCATGGCCAGGAGTCTCCACTCTCCACACGAAGGCCGAATACATTTGCGCAGATCTGTCGATCTCCTCTTCGCTTTTCCCTTGCAGTCAGACGGCGGACCATACATTTGAGGGAACTTCATTCCTCACTTCATCCTAGGCTCATGATTCAATAGGCAGCTACGCGATTGTCTTCAAGAGAAGGTATCGGCGGACGGTGATTTCGGCACGAATGGCCGCAACCGCCGCAGACGCGCAAAGGACACTCAAGGAGTAGTCATTTTCCAATGATCAAGACGATTTGTTTGCTGTGCCTCTTGGCCATGCAGGACACACAGACTAAGCCTGCGATGTGCACTGTTGAAGGCCAAATCTTTACAGCGGATGGCAGACCTGCGCCCAATATGAATCTCTCTATACAAGGCATATTTCCGCCAGCGACTCTAAGGACAGAGGTGCGGAGTGATGCCGAGGGCCATTACCGTGTACCGGGGTTAGAACCAGGCCAATACGTACTCTATCCCTATAACAACAGCGATCAGTATCCACTCAGGAACAACATGTTCCTGAGTGCTTCTCCTGAGCGCATGATCTTGAAGAGCGGCGAACATGCGAAGAAAGATCTGGTGCTCCCACGAGAAGCGGGTGTGATTGCAGGCACGGTCGTAAGCAGCGATGGGCTGCCGTTGAGAAATGTAGCGGTGGTTTTGTGTCACGCCGATGCCGCTAAGAGGTCCGCGGAAATACACACTTCGGATGCTGGTAACTTCACGTACATTGTCCCTTCAGGTGAACCCCTTTCCGTGCTCATTCAGCAGCCGTCAGGACTAATATCGCAGGAGACGAATATCATTCTGAAGCCGAACGAGCGAAGGGAAATGAAATTTGTGCTCGGTCAGCGGCCTGATGTACATGGCGCTCGGTGCGTCCCTTTTAGGCCAGCGGCACGCGCTTCTGGCGGGCCCGAGTGATTCCTCAGATCGGCCCGTCACAGCGTCCACCATAATGACCGCACGGTAGTTCCCGCAAAGTCGGGTTTTCGGCAAGTTCGGTTGAAGTTGAAGATAACCCCGTTTTTCACGAACTAAGCGCGAATCAGACAGGCTGCAAAGGATGCGGACAGGGCTAACCCAGCGGCATCACCAGGTATTTGCTTCTGTCGTCATTGGGTGCAGACAGGGTCCGTGCCGTTGGATTTGAGGGTCGGCCACGCGCCCACCCATCCGAACTGCCTAGCGCGGTGTTGGGATGCGTTCGGAAACTACCGCAGGATGGCTTGCTTGCCAAGCAAGGTTACCGCGGAGATAGTTTCGGAGGCTTTCATCGGGTTCGACAGGGACGTGAGCTTGGAGAATGGCTCGGCTTCTATCGCTGTTGGTAAGTAGGAGAACTTCCATTGCCCGCGTTCGTTGCAGAACGTTAGGGCTCTTGAGCGCTTCGGCGAGTGCGGGCAAGGCCGGTGGGCCCATATCGTAGAGGGCGCGCGCGACAGGATCGTTAAGGAGCTGAGTGCTGACGTACAAGCCGCCTACCATGTGAATGGGATGGGCAAGAAGAGTCACCAATGCAGGGATTGTGCTTTCGAGCCTAAGGGCACCGGCCAGCTTCGCTTCGCTTTCCATTACGGCATCATTCGGTGCTGACTGGAGCATGGAGGGGAGCACGCGGCCGAGACCGGATCGCACTTGCGGGTCGGCAGCGCCCTGTGCGATCAATTCGCTCCGTCCCGCGGTCGTGGTTACGGGATTCCCGAGTCGTGCGAGTTGCTGGGGAGTCTGACAGATCGCAAGAGGAGTGCCTGCGAGAAGGCACCCTAGGACGAACCCTTTCCGACAACTGGTACGACCCATAGCTGCACCTGATTTAATGTTCTACCCGGTCTGTGTTGTTGGTTCAAGAGGTCGCCCGGGAAGCACCTTCGTTCCCACCCGTCCGCAGCGTACGGATGGGGCACGCCAAGGCACTGGCTCCATGATGTCGCTCGAACTGCCTGCAATGTCGGCTTTTCGGCAAGTTGAGCCCTAGGGAGCGCCGGAGATTGGCTCGATACCGATCTTGTCGTTGACTGCGGATGCGAGCCTTTGGCGGCAACCCAGATATCGTTCGGTGGTCTCGACTGAGCGATGGCCAAGCAGGAACTGAATCTGTTCAAGTTCCCCTCCGGCAGCATGACACAACCGAGCACAGGTACGCCGGAGATCATGAGGTGCCAGCTTCTCGATGCCTGCGGTTTTTGCCCTCTCCCGGACCACCCACCAGACGAGCTTTTCGCTTATCTTCGGACCCCAGACAGTTCCTGTTCGGCTGACGCGCCGAAAGACAACTCCCTCCTCGATACGGGCAGCAGTGAGCCATTGATCCAGCACTGCCTTGACCCAGCGGGGAACAGGCACCGTTCGAACATGGCCTCCCTTCCCGAACAGATTGATAATGGCCCAGTGCTCGTCTCGCTGCTGGAGGTGATCCACCGTCAATCCAGTCAGCTCCGCACGTCGCAAACCGCAACCGAGCAGCAGCGAGAGCATGGCGTGGTCGCGCTTATCTCTGATTGAACCCGAACCGGGCACCTCGAGCAGCTTTCTGCCCTGGCCAGTAGTGAGCCAGTTGCCAATCCTCATTCCGAGGCGCTTCGCCCCTTTCACCCTACGGATGCCTGCCGCTAGATCGGGATTGAGAAGGCCGTTGTCGGACGCTTCGTAAGCAAGTCGTCTGACCGCTGCGAGCCTCAAATTAATCGTCGCTGGGGCGAGTCGGCGGGACTCCAACTCGTACCTATATCTCAGCACCACGGTTCGTCCGAAGGCGAGACGCGGCTCTGAACAGTACCACGTTATGAAATCTTCGATGGCGGCCCCGTAGGTCCGCTTCGACGCCGCAGATCCGAGGCTTTGAAGAACAGAGTTCTTGGAATGATCGAGGTCGGGTAGACGCAACGTTGTCCTGGTCGAACGGCGCTTAGCTTTTCGCTTCTGATGCATGGATGCGGCCTCCCAAACCGCGCATCCATCATCGAGCCCATCGCAAAGCGGTTCGGAAATCTCAAGTTGCCGAAAACCCGACTTCACGGGAAACATGCCTTGAGGCTTATCGCGGTGTTGTCTTCCGGCTTGGAAGCGTCGTACAGCCGAACCCCAACTCTTCCTTCGATTCCTGCTACTCGTCCGTAAAACTCAGGGTAAAAAGCGAGCGCCCACGGAGCCTCTTCGAGCGCAAGATTGAAGCTGTCCGTGGCTGGTCTCCAACGGAAATAATCCACCGAGGCTATGTCAGCCTTTGAAAAGACCGATGTCGTAAGGCCGTGTTTGATCGTGATGCCAACCGAGCCAACGGCGACCACCGTCCCCTTGACTTGCTTCCCACTCTTAGTGACTACGGTCAGAAATTCGCGAGGATAGAGGTGCGTGTTGACGACGTCCAACCAAGAACTTCTGGTACTAAGTAGAAGTGCGTTCCCCTGACTGACCTGAAGCAGAGTGTCCCGCTGCAGGCGGACGGGCTGTTGTTTGAATGGCTGAACTGTAATTGAAGCCGCGTCCGCCTTCGAGACAGTCCCCCTCAAGCAAGTCCCATCTTTCGTGACAAATATCAGCGTCGAGGAGTGGCTAGTACCTTCGAGTGTGCCAGAGGGCGATTGCGCTCTTGCACAGGCAGATGCCAAGAGCAAACCTAATATAGCTGCCAACGTCAGCTTGATTTCAGGGAAGTTCAACTCGACCAACCGCCTCTCTACACATCATCGTCACATAATGACAAACTCGCTACTGAAAAACGGGGTTTTCGGCAACTTCAAGCGAACTTGCCGATAAGCCGACTTTGCGGGAAGCAGGTGGCCCTGCTCGGGCGCGGTTAGCTCTCGCGAAGTTTGAGCACGCCATCCCGAGCGACCAAAGCTAGATCGTGAGCGGTGCCCCGCCAGACATTTCCGGCATTCAAAGACTTCGACAGCCAATGACATAGCTTCGGTAGGCCGTCAGCCACAAGAAGATCCTCGCAGGCCTTTCGCTCCTCGTTAGGCACTGCCCATACAGTGATGAGGCTCCTTCCACGCACCGAATCATGTGCGTGGGGGCTAGATTCGGGAACGAACATCGCGTCCAAAGTAGTCGGTCCCGTGCCCCGTCCGAATACATAGCGCACGGAGTAGACCGCATCCCGTACAGATGCTTCACCAAGGGCAGCATCCAAAAGGGAACGCTTCAGCGGATAACTGAAGGCCTTTGGGAGCTTGTCCTTGCTGAAACCGTACTTGAATTCTTCGCTCATCGAATCGCTGGGAAGCCGTGACGGCGATGATGGTAAACCATCGCGACAACCGCTCTGCTTGAAAAACGGGGTTATCGGCAACTTCAACCGAACTTGCCGAAGAGCCGACTTTTCGGGGCCCGTATCCGATAAGCCCGTTTTTCGTCCACTTAATGGGAGGGACACTCTGTGGCTACCTGAGTTCGACGACCTCATACCCCTTCGGCAGCTTAAACAATTCGGGGTCGGGATCCGAGCGGTTGACATTGTTTAGGTCGATGCGGTGGACGGCACCCTCAGGATGGTTTTCACTAGAGAAGCGCTGATCAGTGAGAATCTTGCGCACCACGATCTTGAGATCGGGCGAGAGCCACTCTTCTGTTGTCGCAGTCCGGTCGGTTCCGGTGCTAGCGTCACGAAGCAGCGTAGTCTGCCGGTAGCCCTCGGCGTACAGGCCGTTGACGGTCTGCCCGCCGAGAGTTTCGATGTGGTTGCGGGTGGACTGAAACACCTTGATGGTGTTCGGATCGTTCTCTTGCGGTCCCGAATGCGCGGGAGTTGTCTGCGTGGAGTTTGCAGGTGGCCTGGGCGCGCTGCGGCGCACCGTGACTTGCTTTTTTGTGGATTGTTCTTCAATCGTCCAGGTGAAGGTTACACCTTCGACCGGATCGGCAACGGTCACGGTATGTTTACCGCCGCCATACGCCTGGGTAACGTCCATCGTGCGCGTATTACCCTCCCGGTCGTGGTATGTCATGATTGACGCGTCCCGCGTGATCTCGCTGCGGGTGCGGCCTTCGGCGTCGCGGAAGAGGAGAGTTTCCTGAGTCTGCGTGACAACAGACCCATCGGACCTTGGCGCCACCGAACTAGCGGTGCTCCTGGCCGAATATGGCAGATTCGGGTAGGAGCCTATGGATACTTTCACCAGCGGCGGAGTTAGGCCCTCCGACCAGGCTGGGACGGAGATAACGTCTTGCGCAGCGGCACGCGCTCCGACCTGCGCAATCGTGAGGGCGGAGAGGATCATCAACAAGACGAGGCGCATTTCCGGAACTCCTCTAGGGGCGAAAAAACAGTCTACGATGCCTTGCACTGGTCCGAGCAGTCGGCATCTCGGACAAAGTGGCTTAGGTAGCTGCCGGGAAACGGGGTTTTCGGCAACTTCAACCCAACTTGCCGAAAAGCCGACTCTTCAGGTACTACGGGATTGTTTCGGATAGCCCGCGATTCGGAGGTCCTAATATCGTAGCCAGGCTGTGTGCTCGATTTGACTGTCTCTGCGTCCAACGGATGTTCACGTTAGGGATAAGGACATGAACAACTCAATACGCGGGATCCTGGTTCTGGCATCGTTGCTGATCGTGGTTGCAACAAGCGTTGGCCAGTCCACCGCAACTGTCGCCGTCGATTGCACAGCTGCGGACGTGGATGCCTCGTTCAAGTTCACGACCAATCCGCCCAACAATCAGGCCGTTGCCATCAATTTTCGCAATATCTCGAAACACTCCTGCGTTCTGAGAGGCGGGATTGGGGCTATGTTTGACAACTTCAGACAAGGTCATAACATCTGGACCAAAGATTGCCGCAACTGCTCTTCCAATGGCAAAGAGATAGCCGTGCCTCCTCTCACTCTGGAGATTGGCGAAAGCGGGCATCTCCTGCTGCAATGGGCGAATAGTCCCATGGATAACAGCAGCCCATGCCAGGAGGCTGACGGGGTCCATGCGAATCTCAACCAAATCGGGCCCTCGTATCTAGTAGTGGCACCGAGTCTTCTCACTCGTGTTTGTTCGGTAGTGAGAGCCGACTCATTTCTTCCCGGAGAGTTTGGTGAAAAAAGGGATCAAGGCCTCGATGGCAGTCAGGGCGAGATGAAACCGAGCGCGAAGATCACGTTGACGTCATCTGGTTCGACTCTTTACGCAGGAGACACCTTCTCATTTCTGGCTACGGTTGAAGATCCCAGTGAACTGTTGCCTATCGGCGAGCGTTCCTGCCCGTTCACATTCATCCAAACCCGTGCGGCAGATGGCGGGACCGCGTTTGAAGAGATAACTCCCAATGCAAAGTGCACGATCCTTCCCTCTGCCAATAATTCAGGCCGTTTGATCACAATTCTGATTCGCGCCCCGGGTCTGGGAGTTCTCTATGAACCGGGAGCTACCAGCGTTCTGATCCACGCGCTCGCGGGTTCAGCGCAAGCCCACGATGTCGCATTCGTCACTTCAAACAAGCTGGATTTGAATATCGTCAACCCTGTCACCATGCCGCGGACATGGGGACCGGAAGTCATGGGTGTTGCCGTTAGCCTGGCCCTGGATAAGGAGGATTACAAGATCGGCGAGGACGTCCCCTTGCGTATCGCTGTCGAAAATTTTTCCGCCGAGAAAGCTATTCAACGTGGGGAGTTCCCCTGCGGGGCGGGTGTGACGATTGAGGTTCGAGACTCTGCCGGACGGGTGGTGACACCTCATGACGCACGGCTGTTCTGTACAGGTCATGGATGGACTGTTAACCATCCGAAAGGCAAGGCGTTTCCCGTCCTGGGGCTGACACTGCAGACACTGGGGATGCTTCCAGACCATGCCGACACGTACACCGTCGTTGCGACATGGAATGCTCTCAGCCACGTCGAGGGAGCGCCGGGGATCAATAACTCCAGTCTCTATGAGCCCTACGCCGTGGTCCACTCAATGCAGGCAACGTTCCGTATTGTGAATTAAGAGGGAGCCAGATACCCTCGGAATCCGGAAGCCAACCTTGCCGCGATGTGGCCATTTTAAGTCCTGGATGTATAGTCGGTGACTCGCAATCATTCCTAGCGGTGGTAGCTTGTTGTTTTGAAGTACACGTAAAACGGGGTTTTCGGCAACTTCATCCTGACGGCCCCGAACTTGCCGAAAACCCGACTATGAGGGCAGTGATCGGTTCAGGACCGCTCAACTGTGTTCGTGTGGATGCGAGAGCTGGGAACAGACTAAGCTGGTTACGCCCATGAGATTCATTTCCGCTTATCTCCAACCATGAACAGAAATTCGATAAGCAACTCGAAAACAGAGGCCACGAAATCGAAAAGTGATCCATGGGGAGGCTTTATGTTTGGCATTAAGTCAACCCGATTATATAGCTTGCCGAATTCTGGCCCCGGGGGCCGAGTCCCAATCTAGGCGCGAGCGAGGTTCCCTGAA
>CAWHBA010000021.1:0-304845 GCA_963827415.1 uncultured Acidobacteriaceae bacterium
TCAGCAGGTTACGGAAACAGCAGCACTGCAATCGCATAGGGCGTAAATGAGCCCGAATTCTTCACCTCGCACGCGCCCACAGCCGCCGAGTGATATTTTCCGGATGCCAGCTTCTCGCGCAGCGTACCTGGCAGCCTGTCCAGCGAGGCCGTTGTAAACCGCATGACGAACCACGGCTTCCGCGCGCCCGCATATCCGGTATCCATCGCGCACGTGAGCCGCGCGTCCTCAGCGTTCGGCATCAGGCGCAGCCTCGCTTCGGTCCGTAGCAGTTCCGCGACTGCGCTCTCCTGCTGCTCGAAGCTCAGGCTCTGGGCCGTTCGATCGAAGTCTTCCACCGCATATAACTGCCCACCCCGCCGCAGTACGCTGATTCCCACCGAGTTTACCCGGGGATCGAGCAGATTCGCGCGATGGCCCGGTGATTGCATCCACGCGTCATGGATCTCCGGCGCGCTCCACGCCTCCGCCACATTCTCTGAAATGACCGTGAACTTGGCCCCTGCTGAACGCCCGCGCCCGGCCAGGTCCAGCTCGCCGGGGTACTGATGCGAAATCGACTCTCTCGCTGCCATCTCGCCCGCATGCCGTTGCGCCGCGCGATGCAGCGTCTCATCCCATTTCAGGGGCTGCAGCCCGCGCTGAGCCCGCTCGGCATTCGCCGCGCTGAACAGGTACTGCTCCGCCACCGATCCAATCGCCGGTGGAGGTGACGATGGCATCGCCGCCATTGCAGGCAGCAACGTTACCGCCAGAACCGTCATCGCACGGAAAGCCATTGCTCGCATTAACCCCCAGTCGCAGGAAAAAGTAGCGCGCTCCCATCCCACTACTCAGCGGCTTCAGGGTCAATTCCCATAAGGTCGTACTCCGTCTATTTCATCGGCTCCGGCATACGCTCCCGGTAGCGCACCATCAGCTTCAACAGCTTGCGCGCCTCCCAGTACCTCGGACCGAACCGCTTCGGATCCGCCATCGTCCTGAACAGCCACCCCAGGTAAAGCTTGTCCGCCCACACCGGAATCCCCACCTGGTCCCCACTGAGAAACGCAATCGCCGCCCCAATGCAGTGAATCGCGGGCCGGTACGACAGCCGCTGCTTCAGATACAGCCCCAGCCGTTCCTGAGTGCCACCGCCGACCGTCACGACCACATGCTGCGGCCGTAATCGCTCGAGCATCGCGAGCAGCGCCAGGTCCTCAATCTCCTTGCCATACATCGGCGCCAGGTACACGCACTCTTGCGGCACGTCGATTCCCTGCGACCTCAGCCACTCAAGATTCTTTTGTGCGCTCGCCGGTCCGGCCATGATCCACACGACGTTGCCCGGCCGGTGCCCGTCTTCTCTGCGGAGCAGTTCGCGCAGGTACTTCAACCCCGAAAGCCTGTGAATCTTCTGCTTCGAGATCCGGTTCCAGATCAGCACCATGAACGCCGAGTCCGGAATGCACAGATCGGCATCCAGCAGTGCTTCACGATACGCAGCATTGCAATCAATGTCCTTCAGCGCGGGCGCTGCGGGCACCACGAGCAGGCCGCCGCGCTCCATGCGCTCGACGGCCTCTTCGACGGTTCCATCAAAGAACCGCACACCCAGGATCGTGACGAACTCCGGCGGCATTCTTGCTTGTCCTTACTTTCCTGATGCCCCGCGTTCGATCTCGCCCTCAATCCAGCGGTAGGTAGTCTCCATGCCCTCGCGCAGCCGCGTTGAAGGCTCCCATCCCAGTCTGTCGAGAATCATCGTGTTATCGCTATTGCGTCCGTTCACGCCCTTCGGCGCGCTTAGGTTGTACTTGCGCTCCAGCTTTACGCCCGCGATGTCCTCAACGATATCGACCAGCTGATTGATGGTCACGAGTTCGCTCGAGCCCAGGTTGATCGGCTCGTCGATATTGCTCTCCATGATCATCTGCGTACCCTGCACACAATCGTCGATGTACATGAAGCTGCGCGTTTGCTTGCCGTCACCCCAGATCTCAATCTCGTGCCTGCCGGAGCGTTTCGCCTCGATCACCTTGCGGCAGATCGCCGCCGGCGCCTTCTCGCGCCCACCGTTCCACGTGCCATGCGGCCCGTACACATTGTGGTACCTGGCCACACGCGCCACCAGCCCGAAGTCCTCCTCGAAGTGACGGCACATGCGCTCGCTGAACAGCTTTTCCCAGCCGTAGCCGTCCTCCGGGAGCGCCGGATACGCATCGCTCTCCTTCAGCGGAGTCACATTTGCATTCGTCTGCTTTTCGCCGTTATACACGCAAGCCGACGACGAGTAGAAGTAACGCTTCACGCCCGCATCTTTGGCGGCGATCAGCATGTGCGTGTTCGTCAGCACGCTCAGCATGCACAGCGCTTTATTGTTCTCGATGAAGCCCATCCCGCCCATATCAGCCGCAAGCTGATACACGAGCGTTGCTCCCTTTGCGGCGACGTGGCAGCTCTCCTGGTCCTTGAGGTCCAGCGAGAGATTCTCAACACTCTCGGTAACCTGGTACCACTCTTCCAACGGCTTCACGTCGACCGCGCGGATCACGTCCACGCCGTTTTCCAGTAGGCTCTTAACCAAGTGGCCGCCGATGAACCCACCCGCACCACAGACGACTGCCTTCTCGCCCTTAAGACTCATTCACACTCCGCGTCCGCGATTTAACCCTGCTCTGCGCTTGCTGCAATTCTATCCCGATCAAACGCGCACCTGTATCTCCCCGGTCCGTGGGATCCTTCTTCCTCAATGACATCTACAGCCGACGCCACACCACGCACACGCAGGCATACGCTCAAAGCACCTTCGCATCAAAGCGCGTTTGCCACGGTACGCTACACACTGCGCACGAACCCGATGGTCGCCGCGGGCACCGCCCTGCTCGTTTTCTTCACTCTCTGCGCCATCTTCGCTCCACTGCTCGCGCCGCACGACCCCGCGCAGCTTGACCTCGTGCAGCGTCTTCTGCCGCCTTCGCACGCGCACTGGTTCGGCACCGACGAACTCGGCCGGGACATTCTGTCTCGCACGCTCTACGGCTCACGCGTCTCGCTCCTCGTTGCGATCTCTGTCGTTGGTTCTTCACTCTTCGTGGGCGGAATCCTCGGCTGCATCGCGGGCTTTTATGAAGGCTGGGCCGACACGCTCATCAACCTCTACCTCACCAACGCGTTCCTTGCGCTGCCCGGCATTCTGCTCGCCGTCGCCATCGTGGCTTTCCTCGGCCCCAGCCTCATCAACCTCATCGTCGCGCTCGCACTGGCAGGATGGGTCAACTACGCGCGCCTTATACGCGGCCAGGTAATGGCGATGAAGCAGCGCGAGTTCGTGCAGGCTGCGCGCTCGCTCGGCGCCTCGGACGTCCGCCTCATGCTTCACCACATCCTGCCGAACATCATTCAGCCGGTACTGGTGCAGGCTGCCATCGGCATGGCTGGAGCCGTCCTCGCCGAGGCTACACTTAGCTTCCTCGGCCTCGGCGTGCAGCCGCCAACCGCCACATGGGGCGCCATGCTCAACGACGCCCGCTCCCACCTCTTTGAGTCCCCCTACCTCGTCTTCTTCCCTGCCGCCGCGGTTGCGCTCTGCGTACTGGCTTTCAATCTTGTCGGTGACGGCCTCCGCGATTTGCTGGATCCCCGTACGCGTATTCGCGAAGGCCTGTAATGCCAGTAGTTAGTGATCAGTGGGTAGTAGTTAGAATCTTGAAAGGCGCCTCGTCTTTTCACTAACGACTAACTACTAGCCACTCGCGACTTCCTATGATCGGCGTCCTCTCCGACACCCACGGCCTGCTCCGACCCGAAGCTCTCGATGCGCTCCGCGGCTCTACGCACATCCTGCATGCCGGGGACGTCGGCGACATCGCGATCCTCGACGCCCTGCGGCAGATCGCGCCGGTCACCGCCATTCGCGGCAACATCGACACCCACGGCCCCACTGCGCTGCTTCCCGCCACTGAGGCGGTCGAACTCGACGGCCGCCTGATTTACATGCTGCACTCACTCACAGCCCTCGATTTGAAGCCTGAGGCGGCCGGCATCGCTGTCGTCATCTCCGGTCACTCGCACAAGCCGAAGATCGAAGTCCGCAACGGCATCCTGTACCTCAACCCCGGCAGCGCCGGTCCCCGCCGTTTCCAGCTTCCCATCACGGTCGCACACCTCCACCTCGACGCCGCGCCCCGCGCCGAGATTGTTACGCTCTCAATTCAAGACTGAAACTCGAGCTCGCAGTTGCAGGGCTGAGGCCCTCACCGCTGAGCAATCGCCGACCGTGGATCCGCGACCGGCTTCGATTCCGGCTTCGGCGCGGGCCGCTGGACCATTACAGGTGGTTCAGGCGCCGGCACCGGGTGAGCTGATGTCTTCGTCCACTCCAGCGTGACGGTCGACAGGATGTCCGCCATCCGCTGATTCAGACTCTGCAACTGCCGCTCCGTGATCTCCTGCGCTCCGCTCGAGATCGCGCAGAATGTATTGATTTCCATATCAAACCGGTAGCAGGAGCCTTTCCGATACGCCGTGTAGATCTCGTCGCGCGCCTCAACGCAGATCTCGCCGTGCTCGTCATGCCCATGCGTGAACCGCATGCCGCCGATGTCCTGCACATCCGTCGGCACCGTACTGGCACCTTCTCCGGCTCGGCCTCCTTCGCGCACTCCTGGTCGCTCGAGTGCGGCGTGACGCTGTAATAGAACACCGCTCCACTCAATGTCGAGTACGGATAGGGATTGAAGTCCAGGCTGGCAATGCCGCGCACCTTGGCGTCCGCAGAGGCTGAGCGGGCGTCATTATGGAACGTGCTAACCAGCCCGTCCTTGCGGTTGAGGCTCCATCCCGCGGGGACTTGGAATTTCACTCCAAAGTGCCCATCCCTGAAGTCATGCGTCGTAGCCGTGGCAGGCGGGGCCATCGGCACTGTAATCCTCTGCGCTGCACACGGAAGCGCAACGAGGGCCATGCCCAGGGAAAATGTCGTCAGAAGACCCATCGCTCTTATCGTCGCATTCGTGGATCGGTCAACCAATACATCCAATCGGTGAGCAGATTCACCGCTACATAGGTCAGCCCGACGGCCAGAATGCACCCCTGAACGAGAGCATAATCCCGATTGGAAATCGCCGAAAGAGTCAACCGCCCTAGGCCTGGCCATCCGAAGATCGTCTCCGTGACAATGGCTCCTGCAAGTAGCGAGCCAAATTGCAGTCCGAGTACCGTCAAAACCGGGTTGAGCGCATTTCTCAACGCGTGCCGGTACACCACAGTCTGCTCCGAAAGTCCTTTGGCTCGTGCGGTACGAACGTAATCCTGACCCAACTCTTCCAGCATCGACGTTCGTACCATGCGCGTCAGAATCGCCGACACCCCCAGCCCCAGCGTGATGGCCGGCAGTAGCAGATGTTTCAGAAAATCAAATCCACCTGTGCCCGCGCCCGAGACGGGCAGCCACCCCAGCCCGATCGAGAAGATCACAATCAGAATCGGCCCCAGCGCGAAGTTCGGAAAACTCAATCCGAAGAGGCTCCCCACACCGACCGCGCGGTCCTGCCACTTATCTCGCCGCGTAGCCGAGTACACACCCGCCGGAATCGCGATGCCTGCTCCGAGAAGCATCGCCGCGGCTGTCAAAGCCAGCGTGTACGGGTACCTCTGCAGAATCAGGTGCAGTACCGAGTCATGCAGCCGCAGCGACTGGCCCAGGTTTCCATGGACGATCCCACGCCAGTAATGCATGTACTGCTCGCCCAGCGGGGCGTCCAGTCCGTAGGAGTGCCGCAATGCGGAGATATCGGCCGCCGTTGCACCCTCGCCCAGCATCTGCACAATCGGGTCACCCGGCACCAGATGAATCAGCAGAAACACCACCGTCACAACCAGCCACAGCACCGGCAACGTCGTCAGTGTGTGCTTCAACAGATTTCCTGCCTACGCCCGCACCGCTCGCGTCTGCTTGTCCTGTACTGCGCCGTTGTCCACCGTCATCCGTTCGTCCCCAGCGCTCGTGGCTCTTCGTTGGCCGCATCCTCCTGTGCGACGTTCAACTCCTCAACCCGCACCTTCGAGATCCTTCTACGGTCCACCTCCACCACCGTAAACCGTCTGCCGTCGATCTCGACACTCTCATCCGGCGCAGGAATATGCCCGAACCGCATCAGCAGCAAACCTGCGAGCGTCTCCACTCCAGCCTCACGTGGCAACTTCCAGTGCAGTTGCGTTACCAGGTCGCGAAGGCTGGCGCTCCCATCCAGCAACACCCCGCCGCCAGGAGCCGCCAGCGGAAGCACCTTCGCGGTGTCGAACTCGTCCTCCAACTCACCCACTACCTGCTCCAGCACATCCTCCGCGGTCACCATTCCCAACGTCGAGCCGAACTCATCCACCACGATCGCAATCTGCCGCCGCCGCTCCTGAAACTCCCGCAGCAGTTCCACGGCCAGCTTGGTTTCCGGAATCACCGGAACATCACGCATCACCTGCCGCAGGGTCAGCCCCGATTCCGCCGTGTTTCCCATCGATTGCGCCACGCTTCGGAAGTGCATCAGCCGCGCCACATCCATCGCGTGCACCACGCCGATGATGTGGTCCCGCCCTCGCTCCGGGTCATACACCGGCACGCGAGTATGCTGCTCTTCGACAATCCGCCCGCTCGCCTGTTCCAGCGGCATGTCCGCCGGCAGTGAGAAGATCTTTCCCCGCGGCGTCATGATCTCGCTCACCATGACATCTTTCAGCTCGATCGCCCGGTGAATCATCTCCTCCTGAAACTTCGGCAGCAGACCCACCCGCCGCGTCGCCGTCGCCATCAGCTTCAACTCCTCCGGCGAGTGTGCCGCAACCTCGCCCCGCAGCGGCGCTCGAAAGAGCCGCAGCACCACCTTCGCCGAGGCATTCATCACCGTGACGGCTGGCCGGGACATCCGCAGAAACACGTCCACCGGCCCTGCAACCGCCAGCGCAATCCGCTCTGCCCTTTGCAGCGCCAGAGCCTTTGGCACCAGCTCGCCCAGCACGACCTCAAAATAGGTAATCAGTATGAACGCCAACACGATCGCTGCCGCATGCGCATACACCGGCGCCCGCATGGCCGGAATCCAGTGCGATCCGTTCAAACTCATGCAGCAGCCCCTGCGCAATGACCGGTTCGCCCAGCCCGCCCAGCGCCAGGGCCATCAGCGTCACGCCCAGTTGCACCGCGGAAAGAAATTCGTCCAGATGATGTTTCAGGTGCAGCACCGTGCGCGCGCCGGGTTTGTTAGCAGCAATCAGCTGCTCCACCCGCGTCTCGCGGACGCTGACCAGCGCAAACTCCGCAGCCACAAAGAAGCTGTTCGCCAGGATGAAAAAGGCGATTAAACTTCCGTGAACCAGCAGCCATTCAAGCATGTCGCTTAAGCCTAGCCCAGCCTCGTCCTCTGCGCTACGTGTCGAGCAGGTATTGAAATGGTATTAAAGTGACAATCCAGCGACATTTGCACCGTCTCCCGAAACCTAAACTACAGCCAGCAGGTGGCGTCTCGAACAATGGATTCAGACCGGAAACTCACTGAGACGACAATCTTCTCTGACCCCCGGGAAAGTTCACGGACCGGGATTCCTTGTCGGCCTTTTTCTTGGCTTCCATCTCATTGTGATTGTCCTCGCCGTGTGGCTGTTCGGCACAACGCCGCAGACCGGCGACATGATCGACCTCTCCCTGAACTACATCGTTCTCGCTGCCGTCGCCTTCGCCTGCCTCGGCGACGCGCCCAACGGGTTGCGCTTCCTGCGCTCTGCCCCCTCAATCTGGGCCCTCTTGTTTCTTGTCTTCAGCGGATGCAGCCTCGCCTGGACCGTCGCAGTCTCGATGCCCGCAGCCTTGGTCTTCTGGTCCGCGATGGCTGCCGATGTTGCCATCATCATCCTTCTGCTTCGTTCCTATCCGGCGGAGCCCGTCATCGGGGCCCTCTTCCGCGGCTACGTCTATGGAGCTTGCGCCGTCGCCGTCATTGTGTGGTTTCTGCCCAGGCCAACAGACAACCGCCTCGGTTACGAGGGTCTGATGGGCACCAACCCCATCGGTTTCCTTTGCGCCTTCGCCTTCTTCCTCGCGCAGTACCTCGTGCTCGTCCGCCGCGAACGACACACCCTGGCGATGATCCTGCTCGGCGTGACGACGTTGCGCAGTCTCAGCAAGACAACGATCATCGCCTTCCTGCTCAGTCAGACCATCCTGCTCGCAGCCAGCCGCAGCATCCCGCGCCGCACCAAGGTGCTCGTCACGACCGGTGCGTTCCTCATCGTCCTTTTGTTCTCGAGTCTGCTGATTTCCTACGTCGAGGACTATGCCACAAGCAACGCTGCCGGATACTCAGAGGCCGACAGCCTTTCTGGCCGGCTCGGCATCTGGGCCCTCATAGGCTCGGAAGCCATCGAACGCCCCTGGTTCGGTCATGGCTTTCACTCCGTCTGGAACGTCATCCCACCCTTCGGTCAGGATCACTTCGAAATCCGCCACGCGCACAACGAGCTCCTGCAGCAGTTCTATGCCTACGGCGCCGTTGGTGTCGTCCTGTTCTTTGGCATCTACGTCAGCTTCTTCCTGCAGATCCGCCGCCTGCCACGCGGCATACTCCGCACCTTCCTCTTCAGCTTCCTGACATTCATTCTCATCCGTGGCCTGACCGACACCGAGGTCTTCGACCTCTCGCTTCCGCTCTGGATGATCATCCTCCTGGGCGCGCTCATGCAGCGCCTTACGGCTCGCACCCCCAGCCCTTTGCTCCAGACGCAACAAAGCCTGCGAGCATCGCTCGCAGGCCCTGTGCAACCTCAATCTTCAAACTGACGCGTTTACACCAGCACGCGCTTCAGCGTCTGGTCGATCTGCTCCTTAGGAACGTATCCGACAATCTGGTCAGCCACCTTGCCGCCCTTGAACAGCAGCAGTGCCGGAATTCCGCGAATCCCATAGCGTCCGGGCGTCATGTTGTTGCGGTCGACGTCCATCTTCACCACCTTGAGCTTGCCGCTGTACTCCTGTGCGACCGCTTCCACCACCGGCGCCAGGGCGCGGCAAGGACCACACCACGCCGCCCAGAAATCAACAAGCACCGGTGTCTCCGACTGCAGCACCTGCTTCTCGAAATCGGCGTCGCTTACCTCGCCTACCAAATGTCCTGTCGTCACCTCTGCCATTGCATTCTCCTTCAAAGTCTCAGGTCCGCCCTCGCAGACCCGCTCAATAACCCACTCATAATAGATGCCCTGCGGTGGAAAACGATGCAGAACGCACAAACAAACGACTTAACCGCCAGCCGAGAACTGGCAACTTGAAATTGATCGCGGAAGTCGCTCCGCACATGAGGCCTTACGCCAGCACCCCACGCTCCACCCCACCGGCAATCCGCACTGGAGCCAGTTCCACATCCTCGCCGACCACCTGCCGCAGCCGGGTCTCGGCCTCCAGCAATGTCGTCTCCGCCGCCAACACCACCAGCACCGAAGGTCCCGCTCCGCTTAACGCTACACCTGCAATCTCTGGCTCCTCGGCCAGCGGCAACAGCTTCTCCAGCAGCGGACATGCCTGCTCGCGATACGGCTGATGAATCCTATCCTGCATCGCTGTCCGCAGCAGATCCAGCCGCCCCTGAGCAAACGCCGCCGTCAGCAGCGCGACCCTCTGCACATTGAAGACTGTATCTTCACGCGAGTAGCTCTCCGGCAGCATTGCCCTTGCCTTCTTCGTCGCGAGCCCCTCCGCCTGCATCGCCAGCACCATCTGCCAGCCAGCGATCACCCGCAAACGTCGCCGTCGCCAGTCCCGCCTTCTCAGATATCGTCGACGCCGTAAATCCGCCATACCAGCATGCGGCCACGTTGTCCGGGTGTCCCTCTCGCTCCGCCGCCTCGCGCACGATCTCCGCGTCGCTCCATCCCAGCGCGCCGAAGTGCACTGCCAGCGCCACCCCCGCGCAGATCGCTGCGGCGCTCGACCCGCACCCCATGCCCAGCGGAATCTCGTTGTGAATCTTCAGCCGTAGACACGGCGTCACGACTCCCGTCTCGTCCATCACACTGCGAAACACGTCGAGCATCAGGTTGTCGTCAACCGCGCCCACCACATCCGCATCGCGTCCCGTCGCCTCCACCTGCCACGTCGGCGCCACGTGCGCCTCGACCGTCAGATACATCGACAGAGCCAGCCCCACCGCATCGAACCCCGGCCCCAGGTTCGCCGAGGTCGCCGGGAGCCTCAACCGAATCCCACGCTTCTCCAACTCGCCGTGCCCGCTCAAGCCGGCTGCCCCGCTTCCTTCTCCAGCGCCCGCAGGACCACGTCGACATCCGCTTCCAGGACCAGTGGCTCCCGCTGCAACCGAGAGAACGCCGCGCGCTCCGCAGCCGGCGCACCCGCCATCTCCTCATCCTTCAGCAGTTCGCCACGATGAAACTGGATCGTGTACTCCGAGTCCTTCAGGGTGTGCCCAGTCAACAGCAGCACGGCTGTCTCGTCCGCGCCCACGCGCCCATCGGCCGCCAGCTTCTTCAACCCCGCGAGCGTCACCGCGCTCGCCGGCTCACAGCCAACGCCCTCAGCGCCAATCTCCGCCTTTGCCAGCGCGATCTCCCGTTCGCTTACCTGCTCCACCCATCCGCCGGTCTCGGCGATCACCTTCACCGCCTTCTTCCAACTCGCCGGGTTGCCAATCCGAATCGCGCTCGCCCGTGTATCAGCCGTTACCGGTTCAAAGGGTCCGACCCCGCCGCCCTGCATCCAGCGGTACAGCGGATTCGCTCCCTCCGCCTGGATCACGCTGATCTTCGGCACCTTCTTGATGAAGCCCAGGTGCTTCATTTCGGCAAACCCCTTACCCAGCGCCGAACTGTTCGCCAGATTTCCCCCAGGCACAATCAGGTGCTGCGGCACCTGCCAGTCCAACTGTTCCAGAATCTCGAACGCCGGAGTCTTCTGCCCTTCCAGCCTGTACGGATTCACCGAGTTCAGCAGGTACACCGGAGCGCGTTTCACTACCTCTGCGAGCACCTTCACGCAGCCATCGAAATCCGTCTTCAGCTGTACCGTCGTCGCGCCGTAGTCCATCGACTGCGACAGCTTCCCCCACGCAATCTTGCCCTCGGGGATCAGCACCAGGCTCCGTAGCCCGGCCCGCGCCGCATACGCCGCCATTGCCGCGCTCGTGTTCCCGGTCGACGCGCATGCCACCCACGTAAATCCACGCGACACAGCAACGCTCAGCGCCGCCGTCATGCCCGTGTCTTTGAAGCTGCCCGTCGGATTCATCCCCTGGTGCTTTCCCAGCAGCCAATTCAGCCCCAGCGAAGCCGCAGCGCGCGGCATCTCATACAGCGGCGTATTGCCCTCGCGCAGCGTCACTACGCGGTCTTCCGCGACGATCGGCAACAGGTCCCGAAACCTCCACACGCCGCTCTGGTCCACCGCCAGCGACGACGTCCTCCGCTCCTGCCACAGGTGCTTCAGCGCGCCCGGATTCGGACGGTACACCGGCGCCTTCGCCTCAGGAGCGCCCGCGCTCCACGCGTACTCCACCTCAAACAGCTCGCCGCACTCCACGCAGCGGAAGTTACTCTGGGCCTGCGCGCCATCGATCCGGACGCCGCAACCCGTGCATCTTAATCTGTGAACTGACAAATTCATGTGTCTCTCTAGACTACCGTAGCTTTATGCGCCGAGCAGCCTTCGCACTCCTCGCCCTCACGGCCCTCGCACCCGCCATCCGCGCGCAAACTCCGCAGCTTCAACTCGCCTGCGCTGCCGACCTCCAGCCCGTAATGCCCACGCTCGCTGCCGCTTACCAGCGCGCCACCGGCGTCCACCTCGTCACCGCCTTCGGCTCCTCCGCGACGCTCGCCCAGCAGCTCGCCAACGGCGCCCCGCAGGACGTCTTCCTCTCCGCCGACACCATCCACCCGCAGCAGCTCATTGCTGCCGGTGTGGCGCTTGGCCCCGCACCGACTCCCTATGCTCGCGGCGTCCTCGTCCTCTGGGCCCGCACCGATTCACCGCTGCAGCCCCTCTCCCTCGACACTCTCAAAGATTCGCGCCTCACGCGACTCGCCATCGCCAACCCCGCGCACGCGCCCTACGGCCTCGCCGCGCAGCAGGCGCTCCAGTACCTCGGCCTCTATACGCAGCTCCAACCGAAGCTCGCCGTCGCCGAAAACATCGCCCAGACCGCGCAGTTTGCCGAGTCCGGCAACGCGCAGGTTGCCCTCATCTCGCTCACGATCGCCTCCAGCGAGCACTTCCGCTCCCTCGGATCCTTCGTCCGCATTCCCACCGACGCTTATCCGACCATCCAGCAGGCCGCCGTCATCCTCAAAGCGAGCAAACAACCCGCCCTCGCGAAAGCATTCCTCAGCTGGCTCACCAGCCCCGCCATTCAGCAGCAACTCAAGTCCTTCGGCCTCGACCCGGTGAAGTAAACTTCGCCCATGGACAACGCCGCTATCGTTCAGCGCTTCATCCACGAGGTCATCAACCAGGGCCGCTACGAGGTCTGCGACGAGATCGTCGCGGAAGACTTCGTCGAGCTCGACCGGCTCCCCGGGCAGCGCGAAGGGCGCGAGGGCCTCAAGGAGGTCATCGCCACGATGCGCTCCGCCTTCCCCGACATCCACTGGGTCATCGAAGAGACCATCTCCTCCGGTGAGAAGGTCGTCACACGCTTTACCTGGACCGGCACCCATCGCGGAGACTTTTTCGGCATACCCGCCACCGGCCGTTCCATCACCGTCAAAGGCGTCGTCATCGACCGCCTCGTCAACGGCCGCATGACCGACAGCCGCATCCTCATGGACACCTACGGCATGATGATGCAGCTCGGCGTCATCCCTCCGCCCGCCTGATCCCGCACCTCACTTCACCGTGAGCGTCCCATGCATATTCGGGTGCGGCGAGCACCCATACATGAACGTCCCCGCCTTCTTCGCAACGAACTTCCAGCTCTTCCCCGGCTTGATCTCATCCGAGTCAAAGCTGCCATCCGCCGCCGTCACGGTGTGCGAAACGATATCCGTGTTCTTCCACACAACCGTGTCACCAACGATCACCGTCAGATCCGCCGGTTGAAACGCGAAGTTATGAATCATCACCGTGTGCGTCTGCGGGGCATGCTTCTGCGCCTCCGCGACGCCGGCAAAAAACGTGCTGGCGCACACTGCAAGCGCCAGCACGCAAAGCCACCCGAGAACCCGTATCCGGAAGCTCATGGCCCTTAGTTACCTATCGACGACTGCATATGCTCCGCATGCTCCAGGTGTCCCTGGAACATCGGCGCCGCACCCTCGAGCGCAGACTTCAGCTCCGCATTCTTTGCATTCGGAATCAGCGTGGTCTTCACCGCATCGATCACCTGCTTGTGATACGCCACCTCATGATCGACATACGCGCGATCAAACTCCGCACCGCTCAGCGTCTTCAGATGAGCCTCACTCTCCGCCGCGCCCTTCTTCAGCGCGTCCTCCGTGGGGCTGTCGGCCGGCGTCACATGCAGCTTTGCACCCAGGGCGAAAACCGACTTCTGCACTGCCGTGTGATCGTCCACCATCTGCTGTGCAAACTGCCGCACCTCGGTATTGTGCGAGCGCGCCAGGGCAAGTTTTCCTGCGTTGATATCAATCTGGTTCGCCGCAACCACGATCCCGACAATCTGCGGATCGCTGGGTCCCTGCGCCTGCGCGCCCATCGCGAACGCCCCAAACGCCAATGCCAGAACAACTTTGGTATACCTCATTCACATCCTCCGTTTCGCACCTATAAAAGATTGGCAAAACCCGCTTAGAAGGCGGTCAAACAGAGGAGTCAAGACCGCCCCGTCTGTTACAAGAAAATCTTTTCGAAATGGATGTAACATTTCCCCACGTCGCCACTCATATGGTCAGGACCACGCCATGACGAACCCCAACCTTATCGAGATGCCCCTCACCCGCACCGTCGGCATGTTGAGCGACGAGGAGGTCGTGCGGCGCGTACTCAACGGCGAAACAGCGCTCTTTGAGGTCATCATGCGCCGCTACAACGAGAGGCTCTATCGCGCAGCCCGCGCCATCACCCGCGACGACTCCCTGGCCGAAGAGATCATGCAGGCCGCTTACGTCCGCGCCTATGAGCACCTGCACCAGTTTGCCGGCCGCGCACCCTTCGGTGCATGGCTCACACGCATCGCCGTCAATGAAGCGCTCGCCCGCCTGCGCGACTCCCACCGCTTCTCTGAAACGGAAGGTGAAGGTGACCCGATGGACCGCTTTGCCTCACCCTCTCGCGACCCCGAACAAACCGCCGCTAACACTGAACTCTCCCGCCTCCTCGAACGCCTTATCGAGGCCCTGCCCGACGGCATCCGCTCCGTCTTCGTCCTTCGCGAGGTCGAAGGCATGAACACCTCCGAGACCGCCGAAGCGCTCGACATCAGCGAAGAGAGTGTCCGCGTCCGTCTGCATCGTGCCCGCGCCTCCCTGCGCGATTCCCTCGCAGCGCACGCCATCCGCGATCAACGCCGCCTCTTCGCCTTCCACGCCGTCCGCTGCGACCGCGTCGTCCGCAACGTGCTCGACCGCATCACCGCGAACCCTATCTCTCGTTAGCAGGTTTGCCCGCCGCTTCGCGCTGCCGAACGCATACCCGCTACACTTCCACCCATGGACCTCGCAGCGCTTGGCCTGACACTTCGGCTCGCCTTTGTCACGACGCTGTGCCTCCTCATCCTCGGAACGCCGCTCGCCTTCTGGATTTCCTCTGCGCGGACGTTCCCGCGACGCATCGCGCAGGCCGCCGTCGCTCTCCCGCTGGTCCTTCCACCCACCGTACTCGGCTTCTACCTCCTCGTCTGGCTCGGCCCCGCTCGAGCCCCCGGCCGCGCACTCATTCACCTCATCGGCCACCCTCTCGCCTTTACGTTCAGCGGGCTCGTCGTCGGCTCCGTCCTCTACAGTCTTCCCTTCGCCGTGCAGCCGCTCGTCCTCGCCTTCTCGCACGTCGACCGCAACCTCACCGACGTCGCCGCGACTCTCGGCGCCTCGCCGCTCACCATCTTCCGCCGCGTCATCCTTCCGCTCTCGCGCACCGGCTTCCTCACCGCCGCCGTCCTCACCTTCGCCCACACCGTCGGCGAGTTCGGCGTCGTCCTCATGCTCGGCGGCGACATCCCCGGCGTCACCCGCACGCTCTCCATCTCCATCTACGACCAGGTGCAGGAACTCAACTACACCGCCGCCGACCGCACCGCGCTCCTGCTCGTTGCCATCTCCTTCCTCGCGCTGCTGCTCGTCTATGCCCGCAGTAGTCGTCCGCAGGAGGCCATCTCCTAGGGCAAGTGAAGTTGCCGGCCGAGACTACTCGCGGTCTAGGGGCGGCGGCTTGAGTTGAATCGTGGTTTGCCCGCGAGCGGAACATAAATGGAATTGTGCATACCAAAATCTTGCACAATTGGACGGTGAAAACCACCAGGTTTTTGAAAGTAAATGATCGGACACTGGTGCTAGACGTGCTTTGTATGTGATTGCATCTGCATTTTGTGCCGGCCCCGTTGCTGACCTCGCATGCTGAGGGGCATAGCTGATCTGCGCAAAGACGCGGATCCCAATCAATTTCTCTCGTGCGCAGCGATATTCGGGCCTCATAACCGAAAGGAGCGACATGAAGAAGCTCGTGATGGGAATCGTTTGTCTGGCGCTGTTTGCGGCGCCAGCGTTAGCTGACACCGCATACAACAACTTCACCGGGTACAGCCCTTTCTGGAATCCGCTGGGAAACCCGAACACTGCCACCTACGGGGAGACCTTCACTGCCCCGACAAATGGCGACAACAACCTGCAGAGCTTCGGCTTTTACATGGCAGGGCCAATTGTTTCAGGCGACATCGTGCTCAGCGCCTACATTGCGACTTGGACGGGTACGCAAGCTGGAACGATACTCTTCAGCAGCCCATTGGTGGACTACGCGAACACGGGCAACGCCTTTTTGAACTTCAACACGGGAGGGCTGGACCTGACCGGGGGCGGAACGTACGTGATGTTTCTGAGCATTTCGCAATACTACGGCCAGTCGAGCGGAGAGAGCTATATCTCGCAAGGCAGCTCGATACCGGGCCTCGGCGGGTTCGATTACTACAACAACGGCGGCGACTTCGGCGCGTTGACAAGCAGCTCATGGAATGCGAGGGGGTTGAGCCCAGACTGGGCAGTCAACGCGGATTTTACCGGCTCTTCTCCGGTTCCCGAGCCACCGAGTTTGTTCCTGGAGGCGGCGGGGTTGCTCGGAGCTTTAGGAACGATGCTCCGCCGGAGGCTTCGCGCGTGAGGCAAGGCCAAGCTTAGTGAAACCCGTTTAGAAAACGCATCGCTCCGCATCAAGGCGAAGGGCGCGCTCGAATCGAGCGTGCCCTTCACTTGTGTGGCGAGCATGTTGGGCAAAAATGGGATAGGAGGCATACGGCAGCGGACGAGCAGGCAATGATCGCGAAGTTGCGATCCATCAAGAGCGTAGCGCACCAACTCCAAAAATCTGTCATCCTGAGCGAGTCGAAGGAGCCCCGTACTTTGCGTGGATCGCCACAGATTCCAACCCTCCGCCCACAAACCCAAGCTCGCACGAACCCGATGGCCCCAACTGCCCAGCCCTGGCATCACCACCGCCTCCAACTCCGTGCTACGGTCGGAGCGCTCGCCCTCGACATCGATCTCGATCTCACCCGCAACTGGACCGTCATCTTCGGCCCTTCCGGCAGCGGCAAGAGCACCATCCTTCGCGCTATCGCCGGCCTGCTCCCGTACACGAGCACGGCGTTCACGCGCCAGGACATCGACCGCAACGAACACGACCTCACCCACACGCCGCCGCGCGATCGCGGCATCGCCTACGCTCCGCAGCAGCCTTCGCTCTTCCCCCACCTCACCGTCACCGACAACGTTTTCTTCGCACAAAAAACCTCAAATTCTTCAACGCGTTTCAGAGAAAACATCAACGATGCCATTAAGTTCTTCCGCCTCGAAGACCTCGTGCACCGCTACCCCAAAAACCTCTCCGGCGGCGAGCGCCAGCGCGTCAACCTCGCCCGCGCCTTCGCCGTTCCCGACGCCCAGCTCATGCTTCTCGACGAGCCTTTCAACGGCATCGACCGTCCGCTCCGCGACGCCATTCTCCCGGAACTCCGTGAATCTCTCCGACTCCGTGGTGTTCCCGTCGTCTCCGTCACCCACGACGTTGAAGAGGCCTTTCGCCTGCAGGCCGAGGTCGTCATCCTTCGCGACGGCCGCATCCACGACCAGGGCTACGTATCCAAGGTTCTTGCCGATGAGCGCCTCAACCTCCTCAACGCCCTGCGCTGAGAAGACGCAGCACTAGAAGTTCCCTTGGATCACCAGCCCACCACCCTTGTCGAAGGTGCTCTCGCCCCCCGGAGTCACCGTTGCGCCCGCGAAGAACATGCCACCCACCTGTACCGGTCCTACCTGCACCAGCGCCTGACCCCCGAACGACGGCTGAATCTGTCCCGAAACCGATCCGCCTCCCGCCGCGATTCCGGCCATCAACTGAACAAACTCCGACACCTGCAACAGGCCGTCGAACAACGAAATCACCTCTGTAAACTGCCCTCCACTCAACACCGTGTACTGGTGGGTCGTCACGTTGTAGCCCACCTGAATCATCCCCTGCAGCTCCGAACCCGACTCCTTGTCAGCGTGAGCCGCATAGGTTCTTCCCACCTGAAATTGAATCGTGGTGTCCCGCGGCGTACTCGTGGGCTTGCTGGACACGACATTCGCATGCCACGCAACCTGCACTCCGGCGCCGAGGGAGGTTTGCCAGCCCTGCATCTTGCCCGGAGCCTTGTGCTCCGCAGCAGGTTGGGAGGGAGCAGGAAGGGTGAATTGCATAGACGCCGGCGGCTTCACTGAGCCTTTGTGCGTGAGTGCCATCAGCTCCTTCATATAAATGTTGGCCAGATAGACCTGAATCTTGTCCTTGCCAACACCCTGCATCACCATCGGGGCCACCATCTCCGCGATCTCCGGCATCGAGACGACTTTCCCGTCCAGCACGGGCTCTCCCACGCCCGGGATGTCTCCCTCCTGCAGATGAAATCCATGCTCAAGCAGAAACGCGTCGATGCGCTGCTGGTCCAGAGGCGTCAATTGCATCTCCAGCGTGCCCGGCAGCACGGCCTCTCCAAAGTGTCTCTCCGGTTTCTTTCCCGTAAATGTGGTTTTCAGCTTGAACTGATCATCGTCTGCATTCCCTAGAATCGACGGTTTGCGCAGACGAAACCGATCATCATCCTCCGGCTGCATCTGGATGCTCGGCGAGGGCGCCCTCAACTGCGGCCGGTGTCCATACACTGCCGCCGCATCTGCGTCCCGCTCCAGCGCGCCATCCTCGCCTCTCGAGCGAGAGGCACCCACTTCACTCTGCTGAACTACGTGAGCCAGCTCATGCGTCAATGTGTGCGCGTCCGCCCTTTCGCCGAGAACAACATGTTCTCCGAGGGTCCATCCACGAGCGCCCATCGCACGGGCCGCACTGCGCGCCTCCGTGTCCGCATGGACACGCACCTGCGAGAAGTCGAACCCCATACGGGATCCCATCGCCGCCTGAATACTCTCTGGAAGCGCCTGACCTCGACCACCCGGCACACCGTGGCGCTCTAACGCCGCGTTACGCCGCTCCGCTCCACGCTGATTATTTCTGTTCGTTGCGGTGGCCTTCTCCCTTGCGATCCGCGAAGCGAACATTGCCGCACCTCGATCACTAGACCCAGAGAACCCGGCTGCTGCAGGATACGCCCCGCTTGTTTGGAGCGTCTACGCGTCTACCAGCATTTCCTGTGCAGCGCGGATGCCGCTCCTCGACGGCCCGCTGCGCTCTCTCGGACCGACTAAACTCCCTCCCATGGACTCACAGCAACACTGGGAGCACGTCTACGCCGCGAAGTCCGCAGCCAAGCGCAGCTGGTTCCAGCCGCATCTCGAGACCTCCCTCACCCTCATCCGCCGCGTCGCGTCTGATCTCACCACTCCTATCCTCGACGTCGGCGCCGGCGAGTCCACACTCGTCGACGATCTCCTCTCCGCCGGCTACACCGACCTCTCCGTGCTCGACATATCCCAACAGGCACTCGACCACTCACGCACGCGTCTCGGCCCCGCGGCAGCAAAGGTTATCTGGCTCCGCGCCGACCTCCTCACCGCCCAACTCCCGCAACACCACTTCGGCCTTTGGCACGACCGCGCCGTCTTCCACTTCCTCACCTCGCCCGCAGACCGCGCCGCCTATGTAGGCCAAGCAACCTCCGCCCTCCACCCCGGCGGCCACGTGATCCTCGCCACCTTCGCGCCCGGAGGTCCCGCCCGATGCAGCGGCCTCCCCGTTATGCGCCATGACGCCGCCTCCATCCTTCGCGAGTTCGGACCGCGCTTCCACCTCGCCGCCACCACCACCGAACTCCACACCACACCCTCCGGCGCCACGCAGCCGTTCGTCTATTGCGACCTCCTGTTCGACTGACACAAGCCTGAACCAAACCACGTACGCATTCTGCGGTTTCCGCGCGGCGACCGTGTATCTTGTCCTCATTCCTCCAACCGGGCCCTGCGGCAGCACCAAAATTCAACTCCTTAGGCCATGCACGCATGATCGACGTCCATCCCGCGCCCCACGCCGCCCACTCCTGGCGCGACTTTTTCATCCACATCGCCACCATAGCCCTCGGCCTCCTCCTCGCCATCGGCCTCGAACAAACTGTCGAGCTCATCCACCGCGACCATCAACGCCACCGCCTCGAAGACACCCTTCACGACGAAAGCCTCCTCAACCGCAGAATCGTAAGCTACGACCGCGACTCCGTCGACGAGGTCCGCCGCAGCATCCGCCTCAACATGGCGAACCTTGGCCGCGACGGCAAAGCGTTCATCCCTGTTCCTCCCACGCACGACACCTTTCTTCCCTTCATCGACACCGGCTGGGTCGTCGCGCGCGGTAACGGCCTCATCGCCCTCCTGCCCGATCAACTCGCCGAGAGTTATTGGAAGGTCGACGTCCTCGCCGAAGAAACCTCCAACTCGATTCAGTCACTCGCCGGCGCGCGCAAGAAGGTTAATTCGCTCCTCTACCTCCACGCCGAACCCTCCGACCTCAACGCCGACGAACGCGCAGATCTCCTCCGCGCCTACAGCGATGAGGATCAGGAGCTCGGCAACCTCAACTACATCCTCCTCGGCTACGGCTACATGAATGAGGCCGTGCTGGGCGGCCGAGTTCCCACGATCAACGACCTCGCCACCGAGTCCCGCCAGGCCCAAAAGAGCGAAGCCCAACCCGCACATCCCTGACATCCCATCAAGGAACCGCCACATGCTCGACGTCCACGTCCCACACAAGACCGAACACACCTGGACAGACTTCCTCATCCACATCGCCACCATCGTCGTCGGCCTATTCATCGCCGTGGGTCTGGAGCAGGCCGTCGAGTTCGTTCACCGCAGCCACGAACGCCATCAGCTCCAGGCGGACCTGCGCGCCGAAGCCGAAAACAACCGCGTCATCATCGCCCGCGACCTCCGTTTGCAGGAGCTCGGGCCCTGGTTCGAGCAGGCCATGAGGGCCGTTGACTCCGCTACACCCCAACAAGGCAGGATTCGCATCACCCTCCCCTTCGCGCCCTGCATTCCCGGCTCCGTCGGTACCTCCACCGAACGTTACTTCGCACCCTCTGAGGCCGTTTGGACCACCGCCAAGGAGAGCAGCCTCGTCAGCCTCCTTCCCGTTGAGCAGGCCCGCATGTACGCCCGGCTCGCGCACAACTACGATCTGCTCGCAGTTAGCCGTGAGGAGTTCTACCGCAGCTGCAGCGCCATCGGCTCCATGCAGCACCGCTTCGCGCGGCTCGCCCCCGGCGCATCAACTGCCGTTTGGACCCTCACGCCTGAGCAAGCCGACCGTCTCGCTCAGGTTTCCTCCGACGCTCGCACCGCCGTCAAAGGTCTCTGCTTCCGCCTCCGTTGGTCCGATGTCTACGAGCAGGGAATCCTCTCCGGCGAAACCCGCGCTGACGAGCGGATGATGAGCATCAATCAGGAGCGTTTCGAGGATAATCAGGACGCCATTCAATAACTCATCGCAGCCATACCCAACGAGGATCAATGATCGACGTCCACGTCCCGCACAAGTCTGACCACACCTGGGCCGACTTCTTCATCCACGTCGGCACAATCTGCGTAGGCCTCCTCCTCGCCATTGGCCTCGAGCAGACCGTCGAGTTCTTACACCACCGTCATCAGGTAGCCCAGGCGCATGAGGCCCTGCGCGCTGAACGCGAGCAGAATCTTCTCCTTCTTGCCTTGGAGACTCGCGGATTTCTTCGCCGCGTTCCGTACCTCAAGACCAACCTCGCCGTGCTCGTCTACATTCGGGCGCATCCGCACGCCCCACCCACCACATGGCCGGGCGCCCTCGATTGGGCTTCCGGGGCCGTGCCCTTCAACGAATCCGCCTGGACCACCGCCCAGCGTAATGGCGTCGTCACCTACATGCCCAACGACGAGGTGCAGGACCTTAGCGACCTCTACACCCGCCTCGACCGCGTTCGCGCCTACGAGCTCGATGAACGGGATGCGATCGACGACGTAAAGGGCTATCTCGCCCGCGATCCGGATCCCAGCCGCCTCACGCCACACGAGCTGGACGATCTCATCGACCGCGCTACCCGCGTTCTCGTGCTGCACGACTGCCTCGGCGCGGAACTGTTGCGCCTTGCGGTCCGGCATCACGACTTCGCGCCCTCCGCAAGCGATCAGAAGCAATTCGCGGTCCTTGCAACTCCTGTGACCCCGCAGGATGCACAAGACAGCAACACCGATCGACGGGAGTACTTCCGCATCGTCAACGCCCACTAAGGCCCCTCGCCGTCACGCGGCCAAACAACCGCGAAGGAACAACCTCATGATCGACGTCCACGCTCCGCACGGAGCCACTCACACCTGGACCGACTTCTTCATCCACGTCGGCACCATCGCCGTCGGTCTCCTGCTTGCCATCGGCCTCGAACAGACCGTCGAGCTCTTCCACCACCATCATCAAGTCGCCGAGACCCGCCGTGCCCTCCAGGAAGAGAAGCAGGAGAACATCCGCATCTTCCACGAGAACGTCGAACGCCACGTCATGGCCATGGGCTACCTCCACAACAACCTTCGCATCTTCCAGTTCCTGCGCGATCACCCCCGCACCGCGCAGGACAAGCTACCCGGCATCCTCTATTGGGGCATCTTCTCCACCAGACCGCAGGAGACCGCCTGGTCCACCGCCGAGCACACCGACGTCCTCTCCCTCATGCCCCGCAAAGAAGTCAGCGACATCTCCGCTGTCTACAACAACATCGATTACGCCTGGCAGCAGTACGAACCCGTCATCGAGGTGCTTACCCAATCGACGGCCTACTTCTCCCAGACTCCTGACATCACCAGGCTCTCGACTGCCGACATCGACGAAGAGATCAACAACCTCAAGCTCGCCATCGCTCGTGAGGCGGTCTACGGCGACACACTCTCGCTTGTCGGCCGCCAGCCCGGCTTCGGCCCCACTCCCAGTTGGTGGCAAATGCTTCCCTTCTTCACCATGCAGGACTACTACCGCTGGGCCCGTCAACACCCCGAGCTCAACGGCCCCTCGCAGAAGAACATCGACGAAGCCCGCGCCCACGCCGGCCTTCCTCCCGAGCGCCCTAACCAATCCTTCGATTACTACACCGCCCCCAACCACTAACCGCCATCGGAAAAGGCTCACACATAATGATCGACGTCCACGCCCCGCACAAATCCGACCACACCTGGACCGACTTCTTCATCCACATCGCCACCATCGTGGTCGGCCTTTTCATTGCCATCGGTCTCGAGCAGACCGCCGAACTCATCCACCACCACCATCAGCGTCACCAGTTGGAGGAAGACCTTCGCGAGGAAGCGCAGAGCAACATGACCACAATCCGGGTCAACGAAAAAACCTTCGCGATTTACCTCGCCTGGTATCGCGACGTCCTGAAGGTCGCTAGAGAGGCTAAACCCGTAGCGGGATTCGTTACGTTTGTGGTCCCGCCAAGAATCAATCCCACGCCCTCCTTCCGGCCGATGGACAACGTGTGGCCTTCCGCCAAGGCCTCCGGCGCTGTGGCCGTGCTCTCGCGCGACGAAATCGAGATCTTCGGAAGAGTCAGCACCTATGCCGAATATGCCGATCAAATCGCGGGGACTCGTAATGCGGCGCTCCTTGCCGAAAACGCAGTCCTCAACCGGCTGGGTCTCAGCCTCGCTCCCGGTACGACCGAGCGAATGACCCCGCAGGACCGCGATGAGCTGATGCGGGCAGTTGCCACTCACATGGAAGGCATTCGCCAGTTGTCGACCGCAGATGCCGCATGGGCAGGAAGCTCTGACGCAGTTCTTCACGGCATCAGCTCTCTCGATGAGATGCCTCCCTATGTCGCCCGCGCCCACGCCGCCCAGCCAAAGTGACTGCTCCATTGCTTTACGCAGAGCTCGGTCTCGCATCACCAGGGGTTTACACCGCTTCCAGGAGTTCTCACTCAATGCTCGACGTCCACGCGCCTCACAAATCCGACCACACCTGGACTGACTTCTTCATCCACATCGCCACCATCTGTGTCGGCCTCCTCATCGCCATCGGCCTCGAGCAATCCGTCGAGTGGGTGCACCATCGCCATCAGCGCCATCAATTGGAAGAAGATCTGCATGCAGAGATGCGCATGAACAACGAGTACCTCCACCGCGATTTCGACTACCTCGTCGCCACCCGCGACTGGGCCGCGAACCAGGCGCAGGCCATACAGAATGCCATCGCCACCCACACCACCTCACATCTCGTCTATCAGTCACCGCCACGCAACTTCGATCTGTATGTCCTGCCCAACGACTCCGTCTGGCAACACGCCAGCGAAAGCGGCATCACCACTCTGCTTCCCCGCGAGGAGGCTCAGAGCTATACGCTGCTCTATCGCTTCCGCAGTCGCCTGTTCGACACCTACAAGCAGCTCTTCGACGCGCACTACGTCGTCATCTCCGCCGGCCTCAGGTTCTCATCCGGCCACAACCCGCAGCCTGACTTCAGCCGCATGACTCCGACACAACTCGAGGAGTTCTCCACTGCGCTAAGCAAAGAGGCCACTGCTTTGAACACCAACATCGTCTTCTGCGGTTTCATGGCAGGCGCTCAACGAGCTCTTCTCAATGGCGCCACGTCGGAATCGGAGATCGTTCGCGCGATGACCGATAGCCGTAACCCATACCACGGTTGGGGTCAAATTACCTTGCCTGCCTCTCCATCCCAAGCGTTCTCTCCAGACCACAACGTCACAAACTGAGGCTCACATGCTCGACGTCCACGCCCCGCACAAAACCGAACACACCTGGGCCGGCTTTCTTATCCACATCGCGACCATCACCGTTGGTCTCTTCATCGCCATCGGCCTCGAGCAAACCGTCGAGCACTTCCACCACCTTCACCAGCGCCATCAGCTCGAAGACAGCCTGCGCGCAGAACTCCGCACCGACCTCCGCCGTGACGCCATCGACTTCCGCGTTTTCGCACAGATCCGCGCCTACACCGTCGAGCTGAAGTCCGCCGTCACCGACCGCCGCACCCGCCAACCCTCACTGCCCGCGCCGCCGGGCCCCAACGATCCGCGCCGTCGTCTGATCCCCACCGCGCCCTCCATCGCCATCTGGGAGGCCGCAAAGCTCGACGCCACGATCACGCTCCTTCCTTCACGCGAGATCGACCTTTTCCACGGTGTTGTCCTCCAGCACAGCTTCGTCTTCAACGCTCTCGACGACTTCCAGCACGCCGCCTTCGCACTCGAAAGCTTTGAAGAGCGCTTCGTCGATTCGCCCGGCGCCTTCGACATGGGCTACCCCGCACCTCCGCCCAATCTCGACACGATGTCCCCGGGCGACCTCATGCAATATGAGACGCTCCTCGCCGCCTACATCAAGGCCCTTGACCGCATTACGGTACGCCTTCACTTCTTCGATCGCGTCACCCGCGCCGTCCTCGAAGGCGCCACCGACCGCGACGATCTCACTCGCCGCGCCTTCCCCAACGGAGCACCTCCGGCACTCGATGTCCCGCCGGCAACCAAAGAGAGCAGCTACCCATGATCGACATCCACCCGCCGCACCACGCCGCCACCACACGCCGCGACTTCTTCATCCATCTGTCCACCGTCGTCCTCGGCATCCTCATCGCCATCGGCCTGGAGCAGAGCGTCGAGTACTTCCACCACCGCCACCAGGTCGCCCAACTCTCCGAACAAATGCGCGCGGAAGCGCAGAACAACCTGCCGCTGATAAGCGACTCCGTCGTCAGGCTCAAAGTGCAGGCCACATACATCCGGTCACTTGAGGATGCGCTGCTCGCCGGAAAGCTTTCCGGTGATTCCGTTGACGTGCACGGCGTCCCTCCAAACGCTGGCTCGGCCCTCTATCTATCTCCCTCGCGAGCCACTTGGTCGGCCGCTCAGTCCGCGGGCCTCGCTGCGCTCCTTCCTGCTGACCAGGCCAAGCTCTTCGCCCGACTCGACTTCAACACCGTAGCGGAGATTAGCGCCGACGAAGACCTCCACGAAACGCTACGCACCCTGGTCAGCGAATGCGTACGCGCACAGTATGACCACGCCAATCCGGCCGTTCAGCGTATCAGCCTCTCTCATCGCGACGATCTCCTCTTCCAGTTGGGGCAGGTTGACGGCGCCATTCGCAGGAGCATAGCCACTCTCGGTCTGGTCGAAGGAGGTGACGAGGCGATTCTGGCAGGTGTCCATTCACTCGATGAGATGTACACCTTCCAGAAGGACGCGGTGCGACGAACCCACGTCGAGGCTGGCTCCGCGGCTTTCTTTGGAGCTACCTCGAAGCCGCAAACACAACCGGTTCCAAACCAGCTCAGCGCTACGGAATAGATTTCACGGAGCTCTATGATCGACATCCACCCGCCGCACCACGCCGCCACCACACGCCGCGACTTCTTCATCCATCTGTCCACCGTCGTCCTCGGCATCCTCATCGCCATCGGCCTTGAGCAAACCGTCGAGTACTTCCATCGGCGCCATCAACTGCACGAGCTTCGCGAAGGCGCCATCACTGACGCCCACATCTGCCTTCACGACGTCGACCAGAACCGCGCTGCCAACACCCGCCAGATTGAAGACCTCACCGTTCGCATCCAGCAGGTGCAGGACGCTATCTCGCAACATCGTCCGCTCCCTCCGCTCGCCTACCGCCCCGCGCTCAGCATCAGCACGATCCGCCTCGGCAACCTCTCCGCCGCCAAGACCAGCGGCCTCATCAATCTCCTCACCACGGACGAGATCAACAGCGCTGGCGACGCCGAGGTCGGCGTCGTCAAGTCCGAAGCCCTCAAGGTGCGCGCCCAGGAAGCCGCCACCAAACGCATTGCCTTTGAGCAGCGCTTCCAGACCGCCTTTCCCTCCGGCCCCTTCGACTTCTCGCACATTACGCCTGCGCAGCTCGACGAATATCTCGACCTGCTGCTCGATGAACGCGTCTGCCGTACCGAGACCCTCGCCTATCTCGACGAGATGCATCGCGGCACCGAGGCCTATCTCAACGGCCAGCGCGACCTCGAAAAACTTCGCGCAGCAGAGGAAAACTCATCCGCGCACTAAACGGAGCCGACATGATCGATATCCACCCGCCCCACCACGCCGCCACTACCCGCCGCGACTTCTTCATCCACCTGACCACCGTCGTCCTCGGCATCCTCATCGCCATCGGCCTCGAGCAGACCGTCGAGTACTTCCACCATCGTCATCTCGCGGCCGAAGCTCGCGTTGCGCTGCTCGCCGAGCGCGCCAGCAATGAGAATTCAAACGAGTTCAACATCTTCGCAACAAAGCGTCACCAGCGCGACCTCCAACATGACCTCGCCGTCCTGCATGCTCTTCGCGCACACCAGCCTCTTCCTGCCGGCCCGTTCATCGTCCGCCACGTCCGCTACCTCTACCTCGAGGACGAATGGCGCAAGCTCCACCAGTCAGGCACCATCAACTACCTCCCCGGAACTCTCGGGCCTATCGACTACCGTTACCAGAACCAGGACGCCTTCATGGCGCGAGCCGACCGCACCATCGATGACCTCTACCACGCCGCCTCCGTGCTCCGCAGCGAGCACGATCCACTCAATACCGATTTCGAAAGCAATCTCGCGACCAGCGCATTCACGAAGCGCATCGCGGACAGCCACGAGACCCTCAGCGCGCAGGAGGTTGACGCCGGCTTCGCTACCTTCGCCGAACCCGCCAACTTCTCCGCGCTCTCACCCTCGCAGATCGACTCACTCGAACGCGCCATCCAGTCCGCCCTCGCCGACGACGACGCGCTCCTCACCTACTGCTACAACATCAAGCGCAATCTCTCTCGAAACTCGCAGTAGTAGAAGCCGCACCTGTTCCAACAGTGCAGAGTAGATCGAACGGCTGCGCGATCGCTGAACCACCGGCGCCGCACTACTCCAATCCGGCAACGACCTTCTCCAACGTCCCGAGGAACTTCTGCCAGCCATAGTTCGCGCCCTTATACGCAGCCTCCTGGTCAGCACGGAATCCGGAGTGTTCCATGCGCACATGCGTGCCGCCCTCGGCCGGAGCCAACGTAAAGAGCACCACGCTCCCAAGCCCTAAAGCGCTCCAACTGTACGACAGCCGCTTCAAGGGCTCGACAATCAGCACCTCGCTGTCGATGATTCCATTCCACTGCGGCACGGGCTCAGATCGGAACTGGAATCTGTGTCCGACCGTCGGCTCGAAGTCATTCTTCAACAGCCATTGCGCAACCAGCGGGCTCTCCGTCAGCGCTCGCCAAACCTTCTCCGGCGGGTGCGGAAACACCCTCTCAATCACAAGAGTCCGAGTGCCCTCTGTTGCATTGCTCGTGCTTTCACTCAGGTCTTCGCTCATAGTCCAATCCTTTCTAGAACGCCGTCGCGCCGGCCTGCAGCCTGCGGAAAAAGAAGTACGACACGCCCCACAGAACCGAGGTCCCTGCCGCCCAGCCCCACGCCTCCACTCCATCGCCAACGGCGAAGTGCGCAATCAACGCCGACACCAGCGTGATGGCGAAGCCGGCGTAAGCCCATTCCTTCACCCGCGCGGGCACCATCGGGACGAGCAGCGCGGCCAATCCCGCGAACTTCGCCCATGAGAGTTCGATGCGGAAGTAGGAGGGAAAGCCGAGGTGGGTGAAGGCTTCGGCCACCTGCGGAAGGCGCAGTTGAGCATATGCAGTAAAGCCCATCTGCAGGGCGAAGATCGCCGTAGAGATCCAGAATCCCGCGACCACCCACGTCGAAGCCTTCATACTGCGTGTACTCTCACCAAGATTGCTCATGGTTGCTGCTGGATAGCTCATGGTTCCATCCTTTCCAAGAGAGATTCGAGACGATCAAACCGTTCGTGCCAGAACGCGCCGTAAACGCTGAGCCAGTTCACCATCGGTGCCAGTGCCTCGGGCTCCGCGCGATAGTGCGTCTCCCGCCCTTCGCGCCGATGCCGGACCAGCTTTGCCCGCTTCAGCACGGTCAGGTGCTTGGAGACAGCCGGCTGAGACACGCCCGCATAGCGAGTCAACGCGTGGACAGTTTGTTCGCCCTGCCGCGTCAGTTCCTCATAAATCGCCCTGCGCGTCGGATCGGCGAGCGCCCTGAACACGTGATTTGCATTGCCCGGTCTCACACACAAACCATAACCATTTGGTTATGGTTTGTCAACCAGGGAAAAGGCCTCCTCCGAGCGAGGAGATCCTCCTGGCCTGCTAATGAGCTCAATTCGCCCGCTTGCTGCTCGCCCTTCGCGCTTTCGGCTTCGCCTTGCTCTCCAGATTGAGCGCCACGGCAGCGCGGATCAGGTCCTTCAGCGCCGCCTCATTCACCTTCTCGCCTTCATGGAGGTCGATCGCCCGCCGCACATTCCCCTCGAGGCTGGAATTGAACAGACCTGCAGGGTCTTCCAACGCAGCTCCCTTGGCAAACGTCAGCTTCACAACGCTCTTGTACGTCTCGCCCGTGCACACAATGCCGCCGTGCGAGAAGACGGGAGTCCCCCTCCACTTCCACTCTTCGACAATCTCAGGGTCTGCCGCGTGAATGATCCCGCGCATCTTCGCCAGCATCTTCCCGCGCCAGTCCCCAAGCTCCTTGATCTTTTCGTCGATCAATACAGCAGCAGATTCCATATCCAGGCTCCAACCTACGCACCTATCTTCGTCGCGGTCGGCGTAACCTGCAACTCGTACAAGCATCCGGCCGGATTGGGTCAGGGCTGTCTTCTCCGCTATCCTTGCCCAGAATCCCGAGGTGTCTCATGACTGAATCTGCCACCGGAATCGGCAATGTCACGACGAACAGCGGTCTGGTCGAAATGGCAATGGCATATTCCCGCAGTCGCATCCTCTGCGCCGCTGCGCGTCTCGGTGTCGCCGACGCACTCGGAGACGAAGTGCGCAGCGCCGATCAGTTGGCCGAAATCTGTCATGCGGATGCCGATGCTCTATATCGCCTGCTGCGCGCCCTCGCCAGCATAGGCATCACCGAGGAAACGGCGCCGAAATGTTTTCAGCTGACTCCTTTCGGAAGGCCTCTGCGGAGAGACGTGCCCCACTCCGCCTGGCCTGCTGTCGTCTTTTGGGCGGATCTGCTTGCCGACAGCTGGTCCTTGCTCACCGATTGCATCCGAATGGGCAAGCCTGCCTCGCAGGTGCGTGCCCCGAACGTACCTTCTCGCTGGTCACAGGATCCTGAAGCTGACTCGATCTTTCGTGCCGTCATGGGCACCGCTCCTGCCGAGGACTACGCTCCCATCGCAAGAGCGTGGGACTTTTCACGCGCGAACGTAGTTGCCGATCTTGGCGGCGGCGGGGGCGCGCTTCTTCTCGCAGTGCTCGAACTACATCCTCATCTTCAGGGTATGCTCGTTGATCTCGAACCCAGTGTGGAGGCAGCGAAGGCGCGCTTCGCCGACGAAAAGGTCTCCTCCAGGTGCAAGCTGCTGGCGGCAGATCTGACCCAGTCTGTTCCGTTGGGCGCCGATGTCTACATGCTCAAACACGTCCTGCACGGCCGGCGCGACGCGGACGCAATCACGATTCTCAAGAACTGCCGCGCGGCGATCCCGGACCACGGCACTCTACTGGTCATCGAGTTCATTCTTCCTCCCCTCGTCTCTCAGGCAGACCCCCACCTGGAAAACCACCTGATGAGCGATCTCAACATGCTTGCCGTTACCGGCGGCAGAGAACGAAGTGAACGTGAATGGAAAGAGCTTCTTGAAGCAGCGGGCTTTCGATTAATCGCAGTCCACACGGTTGGCAGGGATGTAGGCGTCGTTGAGGTAAAGCCGGCTCAGGCGTCCCCTTCAAATCCCCGGCCGCAGGCAAATTGACCGCACGCGAGCCCGTGATAAGGATTTCCAGATTCGGCGTATAGCTGTCGAAGTCTGGTCCTACCCCAGCTTCACCGGCTCCCGCTCCAACTCCACACCGAACTTCACCCAGACCCCGTCCTGAATCCGGTTCTGCAACCTCTCGATGTCCGACGCCGTCGCTCCTCCGCGATTAATCAGCGCCAGCGTATGTCGCGACGAGATTCCCGCCGCGCCAGCCGTAAATCCCTTCCCAAAACCGGCCCGCTCGATCAGCCACGCGGCCGACAGTTTCATCATCCCGTCGCCCGCCGGCCAGTGCGGTACAGCCTCTTCTCTGAACGACGCCGCAGCCGCCACCTCTGTCAACTTCTCGGACGCCACGACCGGATTCTTGAAGAACGATCCTGCGCTCCGGCAGTCCGGATCGCCTTCCACGATCAGCATCCCTTTGCCATGCCGAATCTTCCGCACCGCAGAGGCAACGGCTGATAAATCAGCAACTTCTGACGACTCAACAAAGTGTCGCTTGACATCCCCATAAGTAACTTGCGGCTGCCCATTGGGATGTAACTTGAACGCAACCCGCGTCACTATATACCGGTCCGGTTCATCGCTATTGAATAAGCTCTTGCGATACCGGAACTTACAGGCCTTCCGGTCGAGCTCAACAAACTGCGCGGTCTTCCGGTCCAACGCCCGCACCGAAACTATCGTTTCAGCGACCTCCTGTCCGTAGGCGCCGACATTCTGTACTGGTGTCCCGCCCACGCTCCCCGGAATCCCCGCCAGGCACTCCACCCCCTGCATCCCGGCCTTCACCATCCGGTCGACGAACTCATCCCAGACTTCGCCCGCCCCCACCTCGAATGTCCCCTCGCCGCAGTCCTGCACACCTTTGATCGCGATCTGCACGGCCAGCCCCGGAAAGCCCGCATCGCTGACCAGCAGGTTGCTTCCACCACCCAGCACAAACAGCGGCAGCCCCCGCTCCTCAGCCCACCGCACAGCCTCCGCCACATCCGTCTCGTTTTCGGCGACCGCAAAATACCTGGCCGCCCCACCCACACCCAGCGTCGTCAGCGGCCCCAGCGCCACATTCTCCCGAATCGTCACGGCTTGAGACTACATGACCGCCCGCAAAACTCGAATCTCGCAACTCGCAGCTCGAAACTCAAAGCTAAACCTCCTTCGAATGCTCTCCTTGGAGCCTCGCTACTTGACGGGCGCGATAGAATAGAAGAGAGAGGGCAAAAGAATCTGGCGATGACCTCGTGCCTATCCAATGCACTTGAAGTCCAAGCCTAACAACCTGTTCTCAAGACTTTGTACACATTTGGCGGGGCGGGGTAGCCACTCGGCGCACCCAAACCTCACCAGCAGAATCCAATCCGAAGCAACACCCAGAAGGAGCACCAGAAAAAATGTACCCAGAGCTAATGGTCATCCCGATGCGCGAAGAACTCACCCGCGCCGGCATCAACGAGGCCCGTACCGCAGAAGACGTCGACAACGCCTTCAAGCAGCCCGGAACGACCATGGTCGTGGTCAACTCCATCTGCGGTTGCGCCGCCGGCAAGATGCGTCCCGGCGTCCGCCTCGCCCTCCAGCACTCCACCAAGCCCGCCCAGGCGATCACCGTCTTCGCCGGTCAGGACCGTGAGGCTACCGAGCGTGCCCGCAGCTACTTCCAGGGCCAGCCGCCTACCTCACCCGCCATCGCCATCCTCCGCGACGGCCAGCTGGTCTACCTGATGCAGCGCTCCGCCATCGAGACCTCCACCGCCCCCGCCATCGCCCAGGAACTCACCCGCGCCTTCGACGCCTACTGCGCGACCTCCGCGGTCTAAGCCTCGACTGGATACGCAAGAGGGGTGGACTCCTGTCCACCCCTCTAACTTTTTCCACAACCTTTTCTCAAGCTCTGCGCCTGTGCGCCGATGGAACACGTGTATGAGTTCATCGCCCCAGGCGTTCACCGTCACACCGTTCCGTCCCGTCGTCGTACAGGCTTCGTCCGAGCCGCGTCCTGACGCTCAGCGCCTCATTGGCCCCAGCCCGGCGATGGCTCGTCTCTGGTCGCAGCTGCGCCTCCTCGCTCCACACTTCCGCGTTGCCCTGCTCACCGGCGAGCCCGGCTGCGGAGCCGACGCCGTCGCGCAGGCCCTGCACGATCTCTCCCCCTTCGCCGGCACGCCCTTCATCCGCATCCGCTCCGCCGACGCCGATCGCCAACTCCGCCACCCCGGCGCCCTCTTCGGCAACGCCCCCCGTGGCGCCCTCTTCCTCACCGATGTCGACCGCCTCTCGCCTGCCAGCCAGCAGGTGGTAATGCGGCTTTTGAGATTGCGCCGTCACCGCCGCATTGCAATCGTCGCCTCGACAGGCGTGGATCTTCGCCCCCTGGTGAGCGCGGGAACCTTCAACGGCGAGCTCTTCGCTAACCTCGGTTCTCTACGGCTCCAGATTCCCTCGCTGCGCGAGCGCGTGCAGGACATTCCGCTGCTCACGCACCAGTTCCTGCAAGCCGAAGCGACACGCCAGGGCCGAACGATTCCCTCAGTCGACCCTGCATTCCTTACAGCCATTAACGACTACACGTGGCCCGGCAATCTCGATCAGCTTCGCTCGGCGATCGCATGGATGCTCGAGCATTGCGAGGGTGCGCTCACGTCCGCTGATCTGCACGCCGCAATCGCCGAGGTCCGTGCTGAAACGGAGTCAGCAGAGGTTTCCGTGCGCATGGTGCCGCTGGATCACGTTGTGCAGGAACACGTTCGCGCGGTGCTCATCGGCTGCAACGGCAACAAGCTGCGTGCGGCGGAGGTGCTCGGCATCAGCCGCTCGACGCTCTATCGCATGCTGGATGCGGCGTCGGTCGCGGGCGGATCGAGTCCCCTGGCGCTTCTGGCCAGCTAACAGGCTCAGCCTCTGCGCTCGAGCTCTGATAGCCTTCGAGCATGAGCTCGAAACAGTCAGAGCAGAACATCACTACGGGACTTCGTATTGCAGTGCTTGGCGCCGGCAAGATGGGCGGCATCCTCCTGCAGGCATTCCTGCGCAGCGGCCTCTTCACCGCGGAGCAGATTGCGGCGACGGTGGCACACGAGCTTCGTGCAGAGGCACTCACCAAGCAGTTTGGTCTCACCGTAACGATTGACAATCGCCGTGCTGTCGAAGGAGCAGACATCGTTCTGCTTGCGGTCAAGCCCACGCAGGTTGTCCAGCTCGTGCGCGAGATTAGCGCATTGCTCAAGCCCGGCGCGTTGCTGATCTCAATCGCTGCGTCGGTGAAGACCGCAGCCATCGAAGAGGCTGTTGGTGGATCGCCTGCTGTGATTCGGGCGATGCCCAATACACCGGCGATGCTCGGCGCAGGCATCACGGCGCTGTGTCGCGGCCGCTTCGTAACGGACGAGCAGCTTGCGTTTGCGCAGAAGATCTTCGCGACGGTCGGTCGCACCGTAGTGGTCGATGAGAAACACATGGATGCGGTTACCGGCTTGTCCGGTTCTGGTCCGGCGTTCCTGTACATCATCCTCGAATCGCTTGCTGAGGCCGGCGTGAATGTGGGGCTTCCGCGTGAGATTGCGACGCAACTCGCAGCACAGACTGCCTATGGTGCGGCGAAGATGGTGCTCGAAACCGGATCGCATCCAGCGTTGCTGAAGGACGAGGTCACGACGCCGGCTGGCTGCACCGTCGACGGCATCCTCGAGCTTGAAGAGGGTGGCCTGCGCGTAACACTCATCAAGGCGGTGAAACGGGCGACTGAGCGCGCGCGCGAGCTCGCGGGCAACTGAAGATCTCGCACAGGTTTTCAGCGAAGAACTGCCAGCAGAAAGCAAATCATGGACATTGCCAGGATCGCGACGCGTCCGCGGTGAAGCAGATCCCAGGTCTTGTGCTGCTGCAACGAGGCTTCCGCTGGGGAGCTAGAGTCGAGGCGCATCATGCGGTTATTGATAGGCACAAGGAAGATCAACGTCAGCAGGATCACGGCGAGCCAAAGCGCGCTTGCTGTGATTAATAGCGATTCGCTGTTACCTTGACGGCGAAGTGCGGCTTCAGCGATTAGCAGCAAAAGACTCAGCGCGTACCAGAACGGCATCGCAGTGCCGAGCCTCTTCGCAAAGAAGCTGATGGCCTTCATCCGCGTGCCAGTGTCGAGCCGCTGCAGGATTGGGTTGATGAATACCGACACCGCAAATTCTGTGCCGATGAGCAGGCCGATGCAGACCGTCAGTCACAATATCCAGAAAGATCATTTCTTCCCTCCCGACTGTGAGACGCGCTAAGAATTACACTGACTCAGATGTTTGTACTGACAAATTTGTCAGTGTATGCGTACCTGACTGCAAAGGAGAATAAGGCATGGCGGTTTCGAAGAAAGAGATGTCTGAGTGCCCTATCGACGCGATGCTTTCGGTCATTGACGGGCGATGGAAGGGCACGATTCTGTGGAGATTGTCGGACGGCCCCATGCGCACTAGCGAGCTGCGCCGCAGTATTCCGGACATTACGGAGCGGATGCTGATTCGGCATCTGCAGGAGCTCGTGCAGGACGGCATTTTGATCCGGCGGCAGGAGAAGACGGTGCCGCCGTGTGTGCGCTACTCCATCTCGAAGTATGGAATGACCCTGGTGCCGGTGCTCGAGATCATTTGTGGCTGGGGACGCAATCATCTGCGGCTGCTGAGCAAGGCGCAACAGCGTGCTCGCGCATGAAAAGCGGCGCATCTAGCCGTCTGGGTCTATTCGTTTTCCGCGCTCGTACAATCAAAGCATGAGTCTTGCACAGCCACAGCGTACAAACCGAGCTCTTGCCGCTTACGCCGCGGCAGTGCTCGGCTTCATGATCCTGGTGATCCTGTGGGGAGCGGTGGTGCGTGCAACGGGTTCGGGCGCAGGATGTGGCGATCGGTGGCCGCTGTGCAACGGCGACTTCTTCCCGCATCATCCGCGTATCGCCACGATTATCGAGTTCACGCACCGGTCGATGAGCGGCATCTGCACGGTGCTGGTCGCGGCTCTTATTTCGTGGACCTTTGTTGCAAGACGGCGGGGCGATCGCGCGCGCAAGGCGGCGGTGTGGTCGGGCGTTCTGCTGGTCACCGAGGCGCTGCTGGGCGCGGTGCTGGTGCTGGGTGGATATGTGGACCGCAACACTTCGGACATGCGCGTGGTCGTGCAATGCGTCCACTTCACGAACACAATGCTGCTGATGGCCGCTCTGACGCTGACGTGGTGGTGGTTGCGAGGTTCGTCCGCCGCGGGAAGTCCGGGGCGGGCGCGGACGACTAGCGTGGGTGACGCTGGCGCTGACGATTCTGACGGGCGCTACCGGATCAGTGGCGGCGCTGGCCGATACTCTCTTCCCTTCACCGTCCTTGCGAGAAGGGCTCGCGCAGGACTTCGCGGCGAACGCTCCGCTGCTAGTGCACATGCGATGGCTCCATCCTGCGGCAGCCCTACTGGCGCTCGTCGCGGCGATTGTGCTGTGCCGCCACCTTTCGCACAGCGCCGCATGGTGGATCGGGGCACTGTTGTCACTTCAGATTGTGCTGGGCGTGGCAGACACGGTTGCGCTCGCGCCGGTCGGTGCTGCAGGTGCTGCACCTGTTGGGCGCAGACCTCTTCTGGATCGCGCTGGTGGCGAGTTGTTCGGACCTGATCTTCGCGGATAAAGCAATAGCCTCGGCTGCGGAGCCAGCGCTTATCTCGTCAGCCCAACATCTTTGAAAGTGGCGCTAGCGCGGCTGATTCGTTTCGCTCTCCGGCTTCCCGTCGATTGTGTGGACCGCCTTTTTTGTACCGTGGACCGTGTCGTGGCCGACAGTCTCGCCCGCTTCCCCGGTCTTATGGGCAGCGACCTCCGTTCCGTGTACGGTCTCATGCGCGGCGGTCATGGTTCCCTGCTCCGTCTTGTGTGCGACGACCTTGCTGTCATGCGCGGTGTCGTGAGCGGCCGTTTTGGTTCCCTCGGCTGTCTTATGTGCGGCGACGCTCGTGCCATGTGCCGTGTCGTGGGCTACTGTCTTAGTACCCTCGGCTGTCTTATTGGCCGCCACCTTGGTGCCGTGCTCGGTATCCTTTGCTGCCGTCTTGGTCCCGTTGGCGGTCTTGTTCGCCACCTTCTTGCTGGCATCGGCCGTGTCGTGACCGGCGTTCTTCATATCCTGGCCAGCGGTCTGGGACAGGGCACTGGCCGGTGCAAGGGCAAACATCCCCAACGCAACCCCCAGAAACAGGTTCTTTGCTTTCATCGCGCTTTTCCTCCGCATTCCATCTGTTTGACGCAGGATGCCGGGCCGGGGGCATCGGGGATGCAATTGCCAGCATTTTTCGCAAAGAATCCCATCAGTTCGCGTTGCGACATACCATGTGCTTGTTGCTGGTGAATTCTGGTAACCATGCTGTATAGTTGCAGCGTTCCCGAAGCCTTTCATCTCATGTACTTTAGTGGAGATTCTTCGCGGGCACAAAGAAAGCCGCCCCGGACGTTTGCTGCGTCCGCGGCCGCAACAAGGGTGATCCATGCAGTCATTGGCAGCGATGCTGTTCCTCCAGAACCGGCAACTTACACATCTTTCGCCGGTGGACATCATCATCCTCCTTGCTTTACTTTGCAGTCGTCGTCTTCATCGGCTTCTATGTGAAGGGCTCGACGAATACCAGCGAAGAGTTCTTCCTCGCCGGCCGCGAGATGACCGCATGGATCGCGGGCCTCAGCTTCGTCTCGGCGAACCTCGGCTCGCTCGAGCTGATGGGGTGGGCGGGCTCGGCGTATCAGTACGGCATCCTCGCCACGCACTGGTACTGGATCGGCGCGATTCCGGCGATGCTCTTCCTCGGCATCGTGATGATGCCGTTCTATTACATCTCCAAGACGCACTCCGTGCCCGGCTACCTGCAACTGCGCTTCGGCGAGGGCGCGCGCGGGCTGGCGGCGATCTCCTTCGGCTTCATGACCATCCTGATGTCCGGCGTGAACATGTACGCGATGGCGCTGGTCATGAAGGTCATCCTTGGCTGGGACATCAACTTCTCCATCTGGGTGGGCGCGGCGACGGTCGCGCTCTACGTCATGCTCGGCGGCCTGCGCTCGGCCATCATCAACGAGGTGTTGCAGTTCATCCTCATCTGGGCCGGTGCGGCGCTGATCCCGATCCTTGGCCTCATCGAGGCCGGCGGATGGACGAACCTGAAGGCGAAGATCGCCGTCAACGTCGGTAACACGAACTACACGCACATGTGGTCGACGCTGGGCCACTTCAAAGACAACCCGATGGGCATCAACTGGGTCGGCATCGTCTTTGGCCTGGGCGCGATCATCTGGTTCGGCTACTGGACGACCGACTTTCTTGTCGTGCAGCGCGTTCTGAGCGCGCACAATCTGCGCGCGGCGAAGATGGCTCCGGTGCTCGGTGCGGCCTTCAAGATGGCAGTGCCGCTCATCGTCATCGTCCCGGGTCTGCTGGCGCTGGGCGTTCTGCGCGATCCGCACACGCATCAGTTGATTCATCTTGTCGGTGAGAACCAGGTCGACGCGGCGCACCCGTACAGCTACAACGAGGTGCTGCCGCTGATGCTGATCCGCTACTGCGGTCCGGGTCTGCTTGGGCTCGGCATCACGGCGCTGGTGGCGGGCTTTATGAGCGGCATGGCCGGCAACGTCTCGGCGTTCTCGACCGTGTGGACCTACGACATCTACGGCGCGTACATGAACAAGCGCGCCCGGACAAGCACTACGTGCTGATGGGCCGCTGGTCGACCGTCGTCGGCATGCTGATCTCGATCGGCACGGCCTACCTGGTGATGAACGCCGCGTCCATCATGGACTACGTGCAGGCGCTGTTCAGCTTCTTCATCGCTCCGCTGTTCGGAACGGTCATCCTGGGCATGCTGTGGAAGCGGGCCACGAACTGGGGCGGATTCCTGGGGCTGCTGGCCGGTACGGTGTCGTCCGATCAGCATGTGGATCTACACCAACTTCGGCACGGCAGCGCACAAGGCCGATGCTTTGGCACACATCGCACTTTCGCGCGACGCGCAGCCGATGGCGAATGACATGTTCCGCGCGCTGTGGAGCTGGTTGATCTGCGTTGGCGTCACGGTCATCGTCAGCTACATGACGAAGCCGCGGCCGGAGTCAGAGCTCAATGGCCTCGTTTATGGTGCAACCGTCATCCCGGATGATGGAGCGACGACCATCTGGCAGAAGCCGATCTTCTGGGCCTGCATCGTGGCGGTAGTCTTCGTCGTGCTCAACATTATTTTCTGGTAAGGAAACGGGCAGATCGCGCTCTGCCGGGCCCTGATATTTCTGGACCACAAACAAGGCGTTAAACAGCATAAGATTCAAATATCGGGAGTTTTCCATGGCACAAGGCACAGGACGTGGTGAGTCGCTCTCCATCTGGTTTTTCGTTGGCGTCATGACGCTGCTCTACGGGATCGTGCTGTTCCCGTACGGCGCGTGGGAGTGGTTCGGCGGCCACGAGCCCGGAACCGTACTGCACGAGTTACACCCCACCTTCTGGTGGGGGCTTGCTGCTCGTACTCTTTGGGGCCTTCTACACGATTCGCTTCCGTCCGCGTCCGGGCGACAAGGATGTCGCCTGAGCAAGGGCGAAAGAGATCTTCAACGCGGCGCATCGCCGCACTAATCAAGAGTCTAATCAGGAGTGCGGAGCAGTATGGGTAGACAGATGACAATGGGAGTCGTGGTTGGCAACCGCGGCTTCTTCCCCAGCCACCTTGCCACCAGCGGCCGTCTTGAGATTGTTGCGCGCGCTCGAAGCCGCCGGCATCAAGCCGATCGTGCTGTCGCCGGAAGAGACTGCGCACGGCGCCGTCGAGACTTACGAGGACGCCAAGCGCTGCGCCGAGCTCTTCAAGAAGCACGCCAACGAGATCGACGGCATCATCATCACGCTGCCCAACTTTGGCGAAGAACGCGGCCTGGCCGACACGCTCCGCCTTGCGGACCTGCGCGTGCCCGTGCTGATCCAGGCCACGCCGGACTCGCCCGGCAAGATGGGTATCGCATTCCGCCGCGACAGCTTCTGCGGCAAGATGTCGATCTGCAACAACCTCAAGCAGTACGGCATCCCCTACACGCTGACGACGCTGCACACGGAGGCTGTGGACTCCGCCGAATTCAAGGCCGACCTCGCCTCGTTCGCGGCTGTGTGTCGCATCGTGCGCGGCTTCCGCAACCTCCGCATCGGCGCGATCGGCGCGCGTCCTGCCGCCTTCAACACCGTGCGCTACTCGGAGAAACTGCTGGAGCGCTCCGGCATCACCGTGGACACGCTCGATCTGTCTGAGGTCTTCGGCGGCATCTCGCGCCTGAAGGACAACGACGATGCTGTGCAGCAGAAACTCGCGGCCATCAAGAGCTACATCCCCACGAACAGTACGCCCGAAGATGCACTGATCAAGATGTCCAAGCTCGGCGTCGTCATCGACAAGTGGATGAGTTCGCACGAACTGACCATCTCGTCGGTGCAGTGCTGGACCTCGATGGAGGAGTTCTTCGGCGTCGTTCCCTGCACCGTGATGTCGATGATGAGCGAGAAGCTCATTCCCTCGGCATGCGAGGTGGATACGCTGGGCACGCTTTCGATGCATGCGCTCTCGCTCGCGAGCGAGACGCCGTCGGCCCTGCTGGACTGGAACAACAACTACGGCGATGACCCGAACAAGGCCGTATGTTTCCATTGTTCAAATCTTCCCAAGCATTTCTTCAAGCCGGGCGTGAAGATGGACTACCAGCTCATCATCGCGGGCACCGTGGGCAAGGAGAACACGCACGGCACGCTGGACGGCACCGTGAAGGCCGGCGATATGAGCTTCGCGCGCTTCTCTACGATCGACCTCGAGGGCCGGATTGCAGGTTACGTCGGCGAGGGCCGTTTCACCGACGATCCGCTGACCACCTTCGGCGGCGCGGGCGTGTGCGAGATCCCCAACCTGCAGAAGCTGTTGCATTACATCTGCGAGAACGGCTTCGAGCACCACGTCGCGGCGAACTTCTCGCACACCGCGGGTGCAATCTACGAGGCGGCGAGCAAGTACCTGGGCTGGCAAATGTATCGTCACCAGTAACCTCTCGCTTTCTTACACAATGACCGAAGGCCGCCCTCACTGGCGGCTTTCGTCTTTCGGATAACACATTCAATTACTTCCGTTTACATCCGCACCGCGCGCCATGAGCTACCCTTGAAGGAGGTATGGCGGCGGGAGCGACAGCGATTCGACGGCGGCCGGTTGCGCGAAAAAAGCGGGTCCCAGCCACTGCGCCCGCGTTGGAGAGCCGCTTCCTGAACCGCGATGAGACGTGGCTCGAGTTCAACCGCCGGGTGCTGGAGGAGGCTGACGACGCCTCCAACCCTCTGCTCGAGCGCGTTAAGTTCCTCGCCATTACGGCCAGCAACCTCGACGAGTTCATCGAGATCCGCGTCGCCGGCATCCTGCAGCAGATTGAAGAGGACCTCGGCTCGTTCCAGGCGGTCGACGACACTGGCCTGACGCTTGTGCAGCGGCTTGAACGACTGCGTAAGCATCTGCATGACTTCACGAACGAACAGGCGCTTGCGTGGAACCAGCGGCTCGCGCCGACGTTGGCGGAGTCGCACATTCGCATCGTTCGGTGGCGTCAACTGTCGAAGACGGACCGAGCCTTCGCGACGCGTTTCTTCGACGAGCAGGTTGATCCGCTGCTGACGCCGGTAACCATCGACCCGTCGCATCCCTTCCCTCGCGTGCTGAACAAAGCATTGTGCCTCGCGCTACTGCTGAAGCTGAAGCGTCGCGCGCGCTCCAGTACGCCACCTTCGCTTGGCGTCATCACCATTCCGCGTTCGCTGCCGACGCTCATCCCGCTGCCCAACGGCAACGGCCGGCATGATCTTCTGCTGCTTGATGAGCTCATCAGAGCGCACGCCGACCGGATGTTCCGCGGATATCGCGTGCTGGGTATAGGTGCCTTCCGCGTCACGCGCAACAGCAATCTGTACCTCGAGGAAGAGGAGAGCCGCACGGTACTGGAGAGTGTCGCCGAAGAGCTGCACAACCGCCGCAAGGGCGACGTCGTGCGCATGGAGATTGACTCCGCTGCTTCAGAGGAGATCGTCGAGCGGCTCAGCGTCAACTTCGACCTCGACCCGTGGCAGGTCTTTCCAACGGACGCGCCGGTAAATCTGTCGCGCCTCGTGGACCTCTATAGCGCGTTGAAGATGCCGGACCTCAAATTCCCGGAGTTTCACGGACACAGGCGACGCCTGAGCAAAGGCTCCAACGACATCTTCGACGAGCTCCGCAAACGTGATCTGCTCTTCCATCATCCGTACGACAGCTACAGTTCGGTCGAGAATTTCATCGAGGCGGGCACGACCGACCCCAACGTTGTGTCGATCAAGCAGACGCTCTACCGCACCAGCGCGAACTCAACGATCTTCCGCGCGCTCACGGAAGCAGCGCAGACTATCGACGTGACCGTCGTCGTGGAGCTGATGGCGCGCTTTGACGAGGCCTCAAACATTCGCTGGGCGCGTGAGCTTGAGGACGCCGGCGTGCAGGTCTACCACGGCGTCTTCGGTTACAAGACGCACTGCAAGCTCGCGCTGCTGGTGCGTCGCGACGCTGACGGTGAGCTGCGCAGCTACGCGCACCTCGGCACCGGCAACTATAACCCGTCAACCGCGCGCTTCTACACCGACATCAGCCTGCTGACGGCGCGGCCTGAACTGACCGAGGCAGTACAGCGAGTCTTCCGCTACCTGACCGCCGAGTGGGACGTGGGTCCCGAGGCGTACCGCCCGCTGATGGTCGCACCGATCACGCTGGCAACGGACTTCCTTGGGCTCATCGCACGCGAAACGGAGCACGCAAAGGCCGGCCGGCCCGCACGCATCATCGCCAAGATGAACGCGCTGGTCGACCTCAAGACGATCGATGCGCTCTACGCAGCATCGCAGGCCGGCGTGGAGATCGACCTCATCGTGCGAGGCATGTGCACACTGCGGCCGGGCATTCCCGGACTTAGTGATCGCATCCGTGTGCGCTCCATCGTGGGCCGGTTCCTGGAGCACAGCCGCATCTTCTGGTTCCAGAACGGCGACTCGCCTGAGATCTTCTCCGGCAGCGCGGACTGGATGCAGCGCAACCTGTACGAGCGTTGCGAAGTCGTCTTCCCTGTTGTTGACGAGCCCTCCGCGAACCGCCTGCGTAACGAGATCCTCGAGGCCTACCTGCGCGACGACACGAAGGCACGCCTGATGCAGCCCGATGGCAGCTACGTTCGCGCGCCGCGCTACGGCAGCGGCTTTGCGGCGCAGAATTGGCTGATGGAGCATGCGCATCTCGCCGACGTGGATCCGCAGGCGACGATCTGAATTAATCTCCCGCTTCTCCCGCCATTACGTGGTCAATCCATGGAGCGTAGTGCGAGATGCGAACCTCGTAGGTCTCGTCTTCGTACACAAAGTACCGGTAGTTCGCGAGGTTCCCAACGGCGTATAGCCTCCACATGAGTCCGACCATGGTCAACGTGCCGTGCACCTTCATCAGGACCGGGCCGCCCTCATCGCCATTCCCGGGCATGCCCTCAAGCGGCTCCGCCTCGCGCTTGGTCTGAAACCGCAACTTGATCCAGTGGCCGTCGGCGCTCTCGACCCTTGTGTAGGCGCGGTGCAGTTCGCCCCGATACGACGACGTCGAATACTGACCAATGAGGCCGTTTCCCGTAGCCCCCTTGCCAAGGATCTCCACCACTTCATTTCGCTCGTCCTCCCCGCGGTAGAGCAGGGCAGGAGGAACGTCGGAAACCGGATCCTTCAGCTCAATCATGGCGATGTCATCGAGGTCACGCTCAAAGAGCAGGAGCGGAGTCGCGTCGCCCGAATAGTATTCCTTCGGTGTCGGCTTATAACCGGGATGAAGCACGATGCGCGCTACCGGTCGCGGTGTGCCGTTGATCGTGACCTCGTGGATATCCTTGTTCGCGACGGCACTGGCCAACGTAACGACCCACGCGGGCGCAATCAGTACTCCATGACCCTCGATGGGAAGGTCGACGAGCGCCGGAAACTCCGTCGCAGACACCTTGTATTTATCGTCCGGCACGTCGTGCCGCATGATGATCGCCTGCGCATTGAGGCAGACGAGCGCCAGTCCAATCGCGAGCAGGCGAGATGATTTCAAGCGATGTTCCTCGACGCCAACAGGATACAGAGTGTCTTGGGATCTGCAAGACTCTCAAAAGTAACGTCTATGATGACAGGAGGAGGCCTTCGCCCGCGTGCCTATCTTGAGACTCCGCCTTACTGCACTTGCGCTTGCGCTCGCACTCACCTCATCTCTTCCGCTCCGCTCCCACGCACAGGATCCCTTCGAGAAGAACCTCGAGGCCCGTACGGCGGTCAAGGTGCTGCCGAACGGCCTGACACTCGTGCTCTGCGAGCGCCATGAGGCTCCAGTCTTCAGCTTCTACACCGAGGTGAACGCAGGCTCGGCAAACGACCCGGGCGGCCAGAGCGGCCTGGCCCACATGTTCGAGCACATCGCCTTCAAGGGCACCACCGAGATCGGCACCTCTGACTATGCCGCCGAAAAGGTTGCGCTCGACAAGGTGGAGAAGGCTTATGCCGACCTATGACGCGGAGTACCGCAAGCGCGTCGGGCAGGACCCGGCAAAGCTGGCCTCGCTGAAAAAGGCCTTCGATGATGCGATCGAAGCTGCGCAGAAATACGTCATCCCGAACCAGTTTTCCGAGATCGCCGAAGAGAACGGCGCGACCGGCATCAACGCATCCACCGCCGAGGACACGACGCAGTACTTCTGGTCGATGCCGTCGAACCGTCTCGAGCTGTGGGCCTATCTTGAGTCCAGCCGTATCGGCTGGCCGGTAGCGCGCGAGTTCTACAAGGAGCGCGACGTCGTGCAGGAAGAGCGCCGCATGCGCGTTAATTCCTCCCCCGAAGGGCGACTGATCGAGGAGTTCCTCGCCGCGGCCTACATGGCCCACCACTACGGCACACCCGGCGTGGGCTGGGAGACCGAGATCTCGCAGGTCTCCGCCACCGAGGCCGATGCCTTCCACAAGAGGTACTACGTGCCGTCGAACATGGTCGTTGCGGTGGTCGGTGACTTCAACATCAAGACCGCACTGCCTATGCTCGAGCGATACTTCAGTGCGATCCCCGCCGGCCCCGCGCCCCAGGGCATGACCACCGTCGAGCCGAAGCAGACCGCAGAGCGCGATGTGGTGATGCATGAGGCGACGCAGCCCATCTATCTCGAGGGCTACCACAAGCCCGACTACCGCTCGCCGGACGACGCGGTCTACGAGGCGATCACGGACATCTTCTCGAACGGCCGCACGTCGCGCCTCTACCGCTCGCTGGTTCGCGACCAGCGCATCGCCCTTGTCGCCGAAGGCTTCAGCGGCTTCCCCGGTGTGAAGTATCCGGGCCTCTTCGCCTTCTACGCCGTACCCATGCAGGGCCACACGGCCGAGGAGATGGCGCCCGCGATCCACAAAGAGCTCGACAAACTGAAGACAACCGACGTGACCGACGCCGAACTCGAGCGCTTCAAGTCGCGAGCCCGCGCTGACCTGCTGCGTTCGCTTGGCGATAACGCGAGCCTCGCCACCATGCTCGCCGACTACCAGACGCGCTATGGCGACTGGCATGAGATGTTCCGCGAGCTCCAGAAGATTGACGCAGTAAACAAGGCTGACATCCGCCGCGTCGCGCAACAGACCTTCGTCGAATCCAACCGCACAACGGCGCGCATCGAGTTCGCTGCCCCACAGCCGCCCTCTCCGCCAGTTGCGCCTCCTCCACCACCTGCAACCAAGGCGCCAGCAACCACGCCGCTTCCGCCGCCGAGCACAACCCCCGCACAGCCTCCGCAACCGAAGCCCGCGGAACCGACCAAGCCGGCGACGCCTGCACCAACCACGAATCCACCGACGAAGCCACAAGCTCCGGCAGGCAACGGAGGTGCGCAATGACCATCATCCGCTCGCACCTCTTGACTGCGCTTTTGCTCGCGTTCTTCCTCGCGCCAGCCATCACTCCGGCCCAGACGGCGCAGCCGATGCAGAACCGCCCCGGGTCGCAGCCATGGAAGTCGATTCCCATCCCGCCGCTTGGCGCCTTCAAACCCGCTGAGCCTACGCGAGTCACTCTGCCAAACGGCGTCGAACTCTTCCTCGTCGAAGACCACGAACTGCCATTCATCACGGGTTTCGTGCGCATTCGCGGCGGCAGCCGGGACGAGCCCGCCGAGAAGGTCGGCCTTGTCGGGCTCTACGGGCATGCCTGGCGCACCAGCGGCACCGCCACAACCTCCGGCGATGTGCTCGACGACCAGCTCGCTGCCAAGGCCGCCAGCGTCGAAACCGGCGGCGCACAGGCATCCACCTACGTGAGCTGGAACAGCTTCGGCACGGATTTCGATTCGGTCTTCGCCACGGCGATGGACCTGCTGCTGCACCCTGACTTCCAGCAGTCGAAACTCGATCTCGCCAAGCGCAGCGAGCTCACCGGGATCCTTCGGCGCAACGACGACGCCTCGGCAATCGCCAGCCGCGAGGCGATCCAGATTGCCTACGGCCCAACAAACCCCTACGGACGCATCCCGGAGATCGCAACCATTTCGGCCGTCACACTCGACGACCTGAAGGCCTGGCACCAGCGCACTGTCGTCGGTGCCAATCTCATCGTCGGCGTCATCGGCGACTTCAAAATCCCGGAGATGGAGGCGAAGCTCCGCGCTGCCTTCTCACCCATTCCGCAGGGCACGCAGTTTCCCGAGCTAAAGATCGACTTCAACGAACCCAAGCCCGGCATCTACTTCGCGAACAAGGGTGACGTGGACCAGTCGAACGTCTACATGGTCGGTCTCGGCACCGAGGAGCGCAATCCGGACTTCTACGCGCTCAGCGTGATGAACGAGGTCTTCTCCGGCGGCTTCGGCTCGCGTGTCGTGCAGAACGTCCGCACGAAACTTGGGCTCGCGTATGACGTTGGCGGAGAGTTCGGTGCAGCCTATGATCACCCCGGCCTCTTCGCCGTCGGGCTCGGCACGAAGAGCTCTTCGACCGACGCCGCTACCAAGGCCACGCTCGACGAGGTCCGTCGTCTCCGCACCGATCCGCCCACCGAAGCGGAGCTCCGCAAGGCCAAGGACGATCTGCTGAACAGCTTCATCTTCAACTACGACTCGCCCGAGAAGGTGCTTGGCCAGCAGGTCACGCTCGCAGTCTACGGCTATCCGCCAGACTTCCTCGAGCGCTATCGTGTGGGCATCGAAAAGGTGACCTCTGCCGATGTGGCGCGGGTCGCGCAGAAGTACGTGCAGCCTGAAAAGCTCGCGATCGTCGTTGTCGGCAATGACTCCGAGATCACGCCACCGCTGAAGCAGCTCGGCCCGGTCACGCCGCTCGACATCACAATCCCCGGCGCTCCGCCGCAGGGCGGCCCGGGTATGCAGTGAGCAAGCTTTTTATCGGTAGACCTTAACTCCCTTTCGTCCGAAAGCCCGCGGCTGTGCGTTCACGGTGTCGCCAGTGCGACCAGCCCAGGTACCACACCACCGCGAAGGCGATCACCACAATCGCGTTGGCGATTCCCGCGCCGTTGATCAGCGCCTCAAAGCTTGGCGGAGCCCACGGTTTCACCGTTGCTGCCACCACAAACGTCATCGCGGCCGTGAGCAGATCGGTCACAATCATCGCCCAGCTTACCGGCGTCAGCATGATGGACCGCACGACCGTCTCCGGCGCCCTCGCAAACCACCAGCTCGCGGCCACAATGTTCGACGACACCAGGAACGTAAACCACAGCATGTAAACGTCGGCGATCGTTCGCGCCCACGCGCCGCCATCGATCGGCACTGCCCATCCGGTAGCCTGCATCGGTCACCTCCCTGGCTTTTAGCAAACGCCCGCCTGACAGGCCCAGCTTTACCGCTCGTCACCATATCAGAATCCCGACCGAGCAATCGCGGTAAACTACTCCTTGGCGTCCTCCACGCCAGCCGAGGTTTCCTTATGCCACACCAGAACGGTCACAACCCTAACGGCTCCGCGCCCTCGCTCCGCCTCAAGACCGGCCTCGCCGAGATGCTCAAGGGCGGCGTCATTATGGACGTCATGAACGTCGAGCAGGCGCGCATCGCCGAAGAAGCGGGTGCTGTCTCTGTCATGGCGCTCGAGCGCGTCCCGGCGATGATCCGCGCCGAAGGTGGCGTCGCCCGCATGGCGAACCCCAAGCTTATCAAGGAGATCATGGCCACCGTGTCCATTCCGGTCATGGCCAAGGCCCGCATCGGCCACTTCGTCGAGGCCCAGGTCCTGCAGGAGCTCGGCGTCGACTTCATCGACGAGTCTGAGGTCCTCACGCCCGCCGATGAACAGCACCACATCGACAAGCACGCCTTCACGACGCCTTTCGTCTGCGGTGCCAAGAACCTCGGCGAGGCGCTGCGTCGCATCGCGGAAGGCGCGGCCATGATCCGCACCAAGGGCGAGCCCGGTACCGGGGACGTCGTCCATGCCGTGACACACATGCGCACGATCGTGCGCGAGATCAAGGCTCTCACGGTACTCGACGAAACCGAACTCTACGCCGCCGCCAAGAACCTTCAGGCGCCGTACGAGCTCGTCCGCATGGTCGCCCAGACCGGCAAGCTACCCGTGCCCAACTTCTCGGCCGGCGGCATCGCCACCCCAGCTGACGCGGCGATGATGATGCAACTCGGCGCCGAGACCGTCTTCGTCGGCTCCGGCATCTTCATGAAGGACGGTGCCACGCCGCTCGACGTCAAAGTCGATAAGGATCACTCCGCCTTCCCGAACCACAAAGACTACGAGGCTGCTATCGCCAAAGCGCAGGAGGAACGCGCCGAAGCTGTCTCCCGCGCCAAGGCCATCGTGCTCGCCGCCACGCACTTCAACGATCCCAAGATCGTCGCCGAAGCCAGCGAAGCCATCACCGGCACGATGAAGGGGCTCGCCGCGGCCGGCATCGAAGAGCGTGACCGCATGCAAACCCGCGGTTGGTAGCCCTGCTCATCAAGAGTTAATGAGTTCGTCCTGCGTGACCCTGACGGCAATCGCCTCATCTTCGACGAATCGTTAACCGCGGATCAGCACTATGTAGCCGTCCGGCTTCAGTGCACGAACACGCTTCCCAGCAGCAACACCGAGAACAGCGCCACAAATGCTCCGGTCACCTTGGGAAATGACCGCTTATACGCTACCTCACCCATCGCAAAGAGCACTGAAATCGCAAAGGCCGCTACAGCAAACAACGTCAACATCAAAGATTTTTCTCCCGGCGAAACGATACTCATCTCCACGAACGATTGGCAAGGGTACCTCGGACGTTGAAAACCCGCGCTGCTACCGGCGGCGAGCCCACCCGGTAGGCACTCGACGCTGAACACAAAGCCGAAGGCCCTGGGGTTCCAGGGCCTCCCCTTGTTTCCCCCATCCTCAGTTCAGTCTTTCGTGCACGAGTGGCATTGGCGGTCCGGACTTCCACGGCAGACCGTATACGCCCTGCTGTGGCGTCAGGGCAAACCCAGTCGCTGAAATGTGATGGCCTGGGCTAAAGATAGCCTCCCAAAATTTTACGCACTGCCCGAAATTGTCGAATCCACTTTCTTGAAGCCCCCCATTGTCCTCGATGAACTTGCATTCAGACGCGGGAAATACATTGAACTTTTGGAAGTCATTCACGATGAGGACGCAGGCATCATGGGTGAGAGTAAGGCCCGGGAAAACCGTCGCCAGATTATCCGTTGCTTCACAGACTTGCGCCGGCGGTCCGGAGAGATCCTGCGCCTGCATGTTTCCACTAAGTCCAAACATGAAGATTAATGTCACTGCGATAGTGACCAGCTTGGCTTTCATATCGAGCTCCATTCATTCGTGGGAAAAGCGTGGAAGGCCCTCCGACGGACTGAGTCTTGCGGTACCCAGACCTGTGGTCTCCACACTGTGCGGTTTCCACGCGGAAAGGTAGCCGGTGCGCTTTTCGCACACGGCTATGTACGGCAGTCTTGTTTTCGCGCCAAAAAGAGGAGCTCAGCAGGCGATCCCAACCAAAGGCCCGTGCCGGCAAGCGCCTGGGCATGCGACGCCACACCAGACAGCGGCTGCTTTCCGCCAGCCAAACAGCGCACCGTGACGCGGAGCCGTGTCTATCTACTCTGCGGAGCCGTGTCTATCTACCCTATTGTCGCGTGCGAATTGTACCCCATCGCATGGGCTGGCACGTCATACATCGCTCTCAAACCCGCTGTGGGGCCGTTCGGTACAAAAGAACTTCCGCCTCTGCCCCAACTCTTCGGACATCGCACTGCAGAGAACGAACAACCTCGACAGGGTCTCGCGCAAGAGCCACGGCGCCAAGAGCTCGGCTGACGCACGCCCTCGCAATACAATCAACCTGATGCCGCACACCCCTCTTATCGGCGTCCTCGCCCTGCAAGGCGCATTCGACGTCCACGCAAAACGCCTCGCCGAGCTCGGCGCCTCCGCGCATCTCATCCGCAAGCCCGAAGAGCTCGCTATCCTCGACGCGCTCGTCATCCCCGGCGGCGAGTCCACCACCTTTCTCAAGCACCTCGAACGCGCCGGCTTCTACTCGGTCCTCGATACATTCGTACGTACGAAACCGGTCTTCGGCACCTGCGCCGGCTGCATCCTCCTCGCGAAGGACGTGGCCAACCCTCCGCAGCGCAGCTTCGGCGTCCTCGACATCGACGTCCAGCGCAACGCCTACGGCCGCCAGAACGACTCCGTCATCCTCCACGCCGAAACCATCCTCCCCGGCGGTCCCATGGAGATGGTCTTCATCCGCGCGCCGCGCATCAGCCGCCTCGGCCCCGCCGTCGAGGTCCTTGCCAGCCGCGACGACGACCCCGTCCTCGTCCGCTCCGGCCGCATGCTCGCCGCCACCTTTCATCCCGAGCTCTCCGACGATCGCCGAGTCCACGAACTCTTCCTCGACATCGTCCGAGTCGAGTCACAGCCTCGCGTATGAACGAGAAGCTTCAGATGGTCTTCGCCTATGCCCGCTTTCTTCTCTGCAGTAAGCGCAGGGCTCCCAGCAGGCCTGTACCCGCCAGCAGGAGGCTCGAGGGTTCCGGCGCCAGGCCCAACTGCCCCCGTATCTCGCCTCCCGGAAAATTCACATCGTGGATATTCACGTAGGCCAATCCGCTTTCGAGTCCTGCCACGAACGTCGCCTCATTGAGTCCGCCGCCGAAGGGAAAGGTGCTCAAATCGAAGGTTCCCGTGAAGCTTCCTGAGGTCCCCGGCGGAAATCCGCTGAAGGGTACGACCACCGGAGCAGCAGTCCCCGGAGGTTGGCAGCAATGGATGTGCGCTGCGCTGGCGGGAGCCGAAAGCCCTGAAAACGTTTCGAATACCGTCAATATGTCGCCGTTGAGCGTCACAATGGCGGCCCCTGTCCCCATGGAAGCATTGGGAGGAGTCTCCGCCGATCCGTTCATCGTGGCTACGAATGTCATGGTATCCGCGAAGCAGCTGGTTCCCGCGCCGCTCAGGAGGAGCAGGGTTCCAATTGCCAAGGCTGTACGTACTTTGAGCATAAGCGCCTCACTTTCCTTACCGACTCGTCGCAAGCGCTACGCTCCTCTGTGATGCTTGTTGTCACGTCTCTATCAATAAATAAAGACAATTGGCGCCTGCACATTTGGAGCGCATGAAAAGGGTCTGCTCACGAGTCTGGCTCTGGTTCAGGAACGAATGCCCAGTGCGGTGCAGGTATCCTTCCGTCATGATGGCATCCGCCATTCCTCTCCGCTTCTGGCACCTCCCCGCCGACGCCGCGCAGCACGGCCACACGCTGGACTCTCACTTGCTGCTGAACCTCTGGATCGCCCTAGGCCTTTTCGCACTCGCGAACATCCTGCTCGTGCTCGGCGTCGTCTCTCACCGCCGCGCGCACCGGCCCATCCATAAGCTCACGCTCGAGTACCTTCCACTCACAGCCTTCGCCGCTGTCTTTCTCTTCCTCGGCACTCGCGCGAACTCCCTCTGGGCAAAGCAGCGCTACACCGGCGCCGCCCCCGATGCCCTGCAGGTTGAGGTCACCGGCCTGCAGTTCGCCTGGTACTTCCGCTACCCCGGCGCCGATGCCACCTTCGGCCGCGCCCGCAATGAGCTCGTCTCCGCCGCCGAGGGCAACCCAGTCGGCCTCGACCCCGCCGATCCCCACGGCGCTGACGACATCGTCCGGCCGCAACTGGTTCTCCCCGCCGGTCGCGAGGTTGACCTCAGCCTCCGCGCCGTCGACGTCATTCACGGCTTCGCGATCCCCGAGATGCGCCTCAAGCAGAACGCCGTCCCCGGCCAGACGCAACACATCCACTTCACTCCCGAACGCCCCGGCGACTACGCCATCCTCTGCACCCAGGTCTGCGGCCTCGGCCACTACCGCATGCAGGCGATGCTCCGCGTCCTCCCCGCCGCGCAGTTCGACCAGTGGCTCCATCAGCAGGAGCAAGAGCAATCGCCCGAGGCCCAGCAATGAGCGCGCCCTCGCAGAACGTGCGCAGCTCACCCGCGCGAGTCCATCGTGTCGCCCGCGCGATCTTCTCCGCAAACCATCGCAATGTCGGTTTCGGCTATCTCGCCATCGCCACAGTCGCGGTCATCGCCGGAACCATCCTCTCCTGGCTGATGCGGCTTCATCTCTCGTGGCCCAACTGGAGCGTGCCGTTGCACGGCCCGATTCTGCCCGAAGAGTACCTCGCGCTCGTCACGATGCACGGCACGCTGATGCTCTTCTTCGTGCTCACAGTTGCGCCGCAGGCGGGCTTCGGCAACCTGATCCTGCCCGCTCAGATCGGCGCGCGCCGCATGGCCTTCCCGCGACTCAACGCCCTCGGCATGTGGATCACCGCCGCCGCGCTCGTCGTTCTGCTCTGCGCATTCGTTGTCCCCGGCGGGTCGCCTATCGCCGGCTGGACCTCCTACCCTCCGCTCTCCGTCTCCGCACTCGCCGGCCCCGGTGAAGGCCTCGGCCAGGACCTCTGGCTCGCCAGCATTGCTCTCTTCGGGATCGGCGGCACTATCGGCGCCGTCGTCATGCTCACCACGATTGTGAAGCTCCGCTGCGCCGGCATGACCTGGCGCCGCGTCCCGCTCACGGTCTGGGGATGGTTCACCGCCGCCCTGCTCGCCGTCCCTGCGTTCTCCGTTCTCCTCGCAGCCATCGTGCTTCTCTTCTGCGACCGTCACCTCGGCAGCGCCTTCTTCATCCCGCGCGCCGACGTCATCAACGCCACACTCGTGTCGCGTCACGGCACTGGCTCACCGCTGCTGTGGCTCCATCTCTTCTGGTTCTTCGGACATCCTGAGGTCTACATCGCCATCCTCCCCGGCATGGGTCTTACGTCGATGGTCATCGCGAACTTCTCGCGCCGCCGCGTCTTCGCCTACCGCCTGATGATCTTGACTACGCTCGCCATCGGCCTGCTCGGCATCCTCGTCTGGGGACACCACATGTTCGTCGCCGGCCTCAACCCCTTCGCCGGATCCGCCTTCGCCGCCGCCTCGCTCGCCATCGCCGTACCCGCCACCGCCAAGGTTCTCAGCTGGCTTGCGACCTCCTGGCGCGCCCGGCCCCTCCTCGCCACCCCGATGCTCTTCGCCCTCGGCTTCGTCTCCTTGTTCGTCTCTGGCGGCCTTACCGGCATCATCGTCGCGCAGCCCATTCTCGACGAGTACCTCCACAACACCTTCTTCATCGTCGGCCACTTCCATCTCATCATGGCCATGGCCGCGGTCTTCGGCCTCTTCTGTGCGACCTACTACTGGTTCCCTCTGCTCACGGGCGGCCGCCTGCTCTCCGAGCGACTCGGCAAGTGGCACTTCTGGCTGACGCTCGTCCTCGCCTACACGACATTTCTTCCCATGTACTTTGCCGGCCTCGCCGGCGAGCCCCGCCACTACGCGCAGCTTACCGGCCTCAACCCGCCCGCGCAGGCGCTCCTCGCGTCGCACGCCGCCATCCAGATCCACATCACCGGCGGAGCCTTCGCCCTCGGCCTCGCCCAGTTCCTCTTCCTCTTCAACCTGATCCGAACCCTGCGATCAGCCCCCATCACATCGGCCAACCCATGGTCCGCCACGACCATGGAATGGGCACCTCACGCCCTGCTCGAACCCTCCCCTGACCTTCCCACCCCTGTCGTCTACCAGCGTCCATGCCATTATTCCGACGACGGCCTTACTTTCATTCCGCAATGGGAGCCTCCACAACCATCGAACCCGGAACGGGAGTAATCTGAAACTGCGGGCTGATTCCGGCATCCAAAGAGTTTTATGCCGACGATCCTTACACCTCCGGGAATCTACCAGCCTCGGCGCCCCGGCCGTCCCGGTGACCTTGGTGAAGGTGACAGCGGCTCTGGCCGTCGTCCGCCAACTGACAAGCGCACCGGCGGCAATGGTGATGGCGATAACTGGAGTGATCGCCCCCAGGGACGCCGCGGCCCGCGCGAGCGCCTCTCCCGTGCACGCGTAGGTCTCTTCTTCGCCCTCGGCGGCGACCTCATGTTTTTCATCGCGCTCGTCAGCGTCTTCTTCGTCGCCAAGACAAGCGGACACTTCGACGCCTACAGCCGCTACATCAACGACTGGCTGCCCACCTCCATCCCATCCATCCTCTGGCTCAACACCGCCGTGCTCGTCGTCAGCTCCGTCTGCGCCGAGATCGCGCGCCGCAGCATGTTCCGGGAAACGGACCTGATGGACGAGTGGTTCGGCTTCGGCCGCCCCACCTCACGCCGTGCCGCCATCTGGCTCTCGGCCACACTCGCGCTGGGCGCGCTCTTCCTCACCGGCCAGTGGATCGCCTGGACCCAGCTCGCCGCGCAGCACGTCTTCTTCAACTCCAACGCGAGCAGCCACTTCTTCTACCTCATCACCGTCGCGCATGCGGCGCACCTCTTCCTCGGCATCGCTGCGCTCGTCACGGCACTTACCTTCCTCGCCCGCTCGCGGCAGCTCACAACACGTCAGGTCGCCGTCGACGCCACCGTCTGGTACTGGCACGCGATGGGCCTGCTCTGGATCTTCCTCTTCGCTCTTCTCGAGTACGGCCAATAGGCCCGATCGCGCGTGGCACACTTGAGTGTGTCCTGCGCGGAGGATCTCCTTGCCCAATCAGTGCCTTAAACCCCACGGTTTCCTGGGCCGCCTTGTGCTCCGGAATATGAACAAGCGGCATTCTCGCGTGACCGATTGGGGCCTTACCCACATCACGGTCCACCCAAACGACATGGTGCTCGACGCAGGCTGTGGCGGCGGACGCACCCTCAGCAAGCTTGCAGCGATGGCATCCGGCGGGAAGGTCTACGGCATCGACTTCTCCAGCGAGAGTGTAGCCGTCTCCAAACAGACCAACGCGGAACTTATCCGTGCCGGCCGCGTCGACATCCGCGAAGCCTCCGTCTCGCAGCTACCGTTTCCCGAAAACCTCTTCGACCTGATCACCGCGATCGAGACCCACTTCTGGTGGCCCGATCCGCCCAATGACACGCGCGAGCTCAGCCGCGTGCTCAAGCCCGGAGGCACGCTCGTCCTCATCGCGGAAGTCTACTGCGGAGCCACCACAACGGCGGCACGGCTCGCCGAGAAACATCTGCCAAAGGCCGGCGCCAAGCTCCTGACCGCCGACCAGCACCGCGAGCTTCTCGAGCAAGCAGGCCTCTCCGACGTACAGGTCTTCACGCAACCCGACAAGGGATGGATTTGCGTCACCGGCAAGAAACCGTAATTCAGGAAGCGTAGTCTTAGACCAGCGCCCATGCCTACGCGCCTGTCACATACTCGAAAACCGCGAAACGTCCACCATCTGCTTCTGCTGGCAGCGATTCTTCTGCCTTTCATGGCCTTGAATGCCCACGCGCAGGGCTGCGCGCAATGCCTGGACTCCACGCGCGCCACGCCGCCCGCCGTGCAGGCCGCCTACCGGCACGCCATCCTCCTCCTTGCCTCCGCAGCCTCTGCCCTCTTCCTCGCCGGTCTCATCCTTCTTCGCCGCGATCCCTGACACACGCTCCCGCCTCTGAGTACAATGAGCCCACTGAGGCTCTCGTGACCTTGCACACCAGGCGCTCCTGTTCCCGCTCTGTCTCAGATGTTCCCACCGAGTGGGTGCGCGCCGGTCGTTCCCTGCTGTTGCTCAATGTCATCGTGTTCATCCTCTCCTCGTTCACCGAGCACTACTGGACCTGGGATCGCTTCCTTCGCGGCGGGCAGGACTTCGAGCTCAGCCTCCTTGCCCTCCTCGCCTTCTTCTGTCTCATCCTCGTCCTCGCGCTACACTTCCGGCGCAACGTCTCCGAGCTCCTCCGCAGCCGAGATCGCATGGCGAGGATCTGCGACCCCCACGCCGTCCCGCTCTCTGATCCGCCGTTGGTCCTCGCCTTCTCGTCGGAAAGACCTCCGGGTCCCGCCCTCTCTACGGGCCTCCGCTCCGTCATCCTGCGAATCTGATCTGCCACTCGCCCCACCCCCTGCTGGAGCGCCTGCCCTCCCTGCGCGCTCGCGCCAGCATTGACGTCCGTGCTCACTCAGGCATCCCAGCAGAGATACAGACGCATCCGGGCCCGTCAGATCAGGAGATCAACATGGCAGGAACCTTCGCAGACGAACACACATTGCGCCGCGAGCTGGTGCGCTTCAGCAAACTAATCGCCCGGCTCGGATTTGCTCCCGGCACCTCCGGCAATCTCTCCGTTCGCCTCGATCGCGATCGTCTGCTCACCACACCTACTGGCATGAGCAAGCGCCTGCTCCAGCCCGCCGATCTCGTCATCGTCGATCTTCGCGGTCACCTCCTCGCGGGCTCGCGCAACGCCACAAGCGAGCTCAGCATGCATCTCGCCGTCTATCACCTGCGCCCTGACGTCCACGCCGTCGTCCACTCCCATCCGCCCATCGCCACGGCCTTCGCCTGCTCCGGCCGCGGTCTCGACGACAGCCTCTGCCAGGAAGCCATCATGACGCTCGGCACCGTTCCGCTCGCGCGCTACGCCACGACTGGCACGGACGAGGTCGCCGCCAGCCTCGCTCCCTTCATCCCCGCCCACGACGCCATCCTCATGGAGAACCACGGTGCCGTCACCTGCGGTGCCACTCTCCTCCAGGCCTTCCTCTACACCGAAACCCTCGAACATCTCGCGCAGGTCGCGCTCGCCTGCCACCAACTAGGATCCCCACGCCCACTCGGCGCCTCTCAGGTCGAGCAGCTCCAGCGTGCCCGCATGAAATACGTCACCAACACCGGCGTTCTGGACACCGGAGAACTCTGCCCGCGCTGACCTCGGCGAATCTGCTGACCTGAACCGCGCATCCATATCGACAACTACATCCGCGCGCACCTATATGGCCAACTGAAAACACATCTGCAACGCTTGCTCGTGCAGTATGATGGCCACCTCATTCAAAGTTGAGTCGGCCCCTCATTCTGTCGGAGTGTCGCCATGTTCTCCAGCCGTATTCGGCCAGGTTGGCTCACGATCGTTGCTGCCGTTCTGTTCGTCGTGCTCTTCGCGGAGCTCTTCTTTTCCGTGCGCCAGAACTCGCAGACCTTCGATGAGAGCGCGCACATCTACGCCGGCTACTCGTACTGGAAGCACGGCGACTTCGGCATCAACCCGGAACATCCGCCGCTCGCCAAGATGCTGGCCACGCTTCCGCTTCTGCCGCTTCATCTCGACGTGCAGCCGCCGCTGCCTATCCCCTTCCGCCCAGCATCCTTCCTCGGCGGTCGGACCTTCCTATACACGCATAACGCCGATCAGCTGCTGCTCCGCGCCCGCCTCGCGATGTCCATCTTCACCTTCGCTCTCGCGCTTCTGATCTCTGTTTGGCACGCGCGAGATGTTCGGTGATGTCGCGGCCGCCATCGCTCTGCTGATCTTCGTCTTCGACCCCAACATCCTCGCCAACGGCGCTCTCGTCACCACCGACATGGCGCTCTCGGCGACGCTATTCGCCGCGGTTTACGCCTTCTATCGCTACACGCGAACGCCCACGCCGCTGCGCCTGTTGCTCTGCGGACTCGCCAGCCGGGTTGGTGCTGTGCGTCAAGCACTCCGGACTCATCGTCTTTCCGCTGCTTGTGCTTCTGTCGCCGGCAGCTTCTGCTTCTCGCGCGCGGCGAGAGACGAATTCGCCCGACGTCTCACACCGCGGAACGGCGCTGCGTCTCGCCAGTGGCGATTGCGGTCATCGGCGCGATCTCGTACGTGATGCTGTGGTCGGCGTATGGCTTCCGATACGCCGCACGCCCGGGCAACGCTCCCCTGACGCCAACCACTTCCGCCTTTCTCGAGACACTGCACCGTCCGTTCGAGGCCCGCATGATCGGGTTCTCGGAGCAGCATCACCATCTGCTGCCCGAGGCCTATCTCTACGGCCTCACCGACGTCGCTGTCCTTACCAGCGAAGGCCGCCCCGCCTTCCTCTTCGGCAAGCTCTATCCCACTGGCAAGTGGTTCTACTTCCCTTCCACCTTTCTCATCAAGAACACGCTGGGCTTTCTTCTACTGCTCGCCCTTGCCCTGACCGCTGCGCATCTCTGGCGTAAAGAGCGAGCTCGCGAGCTTCTGTTTCTGTTGTTGCCTGCGGGCCTCTATTTCATGATGGCGATCTTCTCGCGCCTCGATATCGGCCACCGCCACATTCTTCCCATTTATCCGTTTCTCATCGTCTTCATCGCAGGGGGAGCCGCCGTGTTGCTGCGGCGTTCGCGTGCGTGGGCTGGCATTGTCGCCGTGCTGCTGGTGATGCACGTGGTCTCGTCGCTGCGAGCCTTCCCCGCCTATCTGCCTTATTCAAATGAAGCCTGGGGAGGACCATCGCAGCACGTGGAAGGTGCTCAGCTGACTCCAACGTTGGCTGGTCCAGCGGGCTCAAACCCCTTCAGCAATACATTCGGCAGCACGGCATCCAGAACTGCTGGCTGGCCTATGACGGACCGGTCGAGCTCTCGTACTTTCACCTTCCGTGCAAGCGGCTGCCGTCGCTCTTCTCGATGCTCTTTCGATCGCCGCAGGGGGTTGTGCCGGCGCAGATCCAGGGACCGCTGTTTATTGCTTCGCGAGCCTATGTCGGGCTTTGGGTGGGGACCTGAGGAGGTCAATCCCTACGCCCCCTTCGTGCAGGTAAAACCTGACGATGAGATACAAGGGGAGATTCTGGTTTACAACGGCTCGTACAGCGTTCCGCGAGTCGCCGCACTGAGCCATCTGGCGGCAGCGCGTCAGGCCGCAGCCGGAGGGCATGCAAATGTCGCGCTTGCAGAGGCGCAGCAGGCGGAGGCTCTCGCGCCCGACCTCATTGGACCTCACGAGGCACTCACCGACCTTTACGCCGCGAACCATCGGCAGACGGAAGCCGAGCGCGAGTACGTGGAGGCAATGCGCTTATACACCACGGTCTACGCTGCTTACAGCAACTTCGTTCAGCCTCCCGTGGATCCGTCTGCCCCATCGCCAACTGGCCGGTAGCGGACTTCACCTGCCGACTGCGATACCCTGAGGTCGTGGTCTTCCCTTCCAGCTTCTCTGACTTCCTGGGCAATACAGCGGTCGTCAACAACCTGCGCGCGGCGATCGCGGCTGGCCGTCTGCCGCACTCGCTTGTGATTGCAGGCGCGCGTGGCAGCGGCAAGTACACGCTGGCGCTGATGCTGACGATGGCCCAGGAGTGCGAACTGCAGCCGCGCGAGCAAGCAGACCGACGGACAGAGAGCTTGCGAGCTTCTGCGGTCACTGCCGCAACTGCACCCGCATCATCGAGTCGGCGGATATCGATGCACGCGTAGGCGAGGCCGTCGCCGCACGCGAAGACATGCGCGAAACCGACAAGAAGGACACGCGCGTGCTCGTGCAGACGCATCCGGACGTGCTCATCGTTCCGCCCGATCCGCCGCAGTTGATGATCAAGCTCGGGCAGATTCGGACTGTGATTCATCGCGCACAGTATCTGCCGACGGAGGCCCGGGCGAAGGTCTTCATCATTACCGCCTCGTCATTTATGAAAGAGGCGGCAAACTCCCTCCTGAAGCTGCTGGAGGAGCCGCCACCCTATGTCCACCTGATTCTGCTGACAGAGAATCCGGGCGAACTGCTACCGACCATCCGCTCTCGCTGCGCCTTTGCCCGCCTGGGCGCGCTGCCGCCGGAGGAGATTGCCGAACTGCTGGCGACCCGCCGGCCGGAGTGGTCGCGCACAGACCGCGAGCTCATCGGGCGGCTAAGCGACGGCGCTGCAGGGCGCGCGCTGGCGTTCAATCTGCAGGAGTACACCGCGGCGCGCGCCGACGCGCTCTCACTGCTCGCAGGCCTCGAGCGGACAAATGATCACTCGACCCTCTTCCGTACGACAGAGACCTATCGCTCGGGCGCGGAGGGCCAGGTGAAGACCGCTGCACTGATGCGCGCGCTGGCCAGCCTGCTCGAAGATGTGCTGGTACTGCAGTCCGGCGCAGCGCACCGCGTGCGCAACATCGACCGCCGCAAAGACCTCGAGCGCATGGCCCAAACGGTGTCCTTCGAGTGGATAGAGTCGGCGATGCGCGCTGTAGACGCAGCCCACACCGGCATGCGACGCAACCTGTTGCGTTCGCTCTCTCTGGATGCGCTGGCACTTCAGCTTGAGAACGCCGGGCCATGACCGTTGGCCACATTTGTGAAACCATCGCACCTCCCGTTGCGTCTTTGCATCCAAATACGTGAAACCTAGCGTTAATTGAAGTGACTGGAACCGAGGAAGCGGCATTCCCTCGGCGTTCAGCAGTAACCAAGGCCCATGCAGAACAGGACTCCCCGCGTGACCGACGCAATTGATTCCATTCGTCTCGATGACACAAACACCTTCAACGGCACACGTAAGCTCGTGCGCCCGCGGCTTCCCGCGCGGGAGCGGCGACGTGATCCACACGCCGAAGATCCGCTCTCACACGCGATGCAGGACAGCACGCCGACGCTGGAGAGCTCGCACGCCGAGGCGTTCTACTTCCAGAAGCAGATTCAACAGCAGACGGACCTGACAGTCGTCCTCGAAGACGGTGAGCAGCTTCACGGATTCCTCGAGTGGTATGACCGCTGCGTCATCAAGCTGCGCGTGGGACGTCAGCGCGTGTTGATCTACAAGGCCTGCATCAAGTACCTCTTCAAGACAAGCGAAGTTCATGCGGGCAACACGATCATGAAGTAGCCACTACTTCTCGCGCGCAGCCTTCATCAGCCGGTCACGAATCGCGTCGTAAACGCCGCCGGGTGCGGGCAGTGGGCAAACGATAGCGTCGACGCCGCGGGCATCGAGCGCGCGCAATCCAGCGAATAAGGTGGCCGCGAGCCGGTCGGGCTGGTCCCACGCAGCCCACGGTTGAACGATTGCGTTCGCCGGCGCGCGCCATCCGATGGGCAGAAGGACGCCGATCCTCTCTGCACCGCTGGCTTCTGTAGTGAACTCAGTCACCTTGTGCTGCACAGCTTCAGGCCGCGCGCCCTCGACAAGCACCACCCGCGCACGGGGAGCGTAGTGGCGGATGCCCACGCCGGGTGATGGCAGCGACTCGGGCGCGCGCTCTTCTGGCGCCGGAATGTAGACCTCGACGCCCACGCCACTCACAGCCTCGATTTGCTGCGGTGTGACGGCTCCGGGCCGGTACTGCACGATAGGCGTGCGCGTGACGTCGACCACAGTGGACTCGATGCCAACCTGCGTGGGACCCGCGTCGAGCACGGCGTCAATGCGGCCGCCGAGGTCGGCGAGGACATGGTCCGCGGTGGTGGGACTTGTATGCCCGAATCGGTTGGCGCTGGGGGCCGCAATGGGCAGGCCCGCAGCGCGAAGCAGCGCCTGCGCCACTGGGTGTGCCGGAATCCGAACCCCAACCAGCGGACGGCCAGCAGTCACCGCTTCCGGAACCGCAGTCGACTTCGGGAGCAACATGGTCAGCGGCCCCGGCCAGAATGCGGCCGCAATCCGCTCGACCCGTGCACGCAGCTCCCCTGAAATGAGAGCGATGCGGTCGATCTCCTCCACGCCGGCGATGTGCACGATCAGCGGGTCCCACGCAGGGCGCTGCTTGGCGGTGAAGATGCCGGCAACGGCCTCTGCCGACAGCGCGTTGGCGCCCAGCCCGTAGACCGTTTCAGTGGCAAAGGCGACGAGGCGGCCGCCACGCAGCATCTCCGCGGCACGCTCAATGTCAGCCGGGTTGGCCGCCTGTAACCTGAACGTCTTCAGCATCTACCTCTATCGTATCTAGGCGCGGCGTCCCGCGCTGCTCGTATACTTGTGCGCATGCACGCTCCCGAGATCGAGCTCAAGTTCGCCGTCGCCGACATCGACCGCTTCCGCGCCAGGGTGCAGTCTCTCGGCCTGACGCTGATCACGCCGCGAACCTTCGAGGCGAACACCCTGTACGACACGCCCGAGCGCGACCTGCGCGTGCGCCGGCAGGTGCTGCGGCTGCGCGACTACGCCGGGCGCTCCGTGGTGACGCATAAGCGTGTGGCGTCGAACGATGCCGATGCGCGTTACAAGATCCGAATCGAGACCGAGAGCGCGATTGAAGACCCGGCGGCGCTGGCCGAAATCTTCGCGCAGCTCGGCTACAAGCCAGTCTTCCGCTACGAGAAGTTCCGCACGGAGTGGGAGGCAGGCGCCGGCCACATCTTTCTGGATGAGACACCCATTGGTGTCTACGCCGAACTCGAGGGGCCGCCGGCGTGGATCGAGTCCATGCGCGAGCAACTCGGCATAAGGCCGGATCAGTGCACCACCGAGAGCTACGGAATGCTCTTCCTTGACTGGAAAGCCCGCATGCATAGTCCCGCCGAGAACCTCACATTCGAAGAGATCCCAGAGAACAGCGATCAGCGAACAGAAATCAGCGTGTAACCACTCGCTTTTCCAATCTCTGATGTCTGTTTTCTGATCTCTTCTTTAGAAGATCTGGAAGTTGACTTCGACGTTGAGATACACGGCGACCGGCTTGCCATTCTGCAGCGCGGGCTTGAACTTATACTGCTGCACCGCCTCAATCGCCTTCTCATCCAAGCCCATGCCAACGCCACGCAGAACGTGCACGTTGCGCGGCTTGCCATCCCGGTCCACGATCAACGAAACCACTACGTTGCCCGAGAACTTCGCCTTGCGGGCCTCTTCTGAAAACTCAGGATCCGGCGTATAGATCGCAATCGGCGGGCGCACTGACCCACCCACCTGATACACACCGCCGCCGATGTTGCCGCCCGAACCCGGCCCGATGCCCGCGCCGTCACCCGAACCGATGCCTGTCCCGTTGCCGTTGCCCATCGAGAAGCCCTTCAGGTTCGAGTTGGGCATGCCCAGGTCCGGCATCTTGTTGTCGGCGAGTTTCAAATCCGGCTGCACGACCACCGTCGGCTCAACCGCCAGCTTGGGAGGAATCGTAGGCGGAGCCTTGGGCGGGACGATCTGCGTCTGCGCCAGCTTGGGCAGGTGACCCTGGGTTACCGGGCCGAGATCGTGCTGGCCGCCACCGCCACCAATCTTCGTGTCCTTCGGAACCACCGGCGGGGGTGGAGGAGGTTCCAGCAGCGAGCTCACCGCCAACCTCACGGGCGCGGCCATCGGCACCTTCAAAGCAATCAGCCACGCAATCAGCCCTATGACGACCACGTGGATGCCCACGGCGACTGCGGTCGAGGTCGGACTGCGCTTGGTCGCCATGCGGTCGGGCACGGCGATGGGCTTCGACTCGAGAACCAGGGGCGGAAGCTTGGGCGCGAAGAAGGCGTCGCGCACATTCGCGATCAGCGACTGAAAGATGCCCTCTTCCTTGATCTCGCCGCCAAGGTGCAGCTCTGCATTCGCCGGGCGCAACTCGGGGGCCGGAGTGATGGGCTCGGACTGGGGCGGGAGAACGTTCAGATCAGCCATGGGACGACGAAGTTGGAGCCTCGGTAACCTTCTGTTTCTTTCTGCGGCCTCTCACAATTAAGTTCGTAAAGGCCACTACCCCGGAACTGTAATTGTAGACGGGTCCCGGATTTCCTGCTTTCCCTATAGACGTAGACGGGGACCAGGAGGTCGCGCTTACACCGGGGGAACCGCCAGAGTCAGCGGCGGTAAACTCCGCACTCCCCTTACAATAGAGGTTTGGCCGAGATGCCCGGCGGAGACTTCCCGAGGCATCCCGCGCCACGGAGAGTTCATGCCCGACGCGCCACCGGCTGCGACCCAGCCCGCAAGCCAGCAAAATCAGAGCAAAAAACGGCTCAAGGACACCCTGAATCTGCCGAAAACCGACTTCGCCATGAAGGCGAACCTGCCCACCCGCGAGCCCGAGCGCCTCGCCGCGTGGGACGCCGCCGGCCTCTATGAGCAGATTCGCCGCGCCCGCGCCGGAGCGCCGCAGTACATCCTGCACGACGGGCCGCCCTACGCCAACGGCGCCATCCATCTGGGCCACGCCCTCAACAAGTGCATCAAGGATTTCGTCGTGAAGACCAAGACGATGGCCGGCTTTGACTCGCCTTACGTCCCTGGCTGGGACTGCCACGGCCTCCCCATCGAGATCAAGGTCGACGAGCAGCTCGGCGGCCGCAAGCTCGAGCTCAATCCCCTCCAGGTCCGCCAGGCCTGCCGCGAGTACGCGCAGAAATACATCGACCTGCAGCGTTCGCAGTTCAAGCGCCTTGGCGTCCTCGGCCGCTGGAACGACCCGTACTCGACGATGAAGTTACCCTACGAGGCGCGCATCGTCGAGACCTTCTACGGCTTCTACGAGAAGGGCTTCGTCTACAAGGGCCTCAAGCCGGTCTACTGGTGCTGGCACGATCGCACCGCGCTCGCCGAAGCCGAGGTCGAGTACGAGATGCACACCTCGCCCTCGGTCTACGTGCGCTACAAACTCACCTCGCGCCCCGAACACATCGACCCGAAGCTCGCCGGCCGCGAGGTCTACACCATCATCTGGACGACGACGCCCTGGACGCTTCCCGCCTCGATGGCCGTCGCCTTCAATCCGGAGATGAAATACGTCGCGCTCGACGACGGCAAGCACGTCTACATCGTTGCGCGCGAACTCGCCGCAGCCACCCGCGACGCCTGCAATGAGACCGGCGACCTCACGAACGCCGTCGAGATCGCGAGCTTCAAGGGCGACAAGCTCGAGCGCATCACCTTCGCCCATCCATTCCTCGACCGCGAGATCCTCGGCGTGCTCGCCGACTACGTCACCACCGAGCAAGGCACTGGCGCCGTGCACACCGCGCCCTCGCACGGCCCCGACGACTTCGCAACCGGCATCAAATACGACCTCCCACTCAGCTGCAACGTCGACGCGCAGGGCAAACTGCGGAACGGCCCGCCAGAGTACGACGGCCTGTTCGTCTTCAAGGCCAATGCGCCGATCATCCGCCTGCTCGAAGAGCGCGGTGCGCTCATGGGCCGCCACAACCTCGAGCACAAATACCCGCACTGCTGGCGCTGCCACAATCCGCTCATCTTCCGCGCGACCGAGCAGTGGTTCATCCGCATGGAGACCCCGGTCCTCTCACCGAAGGAAGGCAAGAACCAAACGACCTTCCGCCAGCGGGCACTCGACGAGATCAAGCGCGTCGCATGGGATCCCTCCTGGGGCGAAGAGCGCATCTCCAACATGATTGCCACGCGTCCCGACTGGTGCATCTCGCGCCAGCGTATCTGGGGCGTGCCCATCGCCGTCTTCCTCTGCGAGAGCTGTCACGAGCCGCTGAACGATGCTGCGATCAACAAGTCGATCGTCCAACTCTTCGAACGCGAAGGCGCCGACGCCTGGTACAAATACGCGCCCGTCGATCTGCTGCCAAAGAAAACCTCCTGTCCCAACTGCGGTGGCAAAGAGTTCCGCAAGGAGATGGACATCATAGACGTGTGGTTCGAGTCCGGCTCAAGCTGGCGCGCCGTGCTTGAAGTCGAACCGGAGCTTCGCTTCCCTGCCGACCTCTATACCGAGGGCGGCGACCAGCACCGCGGATGGTTCCACTCCTCCCTTCTTTGCTCCGTCGGCCTGCGCGACGAAGCACCCTACAAGATGGTCGCAACCTCCGGCTGGACGCTCGACGAACAGGGCCGCGCGTTCTCCAAGTCACTCGGCAACGGCGTCGATCCGGTCGATGTCGCCAACCGCCTCGGCGGCGAGATCGTGCGCCTCTGGGTCGCGAGCGTCGACTTTCGCGAGGACGTCGCCGCCAGCGAGAACCTGATGCAGCGTGTCAGCGAAAACTACCGCAAGCTCCGCAACACGCTGCGCTTCCTGCTCTCGAACCTCTACGACTTCTCACCACCGCAGCACGCGCGTCATTTCAGCCAACTTGTACCTTTAGACCAATACATCCTCGCGCGTACCGCGGAGCTCGACGCCGCCATCCGCACCGCGTACGACGAGTTCGAATTCCACCGCGCCTACCAGGCACTCAACGAGTTCATCAACACCGACCTCAGCGCGCTGTATCTCGACGTCGTCAAAGACCGCCTCTACACGCTGGCGCCGGACTCACCCGCCCGCCGCAGCGCACAGACAACGCTCTGGCGCATCGCCGAGGCACTCACCCGCCTCATCGCTCCCATCCTCAGCTTCACCGCAGACGAGGTCTGGCAGTATCTGCCCGCACTCGAAGGCCGCGAGCCGAGCGTGCATCTCGCGCTCTTCCCTGACGTCGCCGACATTGTTCCCGGCCGCGTCGCCGGACTCGAAGAGGACTGGGCGCAACTCCTCCGCGTCCGCGAGCTCGTCAACATCGAACTCGAAGCCCTGCGTGCCAACAAGTCCATCGGCAAAGGTCTCGACGCTGCCGTCACACTCATCGCAACAGAAGGCTCCGACGAAGGCATGATCCTCCGCCGCTATGAGGACGCTCTGCCTGAATTCCTGAACGTCTCGCAGGTCACCGTGCAATCTGTCGGAGCTACGCAAAACTCCTCCGCTCTGCTCATCAAGGCCGAGGTCGCCGCGGGCTCCAAGTGCGAGCGCTGCTGGCGCGTCGTGCCGGACGTCGGCTCCGACGCCCGCTGGCCCTCCGTCTGCTCCCGCTGCGCCGAAGCCCTCGACGCCATCAACTTCCCACCCACCCAGGAGGCCGCGTAGTGCCCGCACGTGGAAAATTGCGGGACGCCCGCATCATCGCTCTCATCATCACCGTCATCGTCATCGCGCTCGACCGCTGGTCGAAGCTCTGGATCATTCACAACATCCCCATCGGCCACGCGCGCACCATCATCCCCGGCGTCTTCCGGCTGACGCACGTGCTCAACACCGGCGCTGCCTTCAGCCTCTTTGAAGGTTCGACCTCGCCCGCTACCGTGCGCAATCTGCTCGTCGCCTTCTCGGTCCTCGCGGTCATCGTCGTGCTTGCCCTGCTGTGGAAGTTCGGCCGCCAGTTCTCGCTGGTCAGCTTTTCGCTCGCGCTCATCCTCGGCGGCGCGCTCGGCAACCTCTACGACCGCCTGCGCTTTTCACACGTCGTCGACTTTCTCGAGGTCCACATCATTCACTACCACTGGCCGGACTTCAACGTCGCCGACTCCGCCATCTGCATCGGCGCCTGCCTTCTGCTCATCGAAATGCTGCGCCCGCAGCACGGAAAATGAGACGGTCCAAAGACATCTCTGAATTCGCCTCAGCTACAGGCTTGCGGCAAACGCCCGCAGGCGTTGATTGAATCCCGCCGAATCATCCCAGAAGGGTGCATGCCCCGTATTCGGCACCATGTGAATCTGGGCATGGGCTAACCCAGCCTTGTGCTTCTCGACAGCAATTGGTTTGACAATCGGATCATCAGCGCCCTGCGTAATCAGTACCGGCTTGCGCATTCGCGGTAGAAGATCATCATTGTCGAATGCGCGAGAGAACAACGCCTGACGGACATACGGTGGAACGGAAACGCCATACCCCAGCATCAGGTACCGGTCCTCGGCAGAGAGTTCCTGCGTGTAGCACAAGCGCAAGAGCGAATCGAGACTGCGTACGCTCTCTTCTACCTCCGTAGCAAAGAGACCTGGGATCAGGTTGAGAAACTCCGGCCCGATCACCGACATCGCCTCATCGCTGCCTAACTTTGTGATGCCTCCGATGAAGTCGATTCCGCTGATGTCGTTCTCGCCATAATGCCGGATGTAGTCGAGGATGACGAGTGGCCCATAGGACCAGCCGACGAGCGACCGGGTGATCAAGTTTCAGGGCCTGGATGGCCGCATTAACGTCATCAGCCCATAGCTTCGAGTCCCCATAGCCCTCGCGAGGTCTATCCGAAAGACCGTGGCCGCGCAGGTCCATTGCGATGAGCCGAAAGTCATCGGCCAGGTCCGAACCCAGCTGCCGCCTCCATGAAAGCCAACACTGCGAAATCCCATGGATAAACACGATTGGGCGTCCCCGTGGGTTGCCGGTCTCAACAAGGTGGAGCTGAATGCCACCGCCGCCTGTGATTCTGTGATGTTCCATGACGTCTCCTTTCCTGAAGGCTGGCCTAAATGCTGGAGGGACTTGTTTATAGCCACCAGCCAACGTCAATTGCAAATATGTTCCCAGCGTTAATTAGCACTCTTTGGCTTAGTGCCTGAAAATAGAGGTTTGGCCATGAGTGACTTCAAACCCGAGCAGAACCTGAACCAGATCACCATCCGCGGCGCGCGCACCCATAACCTCAAGGGCATCGACGTCGACATCCCGCACAACGCCCTCACGGTCGTCAGCGGCGTTTCCGGCTCGGGCAAATCCTCGCTCGCCTTCGACACCGTCTACGCCGAAGGCCAGCGTCGCTACGTTGAGTCGCTCTCCGCCTACGCACGACAGTTCCTCGAGCGCATCGAGAAGCCCGACGTCGACCACATGGACGGACTCGCACCCGCCATCGCCATCAAGCAGAAGAACCAGACACGCAACCCGCGCTCGACCGTCGCAACCGCAACCGAGATCTACGACTACCTCCGCCTGCTCTACGCACGCTGCGGCAACGTCACCTGCCTGCACTGCGGAGGCACCGTCCGCCGCGACTCCGTCGACGAGATCGTCTCGCGCGTGCTCTCGCAGCCAGAAGGCACTCGCGTCTACGCGCTCTTCCCCATTCAACGCCGCGAAATCAAGCTCGAGCCCATGCAGGGCCCCGCGATCGCGCCGGACGAGACCGCACCCGAATCAAAGCCCAAACGCGCCGCCAAAAAAACTCGCAGCTCGAAAACCTCGCCACTCGAAACTGAACGGATCCAACTCACCGACGCTCTCAAAGAGCGGCTCGCGGAACTCCGCCGTCGCGGCTACAACCGCCTCTGGCAGGCCGATGCTGATCCACACTCCTCTGGAAAGATCGTCGAATTCTCCACGCCCGAGTCTCTCCTCGAGCTCGACTTCTCCGCTGCCTCTCGCACCGACGAGACCGCGCGTCCTATCTTCGTCCTCGCCGACCGCCTCGCCCTCTCACCAGACATCCGCTCGCGCCTGGTCGACGCGATCGAGACCGGCTACCGCGAATCCGGCGAAATTCAGTTCCGCACTATCTCTAGCCAAAATTCTGTCATCTCGACCGAAGCGTCTGCAATCGCAGACGCGCAGCGGAGAGACCCCTGAATTTGTTCCAACGAAATGCTAAGGTTCTCTTCCGCCTTCGAGTGCTCCTCCTGCCACCGCGCCTACCGCGAGCCCGAGCCGCGCCTCTTCAGCTTCAACAACCCTTACGGCGCTTGCCCGCGCTGCCAGGGCTTCGGCAACACCATCGACTTCGACCCCAACCTCATCATCCCCGACCCATCCAAGTCTCTCGACGCCGGCGCGATCGATCCCTGGACGAAGCCGAAGTATCGCTCGCCATGGCACGCCGAGATGAAGCGCGCCGCCAAGACCGAAGGCATCCCCACCAACATTCCCTGGTACGACCTCACCGACGCGCAGCAGCGATTCATCTACGATGGCCGCGGGGCTGGTCCCAATTCATGGCCCGGCATCCGCGGCTTCCTCGAAGCGCTCGAACGCAAGAAGTACAAGCTGCACGTGCGCGTCTTCCTCTCCAAGTATCGCGGCTACGCTACCTGCCCTGACTGCCGCGGCCAGCGCCTGCGCCCTGAAGCCCGCGCTGTCATGCTCTCTAACGGCATCGACAACAAGAACATCTGCGAGGCCACCGCACTCACCATCACCGAGGCTCGCGAGTTCTTCAACGCGCTCACGCTCTCGCCCTCGCAGCAGGAGATCGCCGGCAAAGTCCTTGAAGAGGTTCGTCAGCGCATCCACTTCCTCGAGCAGGTCGGCCTCGAGTACCTCACACTCGACCGCCTCGCCTCCACACTCTCCGGTGGCGAATCGCAGCGCATCCAGCTCGCGACCTCACTCGGCTCACGTCTCGTCGGCGCGCTCTACGTGCTCGACGAGCCCTCCATCGGCCTGCACACACGCGACACCGCCAAGCTCATCCGCATCATGGAAGAGCTTCGCGATCTCGGCAACACCATCCTCGTCGTCGAGCACGACCCCGACGTCATCCGCTCCGCCGACCATCTGCTCGACCTCGGCCCCGGCGCCGGTGAACTCGGCGGCAGACTGCTCGCCGCAGGCACCGTCGATGAAGTGCGCAACAACCCCAACTCCATCACCGGCAAATATCTCTCCGGCCGCGCACAGATCGCCGTTCCCAAACTCCGTCGCGAACCCGGCCGCGAAAAGGTCGTCCTCAAAGGCGCACGCATCCACAATCTTCGCGGCGTCGACGTCGAAATCCCGCTCGGCCTGCTCTGCTGCGTCACCGGCGTCAGCGGATCCGGCAAATCCACACTCGTGCATCAAGTGCTCTACCGCGCCCTGCTCCAAGCGCTCGGCCAGGGCGAGTCCGGCGACATCGCCAACACTTTCCGCGAGCTCTCCGGCACGCACTTCCTCAACGACGTTGTGCTCGTCGACCAGTCGCCCATCGGCCGCACGCCGCGCTCCAACCCCGTCACCTACATCAAGGCCTTCGACGCCATCCGCGAACTCTACGCCGCGCAGCCCGACGCCCGCCGCAAGAACCTCACCGCCGGCAGCTTCAGCTTCAACGTTCCCGGCGGACGCTGCGACGTCTGCGAAGGCGACGGCACCGTCACCGTCGAGATGCAATTCCTCGCCGACGTCGAGCTCCCCTGCGAAGAGTGCAACGCAACGCGCTACAAAGCCTCCATCCTCGAGGTCAAATACAAGGGCAAGAACATCCACGACGTCCTCAACATGACCGTTCGCGAAGCCATCCACTTCTTCGCCGGCCATCCCAAGATCGTCGACAAGCTCGCCGTGCTCGATGAGGTCGGCCTCGGCTACGTGCGACTCGGCCAGTCGGCAACGACGCTCTCCGGCGGCGAAGCCCAGCGCGTCAAGCTCGCGCAGCATCTTGCGACCGTGCGTTCTACCTCCGGCCCCGCATCACAAAACGGTCAACCGCGCCGCGCTGCCTCGCGCGTCCTCTACATCCTCGACGAGCCCACCACCGGCCTGCACTTCGAAGACGTCGCCAAGCTCCTCGCCGCCTTCCGCAAGCTCATCGACGGCGGTGGCTCTCTCCTCGTCATCGAGCACAACCTCGACATCATCAAGTCCGCCGACTGGGTCATCGACCTCGGCCCCGAAGGCGGCACCGGCGGCGGCCAGGTCGTCGCCATCGGCACACCCGAAGAGATCGCCGCCAACCCCGCCTCGCACACAGGCCACTGGCTCGCTCCAGTTCTCAAACCGGCGGGCCTCAACTAGTAAGCCCCGCTGTTTCATCCCACTGGTCCGCCGCTTCGTCACAGGAAGCTTGTCTGCTGCTGCGGCTCGCCGTATTGTGCGGCGCATGAACAGCCCTGTGCCTCGCCTCGCTCTTTGTGCGCTCGCTTTGCTGCTGCCTGGTAGCCATCGACTCACTGCAGCACCCGCCCGCAGCGCTGACCCCAACATTCCTTCGACGCAAACCTTCGCACTTACCGATACGAAGGACCTCATCGAACAAGGTCTCCATGCCGAGTCCGTCGAGTACCTCGGACGAAAAGCCGTACGGCTGACGCGCCCCGGCGAAGATGGTGCCGGCATCGCCATTCTGAAAGGCTCGGAGTTCCACGATGGCACCATCGAGGTCGACATCGCTACCAGGGTGACGGCGCCTCCGGGCACACGAGCACCCGGATTCAGCGGCATCGCCTTCCGCACCGCGCAGGATGCATCCAGCTTTGAACTCTTCTACCTGCGTCCCGGCAACTCGCACGCTGAAGACCAGGCGATGCGCAACCACTCCGTCCAATACATCTCGGTGCCGGCGTTCTCGTGGCAGAAACTCCGGCGCGAGTGGCCTTCCATCTACGAGTCATGGGCCGACCTGCAGCCCGGGCAATGGACGCACCTCAAGATCGACGTGCACGGCCGGCAGGCGAGGCTCTACATCAACAACTCGCCTAACCCAAGTCTCGTCATCGACGGCCTCAAGGGCGACACTCTCGATGGCGCCATCGCACTCTGGGGATACACACGCGAGGAGTCCTACTTCTCCAACCTCAAAATCACCGGCGATGCACCGCAGCCGGTTACCAACGGCAGCGAGATCGCAGGCACGTGGACCGTCACCTGCCTCGGCGACAACGGCAGCTTCGCCGGCACCATGAAACTCGTCCGCGAAGGCAGCACGATCGCAGGGCTCTGGTCCGGAGACCTTGGCCCCGACCAATCCGTCACGGGAAAGTGGCATGATGGCTACGTCGAACTCACCTTTAGCGGCGCATGGCCTGAACTCCCCGGCGCGGTCACCGCAACTCTCGCCGGATGGATCGACAAAGACTCCGGCACCGGTCGCATGAAGATCCAAGGCCTCACCGATGGTCGCTGGTCTGCTACGCGCAAATAGCAACCTGCTGCTGCGCCACCCAGTATCCCTTCGACCCAAACCTTCGCCGGGAGCCCCACTCATACGCGGTTACATCGCGCATGAGCGTGCTAGACTTCTCCCACCCCCGGCCAGCCTTCAAAGAATTCCTCGCCTGCCCCTCGAGCTTCAGGAGAGAGACCCAGAGGTTGAACGATGGCGTCAGCGTCGCAGGCCGTGGTCGCACGGTCCTCTCATGCAATCACCGGCCGCAACGGCCTGATCGACAAATACTTCTACTTTGCGATGTCGCTGCTCGCAGTGGCGCTCGTCGTCTCGGGCTTCGGCCGGACAGTCGACGCGAACCTGGTTCACGCTGATATCCCCCGCCCCTTCATTCTCTGGGTTCACGCCGCGGCCTTCTCTGCCTGGGTACTCTTCTTCGTCCTGCAGTCGGCACTCGTGCGCACGCACAATGTCCGCGTGCACCGAACCCTCGGCTGGTTCGGCGCCGCCCTCGGCGCCTTCATGGTTCCGCTTGGCATCACCACCGCTGTCATCATGGCGCGCTTCAAGGTCCATCAGCTCCATCAATCCGATGCGGCGCTCTTTCTGAGCGTCCCATTCCTTGACATGACCTGCTTCGCGACGTTCTTCGCGCTTGCCGTCTACTGGCGCAGAAAATCCGAGCTTCATCGCCGGTTCATCTTCATCGCAACCTCTGTCCTGCTCGCCGCGGCCTTCGGTCGCCTTCCCTATCTAGACCACAGCAGCTTCTTTTACGCCGGCGTGGACGCTGTCATCCTTCTTGGCGTTGCGCGCGACCTTCTCGTCAACCGGCGCGTCGACACCATCTACCGTATCGCTCTGCCGGCGCTAATCGTCCTGCAGGCCTGCGCAGTTTATCTGTGGCTCGGAACTCCCGCATGGTGGCTTAGGCTCACCCACGCCATCGCGAGCTAACGTCTCTACTCCGCTGTGTCCGTGATGTGAGAAAATCCATCCACCGTGGGCCCGCCGGACCGGCCACTCTCGATCAGAGAGCCAGCATCACGAAGCCAGGATCTTCAGCTGCGGTGCCCAATATCTTGTTCAGCTTTGGTGAGGTCGGCGCTGCGTGACCTATGCGCCACCTGACGTCTGTTTGCTTCATCCATCAAACAAGGAGCTGCGGACATGAAATACAAAGGCATGCTGATCAGCGTGAGTCTTGCGGCAACACTCGCCGCTGCCTGCGGGATTGCGATCTCCGCCACGCCAGGACCAGGACAAGTACACCGTAAAGGTGCCGGGCGGTCTCGCATTCTCCGAGTTCAGGGGATACGAAAGCTGGCAGGTGATCGCTGTCAGCCAGAACGGAGGGATGATCGCCGCGATCCTCGGAAATCCTGCGATGATCAACGCCTACAAGGCCGGCATCCCCGGCAACGGCAAGCCCTTCCCGGATGGCGCCAGGATGGCAAAGGTCCATTGGAACGCAAAAAAGCAAGAGGCCTACCCCGGTCAGCCCACGGTGCCGGGCACGCAGCATGATGTAGATTTCATGGTGAAGGACAGCAAGAGATTCGCGGACAGTGGCGGATGGGGCTATGGCGAGTTCGAGTATGACGCCGCGTCCAACACCTTCAGGCCCGGCACCACGCAAGACAAACCGCCTCAGAAGAACGACGCCAAGTGCGGATTCGCCTGCCACACGACCGTGCAAGAACGGGACTACGTCTTCACCGAGTACGGGACGAGGTAAAGAGCGTCACAACTCTTACCGCAGCCGCCGCAGACTCTCCACCGAAGGCACAAAATAATACGACCCCGTCAGCGGCACCGTGTACTTCGTCAGCGCATCGCGTGTGCCGTTCACCAGCCCCGCCATGCTCTCCAGCATCTTCGAAAGCCTTTTCTGGTCCGCGCTGAAACCTACGAACATCGTCCCGTGATTCTCCACGCCCCCGTACGGCATGTTGCGCCGAAAGATGTGTCCAAACACGTCCTGGTCCGTCCGCGCCACATGCGAATACGCCGGCTTGTTTTCGATCTCTACGCTGTCCAGCTTCGTGCGTCCCATCACAAGCTCCTGCTCTTCGACCGGCAGCGCCTCCCACTCATTCACCTTGTGCTTCCACTTCTGCAGCAACAGCACCGAGCCGCCGGCACCGGGTTGCCCATCCGGTATCAGCGCGTCCGCCGGAGCGTCGAGCAGCGTCGGGTTCTCAGAGCCGTCTGTGAACCCGGTGAGGTCCCGATCGTGCCGATAGGGCCAGCTTGTGGTTTCATCCGCCAACGTCGCCAATCCCGCCATATCCCGCACAACCGACCGTGCCATATCAAACAAAACATCGTATGCACTGCCGGACAGCCACACCAGCGCATCATGCTGTGTGTTCGGCATGACAAATCGCTCGACACCCAGAATCTCCTTGTTGAACCCCTCCACGCCCCGAGGCATGTCACCCGGAACCAGACCGCTCCACAACTCAGGCCTGAAGCCAATGACGAAATTCACTCCTCCTGTCGTCGTTCGCGGCTCACGGATGGCCGCAATCTTCGCAGCGAACTCCTCGCGCTTCGTCACATTCAGAACGTCAAACTCCAGGTACGCATGAGACGACGTTCCGAGCGCGAAGATTCCAGCCTGAGGCGTATACATGCGGCGATTATATCGAGCACGGCGCGCTCGATCAGACGACTTCGAAGCTACGATTCGGCCGGGTGGCCCATTCATCGCGGCCTTATCGCTATGAATTGGGACTGCCCCCGCCAGCATCTCTCACAGACTTACACCCCCCGTTCCGGTGATAATGCTTCACGAACCCTGAAGGAGCATCCTCATCGATGAAGCCGGCCCGTCGAGTACTCACAGCCCTCACCCTTTCGGTCCTCGCACTCTCATTCGCCCTCACCGCAGCTGCGCAGCAAACACAGCGCTGGACCGAAGCCCAGGCCAACGCCTGGTATGCAAAGCAGCCTTGGCTCGTTGGCGCGAACTACGTCCCGTCCAACGCCATCAACCAGCTCGAGATGTTTCAGCCCGAGACATTCGATCCCGCGATCAACGACCGCGAGCTCGGACTCGCTGAATCCATCGGCATGAACACCATGCGCGTCTTCCTGCAGGATCAACTCTGGAAGCAGGACCCCGACGGCTTCAAGAAGCGCCTCGATACCTTCCTCTCCATCGCCGCAAAGCACCACATCCGCCCGCTCTTCGTGCTCTTCGACTCCTGCTGGGAATCGAACCCGCACCTCGGCCCGCAGCATCCGCCCATCCCCGGCGTTCACAACTCCGGATGGGTGCAAAGCCCCGGCTTCGCGCGCCTGACGGATCCCGCCGTCGAGCCCGAACTCCGCGACTACGTCACCGGCGTCATCGGCGCCTTCGCCAACGACGACCGCGTCCTCGCCTGGGACCTCTGGAACGAGCCCGACAACACCAACGATCATCGCTTCCACGAAGACCCTGTCGCCAAGGTTCGCCGCGTCAACGAGCTTCTACCGCGCGTCTTCGAGTGGGCGCGCTCCGTGCATCCCACCCAGCCGCTCACCAGCGGCGTCTGGCATGACAACTGGAGCGACCCCGCGCAGGAGAACGAAACCACCAAAATTCAGCTCGCAGAATCCGACATCATCACCTTCCACAACTACGACTGGCCCGAGGGCTTCGAAGCGCGCATCAAGGAGCTCCAGCCCAACAACCGTCCCATCCTCTGCACCGAGTACATGGCTCGCGGCGCTGGTTCCACCTTCGACACCGTGCTCCCCATCGCCAAGCGCTACCACGTCGCCGCCATCAACTGGGGTCTCGTCAACGGCAAGACCCAGACGAATCTTCCCTGGGACTCATGGGAACACCCCTACGTCCTCCGCCCACCCACCATCTGGTTCCATGACGTCTTCCGCACCGACGGCACTCCCTACCGCCAGGCCGAAGCCGACCTCATCCGCCGCCTTACATCGTCTACGCCGTAGCGTATTCGCACGTCTGGTCGACGACGGCGAGCTCTATCCTCGCCGTCTCGCGCTGCGGCCGCGCTCAACAACTCCCGCCTCGCGTCGCCGCAGCGCCGACGAGCACTCGTTACACTCGCGCTCCGTCTCCGCAAGCCGTTTCTTCGTCGTCGCCAGCAGGTTGGTATCTCCGGTACGCAGCGCGAGGTTCATCAGGCCCACTAGATATGCATGCTCTCGCACTATCTCTGAATAGCGTGTCGCCATTCGTTGCAACATTCCGAGCTCTAACATCGTGAGGCACTCCAAAGGTCTATAAGCGATCGCGTCGTTCATGAACGCTCCGTTGATCCTGCTTCGGATATCCACTTTGACGCAGGTTTTCGGGTTCGCGTTCATTTGCTTCGCAACGGTTTCCGCCCTTCCTGCCCCCTGAGAAAACCCTGGGCTCACATCCCGAATCGCACGTTCTGTGGCTACAATCGACTCTCGTTCCGCTGTCCGTTCGTTCCCTCTGTGAGTTCCGTTGATGCCGACTGAGTTGGAAGAACCCAAGACGCAAGTTGTGTGGCCACGTAGTTCGTCCCAGATGGCGCAGCAAATCCGTTCGCATGATTGGGCCTCGACGCCACTCGGTCCCATCGAGCGCTGGCCCGCAAACCTCCGCTCTGCCGTTGACCTCGTGCTCGGCTGCGGCTTCCCTGCCACGCTGCAGTGGGGCCCCGAACTCATCCTCATCTACAACGACGCCTACATCTCTCTGATCGGCACACGCCATCCGTCCGCATTCGGCCAGCCGTTGCTTGACACGTTTCCCGAGATCGCCGAAACCTACCGTCCGATCCTCGATCGCCTCTGGCGCGGCGAAACCGTCACCCTCGAGAACCAGCTCTACCGCTACACCCGCGACAACACCCCCACCGACGCCTGGTTCAATCTCTCCCATAGCCCGGTGCACGCACCCGACGGCTCCGTCGCCGGCATCCTCGTCATCGGCCTCGAGACCACTGCACGCGTGCTTGCCGAGCGCGAAAAGTCCCGCGCCGACCGCGCGCTGCGCAAGTCCGAGCACCGGCTCAAGCGCGTCCTCGAGACCGACGCCGTCGGCGTCCTCTTCTTCGACCTCTCGGGCACCGTCATCGACGCCAACGAGGTCTTCCTGCGCATGACCGGCTACACCCGCGAAGACATCTCCTCCCGCCAACTGCACTGGCGCTCCATGACGCCGCCCGAGTACGTCGCCGCCAGCGAGGCCCAGATGGAGCGCTTCGCCCGGACCGGCCGCATCGGCCCCTACGAGAAGGAGTACATCCTCAAGGACGGCACGCGCCGCTGGATGCTCTTCACCGGCCGCGCCCTCGGCGACGGCACCATCGTCGAGTACTGCATCGACGTCGCCGACCGCCACCGCGCCGAAGAGGCCCTCAGCCAGAGCGAGCGCTACTTCCGCGCACTCGTCAACGCCACGTCCGACATCATCTTCCGCATGAATGCCGACTGCACCGAGATGCGCGCGCTTCGTGACAGTGGCTTCCTCTCCGACACCGACAGCCCCAACCGCGACTGGCTCACGCGCTACATCCATTCCGAAGACCGCGCCCGCGTCCTCGAGGCCCTGCAGGTCGCCGCCGCCACCCGCAGCGCCTTCGAACTGGAGCACCGCATCATCCGCACCGACGGTTCCATCGGCTGGACATTTTCGCGCGCCATTCCCCTGCTCGACTCCAACAACGACATCACCGAGTGGTTCGGCGCCGCCACGGACATCACCGCGCGCAAGCGCGCCGAAAGCGGCCTTCGCGAAAACGAGAAGCTCGCCGTCGTCGGCCGTCTCGCCAGCTCCATCGCGCATGAGATCAACAACCCGCTCGAGGCCATCATCAACCTCATCTATCTGGCGCAGCGCAACGCCTCTCCCGAGGTCAGCGGCTACCTCGAGCAGGCGCAGCTCGAGCTCGCGCGCGTCGGCCACATCGCCACCGAAACGCTGCGCTTCAACCGCCGCACCACGCGCGCCTCCCCCACCAGGGTCAGCGATCTCGTCGATTCCGTCCTCACCCTCCACGAGGGCCGCATCCGCTCTGCACAGATCCACGTCGAGCGAAAGTACAGCGGGCATGAACGCGTCCTCGTCTTCGCCAGCGAGCTCCGCCAGGTCATCGCCAACCTCATCGGCAACGCCATTGACGCCATGATCGACAACACGCCTCGCAGACTTTTCGTTCGAGTCTGCGAGGCCCGCGACCCGCGCAGCGGCCGCACCGGAGTTCGTCTCACCATCGCCGACACCGGCACCGGCATGACGCCCACCACGCTTCGCCACCTCTACGAACCCTTCTTCACCACCAAGGAGGCCACCGGCACCGGGCTCGGCCTCTGGGTCACGCAGGACATCGTCCACAAGCACGGCGGCTCCCTGCGTGTGCGCAGCCGCAACGGTCGCGACATCTCCGGCACCGTCTTCTCCGTCTTCATCCCCGGCCAGAAGGACGAAATTCCCATCCCCGCCGCCTGAAATCTGCAATTTGTTGCGCAAGTACCCCGCGTTTTTCTCCCTCACCGCAACATCATGGGCATTCTTTTCGCCCACCTGCCAACAGGGGATGTGCATTTACAAAGCCCAGACAGTCCAATGACAACTCCGGTCCGCCCGCAGGCGTATCCCTGTTACTGCGGCTCCGGCCGCGTACGCCCAAAAAGGAGGACGCACATGGAACTCTCCCAACCAGTCGTGCTCCGAGTTCGTGGGCTGTTCCTGCTGACCTTGCTCACCCTCGGCGGAACATCACTCGCACTTGCAGCCAACTCCTTCATCGGGCCACTCAGCAACATCTCCACTCTCAGCTCGACCGTCCCGTCCAACGGCGACATTAATCCCTACGGCGTCGCCCAGGTTCCCGTTACGAAAGGCCGTCTCGTTGCCGGTGACTTCCTCATCAGCAACTTCAACAACGACATGAACCAGCAGGGCACCGGCACAACCATCGTGCAGATCTCGCCCTCCGGCGCCTTCAGTCTCTTCGCCCAAATTGACCCCGATCACGTCTTCTGCCCTGGCGGCATCGGCCTCACCACCGCGCTCGTTGCGCTGCGTAGCGGCTTCGTCATCGTCGGCAGCCTGCCCACCATGGATGGCACCTCAGACACCATCGGTTCCGGCTGCCTCATCGTTCTCAATGCCCACGGCAAGGTCGTCGAGACCATCACCGGCAACCACCTCAACGGCCCTTGGGACATGACCGCCGTTGACGACGGCTCGCTCGTCACGCTCTTCGTCACCAACGTGCTCAACGGCACCGTCGCGGCCGGCGGCGAGACCGTCAACGGAGGCACCGTCGTCCGCCTTTTGCTCAGTGATATCGGGGAACGTCCCCTGGTTCTCGAGAGCACCGTCATCGGCTCTGGCTTCCCGGAGACAACCGATCCTGCCGCGCTCGTCATCGGCCCCACCGGCGTCGCCTTTGACGGCCGCACCGGCACACTTTACGTCGCCGACAGCCTCAACAATCGCATCGCCGCCATCCCCAACGCGCTCTTCCGCTTCTTCAGCGCGGGCACCGGCACCACAGTCTCCTCGGGTGGAGCACTGAATGACCCTCTGGGTCTAACCATCGCACCTAACCACGACCTCATCGCGGCCAACGGAGACGACGGCAACCTCGTTGAGATCAATCCATTCACGCAGCAGCAGGTCGCTACCAACCTCGTCGACAGCTCCGGGGATCCCCCGGGCTCCGGCGCGCTCTTCGGTCTCGTGGCGACCCCAGCCAGCGTCTACTTCGTCGACGACGCCACCAACACTTTCAATTTGCTCCACTAACCCGCGCCAAGCTTGCGAGCCGGCCCATCCCCAGAGGCCGGCTCGCCGGGAACCCCATCCAGGCGCTCCTGGGTGGGGTTTTCTCGTTGTGAAAATCACTCGCAGGCAAACTTCGCCACGCACTAACTATAGTCAACCACGCGCCTTGGAGGGCGTTGCGGCGGGACGAGTTTGGCGGAGGCATAATCGTCGAGGGGGGCGGAACCCTGGGGTTTCAGGATCAGAGCGTAATAATGTCGCGGCGTATTTCTGCGGGGTGTCCAATGGTCTCCAGCCGCTCTCTGAAGTGCATGTGGCTTGTGCTCGCCGCGACTGTTCTTATGCCTGCCGCGCTGGCAAAAGACAGCTTGCCCGCGGTGCCCTTCGATGTCCTTCAGGCCCGGACAGTCGCGGTGATTATCGATCCCGACGCAGCCGTATCGCTGCTTGATCCGGATGCAAACAAGACTGCGCAAAGGGACGTTGAGGCCGCTCTATCGAAGTGGGGCCGGTTCGAGACGGTACTTAATCCGATCGATGCAGACATCGTGATTGTGGTTCGCAAGGGGACCAGCAAGCCGGCTGATGTGACAGTGAAGGATCCTCGTCAGAACTCGCGTCCCGGCTCCTACACGAATGGCGACATCGCGATCGGCGCTCATCATGGGTCATCGTCACCGCCCACGGCGCAGGGCCAGCACGGGTATAACATTCCGCCGGGTGACCCTCTGCCTGCCCACCCAGAGACGAACCCGGGTGAGACTCCGCCGGTCCCGCCGCCCCGCCCAGAGACAAACCCTCAGGTCGAGACTGGAACGCGCAACGACGTGTTTGCGGTTTATCGGGGGCACACAGAAAAGTTCACCAATAGCGAACCCAGCTGGATGTACGTTCGCAAGAATGCTCTTCACTCCCACGATGTCCCTGCGGTGGGTAAGTTCCGCGAGGCCATGGAGGAGGCTGCAAAGAAGATTGCGGATGCGGGAAAGAAGGGTGCGCAGCAAAAGCCTTGAACCGTGAATTGACGCTCTTGTAGGTAGCCCGAGGCTTTCGCCTCGGGCTACCTACAGCTGGGTTCAGCCTTTGGTTTGATCGATTCCGTAGCTCACGCCTCGCGCAACGACGCCATATCGATCGAGAACCGGTACTTCACGTCCGACTTCACCAGCCGCTCGTACGCCTCGTTCACCTTCTGGATAGGAATCACCTCGACATCCGCCGTGATGTTGTGGTCGCCGCAGAAATCCAGCATCTCCTGCGTCTCCGCAATGCCGCCGATGATCGACCCCGAAAAACTCCGCCGCCGGAACAACAGCCCGAACACGCTCACCGGCAACGGCTGCTCCGGCGCACCCACCATCGTGATGTTGCCGTCCCGCGCCAGCAGTTGGATGTACGCATTGATGTCATGCGGTGCCGCCACCGCATCGAGGATAAAGTCGAAGCTTCCGGCCTGCGCTTGCATCGCATTCGCATCCTTCGAGAGCACCACCTCATCCGCGCCCAGCCGCTTTGCGTCCTCTACCTTGCTCGGCGAACCCGTGAACACCACCGTGTGCGCTCCCAGCGCGTGTGCGAACTTCACCGCCATGTGGCCCAGTCCGCCCAGCCCCACCACGCCCACCTTCTTGCCCTTTGTCACTCCCCAGTGTCGCAGCGGCGAGTACGTCGTAATCCCCGCGCACAGCAGCGGCGCCGCGCTCGCCAGGTCGAGGTTCTTCGGCACCTTCAGCACAAACCGCTCATCCACCACGATGCTGTCTGAGTAGCCGCCATACGTCACGCCATCCGTATGTTTGTCCGGAAAGTTATAGGTCAGGATGAAGTTCGGACAGAACTGTTCCATCCCCGCCTTGCACTCCGGACACGTCCCGTCCGAGTCCACCATGCAGCCGACCGAGGCGATATCGCCCACCTTGAACTTCTTCACGCCGGAGCCCACCTTCGTCACGCGACCGACAATCTCATGGCCCGGAACGCACGGATACACCGTCGGCATCAGTCCGCTCCACTCATTGCGCACCTGGTGGAGATCGGAATGGCAGATACCGCAGAACAAAATTTCAATCTGCACATCCGCGTCGGTTGGATCGCGCCGCGCGATCGAAGTAGGGGCAAGCGGCGATGTCGCACTGGCAGCTGAATAAGCCTTTGCGTTGTACATAGTGCCTCCTTAGATGTCGGACGTGGCCCTATGTCTTCACGGAAAAACCGGAGGCCGCCCCTCTTCGGATGCAACGCGGTCGCTCCCCGGCTCGCGCCTGGATTGGGACTCGCCCCTGGCGTTCCGTGGGTTAGTAAAACGCAAGAGCGTTTGTGAGGACTGCCGGCCTTTATACTTCGGCTGACACTTGCGATTTCAGAGTAAGCCAGGTTCGATTGGTCGGGTTGCAGCCTCCAGAGGGACCCGAACCTCGATTGCGGTTCCGCCATTCGACTTCGAATCAATGTTGATCGTTCCATTCACCAGCCGAACGCGTTCGCGCATGCTCGTCAGACCCAGACCTTTGCCAAGCGCGGCTGCTTCGACATCGAAACCCTTCCCTGAATCTCTGATGACCAGGGAAAGCGCTTTGGAATCCTCTCGCAGTTGAACTTCAACTCGTTTTCCGGCGCTGTGCTTGACAGTGTTTTGCAGCGCCTCCTGCAGAACTCTGAAGAAAGTAACACCGATCTCCGGCGGAAGTGAGTTGCGCGAATCGGCAGAGAAATCGACTTCCAGATTATGGCGCTGGGCAAACTCCCTGATCCAGCTCCTCAAGCCTGCAACCGCACCAAGATATTCCAATTTGTGGGGGTGCAGATCAGCCGCCAGGGCATGTACATCCGAGGAGATTTCGTCTATCTGTTTGCGTAGTTCCAGCCCACGATGTTCAATCTCAGAGGGTTTTGCCAGCAGTTCCTCCATCCCCATGGACAGCAGTCCGAGTCTCTGATTGATATCGTCGTGTAGTTCTCTGGCTATCCGGGCGCGCTCTTTATCCTGCGCCTCGACCAGCTTTCGAGTCACATCGGAGAGCGCCTCCTGCATCTGCTTGCGCTGGCTGATGTCCTCCACGAAGATGAGAATCCCACCGGTGACCCCGTCGGGACTCCACCATGGACGAATCTCCCAGCGGAACCACTTGGTACCCTCTGCACGATCCCAGCGGTCTTCGTCGCAGCGCAATGTTTCTCCAGCGAAACCACGCCGATGCATTTCTTTCCACCGCTCGGGAAGGTCAGGAGAAACTTCATAATGCGAGCGCCCCAGTATTTGAGAACTTTGAATGGAGTGGTCTGCACACCAGCGGTCGCTCACCTGGAGATAGCGCATGTCACGGTCGAACATCGCCACTGCCGCAGGCGCGTGTTTGACGAAGATTTTCAAAAACTCTTCGCGCGATTGCAGCAATGCCGCCTGTTCCAGCAAACTGTTCTGCGCTTTCTTTTTCTCAGTAATGTCCTCGATCAGGGCGAGAACAAGAGGAGAAGCACGTCCGCTGAGCAAGGAAATGCTTAGCCGTCCCCATGTCAGCGAACCGTCGCGACGAAAATAACGTTTTTCGATCTGGTAGTTGTCTATCGAACCGGCTTGCAACTGCTGGAAAAGTTCCCAGTCCTTCTGCGCATCCTCAGGAGGAGAGAAGTCCTGGCAGTGCTTGTTTCGCAATTCGGCTTCAGTGAAATCAAGCATTGCGCACAGCGCGGGATTAACAAAAAGGGGCACCCCCTGCAGAGTCTCTACGGCAATGCCAATCGGACTCGAATTGAACGCATCACGGAAGAATTCGCGGTCCGGCATCGGGAATGCTGACATTTCTTGCATTGAGCATGTCTATAGCACTTGTATCGCCTGCGGACAATAGGTAACTGTCGATTATTCAGCGGTTGGAATGAACCGCATCGGATTGGCGCGGTGGACCGACCAGGTAGTCTGCGGCGCAACGATCCTCACAACCATCACAACGGCCTCGTTTACCGCTTGTTAGCCTGGAGGCGTCCTGATGAGTCCGCTTAGCGGAAGTGACCTTCGTACTGCCCGCAAAGTCGCGTTTTCCGAAACTACGGCTGAACATGCCGAGCCGCTGCTTTAAAGAGTAGACGACCGTCGTCTCAGCATCGGCCGGATCCGGCGTCGGATCTCCATATATCTCCGCGGCTCCACAATTCATCCTGGGTTACGGAACCAAGCGCCGCAGTTCAGATACTACTGCCCGCGCACTCTTCCGCCAATTCGGTGACTGCTTCGACGGACGCAGGCGTCTCTCGGGCGGCCTGTGTGTGAAACTCGTGTGAGATAGAGGGGTTCATCGGCTGGACAGTTGCATAGTGGATCAGCGTGTCGCAATAGATGCAAACTGCCTCGTGAATCACGAAGTCGGCGGCGTCGACGATGAGCGGAAAGGCCCTAAGGCACTCTGGACACCCGATGATGACCCGCCCTCTCGACAAGGAGTCGCGCTCTGTAGGCGAGATCCAGATGGGAAGCGACGCGCTGGACCCGGCACGAGGCGGCTGGTCAGAAAGAACCGCACTCTTCATAAGCTGGAACAAGGACGGCAGACCTGTAGCCTTCTGATAAAACGCATCCGCTGCGATGCCATTTGGAACCTTGTCGCCGCCAAATGCGCCACTTGTGGCAATCACATAAATCTCCGGTATACGACGCCGCACTACCGATAGCAGCTCGAAACCGGACATCCTTGGCATATTCAGATCGGAGAGAAGGATGTCGGGAACTTCCGCCCGAATCTGCTCCAGCGCCGAAAATCCATCTTCGGCAGTGTTTACATCGTGACCCAGGTTGCTGAATATCTGCGTAAGCAGGCTCCTGGTCGAAGGTTCATCGTCCACAATCAGAAGCTTTGGTTTGCCCATTTCGACCCTCCGCGTCCGGCTTTCAGTTGACCAAAAAACAGCATTGCGTAGCGGGGGAAGTCTCTGCTGGTCAAAATTGCTCACACAAGACGTTTTTTTCTTGCAACGGACCGAAGCGGGGGATGTCCATTTCTCTTCTTCGAGAGCTGGCCGTTATGTTCCGGCAATTGATCGTGCAGGACAATGTTGAGCAGCGACTTGTGCACCTTGATCCGTCCGTTGTACTCGATAAATCCGAGCTTGCGGAAGCGGTTCATGAAAAAGCTCACCCGCGAACGCGTCGTTCCAATCATCTCGGCGAGAGTCTCCTGGGTGATCTTGGGGATCAGGAGCTCGGGCTCGCCGGGTTTGCCGAACTCAGCCATCAGCAGGAGGATGCGCGCAAGTCGCTTCTCACTCGAGTTGAAGAGTTGGTCGACGAGGTCGGCCTGGGTACGCATGCTGCGGGCCAGCAGGAACGTGAGGAACAAGTCAGAGAACGTGTGCTCCTCGTGCATTACGCGAATCATCTCATCGCGTTCAATCACCAGTGCCGAGCAGGCGGTAATAGCAGTTGCGGTTGCCATGCGCAGTCCCAGCGGGCCGGCGATCGATTCTTCGCCGATAAAGTCGCCAGCCGTAAGCAGGGTAATTGTCGCTTCCTTGCCCGCCTTTGATACCACCGTCAGCTTCGCCCGGCCGCTTTGCAGGTAGAAGACGAAATCCGCAGCGCTGCCCTGGGTAAAGAAATTGACCGAAGGTTTGAAGTGCACGATCTTCCGTCCCAGGCCCGCATTGGCCAGGAAGATTGCAGGATCGAACTCAGAAGAACGAGGCAGCGTCATTTCAGGTTTGGCTCCAGGCAAGCGCCTTCAGCCCCTAGAGCGTTTGCCTCGTAACATAAGCATCGCACCTTTCAGCAGGCAGAAACTGAGCACTTTTGCTCACCTTTGGTTTCGCCATGACTTCTGGCGCTCGGAGGACGCCTCCGGAGGCCTCAACGGGGATCACGTAGTGGGAATCGGTGTTCGTGAACTGCCTGAAACGTCGGGTTTTCGGCAAGTTCGATGAAGTTTCCGAAAACCCCGTTTTCAGGAAGTCACGATCAATGAGCGATTCGCCCTGTTGGCGACAACGGACAATCAGAGGCACTTGTCAGACACAGCCGTTTTACTGCCGTTTGGCATTCCTGAACCTTGGCCGACTTGGGGGTGCAGAGTCGGTGGGAAAGATTAATCTGCAACTCCATCGTCCATTCCTATATGCTTTCGCGTCATCCCTCCGCTGGCTGCGTTTCTGGCCATCACTGATCGCCTTTGCTCTTGCCCTCATCGGGGCCGTAAGCAAAAAGAATCGGCCCGATTGTGTTCTAGAGTTCAGGCAAGATCGAAAAAGCTGGACACTGGCAGACGGTTTCGCCAAGTTAGGAGATGCGAGTGCCGTCCCGACAGCGGCTGCGCGAGATTCGCTCCGGCTTCCAGCCCGCTTTCTGGGCTGCGAATTTCACTGAGATTTTCGAGCGCCTCGCTTACTACGCCACGACTGCCGTCCTTGCCATTTACTTGAACGAGCAGTTGCACTTTTCGACCGAGCTCACCGGCTGGATTCTCGGCACGTTTGGGCTCGTAGTCTGGTTCCTGCCCATCCTGGGCGGTACCTTGGCTGACCGTTTTGGCTTTCGCCGGGCGCTTATGTTCGCCTATTTGGTCATGACCGCTGGATATTTCCTGCTTGGGTCGCTCTCGGCCACGTGGATGGCGCCCGTCCGGCATGCCCTTGGCGACGAGTGGCTCGTGCTGGCCATTCTTATGATTCCGGCCTTGGGCCCCGGCGTCGTCAAGCCTTGCGTGGCGGGGACCACAGCGCTCGCATCGTCAGAAAACGTGCGCTCAATCGGTTATTCGATTTACTACACACTGGTGAACATCGGCGGAGCGCTAGGGCCGATCATCGCGTTTTTGGTTCGCAAACAGCTCGGCTGGGGCATGGAAGCGGTGTTCCGCGTTGCGTCTTGTTCGGTCTTTCTGATGTTTTGGGTAACCTTGCTCTTTTATCGCGAGCCCACACGTTCGGGCCGAGAGCCTGTCGCGAGCGTGGCCCAGGCCTTCCAGAATATGGTCGTTGTGCTCGGGAATTTCCGCTTTGTAGTTTTTCTAGTGATCGTTTCCGGCTTCTACATCGTGTTTTGGCAGGAATTCATCTCCGCCCCGCTCTTTACGCGCAATTTTATTAACTCGAAAGCAGATGTGGACCTGCTTCTTTCCGTCGATCCCGCCGTGATCATCTTCTTTCAGATCGCTATCACATACTTAACGCGACGCATGCAGCCGGTGCGAGCCATGGCGCTGGGTTTTCTGGTGGCGGGGCTCGCCTGGATCGTTCTTGCCGTGCGCCCCAGCGTTCCTATGGTCGCGGTCGCATTTGCTACTCTTGCGCTCGGTGAAATGATGTATGCCGCGCGGTTCTACGAATATGTCTCTCGCCTCGCGCCCTCCGGCCAGCAGGGCCTCTACATGGGCTACGCATTTTTGCCCGTGGCCATAGGCTATTTCATCGCCGGGATTCTGGGCGGGCATCTGCTGCACTACTTCGGGGTCGTGCTTAAGCGCCCGCAAGAAATGTGGTGGGTGGTCATGGGCGTCGGCATCGTCACCGCTGCGTTGATGTGGGCGTACGATGCGTTTGTTCGGCCGCCAGCGCCAAAAGTTCCGCTGTGGGCCGAAAAACGCCCTTCTGCACAACGCCTGCCCGCGGCTCAATAACATGAATCACTTAGAATTGCGTCGACGCAAATCGTGGGATAGGTCCCGAAAGACGCGCCAGTGTCGAACGATCCACCTTGCGGTGTAGTCGCCCACTTGTGCTTGTGCCGCACGTCCTCACTTCGTGCATAATCCCCGAGTCACTCATCTACAGAGGCAGAGCTTTCAAATGCGGGATTCCCGCAAAGTCGGCCTTTCGGCAAGTTCGGTGACGTTTCCGATAACCCCGTTTTCAAGGAATGTTCTGTCGTGCGGCTTTATCGGGGATGCTTCGGGTTCTTGCACTTGCATGGATCAGAACCACACCCAATGAAGGGACTCGTTGTGTAACGCTGCTGTGTTTTCGCAAATGCCCCTCGGCGAAGCGACTTTGTTTGGTTCACGTTCATCAGGTAGGTAGCAGTTTCAGCGGGGGCATCCCTGCGTGTAATCGGTATCCCAAACCTATCTCGATGTGCCCGAAACCGCCAGCACCGTTCACACAATCTGTGCTTTGGCCTTGAGTCGTTGTCGTCGAACTTGTGCTCTCTTGTTGGGCCCATCCTTTGTCAGGATCAATAATGACGGAGGTTATCCCAATTCCCCACCTTGCGAACGAAAATTACGATTTCACCCGGCTTGGCACTTAGCCGGGTGATAGTGTCTTGCCCCCCCTTGCATGACGATCCGAACCTATTGTCTTTTCCGATGGTCACCCCCTCGGAAAGAATCTGTGGGAAGGGAATTTGGTCCTCCCACGCACAGCTCCTGATCCGCCCATTGTTGTCATCAATCCATACCTTTGCAGGAAAGGGAGCGGAGATGCGGAATCTGGCTATCCCATCGCTACCCGTTATCTGTTGAGAACGATTCGTGGAGGCCAGTGATGGCTTCCCCTCATAAAGAGTGATTTGCTGGCCGTCCGCTGCCTTTCCACTGTCCAGATAGATCAACCGAACGATTACGTCGGCCGGTTGAGAAACATTGCCAGCCTGAGCCAAGAACATACAGATCAAAAGCATTGAGGTCGATAAATTCATCGTTGGCAGCCTCCTCCAAGGAGAGCAGGTTTGAGCAAGCTCAGCTCATTTCCCCTAATCAAGTCTGCCTATAGGTTTCCCTCCCGTAAAGTCGGGTTTTCGGCAAGTTCGGTTGAAGTTGCCGAAAACCCCGTTTCAGGCCGTCGGAAACTCCTTCTCCAGCGCCTTCAGGATGGCCGTCTTCAGCTTCGCAGTGTGTGCCGCTCAACGGCATCCCATTCACGCGGACTGGTCGCCTTCAACAACTCCCTCAACACCGCGACCATAACCATCGCCGTCCACTCCGTCAGCGAGTAAAACTCATCCGCAGGCAAACGGACCACAAACTTTACTGACAGAGTTGACGACACCTCACAGCGAATCTCCTTCATCGCAGCACCTCTCAATCAAGCATGCGGCGTTTGCCGAGTGGCGATTGAATGCGTAGGATGATGTCGAGTCGATCTGGGTTGCGGAGTGGATATGAAGGTTCGCGGCGCTCGGAGCTTCGGGATAGTTGCCTGCACAATGTTCGCTGCAGGAGTCAGTTCTTGGTTGTGCGCAGGAGGCAACGGGAGTGAGATTCGGGCTGCGGCACGCGATGCGCAGGCGACTGTTGACGTGGGGCAAGCGACCAAAGTTCCGGTGCTCGTGGAGTTGTTTACGGCCGAGGGCTGTTCGAGTTGTCCGCCTGCGGACGCGTTGCTTGGGGTGCTTGATCGCCAACAGCCTATTCCGAATGCCAGGATCATCGTGCTTAGTGAGCACGTCGATTATTGGAACGGTGGGGGATGGCGAGACCAGTTCTCTTCGTCGGAGCTTACGGAGCGGCAGAAGGACTATCAGTACGTTTTCAAACTGAACGATGTCTACACACCGCAGATGGTGGTCAATGGGGCGGTGCAGTTGAATGGAAGCGATGGCAGAAGCATCCAGGCTGCGATCGAACACGCGGCTGACAGCCATCCGATTCCACTGCAAATTGTGAGTGTTCAGATTCGTGGCAAAGAGGTTACGTTCACGCTTCGGAATGGCATGCCCGCCACGCCCGAGAATGTGGATGTTTATGCGGCTCTCGTTGATCCGGAGGATACGACTCAGGTGAACGCCGGCGAGAATCACGGACGCACGCTGCGGCATGTTGGAGTGGTACGGATGCTGGATCGCATCGGTAGCTCACGGCCTACACAGAATCTTGGGGAGAAGCCGTTCGTGTTCAAGGCGGATGTGCCAGGACGGTCTGGGCTGGATGGGATGCGCCTGGTGGTATTTGCACAGACGAAGCATAGTGGGCCGGTGGTGGGCGTAGATGCTTGTTTGATCACGGACGCGGCTGCGAAGACGAGTGGCGGTTCGATGAGTCCTTGCCCGAGTTCCGGCGCTTAATGGACTCGCAAGCATCTTCATTGACCTTCAGTCACCTTATTCAGCGAATTCCCTGCGAAGTCGGGTATTCGGCAAGTTCGCCTCTCCATTGGCGACAACAGGGCAATGCACTCACTGAACACGTTGAAGTTCCGCGCTGCAGATGAGTACCGGAAAACGCGCTTATTGGGAGCGACGAACCTCTCACCACAGGTCCAGTTTGGGCAGTCATCCGGTTCCGTGAGCGCATTTGCGATTTCGCACTACTTCGACCGGGCGGCCAATCTTCGGCGTATCCTCTCTGCGAGGAGACTGCTATGATCGCGAACTCGCGCTCTATCGGGTCCATCTTTCGTCAGCCCAGCGCCTTCATCCCTGTGGCGATGTCATTCCTCGCCCTCGCCATCGTCCTCATCCACATCGCGCTTTACGGCGTCACCCACGAGGCCGACGAAGGCACCGCCGCTCACCTCTGGCAGCTCCTCATGGCCGGCCAGCTTCCCGTCCTCGTCTTCTTCGCGATCAAATGGTTTCCCCGCGCTCCCCGCCAGACCTTGCCCGTACTTGCCCTTCAGACCACGGCCATCCTCGCCGCACTCGCCCCCGTCTATCTCCTGCACCTCTGAGGCCCCGGCGTACTCCGATAACTTGACATCCCCTGTTATCATTAACGGCAGAGAGATCCCTTGTTGGCCCGGTCTTCGAGCACCGGGCTTCTGTACTTAAGGTGTACTTTAAGTTCCACCCCTAAGTCTTTTTTATGAAAGGCTTTGTACACTTTTCTACGAGGGAGCTGGTCTAACCACTGAATGCAGAAATTCTTCCTCAGCCTCACCGTCTCCGCGCTCCTTCTCGCCGCCTGCGCCGCAGCCCAAAACCTTCCCGCCGGAACCCGCGAGGCCGATGCGCCCTCCCCGCAGGAGGCCATCAACACCCAGATCCGCTCCGCCGAGTCCGCCCTTGAGAGCGGCGACTACGCCGCCGCCATCACCGCCCTGAAGCCCCTCGCCGCCGCCCAGCCGAAGAACGCTCACATCCTCTACGACCTCGGCTTCGCACAGGAGCACACCGGCGACGACACCGCAGCCGCAGCCTCCTACAAGGCCGCGATCGCCGCCGACCCAACCTTCGCCGAGCCGCAGCTCGCCCTCGGACTCATCGACGCCCGCAACGGCCGCGTCGACGCCGCCCACCGCGAGCTCCAGGCCGCCAGCAACCTCTCCGACGCCGACCCGGTCTTTCGCGCCCGCGCCCTGCGCTCCCTCGCCATCCTGGACGAGCACACCGACCCCGACGCGTCCCGCGACGAGCTCCTCGAAGCCCTCAAGCTCACGCCCGAGACTCCGGCCGACATCCTCCTCGCCGCCCGCCTCGCCGAGCACGCCAACGCCTTCCCCGAGGCCGAGGCCGCCTACCGCCGCCTCCTTGCGATCATTCCCAACGACCCCGACGCCACCGCCGGCCTCGCCCACGCCCTCGCCGCACAGGGCAAGACCGACCGACGCCGAGGCGCTCCTCACCTCCGCCCTCAAAACCGCCCCTGCCGACCCCCGCCTCCTCTCCCAGCTCGCCGCCGTCTACGGCGCGGAGGGCAAATCCGATCAGGCGATCCCCATGATCGAGCAGCTCCGATCTTCGGATCCGAGCGCAGCTTCCAATCCGGCCATCACACGGCTTCTGGCGCACCTGTACACACTGACGGGTGACAATGCCAAGGCGGAACCGTTATTTCGTAGTCTTGTGACTCAGAATCCCAGGGACCCGACGCTGCTGGACGACCTCGCGAGTTCCCTCGTACAGCAGCAGAATTTCGCCGAAGCCCAGACGCTGCTCTCGAAAGCGGTTGCGATGCGATCAAGCTTTCCGTCGGATTCGGACTGGGGCGAGGCGGCTGGTCACCTTGCATTTGCTGCATCGCGCAACCATGATCCACACATGACTTTGCAGGCGTTAGCCGAACGTGCTACAGTGCTGCCAAGCTCGCCTTCGTCCCTCTTTCTTGAGGCAACAGCGCATGACACGTTGCATCAGTACAAGGACGCGGAACGAGCTTATCGTGCATTCCTGGCGCTGGCCGGGGGCAAATATCCCGATCAGGAGTTTCAAGCACGCCACCGACTTATCGCCCTGGAGCACGAGAGGTAGAGCATCGCTGCACTCGAAAGGGGGTGCGCTATGGTCACTCAATCCGGGTCACCGAATTGGATTCGTCGCGAAGCAGGTCTGATCCTTGTATCTCTCCTCGTTCTCTTCCCCTTCACAAACTCAGCAAGAGCCTCGCACCCTGACGAGGCCCCACTCGATGCCGCAGCCCTTCTTCAGATGGAGCAGCGCGCCGACGCCGCACAGCCTCGCGATCAGTGCTACCTGTTCGCCGAGGTGCTGCACGGTCTGACCGAACTCGCGGGCCGGGAGATCGCCGCGGGTGACGATCAGGACGCCGGCACAACGCTCACGCACATCGACTCGCTTGCCGCCAAGATGCAGGCGGTTTCCGCTGCGAATGCCAGGCATCTGAAGAACGCAGAGCTGCTGCTTGAGCATGTGACACGCCGCCTGAACGACATGGCGCACGTCGCTTCGGGGGAACAGCGAAACGCTATGCAACTGACCTTGCAGTGCGTGGACCATCTGCATACACAGGTACTCGCGGTAATCTTCTCGAAATGAATTGGATCGCTCGATATCGACGGCTCATCCTCGCCGCCTGCGCTCTTCTCGTCTTTGCACCGGCAGCACGGGCGCACGCTCAGGAGGATGACAGCTCCATGAGTCAGAAAGAGATCGAGGCTCTGCGCGATGCGGCCTACATCCCCAACGAGCGCGTGATGACCTACGTGAAGATTCTCAACACGCGCGAGCAGGAGATTACAGATCTGCTCGCCAAGCCGCGACGCCCCGGATTCAACCAGGACATGCACGATCTGCTGGATCAGTTTGCGGCTATTGCCGACGAGTTCAACGACAACCTTGATGAGTATCAGAGCAAGCATCGCGACATCCGCAAATCGCTGCCGAAGCTCGTCACGTCGATTGAGCGCTGGTCCACGACGCTGCGAGCGCCAGCGGATGATCAGACCTACAACATTGTGCGGAAGATGGCGCTGGATTCGTTGAAGGATATGCGCGACACCGCGACGTCGCTGCAGACCGAGCAGGCCGCCTATTTCAAGGCGCATCCGGACGCGGAAAAGCTGGAGAAGGAACGCGCTGACCCGGGTCATTCGCCTGTTCCACAGTAGGCCTGCGGGAGTGTTCCCCGTGGAACATTCATTTGTATGTCACTAAGAAATGTGGGAAACGCAGTTTTCTGTGGATTACGACTTACGGTCAGACGATTATCGAACCAAGTCGGTAATTTGGGCTCATTTTCGGGAGCCACCCGCCAGTTGCCAGCGAATGTGCGCGGAGATGTTAACCTGAGCACAGCGTGCCCCGTTCTGCTCTGCCCCCTGCATCTACCGCACTGATCTCTGTCTTTGAGACCGAGTATCGGGCGCTGCGCCCGCGTGCGCCGATGCCTCCGCTGGAGATAAAGTTTCGCCGCTTCACCAGCCTGAATACGACGATCCGTTTGCGCGAGGGACGACTGATCGTGCGCCTCTCGGATCTGCTTGAGCATGCTCCGGACACGGTTCACCAGGCGATCGCGCACATCCTGCTCGCCAAGCTGTACCGCAAGCCGATTCATCCGCACTTTGCAGACCGGTACCGGCGCTATACGCAGTCTGAAGCTATCTCGAAGCACGCGGAGCGCATCCGGCAGGAGCGCGGACGAAAGCGCATCCTCTCCGCGCAGGGACATCAGTACGACCTCGACGAGGTCTTCGAGTCACTGAACGCGCGCTTCTTTCATGGTTTGCTTGGGCGGCCGACGCTGACGTGGAGCGCGCACTATGCCAAGCGCATGCTGGGGCACTATGACGCCGCGCACAACACCATCATGGTGAGCCGCGTCTTCGACCGGCCCAACACACCGCGGTATGCGATCGAGTATCTGCTGTACCACGAGATGCTGCACCTGAAGCATCCGGTGCGCGTGCGCGCGGGGCGGCGATGCGTTCACTCGCGTGAGTTCCAGGCGGAGGAACGGTTGTTCCCGGAGCTGGAGCTGGCGCGCGCGTATCTGAAGCGGCTATAGATTCCGTCAGGTTCTTGGGTCTGGGGCGAGTTCTGGCGCCCACTGCCACTGGGCCTTTGAGGCCCATGCCACTACGACGATTCCGGCAACCACGCTGCCGAGCGCTGCCACCTGCGCATTGGACATCGTGTGGCCGAAGTAGAGTCGTGGATTAATCCGAACGAACTCCACCAGGAACCGGCCAATGCCACTGAGCAGGAGATACATCCCGGTCAGCCAACCGATAGGCTTATGCTTCTCGCCCAGCTTCCAGAGAATCCAGAAGACTACGAGCGAAAACAACAGCTCATAGACCGGCGTCGGCTGCACGAGCGCGTTGGGCGGGGTCGGCGGCACAAGAGCATCCTTCGCCATGTGCACACCCCAGGGCAGAGTGGTGTTGATACCGTAGTCTCCATCGCCTGAGAGCAGGCAGCCGATGCGACCGACTCCGTAGCCGAGGGCCGCGGCGGGGGCGGCAAGATCCAGCATGCGCAGAGGGCCCACTCGCTCGCCCTGCGTGCCTTCGAGCGGACCTTTGAAGCGCGCAATTCTTCCCTGCCACATCAGCACGGCGATTGCGGCCAGCAGACCACCGAACCACGCGAAGCCAGCCTGAAACCAGGAGAGGAAGCTCTTCACCACTTCAAAGGGATGGGCGCTACCGGGCACCAGAATCTGTCGCCATGCGGCGACGAGTTCGTGCGGACTCTGCAACTCGTGCCAGAGCTTGGCGCCAACGATTCCCGCGACAACCGCGAGTGCGACGACGTTCAACGCGTCCGCGTCGACGCCGTTCCGCTTGAAGTTATAGTGCAAAACGACCGTGGCACAGACGGCTGCGAGCCAAAGCAGCAAGCCGAAGGTTCCAATGTGCCAGGAGCCAAAGTTGATGTACGGAAACATGCAGATTTCAGTATATCGGCGGAATGTGCGTTCACTTCGCGGGACGAGGTGACGGTTCGCGGTTGTGGCCGCCTTTTCCTCATCGCCGCAATCCGCTACCCTACGCATAATCATGTCTTTGCCTGACTACGTCCCGCCCCAGAAGATGGAAATACTCTTTTCCCGCGAACAGATCGCAGAACGCGTGCATGCGGTCGGCACACAGATCTCGGCGGACTACGCCGGTGGGTCGATTGTGCTGATTGGCGTGCTGAAGGGTGCGGCGATCTTCCTCTCGGACCTTGCGCGCTCGATCACGGTCGACAATACGTTCGACTTCGTGGCCGTTTCGAGCTACGGACGTGCGCGTGTGTCGTCAGGCCAGGTGAAGCTGATCAAGGACATCGACAATCCGATTGAGGGCAAGCACGTGATCCTCGTCGAAGACATTCTCGACACGGGGCTGACGCTGAGTTATCTGCGGCAGCTGATGTTGCAGCACAAGCCGGCGTCGCTGAAGATTGCGACTTGCCTGGATAAGCCTGACCGCAGACTGGTGCCGATCGAAGCGGACTACGTGTGCTTCAAGATTCCGAACCGGTTTGTGGTGGGATACGGGATGGACTTCGCCGAGCGCTATCGCGGGGTGGAGGATATTCGGATCTATCCGGAGACGCCGGCGGGACACTAAAGCTCTGGCGTTTACAGCTTCATGCGCGATCGTGGCGTCTCAATGTATGAGACGTTTCCATGGCACGCGCACAGTTCCCTACCGCCGCTGAGTTCGTTCCGGAAGAGCACAAGCTGGCTATCCTTGATGCGGCTATGCCGCGTTGTAAGGGTTGCGATCTTTATCTGCACGCGACGCAGGTTGTGCCCGGTGCAGGATCGAGCCGCGCCAAACTGATGCTGGTGGGCGAGCAGCCGGGCAACGAAGAGGACAAGCAGGGAGCGCCGTTCGTAGGACCGGCCGGCGGTGTGCTGCACCGCGCAATGGACGAGCTGCATATCAAGCCGACGGACGTATATGTGACGAATGCGGTGAAGCACTTCAAGTTTGTGGAGCGCGGCAAGCGACGGATTCATGAGACGCCGCGAGCGAGCGAGCTGAACGCATGCCGGCCGTGGCTGGCGGCGGAGATCGATGCGGTGAAGCCGCGCGTGATTCTGTGTCTCGGGGCGAGTGCGGCGAAGTCGTTGCTGGGGCCGAAGTTTTCACTGCTGAAGGAGCGCGGGCATATTCATTCCACGCCGCTTGCGGAGCGCGTGCTGGCGACGATTCATCCGTCGGCGGTGCTGCGCAACCGCGATCCGGAGGATCACGAGAGGCTCTATCACTATCTGGTGGACGATCTTGCGCTGGCCTACGCCACTGCGACGGGCAAACGGACGGGCAAACGATAGCTACAATAGTCGCAATGCCTTCTGCGACACACACGACCTCCACCACTCGCGTAATCTCTCCGGCACGCAGCCTGCGCGGCTCACTGACGCTGCCCGGCGACAAGTCGATCTCACACCGCTACGCGATGCTTGCGGGCTTTGCGAAGGGCACGTCGCGCTTGACGAACTTTTCGACGGGAGCGGACCCGCACAGCTCACTGGCGTGCATGGCCGCGCTGGGCGCGAAGACGAAGCGCGATGGGCGCACGATCGAGGTCACCGGTACGGGCGGTCAGTTTCATCAGCCGAAGAGTGATCTCGACTGCGGCAACTCCGGCTCGACGATGCGGATGCTTGCAGGGTTGGTTGCGGCGCAGAAAGGGACGTACAGGTTTGTCGGCGATGAGTCGCTGACGAAGCGGCCGATGGAGCGCATTCGCAAGCCGCTGGAGCAGATGGGAGCGCGCGTCGCGCTGACGGACGGCCACGCGCCGATGACGATTCACGGCAGCGAGCTCAAGGCCATCGACTTTGAGGCGCCCATTGCCAGCGCGCAGGTAAAGACCGCGGTGCTGTTTGCAGGGCTGCAGGCCAAGGGCACAACGTCGTTCGCGGAGAGCATTCGCACGCGCGACCACACGGAGCATGCGCTGAAGGCGTTCGGCGCGGAGCTTGTCCGGCGTGAGGACCGCGTGTACATCGCGGGCGGTCAACATCTGGAAGGCATCGAAGCAACGGTGCCGGGGGATATATCTTCCGCGGCGTTCTTCCTCTGCGCTGCCCTGCTCTTTGAGGATTCGAACCTTGTGCTGGATGCGCTTGGGTTGAATCCGACGCGCGCTTCCCTGCTCGACGCGATTACGACGCTGGGCGGTCACATCAAGGTGCTGGATGTGAAGGAGCAGCACGGCGAGATGATTGGCACGATCCAGGTGAATCGCAACCGGACGCTCAAAGGCATCACGATCTCGGGCGCGCTCTCGGCGCAGCTCATCGATGAGCTGCCGGTGATTGCTGCGATTGCTCCGTACACGGAAGAGGGCGTGCGCATTCGCGATGCGCGCGAGCTGCGTGTGAAGGAGTCCGACCGCATTGCGCTGGTGGTGAAGAATCTGCGCGCCATGGGCGCGGAGGTGACTGAGCACGAGGACGGCCTGGATGTTCCGGGCAACCAGCAGTTGCATGGCGCGGAGATCGATTCGGGCTCCGACCATCGCATCGCCATGGCATTCTCGGTCGCGGCACTGCGGGCGGTTGGGGATACTGCGATCCATGGAGCCGAGGCGGCGAGCATCAGCTTTCCCGAGTTCTTCGACTGGCTCGACGAGCTGGCGATTCGCTAAGCTCAAGCGAACCTATGCCAACCTCGCCGGTACCCAACTCGCGCATCATCGTCCTCACGGAGATTGAGGCGATGGGCGGTGCTGAGCGCAGTGTGCTCGCGCTCTCACGCTGGCTGTACCGGAACGAGATTCCGAACCACGTCGTCACGTACATCGATCACATTGGATTGGCGAAGCACGCGGAGCATCCGCTGGAGGTCGTCGAGTTGCGGCCGGAGATGCGCGCGGCGAAGAAGGTTGCGGCGCTGCGGCGATACTTCGCATCGCGGCGTGAGGCGCCGAAGCCGCTGATGTCCGGGTATCAGCCGGCGCTGCATGCGACGCTGGCAGGAATGCGCGGCTTCCACTGCCTGATGCATGACACGCCGAGCTTGTTTGAGGATGCTGCGAAGCTTAACTTCAAGCGCCGGCTTGCGCGGCGTGTCTCGGATACGATTACGGGATTTGGATTGCGCAGCGGCGGCCACACGATTGTGACCAGCGAATATTTGCGCGGCGAGTGCAGCCGCGAGTTCAATGTGCGCGCGGAAATTGCGCGCATGGGTGGTCTTACCTCCGCGAATGCGTTTCGGCCGCGACCTGTCACGAACGAGCTTCGCATGTTGAGCGTCTCGCGGATCGAGCCGAACAAACGCATCGACTGGATCCTGCGCGCGCTCGAGGCACTTGAACACGATTCGCCGGTGCTGTCGGAGCGGGTGGACTGGCACCTCGATGTGGTGGGCAAGGGCTCGGCGCTGGAGGCGATGCGACAGCTTGCTGCGAACTTTGGGCTGGGAGAGCGCGTCCACTTCCACGGCTATCTGAGCGACGCGGAGCTTGCGAAGTTATACGAGATGACGCATCTGTTCCTGATGCCCGCTGTTCAGGGTTACGGGATTCCGGCGATCGAGGCGCTCAGCCGTGGAATTCCGGTGCTGTTGCACCGTGAATCGGGCGTCAGTGACATCCTGCGGCGAACGCCGTGGGCCGTTGTGATCGATGGCAAGGAGAGCGCGATGCTTGCGGGGCTTCGCCAGGCGATCGACAACACGCTGACGGGCGCCCAACTTGGCGCTCCGCTGCCGCATCTGCCGACAGAAGAGGAGTGGGCAGCGCGGGTCGCGCGACTATGCAACTGGTTGTAGGTTTCAGAAAGCAGCCGGGACAGCGCTACATCTTGTAGCGGCCCATATCGTCATCATTGAGACCTTCAAGCCAGCGGCGGAGGTCTTCGGCGGTCGGGTTCAGTGCTCCGCTTGCGGCGAGCTTCGCCTGCTCCAGCACCTGGCGGCTGACAAAGATCGGGCAGTCCGCGCGCAGCGCCAGCGCAATCGCATCGGAGGGCCGGGCGTCGAGCCCGATCACCTCGCCTGCCTGGTCCATCCAGACGGTGGCGTGGAAGGTCTCCTCGCGCAGTGAGCCGACAACGACACGGGTAACGCGCGCGTTCAACCCGTGGATGGCGTTGCGGAGCAGATCGTGCGTCATCGGCCGCGGCATTGTGGCCTTTTCGATCTCGAGCGCGATGGCGTTCGCCTCAAAGAGGCCCACCCAGATGGGCAGCACGACCTCGCCGGCGAGATCGTTGAGGACCACGATCGGCTGATGCGTGGAGGGATCCATCATCAGGCCGCGGATCCGGACCTCGACCTCAGCCTCGGAGGTGTGCTGCGTCTCAGGCTCCGGCTTGAACCCTGGCAGATTCATGGCGCTCTCAGTGTACAACCGGCTATGCCGGGACGCGCGCGTTCAATGCCTGATGGGCCAACAAGCGCCGCCGACGGAGCGACCGGCACCGACACGGCCTCGCCCACCAGAGAGTTCGGGAAGATCTTCGTCACTCGCACATCGACGTAGCTGCCAATGGCCGGGAGATGGTCGCACGTAAAGTTGACGGTCTTGTTCTGCGACGACCGTCCGACGACCTGGCCCCGCGCGGTGTTGTGGCCCTCCACCATAACCTCCAGCACCTGATCGAGATGACGTTGATAGTTCGTGCGCTGGATCTCGCGCTGGCGATCATTGAGGATGGTGAGCCGCTGCACTTTGACCTCGTCGGCGATGGAATCGTGCATGTGGATCGCGGGCGTGTTGGGCCGGGGCGAGTACTTGAAGCCGAAGACGCCGTCGTAGCCAACGGCGCTCGAGCAGCGTGATGCTCTGCTCGAAGTCGCGGTCGGTCTCGCCTGGGAAGCCGACGATGATGTCGGTGGTAAGCGAGATGTCGCGGCTCGCCTCCTTGGTCCACTGGATGCGCTCGAGGTACCACTCGCGCGTGTACTCGCGCTGCATCGCGCGCAGCACGTCGGTCGAGCCGGACTGCACCGGCAGATGAATGTGGTTGCAGAGCGCCGGGTGCGAGTCGATGGCGTCGACGATGTCCTTCGTGAAGTCGCGCGGGTGCGAGGTGGTGAAGCGCACGCGCTGGATGCCGTTGATCTCGCTGACGGCGACGAGCAGTTCGGCAAAGGTGCGCTTTCCGCTGGGGTCGCGGAAGCTGTTCACGTTCTGGCCGAGGAGCTGGATCTCGGTGTAGCCGAGTCCTGCGATGCGCTGGGCTTCGGCGAGGACGGAGGCTGAAGTGCGCGAGCGTTCCTTGCCGCGCGTGTACGGCACGACGCAGTAGGCACAGAACTTGTCGCAGCCTTCGATGATGGTGATGTAGCCGCGGTGGGGATTGGAGCGCGCGGTGAACTCGGTGTCGAAGGTCTCGTCGGTCTGGCGGTCGTCGAGCCCGGTGACGCGGGTTTCGCCGGCCTCAAGGCGGTGCAGCATCTCGGGAAGGTTGCGATAGCTGGCGGAGCCGGCAACGAGCGAGACATACGGAGCGCGTTCAAAGATACGCTGCCCCTCCTGCTGCGCGACGCAGCCAAGCACGCCGAAGCGCTTGCCTTCGCCCTGCATCTTCTTGTACTCGTTCAGCCGGTGAAAGACCTTCTGCTCCGCCTTATCGCGGATGGAACAGGTGTTGTAGAGGATCAGGTCCGCGTCGATCTCCTCGGCCACCTGCGTATAGCCCTCCTGCTGCAGCGTGCCGACCACCTTCTCGGAGTCGTGCGCATTCATCTGGCAGCCAAAGGTCTCTAGATAAAACGTCTTGCTCATCTGCTCACTCTTCTTCGTGTCTGAAGAAAGTATATCGGCCGTGGACTCTCTTTTCGTAATGGGCGATGGAACGGACGGGCCGTCCCTTATGCTGAATCTTGTACGTAATCTTTGGTAATTGCTCGGAAATCTCCGGGTTTTCGGCCATTTATTCACCGGCGACTAAAAGCTGTCATGGGGTCGCAGAGAGGTATTCCGGGTCCCCGCTCTTCGTCTTGAGCGACAATATTCGGGCAGCGGCGCAATTCAATGAGAAATTTGGGCTCGCGTCAGCGGTTCGAGCGCTTCCTGCGGGGAAGCTGCTTTCGCAAACCTCCTTTCAGGAGAGACCCATGTTGTCCTACCTGCAAAGTTTGACCATCGTTCTGGTGAGCGTGGCTCTCGTGCTGGGTATCACGGTGATTTTGAATCGCCGGCTGGATGAGCCGCTTCGGGAACGTTCGAACCTGGTCAACGGCTCGCAGCTCATGATCCTTGGCACGGTCTATGCTGTGTTGCTTGGCTTCATGCTTTCAGACGCCTGGATCACCTATCAGAAGACGGACGACGACGTTCGAAACGAAGCCGCGGCCGCGCTGACAATCTACCGCAGCTCCTCTCTACTGCCATCTTCCTGTGCGCTTCCCATGAAGAATGCCGCCGTGGAGTACGTAAAGACAGCCATTACGGTGGAGTGGCCTTCGATGGAAGAGCACCAGGCCGACTTTCGGGGATCATCCACGCTGGCCAGCATGTGGGCCATCGCGGACCGTTGCAGTGAGAGCAAAGACTCGTCCGAGACGGCACGTGCAAATGTCATCCGCGCGCTGGAAACGCTGCAGGCCTGTCGCGAAGCTCGAATGGAAGATTACAGCGGTCATCTGCCACCCCTGTTGTGGAGTGTTCTCCTTTTTGGCGCGCTTATCGTGGTCACTGCGTCAAGCTTGCTCGGGAATGAAAGCAGATACATTCACAGGCTGCACGTAGTGTCCCTGACCGTTCTGATCAGTACATCCCTGCTGGCCATTTCGGATCTGGATCGGCCCTTCGATGGAGCCACACGTGTCGATTCGACGGCCTTTCGCGCGGTGGAGGCAAACATCAGCCAGCATCCGGGGTCATGACGCGGCGGCCGAAAGACCGAAGAAGTCCCAGTTTGCAGGGCTCGACTCGATTGTCATTAGGAGAATAGATTCACTATTAACATGCCCGGCGATACGCTCATACTATCTGTCGGTTGCAGTTATTCCCAATTCTGCATACGTGTACATCTCAACAGGCACGCATGCATCAGCCAGGAGCATTTGCTGAGGCGCTGCGTTCATTGCCAAGGCTGAAGGGTGCGATGAAGACACACAGAGCGCGGGTGGGGCTGGTAGGGATTGGCCTGGAAGCATATTGGCAACAGTTCGCCGGCCTGGAAGGGCGGCTGAGAGGCTACGTCACGACGGTCGGAGAGAAGATCTCGACCAACGGCGTGGAGGTCATCAACCTCGGTCTCGTCGACACGCCAGCAAAGGGAGCGGATGCTGGGCACCGCTTGCGTCGCGAGGACGTGGACATCCTCGTCATCTATGCAACTACGTATGCCCTGAGCTCAAGCGTGCTGCCCATGGTTCAAAGGGCTCGTGTTCCTGTATTGCTGTTGAACCTGCAACCCGGGCTAGCCATCGACTATGCCGCCTTCAATGCACTGGGTGACAGGACCAGGATGACCGGGGAGTGGCTGGCCTGGTGTGCAACGTGCTCTGTGCCGGAGATCGCGAACGTGATGCGCCGCGCCGGCATTGCTGTCCACCAGATCACGGGCGTAATTGAAAACGATCCTGATTGCTGGAACGAAATTGCTCAGTGGATGAGAGCCGCCAATGTGGTCGCGGCGCTGGCGGCGAACCGGGTCGGGATGCTCGGACATTACTATTCCGGCATGCTGGACATTTATACAGACGTGACCGGCTTGTGCATCACCTTCGGTGGGGTGGTTGAAATGCTGGAGGTGGACGACCTGAGCGATCTGCGTGATGCGGTGACACAGAGTGAAATCAGCATGCGGGTGCAGGAATTTCAGTCACACTTCGACGTGGAATCAGGTTGCCCCTCGAGCGAACTGGAACGAGCCGCGCGCACCTCTGTTGCACTGGACCGTCTGGTAGCTCGAAACGAGCTGACAGCTCTGGCGTACTACTACAAGGGCACGGGGGTCCCGGCAAATGAAGATACGATGAGTTCAATCATCCTCGGTACCTCGATGCTCACCGCGCGCGGCGTGCCTGTCGCGGGTGAGTATGAGGTCAAGAACGTGCTGGCAATGAAGATCATGGATACTCTCGGCGCGGGAGGTTCCTTCACCGAGTTCTATGCGATCGATTTCAAAGACGATGTCGTATTGATGGGCCACGACGGACCCGGACATATTGGAATTGCGGAAGGCAAGACATTGGTCCGTCCCCTGGATGTGTATCACGGCAAGGTTGGCCACGGACTTTCGGTAGAGATGTCGGTGCGCAACGGTCCGGTGACCCTACTCTCCGTCGTGGAAGATCCTGCCGGCGGGAAGTTCCTGCTCTTGATCGCTGAAGGAGTCGTCGAAGCTGGACCAAGGCTCGCAATCGGGAACACTAACAGTCGTTTTCGTTTCTCTCTTGGTGCTCGCGGTTTTGTGAACGAGTGGATTGCGCATGGGCCCGCTCACCATTGCGCTGTCGGGGTCGGCCACCGCGCCGCAGAACTTGAGAAAGTGGCAGCGTTGCTCGGCATTAAGGCTGTACGTGTATGTTGAGGCTGGTCGCAGCAATAGTACTCACTTCGGGCAGTTTCACCAGCTCTTCTACGCCCGCAAGGACCTTTCGGCACCCGAGTCGACTGTCATTAGGAGAATAGATTCACTATTGACATGCCCGGCGATACGCTCATACCATCTGTCGGTTACATCTATTCCCAATTCTGCATACGTGTACATTTCCGCACGCGTGCATCAGCCAGGAGCGCCATGCATTCCACGACAACAATTCTTTCGCGTTTTGTATACGGGTTCATGATGGCAGTCCTGGTCCTTGCCGCAGCGCCAATCTTTGCTCAGCAGTATCTCGGCACGATTCAAGGAGAGATCACGGATTCGACCGGAGCGAAGATTCCGGGTGCGCCCGTAACCGCTACGGAGAACTCGACCCAATTCAAGACCCAAGGCAGCACGAACGCCTCTGGCGCCTATAGCCTTCCAGCGCTGAACCCTGGGACTTACACGGTCACTGCGACCGCGCCTGGGTTCAAGCTCGCCACGAGGAACAACGTTACCCTCACCGCAGGGCAACTGCAGCAAGTCAACTTCAACCTGTCACTCGGCGAAGCTACGGCAACCGTGGAGGTCGTCGGCACCAACTCGCTGCTTGATACGGGCTCTGCCCAGATCGCGACCACGCTCAGTTCGCAGGAGGTCACGGACATACCGAACGAGGGCCGCGATCCCTATGTGCAGGCCACGCTCGGCGTCGGCATTACGAACAACGGCTCCGGCGGCTACTTCCAGGGCCACTCCAGCCAGTTCACCAATCCGTTCAGCGGCGTTGCCGTGCAGATTGCCTCGAACGGAGTGACGGGACACAACCGACTCACATTGGACGGCATTCCGAACGATCCACCGGAACGTCTCTCCGGCGCCACCTATGCGGGCTTCACACCTTCTCCGGAGGCAGTGCAGGAGACCAAGGTTGGCACCTCGATCTTCGATGGACAGATCGGCCATGGTAATGGGACGGTGACCAATGTGATCGTGAAGAGCGGAACAAACAAGTTTCACGGATCGGCGTACTACGTCTTTCAGAACACGTATCTAAACGCCAACCTTTATCAAAATGTGCCGAACCAGAACCTCTGCTATCCCGGCACAACCGGCTGCAACAACACGATCGTTCCAACGCGCCGCGGCAACGATCAGCTAAGCCAGACGGGCTTTGTGATCTCCGGCCCGGTCTGGATTCCCAAGGTCTACAACGGGCACGACAGGACATATCTTCCTCTTCTCCTATGAGCGGTATCACTCGCATGTTTCGAATGCATTCACCGGCCTGATGCCGGACGACAAGGAGAAGGCCGGCGACTTCAGCGAACTGTGCAGTGCGTTCAACTCGGCCGGTCTCTGCACGAGCGGCCGCCAGATCTACGACCCGCTGTCTCCGATCGTCACGGTGGGACGGCGTGCCCACGCGCACTGCCTATTTCCCAAACAACAATATCGCCGGCCCCAACTCTGCCGGCGTGACGCGCGGTCTCAACCCACAGGCCAGGCGCTGATCAGCTACTTACCCTTCTGTCGGATCGAACTTCAGCACCGTGCAGAACTACATCTCGACCGACACGGCGTTCCCCAATAACTATCCCTCGATGATCGGCCGCCTGGACCAGGCGATCGGATCAAAGAACAAGCTCAACATCATCCTCTTTCGCGCCAGCCTTACGCAGAGCACACCGCTCGAGGGTTACCCGAAGGGCATCGGGCCGCCGGGCACGAATGAAGGCGGTTATACCGTCTATCGGAACACGCGCGGCGGCAGCATCGATGATGTCCAGCAGATCAGCTCGAGCATGGTGCTGGACTCGCGCCTCGGCGTCGTCTGGCATCCATTCGGTCTCCGCAATCCGTTCGATCAGGGCTTCGACCTGTCGAAGATCAGTATGTCGAGCTACAGGTCTTCCCTACACCAGTTTCCCCGGCATCTCTTTCAACCCGGATGGTTCCACGCTCGCTGCAGGCGCAAGCGGTGCGCAGAACGGCAACGGGGTTGGAAACAACAGCCAGGTCAGCACCAGTCTCGTCGGCTCACTCGAAGAGATTCTTAGCAAGGTTTGGGGCCGTCATTCGGTTCGGTTCGGCTTTGAAGGCAACATGCTCAACTACAACGTGCAGACCGCCGAAAGCGGCTTCGGCGGACTTGTCATCGATCGCACATTTACCCAGCTGCATCCCACCGCGGGCGATTCGACCTCAGGCAGCGCGTGGGCATCGTTGCTGCTTGGCTATCAGAACGCGCTCCAATACAACGTCAACCCGTCCTATGCGCTGCATCAGCTTTACCTCGCACCATTCGTGCAGGATGACTGGCGGGTCAGCAACCGTCTCACCTTGAACCTCGGCTTCCGCTGGGACTACGAGTCACCGTTCACCGAGCGTTATAACAAGTTCGTAACCGGCTTCTGCATGACCTGCAGCAACCCGCTGCAGCCCAGCGTGCCCGGTCTGACGCTGAACGGCGGTCTCCAGTACGCCAGCAGCAGCAATCGCTATCCCTACCCGACGGACCTTAACAACTTCCAGCCGCGTCTCGGCGTCGCCTATCAGGTCTTGCAGAGGACGGTGTTTCGCGCTGGATACGGCATCATCTACTTCAACACGATCGAGACACCGATCGGAACGGGCTACTCCGCAAACACCGGAAACACCACCACCGGCACCAGCGGCTCCAACGAGACTGCGGCGTTCACTCCTGCAGGGAATCTCTCATCGCCCTTCCCGAACGGCATCACTCTGCCTACCGGAAGCTCTCTCGGGCTCTCGACCGGCGTGGGCACGAACATCAGCTATATCGATCCGAACCACACGCAGCCCAAGGCACAGCAGTATGTAGTCAATATTCAGCAACAGTTCGCCGGCAACCTGCAGGTTCAGATCGGATACGTGAACTTGCGGCCAAGCCAGATCGAGGTCAACCAGAACATCAATGTACTGCCGCAGCAGTACTACAGCACCTCGACCGATCCGGCGACCAACCTTGCCAACCAGACCGCGCTGAACAAGACGGTGCCCAACCCGATGTTCGGCAAGTTGCCACCGGGCTCTCTGAGCTCACTTACAGGCTCAACGATTCAGCAGAACCTGCTCTATGTTCCCTTCCCACAGTTCGGTTCCGTCACCGAGAGCTACCGCTCCATCGGGCATCAGCGTTACGACGCCCTGCAGATTCAGGTGAGCAAACCGATGGCGCATCATGTTTCATTTCAGGGGAGCTTCACCTGGAACAAACTGATTAACTGGAACAGCTTCGCCAACAACTACGGCCTCGGCACACCGCTGTCCAAGATTGTTGATCCCGGCCCCAACCTGATCACCGTCATCTTCGGCACCGTGGAGGGCCCGTCTTTCGCGTCGAGATCGCATTTTGAGCGTCTCGCACTGGGAGGATGGAAGCTGAATACGGTCATGCGCGCACAAAACGGCAGCCTCATCGCGGCGCCCGGCGGCGTCTACCTCATCGGCGATCCTCTTGGCGGCGCACCGCGAACTTTTCAGCGGATGTTCAACACCTGCTATGAGGCTCAAACCGGAGCCCTGGTGCCTACTTCGTTCAACGCGAACGGAAGCGTCTCCGTGCAGGGCTGCGATGCAACTTCCTCATCACCTGTGTACCGGCAGCGTTACAGCTATACCGTCCAGACCAATCCCGTCTACATCAACGAGCGGCAGCGTATTTATCCGCTGGTGGATCTCTCGATGTTCAAGCAGTTCATGCTGGGCGAGGGGACGAGTTTCGAGATTCGCGGTGAGTTCTTCAACGTCGGCAACCGTCCAGAGTTCGGCGGACCGGGAACCGGCCTGAACAGCTCCACCTACGGAGTCGTTACGCTCAACCAGGCGAATGATGCACGTATAGGGCAGCTGACCGCGCGTATCAACTTTTGAACAACGACTCGTTTCAGACTTGTCTTGAGTCGCCCCCGAGTCACATCGGGCCGAGGCGTTGTGCTGATTTGCCAAAGGTATAGTTACAGCCATGAACATGCGAGATGTGGCCAAGCGAGTCGGAGTTTCCAGCGCCACTGTCTCGCGCGTCCTCAATGGATCGCCACTTGTTACGGAGCGAACCGCCAAACGCGTCCGCGAGGTTCTGGACAAGATAGGCTACATCCCCAACCCTCACGCCACTACCCTGAAGTATGGCCGAAGCAAAACCTACGGCCTGATTGTCCCGGACATTTGCAATCCCTTCTACGCCGAATTTCTCGGAGCCTTCGAGCACCTGGTAAGAGAGATCGATCACGAGGTGCTCTTCACCAACGTCGAGGACGATGAGAAGCTCGTCTCCTCTGTGCGCCGCATGTTGATGCGCCAGGTCGACGGCGCCGTCCTTATGGCCTCCGAGTTCGACACCAAAGCCATCGAGCCGCTCCTGCTGCATAAGGTTCCTCTGGTTACCGTCGATCGCAGAGCGGTTCAGACGGGATGCAGTGACGTCGCCATCGACTTCGAGTCTGGCTTCCAGCAGGCAGTGAAGCATCTGAAAGAGCTCGGCCACCGCAAGCTTGGATTCATCGGTGGAATCGAAGGTCTGAAGACCTCGCGTGTTCGATTTGAGGCCTTCCGCCGCGCTCTGGAACACAACGGACTGACCTTCGAACCGGAGTTTGTTCGCACGGGAAACTACCGCGTGGATGGCGGCGATCTCGCGGTACGCGCTCTTTGGGAGAGAAGAAAAAGACCCTCAGCGGTGCTCACCGTCAACGATCTCACCGCATTCGGTGTGATCCGCGGTCTTCATCGCATGGGTTACGTGGTCCCGCGCGATGTCTCTGTCGTCGGCGTCGACGATCTCCTGCTGTCGGACGTCATGCAGCCAGAGCTGACAACCATCCGCGTGCCTCGTCAACGTATGGCCGCGGTTTGCCTCGAGGCATTGAATTACACCAAGGAAGATGTTCACCGCCGCGGTACGCGCTTCTCTGTACCCACGGAGCTGATTGTTCGCGAGAGCACGGTCCATGTCGCGCGATCGAAGAAAGCGGTCGCGAACTAGTCTCTTGCAGAACCATCACTCAAGGATCACGATGTCGAATCCGTTGCGCGCTCTTCTGCTCTCACTCTCGCTGCTGACAATCAGCATCTCCACTCCCGCACAAACAGCTCCTGTTCCTCCGGGCTCAACCCGGTCACACGTTCGCAATCAGCGGGCGCCAGTTCCTCATGGACGGCAAGCCGTATCAGATCATCTCCGGCGAGATGCACTACCCCCGAATTCCGCGCGAATATTGGCGCGATCGTTTGAAGAAGGCGCGCGCCATGGGCCTCAACAACATCACGACCTATGTCTTCTGGAACCTCCATGAGCCGCGCCCAGGCGTCTTCGACTTCTCCGGCCAGAACGACATCGCGGAATTCATTCGCGAGGCCCAGGCCGAAGGCCTCAACGTCATCCTCCGTCCCGGCCCCTATGTCTGCGCGGAGTGGGAGCTCGGCGGCTATCCCTCCTGGCTTCTCAAGGATCGCGACGTCGTACTTCGTTCGACCGAGCCGAAGTACACAGCCGCTGTTCGCGCGTGGTTCACACGGCTCGCGCAGGAGATTGAACCTCTGCTCCTCAAGAACGGAGGACCCATTATTGCCGTCCAGCTTGAAAACGAGTATGGCTCCTTCGGCGACGACAGGTCCTATCTGGAAGGCCTCAAGAAAGAGCTCCTCGAGACCGGCATCGGCGACTCCCTTCTCTATACCGCCGACGGTCCCGACGAGCTTCCCAAAGGCTCGCTGCCTGAACTTCCCGCCGTCATCAACTTCGGCACCGGCGACGCGCATAAGGCTTTCGCCAGACTCGAGCAACTGCGCCCCGACGGCCCCCGTATGAGCGGTGAGTACTGGGCCGGCTGGTTCGATCACTGGGGCGACAAGCACCATGTAACCGACGGCGACAAAGAGGCCGCTGAGCTCCGCTGGATGCTCGAGCAGGGCTACTCCGTCAGTATGTATATGTTTGACGGGGGCACCAGCTTCGGCTGGATGAATGGCGCCAACTCGAATGGCGAAAACTACCAGCCCGATACCACCAGCTACGACTACGACGCTCCACTCACCGAAAGCGGCGAACCTCGGGCCAAGTACTTCGCCTTTCGCAAAGCGATCGAAGAGACTACAACCGTGCATCCTCCGAGACTTCCCAAGCCGATCCGGCGCAAGGCCTTTCCCGTCGGACCGCTTACCCTCTCCGCCTCGCTCTGGCGCAACCTTCCCACGCCGGTCGACTCGAGCACGCCGCTCACCTTCGAAGACCTGGACCAGTCGTATGGCTACGTTCTCTATCGCACCGGCATCGACGAAGGCGACGGCGGCAAGCTCGTCCTCGAAGGCCTTCACGACTACGCGCAGGTCTATATCGATCAGCAGCTCGTCGGCACGCTCGACCGCCGTGCAGGCACAGATTCACTCGATATCCCGCGGCAGACCCACGCCGCGACGCTCGACATCCTCGTCGAAAACTCCGGCCGCGTGAACTACACCCAGGTCATCCGCACGGAGCGCAAGGGTCTCACGGGCGCTGTTACGCTCGACGGCAAATCCCCGCGCCACTGGGAGATCTACTCACTACCCATGGACGATCTCTCGCACGCTGCGCTTCCTGCCCGAGCCCTGCACCGGACCCTGTTTCTATCAGTCCACACTCACTGTCGATAAACCTGCAGACACCTACCTCGATACGCGCAACCTGCACAAAGGGCTTCGTCTGGGTCGGCGCCACTCCACTCGGGCGGTTCTGGTCGATCGGTCCGCAGTTCGCTCTCTACACACCCGGCTGCTGGCTTCAACGTGGCCCCAACACCATCACTGTCTTTGATCTCCTGGGCGACAGTACGGACGTCGTCAAATCCACCACGGAGCCCATCTTTTCCGGCTCCGACTCAACTCGCAACTGAGATGAAGGAGTAAATCGGATGCCGTGGAGCCGAGCTCTCTGCACTCTGCTGCTGACCATCACAGGCCTGATTGCGAATGCGCAAGCTACACGCCCGGCGACGATGGAATCGCCGCCGCCGTTCCGGCCCGGAGCGCTCTGGCCTGACAACTCAGGAGTTCCAATCAACGCACACGGGGCCGGCTTTCTCTTCGCCAATGGCACCTACTACTGGTACGGAGAGTTCAAGACAGCAGGAGAGGGCGGCAACCGCGCGAACGTCGGCATCTCCGTCTACTCCTCGCGCGATCTATACCACTGGAAGAATGAAGGCATCGCACTCAAGGTCAGCGACGACCCCGCGAGCGACATCATCAAAGGCTGCGTCATGGAGCGGCCCAAGGTTCTCTACAACGAAAAGACACGCCTGTACGTGATGTGGTTCCATCTCGAACTCAAGGGCCGGGGATACAGCGCGGCTCGCGCCGGCGTCGCCACCAGCCCATCGCCGACGGGCCCGTTCACATTCCTCCGCGACTTTCGTCCGGACGGCGAGATGTCGCGCGATATGACACTGTTCAAGGACGACGATGGCAAGGCCTACCTCATCACCACCTCGGAGAACAATCAGACGCAGCACGTCTCTCAGCTCACAGACGATTACCTCGATACCACCGGCCATTACACGCGCGTCCTCGCGCACAAGGCGCTCGAGGGTGAGGCGATCTTTAAAGCCAACGGCCACTACTTCTACATCGGATCGCACACGACCGGCTGGGCACCCAATCCCGCCTTCGCAGCCGTCGCCGACAAACTCAGCGGCCCATGGAAAGAACTCGGCATTCCGTGTCGCGGACCCAACGCCGAGTTCACGTTCGGCGCACAAAGCACGTACGTTCTTCCCGTGCAGGGCAGACCTGGCAGTTTCATTTTCGTCGCCGACCAGTGGCGACCAAAGAACGCTATCGATGGCCGCTATGTATGGCTTCCCATCGACATCACCGGCGACGCCTTCACCATCTCCTGGCGTGACAGCTGGGATCTCAGCGTCTTCGACTCACACACTGCGGGTCACTGATCCGATATCGCATCATCATGCAGGAGGCTGCTACGGCTACTATCCGATCTCAATCCTCGCGCCGAACAATCGAATGGATGACGGTTGCTCTCGCGCTCTCTGCTGCCCTCCCGCTCGTTGCTCAGCAGCGGAGCGCGACCTCATCGCAGCTTCCATCGTCTTCGCTCGCGTCGCTCCGCGCAGGCTTCTCGCAGCCTCCGCAGTCTGCGCGTCTGCGCTGCTACTGGTGGTGGCTGAACGGCCACACCGACAAGGCCACGATCACGCACGACCTCGAGCAGATGAAGGCGAAAGGCTTCGGTGGTGCCCTGCTCGTCGATGCCAACGGCGCCAACCAGGAAGGCAACGCCGACGTGCCGCCCGGTCCAACCTTCGGCTCGCCCGCATGGCGCGAACTCTACCGCCACGCGCTCCGCGAGGCCGACCGTCTCGGCCTGGAGCTCACCCTGAACATCACCAGCGGCTGGAACCTCGGCGGCCCGGATGTGACACCCGAGCAGGCGGCCAAACTGCTCACGTGGTCGCGCACCGAGATCACGGGTGGACGTCGCATCTCGCTCAAGCTTGCTTCTCCGCCGGTGCGCAACAACTTCTATCGTCAGATCGCTGTCCTGGCCTATCCTCTGGCGAACCTCGCGCAACCGCCGGCCAACAGCCGTTCACTCGCCTACCGCACCGCCGCCGCGGAGACCGGCTTCAGCATGCCGCCCTCCGCCTGGATGCTCGCTCCCCCTGATCTTCCCGCAGACACTCCACTCGCCGCCGTACAAAATATTTCTTCGCACCTCGCTCCCAACGGCACGCTCGAATGGGATGCTCCCGCAGGCGAGTGGGAGATTCTGCGCATCGGCTACACCGACTCCGACGCGCGCGTCTCCACCTCGAGCGGCGCCTGGCAAGGGCTCGCCCTCGACCCCATGAGCCGCGACGCCTTCAACACCTACTGGGACCACACCGTCGCTCCGCTGATCGCCGACGCGCGGCCCTTCCACAGCCTCAAGACACTAGCCTCTGACAGCTGGGAACTTGGCGGCGTCAACTGGACCGAGACCTTCGCCGCGGAGTTCAAAGCGCGCCGCGGCTATGATCCTCTGCCCTGGCTGCCCGCTGTCACCGGGCGCATCGTCGAAAATTCCGCGGCGACCACACGCTTTCTTGCCGATCTGCGCCGAACGGTCGCCGACCTCATCGTCGCCAACCACTACAACCTCTTCGCCGAGCGCGCCGCGCAGGCCGGCTTCGGCATTCAGGCAGAGAGCGGCGGCCCGCACGGTGCTCCGATCGACGCGCTCGAAACCTTCCAGCACTCCGCGGTCCCGCAGTCCGAGTTCTGGTCTCAGAACGCGCATCGCAGCAAGGATGAAGAACGCTTCTTTACCAAAGAGGCCGCAAGCGCAGCGAACATCTACGGACAGCATTTCGTCGCCCAGGAAGGCGAGACCTCCGTCGGCCCGCAATGGTCGGAAAGCCTCGCGACCGATCTGAAGCCCGCCTTCGATATGGCTGTCACCGAAGGCATGAACCGCCTCGTCTGGCACCAGTTCACCTCCAGCCCCGCCTCCACCGGCGTGCCCGGCCAGGAGTACTTCGCTGGCACGCACCTGAATCCGAAGGTCACATGGTGGAACGCTGGCGACGCCTTTTTCCTCTATCTCAACCGTGTCCAGTTCATGATGCAGCAGGGCGTGCCCGTCGATGACGTGCTTTACTTTTACGGCGACAACGTCCCGGCCTTCGTCCGCCTCAAAGCCGACGATCCTGCCCACGTGGTCCCCGGCTACGACTACGACGTCACCGATGAGGACGCGCTCCTCCATAGACTGCACGCGGAGACGGGCCATCTCCTTGGCCCGTCCGGCGTGCAATGGCGACTGCTCGCCCTGCCCGCTGACCGCCACCTCTCTCTCGCTGCTCTCGAACAGATCGCAGCCTACGTCCGCCACGGCGGCGTCATCGCGGGGCTTTCTCCGCTCTCAGCCACAGGCCTGCTCTCGCCTGTCGCTGAGACCCGATTCGCTGCACTGATACAAGAGCTCTGGGGTGCAGACTGCGCGCGCGGCACACATCGCACCGTCGGCAACGGGGAGGTCTGGTGCACCGACCAGACGCGCACTGTCCTTGCCGCAAAGAATGTTCTCCCCGACGTCGTCGTAGAAGACCCTAGCTCAATTAGATTAGGCGCCGGTTCTACAGCGGCTTTCGACTACGCTCATCGCCGCACCTCGTTCGGCGACATCTACTTCTTCCGCAACGGTTCCTCCGACGCCGTCAACGTGACCGTCCTCTTGCGAGCGGCAGGCAAATCAGTGGAGTCCTGGGACGCCGTAACCGGCCAGCGGTGCAAAGCTCCTGACGCCCAGGCTCAACCCGATGGGCGCACACGCATTGCCTTGTCACTTCCGTCCTTCGGATCGGTCTTCGTCGTTCTATCGCGAACGCAAGGCAGCCCGATCGCCACCCCGTCGCACCTCGTGCGCTCCGAACCGCTGCACCCGCTCGCACCCTGGAGTGTGACCTTCCAGCCAGATCGAGGTGCACCGCCGGACCCTGTCCTGTTCCCTCACCTGACTAGCTGGACCGAGAGCGACATTCCCGGCGTGCGCTACTTCTCGGGATCAGCCATTTACCGGGCCAGCGTCATCGCCCCAAAACATCAACCTACAGACGAAGTCTGGCTTCGCTTTACCGACGTCCGCGAGATCGCCCGCGTTCGCATCAACGGTCACGACGCCGGAACTGTCTGGGCCCATCCATTCGCCCTTGACGTGGGTCGGTGGTTAAAACCCGGCGAGAACTCCATCGAAATCGAAGCTACCAACTTGTGGCCCAACCGCATCATCGGCGACCTTCAGCCTGGAACCACAAAGCACTACACCGAAACCAACATTCGCTCCTACAAGGCGGACTCCCCTCTCCTTGCCTCCGGCCTGGTCGGTGATATCGAATGGCAGCTCAGGCGTTAGGGACTTACCCGCGTGTGAACCCGTAGTTAGCGCGATCTTTCACAAGAGGAGCCCTCCTTTGCGGAGGGCTCCTCTTGTAACGCGGGTTGAAACGTTGCAGGTGCTTAGAACTGCAGACGGCCAGAGAACTGGAAGTCTCGCGAGTCGGCGCTGGCGAAGTTGAGCGTGCCAAAGGAGGCGCTGTTGACGTTGACAGTGATCTGGTTGTTTCCGACGTTGTTGCCGAACGTGGTGTGATTGGTGAGGTTGGATCCGTCCACACCGAAGATGAATTGCAGACGTTCGGTGATGGGGATGGTGCGGCGGAGTGCCATGTTGAGGCGGTAGTTGTCAGGACCTCGGAGGCCGTAGGGGAACCGCGGCGCATCGCCGATCATGTAGTTGCCCGAGTTGCAGAAAGGCCCGGTAGACGTGGCGCAAGTCGCGCCGCCGACACCGGCACCGGATGTGGTGTTGTTGATGTAGCCGGTCATGTAGCTAAGCGTGTTGAGGGTAGCGGCGGTGACGCCCTGTCCCCATTTGCCGTTTATACGCATATCGCCGCGGAAGCTGGGATTGGTGTCGGACATGCAAGTGCCCTGGCCGACGTTCTGTGTGGCATTGCAGGAGGCGACGATGGGCAGGGGCAGGCCCGAGGTGTACTGGTAGACCATTGAGACCTGCCAGCCGCCGAACACGGCGCGGTTGATGGCGTGGCTGCCGCCCAGGCTCTGCTTGCCGTATTGGCTGTTGTAGACGCCGAAGATGCTGAGATTCTGCGGCTGATCATTGATGGAGATGGAGCGGTCGATGCGGTTCTTGGGGTGGAACTGGCCATCGGCGATGGCGTTGGCGGGGATGTCGTAGCCGCTGCGTTGCGTGCCGGCGTCATCGACGTTCTGCGAGTAGGTGTAGTTGACGTTGAAGGTCAGGCCATTGGCGGCCCGCTGGGCAAGCGATACCTGGAAAGAGTTGTAATTGCCGTTAGCGACATAGTTGCCCCAGAAGTCCGACGTGCCGGAATACTGCGGCTTCCAGGTGAGCATGTGGGCGATGGTGGCGTTGGTGTTTACGCCCGCGGCGGCTGTGTAGCCGGGATAGGGGACGGTGAGCGTGATGCCCGTGGCCGCTTGCGCAGCCGCGATGTTGGCTGCCGTGGCGGGCTTGGTGAGATTGCTGCCGAGGGCCAGGTATTTAGGATCAAGCTGGCCCGCGTAGTAGCCACGAATGTTCGAGGCGCCGGAGATGAAGTGACTCTGGCTGCCGGCGTAGTCGACCGAGATGGTCATGTCCTTCGTGATTTGGCGCTGCATGCCGAAGTTGAAGAATGAGAATTGCGGTGACCGGCTGCCAACGTAAGGATCGGCGTAGTTGATGCCGCTGCCGTTGCCACCGGAAGCGCCGGTGCTGGTGACGTAGAAGCCGGTGCCCAGGGTTTGCGATGCGGCGGAGATTGGAGACGTGCCGGGAAGGACGTAGGTCGGTCCGCCGAAATTCGCATTGTGCGCGGCGAAGGCGGAGTTGGTGTTGAGATAGAAGGCGGGACCCCCTGTGCTGTCCGCGAAGGAAATGGGCGTGCTGAAGCCAGTCTGACCCGTTCCGGTTCCCGCGCCACCCGCGCCGCCGGTAGCGCCCCCGTGGGAATAGGTGAGGCTGTACCCGCCGCGGAATACCGTCTTGTCATCCACGGCGTAGGCGAATCCCACGCGCGGCTCGAAGTTCTTCCAGTAGGTCTGCACAGGATTTCTGCACTCGCAGCTCAGACCAGCTCCGCGGTTGCCTGCGAACTGCAGGGCTCCGGGGCTGCCGGTGAGGGAGTTCGTGAGGTCAGGGTTGAGGAATGACCAGCGGTCGAGTGTCTCGTGGTAGGGCGGGATGTAGTCCCAGCGCAGGCCGGCATTGATGGTGAGCTTGGGTGTGATCTTGAAGTCATCCTGGAAGTAGAGCGCAATAGGCCGGTACCGACCGCCCACGATGCTGAAGGCCTGCTGAGTCGTGCTGGAGCTGCCGACCGCTCCGAGCAGGAAGCTTGCGTAGGAGTAGCCCGTGTTGGCGGCGAAAGTCGTACCGCTGAGGTTGGCCGTCTCATTCGTGCTGAAGCCAAGCGAGGTCGGGGTGGAAGGACCGTCTGCTGTGTCGGCGTTGTTTTCCAGCCACTGGATCTGGCCGCCGAAGTTCATCGAATGCTGTCCCTTGAGCAGCCCGAGGTTGTCGAGGAACTCGTAGGTGAGGGACCGGTTGGTCGTGGTGGGAGTGTTGCCGACCCAGCTCGAGGGAGCGTTGGTGCCGCTGAACGAGAGGTTGGCGGCGTTATCGGAGGCCTGCCCAGCGGGTAGGCCGGTGATCGCCGGACGCGGCGAGGCCGTACAGGCCGGGATTGGTCGTGCCCGTGATGTTGCCGACCGGTGGCCCACCGAAATAGATGAACGCATAGCGCGCCTGGTTTATGAGGTGCGGCGTGATCTGGTAGGTGTGCTGCAGATCGGCGATGTTGCCGGTAATGGTGGAGGTTGTGGTGACGATATACGGCACGATCGCGACGCCCGGTGTAGCCGTACCGGTGTACGGCACAGCGTGGCGACGGCCCTGAGTGTAGGCACCTGAGAGCGTCTGCTTGGGCGAGATGGTGTAGTCAACCCGGGCCGAGAACAGCATGTTGTCAAAGCCCGAAGGAACGCCGCTGATGTAGTTGTTGGTGAGGGTGGTGGAGGTGGGAGCCGGCAGGAACTTCGCCATGTACTGGGAGATGGGCGAGATCTGGTTCGCCGGGATGATGTTGGTGGCCTTGGTGGTGTCCACCTTGCCTGTGGGTGTCTGGCCATAGGGATAGCGGCAGGCGGCGCCGTTATTTGCGGTGCAGGCAGCCTGCGTGGTGGGGTCGTAGAGAATGTATCCGGGCCCGCCGTTGGCGGTGAGCAGCTCGCTGAAGTCGCCGGTGCGCATCTTGAGCGTGGGCACGGTGCTGGTGCCGGGGTTCGCGCCGAGACGGGAACGGAAGCGGTCGAGGGTGGTGTAGAAGAACAGCTTGTCGTGGCCGTTGATGACGTGCGGAATTCTGATGGGACCGCCCACCGCGTAGCCGTACTCGATCTGGTGCTCGGGTGGCTTCGGCCCGGGAACGCGCGTGATCACGCCATTAACCAAAACGGGAACGGTGTTGCCGGGAGCGCCGGGTTTGCGTGCTGAAGCTCCAGGTGTCGAAGATGGTGTTGCGGACATAGGCGAAGAGGGAGCCGTGGTACTGGTTCGTGCCGGCCTTCAGGTTGTAGTTCTCGAGACCGGCACCCTGGTATTGCGCGGAGTAGCCGCTGGTGACGACCTTAATCTGGTCGATGGATTCGAGGGGAACGACGTTGAAGACGGGGCGGTTGTCACCCTGCTGGCTGGCAGTGGTGAGCGGCAGACCGTCGACGTAGAGCTCACCGACGCGCTGGCCGGTGCCGGCAATGATGGACGAGCGGCCGCCGGGGTTGACCTGAGCGCCGGGAAGCAGGTTGGAGAACTGGGTGATGTCGCGCTGTTGGCCGCCGCTGATCACCAGCGGAAGTGCGGCGTAGGTGCTGTTCTCGATGGTGCCGCCGAGCGTGGCGTTGGTGGTTTCGAGCGAGGGCGGTGCGGCCGAGACCGTCACGGTCTCCGACTGGCTGCCGGCGCTGAGCGTAATGTTCAGACCGACGTTTGCGAGCGCGTCCACGACGACGTTTTCCTGTCTGAAGGCGTTAAAGCCGGGGCTCGTGACGGTGACGGTGTAGGTGCCAGGGAGCAGCGGGTTGACGGTGTAATTGCCGTTGGACGAGGCAACACGGGTGGTCGTGACACCGGTGGCGGCATTGAGAGCGGTGACCTGGGCCTTGGGGATGACGGCGCCGCTGGAGTCGGTGACAACACCGGTTATGCCGCCGCCGCCGGACTGCGCGAAAGCGGAAGGAATCAGCCCGAACGCGGCGATGATCAGCAGAGAAAGGCACTGGAGCAGGCGGAATGATCTGCTCAGATAATGAGGTGGCGATGCGTGTGCGCTGGCGTAAGTCGACATGGCAAAGGACTCCTTGGGCATGCTGGTTATCCTGCAGGCCCGCGCTGGCCCTTAGCGGGCGCGATAGGTCTGTGGCAGCAAAGTTGTGCTCTTGTGATGCGAGGGAAGTCTATACATGTCAGACAGGACCTGTCACTCTAAAAATTCCGATAGAAGAACTGTTTCTAACCTGCTAAAAAGGCGTGTAGTGGCAGCGGGATGGATCGCAAGCGCTGGTTTCACTCACGGCGCCGACCTGGAGGACGGCCGGATGATCCGCAGCATGAGCCTGCTGCTTCAGCCGGATATCCCTGCCGGCGCCGCAACACCGGGCAGCGGGTCGTACGGGAGACAATGTGCGCCTTCGAGGAGATTCGATTTGAGGAGACAAACGGGATTTCAAGGGCTTGCCGGTGGTTCTTTGCGGATGATGGCCGTCGTCGGCGTGGTCCTGGCCAGTGTGTTTCCGGCTCATGGTGCGAAACCGGCAGGGACCTGTGCAATGGGTCAGACCAGTTTCGATCGAGACTGGCGGTTCCATCGCGGCGACCTGCCTGGGGCGGAGGCGCCGCGCCAGGCGGATGAGGATTGGGAGGCCGTGTCGCTGCCGCACGACTGGGCGATCGCCGGGCCGTTTGCCGCGGAGAATCCATCCAGGGGGCAGGGCGCGTTTGCGCCCATGGGCGTGGGCTGGTATCGCAAGCACTTCCCTGCGCCCCAGTCCGCGTGCGCCCGGACGGCAGTGCAATTCGACGGGGTCATGGCCAACAGCGATGTTTGGATCAATGGACATCTGCTGGGGCACCGGCCGAGCGGCTACGCTACCTTTCGTTACGATCTGACACCCTATCTGGATAAGCGGCCCGGTGCGGACAACGTGCTGGCGGTGCGAGCGGATAACTCGCAGCAGCCATCCAGTCGCTTCTACCAGGGCGCGGGAATCTACCGCCATGTGCACCTGCTGCAGTCGGGCTCCTTGCGGTTTTCCGACTGGAGCACAGCGGTGGTCAGCTCTAAGATCAGCGCGGCCGCGGCGGACGTGCAGGTTCGGACGGAGGTGCGCAACGACGGAGCGGAAGTGCGGGCAGTTGCTCTGCTCGTGGAGTTGCTGGATCCTTCGTCGCGAGTGGTCGCGCGCGGCAAGACGGCTGTGCAGCAGGTACCGCCCGGCGGGGAGAAACCGTTCGAGATGACTCTGCACGTTGCCAGGCCGAAGCGCTGGGACCTCTCTGATCCTGCGCTCTACCGGGCAAGGGTTCGGATAATGGATGGCCGCAAGCTGGAGGCCGAAGATGTGGTGCCGTTTGGAATTCGCGATGCACACTTCGAGCCGGCGACGGGCTTCTGGTTGAACGGGCGCAACCTGAAGATCAAAGGCGTGGCGCTGCACAGCGACATCGGCGCTCTGGGAATGGCCGCGCCGCTGTCGCTATGGGAGCATCGGCTGAGAGCGATGCAGCGCATGGGCGCAAACGCGGTGCGCACGGCCCACAACGAGGTGTCCCCGGAGTTCCTGGATCTGTGTGATCGCCTTGGGATCCTGGTGCTGGACGAGTACTTCGACATGTGGACCGTGGGGAAGAATCCTTACGACTACCACCTGTACTTTCGCGACTGGTACCTGCGCGATACGCATGATGGTGTGCTGCGCGACCGCAATCATCCGAGCGTGATTGCATGGAGTGCAGGCAATGAGATTCACGACACGCCGCACCCGGAGATCGCGAAGCCGATCCTTGCCGCGCTGGTGGCGCAGTATCATCGCGACGACCCCTCGCGCCCGGTGACGCAGGCTTTATTCCGGCCTAACGTGTCGCACGACTACGAAGATGGGTTGGCGGACCTGCTCGATGTAGTGGGCCAGAACTATCGGCCGAACGAGATCCTGGCCGCGCACGATCAAAAGCCGACGCGGAGCATTCTGGGGACGGAGAATATCCACGACCGGGACACGTGGTTGGCCGTGCGGGACCACCCGGCTTACTCCGGAATGTTTATCTGGTCGGGTACGGATTATCTCGGCGAGAGCCGGCGCTGGCCGCTGATTGGCGACGCCAGCGGGTTGTTCGACCGCACAGACTTTCCGAAGCCGGATGCTCTGGAGCATGAGGCGTGGTGGGCGTCGCATCCTGTGTTGCATATCGTGCGGCGGGTGGCAACTCCTACCAAGGCGCCGACCGATCCCGGATACGAGTTGGAACAGTATCGGCCTCGGGCCACCGTCTTCGCGGACTGGACGCCGGAGAATCGCGACCCGCATACCGAGCACGTTGAGGTGTACAGCAACTGTGCGCAGGTGACGCTTTCACTGAACGGCACCGAGTTGGGCACGCTGCCGCTGCCCGCCGATGCTGCGCCACGGACATGGCAGGTGACGTTTGCACCCGGAACCCTGGAGGCACGCTGTGGTGATCCCGAACAAACGAAGACGGCGCTGACGACAGCCGGGGAACCTGCGGCCGTTGTATTGCATGCGGAGAATGACGCGCTCGGAACGGGATTCGACCAAGTGGCGTTTGTGCGTGCAACGGTGGTGGATTCCCGAGGAACGCCGGTGCCATCGGCGGCGGTTCCGCTAGAGTTCACCGTGCGGGGACCTGGGTTAATTCTGGCGACTGACAATGCTGACAATGCGTATACCGGAATTTTTGCACTGCCGAACCGGACTACGCTCAACGGGCGCGCCATCGTCTTACTGCGCGCCACGGAAGCGGGGGGAACCCTTCACGTTGAAGCGGCCTCGCCGGGGTTGCGCACCGGATCGCTGGACTTAAGAGCGCGCTAGCGCTGACTGCCTCGCGGCGTGGTCGATGGAACGGATTCGCTGCTCAACGCCGCGGTTGATCCGTCGATTCAGAATCCTTCATCCGAAGGAACATTCCTCAGACGACTGCGCGAAGGGCAACCGCGACACCCTCTCGAGCAGTCCTGAGAGCAGCTGCGACCGACTCCCCCGCCGCGATTGTGTGCGCCAGTGCCGATTTTCTCCGGGTTCCCCGATGCTCAAAAGCGACCGTCTCGATCTCACCGCCGAACAGCGCGTGCTTCTCGTCCAACTGATCGAGCGTGGAGTTCAACGCCGCAACAACTTCCTGGGCCTCATCGGCGGCGACGATCAGTTCGATGGTGATTTTCTTGTATAGCATCCGAATGATCTCCGACCCTGATTCTATGCCCCTCGTAACGAGGAGCAGAGAGCGACCTGCGCAGGGAGGCACACAAAGGGCACCAACAGGAGAAGGCAGAAACCAAGGTTCCGCATGCGCCTGTAAATCGTTTAATTTGGGATTGATTTTGGTAGCGATATCGGGGCTCGAACCCGAACTCTTCGCCTTGAGAGGGCGACGTGTTAACCAGTTACACCATATCGCCACGAGAGCAGGCCAGAACGGCCGCTTGCGACTCGATCAGTATATCAAAAAACCGACCCGCCGGAGGCTCTGCAACGGGATCTCTACGCGAGCTAGAGCCCGAGCTTCTTAACCTCGTCGTTGTAGTACTTCCGGTAGAGGATGTCCCACTCCTGCGAGCCTTCGGGGATAATCTTGCGCTGCGAGAGGATCTTCTGCCGCGCCGCTGCATCGATCCGGGTCTCTTCGGTCAGCAGCTTCTCGAGCGCCTTGCGGGCTTCCTGGCGGATCGTGTTGCGGTCCTCCATGAACTCGACCTCGTCGATCTCGGCCAGGGTGTCGGCGACGGTGTGGGCCAGCTTGTTGAGCTTGTCTCGGCTGATCCTCATAGCACCGCCTTGTACTTGCGCGCGAGCTCCATCTTCACCTTCTTGAACATCTCCGGATAGCTGGCGCCGCTCTTGTGCATGTCCTCCTGGAAGGCCTCCAGGATGACGCGAACCTCTTCGTTGATGCGGTCCTCGAGCGCGAGCTCCTCGATAAGCGCGGCCGCAACGCGCTCGTTCATCACCTGGGGCTTGTCGGTCTTAATCATCTTCGCGGCGATCAGATGCTTCGTCGTCTGCCGCGCAAGATAACCTATATAGTCTTTCGAGAAAATCATGGGCAGCCATAGGTTAGCACGTGAAATTCGGGTCGTCAGCCGACCGCCACACGACGACGACCGCACCGCGCGCCTGCCCGCGCAATCTGCGAAAATAGATCCTTATGGTTCTGGATGATCTGGCAGCAGTGAAGGATGACATGATCGCGTTCATCGCCGGGCACGGCATGCGACGCATGTACGGGTACGTCGCCGAGGACGTTCCCACGGTCATCTTTGAAGCCGACACCGACGACGGCTGGAAGGATTTCGTCGAGCACGCCAAGGCGGCCAACGCGCCCTTCATCACTATGAGCGAGGTCGTGCTCGAGCCCGAGGACGTGGCAACGCTGATGGAGCAGGTCCGCAGCCATAACTACCCGGACCAGGACGCGCCCGAACTGCGAGAGGCGCAGGAGCTCACCGAGCACGTCGGCAAGACCGGCTATCTGCAGCTCGGCTTCTCGCATGGCGGAATCATGTACCTCTTCGAGACCGCGACCGACTGGTATGACACCTTCCAGAACCTGATGGAGGCCATTACGGGCTTCGGTCATATCATCGTTGACGATGCCGACGAGGACTGATTCTGGCAGCTGGACCGCAGCCGCTGCGCCTTCCACGACATCCGAAGAGCTTGCCCGCGAGCTGAAACTGCCCGAGCCGATTGCACGGCTTCTCATCGCCCGCGGCTACGGGGACGTGGCCTCCGCGACGAAATTCCTCAACCCTTCCCTCTCGCACCTGCACGATCCCTACGCTATGCATGGCATGCGCGAGGCTGTCGACCGCATCCGGCAGGCGCTGCTCGCCCGCGAGCCCATCCTCATCTACGGCGACTACGACGTGGACGGCACCGTCGCCACGGTTCTGCTGAAGACCGCCTGCGAGCGCACTGCGGCCGCGCTCGGCGTGACGCCGGACATCCGCTATCACATCCCGCACCGGTTGCGTGAAGGCTATGGCATGCGCGAGTCGCGCATTGCCGACGCGGCCGCCGAAGGCGTGCGCCTGGTCGTCTCGGTCGACACCGGCATCCGCGCGCACGCCGCCGCCGAAGAGGCCGCCCGCCTCGGACTCGACCTCATCGTCACCGATCATCACCTGCCTGACGAGTTGAACGGCACGCCACGCGCGCTGGCCGTGCTGAACCCCAATCAGCCGGACTGCGAATATCCCTGCAAGGACCTCTGCGGTGCGGCAGTCGCGTTCAAGCTCGCACAGGCGCTGCTTCAGGGCGCCGCCCGCGACGACGCCGAGCACGATCGTCTCCGCACCAAGACTCTTCCCTCATTCCTCAAGCTGCTCGCCGTCGCCACCATCGCAGACTCCGTGCCGCTGACCGATGAAAACCGCACCATCGCCTCCATTGGTCTGCGCGAACTCCGCAGCCCTGCCCAACCTGGTCTGCGCGCGCTGATGGAGCTAGCCGGCATCGACACCTCGCGGCCCATCTCTGCGACCGACGTCGGCTTCCGGCTCGCGCCGCGCCTGAATGCCGCAGGCCGCATGGAGATTGCGAGCGATGTCGTCGAGCTCTTTCTCTCGCGCGACCCTGCTGCGGCTCGCACAATCGCCGAGAAGCTGCACCGCCTGAACGACGACCGCCGCGCTACCGAAGCCAACGCGCTGCGTGAGATCGAGCAGCAGATCGAAGCGTTGCTAGCCGCGCCCGACGGTCTCCCCGCCTGCCTCGTTCTCGACGACCACGGCACCGAAACCGCGGGTTGGCATCGCGGCGTCGTTGGCATCCTGGCCTCACGCGTCGTCGAGCGCACCGGCCGTCCCGCGCTCGTACTGGCGCATGAGGACGGCGTGGCGCACGGCTCGGGCCGCTCGGTTCCCGGCTTCCACCTGCTCAACGCCCTCACCTCCGCACACGAGCGGTCCGCCGGCACGCTCTTCTCGCGCTTCGGCGGCCACGCGCATGCAGTCGGCTTCGCGCTGCCCTCCGCGAATGTGCCTCAACTCCGCGATTCGCTCGCCGCTATCGCAGTCAGCCAGCTCGGCCTGATGCCCGCTGCCGAAGAGCTGCGCTTTGACCTCGAGCTTCCCTTCGCTGAGATCACGCCGGACCTCCTCGCCACGCTCGAACAGCTTGCGCCCTTCGGTCTCGGCAATCCGGATCCCGTCTTCGTCACACGCGGCGCCCGGCTGCTGACTCCGCCGCGCATCCTCGCCGACCGCCACGTGCGTCTCTCGCTCGAAGACCACGACGGCAAGGGCCGCTTCAGCGGAGTCGCCTGGGGCCGCCGCACCTCGCGGGCCGAGCAGTCGCGCCAGCAGAACTGGCTGCCGGGCGACAGCTTCGATCTCGCCTACCATCTCCGCCGCAACTGGCACCCTGACTTCGGCGGCTGGGAACTTGAGATCATCGCGCTCGAACGTCTCTCCTGAAGGCCGCCAAGACTCTAGTTTGTAACGAGCTACATGACGTGTAATTCATTCGTCATAAAAGTTTTGGACCTCCGGAACACCCTGCGTCGTCCTATATACTGACCCTTTGCATATGGCCCAAAACGGAAAAACCCAATCACGCGCGTGGCTCTGGATTTTGCTCGCGATTGTCGTCGTGGTGGGGTTTTTCCTCTTCATGCGCCGGAGGCCTGTCGTTGAGATTCGTGTCGCCCGCGTCAGCCGGGACGACCTCACCAGCACGATCCCGACCAACGGCAAGGTTGAGCCCATTACTGACTTCCAGGCTCATGCCCCCAGCCCGGGCACGGTGTCAAAGCTCTACGTTCATCTCGGTGAGCATGTCCGCGCCGGCCAGGAGCTGCTGCGTATGGACTCCGCCGAGGCCTCGAGCCGCGTCTCCAGCGCCGCGGCCACTCTGCAAAGCAGCGAAGCCGCGCTCCAGAACATGCAGCACGGCGGAACGCAGGATGAGCGTCTCGCGGAGCAGGCGGATCTGGCAGCCGCCCAGAACCAGGTTCAACAGGCACAGGCAACGCTCGCAACGGATCAGAAGCTTCTCGCGCAGGGCGCCGCTTCACCAAACGAGGTCGCATTAGCGCAGCAACAACTCACCACCGCGCAGCAGCGCGTGGCGCAGATTCAGAAACGCCTGCAGGACCGCTACGGCAATGACGACCTTTCCGCACAGCGCGCGCAGGTCGCCCAGGCCCGCGCCGGTCTCTCTGCCGCGCAGAACAGCTACGCCAACGTCGACATCCATTCGCCGTTCGGCGGCACGGTCTATTCCCTGCCCGTCGCCCAGTATGATTTCGTGCAGGCCGGCCAGGCGCTCATCAATGTCGCCGACCTCACCAGGCTTCAGATCCGCGCTTACTTCGACGAGCCGGAGATTGGCAAGATCGCCGACGGTCAGCCGGTTGTGATTACCTGGGAAGCCAAGCCCAGTCTGGTCTGGCACGGCCACGTCGAACAGGCCCCCACCACTGTCATCACCTACGGCACACGCAACGTCGGCGAGTGCCTCATCACCGTTGATGACGCACGCGGCGACCTGCTGCCCAACACCAACGTTACCGTCAGGGTCACGACTGCGCGACACGACAATGTGCTCAGCGTGCCGCGTGAGGCCCTGCACACCGAGAGTTCCGTCAACTTCGTCTACAAGATCGTCAACAACAAGCTTGTCCGCACCCCCGTGGAGATTGCTCCGAGCGCGGTCGTCAACCTTACGCGCGCCGAGATCACCAGCGGCCTCAATGAGGGCGACCTCGTCGCTCTCGGCGCAACCAGTGAGGTCGAACTCTCCGACGGGATAGCGGTCAAGCCTGCCCAATAGTTCATCAATGCATTCTTTGAAAACACCTACATCGAAATCCTTCGCCCGCGTCTTCAGCCTTCGCCGCGCCGTTCTCGCGCTCGGCGGCATCGCGCTCCTCGCCCTTCCCTTCACGTCCCGCGCGGCAGATATTCCCTCTGCGACTCACGCATTGCTCGAAGGCAACAACGACAACGCCGTCGCGCAGCTGAAGCAGATCATCGCGTCCGACCCATCGAACGGTCAGGCGCACCTGCTGCTCTGCCGCGCGTACTACGCGCAGTCGATGGCCTCCGCTGCCGCCGCTGAGTGCACTGCCGCTCTGCGCACGCTCACCAATGACAGCACCGCGCAGGACTGGGCGGGCCGTGCCTATGGCATGCAGGCTGACGGCGCCGGGCCTATCGCCGGCCTTCGCCTCGCGCTCAAGGTCCGCAACGCCTTTGAGGCCGCGGTTCGCCTTAACCCGCTTAATGGTGACGCCGTCAACGACCTCAGCGAGTACTACATCGACGCTCCCTCCATCGTCGGCGGTGGCTTTGACAAGGCTGCGCTCCTCGCCGACCGCTCGCAGTCGCAGCTTCCGCAGAACGCGCACCGCATGCGGGCCATGGCTGCCGAGAAGCAGAAGGACTACGGGACGGCCGAGCGTGAGTTCCGCACGGCCGTGGCCGTGGCGAACCAGCCCAACGCCTGGGCCGACCTCGGTGCCTTCTACTCCCGCCGCACGCAGCCCGACAAGGCCTCCGAGGCCCTGCGCCGGGCGATCCTTCTCGATCGCGCCCATGACGCTACGCTGGTGGACGCCGCCACAACTCTCACCGAGATCAACCGCGAGCCTCGCCTTGCCGAGCGCGCCCTCCGCGACTACCTTGACTCGCACTCGAAGTCCGACGCTGCGCCCGCGTTCAAGGTTCACGTCATGCTCGCGAAACTTCTTCGCGACGAAGGCAACACCGCGGACGCTAAGATCGAACTCGAGCACTCCCTGGAGCTGGCCTCCGGCTACGCTCCCGCACGCAAGGAGCTCGCCGCAATCGAGCACGAAGAGACCATCGCAGCGCGCTAGGCACCGCAACGGAGGCGGACGGAGACGACGATGCACAGGCACCACCGACTCGCGGCGCTCCTGATCCTCACTGCACTCGCGCTCGTCCCTGCGCTCCAGTCGGCGCACGCTCAGATCTCGCTCGTCTCGGCCGTCGATCTCGCCCTCAAGGACAACCCACGCGTTCGCCTCGCCCAGGCCGATGTCGACAAGTCCACTGCCATCCTGAAGGAGAGCAAGGACGTCTACATCCCGGCGGTCACCGTTGGATCCGGCCTCGGCTTCTCCTACGGCTATCCGCTGGGCGAACCGTCGGTCGTCAACGCCACTCTGCAGGGCGCGCTCCTCAGCTGGGCACAGCGCGACTACATCCGCGCCGCACGGCTCGGCCTGCAGGCTGCTGTGCTCAATCTCAACGACGCCCGTGCCGTCGTCGAGGAGGACACCGTCGTCACCTACCTTGCGCTCGACCGCGACCTCGCTCGCGAGCAGGCGCTTGACGAGGAACTGGCCCGCGCCGAGCAGCTCGTCACCATCGTCACCGACCGCCTCAATGCCGGCATCGACAGCCAGATGGATCTCACGCAGGCCAAGCTCACGGCTGCGCAGATTCATCTCGCGTACCTCAACGCGCAGGACGAGACCGCGACCGACCAGCTACACCTCGCGCATCTCATCGGCCTTCCCTCCACGAACCTCACCACCGTTTCCGACAGCGTTCCGCATCTTGGCGTCCCGGCTTCCGGCCAGGAGACAGCGGCGCTGCCTGAGAGTCCGTCCGTGCGGGCCGCACTCTCCAACGCCGAGGCCAAGCAGCGCATGGCCTGGGGCGACTCGAAGAAGCTCTACCGGCCGCAGATCGTCCTCGCCGGCCAGTACAGCCTCTTTGCGAAGTTCAACAACTACCAGGTCTACTTTCCACTGAATCCAGCAACTGGCAAGTCGGTCTTCCAGTACAACAACGCCGGCATCGGCATCCAGATGAGCTGGCCCATCTTCGACCGCGCTCTCAAGGACAGAGCGGCGGAGTCCGCGGCCGACGCGGCGCACGCCTTTGCCGAATACAACAACGCGCGCATCAAGGATCAGGAAGGCCACGCTCAGCTCGCTCGCAGCACACGCACGCTCGCTGCCAAGGCCGAGGTCGCTGACCTCGAGCAGCAACTGGCCAACCAGCAGCTCGCCTCCATCCGCACCCAGCTTCAGGCCAGCGCAGCCAACCCTAACGTCCCGCAGCGCAACCCCAGGGACCAGGCGCACGCCGAAATCGACGAGCGCGGCAAGTACATCTCGATGCTCAACTCGCGTTTTGATCTCCAGCAGGCGCAGGTGCAGCTCATGCGTGCGCAAGGCAATCTCGATGGCTGGCTGCGTGCCGCCGCCGCATCGCCCGCAACGGCTCCTCAACCGAACCCATAACTCGTTGTTGTCATTGCCTTTCTTCTTCTTCGCGCAAAGGGAATCTTTCTCTCCACCCCAGCGTAGAATGCGCCCTTTTCGCAGTAACGAAATGGTAAAATGAGGTTTATCGTATGCCGCTCAAAACTCTGCTCCTGAACCCGCCCTCCTTCGAAAACTTTGACGGCGGCGCCAGCTCACGCTGGCCCGCAACCCGCGAGATCGAGTCCTACTGGTACCCCGTCTGGCTCGCCTATCCCGCCGGCATGCTGGAGGGTTCGCGGCTGCTCGACGCGCCGCCCCACCACATCTCCGCCGACGTCCAGCCGCAGGCAAGCAATGCAGGTGCCTTTGGTCGTATACCGCTCACTGATATGCCCCCTCGGGCACAGCTTCCCGGTGAAGTATCGCTTTGCCCCAGCGGCTCTGGCCTCGGCCCGCGTGACGATCGGCCCCGTGTGGGGTAGGTATCCGGCAGCCTTCGCCATGGGTTTCCTCCATGTCGGCGGTTAGGCTCGGTCATTTCTTATTAAGCGCCCCCCGAGCCGTTTCGTTATAGCACATCACTCCCCGGCGTTCATCTCACTCGGCAATGGCGGCAGCGTGCGGGCGCCGGGTCGCAGCGGCTGAGGCCGTGCTCGTGCCAGCACCACCCGACCCGGCGGGCGCACTGGAGGCGCCACGAGGCTGCCACGCGGCCCCAACTGCAGCGTCTCGATCTCGGAGCGCACGCTGTATTTGCTGCGCCCCAGGTGGCGGCCAATGCCGGTGCAGCCCATGCCGTTCTGCCACATCTGGCGCAGCGTGGTGCGCTCCTCGTCCGTCCAGGGAACGCTGATGACGTGCTTCATGCTGGCTGGCATGGCATGCTCCCGACATGAGGAACTTGCATGAACTGGACATCCACCGGATGCGAGGCGATGCCGTGAAGGAGTTCTACGGCTTCGAGGGTGACGAAACCTGCGGCGCGTTCAGCGTGCCTTCACCGATCGATCGTCAGCCCCTGGTGATCGTTGCCGGCAGCGAGGGCGGCTGGGATCATGTCAGCGTCAGCCGCAAGAACCGCTGTCCGAACTGGGCCGAAATGGAGCACATCGCCAGGCTGTTCTTCCGTGACCACGAAACCGCCGTGCAGTTCCACGTCCCGGCCACCGACCATATCAACGTCCACCACTACCACCGCCTGCACTGGTGGCGGCCGCAGGAAGCGCCGCTGCCTCGCCCTCCCGGCATTTTCGTGTGAGTAGGCCATGCCATCAAAGCCGATCCGCGTGTTCTGGTCGCCGCTATCCCGCCGGTTCTACGCGACCAGGGCGTGGCGTGAGGTGCCTGGACACCCTGGGGTGGTCGAATGCACAGGCGAGCGGTTTGATGTGACGGACGATATCGCTGGCGTCATCGAGCGGGAGCAGATCGAGTTCCGACGCGCGGGCGAGGAGCAGGTTGATGAGTAGGAGGCGGCTATTGCGGCCGCAGACATGAAGCGACGATCCGCTGGATCATCTCGTTCCGCGCCGTCATGTTGTGCTGCACCACATACAACATCGCCCCCAGCGTCATCACGTTGAAAACCACCAACAACAACATGGCGGGCGGCAATGCCCTGATCAGCTTGTCGCTGATCCCCGCCAGCAGCCCGTTGGCGCGCTCTTGCTCTGTCACGCCCTAGGGGAACCATCCGGATTCCGCGTAATGGCAATATTCGCCCACATCGCGCAGTCACGTAGCTGGCGCATCAGGTAGGTTTTGTCCGGCCCCTCCGGAATATGTCCAGCGATGGCGTTGGTGAACTCAGCGAAGGCGCCGCGCACGAACGCCATGTCTTTCATCTGATCGTCGGTCGGCTTCAGGTATTCAAACGTGGATACGTGCAGCGTCATTAGATGTCTCCAGGTATCTGCGTTGCGCAGGGATTTCATGCTCGGTCACTCGCGTCGTTACGTATGGATGTAGGCTATGTCGCTGCGGCGATCAGCAGCACCACCAGCGCCAGGCACATGATGCCGAGCAGCACGCCGTGGCTCATCGCAGCAGCGGCCTGCCGCCGGTCGCGCAGACGTAGAGGTCGATCAACAGATACAGCAGCGCCACGAGCACGATGACCGCCACGACGATGCGGATGATCTGCATGGCCACGCTGCCGGCCCAGCCGAGCCAGCCAAGCACGATGGGCAGGATGATCATGATGATGGCGACGATGCCGCCGACCACCACGAGCCAGATCAGCGCATAGAGCAGCCAGGGTACGGTGAAGCACATAACCCTGATCCCTGTGTTGATACGTGCAGATAGTTGTTGACAACGGTCAACGCGTGTGGTTATATGCGGTCATCGAAACCGGAGACGACAGATGACCGACCAAATGAGCCTCGTCCGTGCCGCTACCTTCACTGAATTCGCTGCCAAGCTGCGTGCGTTTGCTGAGCGTCAGGAGGCGCGGGGACCCGGCAGGATGGATCACGTCGTTGGGCCTGCTGTGGCTGCTGCGAACGTGGCGACCTTAGTATCGGCTGCATATGAGAACGGCGACAAGGATGCCGCAAAGGCGTTGCGCGCTGAATATGTCGCGATCATTGCTGCCAACTCGGTCCTGAACGGAGTTGCGTGATGAGCGAGGCGACGACCAATGTGCGCATCACGATCTATGTGTCGGCGCAGCTTGACGAGCGCATCCGGCGTGCCGCCGCGACCGCCGGCCAGACGCTGTCGGTGTGGCTGCAGCGGGCGGCTGAGGCGGCACTGCGTGAGCAGGAGGGCAAGTGATGCCGGAACCCTCGCTAGCGCTGCTCCAGACGCTGATGGAGCGGATGCTGGTCGAGCAGCGTGATATTGCTGCTCGGCTGACTGGCGTTGAGCGGCGGCTGGAGCGTGTCGAGCGTGCGTTGCTGGCTGGCCAGCGGCTGCTGCTGGATCGGACGGAGACCGACACTGACATCCAGCATGCCTTGGATGCCATCACCCGGCGGGTCGAGGCGTTGGAGCTAGCGCGTTGATGTTGCTGGTGCACGTCAGGTGTTCTGAATGGAATATCGGGTATGAGGTTCTGGACTTCGTGGGTTTTCCGTCACCCCGCCAATCCACCGATTGGTCTTTTCGATAAAAAGGCCGGTAATCGGGATTTGCGGACGCGATCACACCGCCGGCTTGTCGCGCCGCACGAACTCCTCAATGGCGGCATCCATCGCAGCAGCGAACCAATCCGCCACGAGCGCGAGCCTGTCGGCCTTGCTGCGCGCTCCGACAGAGGGCGCCCCGACTACATCGAGAAACGCCACGGCCCACTTCGCCGGGTCAGTGCCAAGGCCGCTTGTCGGCTCGATCATGCCACCATCACGGCGTTGGACATCGGCGCTGTGGTGTCGCCGGGGGCGTTGGTGGCGGTGACCACGCAGGCGGCGCTGTGCCCCACGTCGTCGGGCTGCACAGCGTAGGTGGCGCTGCTGGCGCCCTCACGGGCCACGCCGTCCACGAACCACGCATAGGCGTAGCTGGTCGGCTCGCCCTGCCAGTTGCCCATGGTGCAGTTCAGCGTGGCGCCGGCCTGGCTGGCGTATGGCACATCGACGACGACTGGCGGCCCCGCTGCGGCGACCAGCGACGCCAGCAGGGAGGCGATCTCTGCGCTGTGCGTGCGATCGCCGTTGAGCCAGTCGGCGGTGAGCAGCAGGAGCATCCGCTGGGCGTCGGCTGCGGCGTCGCGTGGGGCGGCTGCCTTGGTGCCGGCCTTGGGCGTGGCCGTGGAGGCTGTGTGTGCGCCGTGGTCGTTCTTGGTGGCTGCGTGGCTCATGGTGTTGTCTCCCTGTTGGTGGCTATTCCCCACATTTCACCGTCGCGCTTGGTCACCTTCCGGCGTAGGTGTAGCTCTGGCTGATGCTTAAGCGCCTCTCGGAGCACGGCATCACAGTCAGGATCGAACACCGTCCAGCATCCTGGGCCGGCCTCACGCAGTTCCCGCAGTAACCCATCCAATGATGGAGGCGGTGACGGCGGTGATTTCCAGCCTGCCGCGATGAGTTCCGCGTCGGTGGGCTTCCGCGTCACACGCTCATCCATCCGGTGTTCTGCGCGCCCTCGACCCACGTGCGCGTCGCGGGAACTGCCGCTCGATGATGCTGTCCAGCGTGGCGTCCCGCTGCTCCCGCAGCCCCATCGCCAATGTCCTGACGGCGTCTGCGCAATTGTGGACGACGGCGCCGTTTACCAGCGAAAGCATTCAGCATCTGGAACTGTCAGATCCCAGACATCAGCACGTTCATTCAGCGGCGCGACGTGCTCGATAGCCCCCGCCTTACAAACCTCGGAGCAAAACCGCTGCGGCTGAGCCCCTGCGAACAATCGCCTGAATAGTCTTGCCGCAGTCTTCGCAAGGCCTAGGCTCTCGCTTGCATTTCGTCCCTTGCGCGTTCGGCGTGGCGTCGATGCCACAACCTTCCCTCCTCGGATCGATGCCATTCGGCGGCCGCGCGGCTGCATCCGTGAAGTGCTGGTCTGCCTTAAGAGATGCTCGTGGCCGTTCCGCCAGGTGTGGGAAAGATGGAGCGATGCAGGCACGCATTCGAGGTTGCGAAGGCTATTATTGAGGACGTCATCGTCCCTGTGGTGGATATGACAGCCGTCAGGAACAGGACCAAAAGCAGCCACCCAAGCGTAGCGATGCAATCGGCCACCCCTGGATAGGTATCGCTCACTCGGCCACATACGGTAGAGACGGCCATCGAAATACTGCGTGATAGGGTCAAGGTAGACTGGATCTGCGAACCCCTCGGCAGGTCGCTTGCGGATATCCACCCGCTTTCCGTCAAAAATAGATGATCCGGCGTGCATTTCACGTAAGTTCCGTCGTCGAACACCACCTCCACAAGTGGGGCATTTCTTCGCGTAATCCTGGGACATCGATAAGCCCTCCAGCCACATGGCGTCAGAACCTCTCCTGTTTCGGGGAGGTCTTTTATCCGATACATTCCGTAACGCGTCAACACATTTGTGTCCCCAGCGAAGCAATGTGATGACCAGTCATGCACCGGAGCATCCTTGAACACGCCCATCCGGTCGTTGAAATCGCGGTGGTAGTGCGCCAGGCACTCCCGCAGCCGCTCGGTGCGAACCCGGTCGAGCCAACAGCGTGGCAGCAGCAATTTCGCAGCATTTATGCCGTCGTCGATATCCTCGCGCGCAGCACTTTCACCTTGCGGCCGTTGGCCCGCAGCAGCTCCTCCCGCGTCTTACCGGTGCCAAGCTCGCGCGCCCCCGCGTCGTGCGGCAACAGGTCGGTGCTGTAGCGGTAGGGCTTGCTTTCTAGCCACCCGACATAATGAACAAGGGGTTCGCCCGTCGCTTCGTAGTAATCAATGACGTGGATTTCCTTACCGACAAGCTGCGCACAGACAATCGCCGTCGCATCGCCAATCCCAAGATCCCATGCGGTCCACACAGGGACGGAAGGGTCGTACGGGACGCGCATATACGACTGTCAACATCCATCGCGGCCAGTTCTGTGCGGTAGATCGCACCGCGGATTGCCGCATCAAACGAGACTCCAGTTCCTGGTGTATTGATCTGCTTGAGCATGCGCCGCATATCGTCCAGTTCGTGCTTCGGTATGAGGCCGCTTGTGATGCCGCAGCACCAGCGAATACCAGGTTGGATCGTTCTCAGCTTCGTTATGGATCTCGCAGAAATCGTTTCGACCTTTGGGCGTGCCAATGAAGACCGCCCAACCATTGCGGTCTGCCAGTGACGGTCGGAGAACTCGGGCCACGCCCGCGGATCAATGTCGCCGTATTCATCGAGCACCACACCATCGCGTATGTGCCGCGCAGTCGATCGTAATTCTCTGCGCCATATAGGCGGATGCGGCTACCATTCGGAAACCGCACCATTAGGTCGCTTTCGCGCTGCTCCACGCCGGGAATGTTTGACGTGAAACGCTTGAGATATTCCCACGCGGTGTCTTTAGCTTGCGCGTAAGTCGGCGCTAAGTAGGCGAAGCGCGCATCCGGTCGTTTGCAGTTTACTGCATCAATGAGGTCCATCACACAAGCGACTGTCTTACCGCCGCGGCGATGCACGACGAGGCAAGCCCAGCGCTGTTTGCGTGCGTGGAACGCCAGAAAAGGCCGCGTGAATAGCCGAGGTCAATCTCCATCGAGCTGACGCGCGACGCCGGTGATGGTGAAAGCGGCTGGTTGTTCTAACTCCCTGCGCACACCCGTGATGATGGTCACGAGAGAGTCGCCATTCGGGCCTGTGATGGTTTGAGATGGCTTGCCCCAGCCGCGATCGAGCAGAGCGACGGCGGCGGGAACGCGCTCTTTCGGTGAGCGTAACGCATCCACGAGTGCGGCGATGGCTGCTGGCGTGTGTTCACGGGCCAGCGCCTCGATGCCTTTAGGGCGTCCAGCGGGATTTCCCGACTGTCCTGGTTGGAATGATGTGCTGGAACGAGGCACAGCCAGCAAATCTCCTGCTGTGAGGGTTATTCCCGTGCCACGAGACTATTCACATCCACCGAGACCCGTCTCAGTTCCCCGAACATCATGATGGCGATCCTGGCGCGGTTTCCTGGGAGGATTTCGGTGACGACGGCAGGTAGCCCTTGGAACGGGCCCGTCGCTGGGCTGGCATGGGGCGCCAGGGCGCCAGGGGGCTTCCGGGAGGGGTGAGGGTGCGGCGAAGCTCCTGGGAGGCTTCCAGCGCCTCGATGGAGGCCCTGGCGGCGATGTTGGGTCGTCCCCCGCTCATGAGCAGGCTGTGAACGCCTGGGGTGTAGCGGATGGGAACCCATGGGTCGTGCTGGCCGAGGAGGACGAAGGCATAGCTGGTGAACAGCGGCAGCTCGACGAGCCTGGTCATGGTTCGGAGCACGGGATCGCGGCGCTTGGCGGCGTAGAGCGGGAGGAAGGTTCGGTAGCCGGCGCGATTGAGGCCGTCGCAGGCCCAGCGTTCGGCTTGGGGGTGGGTGTGGATGACGGCCCAGCCTGGATAGCGTCCGCACCGCTGGTCAACGCGGCTGTGAGCGGCTGTCGGTATCTACGGCTGTCATGGCGTGAGCGTCAAGCGGCATTGGGTCATCGGACGCCTAGTGGGGGGATTTCGGAGAACGTATTGGCGCAGTTGAGCGCCTGCGCCTCACGATCAGCGAGGCGCGCTGGTCGATGGGGTAATGGCCGATGAATTCCCCGAGTATTGCAACGAGTTCGACGAGGACATCCGGGTCAGCTACGCCTTGGCATGCGGCAGCGAGGCGCTGGGCGAGGGCGTTACAGGCCGCGTCATCCCGCTCGGTGTAGATGTCGGCCATCAATCGAGGGATTCGCTGACGGTGGCGAGGACGTTGTCGCAGAAGTCTCCTGTGCGATCTCCATGCGGGTGTCGGGTGGTGGCATGCAGCGGAGCGCCTGGGAGGCGAGGAAGCCTGCGAGGGTGAGCACGTCCTGCGGCGTGCCATTGGCCGGAGAGGGACTGTTGCCGAGCTTGGTCATGGCGTTGGCGAGCTCGTGCTGGGGGAGGGGGCGGGCTGGGGTCACGGCACGACGCCTCGAGCGGCTGCTCGTGCTGCCAGTTCGGCGCGTGCGGCGCGTAATTGGGCCTCGGGCAGGTAGGCTCGGCTTTGGGCGTGCGCGGCGCAATCCTCCCGCGATCTGCTCGTCGGCTCGACAGGCGCTGCAGCTCGTGGGCGGATAGGCCGTCATCCGCATCGAGCGTTCGCAGGCTTTTCCAACTCGGCCAGTGACGACGCCCTGGATCGACCCGGGTTGTCGTCCTCGGACATCGGCTCACCTCGCACCACGTCCTGCCCCATGGTCGAGCGGCGCTGCCCGTCTGGCTCGAAGCTGTTCGAGGTAGCTGCCAAATTCGACTGGCCGGGGCGCCGGCTGTGGGGTGCCGTCTTCCTTTTCCGGGAAACTTAAAATCTTCCCTGCCTCGCGCGCGTGCGCGCCACTTGGTTCTCTTTCTTGGTTCAATAAGGTTCTGGGTGCATCTGGTGCACCTTTCCGTGTCGTTTGGTGCACCTTTCCGTGTCCGTTCGTGCACCTTTCGTGGCTAATGGGTGCGTCTGATGCACCCTTAATAGGTGCAGCGCGTGCACCATTTGTGGGCGAACCGGGTGCGCTGCGTGCACCTTTCTCGCCGTTTGATCGGTGCGTGTGGTGCACCTGTTCGCCGTCGTCAATGGGGCGCATAATGTGGTAGCGCTGGCTGCGCCCACACTTCTCGATGCGGATCAACCCACCCGCCTCGAGCCGCTGCAGGGCGATGATCAGGGCGCGCTTACGGATGCCTGTTTCGAGCATCAGCGTCTGCAGCAGCGTGGCACACCCGCGCCCCGTTCGCCATGTCCGACAGCACCATCAGGAGCAGCCGATCCAGCGCCGGCAGTCCAAGCGCACGGCCACGCTCACGCGCCCATGCAAAGCCAGGAATGCTCATAACCGTCCCTCCAATACCCGGCAGCACCAGTAATAGTTCGGGAACGTCTCGCAGTGCCGCGTCGCCACCCTCACCGTCGCCTCGCAGAAGAGTTCCGGCGGGATACTTCTTCGAGAGAAATTCAGCGATAAACTCCAGGCAATGCTGCTGATCGTGATGCGGACGGCGAACCGACGAACTGGCGGGGAATGGCGACCAGACCTCGATAGCCCGCAGCCACTCTTGCGGCGTCATACCTCAGCCCTCCCCACGGCCACGACGTAGGTCCGCCGCTCGCGCCAGGCCCCCCGCGTCTCGGTTTGAATTCCCGCCTCGGCCAGCACCCGGCGCATGTGCCGCGCGCCCTCGCCGGCGCTGATGTGCAAGAATTGCCCCATCCACGCGGCCGATGGAATTCGGCATCCAGGCCGCAGCCGGGGCACAATCCACCGCTCGATCTTGGCGCGGTGCAGACGGACCCTCTGGCCTGGAATGTGAATATGTCGGGATTGTCATGGCACAGCTCCGTTGACGCGGCGGTCAGGGCTGTGCAGAATGAGCCTGTCGAGTTGCTCATGAGCATAGCCCAAGCCAGCCAGCTTGGTTCAGTTTCAGCGCCCCAGCCGCTTCCAACGGTTGGGGCGTTTTCATTGTGGCGGATGCAACGAATCCGGGCAACGGTCATTGCGGCATGCTCCGCTCCACACCGTGGAGGAGTTCATCCGCCCAGGTGCGCGCCGCTGTCATACGCTGTCCAGGCGGCCGTCGATTGATGGCCCGACACATCAACAGACCAAGCACACCCAGCGCGTCAGCCTCGTCCAACAGCGCGAGTTGCTCCTCGCAAGCCAACAACGCCTCGCTCAGGTCGGTCATTGCACCGCCTCGTTCAACGCCGCTTTCAGGCAGGTGATGTTGAACAACGCGGTGTTGATCCCGGCCTGCGTTGCTCGCTTCTTGATGATCCTGACCGGTGAGTCTAAGTGCAGCCGCGCCCCTCTAAGGCTTTCGGCGCTGCAAAAGCCAGGATCAATTCCTGCCTGCGTCGCTGCCTTCTTGATTATCAGGCTAACAGAGTGCGGGGTGATCTCACACTCCAGCACACCGACACGGCCACCTTTGGTGACCGACCTGAACACAGGCCCGGCGCCGATCCCTGCCGCCACCAGCCAATCCGATACCTCCGGTATGTGCTGCCCAGACGCACGGTAATCCTCGACAGTAAGAGACACCACAGCGCTACGGCGCGCACCTACGTTAAACACCCAGGCGATCAGCGCACGATCCCGCAAACCAATCATCGTTCGCGGACACGCATTCATCAATTGCGCGATCTCAGCACTGACAAACGGAATGCTTCCTGGCCCGCGAATGGCCTTCCGCCTAATCACAGCCACACTCTCGCTGCGCGTCGGCGGCAGGTCATGTCCCTGCTCGAGAAACCACCGATCCAGCGCTGCGCTCAGCTGGCCAATTGTGCCCTTCCCAGGCGTCTCCGACATAACCTTTAGAAAATAGGTTACCACAGTAGCGGGTGAGGCTGTCACAGCGTCGATCGACTGCGTGGCACACCACGCCAGGAATGCGCGCAGATGACGCTCGTAGACGTTCTTAGTTTGCGTTTTCATTGCCCCACGCTTCATCCCAAATGGGGTCTATCTCGTTCGGGCGCAGGTAATCGCTTGCCGGCCGCGTGTCGTCATGGACTGGCAGTTGTTCCGCGACCTTATTCCAGAACTTCGCGCTGTGTGTCGTTTTCCTGGCGTGTGCGTATATACGAGCCGGCGTCGATAGCCACCAATAATCTCCGTCGATCACCTCGTGTCGCGCTTTGTTCTTTAGCCAATCGTTTATTTCCTCCTCACGGGCAGCCGCAGCCCGCCCGCGCTCTTCAATCAGCCGTTGGCGCGCCGCGCGTGCCGTGGCAACTGCGCGTTCCTCTTCCAGCGCGACAATTTTGCTCAGGCGGCGTTGCTGGTTACTGAGGTTATCAGCATGCTCAAAGGCTTTCATGAGACGCTTGATCTCAGCGACCACTGCACCAGTCGCCTCGCGATACCATGGCGCGAACAACGCCCTGGCCAGAGAGTTGCGCGGGCAACATGCCTCAAATATCGCCAGCTTGACCGCATCACTGTCGTTGGCATGATCGATCATCGCCTTTTCGACAACTACCCGGAGCGCCTTGGACGGCCACTCCTCAGCGTCCTGATAGCCGGCTCGCGCCAACGCGTCAGCGATCTGCGTCATCACATTCCTCCCGAAGCGAATGCCACCACCAGGATCCACGTCCACAGGAACGCCACAGCCCAGGCGAAGCCCGTGAAGGCGATGGCGCGCAGCAGCGTCACGCGGCGCACCTCACGCGGCGATTGCGCGGGATGCCCCACTCGTCGATTGCAGCCAGCAGCTCGTCAGCATCGCGCACCACGGCCACCCGGCCGCCAGCGGCAAGCACCGCAGCGCAGACGCTCTGCTGGGGCGCGACAGCGCGCCGTCGGCCGCCTTGATCTCCGGATGATGCGCGCGGCCGCGGTACAGGATGAACAGGTCCGGTAGGCCGGCGATGATGCCGCGGCCGACGCGGATGCCAGGCGCCTCGCCGGCATAGTTGGCGTGGTCGACCGCCCACCAGACGACGCCATCCCGCGAGACCTTGCCGGGAGGCGCGATCTCCAGCCGCGCGTCGCATAGCTGCTTCTGGATCGGGTGCTCGCGGACCACGGGCGGGGTGAGCCGGAACCGCGCCGGGGTGCGGATCGCGACCCGCTCCCCCGACGCGCATGGGGCGGGGGTCATCGCCGGGGGGGTCATTCGGCCGCCGCCGGCAGCGCCGCTGCGGATAGCGCGGCTTGGTCCGGTCCAGGTATTCCGGCGTCAGGCCAGGGGTCAGCGCAATGATCCGGTGCCAGTGCCGCGAGGGAATGCCCCGGACGCGCCATTTCCCCACCGTGTTCTCAGGCATGCCGAACAGGCTGGCCACCCTCTTGTGCCCCCCAGATCTGCCAAAATGCGGGCGTGTCGGTTCATGAGACTGCCACAGTCTGGCGGACGCAATGTCCGTACGTCAAGTAGGGTTGACGAAGCGGGACTAAATGTCCCATTTTCGGCCAGCTAAATTATTTAGCTTTTTAAAGGAGCGCGCTGTGCGCCAGACCCCCTATGACCTCCAGGAAGAAGACGCGCAGCGCATCGGAGACCGGTTGCGCTGGGTGCGGGAACTGGTTGACGCAACACCAACCCAACTCGCCGCCGACCTCGGTGTAGATAGCTCGTCAGTCCGTCACATCGAGAACGGGATAAGGCTGCCGTCGCTGCGCATGCTCATGGTTATCTGCCATGTCTTGCGCATTTCTCCACAGTACCTGCTGTGGGGTTCGCTCGTTGAAGTAGAGCCAGAATTAGCGGCCAGGCTGAAAGCGGAACATCCTGAGCTGAGGTGGCCAGCCTCATCGCCTGCTCCCGACAGTAGCCGCACGTCACGACCGAGCAGCGGTCACCGCTCCAGGACACGGGGGAGACACACCGTCTCGGGGGCTGCGTAGCCCCTCCCCTCCCTTTTTTTGTTGACTTGCAGGACTATTTGTCCCAACATCCGGTATCAGAAAGCGTGAGTTACCGGAGAACGTCCCGTGCGGCATTCGCCTTCCCCTGATTTCCCGACGTGTTGGCGTCCGTTCGACACGCCAAACGCGAGTGTAACCCGCCATTCACACGGAGTGGCAAGCCAGGATCGAGAGAATTTCGAACCAAACGCAACGAGTTCTAAACCTTTCGATTTAGCGTCCGCCGGCAACCAGCTACCCACAACCAAATTGCTGCATTGCAGCGGTCAGCGCCGTGAGCGCGAAGGAAACTCGTGCCATGGCGAAACCATCAACCCGGAAATTTGGCATACCACAGGCGAAACGACGGCTGAAGTCGATCAAGCTGGAACTGGCAGCGATCGGCGGGGCCTACGACCAGAGCGCGGGGGAGATACGGCGCCGGGTGCTAGGCCTCATCGCCGTGGTCCACGAGCTGATGACCGGTTCCCGCTGCCGCCGTCCGAATAGCCAGCACGCTGCGGCAGCAGGCCCTCGATGAGATGCTGGCCTCGATCCGTGAATATCGCGCCGCCAGCCCAGCCTTCCGCCCCTACTGGCGCCGCCTCGCGCTCCACGACATCGCCCGGTTCAGGCGCGACTACCTCCAGCCAGAGCGGGCCGCGTTCGAGGCGGCGGTGCGTCGGCAGCAATCCCCGAGGGCGCGCCATGACCGGCATGCCCCGACCTGCTCGCGGCGCTGCACACCTGCATGAGGGATCTGGAGTTGGAGGCGTGCGGTGAAAGCGCGCATCTCGGAGTTGCGCGAGGTGATCGACCGACTGGAGCGCCCGCAGCGCAAGCGGGGCCGCCCACCGGCCCACGCCGGGTCGAGGTCGTCCACGACGCCACAGGCGCCATACCGCCGCGGGAGCAGGAACTGGCGCTGCTCAAGATGATCACACCAGACACAGAACAGGAAAACGCAGCATGATTTCCGACGACTACCAAAACCTGGCGGACCGCATCGCCGGATATGCCAACCGCCTCGAGCCCATCATGCCAAGCGTCGCAAAGCACATCGCCGCGAATCTGCTCGATCTGGCCGACCGCATGCGCCACATGGAGGGCGTGCCGCTGCGGCTCGATGCACCCGAGGTGCGGCTGGGCTTCCACAAGCTCCGCGAGAACCACGATGCCGAGTAAGTCGCTGCCAAGCGCACATGCGATCCAGAGCGCCATGCGTCGGGCGATGGAGGCCATCTCGCGCTGCCGGACGACAAGGACCACGGGCTCCTCTCTCCAGGCTCGAGGGGGAGTCGGATATAATGGAGGTTCTGGATCGTGTGGTCGAACGCGCGATAGCTGACAGGAAGCTCGCCGACCTGGCGCGGGAACGCGCACGCGCATCGATGCAAGAGCCGATCGCACCCGGGAAATCGCCCGCGAGATCGTGGAAGCCCTTGCGGTCCGTCCGCTCGAACGGCCCGTATATACAGCCGCATTACGTGGCCGCGTAAGCCGCTGGTGACGAATGCCGATGAGTTGCCGCAGCCTACATACGCCACGCCCCCGATCTCATCGCCATCGGCAAGGCGCTGCGCGCTGGAGAGACGATCCCCGGGGCGGAGCTGAAGAACCCCGCGCCGATGCTAACGATCCGAGTTTCGTGATGGCTCGGCCCATAAAGAACGATAAGGCGACGCTTCGACAGCGACTTGAAGCTGGTAACATCCCTGAACCGAATACAGGGTGTCATCTTTGGTTTCTTGGCCTGGCCCACTATGGATACGGAAAGATTGGTATTAGAGACCGGAACGGAAAGCCAAAGACTGTGACCGCACATCGCTTGTCATGGGAACTGGAGAACGGCCCAGTTCCTGCTGGCATGGTAGTGATGCACAAATGCGACGTGCCAGCGTGTATTAATCTCGCGCATTTAAGGCTTGGCACACAGGCAGACAACTTAGCCGATATGTGGATCAAGGGCAGAGCAAAGCCCGGCGTCATCCCATCGGACGGGCGAAGTAATTCTAAACTAACATGGGAGACGGTGCGGTTTATCCGCACGTCATCACTCAGCGCGAAAAGGCTCGCCCGAGAGTTGGGTGTGAGTGATGTTCTTATTGGCCGTGTCCGAAATGGCAGTGGATGGAAAGAACCAGCACTATGAACGCAGTTGCGACCACGGCACCAGCCGCACTCAATTACGCCGACTTAGAGCGGCTCGCCGCCAGCATCGCACAGAGCGGGTTGTTCGGCATCAAGACCAAGGACCAGGCGATAGCGCTAATGATGATCGCCCACGCCGAAGGCCGTCACCCGGCGCTTGCTGCGCGCGACTACGACATGATCCAGGGAAAGCCTGCTAAGAAGTCCGAAGCAATGATGCGCGATTTTATCCAAGCTGGAGGCAAATGCGAGTGGCATGCGCTCACCGACGAACTGGCCGATGCCACGTTCACCCATCCGCAGACCGGGTCGGTTCGCATCGACTGGGACATGGAGCGCGCCAAGACGGCAGGCTTCGCCGGCAAGGATAACTGGAAGAAGTTCCCGCGTGCCATGCTGCGTGCGCGCGTCGTATCCGAGGGCGTCCGCACCGTGTGGCCGCTTGCCACAAGCGGCCTCTACGTTCCGGAAGAGGTGTCAGATTTCACCGGGCCGACCATCGACGCCGATGCGCCCTCCGACGCCCGCAAGGCGCTGAACGATAGCATCCCGCTGAAGGCTGCCGCCGCCCGTACGCCGCCCCCAGAGCGCAAGGCGGGGCCACAGGTCTACGGTCCTCTACGTGCTGACGAGATTACGGTAGGCGTCTCTGAGGGAGATGTTGAGAGGTACGCCGACATCTATGAAAAGCACAATATCGCCATCGAGTTGCTGGACGAACCCAACGGCAACAAGTGGTGGGCGACCTCGAGATGCTGCTGGCCAACGCCACCAGTCAGGCTGTTGTCGTTGTCATCGCTGGACACCAATCAGTAGGGACCGCAGTCGCCAAGGCTCCGACGTCAAACGCCGGGTGAACGAGTTGCTCGCCAAGGCTTACGGCCGGTTCGCAGAGCCAGAGGCAGCCGAGCCTGGCGACGACCTGGACGAGGTGGTGATCGCTGGGGAAGAACACCTGGCCGCAGGATAGGAAATGTTTACGCCATGAAAACACCGAGGGCATTCCCAACCACAGCCCGCAAGCTGCTGGCAACCGAGAACCTCGGCACCGAGGCGATCAAGCACGAGGCGGCGCACTACGCGGCCGTCTATAGGCAGGATGGTGAGGTTAAGGTTCGTATGTGGAAGAACCGCCAGCGGAAGGTTGTAAGCAGCAATGGCAAACCTTGAGACGACCGACCGCGTTGCGTTCGAGGATCGGCTAGTATTCCAGTTCGATGCCGAAGGACTGCTGACGGTGACGATCGCCAGCGTGCAGCACGTCCTGATGCCCGAGGAGGTCGGGCAGCTTCGTAACTGGCTGCTGTCAGGAGAGGAGTTCACTCAGGATGACTAATTCCCAAACGGCCATCGTAGATGACTACCTCGTCGGCTACAGCGATGGCCTGAAAGTCATTGTAGATGCGGCTGAGAATGTTATCATCGCATACGGTATGGGGTGGGACATGGACGGTGTGATCGAGCAGTTACGCGCATCGCTGCCCAACGACAGCGTTTGCTGGAGCGGTCCAACTACCCCAACCACGCCGACGCCGCAGCAGATCGATCGCGCCGCGTGGGCGTGGCGTAACGATAAGAGCCGAGAGACGGACGGCTCTGACGACGCTTACTTTCGGCACAACTGGCAAGCTTTGCCGGGGCTGCGAGCGTAGTAAATCGGGAGGTTGAAAAGCGGCATGGCTGAGTGCCGAAAATGCGGCGCAGAGGGAACGCACCACTGCTCTATGCCAGGGTGCCCACTACCTCCTCTGAAAGACACCGAGACTCAATCCAATACGACCAAATGCCATCGCTGTGGTGGAGCCGGCCGCCTGCGCATTGATGAGCCAGAGAGCAACGGCGGCCAAATATCTGCCGTCTGCGATCGGTGTGGAGGATCAGGGCGCACATCCTCAACCACGATCGGCGGCTACCCAGCTAACATCGACAACCCGGATGACTGGGCAGCATTCCTGGCGCGCTATCTCGACAACCGGGCGACGAACGCTGTGCATAACGGGATCGGGCTAGTAGCCCTGCACATCGTTGACGCGATCAGGGACGCCCGCGCTGCTGCTTTGAAGGACTGACCGATGCCACCTGAAACCACCGACGCCTCTGACCTTGATCGCCGCTCGCTGGCCAGATGCTGGGAGTGCTGGGACGATGGAGAAGGTTCCGATGTCGGCTTCGCGACGCTGAAGCGATTGTGTGATCTCGGCTGGATGAAGCGGGTGGGGAGAGACCGCTGGAAGGTTACGGACGAAGGCGACAGAATTCTGAATGAAATTGGTGTGTCATGAGAGACGGTAATTCTGACCTGGTAGTCTGCGATCGCTGTTGCGGCACGGGATGGAGTGGCCATCCCGATGACCCGGCTCGCCGCTGTACACAGTGCGAAGGACGTGGCGGTGTCCCGCAAATGACTATCACCACCGAACTTTATCGGGCTGTCATCGCGCTCAACCAACAATAGATGCCTATTGGAACGATAACGAGCGCGGGCTTGGTCTGACGGGCATGGGGAACACCACATGATCCGAATTACCGATGCCCAGCGCCGATGCCGTCAGGCGCTTGAAGCGGAGGGCGTGCAACCGTGACCGACAAATCAGAAACCACGCCCGACATCGAGCGGGCGGTCACTGAGATCAAACGGCTGCGCGGTCTCCTTCGGGGTCTCCTGGACTACATCGACTTGGTTGATCCGGTGATCAGTAAAGCCCCGCCAGGCGCCCCAGGTGACGATGAAAGGATCATCGCAGCACAGGAGGCATTGAAGCTGTGAACGCGAAACCTGAAACAACAATGCTGGCTGAAGCACGGGCGCTGTTTGAGGCAGCGAAACGCGCCAACGACCGCGAGAGCGCCGATCGGCTCTCTCGGCAAGCACTCGCCCTGGCGATCGAAGCGGAGAGACAGAATGGCCCAACCTGAAATGGCTCGAATGCTGAGCCGCTGATACAATTCGGGCCGGCGCAGCCCTCGGAAGCCGCGCCGGCCCTTCAATGCCGCAGAATGGAGCTACGACATGAGTGCGAGTACCATACCACAACCCGACGAGTTCGCTGAGCGCAGTGCGAAGATCCAGCAGCTACAGGCTGATGCGATGCTGAAACTGTTCGACGTGCTCAAGCGCGATCAGGATATCCGCTTCGCGCCGCTCACGATGCTGCTGACCGGCTTTGACGGCCGCTGCTGTCATTGGTGCGCCGTGGCCCTGGTCGAGTTGCTGTCGCTATGACCCGCATCCCAGCCGGCAACGGTGGCGTGATGCTGCATTTTCTCCTCGGCACCGCCCTCTGCCTGTTCATCGGGGGGCGGCTCGTGCGCTACTGGTCCGCTTGGCGGCTGTGACGGGCTGTGCGGCGTCGTCTGGATACGACACCGCTACGTGCCGCAGCCCGAGCAAGAGCGTCGCGCCGAAGAGAGTGACCCCGTGCGTGTGCGTGGCGTTCGTCGGCCTGATGGTGGCGATGGCCTTCCCCTAAGGCGGCTGGCTGGGCGGCGTCAGCGGATTGTAATAAACCCCTCGTCTGGTGGCGCCGATTCCCGCCTCGCCGCCCGTCGCAGTAGCACATTGCCGGTCATCTTGTGGGCTGTGCCTAGCGCGCCCTGCAGGAATAGATTGGCTGCGGGTTGCCGTGGCTTATGGCCAGCGCGCCGGCATGAGCCAGCCCGATCCCCGTCGCCTGGGCGAGCGCGCCGAACAGATTTGTCTGTGAGCCACGAGACTTGCCAAGGTCGATGTTGGTTGCGCGCTTCATGTCTTTGTCGATGTTGATGAGCGCGTGCATCGTGTCGTCGGATATGCCCATGGCGGGACAACGCCAGGTCGCGCGCGTCGCGCCGCTAGGTCAGCGACAAACTTGTGGAGCGCAGCGCCGTTGATATCGCCGGCCCATTGGTCAACCTGCCGCGGAACCCCTGCAATTGCTCCATTGAATTGATCTTCTGAGCAAAGCCGGTCTGGTTATCCAGGAACGTCTGGAAAGCACCGTTGCTCGCCGTGTTGTTCACCCCATCGACGATCTTCTTGTACTGGACAAGCAGCTTCTGAGAGTAGCGCTCCGCGGCCGTCCGATCGTTTGACTTGTCCAGCCGATCGATCAGATCATCGTGCGCTCCCCAGCCCGAGCCGGGATCGGTCTTGAGATTGCCGTCCGCGTCGAACAACGCGTCACGCAGTTCCCCCAGCACCTTCATGCGTGATGGCGACTTTTGGATGCGCGGATCGGCCAGTTGCTGATCGAGCCAGTTGAGTCGGGGCGTCAGATCGAGCGGGCCTGCTGCCCGCATATAGGCAGCCCCATCTTTTTCAGCCGCGAGCGCCTTGTCATCACGCAGATCCTGCAACTGCGGCTGCGTGCCCATCTCGTCTTCGTACGAATTGACGCGAGCCTGCATGTTCTGCTTCAGCCGAGGGCCGTACGTGTTCGGGTCGCGCTCGCGATAGAGCGACTCCTTCTGCGACTCCGCCGGGTCGCCCATGTATTCAGCCCGCGTCGGCTCCGAGCCATGCACGTAGATGGATCTGTCCATACCAGGCTCGGGTGGCGCGAGGATCTCGCCCAACTCTGCCTGGGCGCGGTACGCCTTCATCTGCGCCGGCGTAAGCTGCGCCATCTGCTGCGGGGTGGCCGCCGCCCCGACGCTGCCAGGGATGCCGGCCTCTTGGTTTTCCTGCTGGATCTCGGCCAGGCGATCCCGCATTCCCGACGCCCACTGGTAATCGCTCGGCGACAGCGGTGGGGCGGCTCCTACACCAACTGGTGGTATTGGCTCTGCTGTGGGCGCCGGCCCCGGCACGCCTGTTGGCAGGCTGGTGGGTGCGGACGGCAGCGGCTCCGGTCGTGGTGCTAGTGGCCCTCCTGCGGTGAATGGTGTCGGGACGGTTGGCGGTGGCGCCGGCGGTACCGTGACCGGGGCGCCCTGTGCTGCGCGAACACGCGCCGCCGCGTCAGGATTGAGGATGCTGGTCGCCGCATCGCCCGTCAGCGGCTTGCGCTCCAGCATGCCGGGCGGTTCAAACTGCAGCGGGTTCTTGCCGCTGAAGCGCAGTCCTCCCCCGAGCGCCAGTTGCCCGGCCGTCATACCCTCGGGGGTGACGCCGTACGTCTGGGTTGCCGGGTTCCATGTCGTAGCGTCGCCGGCCCCTAGTTGCTTGATGCCCACCAGGGCATTGAGCAGCATATTGGCCGGCATCGCTGCTAGCCCGACGCCGGTAGCCGCAGCCTTGCGCACGAAGTTTTCCACGTCGCCGGGGCTAATGGGGCCGCTGAGCCCTTCGGGCATGGGTGGGCTAGGCGCTGCCCCAGAGGGGGTAGGGGGCGGTGCGTTGGGCGCTGTGGGGGCTGGAGCGAGCCACTTTTGCGCGTCGGTCGTGGCCTGCTGCACGCGGTCGCGCAGATCCTCCAGCGAGGCGATCGGCGGGTTGCTCGGCGGCGCATTGATGCGCGCCATATCCTCGGGATAAACCACGGTATCGCCAACTGCCTCGGTACCGGCCCCTACGCCCGTTCCCTTCGATGCTGTCTCGGCTGGCGTCCCCAGCGCTTTGGTGTAGGCGTCCGGCTCTGCTGCTGCCTTGCTGGTGTCGCCCTTCAGCGCGGCATCGTAGGGGTCCGGTGCGGCGGCTGCGGGCTTCACCGACGCCCCTGAAGGTGCGTTGTTGTAGTCAGGCGCGTCCGCCTGTGCCATCGCCGCTGGCGAGGCTCCTGGCGGCGCTGACGTGGCATCCGTCAAGGTACCGGTATCGGCCTTGGCCAGCTTCACGTACTGCGCAGCGACAGAGCTCGCATACTTCGGATCGGCGGCTGGGTTCGTGCGCCAGCCTGGTCCGCCGTTGTAATATCTGAGCGCCGCCGTCGGGTTGTCGTGCTCGGCATCCAACGCCATGGCCAGGTACTTAGCCCCGCCGTAGATACTCTGCTCTGCGTCGAATGGCGCGGTGACGCCGAGTTGCCTCTGCGTGCCAGGAATGATCTGCATCAGGCCCTGCCCGCCGACAGATTGTTCTTACCAGCATTCGGACCGCCGCCGCTCTCGTGCAGAGCCAGCGCCTTCAGCACGACCGGATCGACGTTCCATTCGGCGCCGGCCGCCTTGAATATCCCGTCATACTGGTCGATCGGGTTTGCCATCCTTACTGGCCCATCAAGCCTGGCTGGCTACTCAGCCAGTTATAGGAGGACCGGACGGCGGCCCGATCCGTGGCCGACAGCCCTTTGTCGTAAGTCTGGCGTTGGGCTGGCGTCATGCGCGCGAACTGGAAGGCGCGGGGATCTACCTTGACGCCAACATCACTCTCGAACTTCTTGATATCGGTCTGGTCGCCGTAGCTCGCCGCCAGCTTTCCCCCGCGCCTGCCAGGTAATCCTCGTTACCCTGAAGCTGGCGCAGCATCAGATCGACGCCCTGCTGGCGACAGCTCTTCGTGCGGATTGGCGGCGACTATTGACATTGAGCCGCGCATCGCTGCTGGCGCCCTGTAGCGTTGGCGAGTTGTGCGGCGAACTTGTTGAAGCTTTCCTGTGCGGACAATCCTTCGGTGCTGACCGGGAAGGCCGAACCGATTGGCAATATCTCGCAGGGTCGCTATCGTGACGTGAGCGGGCCGGTGGTGAACTGCGTCGTGTCGCCTAGCATGTTGCCGAGGATGGCGCTGCGTGGGCGGGACGCAACAGCCTGGTCGGATATGGCCTGGAACCCGGTTGAGCCCTGCTCGACCTGGCGCTTCTGCTGCTTCGATATCGGCCGCGCTCGGTCCTGTGCCGAAGTAGGTGGGCGATCCTGCCACCGCCGTGCCTGCCGTCGGCGTGGTGCCACGCTGCATACCGGCCATGATGGCGTTCACATCGCCAGCAACGAGCGGTGACGGTGGTCCTGGCGCTCCGACGTTCGGCTGTAGAGCATTGGTGGCGGATGCGACTGGCACGCCGCCCTGGAGATCGGCGCGGGGACCGTATGGCAAGGGGTTGCGGGCGCAGGAGGCGAGCCGGAGAAACCACCATTCGGCAGAACAAACCCGCCGCCTGGCACCTGCACCGGTTTTCCTGTCGCGGCGGCTTGCGCTTTCTGTGCCGCTAGTGGGTCTGCGCCTGGTGGCGCAGTTGAGGCAGGGACGTTCGGGTTCAGACGGCGCGGAACGGCGGGGTGGTGCCGGTGGCGGACGGCAGGGTGGCTGGTGGAGGCGCCTGAGAGCCGCCCAGCACGGCGCCGATGCCGGTGTTACCGCCAGTGGCCGGGGGCGCGGTTGTCGGCCCTGTGGTGGCTGCGGGGTGGGTGGGGTGGTGGCGCGGCAGGCGCAACCCCTGTGGGTGGCGCATTGGCAGGATTGCGCAGCGAGGACGGCAGGCCGCCGCCATCCCCCTCCCCTACTGCACTTGCTCCGGGTGTTGCCAGCAGCGGCTAGCATCACCCTTCCTCATCGGGAAGGTACTTGCCATATTCGGATTGGCCGTGCCGTCAGGATTGAACTGCGGATAGGGCACTTGCACCCATTGGTTCTGGTCCTCCGCCGACATGCCGAGGCGGCCGCCAGACTGCTGAAGCTGCTGCTGCACGCTGCCGCCGACCAGTCGGAGCTGCTGGATAAACGCCGGCATCTGCGCCTGGTTCGTCGGCACATGCGCCCGCATGTTCGCGATATCGGTCGGTGTGAACATGCCATTTGTCGCAGTGCGATCGAGCGCGCCATTGACCTGAGCGGGTGTCGAGTTGTCATCGAGCGCGCCGATCACGCCTTGGATATACCCGGCTTTGGTATGCTGCTGTGCCAGTTGCGTCTGCGACAGCGTCGAGGCGTCCTGCAGAGCGGGCTTGCGCATACATCGCGACCGAGGGGCCGGCGGCGGCGATCTTGGTGTTGTAGACTGCCGGATCGAATTGCTTGGTCACCGGGTCGATTGACTCGGTCGCCAGCTGTCCCGCCACTTGCTGTGCCTGCATGCTTGCGCGTGTTGAACTCGGCCTGCGCCGCCTGGTTGGCGCTGGTGATCGCGGCCAGCGGGTTCACCTGCGCCGGGTTCATGATGCCCTGCAGCACCGTCGATGCGTGGTTCGCCTGCAGCAGTGCGTTCAAATCATCGGCCATGGGCGTGGTCCTAGTAACCGGTATGAGCCGGCAGCGATGTTGGGGTTGTTGCCGGCATAATCGAGCGAGAGCCGGCGTCATAGCCTGCGATACCCGGTGGTCGTTGGTGTCGGCTGCAGCGCATTCGTCCGGTTCTGGTAGGCCTGCAACGCCAGATAGTTGTTCGCCGCCCCTGATATCGCGTTGTTGGCGCCGGTATAGCCGGCTGCGGTATCCAACCCTGACTGGTTCAGGTAGTTCCCACCCGTTGCTGCTGCCGACGTGCCGGCCACACCGGTCTGCGCTGCTGCGCTCTCGCCGGTATGGGCGATATCCGCCAGCCGGTTGAACTGGCCCTGCAGCACGCCCTGCTGCGCGGTGTTCAGGTTGAGCACGTCACCAAAGCGCTGCTGCGCGACATTGAACTGGTCGAGGTATGTCTTGTCAGCCAGGCCCGTCGCGTATGTCCCCGCGCCCTTCAGCGCCGATCCGCTGACACCGAGGCCGCGCGCAGCGGCCGCGCTCTGCGTGGCCTTCAGGCCCTGTGGCAGCGTGAACTGGTAGCCTGGCGTCTGCTCAAGCTGCGCCTGCGTCATCTGCGGGGGCAGGTATTGGTTGTACGCCAGATCGACATAGTTCGGCCCGCCGCCGGTCGGCCCGAGATCGGTCAGGCCAGCGCGTTGTGGGTCAGCGTGCTCTGGCCGGCCTGGTTGTAGTCGGAACAGATCCCCACGCGTGGTCTGGAACTGCTGCTGCTGCAAGTCCTGCGCGGCCTTCGCGCTCTTCGCCGCCGTGCTGCTGCCGATCAACGATGTGCCGGCGCCAAGCACAGCCGATCCAGCCACCGCCGCCGCTGCCCATCCTGCCGGCATCTCTCAGTCCTCCAGTTCCAGGTTCGTGCAGCTCAGCCACCGCCGGCTCCTCGGCCGCATCGAGGTGGTCGGCGTTGTGAATGCACAGGATCGTCACGGGGTCCGTCAGGGTCAGGAAGCTGTGTTTCTCATGCGCGGCGATCCTGATCGCGCAAGGCGCCGCGAAGTCACCAAGCAGCTCCTCGCCGCACCAGACCCGCATCGCGCCAGACACAAGGTAGGAAATGTGGGGCCAGCGGTGGCTGTGCTGCGGCACCAGCGTGCCATGATCCGGCACCACCCAGGTCTTTATGTATATACCGGCGTATATCGAGATGCCGACCGTCAGTGGCTGACGCTCGGAGAGCTTCATGCTCCGCCCGCATCGTGCTTATGATCGCCACTGATCCGGTCGCACTTGCCGTTGTTCTCCAGGTCGTGCATCAGCAGGTTGTCGAAGGTCCAGACCGTGCCGGCATCAAACCGGCACACCTCGTCCTCGACGCGCACCAGCGCCGAGCCCGCCAGCGTCAGGTGCGCCTTGCAGGTGTAGTATTCGGGCGCCCAGCTGCCGAGCGTCGGTGTGCGGCAGGATCTTGCCGCCTGGCGGCAGTTTGGTGATGAAAATCGAGCCAAGCTCCACCGCACTCACACGCCGCATCAGGTCGAACACGATGGCGCGCAGTGACGGCAGCGCGTGCCACGCCGGCCACATCACGTTGCGATGCTCCAGCCGCCGCGCCTCCAGTGTGAGGTCTGCCTCGGCATATAGCGAACGATGATGTCGCGCATCTCGACGTGGGGGCTGCCGGAATACAGGCGGCGGCCGGGGTTGCTGTCCCACAGGTGTTCGGCGCGGTGCAACTCCAGCAGCACCGGCATCACGTCCACACCAGAGGCGATCTGCACGAACCGCATCACACCTCCGGGGAAAGGCGCCAGCCACTTGCGACTGGCGCCCGACCCTACCTGCGGCGTATAGTGATCTTGACCTTCACGGCCACGACCACCACTATCCACGGCAGGAGTTTGAGATGTCCTACCATCTCTCCCTCCTCGGTTGCGCCGGCAGATCATCCTGCTGGCGTTTCATGCTAGCGTCTCGTCCCATCATTGATCAATCCATACGCAGCCAGTTGCAAGCACAGCGCCTTGCCGGCGGTGTTGCCGGCCCACGCCCCCGCCACGGTGGGCGTGCCATCGGCCCCGCGCCCTGGAAGCCCACCAGCCCGATCGACAGCGGCCCCGCTCATGATGTCGCCGGCCCGGTTCACCTTCGCCGCATTCAACGACGCATCACCAGCGGCCCTGGCAGACGCCTCGGAGGCATCGCCGGCGGCGCGCGCGGTGGCCTCTGCGCAATGTCCCCCGGCAACACCGCGTCCTCCGCAGCCCGCGCTGCAGCCTCGGCATCGACGTTGCTCTGCAGCCCACCACCGTGGTGCCGAGGCCCCGCCCGTGCGGGCATAGAGCGCCATGAAGAAGCCACGCCAGGCGCTGCTCAGCGTCCCGTCCGCCTCAAGCAGCGGCCCGCTTGGAATTGCTGCATTGAGTGCGGGGACCGCCATGCGCTCAGCCCCCGATCGCGAACCAGGTGAAGGCGGCATTCGGCGCAGTATCGACGGTGCCGGCTGATCATCCGGATCATCTGTCCTGTCGCAGCCCTGTTGCGTGACCGCGCCGATGCGTAGGCCGGTGGTAGGCGAGTAAAACGCGGTCGGGTGATCGTGCCGCCATTGATCTCGAAGTCCTGTATGCGTGCCGTAAGGCTGCCGGGAACGTCACCGAGATGCCGCGAGCGATCGCTGGTGCCGGTGCCGTGCTGCATGGTAACCGCATTGGTGATGGCGGGTGGCAGCGCGGTGATCTGGGCCTGCAGGCATTGTCGGCAGCGACGCGCTGCCCTGCTCGTTGGTGATGTTGGTCTGCAGCGTGGTATCGGCAGCCGTATATGCAGCCGTGATCGCATTATCGGCGGCAATGCGCGCGCTCTGCTCGGCGCTGTCGGCGTTGCTGCGCGCCGTGGCCTCGGCCGAGATCAGCGCATTGACGCCCAGCAGGTTGAGCGCGTCGGGGATCGTGGGCGCTGACACCACCGGTTCCATCGCGGCTGACACGATGGTGGTGGCGGGTTGTCCCAAACTAAATTACCGGCGAGTCCCGCAGCACGAGCCGGTAGTCGCCATCCCCCAACATGATGCGGCGTCCTGCCGCATCGAACCAATGGGTTCTGAGGTTGAGCGCGGTCAGCCCGGATCGGTTAGGTGGATTTTAGGTCGTCGTGCCTTGCACATATGTATAGATCGCGCCACCGGCATAGGGCTTGCCGTTCTGGTCGCAGAACTGCATTCTGGCGGGACGATCGGTGCGGCCACTTCGCTACTCCGCTGCCTGCTGCTGCACCGGCTCGTCCGTCGGCGGCCTCGGCCGTGACCCAGGCGCCCTGGAGGGCCGTGTAGGGGGGTTGACCATCAGACCTCGAAACACTCTTGTCGCGCGCCATGTCCTAGCCGCTGGAATTGCAGCGAGTCTGGTAATCACCGCCCGCGCCCATGCGCTGCGTCCGCCGATCGCCTGCGTGACAGGATTGCCGTAGCGCCCGGTCATCGTCCATCGGAGGCTGACAGCAGGTTGGTCGAACCAGGAACCGGAGTTTCGGCGCCGTCCGGTCCATGTCCAGCGACGAATCTCGGTAAAAAGACCCGGCGCCCATCTGCGACAATATGCGGGAAACTCCGCACCCGCTTGATCGGCCCGGTGTTCGCCCCCTGCGCGTCTGTATATACATCGTTGTTGAGCACGTAGATGCTGCCATCTTGCCAATCGCCCACGATCAGATGGCCGATCGAACGTCGCAGAACAATTCGCCCTGTGCCTGTGCTCGTCGCCGTTGGTGTCGATCCAGCCCCACTCGTGCCAGAACTTGGTGCCGACATCATAGCACCAGGTGTGATCTGCGGCCGGGAACGTCAGCACATAGAACGTTGGCGGGATCTGGTAGCAGCACCCGATCGCGTCATCGATGCGTGTATACGTGCGTAGCGCCTCCTCGATCGCGTAGGTGGAGATGCGCTCGGTGCGGTAGCCCGCCGAGGTAAGGACGACGCCCTGGCCCTGCCGGTTGCGCGATAGCCAGAAGACGCCGTTGTTGTACACCGCCACCGAGTATTTCGCCGCCACGCCATGATCGATAAACACGCCCTGCACGGCAGCGAACTGCGAGGAGCCTGCGCCGATGTCGGTCGCCCCGCGTCATACAACACCTCGGTCGTCTGGTTGCCCAGCAGGTAGATTTCCCGCCGCGTCACGGCGATCGTCACCAGCAGATCGTGGCGCTCTCTTTGTTGCGAGTCGAGCGCATCGAACGGATGGCCGGCTCCGCTCCAGTCGAATTGCGTGTCCAGACTTGTTGAACAGAAAGAATGTGTCGAGATATCGAACGGCGTTGGCGCCCGTGAACGTCCTGGTCCGAGATCACGCTCATCGTATTGGCCGCCAGGTTCACGACCCAGCCATTCGCGGAGCCGTCCACGATGACCATGTTGAGCCCGTTGTCGGCCATGTGACCGGCGTCGTCAGTCCCGCCGTGATGCTGCCGAGGAGGTACGCCGTCCACGCCACCAGGAAAAATCACCGAGTAGACGCTGATCCCGACACCACATAAGCGCGCCATTGCTGGCCTGACGGATGCCACGGATAGGCCCGGTGACGATCGGTCAGGCGGCGAACAGCTACCAGGCGTGGGTAGTGAGCCACCCGCCCCGGCTCGCCCTGCGCGGCAGGCATCGGCTCGCTGTAAAATATCACGACCGCTGCGCCGAGGCGATGACCGCTCGGGCCTGATACGCGCCACCGGTGAGTGCGACCGGCTTGGCCATCAGGTGGTACTGACTGCATTTCAGCGTTGTCAGCGCACGTGGCCAAAGTGCGCACGTCGGATGCCGCTGTTCAGCGCGTTGCTCCCCGGCGTCACGCCATCAGAGCCGAACTCGACGACGAAATTGGCGGGACAACCGTCAGCGCAGTCGCACTGGGACCAAAAGCCGTTCCGTTGGTGGCCGCCAAGCTGGCGCCGCTGAGATAGGTGAACGCTGCCTTGTTGACAGCACCGAACGCATAGAGCGGCCCGGTTGCGCTGAACACCGCTGCACCGCTACGCACACCAGCAGTCAGCCTGCTGTCAGCGCCCGTAGCAAGTGTTGGCGAACCCGCGTTGCCACTGATGATGATCGGCAATCCGGCCGCATTGCCATTCGGCATGAACTCGCCCTGGTATGTGCCGTTGGTCGCATTGAACCACGCAGCGGTCGGTATCGAGGCGTTGTCCGATGCTCGCGTCACACTCGCTGCTGTCGTCGGGATGTAGCTGGTGGGGAAGGCGCCCTGCTCTACTTGAAGCACGCCAATCCGCAGCGTGAAATCCACTGCACCGGCGCCAAAGCCTATGAGAATCCGTGGGCCGAGTGCCGCAGTCGTGCCGCCACCGGACAGCGTTGCTGTGGCCGTGAACTTCTGTGCATTGAGTGCCCCGACAACCGGTGTTGGCAGGTTCAGCAGATTTGTCACGGACAAGCGCGCCGCCTGACGTATTCTCGCGCAGAGTGACCTGCATCGGCCGCACGACATTTGCCGTCAGCGTGCCACCAACCAGGCTCCAGTATTGCGAGTAGGTCCACACCTGCCCGGTCAGCGCCGCTACGCCGGTCGTCGTCTCGGTCAGTATCTGGAGACTGGCCGGCAGCAGCGGTGCCGAAGAAGCGGAAATCGAAGTAAGGAATGCCGCTCTCGGTGCCTGATCCGACTATCTGACTGGACAAACCTGAGGCGCCAGTGTTCAGCGCCCAGTTGGTCGGGAGCGTCCCAGGCGTGCCGGGGACAACGCCCTGCATGGTGCTGTTGCGGATGCTATTGGTCCGCGCCTCCTCGATCAGCAGCCCGCGCAGCACATGCGTCACCGGGTCGTAGTCCCAGCGCGGCGTATTGGTCGTGGCTGTCTGCATCACACCAGCCGCATCGAAGTATGTGCCAGTGCTGGCACGGGTGAAGGTGATGCGCGGATCGAGTGTGCCGGGTGTCATGAACGAAAGATCGAGGGTGGCGCCAGCCGGTAGCGCCGAGCCGGCTGTCCATGCGCTGCCGTTCCAGTTGAACATCGCCACGCCATCGAGCACACCATAGGGCGTCGGCACACTCCAGGCCCGGCCTGCGCAGCAGGCTGCCATGCTGAGCCATCCCAAATGAACGCCGCGACACCGCGCAGGGCGCCGCTGGGCGTCGAGGGCGCGGCGGTCCCGCCCACCGGCGTCCACACCAAGCCTGACCAGGTGTAAACCGCGACGCCGTCGAGCACGCCCGTAGGCGTCGGCACCCCAGCCCGCGCCCGACCGACTGGCTGCCATGCACTGCCGTCCCAGGAGAACGGCGCGACGCCCTGCAACACCCCCGTGGGCGTCGCCACGCCGGGACCCGCACGGCCGGCAGGCTGCCAGACGCTGCCATCCCAGCTAAACGCCGCCACCCCCTGTAGCGCGCCTGTGGGCGTCGGCACGGCCGTGGTCGGGTCAGATACCGCCATCAGTCGCTCTCCGCGTGCAGGCGATCCAGCCCCACCTCGTTGCCGCGCGTCATCGGCATCTGTTGCGGCTGGCTCTGCTGCTGGAGCTGTTGCCCCATGCGGTCGAACACTGGCCGCGCTATACCGTGTTCCAGCTTGTTCAACCCCGCCATAACGACGTTCCAATCGTATGCGCTGAGCGTGACAGTCAGCGGTTGGTCCGGGTTGATCGGTTGCATGTCCATGTGTTCCTGTTCTCCTGCTATCTCTGCCAGCGTCATGCCGCCGCTCTCTGGGCCGAACCAGGTGGTGCGGTGGCGCTTCACGTCGTCACCAGACAGACGCCACTGAATACCAGCGCTGAAGCGTTGCTGAAGTTAGTATCAGTCAAGTGGCCGCCGCTAAGTCTCGGATCGGCGATCATCTGGATGACATTCGATCCGATCGTCATGTATGGCGGCATCGTGAGGCCACTCATATTGACCGATGTCGGCACGCTCAGCGGCACATTATATCCGCCGGACGTTAACAGCGGGAACCCGGTGATGGTCGCCGTTCCTGTGGCGGTCCCTTTATTTGGAGAGTGTTATCGCAGCGGACAGAAACACCAGCTTACCGATTTTCTGGTAGGTGCCAGACTGGACTGAGTAGGTGATGCCGGTCGAGGCGCCCCCGAATTGCAGCGATGGTGTCCATGTCTGGTTCTCCAGATAAGAGCCCAGCGTGCTGCCCGCGCCGATCTGGAAACCGACCGCCGACTGGAGAGCGGATGAAAGGGTTTTGACCCCGCTCACGATATTGTAGTCCTCAAAAAAATGGTCGGCGCCGGTCACGCTGCCTCGTGAGCCGGTAGAGCCGCTATCCATGCGTCCTGTGCGGACCACGACATTGGCGCCGGTCACCGCAAGAGGCGTGGTGCAGGTGCAATTGATCAGGTCGTTGTCGATCACAGTGGAGTCGTCAGCCGTGACGTTCAGTATTGTAGCGCCCCCGCTAACTGGGTGCTGTCCAGGATTGCGGTTGTTGTCCACATGCGCGCGAGTGACCGTAACCCCAGCGATCAGAGGAAACACGCTGATGCACGTGTAGTCTGACACACCTTTGACCGTATTATGATGGATGTTGATGTTGTCGGAATTGCCATACGCACCTATCCCACCAGCGCCAGGAAACCCAGTCATATCGATATAATTGTTGCATATGATACCGTTCTTAACTGAACTTAAGGCGTCAGTCTCATCGACCTGGATGGCGTAGACGCTGGCGGTGGCGCCGAATACCTGATTGCTGTCGCATACGAAATTGCTGGAGTGCGCTTCGGTATTATTGAACGTCGATCCGGTGAACTCGATCATCGGCGCACTGCCAGGATGAGCAATGTTCTGAGTCATATAATTGTGGTGAACCCTGACATTGGTGAATGGGCCAAAACCGATGCCGCCGCCTGAGATCATGGTCAGCGTGTTGTCATGAGCGTCTACCTGATCGCAGCTCACAAAGGCCATGCACCCCGCGCCGCCGACAACCCGGACAAATGCCACCTCCACTCCCTGGACAAAGTGGAACCCGACGAAGCCAACACGCACAAGGGAAACGTCTGGCGGCTTATATACGCCACCATAGATGCGGATATTGGTGTCGGTGAGTGCCGTGACATTCCAGTTCACGTTTTCAAAGAACACCCGAACCAAGCCAAAGCCGTCCGGTGCCGGCGGAACCACCGGATTATTCCACGTCGAGGTTCCGGTGAGTGTCGCTCCGAACGCCATAACGGTCGTGTTGGCATACAAAAGTATCGTGCGGTCGAGCAGAAAGGTGCAGCCGGACGGAAACAGTAGCACGCCACCTGTCGCCGATAACGAGTTTGCCGCTGCCTGGATGGCAGCCGTGTCCACCGTCACACCATCCCCGACAGCACCGTAGTCCAGCACATTGACCACATCGGCGGCGCGATCCTGCGCCGTGCGCGGTGTGGTGCCACCAGTCGCGGTGTAGCTGACAGGGCCGCCGAACACCGTGGCGCCCCCACTCGGCTGCAACGCGAGCGTGGTCGCTGTTGTCCATGTCAGGTTCAGTTGCGGCCCGGTCGGTCCCGGCGCCGCGAACGAGAGAGGGAAGCCAGTGGCACGAAATTGCACCGGATTAGCCGGTATCGCGCTGCTATGCGCCAGCCCCTTGGACAGCAGCACCACAGCCGTCGCTGTCCCGGTATTAGGACCGAGCGAGTTGTCGGTGGTGGTAACCATGACATACGCGCCGGTATCGTCATGCACGCAGACGGTGCCGACACGCAGGTTAGCGCCACCCGACGCCACAATAGCGCCAGTCAGCACACTGCCGGCGGTATCCAGCGACACCGTCGTGGCAGTCGCGGACAGGAAGCCGCCACCGATCTGCAATGCACCAGGCAAGGGCGAGCTACTACCAGTGATGGCGCCGCCCTGGCCGCCACGCCAGCGATACGCGGTGCCGGTCCAGTCGTAATTATACCAGTCAATGGCGTGACGCCCGCGCATCGGAATATTGCCGATGGAGCCGTCAGTGTTATACGCCTGAGAGGTGAACACCGCGCCGACAAACCTGCCCGTGGTGGGATCAATCGGGTTGATAGCGCCGAACGCTCCAATCCGCAGCCCGATCCTGGCCTGTTTAGCGGGCACTATGTTGCCCCCTGCGTCCCTGACAATGGAGCCAGCCTGCCCAAAGCCAAGGATGAAGTCGTTCTCCCAGATTGGGGGCTGCCACTGATGCCGGGGATCACGGACAATCGTGAGGCCGCCGATGCCTGCAACCGATGCCAACGGATAGTTCGGATCATCCGGCGAGCCTGCGCCGCACCCGTAGTCTATCTCCATTCCCGCAGCGCCACGGTAATTGACCGCGCCGACCACGCCCGGTGTCGTAGAACGTCTGAGCATAAACTGCGTAGGATTGAGGCCGACAACCGAGCCAGCCGCACCTGACCACACATCGGTGCCGCCGCTGCTGTAACCGAGCGATGTGCCGATGAGGTTCTGATAGAAAGCCGGTCCCGCCATAGAACCAGTCTGCACAAGCTGGGCACGTATCCCGGAACGGCCGCCAGTCGCCCCGCTACCGCCGAAATAGTGGTTGAACCACAGCCCTATCGCCTGTGAGCCTGGCGCGTTCTTCACCATCTGCATCGGCTGTGAAGGAACAACGCCCTGATTAGTCGTCAGCGTCCATTGGTTCACCGTGCCTGAGAACGCCTGGACGGTTGCGGTATTTGGGTTATCCGGATCGCTGGTAGTTCCCCACGTCAACGTCTGCACCGGCTTCGGGCCGATCACCGTCATGCTCTGTGAGGTCACTGTGCCGTAGCTGGCATCCAGCGTGTAGGTCGGGCTGATGCCGCTCATGATGGTGGCGCTGCCACCGCTCCAGTTGAGTGTCAGCCCTGCCGTAATACCCCCAACTGGAGGGGCGCCACTGTCTATCGTCAGCGTGGTGCCGCTGATGTGTGCGGTGAATGTATAGATCGGTGGTCCTGTGATGGTAGAAAGCACCGTCAGCGTGGTGCCGTTGATCGATCCCTGGAAGCTGCACAGCGTATTTTGTGGCCCGTTCACATCGAGCGTATCGGCGTTGATGTAGAGGGCATTGAAGCCGGATGCGCCGCTGCCGGACGTATAACCTGCACCGGACTGTTGGACGTTCAGAGCAGCTTTCGCCAGCGTGGGGTTCTCACCGGCATACGTGGTAGCGGCATTGATCGTGAGATAGCCTGGGCTACTCAGCGTGCCGCCGGTCAGCGGCAGGAACGGCCCGCCAGCAGCTACGCCAGACGATGCAGCCGCGATGGCCGCATTCAACTCGTCAGCGAACAGCTCGTCGCCCTGCTTCCAGGGATACTGTGCGCGGGGCGGGTTCCAGCCGCTGTTGTGGTTGTCCATGACTATGCCACCCGCTCCGACCATGGGTAACCGCCGCTGCTCCCACTGCGCGACACTGCGCGGCGGCCTCCCAGACGTGCCATTGCATTCATGAACTGCCGCTCCTATCCGAGAACATTGGCCCCACCGACGACCCACGCGGTATCCAATCCCCTGCCCGACCACGAGGAGACATCGCCACCGCGCCGGCCGACCAACGCCGCCGGCATGGAGAGCAACGGGATCTGGCTGTTGGCCAGCCTGAATGGCGTTGAGGCTGGCTCGCGCCTCTGCGATCAGCAGCGGACTGACCTGTGCGCCAGGCGATGCCAGCGCGACGCGCACCGCCAGGTTGTTGACCACCGCATCGGTGTATTCTGGCGGGATATTGGAGGTGTCATTGACGCTTGTATATACCGGAAGCGATCCCTTGACGACGATGTGCAGCTCGTAGGTATTGGCGGGCGCCACTGGCCAGAAATACAGCCGGCCTACCGGGAACGAGCTATCGTAGAACACAGCTGCCGGGGATGGCTCTTCAGATCCTTGATGGCGATGCCCGTACCAGTGGTCCTCGCGCGCCTCGATGATGGAGAGCGGGATGTCCACCTCGTTGCGATTGGGTGCTCGGTCGTGCTGGATGAGCCGAACGGGCTAAGCGGGAACGGCAGCAGTTCGGTGGGAGCCAGCTCACCTGATCCGGAGCCTGGGCGCTCCACTGACAGCCAGCAGCCGCACAAAGGCGGCGGTGGATTTGTCGGGTCGCGCGCGTCGAAGTCCTCCCCGGTCCGATTGTGTAGAAGTCGGCGCCGGACGACCAGTGCCAGCTCCTCCTCGTTCCAAATGAGCCAACGCCGCCGCTGCCACTGGCCCATCATCATGACCAGCAGCGAGAACGCATCGGCCACGTCCTTGCTGCCGTCGCTGACGCTCTGGGTGTCGGTAATGCGGCTGCCATGCGCAGCGCCAGGAACAGCGCCTCTATGACGGTCTCTGGCGGGCCGGCGGCAGCGGTGGTGCCTGTGCTGGTTGTTGGCCTGCACCAGCCCTAGCGCCATCGTGGCGCGATCCAGCAGGGTCTTGGAGACCTCGGCGCCAACCCAGCGGCGCAGCCGCACCGCGAGGTTGAGCACGATGGCATTGCGGACGCCCGAGGTGAGTGTGACCGGCGCGCCAGGTTGGGGATGGTCGGCAGTGTGCCGGGGATGACCTTGACCGCCCGCTCGCGGTTCGACTCGTCCAGCATCTCGTTCATCAGCGACGACGCGTCGGTGACATCCTGCCAGGTGTGGGTGATGCCCTGGTTGTCGGTGACCCGGCCAGGCACCGACCACGGCCAGGTACACGAGGCCGTAGCCGGTCCCATCTCGCCAGCGGCGATGGTCGGCGCTGGCGTTCTGCTGCAGGTTCATGGCTTGCAGGAGCTGCAGGGCCCGATCGGCACGGTCGGTCAGCGTCTTCGCACGGCTCTGCCCCGATAGCAGTCGCGCAACCGCACGCCGAGGTTCAGGACGAGCGCATTCTTCTCGACCGGCGTAACGAGCAGCGGGGCACTGAGGTCGGAGATCAGCGCGAGCATCCCGGGGATCACCCACACCGTCCGTTCCATTTCCCACTCGTCCAGCATCTCTGACAGCAGCGAGTGTTCGTCAGTCACGTCCTGCGACGATTGCAGCACGCCCTGGTTGTCGGTCACCCGGCCTGATGTGGCGTAGCGCCAGGTAGATGATGCCGAAGCCGTCCCGTCGTCGGCGGCGATCGTAGGGGGTGGTGTCTGCTGCAGGTTGATGGCTGGCAGTAGTTGCAGAGCCCGATCGGCTCGCTCGACCAGTGTCTTCAAGACCTCGGTGCCATAGGCGTCGCGCAATCGCACACCGAGGTTAAGAACGACTGCATCTCTCGCCGGGTGTCATCACCAGCGGCAGCCTCAGGTCGGTGATCGGCGAGAGGGTTCCTGAGATAACGCGGACCGTGCGCTCGCGCTGCCACTCGTCCAGCATCTCATTGATCAGGATGTGCTCGTCGGTAACGTCCTGCGATGTCTGCAGCACGCCTTGGGCGTCGGTCACACGGCCGGCGGCACGCAAAGCCAGCAACACCACCCCATAACCCGTGCCGTCACTGGGGGGGATGATGGTCGGGCTGAATTGCAGAAGTTTTAGGGCGCTGAACGCCTTGAGGGGGCCGATTGCGCTATCGCCACGTCGAGTTGACCACTGGTGGCAGCGCATAGATCTGCCGCAGCCGCACCGCCATGGTTGTTAAGAGCCCTACATGCTCGTAGGCGCTCCAGAACGGCACGTCCGGGGTGAGATCGGGGGAAATGTGGGGAGCCGGTGGTGCGAATTGACCTTGAACGGTGAGCGTTCCTATTTTCCACTCAGAGGATCATGGTGTTCAGGCATAACTGGTACGTGTTGTTCACGCCCATCTGGCATCGGTGTTTTTTGCCCGCTGGCTGTTGACACCGCTATTGCGCAGCGACAGGAAGATGATGTCGTTCGCGATGGTCATAGCTTGTACCTCGGTGGAGGATCGGTGCCAGGAGGCTGCAAAAGAGTGCTCCGGGCGAGACGCGGTTTACACCCCTAACCGTGGGAGGAAAGGGGGCCTCCGGCAGCAAGGCGGACTGTAGCTACGCGGACAGGATGGAGAACCAGAACCCCTGCTGGGCCAGACGAACTGGGCTTTTCCGGCAGCCGCGAAGGGTGAGATGCCCGTTGCCGCCGCCACGCTGGTTGACGCTAAGTGGCCCCAACTAGGCGACACGCGAGCTGCGGACGCAGTGCAGCGCATCCCCAGAGCACATCGATGCGGATTGGCATTGTGTCGTCGGAAATACGATATTGACTGACCGCCCGCATGGAATACCATCCTTTACTACGCGAGATGCCATATCGACACCTCCGGGCATAAAAGTCGGCAGTGGCGAAGGTAAAAGCGTCGGGGTGAAATGCGAGCTAAGCCCGGTTGCCGTGCTGGCGGTATTGGCGAAGGTGATCGTGGCGGTCGCGTTGGCGACGGTGACGACGTTCTGCTGCGGGCTGCCGCTGACGCCATTGATAGCCGGCGAGATGCCATATTACCGCCGCCGCCAGCGTAGGCCGACGTCAGCACGAACTGCTGCAGCATGCCGGAGTTGATCTTGGTCTCTGGATGCACCGAAAGACGCCAGCGATGGTGAACACGTCGCCTGCGTTGCCTGCGCCGGTGCCGGTGATAACGGCGAGCGTGCTGCCGGTGGTCTGATTTGCGACAACGGCAGTCGTATAGGCGCCGCTCTCGGCGCCGCGCGTCTGCGTCGTTAGGTGGGTATTCTCGGCCCACTCGAATCCGGCCGAGAGGCCCATCACGCCATCGGTATATTGGCTGCGGATCTCGGTGGAGGCCTGGAACAGGCCCTTGAGGCTGTCCACCATGTCCACATTGTCCTGCGTGTTGATGCGCAGCAGCCACTGCTTGGACTGCGGCGTGAGGTTGTCGAGCAGCAGTTTGCGGCCTGCAGGACGGTTTTAAACGTCTTGGCAGCGCCAGCCGTGCCGACCTGGTTCCAGACCTGGGCCACATCTGGTTGACGAAGTCGCTTCCAGCCTGGCCGCCAGCACGGCGATCGCCGGCTCGATGTAGCGCGCCGAGAAGTCGTCGATGGTGAGCGTGAGTTCAGCGGACGTGAACGAGAAATCGGTGTGGTACTGGTTGGTGATCGGCAGGCTGACGAACGTCTCGACGGTGTTCTGCAGCGACAGCGCCGGGGTGGTGCAGACGGTGTATTGCACCGGCAGGCGGATGCGTAGTGTGGTGCCGATCTTAGCGCCGCTCTTGGCGAAATGAATCATCGTATTGCCTGTTCACCGCTCCGATGATATTGCACTTTTGGTGCAGGATCGCCAGTGCCTTGGCGGTAATCATATTTATAGTGAGGAGCGTATTGGTGGCGGGCATGACATGGCCCTTTCGTCACACGAGTGCGGGAAAAGGGCTCCTCACCGGATGGCGGTTCTTGGAGCCTCGATTGCCCGCTGTGACGAAAGGGGGAGACACAGCCACAGGCGGATCAGCACGACACAGCGTGTTTAGGGCCTCGCGAGGGCTTGGTGTGCTGTAGCCACAGCGCCATATACCGGGCGCGGCGGTTGGGGCGCTTCTTCTAGCGCTGCGCCTGCGCGCCGAAGACCACGAAGCCACCGCTGCTCGGAATAGGGTCGACGGAGCTCGGCATCCAGGTCCGCCGTGAGGTGCGCATCACCGCCTGCGAGCGTGCGCGCTCCAATCCTTCTTGAGGTAGTAGTCGGCCAGAGCCTCTGGCGACGCGGTGTATTCGTTAAACACGGGCGCCGCGCGTCCGGTCACTGGTCGCACCGGAGCCGGCGCACGGGTGACAGGCGTCGGTGCGGCCGACGGGCATGCCAGTTGCCGTTGTCGCCCAGCGTGGCGGCATATTTGCCCAGCGCCACCGCGCGGGCCCTTTCGCTCCGCAGGCCGGCAATGCGCTCGACCTCGGCCGGGTCTGCGGCCAGGGCACCAGCCACCCGCACGCCATCCGGCATCTCGACCAGCAGTTGCGCGAAATTGGCATCGGCGCCCATCTTCACCAAATCGTCGCAGCGCTGCCTCCAGTCGCTGATATTCGGTGCGCGCCCTGCTCGTGGAAACTTTCGGTCCTGATCTGGGTCTCGACGTCGGCACGGATGGCGGCCCGCTCGCGGTGATAGCGCTGCTCGGGCGTTTCGTCGGCCGGCGGCTGGCTCTGCGCCTGGCGGCGGTAGAACTCGAGTTCGCCGCCTGCTGGGCCTGGATGCGCTCTGCGGCGGACAGCTTGGCGGTGATGGCGGCGAAGCGCCGGTCGCCGCGGCTCTTGCGTTGTTGCCGCTCCTCCTCGGTGCTCGGCCGGCTCGACGTCGGGTGCCGGTGTGGACTCTGCTGCGGGCGCAGGCGCGGGTTCGCGTTCCGGCTCGGCCGGGTGTTCGGTTGTCTCGCTATTGGCTTACTCGTTGTTTGTATAATGTGCCGCTGCAGCGACGGGAGCGCGCCCAGTCAAGCCAAGGCTGTCGGTAATTAACCCTGCGGCTGATGCTGGGGTGGCGCCCAGCCTGCAGCGGCTATCGCGGGGCGGGTTGAGGTGGCACGTCGTGGACGATAGTGTGGCTGTTCGGGCGCGGGCGGTGCGAGGGTGCCGTGGGTGATGGCCTGCGGCCTCCAGCTCGAGGATGCGGTGGCGCAGGCGCTCAATCTCGGCCAGCGCCTCGGCCAGCCCGGTGCCGGGGATGGGGGTGTCGGCGATTCCCGGCATGGCCTCTATTTTTTGGGGGGGGGGGGGGGGGGGGGGGGGGGGGGGGGGGGGGGGGGGGGGGGGGGGGGGGGGGGGGGGGGGGGGGGGGGGGGGGGGGGGGGGGAAAAAAAAAAAAAAAAAAAAAAAAAAAAAAAAAAAAAAAAAAAAAAAAAAAAAAAAAAAAAAAAAAAAAAAATTTTTTTTTTTTTTTTTTTTTTTTTTTTTTTTTTTTTTTTTTTTTTTTTTTTTTTTTTTTTTTATATATATATATATATATATATATATATATTTTTTTTTTTTTTTTTTTTTTTTTTTTTTTTTTTTTTTTTTTTTTTTTTTTTTTTTTTTTTTTTTTTTTTTTTTTTTTTTTTTTTTTTTTTTTTTTTTTTTTTTTTTTTTTTTTTTTTTTTTTTTTTTTTTTTTTTTTTTTTTTTTTTTTTTTTTTTTTTTTTTTTTTTTTTTTTTTTTTTTTTAAAAAAAAAAAAAAAAAAAAAAAAAAAAAAAAATTTTTTTTTTTTTTTTTTTTTTTTTTTTTTTTTTTTTTTTTTTTTTTTTTTTTTAAAAAAAAAAAAAAAAAAAAAAAAAAAAAAAAAAAAAAAAAAAAAAAAAAAAAAAAATTATCTTGTGATTTCTTTAGGGCCGCTGGCGCCCCTGCGCCCGTTCAAGGGTTGGGCACTGGTGGAGCCAAAAAACCAAAAAAAAAGTGCGGCGTTAAAACGTGCCAGCGCGGGTCGCCGTGGATGTCGGCATGGCCCCCCAGGGATGGGCTGCAGGCGCGCCGCCAGGGATGTCCTCTACGAGATTGCGAACGACGATCTGGCAGGGTTATGCCGGATCGATGCTGCCGACGGCGGGCGAGGCGGCGTGTTTTTGGTGTGTCGTAGTCTCTTGATCTTCTAGCTCTGCATTCGTCATCTTTTGTCTTTGGCCTGCATCTGCGCGTGGGCGAGTCGCCGCTTAAGCTGGGCGATTACTTCCTCACTTTGGCCTGCCCGAGCAGCTCGTGGGTGGCGCCGTGCCTGCTGCTGCGCGGCCTGTTGCATGACCTGCACCACCTGCGGATCGACGCGGCTCTTGTATTGCGGGGGCAGCCCGCGCTTCAGCCGGTCGGCAAGCTCGTCCGCGCCGGGGAAATCCGAGTTCGTGGCCCAGAAGTCGCCCACGATCTGAAAGGCGCGGGGTTCTGCTGCATGATCTGCGAGAACGCGTTCGCAGCCTCCTGCCGCTGCGTGCCGTAGGACGGGCCAACATCGGCCTCAACGTCATACTCGCCCACATTCGGATTGAAGATGATGCTGGGATCGGGCCGTTCCGGGTCTTCCTGTTGCTTCTGCGCATCGCCTGGCGTCAGTGGCACGGGCTGCCCGTCCGGTCCTGGCGCAATCTGCTGGTGCGCCTCTGGCGCGTCGGGCGCGACGATGACCTTGTTCTCATCGCCATCCTCGGCGAGCGTCATCACCACGCGCCGCGTATCGTAAATCTTTGGGATGAGATCGAGCAAGATGCGGCCGATCTGGCGGATGCCCTTCGCCTGATTGTCCACGTAGTGATACGTCTGCTGTCTCGCTCTGCCGCTGGCGCTGCTGGATGGCGATGCCGGACCGCTCATTGCTCGGCATGCCCTGCGCGGCCTGATACTGGCCGGTAACGCACGCAAATCCTCCCGCGCGATCGGTCATTCCGGTGATGTAAGCCTGCGCCATCTGCGGCGGATCGACGCGGGCCGGCGGCGGGATTGGCTGCCCCGCCTCGTCCAGCCCGTTGTAGACGAGAACCGACCAGTTCTTAGTGTTCGCGGTCGCCCACTGCTCTTCACGGCCAGTGATAGCGTCGACCCTGGCAACGTATGGCGTCTTAGTCTGCAGCGCGACCTGCTCGACGGCGCGCGACGCCCAGTAGTTGTAGATACGCTGTGCGTCGATCTGCGAGCGTGTGTGCCCTTTGCGGTCCATCTCGCCGTCGATCACCGTTTCCTCGCCGACGAACGGCACGATGGGGATGTATTTACCTGGCCAAATCTCGCGGTCGATGATGCGATCACCCGCCAGCTTGAACCACTCGATCTCTGGTTCGGCCACATCGCTTGACTTGACAATCATCGCCTCGACCTGCTCGCGCAGCTCGGCCGGTATCTCGCTGTCGCGAACGGTGGTGCCATCCGCCAACAGATGGATCGTCTCGTTGTTGAGGTTCCGCCGCCAGTATTCGGCTACCCGCACATGATCCTTGTCGTTCCAGCCATCGGTGTAATCGAGCGTGGCGCCTGCGGTGTTGTCGTCCTCGCCGTGCTCGTCCTCATAGCGGTCCCGCGGCACGTCCTCGAACACGAACGCGAAGTTAGAGTCTGCCTTGTCATAGAGGCCGGCATCGGGGTCCATATAGACGGTGCGCGGATTGGCGATGCGGCGAATGAACAGGTCGAGGTCGAACGATTGGCTGTCCACAGTAGTCGGTCTCGACGCGCACATATCCAATGCCGCTCTCGACCTGGTGGTAAATGGCGGTGGAGTAGGCATCGACAGCTTTGGACTGATACTCGATGCGGCGGATGATGCCGCTGAAACACCTGGGCGGCTTCGTAGCTGGCGCGACCGCCTGTAGGCGTCACCTTGATCTGCGCTTTGTTCTGCCGAGCGTCGTTGACGACGAGCAGGTTATGAATGCGGACCTGGTTGTAGGTGAGTGTCGGGCGGTTGCCGCGCTCTGTTCTAACGTTTGTATCCCATTGCCATTGATTTAAAGGATATCCCGCTTAGAAAGCTTTGTATCAAATAGTGCCCTATCTCTCCATGCCGACTCCCCCAAGCCTGGCACCGAGTGAACCGCGCCTTTCCTTCCTTTATGATCTCCGCATCACCAGCCATTACCACGAGGTGATCGCAGCCTCCTGATAGCAAACGACCCCTCTTCTTCTGCGCCCAGGCAATAGGATGGCTGTATCCTTTGCTGTCGTTGCAAGTCGGGCACAGCAACTGGATGTTGCTGATGTCGTTCGACCCACCGAGGGCGAGCGGCATGATGTGGTTTGCGCGATAGCCACGCCGCAGGTTTGCTGAACAGAACGAACATTTATGGCGCTGCCTGACTAACAGGTCCCTGATTGAGCGGCTGTGTGTTTGCCGCCGTTACCCCTCTTTCGGGCGCGGCGGTTACGGACGTGAACACGCTTCTCTTCACGCTGTTCCTCGGACATGGCGGCAAAGCGCGCACGCCGACTTTCCCGGACCTTCTCCGCATTAAAAGGCAATCACGCTGCCATGTATGGCTTGCGGCTTTCGTAGGTATTGCGGGATTGAATGCGGTTCTTCTCGCGCACGAGGTCGAGATTTGCTGCCCGATACACCTTAATCGCGGCGCGTCGGCGCTCTCGCAACCCAGTATGGTTTGACTCGTATAGCCCTTCCCAACGAGACCATCCAGATCGCGAAGGACTACGAGTTCCTGGTGCTCTTCACCTCCACCGTCGGCTGGTCCGGCGACCACGGGCTCGCCCGCGCCATCAAGGCCGCGAATCCGTCCATCAAGATCGCCTTCGTCGGCCCTCCGGTCACCACCGACCCCGATCGTGCGCTCTATGAGTGCGAAGTCATCGACTTCGTCTGTCGCCGCGAGTTCGACTTCTCCGTCGTGGAGTTCGCCAACGGCAAGCCGCTAAACGAAATCCTCGGAATCTCTTACAAGGACGCCAGCGGCGTCATCCAGCACAATCCAGACCGTCCGCAAGTCGAAGACCTCGACGCGATGCCCTGGGCCACGACGATCTACAAGCGCGACATGGACGTCACGAAGTACAACGTGCCGTTCCTTCTGCACCCGTACATCGCGCTCTACTCCACGCGCGGCTGCCCGGCGCAGTGCACCTTCTGCCTCTGGCCGCAGACCCTCTCTGGCCACGCCTGGCGCAAGCGCTCCACCGACGACGTCGCCGCCGAGCTCAAGTGGGCGAAGGAAAACTTCCCGCACGTCAAGGAATTTTTCTTCGACGACGACACCTTCAACATCCAGAAGGACCGCACCATCGAGCTCTGCTCCAAGCTCAAGCCGCTCGGCATCACCTGGTCCTGCACCTCGCGCACCACTACGCACCGCGAGACCCTCAAGGCCATGAAGGAAGCCGGCTGCCGCCTCCTCATCGTCGGCTTCGAGTCCGGCGACCCGCAGATTCTCAAGAACATCAAGAAGGGCGCCACGGTCGAGCGCGCCCGCGAGTTCGTCAAGGACTGCCACGACCTCGGCCTCGTCATCCACGCCGACTTCATCCTCGGTCTGCCCGGCGAAACCAAGGAGTCCATTCGCAACACCATCAACTTCGCCAAGTCGCTCGACTGCGAAACCATCCAGGTCTCCGTCGCGCACGCCTACCCCGGCACCGAGTTCTACGACTTCGCCAAGCGTAACAACTTCATCACCAACGAAAAGATGGAAGACGGCGGCGGCCACCAGATGGCGCACATCGAGTACCCCGGCCTGCCCACCGAGTACGTCATGGAGATGGTTCACCGCTTCTACGACGAGTATTACTTCCGGCCCAAGGCAGCCGCTCGCGTTGTGTGGAAGGCAATCGTCAACCGCGATGTGCCGCGCCTCTACGTCGAGGCCAAGAGCTTCATGAAGCTCCGCTCCGAGCGCAACAAGGCCGCCCGTGCCAAGAAGGAAGAAAAAGCACTTAAGGCACAGGAGTCCGTCAGCCTTAACGCATAATTCTGCCTCAGTTCAAAAACCCGATGCGGCCAGCGAGAGCTGGCCGCTTTCGTTTGCCTAATTCGCGTTCGGCTGCGACGCCGTGTCGATCACCATCATATCGACCTCAAGCGAGCAAGGCTCCGGACTCGAAGGAAGCAAGGAATGACATACGGATGACACTTGGCGCGTCATCGGTGCGGTACAGTCGATGCTGCTGAGCCGTCTCCCTGACATGCGGATCCTCGCCAACGCGCTTGGACTCATTACAGCTCTGGCGCTGGTCTTGCTGCTCACCACCTGCGGTAACTCCCCTCCCAAACCCGCGCCTGACTTCACCCTCACGGTCTCACCCGGCTCGTTGCCCCTCGCCGCCGGGACCACCAGCAACGCCATCAATGTCACCGCGACCTCGCTTAACTCCTTCAGCGGTTCAGTTTCTGTGACAATCTCTGGACTTCCCTCCGGAGTTACCGCGAATCCATCCACACTCACACTCACAACAACGCAGCCCTCCGCAACCACCACGCTCACCGCGCCCATCACTGCAGCATCGGCCTCACCCACCATCACCTTCACCGGCACTTCCGGTTCCCTCACCCGCACCGCCACGCTCGCGCTCGCCGTTCAGGCCGCTCCGGACTTCTCCCTTGCCGTCTCGCCCGGTTCGTTGTCCCTAGCCGCAGGAACTACCAGCAACGCCATCAATGTCACCGCGACCTCGCTCAACTCCTTCAGCGGCTCAGTCTCGGTCTCCATCTCGGGTCTTCCCTCCGGAGTCACCGCGAATCCATCCACACTCGCGCTCACACCCGCACAGCCCTCCGCAACCATTACGCTCATCGCGCCTATCAGCGCAGCGTCGGCCTCACCCACCATCACCTTCACCGGCACTTCCGGTTCCCTCACCCACACCGCCACCCTCGCGCTCACCGTTCAGGCCGCTCCGGATTTCTCTCTCGCCGTTTCGCCCGGTTCGTTGTCCCTAGCCGCAGGAACCACCAGCAGTGCCATCACCGTCACGGCTACCGCACTCAACTCCTTCAGCGGCTCAGTCTCGGTCTCCATCTCGGGTCTTCCCTCCGGAGTCACCGCAAGTCCATCCACACTCACGCTTACATCCGCGCAGCCCTCCGCAACCACCACGCTCACGGCGCCTATCAGCACAGCGTCGGCCGCGCCCACCATTACCTTCACCGGCACCTCCGGTTCCCTCACCCACACCGCCACGCTCGCGCTCACCGTTCAGGCCGCCGCCATGACCAACGCGCCCGACGTCACCACATGGCACTATGACCTCGCACGCACCGGCCTCAACTCGCAGGAGACCATCCTCACTCCCGCCAACGTGAACTCCACACAGTTTGGCAAAATCGGCTTCTTCTCCGTCGACGGCAAGGTCGACGCGCAGCCGCTCTTTCTCGCCAACGTCGTCATCAACAACGCGTTCCGCAACATTCTCTACGTCGCCACCGAGCACGCCAGCGTCTACGCCTTCGACGCCGACACCGGAGCCCAGATCTGGCACGTCTCCGTCCTCGGCTCCGGCGAAACCACCAGCGACAATCGCAGCTGTTCGCAGATCACGCCGGAGATCGGCATCACCTCCACGCCGGTCATCGATCGGAAAAGTGGCGCCAACGGCACGCTCTTCACTGTCGGGATGAACAAGGACTCCTCCGGCGCCTATCATCAGCGCCTCCACGCGCTCGATCTCACCACCGGAGCCGAGCTCAACGGCAGCCCCACCGAGATCACCGCCACCTATCCCGGCACCGGCGACAACTCGCACAACGGCAACGTCGTCTTCGATCCTGCGCAGTACGCCGAGCGCACCGCACTCCTCCTGCTCAACGGCAACCTCTACACCACGTGGACCTCGCACTGCGACATCGGCCTCTACACCGGCTGGGTTATCGCCTACGGTGAATCCTCGCTGCAGCAAACCGCCGTCCTCAACCTCACGCCCAACGGACACGAGGGCTCCGTCTGGATGGCTGGCGCCGGCATGGCCGCTGACTCCAGCGGTTTCATCTACCTGCTCGACGCCAACGGCACCTTTGACACCGCCCTCGACAGCAACGGCTTTCCCTCGCAGGGCGACTTCGGCAACGCCATGCTGAAGCTCTCCACCGCCGGCGGCAAGCTCACCGTCGCCGACTACTTCGAGCCCTCCAACGGCGTCAACGAATCAGGCGCAGACCTCGATCTGGGCTCCGCAGGCGCTCTTCTCCTGCCCGACCAGACTGACACCGCCGGCACTGTGCACCACCTCATCGTCGGCGGAGGCAAGGACACCAACATCTACGTCGCCGACCGCGACAACCTCGGCAAATACGATCCGTCCTCCACCGCCAACATCTATCAGCAACTCTCCGGCGCCGTCACGGGCATGATCTACGGGAGCCCTGCCTACTTCAACGGTGTCCTCTATTACGCCGCAGACGGCGACTCGCTCAAAGCCTTCCCCGTCACCAACGCACAAGTTGCCAACTCCGCCTCCAGCGCGACGGCCGTCAAGTTCCAACATCCCAGTGCAACTCCCACCATCTCCGCCAACGGCACGCAGAACGGCATCGTCTGGGCGCTCGAAGCCAGCACCAACGCGGCTGGCGTGCTCCACGCCTACAACCCCTCCAACCTCACCCAGGAGTTCTACAACAGCAATCAGGCTTCCTCGAGTCGCGACAGCTTCGGCAACGGTAACAAGTTCATCGCGCCACTGATCGTCAACGGCAAGGTCTATATCGGCACTCAGAACGGCGTGGCAGTTTTCGGCCTTCTTCCGCATTGATCGCCACCTTCAGCAAATAGTCTGTATCTGGAAGCCATCGTCTGGCGTTGCTGGACAGCGGTACAATTGCCTCTCAATCCAACTTCAAAGGTTGAAACACTGGAGCAACCCATGTCTGCTGCGCCGCAATCTGCCCCGCCAAACCCAGAACGAATTTTCAACGCCATCAATGCCTTTCAGCTCACCGAAGCCATGAAGGCCGCGCTCGACCTGGGCGTCTTCACCGTGATCGCCGAAGGCGCCACAGACGCTGCATCCATCGCCCAACACGTGAACGCCAGCGAACGCGGCGTACGCATCCTCTGCGACTACCTCACCGTCAAGGGCTTCCTCACCAAGAACGACGGTCGCTATGGTCTCGACCAGGACAGCGCCATCTTCCTCAATCGCAACTCTCCCGCCTACATGGGAAGCATTGCCAACTTCCTCGCGAGTGATCATCACCGCGCAGCCCATCACAAAATCGCTGACGCTGTCCGCCAGGGCGGCTGCGCCGTCAACGATCCTTTCGAGCCCGACGATCCCGTCTGGGTCCTCTTCGCTCGTCACATGATGTCCATGATGGGAATGCCATCTGAGAATCTCGCCGCGGCGCTCACCAAGGAAGCTCCGGTTCATAAGGTCCTCGACATCGCCGCCGGTCACGGTCTCTTTGGCATCGCCGTCGCGCGCCATAATCCAGGAGCACAAATCTACGCCGCCGACTGGCCCAAGGTCCTCGAGGTCGCAAGCGAGAACGCACAGCAGGCCGGAGTCGCCGACCGCCATCACCTCATCCCCGGCAGCGCGTTCGACACAACCTTCGGCGAAGACTACGATGTCGTGCTTGTCACCAACTTCCTCCACCACTTCGACCGCGAGACCTGCATCAGCTTCCTTCGCAAGGTGTATGCGTCGCTTGCCCCCGGAGGCCGGGCCGCGATTCTCGAGATGGTCCCGAACCCTGACCGCGTCACCCCGCCCACGCCCGCAGCCTTCAGCCTCATCATGTTGGCGTCCACGCCCTCAGGGGACGCCTACACCTACGCCGAGCTAGCCTCGATGGCACAGGCCGCCGGCTTCTCGCGCGTCATCCCGTCCGATGCTCCGGTCATGCCCGAGCAACTCGTCCTCGCCTACAAGTAGTACCTTCGCAAAACAAAAGTGGCCGGCTCAATGCCGGCCACTTCGTCTTTCCAAACCATTCGTTCTTACAAATTAGCCGCGCACAAACCCTTCCCGCCCTAGCCCCGCCTTCTTTGTTATCGTGGACCCACAGACGATTCACCACGTTTCGCGTCACGAACCAACGAAAGGGATTTCAGCAATGCGGATTGGAATGCTTACCGGGGGCGGCGATTGCCCCGGCCTCAACGCCGTTATTCGCGCCGCCGTGCGCAAAGGCATCAACCATTACGGCGACGAATTCGTCGGCTTTATGGAAGGCTGGCGCGGCGTCATCGAAGACAAAACCATGCCGCTCAATCTCGAGACCACCAGCGGCATCCTGCACCGCGGCGGCACGATCCTTCGCTCCTCGCGTACCAATGTCAAAAAAGTAGAAAACGGCTTCGAGCGCTGCCTCACCAACATCAGGAAGCACAACCTCGATGCCCTCATCGCCCTCGGCGGCGACGACACACAGTCCATCTCCGTCGAACTCATCGCCCGCGGTGTGCCCTGCGTCGGCGTTCCCAAGACAATCGACAACGACCTCTCCGGCACCGACGTCTGCTTCGGTTTCGACACCGCCGTCACCATCGCCACCGAGGCCGTCGATCGCCTCCACTCCACGACGGAAGCGCACTCCCGCGTGCAGGTCGTCGAAGTCATGGGCCGCGACGCCGGCTGGATCGCCATCACCGTCGGTCTCGCCGGCGGCGCCGACGTCATCCTCACGCCCGAGCGCCCCATCGACATGGATCACGTCGTCGCTCTCCTCAAGAAGCGTTGGGAGTCCGGCAAGCGATTCGCCCTCGTCGTCGTCGCCGAAGGCGCGCAACTCCCGACCGTCGAAGGCCAGATCTCCGCCGGCAGCAAGGTCGACTCCTTCGGCCACGTCCGACTCTCCGGAATCGGGCAAGCACTGGCGGAAGAAATAGAAAAGCGCACTGGCTACGAGACGCGCAGTGTCAACCTCGGCCACACGCAGCGCGGCGGCACGCCCACCGCCTATGACCGCATGCTCGCTACGCGCTACGGCGTCGCGGCCATCGACCTCGTACACGCCGGCAAGTTCGGCCGTCTCGTCGTCCTCAAGGGCACGCAAATCTCCGACATCCCACTCCAGGACGCGATCGCCAAAACCCGTACTGTCGGAGACGATCTCTTCGCTGTGCAGGCGTCGCTCGAACCGAAGCTCTAACTCGCAACCATTCTCTCCAGCAAGCACAAACGGGACCCCCTTGGGGAGGTCCCGTTCGCTGGAGGTTACAGCTGATTGCTCAGCCGTTCGGAGTTTCGAGGAGTGAAGCTCCTGCAGCGCGCAACAGTCTAGTTCCGCTCAATGCCGTTCTACATCGAAGCGTAACCCAATGACCTGAAGCTGACTGGTAACAGCCAAGCTACCAGAAACTCCGAAGCTCGCGCTGAGTGATTCTTGGCGATTTATATCGTCAAACGCAAAAAAAACGGGACTCCGCAAGGGAGTCCCGCTCACCAGGCACGGTTGATTGCTCAACCGCGGAGGAAACCTCTTTTAGCGTCCCGGCAACTTTCCCCAAGAGAACCGGTGCGCCACAGTCAGCGAAGATGTCGCTTGCTGTTACCTCAAAACCTAACAGAGCGCCACGGTACTTACGTCCGGGCATTGGTAACCGAAAGCCCTAGTCTTTGGGTCGGCTCGCAAGCGTCCGCTCCGGCACTCTCGTAATCCCCAAAATATATCCGCGTCCTCCGACACAACGATCCCGTCTACTCACTGTCGCTGCTTGCATCTTTCGCATCAAGCGGTTACAGCGACGGCCTCGCTCACTAAGCGCTTGGTATCCTGAAACCTGCCCTGCAAATGACCCACCGCCTCAAAGCCTCCCAGTACGCCGTCCTGATCTGCATCATGCTCACCGCCTCCGTGGGCGACACCCTGCTCTCGCGCGGCATGGCCCAGGTCGGCCCCGTCGACCTCCACCACCTCAACCTGCTCTGGCACGCGCTCTTCAACCCCTTCGTCGACCTTGGCATCATCCTGCTCATCGGCTTCTTCGCCAGCTACATGACCGCGCTCTCCTGGGCCGACCTCACCTTCGTCATGCCCGCTACAGCGTTCGGCTACGTCGTCGTCGCTCTCCTCAGCCGCTTCTGGCTGCACGAGCACCTCTCCATTTACCGCTGGATCGGCATCATCCTCATCACGTCGGCCGTCGGCTTCGTCGCCAACTCCCCCTCGCGCACCGAGCACCCAGGCGAACCTCCGCACGAGCTTCCCCTCATGGACTCCGGAGTCGGCCGCTGATGCACACGCTCGCGCTCGCCGCCTTCATCGCCCACAGCTCGGAAATCATTCGCAGCTGGTCCTGCATTGTGTTCGTCGCCGCCCTCGCCATCGCCGGCGAATGCCTCATCGCCGCAGCCATGCGCAAACTCGGCGACCTCGACGCGCTCCGCACCGGCACCGGCCTGCGCAGCTACCTCGGCCCCATCCGCGCGGTGCTCTCCTCGCCCATCTTTCTCATCGGGGCGCTCTGCATGGCGCTCAACTTCTTCGCCATGCTCTTCACACTCTCGCTCGTCGACCTCTCGCTCGCCGCCCCCGCCATCGGCTCGCTCACCTACGTCGGCAACGCCATCGCCGCAAAGCTCTTCCTTCACGAAAACGTCGACCGCCGCCGCTGGCTCGCCACCAGCTTCCTCGCCATCGGCGTCGTCCTGGTTTCTCGATAACTGCGTCTCGCTAGCCGCGCGCCAGCATCCGCATTAACCCACGCGCCGGCAACTCCGGCGTGAGAAACTGCTGCGTCCCACCCGCAGCTCTCGCCACTCTCTCCGCCGCGATCCTTCCACTCCGCGCCGCGCCCTCCATCGTCGAAGGCCAGTCCGTCTTCGTCCAATCGCCGGCAAGATACAGCCCATCGCCACACGCATCCGGCTCGGGCCTGAACCGCTCCAGCCCCGGCGTCACTGAGAATGTCGCCCGCGCCTCCTTCAGCACACCCGCGCGCACAATCTTCGCTGCGCGCGCCGCCGGAAAGAAGCTCTTCAGCTCCTCAATCGCCGATGACAGAATCTCCTCACGCGTCTTCTTCAACTCCGCAAGTGACGCGCTGATCACCAGCTCGTAATAGTGCTCGCCACGCCTCACTCCGCCGAATCCGCGACTTGTTGAACATCCACTGAATCCGCGTATCCAGCAGCGCCGCGTGCTCAATCTCCGTCACCTCGCGGTCCAGCCACAGATGAATCGTCGTAATCGGCGCATGCATAAATTGCGCGAAGCTCTCCATCACTGCGCGCTGCGCCGCGCTCGGCTCCGCAATCGTCCCCAGCAGCTTCTGTGCCTGCTCAAACGGCAGCGCCAGCACCAGCGCCTTCGCCGAGACAACCGCGCCATCGCCCATCACTGCGCGCCAAACACGATCCGTCTGCTCAATCTTCTCCACACTCGCGCGCAGCCGCACCTCAGTTCCCTGCCGCTCCGCCAGCCCCGACAACGCCGCGTAAAACTCCGACATCGGCTCCGCCGGAATCCCGAACCGTCCGCCCTCCGCAGACTTCAGCAGCGACTCATACATCACCTTCGCCGCATACCGCGTCGAGGTCCGCTCGAACGTATCGTTCAGCGTGCTCACCACAATCGGCTCCCAGAAGTGCTTCACCGCATGCTGCGTCTGCCCGGTCCTCCGAACCCACTCCGAGAACGCCTCATCATCGTTCGCCGGAATCCCGCGCATGAACTCCATCAGCCCGCGCGCAATGCCTGCTTTGTCACGCACGCTCAACATCGGCGCACCCAGAAAACTCATCATTGAATGCGCCGGCGACGGCAAGCCACCCGGCACAAGATCGCTCCTCCGCGCCTCGCCGCCATCGCGCCCCGGCTCAAGAAACGGAATCGCGTCGTACCATCGAATCTTTCGCTCCGTCCCCGCCAGCCTGCACAGATCAATCAGATTCGTGCAGCACCCCAGCAGCACATGCTGCGAATCGATCACCTCATTCAGCGCCGGATGCAGATATGAGTACGCCCGTCCACCCACATACGGCTTGCGTTCCAGAAGCACGACGCGAGCTCCCGCTCCGCTTAGCGCCACTGCCGCTGCGAGGCCCGCGGCCCCCGCGCCCACTATTACTACGTCGGCTGCCTCGCTCACGCCTGCCGTCTCCGCAGCCGCCACGCCTCAAACATCCCGCGACCCAGAATCACCAGCTTCGTCACCGTAGGCACCGACACGCGCTTGTGAAACACCGCCGCAGGATGCGCCGAGATCCTGTCCAGCAGCCCTTCATAGATCGACACCAGCACCCGCATCGCTGGCCGCGAGTCTGCATCCAGCAGCGGAATCAACTCTTCCGCGTCGCGATAGAACACACCTGCGCGCTTCACCTCGCGGTTCACCAGGTCCACCATCTCTTCGGTGATCACCACGCCGCGCGTGGCCAGCAGCAGATCCTCCAGATGCACATGCTCATGCTGCAACTCTGCCAGCGGCAGATACACCCGTCCGCGCTCCGCATCCTCCTTTACATCGCGCAGGATATTCGTCAGCTGAAACGCTATGCCTACGTGCTCCGCATAGTGTTCCGCGCGTTCATCCGTGTAGCCAAAGATGCGAATGCACACCAACCCCACTACCGACGCCACCAGGTAGCAGTACCGGTACAGTTCCTCGAACGTCCGATAGACCTGGAAGCTGTTCGTCGTATGCCCGCCCTCAGTAATCCGGATCGACCGCACGTGCTCGATGCCCGGCTGATTCTCCTGCAAATCGAGCGTCGTTCCCTCAACCAGCTTCTCCAGCAGTTCATCGCTGATCCCGAACCGCCGCTGCGTATCGTTCAGGGCTACGAACACCGGATCCTGCGTTGTGCCACCTGTGGACTTTGCGCGCGCCGCTCTCCATTCCGCGGTCCACTTGGCCATCGCTTCGCGCCGCTGCTCAATTGTCAGCCGCTCATCGTCGGCAAGATCATCCGCCTTGCGCATGAACGCATACACCGCGCACATCGCGTCGGACTTATGCTGCGGCAGCACGCGAAACGCCCAGTAAAAGTTCTTCGCCTCGCGCCTGGCAATCTCGCGACACACCGCATACGCCTGCTCGAGTGCAGCAGTTCTTACCTCGTTCCCCACCCCGTTCATGCAGCGCGTCCCTGCGGCGAACTCCTTCCTCTCAGTGCCGCGCTCACACGTCCCACCAACGCCCCGCCCAGCAACCTTAACTTCACCGCCTTCGTCACCACCGGCCGGTCCTGCAGCGTGTCATAATCCTGCGCCGCAATCGCATCCAGAATCGCGTTTCCGCCTCTCACAAACAACCGCAATGTCGCCGCCAGGTCGCGCTCCACCATCGTGGTGAGCTTCGATCCGCGCTGCAGCCGCGCCCTTGCATCGGCAACAAGGAACTGCATCATCGCGCGAAGGTTCGCATCGAACCGCCGCGCTTCAATCTGCGCGTCCGTCACGTTGAAGCGCTTCATCACATCCGCCGGCAGATACCTTCGTCCGCGGTCTACCCAGTCCGTCACAACATCCTGGTAGAAGTTCGCCAACTGAAGCCCGGTGCAGATTTCATCCGATAGCCGCATCATCTCTTCGTCGTGATATCCGCTCAGCAGCAACACCAGCCGTCCCACCGGATTGGCCGAATACTTCGAGTATTCCTCGAGCGTTTTCAGCGACTCATGCTTCGTGTACACCTGGTCCTGTTGGAACGCCGTGATCAGGTTGTCGAACGGCTCGATCGGAAGCCCGCACTCCTTGATCGTCGGCTGCAGCGCAACATACACCGGATGCCGCGACAGTTCCGGATGCTCGAAACACTCATGCAGCATCGCGCGCCATTCGTTCAGCAGCCGCGTCGCCGTCTTCGTATCGCCGACCTCATCGCCCAGATCATCCGAGGTTCTGCAGAACGCATACACGCTGTAGAAGTGCGGCCGCAGACGCTTCGGCAGAAAGATCGACGTCACATGAAAGTTCTCGTAGTGCGTCGTAGCCAACTGCCTGCACCACATCAGCGCATGCTCCAGCGAAGGCCGCGTCACCGGCGTCAGATAGATCTCCGGAGCGCCGTCCAGAGAACCGAACGGATGCACCACGCCCTGCGGCCGCGTACTCATCGTCCCTCCCCTACAAGCTCTGCCGCCGCGCTCTTCATCTCCGCCGCGGGAACGCTGATGAGGATAGATCACGGTCTTGATCTCCGGCGCCGTTCCCTCTGCCGGCCGCGTCAGCATACGCTCAAATACCCTCGGCACGTCATCCAGCGTCGCCGTCCCCGTCAAAAACGCATCCGCGTTGAACCTGCCCGACCCAATCATCGCAAACGCACGCCGAACCGTACCAGGCGTGTGATGGAAGCTCGCCTTCAGCGTCAGATCGTTGTAGTGAATCAGATTCGTATCCAGCTTCACCTCGGTCCCCGCTGGCGGTCCGCCAAACCAATTCACCACGCCGCCTTTGCGCACCATCTGCGCGGTCCACTGCCACGCTTCCGGCGTCGCCACCGCCTCAAATACAAGGTCCGCGCCGCGACCCTCCGGCGTCAGCGCACGCGCCGCCTGAACCGGATCCTCAACCTCCGCAATGCGCACCACCTGCTCCGCTCCAAACAACTTTGCCGTTACCACCTGGTCCGTGCGCTTCACCACCGCGATTACATGCAGCCCTTCGATTGCAGCCGCATGAATAAACAGCAGCCCGATCGGTCCCGCGCCCAGCACAATCGCCGTCTGCCCAGCCTTCGCATCCGACTCCTCGAGCCCGCGCATCACGCACGCCAGCGGCTCTGTCAACGCCGCATGCTCCGCGCTCATGCTCTCCGGGATCCGCAGCGTGTTCTTCTGCACAATTCGCTCTGGCACCCGCAGATACTCCGCATACGCTCCGTTGTTGAACAGCAGATCGTCGCACAGATTCTGCTGCCCCTGTTTGCAGTAAAAGCACTGATCGCATGGCGCCGAGTTCAGCGGAACCACGCGCTCACCCACCCGAAACGCCGTCACGCCTTCGCCGGCCTCGGCAACCGTCCCGGCAATCTCATGCCCAAACAGCCGGTCCCTGGTCAGCATCTTCGCGTGGTAACCCCGCCGGAAGACCTTCAGGTCTGTCCCGCAGGTCAGGGCCGCATCCACCCGCACCACCAGCTCGCCCGGACTGGCCTTCGGCATCGGCACCTGCTCAATCTGCAGGTGCTCTTTTCCCCGAAGCACAGCGGCCTTCATCTTGGCGTACATGACTCTATTCTCGCACTTTCCGCGCACCGAGGTTCTCGCAAGACCTGTTACTCTTACCCACAGCGGACCGAATGAGAATTCCCTCCCCAGAGGCCTACGCAAAGCGCATCGTCGCCTCCGTGCAGGAGTACTCCCTGCTGACATGGCACGCCGTCGCAGCCATCTTCTCCCGGCCACGATACATCGACGACACCTTCACCCAGATGGACTTCGTCGGCTTCGGCTCCTTGCCCATCGTTATCCTCACCGGCTTCTTCACCGGCTGCGTGCTCACGCTCCAGTCCGCCACTTCGCTCAAGCAGTTCGGCGCCGTCAACATGACCGGCCGCCTCGTCGCGCTCTCCATGGTCAAGGAGCTCGGCCCCGTCCTCACCGGCCTCATGGTCTCCGGCCGCAACGCCTCGGGAATGGCCAGCGAGCTCGGCTCCATGAAGGTCTCCGAGCAGATCGACGCCATGCGCGCTCTCGGCACCGACCCCGTCCGCAAGCTGGTCGCGCCGCGCCTCGTCGCGACCGTCTTCATGCTTTTCTTCCTTACCATCATCTCCGACGCCACCGGCGTCGCCGGCGGCGCGCTCGTCGCCGTCGGCCTGCTCGGCCTCAACGGCAGCGCGTTCTTCCACACCGCCTATCACTCGCTCGTCTACGGCGACGTCATCGAGGGCCTCACCAAGCCGCTCTTCTCCGGCTTCATCATCGCCACCATCGGCTGCTTCTACGGCCTGCGCACCACCGGCGGAACCGAGGGCGTCGGGCGCTCCACCACCCAGGCCGTCGTCGTCAGCTCCGTGCTCATCATTCTCTTCGACTTCCTCGTCACGAAGATGATGATCGGCGTTCTTCGGGAGATAGCCGATGGCCACTCACTGCACCAGCGCCCACCCGTCCAGCCCTCGAACCCGGAACTCCGGTCGTCGAGTTCTCGCACGTCTCCATCCGCTTCGACCGCGACACCGTCCTCAAGGACATCTCCTTCACCGTCCGTCACGGCGAGATGCGCATCATCCTCGGCCCCTCGGGCGTCGGCAAGAGCGTCATCATGAAGCTTGCCAACGGACTCCTCACGCCCGACTCCGGTGAGATTCGCATCTTCGGCCGTTCGCTCTCCTCACTTACTCCGCGCGAGATGTACGAAATGCGCGCCCACATCGGCATGGTCTTTCAGGAGAGCGCGCTCTTCGACTCACTCAACGTCGAAGACAACGTCGCCTATCGTCTCGAAGAAGAACATTGCGACCCCACCGAGACTCACAATCGCGTCGTCGAAGCGCTCCGTTTCGTCGAGCTCGAAGGCACCATCGACAAAATCCCCTCCGAGCTCTCCGGTGGCATGCGCCGCCGCGTCTCCATCGCCCGCGCCATCATCTCCGACCCCGACCTCATCCTCTACGACTCGCCCACCGGCGGCCTCGACCCCATCACCTCCACCACCATCATCGAGCTCATCATCAAGCAGCGCGACGTCTCCCAGACCACCTCGCTCCTTATCACGCACCGCATCCAGGACGCCTTCACCCTCGCCACACACCGCTACAACGCCGCCAAAAGCAGATGGAGCTCATCCCCAACGGCGGCATCGACCCGAGCACAAAGTTCCTCGTCCTCAACGACGGCCACATCGTCTTCGACGGCACGACCAGCCGAACTCATCAGCACCACCGACGACTGGTTCCGCGCCTTCATCTCCTGAGCCGCCCTTAACAATGCGGGCGTCCTACGCCTCGCCTCTGAGACGCAGCGCGGACGGATCTCTCCGCCGTGGCGTCCTTCGCGTTCTTCCTTCGAGCTCTTTGCGTGAGCGTTTTTTGGCGATGCCCGATACGCTCCGAGACTTGGCAGCCTGCACAGATCGAACCCGGATCAACCCACCGCCAGCGTCCTGTGAAACAAATCCAGCGCCAGCCCAAACATCGACCTCGCCAGTTCCGGCTCATACCGCACGCCCTCATCGCGCAGAAACGCATGCGCTCCGTTCACCTCATGCCAGTTCAGCTTCACGCCCGCCTTGTTCAGCGTCTCCAGGATCAGCGTCCGCCCTTCCGTCGGAATATGCGGATCCTGCCGTCCCCACACCATCAGCAACTCGCCTTTGATCTCCCCGGCATGGACCAGCGAGTCATCATGCCGCCCTTTGCCCAGGCTTCCCTTGTGCATGTCCGTCGCATAGAAGCACACCGCGCCCAGCACTTCTTTGTTCATCGCCGCGCGAAACGCCAGGTGCCCGCCGATGCAAATCCCCATCGTCCCCAGCCTGCCCGTGCAATCGCTGCGCTGCGCCAGATGCGCCAGGACGACGCGAGCATCGTCATCGAATCCACGCACCGTCTTCGTCGTCTTCAGCGCATTCCCGCGGTCTGACCCCGCCTGGTCGTACGCCAGTACTGTCCCAGCCGGCTCATACTCGTGATAGATTTCCGGCACTGCAACTACATATCCGTGTCCCGCCAGCTGTGCCGCCAGCCGCCTCACCGGCTCCGTCACCTGAAAGATCTCCGAGTAAAACAGTACTCCCGGATAATGGCCGTCCGCCGCCGGCCGAATGATATGCGTCCGCATCAACTCCACTCGGCGTCTCCAGATCGACAAACTCCTGCACGACAACCATATTTCAACTCACTCCTGACTCTAGTCTGCGACAAGACGGGCCGCGACGGCGTTCGCGTCGCAACCCCAACACGACTCTTTGCTTCTTATCGACGAAGAACGAAGCGAAACGTCTGGAGGTCCCTGTGCAAGACCAGCCCATCTACACCGCAGACCAGGTCGCCCGCGCCGCCCGCGAGCTCCGCGAAGCCGCCGGCGCCTCTCAGCAGCGCTTTACTGCCGCGCAGGTCGTCGCCATGTTGTCCGACGAGGTCCGTCTCCTGCGCGAGCGCGGCTTCTCCGACGAACGCATCGCTGATCTCTTCATCGGCTTCGACATCGAAGTCACACCCGAAGAAATCGCGTACGTGTAGCCACAAATCCGTACGGCCTGTTCACCCTTGCGTCGCAGCCGCTCCAAACCGCATCACCACGCACGTCACGTTGTCCGTTCCACCACGCGCGTTCACCATCGCAATCAGTCGCTCGCAAATCTCCGCCGCAGTCATCGTCGCATCCGCAACGATCTTCCCAATCTCCTCACCCTTCATGTGTCGCATCAGCCCATCCGAGCACAACAGGAGCTGATCGCCGGCCTGCACCGTCTCCGTTGTAGAAATCGGGCTGCACATCGTCATCAATCCCAATCGCGCGCGTAATGGCCGACTGCAGCGGCGAGCGCTCCGCCTCGCCCTCCGTCATCAGCCCCATGCGCATCTGCTCGGCAACATACGAGTGGTCACGCGTCATCTGCCGCGCCATACTGCCGCGCACTATATATGCGCGACTGTCGCCCACATTCACCACCGTCACCTCGTTGCCATCCAGCCGCGCCGCCACCAGCGTCGTTCCCATCCCCCGGAAGCGCGTATCGTAGCTCGCCCGCACCCTGACCGCGCGGTTCGCCGCCGCCGCCGCTCTGCACAACGCGCGTTTCGTCCGCTCGCTATCGGCGCTCGGCTCGCCTCAATCTCCTGCTTCACCACTTCCAGGAAGCTTTCGAGCGCGATATGACTCGCGACTTCACCGCCGGCCATCCCGCCCATGCCGTCGCAGATTACTGCCAGCGCCAGCGGTTCGACGACCCCAAACGCATCCTGGTTCGTGCGCCGGACCATGCCGATGTGCGTACGTCCGGCGACCTCGAACTCCAGCGTGATCCCGTCGTTCTTCCACACTCGATCGCACAGCCGCCACTCCCGCGCCGTCTTGGCCCACCTTTTTGAGCCCCACCAAGTATAGTCACCTCGTCAAGTCCACCCCTTTCTCCTGGCGGGGCTTTAGCCCCTGACGCGGAGACGCCTGATTTTTGGCCCGGACAAACCCACCGCTTCCCATCCCACCAAAACCATGGTTAACTCTTTACGAATGCCAGTCGCAGAGATCACCGTCTCGAAAGAGGACTACCTCAAGGCCATCATTGAGGCCGAGAGCGAAGGCCACACCGTCATCCCCGCCTTCCTCGCCCAGTGGCTTGGCGTCTCTGCGCCCGCTGTCACCAAGGCCCTGCGCCGCCTCCGCGAGGACGGCTACGTCAACTCCGCCACCGACGGCCCGCTCAAGCTCACGACTAAAGGCCGCGAAGCCGCTCACCGCACCGCCCTCCGCCACCATCTCGTCGAGCGCATGCTCGCCGAGATGTTCGGCATGGAGTTGCATCAGATTCACACTGAAGCCGAACGCCTCGAGCACGTCATCTCCCCCGCCTTCGAAGCCAAGCTCATCGAGCGCCTCGGCGAAGAAGGCGAATGCCCGCACGGCAACCGCGTGCTTCCTGAAACACCCGCGCAGCTCCGGCGCCGCGGCCTGCTGCGCCTCTCGGAAGCCCGCCCAGGCTCGCCCTGCGTCGTCTCCAGCCTCTACGAGCGCGACGATCGTCTGCTCGAGTTCCTCCACGACCTCCACATCGGCCCCGGCGTCACGCTAACACCGCTCGCCCGCAACTACGACGACACCCTGCGCGTCCGCACGGGCAGCCGCGAGATCACCCTCGGCCTCTTCGCCGCCGACCGCATCTGGGTCCGGCCGCCCGCCCCCAAGAAACCCCGGCAGCCGAAATCCTAGTAAACTCTGGCAACCGAACCTTATTAACCATAGCTAAGTATTTGTGGCATACTGCATCTAAGACATAAGGTGCGGATGTCCACAATGACCCCTGTCAAAGAGATCGATCGGTCAGCAGAGCCATCTCTCGAACCCGCGCAGCCTTTGGCAGACAAGCCGATCCCTCGCTCCCCGGCGCGTTCGCCTCTGTCCGCCTCACCGGGACCAGCACCTTCTGGCGCCGCCTCATCGGCTTCGCCGGCCCCGGCTTCCTCATCGCCGTCGGCTACATGGACCCCGGCAACTGGGCCACTGATCTCGCCGGCGGCTCGCGCTACGGCTATACCCTGCTCTTCGTCATCATGCTCTCCAACCTGATGGCGATCCTCCTCCAGAGCCTCTCGCTCAAACTCGGCATCGCCTCTGAGCGCGACCTCGCCCAGGCCTGCCGCGAAACCTACAGCCGCCGCACCTCAATTCTGCTCTGGCTCTTCGCCGAAATCGCCATCGCCGCCTGCGATCTCGCCGAGGTCATCGGCTCCGCCATCGCGCTCCAACTGCTCTTCGGCATCCCGCTCATCTACGGCGTGCTCATCACCGGCGCCGACGTGCTTCTCATCCTGCTCCTGCAGAACCGCGGCTTCCGCTACCTCGAAGCCCTCGTCATCACCCTCATCGGCACCATCAGTGTCCTCTTCGGAATCGAGGTTCTCCGCGCTCACCCCGACTGGCTCCCCATCGCCCACAGCCTCCTCATCCCCTCGCCTTCAATCATCACCAACCCAAACATGCTCTACATCGCCATCGGCATCCTCGGCGCGACGGTCATGCCGCACAACCTCTACCTGCATTCCTCCATCGTGCAGACGCGCGATTATCCGCGCACGCCCACTGGCAAACGCGAAGCCATCCGCTTCGCCAACATCGACTCCGCCACTGCGCTCATGCTCGCGCTCTTCGTCAACGCCGCCATCCTCGTCTTGGCCGCGGCTGTCTTCCATCGCAACGGCCACTTCGAGGTCGCAGAGATCGGCGACGCCTACAAACTCCTCACGCCCATGCTCGGCTTCACCGGCGCCAGCACCATGTTCGCGCTCGCGTTGCTCGCCTCCGGCCAGAACTCCACCATCACCGGAACGCTCGCCGGCCAGATTGTCATGGAAGGCTTCCTCAGCCTTCGACTCAAACCCTGGCTGCGCCGCCTCATCACGCGCAGCGTCGCCATCATCCCCACCATCTTCGTCACACTCTTCTACGGCGAACGCGGCACTGCCGACCTGCTCATCCTCAGCCAGGTCATCCTCTCCATGCAGCTCAGCTTCGCCGTCTTCCCGCTCGTGCAATTCACGAGCGACCGCGCAAAGATGGGCGAGTTCACCAACACCCGCACGCTCAAGTACGTCGGCTACACCGTCGCCTGCGTCATCGCCGCGCTCAACGCCTGGTTGCTCGTCCAGACACTCCACCACGCCTGAACGTTCGACCATGACGACACCCTAGGTCCACCCCTAACTTCTATTATCTCTGGACTTTGCGCAAACCTACGGCTTCAGCACAATTTTCATCGAATCCGGTTGCGGATTCGACGCGAGCCTCACCGCTTCCGCCGCATCCTCCAGCCCGAACCGATGGGAGATGAGTTTGGTCAGATCCAGCTTTCCTGAGCGGTAACCCTCGAACACCAGGTCGATTCCCTCCCGCTGAATCGCCACCGACGCCGAGTAAGAACCCATCAGCGTCTTCTCGTCCATGCACACCGCAGCCGGATCGAACGGGGCCTCTCCGTGCTGCGTGGACGCAAACAGCATCACCCGGCCGCCCGGCCGAATCGCCTGCATTGCCGTCCCTATCAGCGCATCCGCTCCCACCGCAACCAGCGCCACATCCGCCCCGCGACCATCGGTAGCCGCCTTGGACGCCGCAATCACATCGCCCCGCGCATCGAGAGGATGCTTCAGCCCATACTGAGCCGCGATCGCATGCCGCTCCGGATAGAGGTCACTGGTCAACACCGTCGCCCCCGTCTGCGCCGCGAGCGCCGCCAGCAGGATCCCAATACTTCCCTGCCCAATCACGAGCACCGTCTCATCCGGCTTCAGGTTCAGCAGCTTGACCGCCTTGAAGCACGTATTCACCGGCTCAATCCACGCCGCCTGCTCGAACGGGATGTCCTCCGGAACCCTCACCAGTCCCGCAGTCTTAACCCCGTCGCCCACAATCCAGTCCATCACCCGGATGTATTCGGCAAACCCGCCTCCAGCAGGTTCGCCAATTCCCGCGGTAGTCCCAACTTTTTTGTAGCGCTCGCATTGTGCGAATGTCTGCTTGCGGCAATAGAAACATTCGCCGCAAGGGATGTGATGAAAGGCCATGACGCGATCGCCTACCACGAAGCCGCGAACACCTTCGCCAACTGCAGCAATCGTTCCCGCCATCTCGTGACCGAAGACGCGTGGAGCGGAGTGCGAGCCGGTATGAATCTTCTTGAGGTCGGTGCCGCAGATGCCGCACGTGTCGATGCGAACCAGCACCTCTCCACGGCCAATCTGCGGAACGGGAACTGTTTCTGTTCTTACGTCATCGGGCGCGCGATAGACGGCGGCCCGCATCGTCTGTGGCAATGTCTCACTCATCTCTTCAAGAATATCGAATGCTGTGCGATTAGCCCGCGGAGTTGATCAGTTCTGCGGAGTTCGGCCCAGAGCTTTGTGAGAGCGCGATTGCTCTCGCGGCCAAGCCGCATCGCTGAGCCCCAATTCTGCGGACGGAGCGCTGTGTGGAGTGCGAAGGCACCGGTGCGAAAGTGTCCGAGTGGATCCGCAAAGCGGCTCATCGCCTCCATCTCGAAGTCGTGCGCATCGGAGACGCCTTTGATGGCGCGGAAGCGAAGACCTCGCGCGAGTGCGAGCCGGGCTACCGTGGCAGCCTCCATGTCTACAAGCGCCGCGTTGTAGCTCTCACGAAGGCGAGCTTTCTCGCGCACGCCTGCAATCGTCTCCGTCGTTACCAGGACACAGTCGGCGCCTGACGTATCGCAGAGGAATCGTTCACCCGTTTTCGCGTCCACGACTGTCGTCGCTTCCAAGACGTCGCCTGCGCGAACCTGGGGCGAACATGCGCCCGCGAGCCCGGTTGAAACGATGAGTTCGATTCCCTCTGAGCGAAGCGCAGCGTCGAACGCCAGCGTGGCACGGGACGAGCCCATTCCCGCAGCCACAATGATTGCGCTCGTCGATGCGATAGAGATGGACGCCGCGCTGTCGCAACTCCGGCTCGGGACGAGTTCCCCGTACGAGACCAGCGATCTCACGCGGCAGCGCCGCAAGGATCGCTATCTTCGGTTCCCCGGCTATCTTCTGCACTAGGACCTCGCACGCTTCGGTGGAGGACAGGTCGAGTCGCGGACTACCAGTTCAGGATCGACGACGATCTGTTTTGCCGCGGGCTGCTCCTCAGTCGAGGTGATGCGACGCACGACCGCCTCTGCGGCCAGCATGCCCATGGTGCGAAGCGGCTGTCGAACGGTTGTGAGGCCGGGGTTCTGGAAGGCTGCGGATTGAACGTCGTCGAAGCCAACGACTGAAACATCCTGCGGGACGCGGAGGCCGGCCTCGCGCAATGCACGTATGGCGCCTATCGCCGATACGTCGTTGAAGGTGAAGAGCGCGGTGAAACGCGTGTTGGAGGCGAGCAGACGTTGCGTTGCAAAGTACCCGGGCTCGTGGCCCGGGGTGTCGCCTTCGAGCTGGGCCACTAGCTTTGGCTCGAGAGTCATCTTCGCGCGTGCAGCGGCGTGACGGATCGCCTGCCAGCGCGGCTCGGTATCGGAGCTGAAGCTCTGGCCCTTGATGAACGCGATGTCACGATGGCCGAGGCCAACGAGGTGATCGATGGCGAGCTCTGCTGCGCGCCTGTGGTTGAGCACGATGTTGGTGATGCCTTCGTGTTCGTCCGGACAGGAGACGGTGATCATTGGAAGGTGCGGATGTTTGACGAGCGTGGTGTCGACGGCGATGATGCCGTCGACGGCGCGGTCCACCATCATGGTCTGGGAGCGATCGATCAGCTCGGCGCGGTGGTGGTGACTGATCAGGAAATAGATGTAGTCGGCCTGGAGCAAAGCTTGCTCGATGCCGGCAAGCACAGCCGTTGCGTAGCCCTCGGAGACCTCGGGCACGAGAACGCCGACAATCATCGAGCGGCCACGGCGCAGTGAGCGAGCGAGTACGTTCGGGCGATAGTTCAACTCTTTGGCCGCCGCGAAGATGCGATCTTGTGTCGCCTTAGGAATTGATTTTGCCGCGGGTGCTCCGTTCAAAACGCGCGAGATGGCGGCGACCGAGAGCCCAAGGTGTTCGGCAATGATTTTGAGGCTGGCGGGACGGTTGGCGTCCCGGCCTTTACTGGGGAGAGTCACGTTGGAAGTTTGCCACAAACGCGATGCAACCCTGACATCTCGAGTTAGCCGCTTGACATCCAAGCATCGCAGCGCGTAGAACTCTTTCCGGCTAGGCAAAGGTTTGCCTAACGGACCAAACGACCCGGCTGTGTCGCCGGGCGATGCTGTATCCCTTTGGAGGCAATATGCGAATTTCTCTGCGCTGTGCCAGCGGCTTCCTGCTCGGCGGCATGGTGTCTCTCGCCGGCGTCTCGGCCCACGCACAGTTTCGAGCATCCATTCAAGGCACCGTGACAGACCCGACGGGGGCTCTGATCCCGAATGCTCAAATCACGCTCACGGACGTCGCCACGAATACGACCCAGACGGCGACCTCCAACGCCGATGGTGTGTACAACTTCGGGCAACTGCCGCCCGACCACTTCACGATCACCGCGACTGCCGCCGGTTTTACGAGGAAGGTGCTCCAGAATGTGGCGATCATTCCGGAGCAGGCGAACTCGATCAACATTCAGCTTGCACTTGGCGACACGTCGACAACGGTGAACGTGTCTGCGGATACGATTTCGGCGGTCGATACCGAGACAGCGAACATCGGTGCCACGATTACATCGAACGAGATTAATCACATGCCCTCGTTCAACCGCGACGTTTTCACTCTGAGTCAACTTGCTCCGGGTGCGGTGAGCGATGGCTCGCAGTCGGCGTCGGGCGGTGTTTACGCGCTTCCCGGAACACAAGGCCCCGGCGGGTCGGGCGCCGGCGGATCGGCTCCGACTGAGAACGGACCGCAAGTCAACGCGAACGGCGGACAGTACGAGACGAACGGCATCCAGATCGACGGTATCTCGACGACGAGCGCGGTGTGGGGCGGCACAACCGTCATCACGCCGACCGAAGAGTCGATCGACAACGTCCGCATCCTGACCAATCAGTATGACTCGGAGTTCGGACGCTTCTCCGGTGCCCAGACCCTGGTCACCTCGAAGAGCGGAACGAACTCTTTCCACGGCAGCGCCTTCTTCGCGTGGCACCGGCCCGGTCTGAACGCGTACCAACCGGCCGTGCGCACCTCGAATGGCACGCGAATCGGCGCGCCGCAGCGCGATAACCAGCGCTTCAATCAGTGGGGCGGAAGCCTCGGTGCACCAATCATCAAGGACAAAATCTGGGCGTTCTTCGCCTACGAGACGAGCCCGAACAGCTCAACCTCAACCAGCACCGGATGGTACGAGACCTCGCAGTTCCGTTCGTCTGCGCCTTCGGGCAGCATCGCGGCCACGTACCTTGGCTTTGCAGGGAGCGCGCCCAGCGGACAGATTGTGACGTCAGGTGAAACCTGCGCCACAGTAGGCCTGAACGAGGGCGTCAACTGCAGGACCATCTCTGGACAGGGACTCGACATCGGTTCCCCACTGAAGAACGGTCTCGGCAAACAGGATCCGACGGGGACCGGCACGGCAGTTAATCCGGGTGTCGGTGGCGGGTTGGACAGTGTTGCCGACGTGGCTTACTACCTGACGAGCACTCCCACAACCTCGACCTACGACCAATACAACGGGCGCCTGGACGCACAGGTTTCGCATAAGGACCGCCTGACGTTCGCGATCTACTGGGTGCCGTCGAGCAGCAACTTCTATAACGGCGGAGCCCGCGCCTACAACCTCTTCCACCATGACCAGATCAACAATGCGATGTCGGGTATCTGGACCCGCTCCTTTGGTGCCACGTGGCTGAACGAGGTGCGCGCCAATGCTGCAGGCTGGCGTTGGAACGAACTCACGAGCAATCCTCAGCAGCCGATCGGTCTGCCGCAGGACAACATCACGTTCTTCGGACCGGCCTCCGGCGCGTCCATCAACCAGTTCGGTACCTCGATCGGAAGCGATCTGAACCAGTGGACGTACACCTACCGCGACACCGCGACGAAGGCGTCCGGCCGGCACACGATCAAGTTCGGTGGCGAATACACACAACTGCGCTACCTGAGCAACCCAACGGGACGCCCGGGCTACAACTTCTACAACATCTGGAGCTTCTTGAACGATGCTCCCTCGGTCGAGAACGGCGGCTTCAACAGCGTCACGGGACGGCCGGGCGGCAGCCGCTCCGATGAGCGGGAGAACATCTTTGGCGCTTTTGTCCAGGACAACTGGAAGATCCGGCCGGAACTGACGCTCAACCTGGGCCTGCGTTACGACTTCTTCGGTGCTCTCTTCGCCAAGCAGGACAACATTCCCCGCGTGATGCTTGGCACAGGAAGCTCGGCGTTCCTGAACATGAATGTGGCGAGCGGCCACAACCTGTGGGAGTCGCAGAAGGCGAACGTTGGACCGCAGATTGGTTTCAACTGGGCGCCTTTGCACATGAACAATCGCATGGTGGTGCGCGGTGGCTATGGTCTGAATTACAACCAGAGTGAGCTCGCAATTACGGCGAACGTTGCGAACAATCCCCCGACCCAGAACTTCGTCAACTACGCGTTCACGAGTCCGACGAATCCGGGCACCAACGGCGGCAATATCATCTACGCGATCTCGAGCGATATCCACTCGCTCAATGGATTCCCGCCAAATCCCCATGCGATTACGAGCTACAACGCGAACGGCCTGCCGACGGCGGGTAACGCGAACATCGTGATCTACGGCGACGGATACGGTCATGTACCGACGATCTATCTGCACCACTTCTCGATGGAAACGGCGTACGAGTTCGGCAAGCAGATCGTGGCATCAGTTGGATACCAGGGCAGTCTTGGCCGTCACCTGATCAACCACATGAACCCGAACGCTGCAGCGGTGACCTCGGGCTACACGCTGAATCCGCTGGTTACGGGCGGCGACTTCTGGATCAACGAAGGCATGTCGAACAACAACGCCATGCTTATAGAAGTGAAGCATCCGATGGTGCATCGCTTCTCGGCTGACGCTCAGTTCATGTGGGCGAAGAGTATGGATACCAACGGGTCCGGACCGTACTACGAGGATCCGTATCTGCCGGTGTATTCGGGTTACTCGTACGGACCTTCGGACTTCAATGTGGGCAGGCAGTTCAAGCTGTACGGGGTGTGGCAACCGGTGATCTTCCATGGCGACAACCAGTGGCTGGAGAGGATTCTCGGCGGCTGGTCGCTGAGCGGCATCTACCAGTACCACACGGGTTTCCCGTACTCGCCGACGTATGGTATTGGACAGTCCCTGTACTGCACACAGTGCGGATACTTCAACATCCGGCCGAACTATGTGAACAAGGGCGGGAGTGATCACAGCAACCACGCGTTCATCAACGGAACCAACTTCGCGGGCATTACCAGCGCCGAGTTGAAGCAGGTGTCAACGGTTAATGGCAGCGTGACGATTGTGCAGTACGCGAACAAGTTCTTTGCAACTCCGAACTTCGCGAGCGCGATGCAGGCTGCCACCGGCAGTGGGTTCCCGAATCCGAATAGGGCACTGCCGCCACCGCCGGGGCTGGGACGCAACGCGTTCGTCGGGCCGAGCTACCGCGGCTTTGACTTCTCCCTTGCGAAAGGCTTCGGCTTCCCGAACACCAAGTATCTTGGTGAGAGTCCGCGGCTGGAGATTCGCGCCGACGCCTTCAACCTATTCAACATCCTGAACCTGAACCCAACGAGTGTCAGCAACAACGTCGCGTCCGGAAACTTCGGCTCGGATCAGACGGCACTTGGCGGGCGCACGATCACCATCCAGGCGCGGTTCAGTTTCTAGCCTGGATATCACATTGGAAAGAGGGTGCTCCCGTGGGCGCACCCTCTTTGTTTCCATTCTCTCAAGAATCCCGAAGACGGCGTGTGGCGGACAACCTCAGGCCGGCACCATTCACAGGAAGATCATGCAGACCCTCCGGAGCCCTATCCTCTGTGCCGCAGCAGCTCTGCTGGCGATTGCCGGAGCGGGCGTTTCCGCGGCGCAGGAGAGTGAAGAGATCACGATCGATGCACGCGCGAGCACGACTCCCTTTCCGCATTTCTGGGAGGAGATGTTCGGGTCCGGGCGCGCGGCCCTGGTACTGCGCACGGCATACCAGAACGATTTGACTGCGGTGAAGGCGATCACCGATGTAAAGTACATGCGCTTTCACGCGATTCTTCACGACGAGCTCGGCGTGTACAACGAGGATGCGCACGGCAATCCGGTTTACAACTTCACCTACGTCAATCAGATTTACGAGAGCCTGATTGCGCAGGGCGTGCGGCCGGCCGTTGAGATCAGCTTCATGCCAAAGAAGCTCGCGTTCAATCCGGATGATCTTCATCCGTTCTGGTACAAGCAGAACGTCTCGCCACCGAAGAGTATGGAGCGATGGGATGATCTGATTCGCGCGTTCGCGCAGAACCTGGTCGAACACTTCGGTATCGACGAGGTCGCGCAGTGGTACTTCGAGGTGTGGAATGAACCGAACATCGACTTCTGGGGTGGGATTCCGCGCATGGAGTCTTACTTCGATCTGTATGCGCACACCGCACGTGCGTTGAAGTCCGTCTCGCCACGGCTGCGCGTGGGCGGCCCAGCGACGGCTGCGGCTGCATGGGTGCCGGAGTTTCTGAGCTATGCGGCGGAAAAACATGTGCCGGTGGATTTCGTAAGCTCCCATGGGTATGACGATGAGCCCGTCGAGCGGCTGCTCGGGAAAGACCAGCCGCTGCGTGACAAGGACATCATTCAAGAGGACCGGACCTGCGCAGCAGTAGCAAAGGTGCGGAAACAGATCGATGCATCGAGGACACCACATCTTCCGCTGCTGTGGACGGAGTGGAATGTGCCGGGCAAGGATAGGCTGCGCGATACGCCGTACGTGGGGCCTGCGTTGGCCGAGGCCATTCGGACGTGTGATGGCCATGTCGATATGCTCTCCTTCTGGACCTTTTCAGATGTCTTTGAGGAGGGCGGACCGGCGCAGCGTCCGTTTCAGGGGCAGTTTGGCCTGAGGGCGACTGGAGGTATCAACAAGCCGAGCTTTTACGACTTCGCTCTGTTGCACGAACTCGGCGCAGAGCGGATTGCTAATCCGTCGCACAATGCACTTGTCACGCGCAGGAGTGATGGTTCACTCGCGATCGCGCTGTGGAACCTCGCCTCGGTCGATGAGCCGGTTCAATCGATCTCTACGCATCACGTGACGTTGCGGATTGCGGGTGTTGCGCCGAATGCGGTTGTTTCAATGCAACAGGTCGACGAAGATCATGGCAACACGATGAAGACCTACACTGGAATGGGAAGCCCGCGATATCCGACGCGCACGCAGGTTCAACAAATGAACGCCGCGTCTGCCCTGCCGGCGCCGGATCATCTCACTCTTCACGACAACATTCTTAAACTTGACCTCAAGCCCAACGAGCTGGTGCTGCTACACGTTGACGGTGGAACGGCAACGCACAGCAGACCGAGTTCCACTCATCCACAGGAGTAACGCTCATGAGAACGGTGCGCGCGCTCACGGCCATCTTCACTGCCACACTGATACTCGGTCCATTCGCGATCGCGCAGACTGCGAACTCCGTTCCCGTCTCACTCACCATCGATGCCACCGCACCGACGACTCCGTTCCCTCACTTCTGGGAAAAGACGTTTGGATCGGGACGAGCCATCCTGTCACTGCGGGAGAGCTATCGCACCGATCTCACTACCGTGAAGGATGCGACGGACTTTGAGTCGATCCGCTTTCATGCGATCTTTCAGGACGAGGTGGGGCTCTACGATCCAGACCGCAAGAGCATCGAGTTTGCGCAGACTGCGGGCAAGACTGGCACGACTTCGCAGAATGACTCTGCTTACAACTTCTCCTACATCGACCAGATTTACGACGGACTGCTGGCGCGACACGTGCGCCCTTATGTCGAACTAAGCTTTATGCCGCGTAAGATGTCTGCTGATCCGAATAAGCTTCATCCGTTCTGGTACCACCCCAACGTGTCACCGCCGAAGAACTACGACGAGTGGGATGCGATGATTCGGGCCTTCACTCAGCACCTGGTGGCGCGCTACGGGCTTGATGAAGTCGCGACGTGGAAGTTCGAGGTGTGGAATGAACCGAATCTCGACTTCTGGGGCGGCGAACCGAAGCAGCCTACTTACTTCGAGCTCTATGATCACACTGCGCGTGCAATCAAGTCCGTCTCGCCGCGGTTACAGGTTGGCGGGCCTTCGACTGCGCAGGCCGCATGGGTCACGCCGTTTCTGCAGCACGTGAAGGAGGCGAACGTTCCTATCGACTTTGTCTCCACACACGTTTATGCGAACGATACGGCGCGCGACGTCTTCGGGACAGATGAGCAAATTCCGCGTGATCAGATGGTGTATCGGTCGGTGAAGAAGGTGCACGATCAGATTGCGAGTTCGCCGTTCCCACAGCTTCCGCTCATCTTCTCTGAGTACAACGCGAGCTACGCGAACGAACCGAATGTCACCGACACAGACTATATGGGGCCGTGGCTCGCCAACACGATTCGTCAGTGCGATGGCCTTGTGAGCAACATGGCGTACTGGTCCTTCTCCGACGTGTTTGAGGAGCAGGGTGTGGTGCGTACGCCATTCTACGGAGGCTTCGGGCTCGTCGCCGCAGACAACATTCCGAAGCCCTCGCTGAATGTTTTCCGTGCACTGCATAAGCTGGGCACACAGCGAATTCATCTGGACTCTGATTCGGCGCTCGCGACGACAGGACCGAATGGAAGACGTTGCACTCGCGCTATGGGACTATGCTCCGCCGGACGGCACGGGGCCGAGGTATACGATGCCGACAGGGCCAGCGGGACCTTCGAAGGTATTTACGCTTACACTCGAACACGTGCCGGCGAACGCTGCGGTCGAGATATGGCGCGTCGACGACGATCACGGCAACGTTATCAAGGCGTTCAACGCCATGGGGCGTCCACCGGGTGACCTAACACCGCAGCAAATTACGGAGCTGCGCGCCGCGGGCGCGATGGCTGCGCCCGAGCATGCGCATCTGACCCACGGGCGGTTGGAACTTACGGTTCCGGCGTACGGGCTGGCTGTCGTCCTGGTGGAGCGTTGATTCGTCCAATGGATGTGATGGACCGCCGACACGCTTTGAAACTTCTTGCAGCCGGCGCAGTGCTACCGGCACTGGCGACGCGAGCGCGCGGGCAAGGGATACAGATTGGGCCAGCCGCGCCCGTCGCATACAAGCTCACACGCGAAGACATTGGCTTTCTCGATGATCTCCAGCGACGCGCGTGCATGTTCTTCCTGGAACAAGCCAGCCCAGACACAGGTCAGGTGCTCGATCGCGCGAAGGCCTTCGATTCGCCGGGGGTCAGGGACAGCCGCCGGATGGCCTCGATTGCAGCAACCGGCTTCGGACTCACCGCACTGTGCATCGCCGATCGCCGCGGCTATATTCCGCACGAGACTGTTGTGACGCGCGTGCGGAACACCCTGCGATTCCATCACGACAAGCTGGAGAGCAACCACGGTTTCTTCTCGCACTTCAACGATGTGGAGAGTGGTGCTCCATACCGCGGGAGTGAAGTCTCTCCAATTGACACATCGTTGCTACTCTGTGGCGTGCTGACGGCCCGTCAATATTTTCACCATGATCGCGAAATCTATCAGCTTGCGACGGATCTCTACCACCGCGTCGACTGGACCTGGATGCTCAACGGTGGAGACATGTTCGCCATGGCGTGGCGCAACGGAGCTTTCGAACGCGGGCGGTGGAACCACTACTGCGAGCTGATGATGATGTATCTGCTTGCGCTCGGATCACCGACACATCCGATTGATCCCGCGAGTTGGAATGCATGGGAGCGGCCCGTAATGCACTTCGAGGATTTCACGTACGTCTCGGCCGCCGACCCACTGTTTGTGCACCAGTACAGCCACGCGTGGTTCGACTTCCGCAAGAAGCGCGACAAGTTTGTGAACTACTTTGAGAACTCGATTATCGCTACGCGAGCGCACAAGGCGTTCTGTATTTCCCTTGGGACTCCGTACTCACCGGACTACTGGGGGATTACAGCTTCAGACACGCAGCATGGATATCGAGCATGGGGTGGGCCGCCTGCGCACGGCGGCATCGACGGCTCGGTTGTCCCCTGTGCTGCGGGGGGATCGCTTGCATTTGTTCCGGGCGACTGCCTGCGCGTGTTGCGCGCGCTGAAGCAGAACTATGGCGATAAAGCGTGGGGGCGTTATGGGTTTTGCGACGCGTTCAACCCGAAGGACAACTGGTACGACGCCGACTGCCTTGGCATCGACCAGGGCATCACGGTGGTGATGGCGGAGAATCTTCGCACGGGATTTGTCTGGAATACATTCGCCCGCAATCCGGAAGTTGCCGTCGCGTTTCAGCGGGCTGGGTTCCGTCCGGATTGACAGCTATGCGGTACTAGGATTCGCGGATCTGGAAGCGTAACCGACAGTCTTCCCCGAACCACTGAACGTAGTTTGTTCCCCAGGCGTTGTTGAAGAGATTGCAATGCACGCCCTGGCTCAGATCGGCATCTTCCTGCGAGAAGTTCAACGGGGAGCGCTCACCGAGAGCAACGACCGGAGCGTCGATTGTATCGATGAATAGAGTGTTATTGCCTGAGCGACAGCTGAAGCCGATGGACAGTCCGTGCATGTGACGGCCTCCACCGCGTACGACATCGTGCGGTGAGACCGGCTCGGAACACTTTTCGAATGTCCATTGCGTGTCTTCGGCTGTCGCCGGGTTGAAGGTGAGCCAGAGGGACTCCGGGAGACGCGTTGCGGGTTTTCCAAACCACGAAAGAGTCAGAGAGATTGTCGGCTCGGCGTCAGGTAAAGAGATCTCCAGATAGAAGCGGCGCGGAAAGGATGCGAGGCCGCTCTGGAGTGATTTCGAATCCTTGATCCTCAATTCAATGATGATGCTCTGCCCGTCGGCGGTCTTCCTGGTGTGGATCTTGTCGACGGTGGGATACCAGGTCTTGCTGAGCGCACCGATACGATCAATGTTCGGCTTGCCGAAGTCTTTGGGTGCCCAGTCGGCTTTTGAAATGATGTAGCTCTTGAGGAAGCGATCGTAGTCGTCGCTGGAGAGCGCTTGATAAGCAATCAGGCCGAGAGGCTTTTGCGGTGAAGCCCATTCGTGTCCTGAGCCTTTGCTCAACAGCCGATGAATTGCTCCGGTCGCGGGGTCGATCTGCAGGCGGAAGTGTTTGGAGTCGATCTCTCCGCCAGTATGGGCGTGGTATCCGTCCGACGTTGATGGCTCGTGAGGCGCGAGGGTTGCGAGCGCGTCCTGGGCCTCCTTTTGCAGAGGCGCCGGCAGTGTCGCCAGAGCTGAGACGAGATCGTCCCGTTTCTCTTTCCAGCTGTAGGCAACGACCTGGTAGTTCTTTGTAGGAAGCATCGCCGCCAACTGGTTTGGTTTGTAGTTTTCGAAGTCCAACCAAGTCTTTGTATCGGTGCCCCATGTGTGTTCCGCTTCGAGAAGAAGGTCAGCGAGGAGTGCCAGATCGGTCTTGTCACCACACTGGAACGCACCGCGTTGGATCCACTTGTTTCGAAGGCGCGAAATCTCGCGGTAGCGCGCGACCTTGATTGGATCGCTGGGCACACCGTAGATCCAGGTGTCGCCGATTTCCTGTGTCACGACTGGAAGGTCAGCTTGATGAGGCTCAACCGCTTTCGCAATCTCACCCAGGCCGGTTGCAACGATTTCGGCATTTGGAAACTGCTGCTTCAATTCTTTGTAGATCGATTCCGTCTCGGCGAGAGTGTGCGGTCCGCTGTTGTCTCCGCGGACCATAATGGCGATCGCGAGGTCAGAGTTAGGGACCTGAGTGACACCGCCGTAGTTGTGGTGGTACATGACAGTCAATGATGCACCGCGAGAGTCTTTCCAGAGGAATAGCGGCGGAACATTTGCAGTCCTGCTGGCGCCATTCACTCCGATGTCGAGGAAGGTTACGCCACTCGAAGCAAGCGGGCTGATCAGGCCGCGAGTGTGACCGGGTACGTCGGTCATCTTCGCGCCATTCGTTTTCTTCCCAAATCTTGCATCGAGAGAGCGCGAGAGCGACACGCTTCCTGTGATCTGTGAGTCGTCCATGAGTTCCGACTGCCAACTGAATGGGAATGCATGCCAGGCGAGGTCGCCGTCGGCGATCGCCTTCTCTGTGTTGTTTCGGTCTTCTTTCGAGGCTTGTTCAAGGTATTCGTAGAGGAGCCATGAACCCGTCGTCCACACGTAGCGCGGTCTTCCCTGTTCGCGCGATTCACGTCCGACCCGGATCGCTGCAGGGAAGTACTTCTGGAAGTATTTCTGGACAACGTGCTCCTGCGTGTCGACAAAGCCCGCGTCGAAGTGGCACTTGAAGATGACCAGCACACGACGGACCTGTTGCGCGGACGCTGAAGGGGCGCTCTGGATTCCCCAGGCGCGTTCGAGCGAACCCGATGCCAATGCTCCGCCCGAGGCAAGCATCGCCAGAAGAAAATCACGCCGATCAAGACGACTGCTCATAACGCTCACCTTTCGTTTTTGGCAGAGGTGTCCGCCACTCTCATTTATCTACTTGGTTGCAAGCCTTACGACAAGCGCCGATGAGGGAGGCACCAGCACCGTGGTCCTATCATCCTTACACTCGGCCAGTTTGCTCCAGTGTCCATCCCATCCGCTTGGTGCAATAGCGGCGCCCCCAAAGGTAATTCCTTCTCGTGCCGTCAGGTTGGCTTGCGGCGCCTCGAGTGACATGCCTTCGGCTTCGCCCTTAATACCTGCCGCATGGAGGGTTACAGAGGCGCTTCTAGCCTGTGCTCCGTGCTCCTTGTTGATAAGGGTGACATAGATCTCATGGTCCGCGCGAACTGCGTACGCTGTGAGGTTGACGCCTTCGGTAGTGGAAATAGAGACCGAGTTTACGCGGCCCTGACTGCCTACATTGAATGCTTTGAAGGCGTATGCCTTCGGGTTGAAGCGGAAGGTTCCGTCCGGTGAGCGATAGATCGTGTCAGTGAAGATCCAGCTCTTGTTGTGGAAGTTGACGCCTGCAGCGCCGTGAGCTGCATGCCAGTGCAGATAATCCAATGCCCACAAGGCGGAGACAAAGGCGTTGCTCGCGCCGTCGACGCCTCCCGTATAGTCGTTGGCCTCGGTCATCCGGTAGGTGAGCCCCTCGCGTTCGACCGGCTCCAGGACGTGGTGGAAGAGCACATCGTATCGCTCTCTGGGCCAAGCTGCTGAAAGCATCGATTCGACTGCAGTGTCGACGCTGACGCCGGCAGCACTCTGGCCGGGGTAGTCGTGCTGAGTAACGAACAGCACACTGCCCGAACCCTTTTCATCGTGGGCGAATCGCTGCGTCCAGGACTGTCCGTCGAAGTCTGTGTTTTTTGTGCCGGGCACCGGGTAGTCCGAACCGGTGTCTGGACCGGTGAACTTTCGCTGCAGGCGCGCTTGCGTCGATTGCAGAGGCGAATTCCCGCCAGTCCTTAAGAAACGATGGATAGGCTGTGCCGGGAATCTCTGGCGACGTCTCTAAGATCCGAGGGTCGCGTTCGTGACCGGGTGATGTGTGGAACGAGTGCCAGTCCGGCTCGTTGCCGATCTGAAAGCAGACCAACTGCGAGGCGTAGCGTTGTTGGATGTACTGTGCAATGGCAGCATCCAGCCTCGCGTCTCCGTTCAACAGTCGGACGGTATAGATGACCTTTACGTCGGCTGCCTTCGCGAACGCGAATAGTTGATCAATGTCCGCTGGCCCAGGGATTTTGAACTCGGGACCGTCTGCTGTTCCTCCACCAACTCGCAGATTGCGAATTCCGATCGCCCGGAAGAGATCAACCAGCGGCTTGTTATCCGGACTGAACAGGTGGTTTCCCTGCTTGTCCGGATTCAGGTTTGAGGATTCAAAGCTGAGGCCGGCGAAGTCTTGTGGAATTGCGGGGCCAGGGTGGTCAGCGATTTCTACTGTGACACGCGATTGGGCCGAAGCGCACAGCACGGCAATAGAAAGCCAAACAGCGGCCAGGCAAATCAGTTTCGGCTTCACAAACACCTCTGAGAACGTAGGTCGCTCTTTGGCTGTCAATCTATCACAATTGATTATCTTGTCAGCCGTCCAATTCCAGCCTATAGTCGGTCATAGCGTCAGGAGAAGATCAGGTCCTAAATGAGAGCACTCGCCGTCGACCTCGGAGGCACGCATATTGCCTACGGGGTCGTGGAAGATCGAACACTGGTCTGCACAGCGTCCGTTCCGAGTAGTTCCCTACTTCGATCCGGGCCCCTGGGGCGGGCACTGGATGGAGGAGGTCTGCGACCTGCCGAAGGATGCGCCAAATCATGCGTGGTGCTTCGATTGTGTACCCGAGGAGAACAGTCTTCTTTTAGGTTTCGGCGATCATCGGGTTGAAGTTCCAGCAATTGATCTCGTCTTCTTGCAACCGAAGGAGCTTCTTGGGGATGCTGTCCACGCGCGGTTTGGTACAGAGTTTCCTATCCGCTTCGACTTCCTCGACACAATGGGCGGAGGCAATCTGTCGCTGCAAGTGCATCCGCTGACCGAATACATTCAGGACAAATTCGGAATGCATTACACGCAGGACGAGAGCTACTACATGCTGGATGCCAAGCCCGGGGCCTGCGTCTACCTCGGGCTGAAAGAGGGCGTTGACCAGCGAGCGATGGCGGACGACCTGCGTCGCGCACAAGCGGGCGGTCACGCGTTTCCTGCGGAGCAGTATGTCAACCAGTTCCCTGCTGAGAAACATGATCACTTTCTGATTCCGGCGGGAACCATACACTGCTCCGGCAAGGACAGCATGGTGCTCGGGATTAGTGCAACGCCCTACATCTTCACGTTCAAACTTTGGGATTGGAATTGCCTAGGTCTTGATGGGCGACCGCGACCAATCCATCTCGACCACGGTCTGGCAAATATTCAGTGGGGCCGCCATCACGAAGGCAGCTCGCGGCATGAATCGCTATTTCGCAGGCGCTACCGCAAACCGATCGTTCTGGCGTTCCTCATCGCGGCTTTCAACCAGCTTTCGGGAATCAATGCCGTCCTCTACTACTTGAACGACATCTTTGTCTCGGCGGGGTTCAGCCGCGTCTCAGGCGCGGGACAGGCGGTGGTGATTGGTCTTGTGAACCTCGTTGCCACCCTCGTCGCGATGACTCTCATCGACAGATTAGGACGCCGAACGCTGTTGCTGATTGGCTGCGCGGGAATGGTTCTCAATCTCGTCGGAATCAGCTTGATCTTTAGAACGGGGCACGGAACAAATAGACTCCTGTTCCTTGTGGCAGCTTACATCGCCTGCTTTGCGCTCTCGTCGGGCGCCGTCATCTGGGTGTACATGAGTGAGATCTTTCCCAACGAGGTACGAGTCCAGGGCCAGGCAATGGGAAGCACCGTGCTCTGGATTACGAATGGGGTCATATCGCAACTGTTTCCGCTGTTTGCAGCGAAGTCGACATCGTTTCCGTTCGCTGTCTTCGCAGCGGTTATGGCGTTGCAGTTCGTCGTGACGTTGATCTATTTCCCTGAGACGAAGGGGCTGTCTTTAGAACAATTGCAGTCAAAGTTGTCATTGCAGGCGTAAAGCAGGATAAGTGCATTGGAATCTGCGCCGAGTCAGCATAATCAAGAGCAAGTTGACCTATAATCGTTTGTAATCGATTGACACTCCACACCGCGGCTCAATATAGTGGGCCTCGTTCCCTCGATACGCCGCGCGAACATCCAAGACAACTCAGGAGACTCCTCGAAATGAGAAACAAACTTACACCCGGAAAAGCTGCCGGGCTTAAGGCAGTAGCTGATAACCGTGGTGTTATTGCAGCGGCGGCGATGGACCAGAGAGGTCTGCTGAAGCAGATGCTGATCCGCGAGCTCGGCGGCAAGGAGCCCACCGACGAGATGATGTCCGAATTCAAGGAGATCGTGGCGCGCTCGCTGACGCTGCACGCGTCCTCCATTTTGCTCGACGTGCAGTATGGTTTGAAGGCGACCCACAACATCAACGGCAAGGGCCTGCTTCTCGCCTACGAACATGCGGGCTATAGCCCGGACAAGCCCGAGCGCCTGCCATCCGTCTCCGAGGGATGGTCTGCCCTTCGCCTCAAAGAGGCCGGCGCAGATGCAGTGAAGATTCTGGTCTACTACACGCCCTTTGAGAAGAAGTGGGTAAATGAGCAAAAGCATGCATGGGTGGAGCGTATTGGAGCGGAGTGCCGCGGAGCAGACATACCCTTATTCCTCGAGTTTCTGACCTACAGCGTCCACGGCGAGGATGAGAAGGGGCCGGAGTTTGCGCGGAGAAAGCCGGAGATCATCCTGGCCGGAATGGAAGAGTTTGCGAAAGAGCGCTACGGAGCCGATGTCCTCAAGGTCGATGTTCCCATCCAGATGGCCTACGTCGAAGGGACGAAGGCGTTCAAAGGCGATGCTGCCTACTCTCGCGAGGACGCAAAGAAACTCGTGCGCGAGTCCGCGGACAAGACTGACCTTCCCATCGTCTATCTCTCCGCTGGCGTGAGCAGCTCGGTGTTCATCGAAACATTGGAACTCGCGGCCGAGGCTGGCGTGGAGTTCCATGGAGTGCTCGCGGGGCGCGCGACCTGGCAGGACGGAGTTCCGGTCTACGTAAAAGAGGGCCCCGAGGCACTGGAGCGCTGGATGAATACGCAGGGAGCGAAGAATATTGACAATATCAATAGTGCGCTGCGCCTTGCTCGTCCATGGACGGAAGCGCGGGCGTTCCGGGGCTAAGCGCTTCGCGCCAGCGTCGCATTGCCTGACAATCGGATGAAGACCGCTGGGGAACCTTCTTGTTAGAGACGATGGAGCAGCATAAGGAGACGGCCGGCTCGATGGTGGAGCGGGCGATCCATCGTCGACGCTGGTGGATCCTCGGACTGCTCTTCTCGATCACGGTCATCAACTTCATCGACCGACAGACGCTGTCCGTCCTGGCGCCTGTCATCTGCTCCGCCTTCCACCTGACGAACGTCGCGTACGGCCGCATCGTGGCTGCGCTGCAGTTCGGCATGATGTCCGGCGAGTTCCCGATGGGTTACCTGATGGACCGATGGGGCACGCGGCTGGGACTCTCCTTCGCTGTCATGTGGTGGTCCTCGGCCACGGCGGCCCAGGTGTTTGCCCGTACCGGGACCCAGTTCGGATTGATCCGGTACTGGATGGGAACAGGCGAGTGCGGGAACTTCTCAGGAGGCGTGAAGACTGCGACCCGGCTCTTTGCGCCCGCAGAGCGAACCCTCGCGATCGGCATCTTCAACGCCGGCAGCATGGTGGGAGCCACTGTGGCGCCTCCGCTGATCGTCTACCTGCTGCATCATTTCGGATTTCGTTCAGCGTTCCTTGTACCAGCAGCTCTGGGTTTCGTCTGGCTCATCGCATGGTGGTTCGTCTACCAGCGTGAAGCGCCGCCACGTGAGGAAACGCGACAGCCGCAGGCCTCCGTTCGCGAATTCCTCAGCGACTCTTCCTCATGGGCCGTAATGTCCTGCAGGTTCTTCGTGGGCCCAGTGATTCAGTTCTATTGGTACTGGATTCCGATGTATCTCTACACCGTGCGGCACATGTCGCTGACACAGGTGGGGTTTCTCAGCTGGATCCCGTTTCTCCTGGGCGATGGTGGGAACGTGTTCGGCGGATGGGCCGCGGGCGTTATGCTACGGCGCGGTATCTCCGCGCGAAACACGAGGCGGTGGCTGATGTACGGCAGCAGTGCCTTCTGCTTCGCGAGCTTCCTGGTTCCTTTCACACGCGGGAGCGGCATGGCGCTCGCCATCATCGGCGTTGCCGTCGCGGCACATAACTTCCTTTCCGCAAACATGTACGGCGCCATCACTGATCTCTTCCCGGACTCAAAGGTGGGCCGCGCCACAGGACTCACGGGAGTGGCCGGCGGTCTCAGCGGACTTCTCTTCCCGCTGCTTACCGGAGTATTGATTGATCGTTTCTCCTACAGCCCGGTCTTTGTACTGATTGCCATGATGCCTCTCGTGGGCACGCTTGCGCTCTTCACCCTCGGCAGAAAGTACCGCACACTGGGAACCAGCCAGCGTTCAAATGTTGCGGCACAGCAACAACTCTGAAAGGACTCGATGAGCGGCCTCTTGTTGCCAATGACTTTCGGTTCAACGACGTACTCATTCGGTGACATTCGTCCACAGACAACTTCATTGACAATCAATCGCAATCGATTATATCGTTAGTCCGTTCCCAAAGAAGCCCAGGATGAGCAGCTCTAATCTGATGATCGTGCAAGGTGGCGGCCCCACGGCGGTGTTTAATGCCAGCCTTGCAGAGATTGTCGCCGAAGGACAGCGCCAAGGCTCCATCTCGTCGATCTTCGGCTCGCGCTATGGGATCAAAGGCCTCATCGAGGACCAGATCGTCGACCTCAGCGGCATGTCGAAAACCGAACTCGACTTATTGAGCAGAACCCCTGGTGCAGCTCTCGGCTCCTCCCGCCACAATCCCAGCAAAGAGGACATGCAGAGGTTGGCGGATGCGCTGGTACACCTCAAGGTTGACCACTTGCTTTTTCTGGGCGGCAACGGCACGATGCGGGGCGCCGAGATCGTCAGCGAATACTGCGCTTCGCAGGGGATGGACATTCGAGTCGTCGGGGTCCCCAAGACGATCGACAACGACATCGCGGCAACCGACCGCTGCCCGGGCTATGCCAGCGCCGCGCGATATATAGCAACCTCCACGCGCGAACTTGCAGCCGACGTGCGCTCCCTTCCCCAGCCGATCACGATTCTTGAGACCATGGGACGCTCCGTCGGATGGATTGCCGCCGCTGCATCTCTCGCGCGCACAGATGCCGACAGCGCTCCGCACCTGGTCTACGTTCCAGAGGTTCCGTTCGAGACGGAGGAGTTCCTTTCGGACCTCAGCAGTGTCGTCGATCGTCTGGGATGGGCGGTCGTCGTCGTCGCAGAGGGCATCCGTCATGCCGATGGAAGACCTGTCTACGAGGCTCGCGACCCATCGCAGTCGGATCCGCTCAAGCGACCTATGATTGGCGGCGTTGCTCAACACCTCGCAACCATCGTGGGTGAGCGGCTTGGCCTCCGCTGCCGCAGTGAAAAGCCTGGGCTGCTCGGACGCGCTTCCATCGCATGTGCTGCGGAGCAGGACTTCGAAGATGCGGCTCTGGTTGGACGGACTGGGGTGCAGGCGCTCGTCTCGGGCAAAACCAATGTGATGGTCTCTCTCGAGCCACTTGGGTCAGCATCCAGCACAAGACTCGTTCCGCTCAATGATGCGGCCGGTCATGAGCGCACAATTCCGAGCGAATGGTTACAGGGCGGTCCGCTGCCCGTCGCCCAGCCGTTCTTTGACTACATCCGTCCACTCGTTGGGCCAATCGAGGAACACATAATAGATATCGGCACGACCGTTCAAGGAATAGGAGCAAGGTAGAGATGGAAACGCAACAGGCAACGTCGCAGGCTCCAGTGGGTGTGCTGATCTTCGGCCGCAAGCGCCCGGGCTTCGACCAGGATTGGAACGCTGAGATACGCGAGCGCTGCCGCAAGTCGCTGGCTCAGCTTGGATCCACATGCATCGGCGCCGAGGAAGTTGTTCTCGATGATGACGCCGTAAACGGCGCTCTGGACCGAATTGCAAAGGCGGGTTGTCTTTCGCTGATTGTGATTCAGCCATCTCTCGCTGACGGCCAGTACGCTCTGACTGTCAGCCAGCGCTGGAGCGGTCCCGTGATTCTCTGGGCGACACCAGAACGCCCTGGCGACGGCAAAGTAAGCTCCTGTTCCCTCGTCGGTCAGCACCTCTGGGCCTCCATTCTTCGACAGGCAAATCATCCGTTCGAATTCGTCTATGGTGCCCCGGAGGATGTCCAGGCCGAATTGCGCCAGGCTATTGCGCTCTCTGAAACCGTTGAACGCCTGCGTACAGCCAAGCTGGGCGTCGTCGGTACGCATGCGCCCGGATTCCTCGATCTTGCGGCTGATCCTTTCCTCATTCGCCAGACCTTTGGATTGCAGTTGCATCCGCTCAGCCTTCCTCAGTTCATCGACCGCGTGCAGGCCATTCCGGCAGATGAGGTCAATGCGGACCTTCAGCGCGTACACTCGCTGGGACTGCGCGAGACCGGAAGCACTTCGGCGCCTGCCGATGAGTTGCTTTCCGTCAATTCGCGTTATTACCTCTCCGTGCAGAGCTTGATGCGTGAGGCTAATCTGGACGCACTCTCGTTGCAGTGCTGGCCGGAGCTGCCGAACGTTCTCGGCCAATGGCCTTACTTTGCCGTCTCGCGTCTTGGAGCCGAGGGGAAAGCGGTCTCCATCGAAGGCGATGTTGATGGTGCAATCAGTGCCCTTATCGGTCGTTTCGTCGGGATCGGGCCGGGTTTCCTCACGGACTGGCTTGAGCATGACGCGGACACTATCTTCTTCTGGCATCCGGGCATGGCACCTCTTGATATGTGCAACGCCACTGGGTGCGAGGACGCGCCCACGCTCGGCGGCCATTTCAATGGTGCGCGCCCTTTCGTGGTCGACGGTCAATTGCAACTGGCCGGGGATGTCACCGTCTCGCGCCTCTGGCGTTGCGACGGCCGGTACCATTGGACGGCATTTGAAGGCCGCTCCATCCCGCCGCGGCGCTCCGTTACTGGCAACAGCCTGCTGGTCGAGGTCGATGGCGGTAAGGTTCCGGAGCGCTTCGAACGCCTCGTCCATGCCGGTCTGCCGCACCACGTGACGCTGCACTTTGGCCGCCACGCAGAGACGTTCCGCCGGCTTGCCCGCGCTCTTGATATCGATTGGGAGCAATGAAAACAGATGAGTTAACCACAACCTGAACGGTTGACAGTTTACAATCTATTACTGCTCTACAACGATTTAGATGGCCGACTTTGCGAGGTGAAGCAGATGCCTAGAAACGCAACGAAAACACGAGTGGCACGGCATGACATCCGGGAAGAGATCCAACGCAGAATCCTTTCCGGAGAGAGCAAGCCAGGAGAGCGGCTTAGTCAGCAGAGCCTGGCTCGCGAACTTGGCGTCGCCCAAGGCACGGTGCGCGAGTCTCTTCTTGAACTGCAGTGGCTGGGCCTCGTCGAGTCCATCGATCGCCTTGGTGTCTTCGTGGACAAACTGGATGTCGGCCGCATCTGCGAGGCATACCAGTTACGCGAGGTTCTCGAAGGCCTGGCTGCGCGATTGGCCTGTAACAACGCAGGCCGCGCAGACATCGCCGAGCTCCGGTCAATGGCTGATCAGATTTATCGCATGGCACAGGACGATGACACGGAGACCGCATCCATCGACCGCCGGTTCCATCTGCGAATCACGGAGCTCGCACGCAACAACACACTCATGCGACTCTCGCAAACTTATCGTGCGCTAGGCATGACCGTTCGGGCCTATCGCGAACCGGCCATTATTCATGCCGAGCATCTTCGCATCGTAGAGGCCATCGAGCACAACTTTGCCGAAGAGGCTGAGCGCCAGGCCCGCTATCACGTTGTAGGCGCCCGCGAGATGATTGAGTCGCTCGCGCAGCAGGGCAAGTTTATTCCGGAGTGGGTGAAGTAGATGTCGACGACCGTTCTTGATGAGAAATCCGGACCGTCGCAGGGTGCACAGCATCCGTACGGCTCGTATATCGCCGGCGAGTGGGTCCATACGAAGGAACAGCTTCAGGTCACCGATCCTTCCAGCGGAAAGGCATTCGCTAAGGTCTCGTCGATTCAACGGGAACATGTAACGACAGCTCTTACAGTCGCGGAAAAGGCATTCAGCGAATGGCGGCAGTTCTCTGCCCTCGAACGCGGAAATCTCTTGCGCAAGGTCGCGGACGAACTCATCCGCAGACGGCCGGAGATCGCCCGAACGATCACCCTCGAAAACGGCAAGCCCCTCGCCCAAAGCGAAGGTGAAGTTGCGATGTCGGCAGATCACTTGTACTGGTTTGCCGAAGAGGCCCGTCGCGTCTACGGCCGCAGCATTCCCAATCAGGTCAAGGGCAAGCGTCACATGATCGTCAAGACGCCGATCGGTGTCGTGGGCGCCATCGCACCCTGGAACTTTCCTCTCGTTCTTTCTGTGCGCAAGGTCGCTCCGGCCATGGCGGCTGGATGCCCCGTCATCCTGAAGCCTGCCTCGCAGACGCCTCTCTCCGCCATACATCTGGCGGAGTGTATGCAGGCTGCTGGGGTTCCCGCCGGTGTATTTCAACTGGTGATCGGCGATGCCGCGATGATCTCGTCGACATTCCTCGCCAGTCCGATCTGTCGCAAGGTGAGCTTCACTGGATCGACGCAAGTTGGACGTCTTCTTATCCGGGGCGCCGCCGAGACGATCAAACCGCTCTGCCTCGAGCTCGGCGGACTCGCCCCGGTACTTGTCTTCGAGGACTGCGACCTGGACGTGGCCGTGCGGGAGACGATCATCGCGAAGTTTCGCAATACAGGCCAATCGTGCATCGCAGCCAACAGAATCTACGTCCAGAAGAGCATCCATAAAGAGTTCACGGAGCGATTCTGCGCAGCGGTGGCACGGCTCAAAACTGGTCCGGGCCTCGAAGCCGGAATGGACGTGGGACCGCTGATCAATGAGTCTGGCGTTCAGGCTGCACTCCAGCAGGTTGAAGACGCGGTGAGCAAGGGCGCGCGCCTTCTCGCCGGAGGAAAGCGCATTGAACATCTCGCCGGTTTCTTTCTGGAACCTACCGTGCTCGATGAAGTTCCTGACGCTGCTGCGTGCATGTGCGAAGAGACATTTGCCCCCATTGCACCGATCTCCACCTTTGAAACCGAAGAGGAGGTCCTCGAGCGTGCCAACAGTTCAGCGTACGGCCTGAGCGCCTACGCGATGACTCGCGATCTCAACCGAATGTTACGGCTCGGCGAAAAGCTCGAAGCCGGCACACTCGGCATCAACGACGGTGCCCCAACTGTAAGCACCTCTCCCTTCGGAGGAGTCAAGCAAAGCGGATGGGGCCGGGAACTTGGAATCGAAGGGCTTGAAGCATTTCTCGAAACAAAACACATCTCCATCGGTAATTTCGCCTGATGGACTCAGCCAGAAGGAGAAGTAGATGATTCACTTTCTTGTCCATGACGCCGCGGACAACGTTGGCGTTGCGGTTGTCGATCTTGAACCGGGCACCGAGTGCGTTGGGAGAAATCTCGCGGACAACTCTACGCTGAAGGCTCGCGCCGAACAGTCCATTCCACTTGGACACAAACTTGCACTGAAAGACTTTGCCATCGGCGACACCGCGATCAAGTATGGCTGCGAGATCGGCCGCATCGTTCAGCCCGTCAAGGCCGGACAACATGTGCACACACAGAATCTGAAGACGAAGAGGTGGGCGTAGTTATGAAGAAGCGGACAGTACTCGGTTACAGGCGCGAGAACGGACGCGTCGGCGTGCGCAATCACGTCATCATCCTTCCCGTAGACGACATCTCCAATGCGGCATGCGAAGCAGTCGCCAACAACATCAAGGGAACGCTCGCACTTCCCCACGCCTACGGCCGTCTGCAGTTCGGCGAAGACCTCGACCTGCATTTCCGCACGATGATCGGCACGGGCAGCAATCCGAACGTCGCGGCGGTCGTGGTCATCGGCATCGAGTCTGGCTGGACGCAGCGCATCGTCGATGGCATCGCGAAGACCGGAAAGCCAGTGAAGGGCTTCTCGATCGAAGGCAAGGGAGACATTCAGACCATCGCCGAGGCCTCGCGCCAGGCGAAGGAATATGTCCAGTGGGCCTCCGAACTGCAACGCACCGAATGCGGGCTCGAAGAGCTTTACATCAGCGTGAAGTGCGGAGAGTCCGACACGACGACCGGCCTCTCGAGCTGCCCAACAGTAGGAAACGTCATCGACAAGCATTGCGCGGTCGGTGGGACGGCCTCCTTCGGCGAGACGAGTGAACTCACCGGCGCCGAGCACATCGTCGCATCCAAGGCCGCCAATGACGAGGTCCGCAAAGAGTTCTTTGAGGCCTTCGAAGACTACACAAAACTTGTGTTTGACCAGAAGACGAATGATCTCTCCGAGTCACAGCCGACCAAAGGGAACATCGCCGGCGGTCTCACTACGATCGAAGAGAAGGCACTGGGTAACGTTGAGAAGCTCGGCAAGAAGACAAAGTTTGTCGGCTGCCTTAAGCCGGCCGTTGCTCCCGACAAGCCGGGCCTTTGGTTCATGGATACGTCCAGTGCGGCCGCAGAAGCTGTCACGCTTTGGGCTGCCTCCGGTGCTGTCGTTCACCTCTTCCCCACGGGCCAGGGCAACGTGATTGGCAATCCGATCGAGCCAGTTATCAAGCTCAGCGGCAATCCAAAGACCGTCAAGTACATGTCCGAGCATATCGATCTCGATGTGTCGAAGATTCTCCAGGGAGAGATGACGCTCGATGAGGCTGGCGATGCTCTGCTGGATGTCATCGTGCGCACCGCAAACGGCCGCCTTACTGCTGCCGAGGCGCTTGGCCATCGTGAGTTTGTCATGACCAAGCTCTACCGCAGCGCGTAACGGGCCTGAGCAATCGAGCAATGAAACGATTTCTACCGTCTTACTTGCAGCAAATTACAGCTCGACTAGCTGAACACGTCGGCGTCTCACCCGAGGACGCGGAGATCTTCGCCCACGCCCTCGTGGACGCCGACGTGCACGGCACCTCCACGCACGGAGTCTCACGGCTCAATATCTATCTTGAACGGATCAGCAAGGGCCTCATCAGCCCGAGCGCAAAGCTGGCCGTCGACCGGGCGCATGGCAGCGTGCTCGCGCTGGACGCCTGCAACGGTCTGGGGCAGGTGCAGGCGATGAAAGCGCTCCAACTGCTCATGCCCCTTGCAAAGACAAACGGCGTCGCGGCGGCCACCATCCGCAACTCGCAACACTTCGGCGCGGTTTCTTATTACTGCAACTACGCCGCCGAGCACGGAATGATTTTGCTCGCGATGACAAACTGCGAGCCGGCGATGTCTCCCACCGGTGGTTATGAACCATTCTTCGGAACCAATCCAATCGCAGCCTCATTCCCCCGCAAAGATGGGCCGCCGGTAAAGGTAGATCTGGCTACTTCGATTGTTGCCAGGGGAAACATCATCGCTGCCAACAAGAAAAAAGAGTCGATACCGGAAGGGTGGGCTCTGAGCAGGACCGGAGAACCAACGACGGACGCGGCGGAAGCTCTACTCGGGACCGTTCAAACGATGGCCGGACACAAGGGCTACGCGTTGGCTCTCATGGTCGAGGTTCTCAGTGGTGTTCTATCAGGTGCGGCCATAGGCTCCGATATCGGCTCGATGTACAAGAACCTCGATCGCAAGCAGGATGTTGGGCATTTCTTCTGCCTCTTCGACATCGCGGCGTTCATGGATGAGAGCGTGTTTGACGATCGCATGAGTTGGATGGTGGATCGCCTGAAGTCTAATAAGCTGCGCCCCGGCGCCGACGAGATTTTGATTCCGGGAGAGCGTTCAGCGCGTGCGGCTACTAAAAACGAATGCAACGGAGTTGTCCTCGGCCCGGAAACCGTTGTCGAACTTGAGAAATGGTGTAAGCACTTTGGCATCTCCTTCGATGCCGATGGGACCGGTGGGATAAATGGCTGAAATTCTGATCTCGGAAAATATTCGAGGCAACGCAGTGGATTCACTCGCGAAGCGCTTTAACGTGGTGACTATGCCGGAGCTCTGGCGCGATCCTGCGGCACTCGCCAAGGAGATCGCGGGCGCGAGAGCTCTGATTATCCGGAATCAGACGCAGATTACCGATGATCTGCTTTGCGGCGCCAAGAATCTGGTCGTCCTCGGCCGCGCTGGTGTCGGTCTCGACAATGTCGATCTCAAAGCTTGCGAAAAAGCTGGCATCATCGTAACGTCCACGCCGGAGCAGAGCTCGATCAGCGTCGCTGAATTGGCAATTGGGCTGATGATCTCCCTCGCACGACAGATCCCCGCGGCGGACGCCGACACAAAGCAAGGCAACTGGAACCGTCAGCGTTTCTCTGGCACCGAACTGCACGGCAAGACATTCGGCATCATTGGGGCCGGCAGGATCGGCCTCGCGACTGCACGCAGAGCACAGGCCTTCGGTATGAAGATCCTGGCATACGATCCGTTCGTCAGTCGCGACAACGTGTTTCTCGCCGAGTTGAACGCCGAGGTTGTCGCCTTCGAAGACGTGCTCGCGCGCGCTGACGTTATCTCGTGCCATCTGCCCGCGACAGCGCAGACATTGCAAATCATCAATGCCAGTGCGTTCGCACGCATGAAGCCAACTGCCCTTTTCATCAACACCTCACGCGGTGAGGTCGTAGATGAAGCCGCTCTTGTCGATGCACTCAAATCGAACACAATTGCGGGCGCTGCGCTCGATGTGCGCGAGACGGAACCTCCCGTCGCGGGCGAACTTGAAAAATTACCTAATGTTCTGTTGATGCCGCATATAGCCGCGCTCACCCGTGAGGCCCAGGCACGCGTGACGCGGGCAATCTGCGAAGATGTCGCTCGTGTTCTCGATGGCCAGCCACCCTTGAACGCGGTACTTGTGCCACAGGTCTCAAGGAACGGATCCAAGAAGAGCTAAGCTATTTCAAAGTCATGATGTAACAATCGTTGCATTATGTATGATCGGCTCTGCCCCAAACGTCTTTCGGCTGTCCGTGCACTGACCTTTCTGTGTCTTTATGCCGCAGCGAGCTCGAGCTCCCCTGCTCACGGCTAATGCTCTTCGGAAGGCGGGCACAACGGTACGGATTGAACTAATCGGCGATTCCACGCAAACAAATAATGCGGGATATGGCCGCGGTTTTTGTGCAAACCTTACGGCCGTCGCCGACTGCTTAAATATGGCGCACGGTGGCGCAAGCACGAAGACCTTTCGCGCCGATGGATTCTGGGCTAAGAGTCTGGCGACAAAACCGGATTACATGCTCATCCAGTTCGGTCATAACGATATGGAATCGACCGATCACCTTCCGCGCCAGACAACGATGGCCGAGTATGAGCAGAACCTTCGCCAATTCGTCAGCGAAGCGCGGGCCGCCGGTATTCATCCCATCCTCGTCACTCCCCTTACGCGCCGGTACTTCGGTCCGGATGGCAAGATCCACAGCGATCTGCTTGCGCACTCTGACACGATGATGCGAGTGGCAGCATCCATGAAGGTGCCGCTCATCGATCTTCAGTCCGAAAGCATCGATTATCTCGACGGGATCGGCCCTTCTGCGGGTCAGGCACTTGGAATCACGAAGAAGGACACCGACGGCCAGACAATACCCGACAAGACTCACCTCAACTGGCAAGGAAGTTATGTCTTCGGCCGCATGGTTGCCGTCGATCTCGGCAAGACCGTGCCGGCACTCGCCAGGTATGTGCAGCCCAAGCCAGCGGAGCTACCTGAGGAAGGTAGACTCGCGATGCGCGTGATTGATCAGGAGCCCTTCAAGATCGTATTGGTCGGGGACTCGACCGTCGCCGAAGAGGGCGGCTGGGGCCCAGGCTTCTGCGCGACGCTGACGCCGAACGTCACCTGCGTGGATCTCGCGCGCAATGGCCGCAGTACAAAGAGTTTCATCGACGAAGGCCTCTGGGCGCAGGCAATTGCAGAGCATGGGCAGTATTACTTCATTCAATTCGGCCACAATGACCAGAAGCCCGCTCCATCGCTCCACACAGATCCCCAAACCACCTTCGCTGCCAACCTGCGCCGCTTCATAAGCGATGTTCGCGATATTGGCGGCATTCCCATCCTGGTGACTCCTCTGAGTCGCCGGAACTACAGAGAGGGGACACTCATTCAGGACGACGGCCTCGGCGACTATGCGGCTGCCATGCACCAGGTCGCCGACGAAGAGGATGTCACGGTCGTCGATCTGTTGAGCATGTCACGCCGTCTGCTCTCAGGCATGGATCAGCAGCAGGCCGATCAATTCGACGCGCAAGCTCATCCGGATGCGAAAGCAGAGAACGCCCCCGCAAAGCCAGATCGAACGCACCTGAACGAGCATGGGAAGCAGGTCTTTGGCCGGCTTGTCGCGGACAATGTCATCCGCACGCAGGTGGAACTGGGCCCGAACGTCAGCGGCGTTCCCACACAAGCTCCGAGTAAAGCGGCACAACAACCCGCTCCAACCGACGGACACTGAGTTACATTGGCGCGCCAACCGTTGTTGTGCGCAACTCCATCCGCAATACGACACGATTGACAACCCCACCGCTCTCACACTAGGGTTCCTTTCGAAACTATTTCAGATTCGAATCCACCCTTGGAAAATCGAATGACCTGCACTTCCCTTCGCGCTGCTTTTGTTTGTCTCAGCATCCTTGCTCTCTCGGCCGCAGTTACCGCGCAGGAGGCGCCACCGCCTCCGAAACCCGCACCCGCCGTCGTCGCCGGCATTCCAGTGAACTACGACGAAGCAAAGGTCGGCACCTATACCCTTCCCGATGCACTCGTGCTGGAAAATGGCAAGCCGGTGCGCGACGCGAAGACCTGGACAAAGAAGCGCCGGCCGGAGATCGTCTCCCTCTTCGAAACACAGCAGTACGGCAAGGCACCGGGCCGCCCTCCCGCTGAATCATTCGATGTGTTTGATAAGGGCACTCCTGCGCTCAACGGCAAGGCGATCCGCAAGCAGGTGATGATCTACCTCGCGGCGGACCACACGGGTCCCGCAATTCAACTGCTCATGTATCTGCCCGCAGGCATCACTAAGCCCGTTCCCATGTTTCTCACCATCAACTTCGGTGCCATACAGAACGCTGTTGATGATCCGGGAATTAAGCCGGAGACCGTTTGGAATCCAAAGACCAATACACGCAATGCGCCGCCCGCGGGACGCGGATTCGGACGCATCAATATCGAGCCGCTTCTCGATGCCGGCATCGGAGTCGCCACCTTCTACTACGGCGACGTCGATCCCGACTATCTGAACGGCTTCAGCAACGGCATTCGTGCAGTTTATGCAGGATCCGGCGGCACCGAAGAGAATCGCGCGCCTGATGCATGGGGATCCATCGCGGCATGGGCGTGGGGTATGAGTCGAGTCGAAGACTACTTCGAAACCGACAAGAGCGTCGACGCAAAACGCGTGGCGATTCACGGCGTATCGCGCCTCGGCAAGACCGTGATGTGGGCCGGAGCGCACGACGAACGCTTCGCGGCGGTCATCGCGAGCTGTTCGGGTGAAGGAGGTGCGGCGCTCAGCCATCGCGATTACGGCGAGACAGTCGCACATCTCACCGCGCCCACGCGTTACCCGTACCAGTTCGCTGCGAACTATGCGAAGTGGGGCGGATTCCCAGACAAAGCGCCAATGGATGCGAATATGCTCGTCGCCCTCATCGCGCCGCGCCCGCTCCTGCTGCAAACCGGCAGCACGGACTTCTGGTCTGATCCCAAAGGCGAGTTCCTCGCGGAGGTCGCCGCCGGACCGGTGTACAAGCTTCTAGGCAAGCAGGACCTCGGCACAGACGCATGGCCAGCGCCGAAACAGCCTATATTCACCGACGGTCTCAACTACTACATGCACGAAGGTGGCCACGGCATGGTACCCAGCGACTGGGACATCTACGTCCAGTTCCTCAAGCAGAGTCTGCATCCGGAGCGCTAGATGAAACGGGCTTTTGCGGCTCTCGCCATAGCCACTCTTGCCGTCACTGGCGCTGCGCAAACGAGTTCAGACCCTCTCCTCGCGGGCTTCAAGAATCCGCCAGATTCCGCGCGTCCGCGGACATGGTGGCATTGGACCAACGGCAACGTCACGGAAACCGGCATCACCAAAGACCTCGAATGGATGAAACGCGTCGGCATCGGCGGCTTTCAGCTTGCGGACGTCTCCGCTGGCGGAGGCCAGGAGGTCGAGCCAAAGATTCACTTCGGCACCGAGGAGTGGTACCACGCAGTGCGTCACTCGGCAGAGGAAGCGCGACGTCTCAATCTCGAGATGAGCATCTTCAGTTGCGCTGGTTGGAGTGAGGCCGGTGGTCCGTGGGTGACGCAACTCATGGCGATGAAGAAACTTGTCTGGAGCGAGACCACGATCGACGGCCCAAAGCGGTTTGAGAATCAACTTCCCTCGCCGCCATCGAATGAAGGCCCCGTGCGCGATTCAACCGCTGGTGCCCGCCCGGACGCGCCGCACTTCTATCGCGACTCCGCCGTCATCGCCTACCGCACACCACAAGACTCCGTGCCGATGGCATCACTGCATCCGCGCGCCACTACAAATAATGGCCCCATCGACAGCGCTCCCCTGCTCGACGACAGTCTCAACACATCCGCCACGATCAGCGCTCCCAAAGACGGTTCGCCTGCTTGGCTGCAGTATGAGTTCGACCAGCCGTTCACTGCGCGAGCACTCTCGTTCGGCGCGCACGGCCGCATTCCTGTCGGCAGAATTCTTGCCAGCGACGATGGCCATACATTCCGTACCATTCTCACGATGCCCGGGCCGCAGGGCTATCACGGTGCGTCCATCCGCACCTACGCCTTTGCCGCCACAACCGCGCGCTACTTCCGCGTCGAGCTCGACGCCGCAGGCCTCACCCCTGCGGCGGTCATTCACGGTGGCCCGCTGGTACCCGCAAGCAACTATGTTGTCACCGAAGCGATTTTTTACACCGATGCTCGCGTAAGGCGCTGGGAGGACAAGGGCGCGCTTCGGCAGCCTCATGGATGCGTACGAGGTCGTACCCACACCGTCTGCACCGCTTTCCGCCGAGATCAATCCCAAAGACATCATCGATCTCACGTCACGGATGCGGCCTGACGGCAAGCTCGATTGGGATGTTCCCGCCGGACACTGGACGGTGTTGCGCATGGGCTATTCACTTACCGGCGCGCGAAATCGACCCTCCGTCCCTGCAGGCAGCGGCTATGAGGTCGACAAACTGAATGCCGCCTACGTGCATCAATATTTCTCCGGTTACGTTGATCCCTTGCAGCAGCATCTCGGTTCACTGCTTGGCTCAACCACGCACTACATGACGATGGACAGTTGGGAAGCCGGGATGCAGAACTGGACCGACGACATGATCGCGCAGTTCACCCGTCGCCGTGGCTATGATCCGCGGCCGTGGTTGCCCGTGCTTGCTGGCCGCGTCGTCGGGAGCGCCGCATTGAGCGATCGTTTCCTCTGGGACTTCCGTCGCACCCTCGCCGACATGTATGCCGATGAGTTCTACGGAACGATGTCTGATGAGTTGCACAAGCGAGGCATGGAAGACTACGCCGAGGCCTCAGGAGTCGCACTCGAAATCCCCGAGGACACCCTGCTGAACAAAAGCAAGGTTGATATCCCTATGGCCGAGTTCTGGGTGCGCGCCTTGCATCCGGAGTCCATGTACTACGTCGATGTTCGCGGCGCGGCATCTACAGCCCATGTCTACGGCAAGCCTATCGTGGCAACCGAGTCCTTCACCGGCGGCGGCTATGAGTCACCTTTCACCTTGAAGAAGATCGCCGACTACTGGTTCGCGCAGGGCGTCAACCGTCTGGTCTTTCACACCTCGGCACAGCAGCCGCTCGATACGCCGCCCGGCAACACGATGGTGGGCACGCACATCAATCGAAACATCACATGGGCCGAACAGGCTCGCCCCTTCATGGATTACGTGGCGCGCGTCTCGTACATGCTCCAGCAGGGCAGCTTCGTTGCGGATCTCGCCTATCTGTTACCCGAAGGCGCTCCATCGACAATGCCCTTCTGGGGCTCCGGGCTTAAGCCCGCTCCGCCTCCGGGCTACGACTACGACTACATCAACACAGACATTCTTCTTCACCACACCCGCGCTGATGCAGATGGGATTCATCTCGACAGCGGCATGACCTACCGCGTCTTGGTCCTGCCGCCTACGCAAGAGATGACCCCTGAAGTTCTGCGTAAGTTGCATGAGCTCGTCGCCGCCGGCGGAGTCATCCTCGGCCCCCGCCCGACCGCCTCGCCGAGCCTTCAGCACTATCCGAATGCCGATGACGAGGTCCACGCCCTCGCGACCGATCTCTGGGGAGACACCGACGGCATCGCCGATAACCAGCACCACTTCGGCAAAGGCACAGTCTACTCAGGCCTCGCTCTCAACGATCTGCTGGCCCGGCTACATATCGAGCCAGACTTCGCCGCTGCGGGCTACCCGGATCAGCCCCTGCGTGGATTCATCGGCATCTCTCTGACGGCGACGCCTACTTCGTCGCTAACCAGTCCGACCAGCCGGCGCACATTGAAGTTCGTCTGCGGGCCACAGGATCCAACGTACAAATCTGGCGACCCATGGATGGATCAGCCACTGCAGCATCAGCGACTGCCGGTGCGATCAGCGAGAACTACTCAGGCAACCGCCAACCGGGACTGCAGCCTGCAACCTACACCCAGGAGTCCGGCTTCACCACCGTTCAACTTGACCTTGCTGCTCGTGAATCCGCCTTCGTGGTGCTTCGCAATCACGGGCAACCGCTGCGCATCAGCACCCGCGCCTACGCGCCATACAGTCATGACGATCCAAGGTCCATGGACTGTCAGCTTTCCCCCACACCTCGGTGCGCCAACAAATATCCGACTCAACAAACCCAGCTTCTGGACGGAAAACTCAGATCCCGGAGTTAAGTTCTTCTCCGGCACGGCGACCTATTCCACGACCTTCACGGTGACGGCCTCTGCGCTTCGCGCCAAACGCCTGTTCCTACATCTCGATGATGTCCGCGACATCGCGCAGATCAGAATCAACGGCAAGACCGCTGGACTCACCTGGGCGCCCCCCTACGACGTCGACGTCACCGACACACTCCACTCAGGTTCCAACAAACTCGAGATTGCCGTAACGAATGAATGGACGAACCGTATTATCGGTGATCGCAGCTTGCCCGCGAATCAGCGCGTCCTTCCGGGCGTACCACCCGCCCGCTTCGGGCCACCACCCACGCTGCCCGAATCCGGGATCAACGGCAATGTCACGTTGCTGAGTGAAGTCCTTCCATAACCGCTGTCAGGAAGACGTCGCGCCTCTCCGGCAAATTCCTTGTTCGAGTCCGCGACCAGATTCGAGCCCGTGTTGGGCTGCACCGCAAGCTGGATGGGGATGCCATCTGGTGACATTCTCATCCGCTGCGGCGACGCCTCGATTGACCGCTACCTCGACAGGCCCAGCCTACAGCATGTGACGTTGCGATACGTTCTCCGTGGACGCACCGCCCCATGCGAGCTGGGCCCTCGTGTGTCCGGCTACTGCTGAAAGACGTGGATTCCAGCAAATGATCCGCCGCCTGGTGTGCAGACGAAGGAGGTTGAGGAGATGACCCAGCCCGCGCCTTGCGGGGTCTGCTGTCCGCAACCCTGCATCTGACCGGGAAGAATGATCTGCTTCTGGTTGAACATGCCACCGGATTGGGTCAGCGTCCCGGTGATGGGACCTGTGAAGAGAATCGGCTCACTTGCCTGATAGACATTCGCGAGCGTACCGAAGGAGGTGTAGTCGGTCCCGGAGGGGATGGTCACTGTAGTCCCGTTGCTGGGCACGCCGCCATCGGGGACCTGCAGGATCCCCGTTTCCATCGGAGCGACCTGCGAGGTTCCGTTGTAGACGTAGTAGCTGTAGAAGCCGGGGTTGAGGGTGGTTGCGGTCTGCGGCTGGAACTCGAAGAGACCGGCAGCTGTATTGTTAGCGGTTGAATATTGTGTACCAAAACCGACATTCGTGTCGACCAGATAGAGATAGGGTTCGGCTGTCGTCGAGGTAGTAACCCGGCCAGTGGTGGGCGAGACCGTGTAGTTGAAGGCCCCGACGGCGCCGGGCTGTCCGTTATTCGCCGTGTAGGTTCCGGACGCATTGACCCACTGGAAGCCGCTCAACTTCCCTGCGGTCGCACTGGTGGGAGCGGGCGTAAGGAGCTGAAGCTCTACACGGATCTGCCCATTCGGCCCCTTGGTGCTGAAGGACGTCGTCGACGTGACATTGCCATAGAGCAAGAGAGGCTGACTGCTGAAGGGATTGGCCGCGATATCTGCGAGATTCTGCTGCTGAGCTCGACCGCCAATGAGACTGTTGTGTGTGTACGGGTCGATCGACATGAAGTAGAAGTTCTGCGGATTCACAGCGTAGATGGCGAAGTTGCTCGGCCAATCCGGCATGTTCGCGTTAGCAGCGGTCATGATGCTCGCTGTGGTGCGACCCGATGCATCCGTGTTGCCCGCGTTTGCCACCGAGCCTGAGAGCGCGATGGCGCTGCCGTTGTTCTCGGCAACTGTCACGTCCTCAATCCCAGAGGTGATGGCGCCCGCATCTCCGAAGGCCATGGAGCCTGCGAGAGAGATGGGACCGCAGGTGTGTACGCCGTAGCAGGTGACCGTAGTATCCGAGACCCCGGAGAAACCTGCCATTCCGAAGGCGTAGCTTCCCGTAAACGGACTGTTATTTACGGTGTTAAGAACACTCGGTGATTGCAAGGCCATGGAGCCCTGGGCGCGGATGCCGCTGGAGTTTATCGTGACGTTTGCTCCAATGCCCGTGGTGTCGTCGAATTGGACAAAGTGGCCCTGAGTGGCGACACCATTTTGGAGAGCAGACAGACTTATCGCAAACGTGATCGGAAATGGCGGCTTGCCTGGTGGAACGAGCGTGATATAGCCGGTCTGATATCCGGGCACCGGATTGCCGCTCTTATCGACACCATACTGCACGTCATAGGTCCCACCGAGGGTGCTGTAGCTCGTGATACCCGTGTTGGGATCGTTGATGTCGAGTTTGCCACCCGTAATGTTGCCGTTGCCATCCGCCGTGAAAGAGCCGATGTATTCGATGCCGTTGTAAGTTGTCTGCACCGAGGTTCCGTCGGTCCATCCGGTAGCGAAGAAGGCATACGAACCGGCCAGAAGACTATTCCCCGTGGGCGCCGCGGGATAGGTTGTGATCGCGAAAGGCTGCCCGCTTATGGTTGGGGCCGGGGTGTCCGAGTCCGTCACCGTGATCGTTGGATAGGCAGTGCCCTGTGTTCCTGCGGGTGGCGTCCCGGAGAATGTAAGCGACTGAGGTCCGGTTGTAGCCGTTATCCAGGATGGAAGGTTCGCATAGGAAAACGTATAGGGCGGTATGTTGCCGACCACCTGGATCGTTGCAGAGTATGGCTGCCCGGCAATGGCGGCCGGTAGCACGGTGGGTGTGTAAACGTAGATCGCGAGCTTCGGAATGCTCAACGTGACCGAAGCACTTTCTCCCGGAGCATAGATGGATGTCGCTGTGACGGTGACGGTCTCAAACCGAGGAGCAGGAGGGGCCAGGAAGGTCGCCTGAGTCGGGGTGGCTCCGCGAAACGAGCCGCATCCTTCAGTTGAAGCTGCGCAGGTTGAACCAGTGACCGTCCAGGTAACGCCCTGGTTTGAGAGATCGCCCGGCACCGACGCAGTGAACAGTGCGGTCGTCAGAGGGATGACTGTAGGGCTGGAGGGTCCGGAGATCTGCACGCTCACCGGATAAACCGTGAGCGTCTGGGACGCCGAGATCGAGGAGTCGGTTTTGGAGGTCGCCGTGATCGTGACGCTCATCGTGGAGCCGGACAAGGACACCGGAGCGTTGTAAACGACGCTCGTGTCTGTAGCACCAGAGAGCGTGCCGCATGCGGTGCCTGTGCATCCCGTGGCCTTCGAGATGGTCCAGGTGACGCCCTTAGGGCTGGCAGCTGTGAACATCGTAAAGGTTGCACCAGTGCCTACCGTTGTGTTGCCGGGAACAATCGTGACGAACGCATCGGCGAGCTTGGTGCTGCTGCATCCGCCGGTCAATATCAGGCCCAGCGAAAGCATCGCAACCACGACGGCAACAAGGCGGCCTTTTGGCGAAACGTTAGTGTTGCCCATCTCAGTCTCCACTGTTTGCATTTCAAATATCCTCGCCGGCACTTACCACCGCAGTTCGAAGGCAAACTCGATCTGTCGCGGGTCGAGTGCCGATCTGTACGCGCCAAAGTTGGCGTCACCCAATGTCACATCCGGGCTGCCGAAGTTCGGATGGTTGACCATGTTGAACGCTTCGGCGCGGAAGCGAAGATCCAACTTCTCGGTCACCGGGAAGATTTTGAATAACGTGACATTGTTGATGATTGAGCCGGGGCCAAGAATATTGCCGACCGGCGCGTTACCAAACATGCCGTTGAAGTTGTTACCGGTTGCGCCCGGAGTGCAAAAGTTCTGGGTGGGGTCGACGTTGGGCACGATGAAGGAACATGTGCTGAAGAAGGGGCCAAAAGGTAAATTCCCAGAGCTGACGGGGTTTATCGGATGAGGTCCTTTGAATCGCTGCAACGGAACGGCGGGATTCATGTTCGGACGGGTGGTGATACCGTGATTCGCGGTGGAAAGACCTGCAGAGTACGAGAGCCCCGACAGGAAGGCGGTGACCGCTGAAAACTCCCAGCCGCCAAAGGTCTTCTTGGTCCAACCGGTTTGTGTGAACCAGGGCAGATGGTAGATGAGAGCACTCGAAAAGCTCAGGTGCTGATTAAGCTGAGTATTTCCGTAGTCCCTCATCGGATGGTAGGCATCCTGCACGCCGGAGTTTTCATCGGCATAACCCTGCTGGCTCGGTACATCCGCAAGACCGTGAGACCAGGTGAACTGCGCGCGGAAGGTCAGATCGTGACCGACCGGATGACGAAGGCTTGTCTCCAATGCATTCCAGTTCGCAATGCCTGTTGAGGTTGCGTAGTTGATGGTTGAGTATCCCCGGTACGGCGCGTAATACGCGGTGCTGATCCCACCTTTGTTGATCTCGGGGTTGTAGTCGTAACCCTGGTAGGGCAGCATTTGATTCACATTCAGTTCCAAGGGAAGATTGCGCCCGGCCACACCTGCACCGGCAATCTCGATCCACCAGTTGGTTCCGAACTCCTGCTGCACACTGAGGCTATAGCTGTGAATCTTGGCCGCCTGAATGTTATTGATGTCTTCCCCGAAGATGTTCGGAGCTGAAGGGATCGTCGTCTGACCGTTGAGCGGGTTCGGAAAGGTCGCGCCCGTGAGATTGATCTGCGTGACCGCAGGCTGGCCGATGCAGCTGTCCTGGCAATCGCTGCTCGAGCCGGATTTGAGGTAGTTGATGGCATAACCGCCGCGAATGGAAACGCGGCCATTGCCGTAAATATCCCAGGCAAAACCGACCGACGGCGAGATGTAGTTCTTATGAGCGTTGGAAAGATTGAGCGGAATTCCGTTGAGCCCGTTATAGATGAGGCCGTTGACCGGATTGTAGTTGGGCGTTAGCACCAGCGCGCCGGTCTGCGAAACGCCGGGCGCCGCACTGGGATCGAACTTCGAAGGGTCAAAGGATGTCGCATAGCCCTGGTCCGCTTTCGCGAAAGGCATATAAGAATAGCGGACGCCCGCCGTGAGGGTGAGACGAGGAAGAACCTTCCACACATCTTCCGCATACGGAGAGTAGATCGGGTAGGTCAGCTTCTTGCGAACCATGGCGCTGCCCTGAACGAAGGTGTTCGCAGCGCCCACAAGGAAGTCCGCGATCGGAGTTCCTGTGTAATTTCCATTGAAGTTGAACGTACCGGTGTTATTTACCGCCTGCGTGTTAATGCGGGAACGGCCGAGCAGGAAGGTTCCACCTGCGGCAAGGTTGTGTTTGCCATGCGACCAGCTCCAGTTGTCGGTCAGCGTTTCGGCCAGGTACGCCGTGCGCCACTGCGTATCCGTGGAGTTAGTTCCGATAGTGGTCCAACCGTTCGAGAAGGTAATCTGCGGAAGCCACTGGCCATCCAGTCCAATGATCGTTCCGGGATAAGGAAGCTGCGATGAATAGCCGGGAACCTGCGAGTTGAGATGAATGCCGCCGTAGGTGTGCGTCACCACATAGCGGTCCATGGCGACACTGATCTGATTCAGCATCGTCTGGCCGATCTGCTCGTTCAGGTGAACTTGCGCGGCGGAATCATTGTTATAGAAAAGGTCCCAGTTGTAGGGCGACAGTGAGCCCATGCGGCTTGCGGAGGGGAGCTGGTTTCGCACACCTTCGCGGAAGTATTCGCCCGTGAGTCGGAACCTGTTGTTGATGACATGATCGATCTTGCCCATGACATTCAACTGTTTGAAGAGGCTCGGATTCGTCAGCTGATAGTCATTGGCAGACCGCTGCATGACGTCGCACTGATTGCCCGGAGACGGCGTGCACGGAACGGTCTGGATGCCCGGCGGAACGAAGGCCCTGAGCAGAGCCTGCGCCTGAGGCACGATCTTGTTCTGGGGGATCGTCCACTGATTACCTGCCGGGCCGCCCGGTGAAACCGGGTAGTCATTCTGCGTGACGGGATCATGAATCTCCGACGGGAAGATGCCGTTGATCTCGTCCGCGGTGGGAAAGGTCGCCGACGCGACAGTGTAGGTGACCTGCTTCACGTACTGCCCATTGATGTAGAAGAAAGTCTTGTCGCGGTTGGTGTTGTAGACGTGAGGAATGAACAGCGGACCGCCGATACCCAGGCCACCAATATTCCAGCGGAACGGCGGATTGAGGTTCTTCGTTTGAGCGCCTGTAGAGGTGCTCAAAGCGGCCTGCTGCGCGTTGTAAAAGTAGTTCAGCGCATTGAATTTGCCATTGCGGACAAAGTACCAGGCCTGGCCGTGAAACTGGGCTGTACCACTCTTGGTGTGCACCATGAACATGGCGCCGCCCATCATGTTGTACTGGACGGAATAGTTGTTCTGCAGCACCTTCGTCTGGTCAATTGCTTCCGGCGGAGGCGTAACCGTGTTGGTCAGCAGGTCGCCGGTTTCCTCGTTCCAGATGCCGTCAAGGGTATAGAAGACGCTGCTGCGTCCCATGCCGTTGACGGACACCGAGTTGTTGGCGACATAACCTCCGGTAGCAATACTGGTACCCGCTGAGAGGTTCACAACGCCCGGCATCAGGGTCGCGAGTTCCTGATAGTTCCGGCCGTTCAGGGCGAGCATGCTCGCTTCCTTGCCCGGAATCTCAGTGGAGATCTCGCTGGTGGTCAACTCGGGTACAACCGCATCCGCTGCAACGTCAACCGTGCTGACCGTCTCCCCGGGCCTCAGGACGACCTTTACGGTGTAGGTTGACGTCGGCGCCAGATAAAAATTGTTCTGCGCGTAGGAGCCGAACCCTTCCACGCTCACCGTGACCGAATAGTTGCCGACGTTGAGGCCCACCTGCGTAAATTCACCGGAGGAGTTGCTCTTGAGCTTCGTTGAGACGCCGGTACTCACGTTCGCGATAACGACCGACGCGTCTGGAATGACCGCCCCGGTCTGATCCGTGACCGTACCCGTAATGGTTCCGGTTTCATTGACCTGACCGTAGCTCGGCACGCCAGACACGATGAGCCCAACGATGAGGAGGACCGCCATCAGTGCTCTCCGAGACAGAGTTCCCTGGAGCGCGGTGTTTCCGTGCTTGCAAAGCATGCCTGCAATCTCCTTGAAGTGTTGCGTCCATATTGCGCGGGGGTGCGACTCTGGATTCGAGTTGGAAGGCTGTGTCAACGTGCGCTTGGTTTGTGCCTGGGCGGAGACTTGGTTCTGTTTGACGCTCATGCTTCGTGACGTTCCTGTGATCTCGATCGCAATAGTGCGATCTGTTCTTCCTGCCGTTCTGCGGCTGATAGCGTAGTGATCCAGCGCTGAGGACCGGGGGAGCGGAGTCAGAGTCTTCAAATATGTCGTAATGTGGACGCTGAGAAGTTGTAGCAAACGGTGATAATTGATGTCAATCGATTATGTACTCCCGTGGAAATAATGCCGTGAGTCAACGCTGCCTAATCCTCCTGATGATGACGATGACCGCCGCGCTGGCCGCACAGAAGCCGGCGTCAGCGCCTGTTGCTCCCGGCGGACAACAACCCAATGCGTATACGTTGCAATTGAACGCCCAGGAGATTGTCCTGGACCTGGTGGTGACCGACGCGAAAGGCGATCCGGTACCCAACCTTAAGCGAGACGACTTTCAGGTCTACGAGGACAAGCTGCCGCAAGCGATTGATTCGCTGACTCCGCCGCCCTCGCGCACCGCACCAAATCCAGCCATCCATTCCACGGCCGAGTTGGACCGGGTAGAGCCGGACGCTCCGGTGACCCTGATTGTGCTGGACGAGATCAACACGCGGTTTCAGGATGAGGCCTTCGCTCGATATTCGGTGAAGCGGTTCCTCGACAGTCAGGGCGACACCCTGGAGCATCCCACGCTGCTGGCTGCGGTCGATTTGAACCGGCTGACGCTGTTGAGCGACTACACAACCTCAAAGGAGGATCTGCTTTCGGCGCTCGACCGGCATTTCACCGCCTACCCGTGGCATATGGAGGGCACGAGTTGGCGAATCGAGCAATTCGACGCTTCCTTCATGGCATTGATGGAGATCGCTGAAGCGACCTCAGGCCACTCCGGACACAAGAGTCTGCTGTGGATTGGGCGCGGTTTTCCTCCGTTCGACCCGTCGACGCTGACGGACCCTCAGAGTCAAGCGCTGAAGCAGGTAATCGAGAGGAGCACGAACGCGCTCCGCGATGCGCGCGTTTCTCTCTATACATTGGACCCGGCCGGTGTTTCGACGGAGCCGCCCGATCTGGATTCGGACGGATTCGCAGACGACCCCTTTGCCCAGGAGGTGGACTTCGACGCCATGGCGAGGGCGAGCGGAGGGCATGCGTTCTTTGGCCGCAACGATGTGGACAAGGTGATTGCGAGAAGCGCACGCGATGGGGCGAGCTTCTACACACTTTCGTACAGGCCTTCGGTGCCGCGGACGGACCTCGCGACGTTTCATAACATCCGCGTCGTGGTGAAGCAGCCCGGCCTGAGAGTGGAGACACGCGAGGGCTATTATGCAACCGCCGCCGATGCTGCGCCGGCAGCGGCAACCGACAAGCAGCCTGACCTCGCTCGGCTGAATTTTGCAGTGGCGGCTGAGAGCATGATGGCCTACGACGCCGTGCACATGAGCATAGAGCCGGTGGCCGGAAACCCGAACGAGTTTCGGATGATCCTGAGCTCAGGAGACCTTGCATGGCAGGAGAGCAGCCCCGGCAAGCTCATCGCAAGGGTTACGGTTGCAGCCAAGACGTTCAACAAAAAGGCGGCGATGGACGGAACCCTCAAAATCTCCACGCTACAGGTAGATGAAACCTCAGGCGGCAAACCGTCCACGAGCACCGTCAGCCTCCTGGTCAACATTCCGACGAAGAGTCCGGCGGTACGGATGCGCTTCCTGGTGCGTGATGAGGCGACGGGAAAGCTGGGAGCGATCAATTACACGCTGGGCTCGACGAAGTCCGCGCGATAGATCGCCCCCCAACATCTCATCGTTCGGCGGTTGCCTCCGTCGAAAGCATCCTCACCGTCACGATCTCGTGGGGGTGCACGGTGACGTTGAAGCCATGCGCACCCTCTAGCGGCAACGCATGCTGGTCCCGTTCTACCGCGTCCGTCTCAACCGCACTCGACAGGTTCAGAAGTGGTGTTCGCACGGTCACCGTCCGCTCGGCACTTCCGAGATCGAGCAGCCTGAGAATTACACCCTTTCCATCTTCCGCAGGCTTCAAGGCCTCCACCACAACGTTCGGATCATCGACTTCGAGAAACCTTCCCTGCTTTCCATTCAATGTGCGTGGGGAGTCGACGGCTTTGTCCTGCCGGGTGATCTCATCGGACTCAAGCGGCGTTGCCTCTTCCCAGCCCATACGGCTCAGCGCAACAGCGTTCGTCGAGGGCGCACTCGTGACGACGTAGCGAAGCTCCGTCTCTCCGCCCTGCCCCGCGTCGTAGTTTGTGTTCCAGGTGTTGTTCATCGCATAGGAGAAGATTGTTCCAGTTCGATCCGCGAAATGTGTCGGCCACAGACCGCGATAGATATCGCCCAGCGTGACCAATCCAGCGTCCAGTGGCATTACGGTGCCCGAAACTCCATCCTGCTGCACGGACACCCAATGCTGCACGGAGAACCATTCGTGCCCTGCTCCGGGATACATGTCCTTCGCCGGATTCACAACGCCGTTCTGGACCTCGTAGTTGAACTCCGGATGGTCCATGGCGAAGGGAAATGCAAAGTAGACAGCCTCCTTCGCGAGCACCTTCTGCTTTGTAATGTTCTCGACAAACTCGATCTTCTTCTCGTGCTCGGGCAGCCGAATCTCCACCTGCACCGAAGGAGTGTTGACGTCGGTGCTTTCCATGCGGGCCACCCAGCCCTCCGGCGTATGCACCGACGAGATGAGATGCCCGTCGTGCGCGCCCGTCACCTGCAGATCGGGAGACAAGGGCACCATCCGGTAGGTCTGCATCGAGTTCGGCTTCCTGTCGCCGCCCGTGACATACACATACTGCCCAAACTTGTACGGACTCGCCTGATTCACCAGCTCTTTCTTCAACTCTTTATCGAAGATGCTCTGAACAGCTCCTGTCGCGGGATCAAGCTTCATGCGATAGAAGGAGTTCTCGAGGACCATTGAAGGTGTGGCCTTCGGCTCCTGCGCTGCCGGCCCCTTACGTAGCTCAAAGACCTTGTAGCCATTTCCTGGAACGTCACGCGCGACAAACCGCACGTGGCTGAAAGCATTTCCGTCATGCAGCGTCTCCACCGGCGCAACATCACCCGTCGATGAATCGACGACTTCATCCCCATGCCGCAGGTCGAAGGTCACGGCTCCACCGCGCTTCCAGTTGAGCGTGTTGAAGACGATCAGGTTGCCGCGTGCCGCCGAGATCGAATCCGCCAGGCTTGCCATGCTGTTCTTCGCGACAAAGTCCGCAATCGACGAGGCGTCGACTACATAGCGCTTCTTCACCGCAGATTGAACCGCGGTCTCGTCGCTTGTCGGATCATTCACGCTGTCATGCGAGGTCCAGGTGTGCTCATCCATCAGGACCATATCGCGCCACATGCGATCCAGCCTCTCTTTGTCGGGCGCAAGACGCGGATTCACCAGTGAACTCACCGTCGCGAGCTGCTCCGCAGAAGGTCCGCGGCTCTCCGTTCTTCGCTCCATCGCGGAGAGCTCCGCAGTGGAGCCAATGCCGTCCTCCCAGTAGGGCCCGCCATCGCCGCGCACCGTTGGAAACTCGTTGCCGAACGGTTCCGCAATCCTCTTCATCGCGTCATAGAAGCCGGAGTACTCCATCTTCGGGTACGCGTACATTTCGTTCCATGACTTTGCGAAGTTCGCCTGCTGCACAAACAGGTCCGTATTCTCCTGCTGCGATCCGAAGACGATCATCGAATCGGAGCGATATCCCGGCCGCTGATAGGGCGCCAACAGCATTGGTACCGTCTGGTAAGCCACTGAAATGTCCGGAGGTGTGCCAAAATAAATTCCCATCTCCCAGTAGTGGCGCGCATACCAGAACAGAACCTTTTTGCCGTCCGGTCCCTCCCACCAGAACGGCGAACTCTCGTTCAGATGACCTTGAATCAATACCGGGGCATGCGTCTCTCGCCCATTCGGTCCCGCGACAAAAGATTTAATCCCCGCCGCAGCCAGCACCGAAGCATATGACCACCCATAGGATGGAACGTCGGTGATGTTCGCATAGTTGAAGGGAGTCCCATGCTCGCGGCTGAAGTTTGCGCTGTAGTAGAGCGACCGGATCAGCGTCTCCGTCGTGGGGAAACCGGTCAGCAGATTCGCGTACTCGGCGGGAACAAAGATTTGCTGCTTCCGTATCGCTGTGATGAGGCGATCGCGATCGGCGGCGGAGCGCGTCTGCATAAACTGGTCCAGCACCCACGAACCGTCCGTGCTGTAACGGAAGTCCGGAACCTGCTTCGTAAAGTCCATGGCCTCATCAACGGCGCGGTCCTGGATCGCGGCCACCTTTGCCTGGTAGTCCGAATACCCGATGTCCAAATGGATGTGGGGCACCAGCAGCACATTCCACTTCTTCTGCGGATCGATCGCTGCATCCAGATGGTTTGTCTTCCCTGCGCCCGTCCAGGAAAGATGCGCCTGAGTTCCTGCCGCAAACTCCGGCACGTCGAATTCAAAGCGCTGCTCGCCAAAGCCGCTGCTTGCGTGAAGCGGCTGTTTGTAGTGTGCTCCGTTCAACTCCAGATCCAGTTCGCTGTTCTGGCCACTGTCCTGCACGAAGACATCGACAAGCTCGGTCAACTTGTCTCCGTTGCGCTTGTAAAAAACCGTCGGCTGGATGGACGCCGGCGCACTCGCGGGTGTCGCTTGGGAGCTATCCAACTCAATCGCGTCGTAGTTCACCGCTGCGGGAAGATTCGCGGGCTCATCGACGCGAAGCACCTCGAGCGCAATCGAGTTGGTTCCCTTGTGCAGATAGCTTCCCGGAAACTGAATCGAGACATCGGCAGGCACATACGCGGACTCAAACTGGTCGTCCATGCCGCCCAGAACAGAGTTCAGCTTTGACGAGAGATAGAAGACACCGCGCCGCCCGTTGATCGTGACTGCGATGGCCGGCACTGCGCGATCTCCCAGCGTGACGGCAAGATGCAGCCGATACGCCGGCGCAGGCTCACCCTCGATCGCGAACTGAATCGTGCGTGGCGCCGCAGCAGCCTCCGCACCCTTCCGTTCAGTCGGAGAACCCGCCGGTTGCGCACCGTACCAATCTCTCGCAGGATCGCTCTTCCCCACTACGAACGTCACTGGTTCCTTCGGTTCGCCGCCGCGAAACCCCAGCGGAGACCTATCAAACGCTCCCATCTGAAATACTTTGCTGAGGCCCTGCGCGGTCTGCGCCCGCAGAGGAAGACCCAGGCCCAGGACGCACGCCGTGAGCCCAATCCCGCAACGCAGCCGGCTTCTGTCTCGAATGCTGGAGGCGTTTCGTTCGCGTTCGGAGGAGGAGGAGTTGCATTTTCGCTTCGATGCCACAAGCCAGTGAAAATAAGACGGGTCTACGTTCTGCCTGCAAGTTCCAGCTCCTCTCGATCCCAGGAAGGTTCGGTTGCGGCGATGCTATGGGTCGGAATAAGAGCTTGTCAATCATTCATAATCGATTACACTGCTCGCGGGTAGTTTTGCTACTCCCTGCTGCACATGAATTTCATCAACCTTCACAACTCACTGCTGCGCTGAGGAACCAATGGTCAATCGCCGCAACTTTCTCGCTCTGCTCTCCTCCGGAATCGCGTCCAGCACAGCTATCTCCGCGTTAGCCGCTCCTCTGCCTCCTGCGCCTGTATCCAAACGCTCTTCCTCGCCAGCGAAATCCAAGCGCCGCCCCAACGTGATCTTCATGATCTGCGACGACCTTGGTTTCGGAGACCTCGGATGCTATGGCTCGAAGCTGCCAACACCTAACCTTGACGCGCTCGCCGCTCATGGCATGCGCTTCACGCACTTGAATGCCGGGCATCCCATCTGCTCTGCCTCGCGCGCCGCCGTACTCACCGGCCGCTACGGAGCGCGTTGCGCAACAACTGGGGCCTTTGGTCCGCAGGGAGATTTCGGGACTTCGGTCGACGAAACGTTTGCGTCGAACCTGTTTCACACGCATGGCTACAAGACGAAAGCCATCGGCAAGTGGCATCTCGGCAGCAAACCCGAGTACCTCCCGACCAATCGCGGCTTCGACTCCTTCTACGGCGTTCCGTACAGCATCGACATGAAGCCGCTTCCGCTGATCCGCGATCTCACGAACCTCGACGAAGACACGGATCGCACACAGCTCACACCTCTCTACACCGAGGAGGCCGTCAAGTACATCGACGACAATCAGGGCGATCCCTTCTTCCTCTATTTCGCGTTCTCCTACCCACACGAGCCGGCACGCGGCTCGGAGCGCTTCCGCGGCAAGACAAAGTTCGGCAACGTCGGTGACTGCATCGCTGAGATCGACTGGAGCGTCGGCGAGGTCGTCCGCGCGCTCGAGCGTAAAGGCCTCACCGACGACACGCTCATATGCTTCACCAGCGATCACGGCCCCTGGTATCAGGGCAATCCCGGCGCATTGCGCGGACGCAAGGCGTCCACCTTTGAAGGCGGCTTCCGTGTTCCCTTCCTTGCCAAATGGCCGGGCCACATTCCAGCCGGCTCGGTGGCAAACGCCTGGTGCTCCAACCTCGACATTCTTCCCACACTCGTCGCGCAGTGCGGCCTCAGCCTTCCTGAAAAGCCACTCGACGGGATCGACATCTCCCCCATTCTGTTCGGAGAAGACAAGGATCTTCCGCGCAAGCACATCCTCTACTTCAGCCCGATGGGCGAAGGAGGCAATGACATCCATTGCATTCGCAAAGGCTCCTTCAAGCTTCGTGTAGCTCAATGTGAGAAGGGGGAAATTTACGTTAATGACCGCAGCACAGCTGCCCGCAGCAGCGCGTGGCTCCAGCACCCGGAGCTCTACGATCTCTCCCAAGACCCTGAGGAGAGCTACGACATCGCGCATCTGTATCCCGATCTCGTCGCCGAGCTTCAGAAGGATCTCGACTCCATGATGGCGACCTTCCCGCCGAACGTCGTCGAGGCCTATTCAGCCCTCAGGCAGCACAAGGCAGATGCGAGCACGCCGGCTGGAGCCACGCCCCGCCCCTTACAAGGGGCCCGCGCCTGATTGGGCATGGAAGCCTCCGGAACAAACTGACGACGAAGCCGCGAACAATATGCCAGCCTTTTCCAGTCTTCCTCTTCGGATCGCCGCGCTCGGCCTATTGCTCGGCGTTTTTCACACGTCATTCGCACAGGCGCTTGCCCACTCCGCCTCATCGAGCGATCACGTCGCTTCCCTGTCGTTCGACGGGAGCTCGAGCGCAGCTCTCTTCACGAAGGAGATCGAGGCATCATTTCAAGGTGTTTTAGAGAAGGATTTCGTTCCCGTGGCGGCCAACGGCGAGCCGGCGGGTTTTGTAAACGCCTCGCCGGCTGGCCAGCCATGGAACGGCACGATGTGGTCGCGTGACGCGGGCACATATCTTCGCGAACTCACAATGTGGGGCGATTACGAGCACGCCGCCCTTCTCGCCCATTGCCTGATCCAGCTTGTTGGTCAGAATAAGGACGGCTTCTATTCCTATCCTCGATACTTTCGCGGGGATAAGAAGGCTTCCGGCACAGAGTTGGATGGCAGTTCGGCGATTGTGATCGGAATGGTACTGCTTTGGGAGCATCTCCCCGCGGAGAATCCGACGCGGCGTGAGATTCAATCCTTCCTCTTGAGTGACACCTCGCCTGTCGCTTACTTCCGATACTTGTTGAGCAAGCAGCCGCTGCTTTCGGGCACCGGCGAGTTCGGTTGCGGGATGCAGGTCTCCGGCGATTGCGTCAACCTTGTGCAGAACAATCTTGTGCGGCTGGCCCTCGATGCCGTGTCCCGCATGGAGAAGGCACTGAGGTTGACGGAACAATCGGTGCAGGACGCATCGCTCGCATTGAAACTGCGCGAAAGCATGCAGAGATATCTCGTTGCACCCGACGGTAGCTGGCTTTGGGCCGTGGATCCGCAGACGTTGAAGGCGGAGCCTCGCGTGCTGATGGCCAAGGTTAATCTCGGATTCGGCGGAATGAATGGCGTGGCATCCATGAGCTCGGATGTGCTCGGGATGGAGCCGCTAGCCACCGAACCTGACGTAATGCGGCACAGCGAGAAGACCTTCGAGAAGATCTATGAGGAGCCTGAACGCAAGCAGCAGTTTGACCGATACGGTATATGGACTCAGTTTGATTCCATTGGCGGCGGCGCGCTTACCAGTCCCTCCTATGGCCAGGGGTATGCGCTGCAGACGATGTTGTTGACCGACCACTTGCAGATGGCCGACAAAGCGCTGCGCTGGCTTGCCGATGCAACATATCAGCCAATTCCCGAGTACCAACTCTCGCGCACTTCACCCTATTTCTTCTACGAACGCTATTACTCGCCACTCGCAGTGGGCAGAGTAAATCTGGCGGCAGGTTGCGGCGCATTGAATCTTGTCAACGTTGCGGAGCCGCTCAAGGTAGCTCGCCTGATCCTGGGTGTCGATGACTCGGACCCCAGTACAACCGTCCTGCTTCCCCGGCTTCCGCCCAGTTGGAAAAATATGGAAGCGCACAACTGGCCTATCCTCACGAACCACGGCGTGGTACGTGCGGATATCTCCTTCACTGCATCAGGCAAGGGGGCCGTCTATTCGCATGACGATGCGCGACAAGGACGGCCTCACGCATCTGCGGGTGCGGATGCCCAGTTCGGTAGGCTATGTCTGGCGCGAGCATCAGAGCAGTTCAAAGATCTACTTCAGGACACGTTGATTGCTGACAACGAATGTCATCGCCAGCGCGTTAGTGACTCGGCAGCCGGACCTCGGCGAGCTCGCGAGAGAGTCGAGTGTCGGGGTGATCAGAGCCGAGAGTAGTGAGCAGGTTCGCGTAGGCAGTGCGAAATGCCGGCTGAGCCTCATCCTGTTCGCCTGCAGAGTCAAGAGCCCGAGCGAGTGCGAGATTGGCGCGTCCTACATTACTGGAAGGGATTCCGCTCTTCGCTTCGTCGCGAAGCATCTCAAGGGCGCGACGCGCGTCTGCGGCTGCAGATTCTGCGTCACCGCCGCTGAGTTCAACCTGGGATCGTCGAACGAGAAGAGTGGGAAGATATGCTGCACACTGACCGATTCTACGGATGGAAGCCTCATCAAGTGCGATCGCCCGATGCGCGAAGCGCGTCGCCGAGGCCGCATTGCCCTGAGCGAGAGCCGCGGCAGACCGGGCCGAGGCTATCTCCGCGAAGACGTAGTGTTCTGGCGGATATCTCCGGCGCAGCCTGATTTCGAGATCGTCCAGCGACATCGAGGCTTTTGCGAACTGACGTTGGTCGGTGTACATTTCGGCGCGCAGGAGATCGACATCGTCCGCGACGACGTTGTCATGGAGCGCCTGAGCCCTGACGCCGGCGAGTTGTAGGTACCGTGCGGCGTCATCTCGTCGGCCGAGTTGGTGGAGAAGGGACGCATAGTTGAATAACAGATTGGGCGCGACGGCCCGGTCGCCGTCTTCGCTGCGACTGATGTCGAGTGCGCGACGGTAGATTTTTTCGGCCTCGAGCTGGCGGCCGTCGTAGGCGAGTGTGAGAGCCCAACCGTTGAAGAGTTTTGCAGCCTTTTGAGAGTCGTCGTATCCGAGCCGCGATATAAGGGCAGAGGCCTCCTGAAAGCGCTTGTCGGCTTCGCGGAATTTGCCGGCATCGCCGAGCACCATGGCTAGGTTGGTGAGAACGTTAAGTCCCTGGAGGTTCCACTGAAGCGGCGACCCCTGGATCGCCTGTTCGGCTGCTCGTGCGCGCGCAATGGCTTCCTCGGAATTTCCGCTGCGGGAGGCGACCTCGCTTCCGTGCAGTAAACAGGAAGCTCGCTCGGATCTGAAGTCCGGAGAGTTGCCGAGTTGATGGAGCCCTTCGCTATAGAGCTGCTCGGCGCGCGCGAGCTCACCTACGGGAACCAGCGCACCGGCGAGAACACAGGAGGCTTTGGCTCGAATCGCTACGTCGGGGAGGTTACGCGAGATGGCGTAAGCGTTGTTGAGAACGCGAAGAGCTTTGTCGTTTTGATCTTCGCTGGAGTACTGGCTTCCAAGGGAGAGCAGAAGCTCGACGTGGTTTGGACTATTCGAATTCCATTCGTGCGCGATGACACGCTCTTCGCGATCGAGCAGTTGATCGACGGCGATAGACTTCCCCATGGGGGCAGCGTCGCTCAGTAAAAGCTCGTTAAGGTCACTGATGCGTTCGGCCCGTGAGAGCTGATGTAATGCGAGGTCACGCTGCGTGCGCGCGGTTCTGGATTGCAACAGCGTGCCGGCGGCTCCGGCCGCTATGCCGAGAAAGGCGAGGACTGTGAGCGCAACCGCGATGCGATTGCGGCGGACGAACTTGCTGGCGCGATACATCAGCGTGTCGGGGCGAGCTCCGATAGGTTCGCATTCGAGATAGCGGCGAAGATCGCTCGCAAACAAACTCACGGATGCGTAGCGCTCTCGCGGATCTTTTTTGAGAGCTTTGAGCAGAATGGTGTCAAGATCGCCTTGTAGGGCGCGGTGCAGTTTTTCGACGGAAGCGGAGCGCAGCGCAGCCTGTGCTTCGTTCTCGGCGTAGAAGCCGGGCTGAGCAGAGATTGCGTCGGATGGACGGATGGGCTGGGTATCGACGACAGCCTTTATCAGTTCGGCGGGTGAGCTCAGAGCGTGACCGAAAGGATGCTGTCCGGTGAGAAGAAGGTACAACAGAACACCTAACGCGTAGACGTCCGTCGAAGCGGTGATGGGCTCTTCTTTGAGTTGCTCGGGGGCAGCAAATTCGGGAGTGAGAGCTGAGCCAGCGGTCGTGAATGTTGTCGGGAGCCCCGTCTCAACGTCGTCTTCGATGAGCTTGGCAATTCCGAAGTCGAGGAGCTTGACCTCGCCATCTTTGCGCACGAGGACGTTGGAAGGCTTGATGTCGCGGTGCACGATCAGATTGGCGTGTGCTGTTGCAACAGCGTCCAGCACCTGCAGAAAGAGGCGAATCCGCGAGTCAACGTCGAGACGAGCCTGGTCGCAGTAGCGGTCGATGCGCTCGCCGTCGACATACTCAAGAACAAGATAGGGATGACCGGTGTCCGTCACGCCGGCGTCGATGAGCTCGGCGATGTGGGGGTCAGCGAGGAGCGCGAGAATTCTGCCTTCACGCCGGAAACGCTCTTCCCCGGCGCGACCGAGGAGGCCGAAGTTGAGAAACTTGAGAGCGACCTGGCGCTCGAAGCGACCGTCGTTGCGTCTGGCGAGCCAGACGGTTCCCATTCCGCCGTGACCAATCTGGGACTCGACCTTGAAGACGCCAACGGTTTGACCGGCGAGCGTCGCCGTCGTGGATGGAAGATCGACACAGCCGTTTTCCATGAATCTGTCAGTGACGAGCATGCTGTGCTCGAGCAGCATGGCTTCCAACCAGCCGGCGATCTCGGGCTCCTGCTCGTTGATCCAGGCGCGACGCTCGTCTCCTTCGAGTTCAAGCGCACGGTCGAGAAACGGGCTGAGAAGACGCCATTCGTCCTTGTGCGGTGTTGAGTGGACTTTGATCATTGGCGTGAATCTCCGTTGAGACTGCCATGCAGGTAGATCCGTGCCTTTTCCCACTTGCGTTGCACGGTGCGCTCCGAAACGGACTGCATGGCTGCGATCTCCGCAAACGAGAAGCCGCAGAAGAACCGGAGATCGACGATTGTGGCAAGTTCCGGCTCAATCGCAGCCAGTTCTTCGAGAACATCACTGATCTGAGATAGCTCGCCCGCGTCAATGGGGCTCTGCAAGCGGTCCAGGGTAAGAACGGTGAGGTGAAACCGGCCGCCGCCTTTGGCGGAGCTGCGCGCGCGTGCACGATCGATGATGAGTCCACGCATAACGCGTGCCGCGTAGGCCATGAAATGAGCGCGGTCAGGAAAGCATACGTCCGCACTCTTCGCCAGGTTCAGGTAGGCCTCGTGCAGGAGTGTGGTTACGCCCAGTGCCGCCGGTGTCCACTGCCGGGCAAGCTGCCACTTCGCCAGTCGATGCAGCTCTGCGTACAACGCGCTGAAGAGCACATCTGTGTCAGCCTTCACAGCCGCCGCAGAGGGAGTTATTGGTGCCATAGGAAAATGTCCCTTGTCGGATGTTTTGCCTTTGGCCCACGACGCGGAATTGTGACGAACGACGAGGTTCAGGGAATGCGTCGCCCGGTGAATCTCGTGAAGCGAGCGCTCCGATCTTGTGATCTGGGTCATCATCTTGCTTGATCGCCTCCATTCGAGAAGGCCCGCTCGGAACTTGAGAAATGCGGAAGAGATCACCGGAATTACAGGTCCGGTGATCTCTCGCGCGAGTTACTGGCCCCCGATAATCGCGACCGGCGCAGATGCGACGGGAGGATTCGCGCTGGAGAGGCGACGCTGATCCATCTCTGCTTTCTTCTCCGTCTTGGAAACGGCGAGTTCGATGCTGCCGGCTGGGGCGACGACCTTTCGCAGAAAATAGAGGTCATTCACATGGTCAAAGACCAAATGGACCTGGCCGTCGCTGGATGAATCAGTGCCTGAGGCAAGGATCAGCGCAGAACTGTAGTCGCCGCGATTTTCAACGTTAAGAAAGTCGTTATGGCGAGTGAGGCGGTATTCCCCGGCGGGCAAGGTCCTGTCTCCGGCGGAGAACTGAAAGGGAACCTTTGCGTCAAACACCTGCTGTTGCGCAACCAAACTGGGTGCCGACTGAAGGACGGCAGTAACAACAAGGAATACGAAACTTTTGATGCGATACATACACGCTCCTTTTCTGGTGCACGGAGCATCTGCTGCGTTCAGCGAATCTAAGTTCGTTCCGTGGAGACTACGTAGCATTGCTCTCGATAATGATTTCTATACTCACCAGGCGATCTTCGCGGGGAAGAACTCCGCAAACAGATCGTCGTAGTACGGCTTGAGTTCCGTGAAATTGGGCTTGGTGTGCCCCTTTGAGTAGAGGTCGTATGGATTGAACTTCAGCACCCATGGCAACATGGCACGATCCTGCTCGTTGCAGAGGTGGTCGTAAGCACCATGACGATGCCATGCGTAAAACGAGTGGTAGCGCAGCATGTAGAGCGATTCCATCGGAAGATAGTTCTTCATCGCCTCGTAGATGTAGCCGTCATGTCCGAACGACATCTTCACCTTGTCGAGGCCGCAGTTCGGCTCATAGATGCCGTACTTCGTCTTGTACGCCGGATTGTCATTGTCAGGGTTCGCCTGAAAGTACTCCGGAAATACGACCTGCTCGGAGTACGCGCATCCCGTCGGGAACGTGTCGCCCACCACACCCCACTGCGGTTCACCATACAGGCAAAGGCACTTGCCCAGATCGTGAACAAAGCCCGTAGCGACCATCCAACGCGGGTGCCCGTCCTCACGAATCGCCTCTGAAGTCTGTAAGAGATGTTCGAGCTGCGTAAGGTCCGTATCCGGATCGCTGTCATCCACCAGGGTGTTCAGATATTCAGCCGCTTCCCAGATGCTCTTCTGACCACGCGTCAGTCCGAAGTACTCTTTCTCCTTTGCGAGAACGTACTCGTGCGTCTGGTACTTGTGATTCAGGCGATAGAACTCAGCCACGCCGGGGTTCGCCTCCGCATCGTACTTGCGAAACTCGTCCTGAGACTTGCCCTCTTTGTAGCGGCCCTCCAGGAATTCTTCCCACTCATCCATGTCGGGTGACAACGGATTGCGTTCAACTTCCGGAAGCTGCGATGCGGTGTCCATGTGTTTGACTCCCCGGGGTTCCCGTGAACCATGCGTTACCGGTAACTATAAGGGCAATTATCGACAAATGGCAAGCCCAATCACTCAACAATGGCCAGAAAATCGCTCGCTCCCTCCTCCACTCGTTTGTGTCTTAGACCGCAGCATCGCCAACGCTCGACTGACGTATTACCAATCGTGGAGATAACAGAACGGATCTGGACGGCAGATCGGGTTTCGCCATAACTTCGAGCGCAAGTTCGCCCGCGCGTAACCCCAATACCTCCGGGTGCTGGTCCACGCTGGTCAGCGGCACCCGCAGATACCTTGCATAGCGCAGGTTGCCCGCTCCGACGAATGCGATGTCTCCGGGGACAGTCAGGCCGGCCACACGTACGGCCTCCATCGCCCCAATTGCGGTGAGGTCGTTGTAGCAGAAGACTGCATCGGGCCGATGGCGTACCTTCAGCAACTCCTGCATCGCCTGGTAACCCGCCTCGTCGCCCGACTCTTCAACCCGCTCTCGCGTGACAATACGATCCTCCGGAGAATCCAGCTGATGTCGACGCAACGTATCGCGATAACCTCGCAGGCGCTCCACCGATGGACTCATCGCCCGGCCACCGATATGCGCAATGCGGCGCCTGCCGGTTGAGATCAGGTGTTCTGTCGCTAGGCGGCCTATCTCGTAATCGTCCGATCCCACGAAGTGCGCTGCAAGATACGGGAAGTTCCGGTCGACAAGAAGAAACGGGGTCCTCTCATCGCCAAGCTCATAGAAGCTCTTCAATTGCGCCTGGCAGGACGCAATCAGCAGTACATCGACATTGCGGCCCAGTAGAGTTCTGATCTCCTGCTGCTCCAACTCCGGGTTCTCTTCGGCAGAAGCCAGGAGGAGAGCCATCTGCGCTCCGCGCAGTGTTCCGGCCAGAGACTTCGCGAACTCCGCGAAGAACGGATGGACCAGGTCAGGCACGACCAATCCCACCGTATAGGTTCGTCCGCTAGCCAGGCCGCGGGCGAGCATGTTCGGCTTGTAGTTGAGTTCTCGCATGCGCTTCAGTACACGCGCGCGCGTCTTCTCGCTGATGTCCTTATTCCCTCGAAGGACCTTCGAGACCGTTACCGTCGAGATGCCCAGGTCCCGCGCAATATCTTTGAGGCGAATAGCCAAGAACCCTCTCCGTTGGACGCTCCGCGGTCAATCTTCCATTGCTGGAAAGACGGCTGAGTCCGGTGGCGATAAGCTATGGACGTCCACGCAGACGATTGAGATTCACTCGCGGCTACTGCGGCCGCGTTGCCTCCACTGGATGATGTTCCGGCGAAGGTGTGCCTCCGCTCTTCGCTCCCGGTTCCAGAAGATCGTCCCGGCAGCCTCGGGGCGCGTTGATGATGTTGCACCGCGCGGGCAGCCCGTTCGCAAACCCGACACTGTAGCCGGTCCACTTCGACGGTTCCGAGAGCGGGTAGTCCGTGCTGATCATCTGCGCGCCGGAGTGCAGGAGTTCATCCCTCCGCGTCGTGTCGTTCGTCCGCGCGGCAGCGGTATTCTCATCTGCCCGCGCACGTACGATGTAACCTTCGCGAATCAGTTGATCGATCACCTGCGGCGTGCCTTCGTTTTCCTCCACGAAGGCTGCATCGGGTTTGCCCGGATCGGAGTTCGTGAACAGTACTCGTCCCTGAAGCAGCGGATGGCCGGCTGTGTATGCCGGGCCGGCGTTCTTCTGGTCCATCAGGAAGATCACTTTCCCTCGCGACTGAGCCAGCGTAGGCCAGTTTCCTGCGCGTACCGCCGCATCCAGCGTGGGATATTTGCCGCGCACCTGGTCGGGCAAAACCATCTCATCGTCAGAGAAGACCGAGCGGATCTCTTTATCCAGCGCGTCGAATGTCTCCGTTGTGAACGGTTCGGCCTCGACGCTGTTCGGAATCGACGTCGTTCTGCCGTGCTTCGTTTCGATCAGAAGGAACAAGGGCACATGCTCCGGGTGAGCCTTGGACCACGTCCGGATCTCGCGCAGGCAATCCGTGAACAACAGACAGGAGCTGCGCTGGTTCAGGTCCGGAATGTGAACTACCTTGAATCCCGGCTTCTCCATCTCGTGATTCGGATCGAAGTCCGGATCAGCAGGCAGACCTGCCTCCTTGGTGAGCTCAACAATCCTGGGATGTGCGAACCGTCCACCCTTCGGGTCCTGCACAATATCGATCTCGAGCTGTCGCACGCCGCCGTTGAGCTGCGCTGTCAGCGATGCGTGATGGTACTCCAGACCTTCATAGCTCTTGGGGTTCCGACTCCGCGCGTACTTCTCCTCGCTGGGTGCAAATCCAAGGTTGTAGCTGTTGTGAGAGCCAATCACCTGGATCTGGTTCAGGTGCACGACCTTGTCCTGCGCAGCAGTCATTTGGGTCCGAGCCCCGCCAGCGCCGCTCACCATCAGCAGCGCCAGAGTCATCGCGGTTCTTTTCAATCGTCCTCCCATTTTGACGACACACAAGTGCGGGGAACCCAAATCGGTCCTCACTCACTCCATATAGCGACTCCCTAGAACAACACCTTCGCTGCGAACTGCAACTGCCTCGACGGGAATGCGGTCGTGATGGTCCCGAACGACGTGCCGTCGGAAATGTTGGTGTCCGGCGTCTGCCAGTTGGTATGGTTCAGTATGTTGAATGCTTCTGCACGGAGATCGAGCTTCACCCGTTCGGTGCCGAGCGGGAACTGCTTATGCAGTCCCAGGTCCGTGTTGTAGTACGCGTATGAGCGCAGGCTGTTGCGCGAGACATTTCCCCACGCCGACGTATTTCCGTAACGCGTAAACGACGGATAGTCGTAGCTCGTATACGTTCCTCCGCCAGGCAGATAGCCCTGCAGTCCACGGCTCTTCGTCACGCCGTTGATATTGCTGCTGGGCAGCACGGTAATCGTGTTGCCTTTCAGAGGCGCTCCGGCGATATGCTGCGGGCGCAGATTAACAAGATCCGTGCTGAACAATTGACCGATCGTCGATCCGCCGGTTCCGTTCAGCTGCGCCGTCGTTGTGCTGCTCGAGGAGCTCGAGTAGATGATGTTGAACGGAAGGCCGCTGGTGATCGTGTTGATGACCGTCAGTTGCCACCCTCCGAGGAGTGCATTCGTTAGACCGCTGGAGCTGGAGCCGTAGCGCCTTCCATGTCCATACGGCAGGTCATACACAATCGACGTCACATTGGCGATCGGCTGATCGTAGCTCGATGGGCCATAGTCGCCCCGCGGGTTCGCAAAGTTCACGCGCGACGTATCGCCATTGTTCTGCTCAAGGTGTCCCGAAGCCTCATCAAATGCCCGGCTCCAGGTAAACGAGTTCAGCAGATAAAGAGCGCCCATCCGCTTCTCACCTTTGAATTGCAGTGAGTTGAAATTCGCCGGTCCGCCACCGTAGGCGATTTCAATGTCGCCGAAGGTCGGTACTGGACGGCGGCTTTGGTAGGTGCCGCAGGCGCTCGATAGTGCCGACAGGCATGGAGCCGCCTGGTTGTAATCGGCCAGGACTTGAAGGTGTGTGCTCTTGTTGCCGATATACGCCACATCAAACAGAATTCCGCCGGCGAACTCCTTCTGCACTCCAACGAAGAAGCTTTGGACGTATCCCGTCTTGAAGTTCGGATCGATGTAACGAGAGGTCACGTTCAAAGGGTTGAAGTACGCCGAGCTGGTGAGAATGTTCGAGTATCCCTGCTGCGTTTGGCGGAAGCAGTTTGTCTGAACCTGCGTGTCATTCGTGCAAAGGCTCGAGGGCGTCGGATAGACGGAGTTGTTGTTGTTCACCGTCGCGTTCACGACATTGGGCCCGTTGTAAGTCAGGTTGTTCTCGCCGCCGGCACGGTTGAACTGCACATACACAATGCCGTATCCACCGCGCAAAACAGTCTTCGGATTCAGGCTGTCCGAGAAGCCAAATCGCGGAGCCAGGTTCTTCGACGGTGTATGTACCAACGTACGGTTGTACAGGCTTCCATTACTGGCCTGTGTCAGCGAACTCGTTGCCGGATTGAAGTTGGCCAGGCGGTTGTCGCGCTCGAACTGCGGCGTCATGACCTCATAGCGCAAGCCCATGTTCAGCGTCAGCGACGGCGTGACCTTCATGTCGTCCTGGTAGTAGCCCGCGAAGTAGCGCTGCCGCAGATTGACAACGGTGTAGTTGGTCAGCGAGTACGACGAACGATTGCCGAACAGAAAGTCGGCAACGGCCTGTGCCTGCTGAATCTGCGTCGTCGTGGTGTTCCCTGCAGCAGTATCCACTGGGTTACAGCGTGTGGTCACGGTAGTAGAGCAGTTCGGGAAAAACGGCACCCCTGCTATCGTCGGTCCCGCGGCGTAACGGCTCGCGTAGTTGTCCTGCCCGTAGCTCGGGTTGAAGTCGTTGACGACCGTGTGAATCAACTGCTGCTCGTACCCGAACTTCATCGAGTGCCGCCCGCGCACCCACGTGTAGTTGATCTTCGGGTTATAGATCGTCGGATCCTGGAACTGCGGACTGGCCGGCTGGTTGCCAAGCTGCGTAAACCCGGTAATGGACTGGGCATTCAGGGTGCGCACGATGCTCGGATCTGTTGGAATGCCGTCCGTAATGCCGTACTTTATAAGCAGCGACGGCTGTCCCTGCGTGTAGGGCACCTTCGCGCCGATATTGCGCGTCCATGCGAACCGAATATCCAGCAGCTTGTTCTGGCTGATGATCCAGGTTGCGCCTCCGGCGATCTGCCGGTTCTGAATATTCACGTGCGAGTTTGCGTTGCCGCCAGACGGCCCGCCCACTGTCGGCGGATCGAAGATCGCAGCCCGGTGCTCGCTGTAGCGACCGAAGAGCTTCCACTTCGCGAAGTTCTGGTCTACCCGGAAATCACCCTTGTCGTCGTTGATCGTTCCGCGCGGAGCGTTGCTGTAGTTGTTCGTGATGTTGTTGTAGGCGGGAGCCAGACTGTTGTTCAGCCCCGTCACGTTGTTCGCCGGAAGCGCAGCCAGGACAGCGAGAGCAAACGGAGTCGACGCAGCCGAGACGTCGCCCGATGTGTAGGTCACGCCCGTAACCGGGTTGTAGAGCGGTATCGGCTTGCCGTTGTTCGGGTCGCTCGGATTGACCGTATGCAGAACGAAGTGACCGAGCCGTTGCTCAGCGTCGGGCAGGGTCACGGCTGCCTGCTGATAGGTGAAGATCTGGCGCACACCTTCGTAGTCGGCGAAGAAGAATGTCCGATCGCGGCGAATGAATCCTCCGGTCGTCCCGCCAAACTGGTTCCGGATTAGGCCCGGCTTATTGCCGGTCGCGGTCTGTATCGGTCCGAACGCATTCAGATCCGTGTTGCGCAAATAGTCCCACGCTGCACCGTGGTATTGATTGCTTCCGCTCCGCGTCGAGACGTTGATCACCGCGCCAGGCATGCGGCCGTACTCTGCCGAGTAGTTATTCGATTCCACCCGGAACTCGCTCACCGCATCCGGAGAAGGCGGGATGTTCTCATTTTCAAAGCCCTGGTTGGAGGTGCCGTAGTTGCTGTTCTCCAGTCCATCAATCAGGAATTCGTTGAACGCCGACCGCTGGCCGTTGATGTTGAATGAGGCTTCGCGGCTTGACGCCGTCTGGTTCTCCAGCATGGACTTCCGCACACCCGGCGTGAGCAACACCAGGTCGGCGTACGACCTGCCGTTCAGCGGAAGATTCTCCACCTCTCTCTGCCCGATGATTTGGCTTCGGGAGCTTGTCTCCGTCTCCAGCAGCGGAGCCGAGGCAGTGACCTCTACCACTTGGGTCACCGCGCCGGGCTTCACGTCGACGTCGACGCGCTGACGGGCGTCCGTCGATAAGTTGAAGGTGCCCGTCTTTGACCCCTGGAAACCGGCGGCTTGAGTCGAGATCTGATAGTCCCCGATCGGCACCGAGTCAAACTCGTATTTGCCTTCCTTGTCAGTCTGCGCGGTTTGCGAAACGTTCGTACTGAGGTTCGTCAGAGTTACTGTCGCGCCCGGAACCATCGCTCCCGAGTTGTCACGCACGTAGCCAAGCACAGACGCAGAACCAAACTGTGCCACACGAGGGGAGGACTCCAACCACCAGGCATGCGACCAACAACAGCGCCATCCGCACGGTCGTCCGAACTGATCGTGTATCTACTCTCATGCTCGCTCTCCGAAATCCGTCTTTTCTTCGCCGACATACGGTGGCCCACTAAACGCGTCGACACTACGCGTCCTCCACGTTTACTGTCAATAATGATTTACCGGTAACGCTGGACGACCGTTTATCCCCCATAAATATTTGGATAACAGTCGGTTACATGCAAACAGGAGAATAGATAGCGCTGTCAGCAATCGAGCCCCGATATCAGCTCCGAGGCCTATCGAGGAGGAGGTCGACGCGCCTCGCCTCCGCGTTTTTTTGTCTGCGGTCCGTTATCATCCACGTTCGACTGAGGCGATCAGGTCTCGAGAGGACACTCTGCGAACCGATACCCCACGTAGGCGTCCGTCAAGAGATAGCGAGGGTCGGACGGGTCGTCCTCGATCTTCTTACGCAATTGCCGAACGAAGGTCCTTACGTAATCCACTTCATGTCGGTAGTCCGCACCCCAGACCGCGGTAAGAAGCTTGCCATAGGTGACTGCGCGCCCCGCATTCAGCATGAGGAAGTAGAGAATCTCATACTCTTTGCGCGTAAGGTGAATGGGCTGTCCGGCCTTTGTCACAGTCCGCCGCGCCGGCGTAACCTGGATCTCCCCAATAGCGATCGGCGCGTCGTCGGGACGTTCCGGGGTCTGTGCCCGCCGTACGGCGGAGCGAATGCGCGCCATGCACTCACGCATGCTGAACGGCTTCGTAATGTAGTCATCTGCTCCGCGCTCGAGTGCATCAATCTTGCTCTCTTCGCTGTCCTGCACGGTGAGCATCAGAATCGGCAGTCGCGGAAACATGGCGCGGAGCTTGAGCAAGGTCTTGATTCCGCCCATCCCGGGCATATTGATGTCGAGCAGCACAGCATCGAAGGTCTTCGTCTGTACGAGCTGGATAGCATCTTCTCCTCGAGACGCCTCCTCGATAATGAAGCCGAGTTCCGTCAACGAGGCACGGAGTGCGCGGCGGATGGCCGGCTCATCGTCAACGACCAGGACTTGAATCGGTGTGGAGGTCTGATAGGTACTCATTCGTTCGCACCATCATGAGGCAGGTGAGGAAACAATGCATAGAATGTGGTAACGCCGGCTTCGGTGCTCGTTACCCAGACGTGACCTCCATGGGCCTGTGCAGCTTGCTTGGCAACAGCAAGGCCGATACCTGTTCCGGACGCCTGGCTGGCCGAATCCGACGAGCGAACGTAGCGATCGAAGATGCGTTCCTGGTCGTTGGGTGGAATGACGGGACCCACGCTTCGCACAGAAAGAATCACAGCGTTTGATTTCTCCACGCCTTCAATCATAATTTTTGTTCCCGCCTGGGCGTACTTGCTGGCATTGTCCACATATTGAGTAAGCAAAGCAGTTACAAGACCCCGGTCGCCACGGACGGCGATGTCTTCACTTGAGAGAGCGATCGCGATGCCGAAGCGAGCCAGCGGCTCGCGCAAACTTGCCACAACATCATCGATGAGCGGCCCGACGGCTATATTTTCGGCCTGCAGAACAAGATCAGAAGCCTGCAACCGGGCGGTTCGCAGCAGACGGTTTGTCAACTGCTTCAGATAATTAGCCTGTTCTTCGATAAGGCTTACAAGCTCCGATTGCGGAGCTGTGAGGTTTCCCATGGCGGCGAGTCCGCTGCCGGCAGCCTCGATCGCGGTCAGCGGCGTCTTGTAGGCATGCGCCAGCGAGTCGAGCACCGTCGTACGCATCTGCTCGGTTTGCCTCGCACTCTCCGATCGGCTTTCGCTGGCGAACGCGTGATAGCGATCAAAGGTGATGGAAACGATCGCCGCAATAGCGTCCGCTGCCTGGGCTGTGTTCTCTCCGCGCAGAAGCATTGCACCAATTGGCAACTGGCCGACTCTGAGAACCCGGCGAATCAAGCCCGTCTCACGGTCTTCACTCGTAGTCTCGAACAGACTGATGTTCTTGAGTATCGCTTCCAAATCATCGAACCACTCGCCGGTCTTGTAGATCTCTCGCAGATCCAGGTCCAGAATGGCGACCGCCTCAACGTCAAAGATCGACTGCACAAGATCCACGAGCTGCTGCCCCGGCTTCCGGTGCGGGTTCACACGAGTTGTTTTGTGAAGAAACTCGCAGAGCCTGTCGGCTTCCTGTGAATCCACGGTGCGCTCCAGGTAGCTGCTTTTGTAAACGAATAGACGAGCGCCACAGCGCTTTATCACAAACTACCTAAGGATTCGAGGGTGATTTGAGGAGACTACGGCATGGTCCGGTCAAAATCAAGCGTTTCGCCACGGCCGTCTCAGGAATCCGCATCAACTCTGGATTAAATCGGGATTCTCTTTGGGCGCTCCATGGGTAGTTTCCCTCTTTCCGACTCGTAGAACGGCTCACGCAGAATTCCCAACGTCACAAAAGCTAATTGTGTGGCATGGCCAGACGCCGAATGGCCCTCCCACCCGCAGATTGACATTTACAAACTCTGCCTCAAAGGGCATCCTGTCCGCACCTCGCGGCCGACCGCTTCCGCACTCCGCGAAAAGCCTTCCGCTCTCTCTGCTTATAATGGCGGTCTCATTCGGGCCATCGAACCAGGTTTGCACCAAAATCCAAACCCCTGAGGTTCCCATGCCCAAGTTCATCGTCGAACGCACCGTCCCGAGAGTCGGCGACCTCTCGCCCGAAAAGCTCAAGATCCTCAGCGATCTCGCACGCACCGCCCTCCAATCCTTCGGCGGCCGCGTGCAATGGATCGAGTCCTACGTCACCGAGGACAAAATCTTCTCCATCCTCACCGCACCCGACGAGGCCACCATCCGCCAGTACTCCAAACTCACCAAGCTCCCCGCCGACGCCATCCGTCTCATCAAGCTTGTCGCCGACGTCACCACCGGCGAGCAGATTTGACCGCGCGTCGCTTCATACAACCTCCTTTCTAAAAAAGAGAATTGTTGGACAGGGACCCGCCATCTATCGCTCCGCCCATCCCTCCGCAAGACTTTTCCACGTAACCACGCCTGCTCATTACTAATGATTTCTTGCAAATCGGGCCACGATACATAACACTCGTCCCGCGACTCATCGAGCACTCTCAGTTGCGTTCGGGCCTTGGGCTCCCCTCCGGGCATTCATCCGGGAACTGCGCGATTTGCCGCTAATTCAGGCCCGGAGGCCCCATGAAGAAAGTAGTTGCACTCACCTCTCTCCTCTCCCTCTCCCTCGTCCTGGCTGTTCCCAGCCTTTCCGCACAGTCCGCCACGGTCAGCACCTACGGAGGCACAACCCTTGTATCGGGCCCGTACGGTCCGCCCATCTGGCAGCTCACCTCTCTCAGTTCGGGTTCGCCCGCCTACTCCGGTGTCATATTCCAGATCAACGGCACCCTCACCGCCAACGACCTCACAACACTCAGCGCTGACTTCCAGATGCTGGAAGGCACCACCGACGGGGGCGCCCCGCGCTTCTCCCTCGCCGACTCAAGCGGCAACGAAGCTTACCTCTACTTTGGTGTACCGAACAGCAGCGGAGGATTCACCGACCCCCACCCCGGCACTTACGAGTCGACCGGCAACTTCGCTCTCTCCACCGATGCCGTTGTCCAGAGCAACAACTTCGGCGGATACAACTCGGGATATCCGGCGATAACCTGGGCAGACTTTCTCAGCCAGGTAGGCAGCGTCGATATCAGCACGATTTATGTCGATCTCGACGGCGGCTTCACGGGCAGTCAGATTGCTGATGTTGCGAATGTCGATATCAACGGCACCATCTACAACCCCTCCGCTACGCCCGAACCCTCCAGCCTACTGCTGCTCGGAACGACCCTCTTCGCAGCCGCGGGTATGATCTGGCGTCGCCGCACTTCCTTCTCGTTCTAATTCACTCAGCTTCTTTCCCCCAGCGAGTTCCTCTTCCTCCTCGCTGGGGGAGAGACTGTACCTTCCTCTCCGCTCTATCCTCACCGCCCGACGAGGCCACCTGATCAAGCTCGTCGCCGACGTCACCACCGGCGAGCAGCTTTGATCAGGCCTCGTCAGGCCAAAGCGTTCACAGTGCCGCGGCAACCTGCGTCGCCAGCACAGTCTCCATGTGCTGCAACTGCTCCATCGAATACCCCGTAATGCGCACTGAGAAGTAATTGCCTCCCTTCTTCACCGACAGCGACGCCGCTCTTCCCGCCGTCGTCCCATACACCGCCTCATCGCCAATTCCGGAAACCGCTGTCTTCGTAATAACGGGGTCATTCACAGGCATCTTCGCATTCGCATATCCCTGCGCCGTCAACAGCACCACCGCGACCTTCTTCCCCTGTATCGTGTTTGGCTGATTCGCCACACTCCACTGGCACATCGTCGTCCCCACAGCCTGTCCCGGCCCCACCGGATCGCCAATCGCCGCGTCAATCTGCGCCGGCGTCAGTAGCGTGCACGGATTCGGCTGCCCGTACGCCGCACTCGCGCCCGAAATCGCCACAAGGCTCACCATCGCCGCAACCAAAAAACTCCAGCCTTTCAAGCTCATACGACACCTCCTGAACCCGGAATGCTACGCCGCCGGATGTGCGCCTAGCCTCTTTTGACAGTTCCCCGCGCAGCCGTCACCGAACGAGCCTATGAAGTACGGCCACCGCCCCGCGATCGCTGCTGAGAATTACATCGTCCGGATGGGGGCGGCTGGCCGTATACCGCGTGCTGCGAAATGCACAAAGCCTGGAGGAGTGCCTCATGAAAATCAACCGCTTCCTCGTCACATGCAGAATGCTAGCTATCACACTGCTTTGCGTTGTCACCCTGAACCTCGGAGCCGACGACGCCCAGGACAACGCGAAGAAGCGGACCGAGATCCAGAAGATGGCGAATGACACCCTCGCCCGCCTCTACAAGGCCGAACCTGCAGCCAGGGCAGCTGTCCAAAAAGGTTATGGGTATGCCGTCTTCAGCAATACAGGCGTAAAGATTCTCTTCGGCGGCACCGGTAACGGCAAGGGCATCGCCACCAACAACAAGACCCACCAGCAGACCTACATGAAGATGTTCGAGGTCCAGGCCGGCGTTGGCTTCGGCGTCAAGAAGTTCAGCTGCGTCTTCATCTTCGACAACGAGAAGGCTTTTAACAGCTTCGTGAACTCCGGATGGGAGTTCGGCGGCCAAGCCTCCGCCGCTGCCAAGACCGCTGAAAAAGGCGGGTCGATGCAGGGGGCCGCCTCCGTCGATGATGGCGTCTGGATGTACCAGATGACCGACAAAGGCATCGCTCTGGAGATCACGGCAAAAGGCACCAAGTACAACAAGGACGACGACCTGAACAAGACCAGCAACCACCCGGCTGACAAGTGGCCCGTCTCAGAGAGACCCCTGCTCAAACTTCGGCCGCATGCCTGTGCCGTCAAGCCAGGCCCAAATCCTTGTCTGGGGATTTTTGCGCACTTTTTTGCCGGGAGACCGGGTACCCATCAACTCTCTCTCGATCAACAACATACGCGTGGATGGGAAAGATTGTAGTCACTTCCTGTGCAAGACCTTGCGGCCGAAGGCGGACCGCACGCGCACAGGACATTGTTTTGCCCGAAATTTTCATTCCGCAGATGGTAATCAAACTGCAATAGCTTCAGCGTAATCCGGTCATCTTCAAGCAGTTGACTTCATCCCGAACCTGGCGGGAGTGAAGCTCGTTTGCTTCCTGGAATTGCTAAGCTGCACGTCACGACGGAGGTAGACGTTGTGGGCCAAAGTTCAAATCACATTTAGCTTCAGGAGCGTTATGAAAAAACTCAGCATTGTTGTTCTCACTCTTTTAGCCGGCGTGCTTCCCGTCGCGGCAAGTGCAGACTTCGCGTTCTCCGGCTCAGGATCCAGCGGCACACTGGTGGCCCCCTCGGAGACTTGGGTGGTCAACGGCGACGGAGGCGCAGTCGCCACTGGCTATTTGAACAATTGGGGAAGTCCAGGTGTAGACAGGGGCGTCGTCCCCTATGGCGAAGGCACACCGGCCTTGGGCTTTGAGATTACCTTCTCAGGCGGCGGCACGATCAATGCGGCATCCGTCGGAATCGGCAATTCCGCTGCCTGCGTCGGCACGACCTCAGGCGGCACCACCTTCTGCACAATCGGCTCGACAAATGATCCATGGGAGGCGTTCCTGGTCGGTCCTGACAGCATCGAGTTCCTTGCCCAGAATCCGAGCTTTGATCTGATCAATGGACAGAATTACTTCGTCAACATCTTCTTTGACGGAGCTGCGCCCACCTCTTTCACAGGCGCATGGATCACAACGTTTACGCCAAACCCAACCCCGGAACCAGCTGATCTGCTGCTTCTGGGCACAGCACTGATCGGCTTACCGGCTGTCCGTCGCCTGCGCCGTAACGGGTGACAGCAGTCTCGGTCTTGTTTGATAGGTCCTTTCTCGTTTCATCGTTAGGCTCCGGGTTTCGGTTCTAAGCCCGGAGCCCAACGATTGCCTTGCACCCCACCCGCCAGGACGCAGGGAAGCGCAGTGGCATCGGTCCGCGAGTTCTCCCAACAGAGCCCTCGCCAACCGAAGGCATGCGCCCCATGCATTCCGTCGCGGCCTCACGGTGGCTGATTTCCTCCTTCCGCAAACAATTGCGTTGCCAGGGATAACAATTCAAGTCTCGTGAAAGTGAGATTCATCATGCTCGGAAAACAAATAGGCGAAGTCAAAGGAAAGAGACTTGTCCGCAGGGTCATCTCTATCGACCCTCCAACCGCAGAAGTGTCTTTCGAGGACGCCGGCCAGATGCTCGGTGTCCCGACAACTGGCATGGGCACCTACACCTCGGTCGTTCGTCCTGATGGCAGCATCTTCGGCCACGGACAGGGCATCACCATGACAGACACTGGAGAAGGCCTCACCTGGACCGGAACCGGCCTCGGCAAATTCGGCCCCGGCGGCTCTGTGAGTTATCGCGGCATGCTTTTCCTTCAGACAACCTCCACAAAGCTGGCCGCTCTCAACAACACCTGCGCTGCCTTCGAGTACGAAGTAGATCCCTCCGGCCAAACGGTCTCAAAGATGTGGGAATGGAAGTAGGGTCTGAGCAGTCAGGTGACCCGCTCGCCTGATCCCCTGTATCTGCAGCATCATGGGCGCCTCACACGTCGCGGCTTTTTCGTGATGAGTGGGCGCCCAGCCACTTTGCAGAACGACTAAATCAATCCACAAAAGAACCCTCAAAGTTTGATCGCATCAACGCGCTCGCCTCGCGACGCACATCATCCCGTGTCTCCACACGGCTTATGGTTGTTGCAGCACCAATATCAATTCCTCAATTTCATCGCGGCTCCCGCGCTCTCTGCGGGCTTAAGGGCTCATCGGTTTCATGGCTTCACCTTCTTCCGAGGAGACTTTACGATGCCTATCCTTCCGTGGCGTACAGACGCAGACGGGTACAGGTTCGTCAATTCCTGGACCCTTGATTCCACCGAGCGCGCCGCGCTCGCAGCCATCGCAACGCCCATCGCGGCGGGCATCGGTCCGGCGCTCCTCTCCATCATGCCGATCGACCCCATCACCATGGGGGTCGTCTCGACCGCTGCGGTTGTGGCCGTCAACGTCGTGGCCACCACCGCACCCATCAGCTACGGCATGTGCGGCGGCATGGCCTACTCCAGTTGCGACTACTGGCACGCCAAACTCCCACTCCCCTGCGGCGCCTTTTTCAGCGACCAACCCGGGCGTACCGGTGCAGTGCCCACGGCCATTCGCAACATGATCTGGTCGCGTCTGCTCGACAGCCTCAGCGGCGGCGGCTGCCTGCAGACCACCCTCCTCTGGTCACTCATCCTCAATCAGGTTCCTTCCGGCATTGGAGGCGGCCCAGGCAAACTCAACGCTCTTACCGTGGCCGAATGGGCCAAGATCAAAGCCACCATCGACTCCGGCAACCCATGCCCAATCGGTCTTCTCTACGCCACACGCAACGTCTGGGATCAGCACCAGATCCTCGTCTACGGCTACGACGACTTCGGCACACACGGTCAGCTCTACGTCTACGACAACAACGATCCCCACACCTGGGGCGACAACGGCCATACCTCCAAGTCCGATATCGTTACCTTCGACTTCAGCGGCCCTGGACTCACTGCGACGTCGCCCGGAGATTCACTCGGCGGAACACTCGCCGGCTTCTTCAAAACCAACTACACGCCGAAAGCTCCACCGGCGAATCTCGCGGCTGCCTATGGCCAGTTTCTTAGCTGGACCGACGACAAGCGCTTCTGGGAGTTCGCTTACGGTGCTCTGCTCCCCATCGCTGACAACACCGAACTGACCGCGGTGGGCGGCACCGTCGCCGGCGTTTGCGCCACCGGTTCCACGGTGCCGGTCAACCTCGTCCGGCCACGCGACAACGGCCTGCTTCGCGAGCACAGCGCCGCTCCGGTCTTCCTCTACGAGGGAGGCTGCCCCTTCCACGTTCCGGATCCCACCACGCTGAATCTCTTCGGAGGCTTCGCCGCTGTACGCGTGGTTCCCGACAAGACTATTTCCAAGTTCGCCGGCCCGCCGGACAACGGAACCCTCCTCCGCGAAACATCCTCTTCGCATGTCTTCCAGATCAACGGTGGCATCCCAACGCTCTCGACAACGCCCGCAGCGAATGCAAGTGTTCGAGTCGTTTTCGACGGCGCTCTCAACTCACTTCTGCTGGGCAGCATCTCCTTCTCTGCGCTGAAGGTCACGCTCGGCACCAGCCTCACCGGTACAGTTCACCTCAAGGCTGCATTCCCGGATCGCGATCTCATCGTGACGCTCGCCTCCGCGCAACCCAACTACGTCACGGTTCCGGCAAGCGTCACCGTCTTGAAGAACAACGCTTCCGCCAACTTCACCATTGCGACTCACGCCATCGCCTTGACCGGCATCAACCTCGTGGTCCCCATCACAGCAACGCTGGGCGAGACCTCCACATCAGCCACTCTGACTCTTCAGTTGCCGCGAATCCTCTCCTTCACGGTTTCGCCCAACCCGGTGACTGCCGGCCAAACGGCCACAGCCACCATCACCATCGACTCTGCTTACGCTCTCCCAATTACTGTCGCGCTCAAGTCCTACGACACAGCCTTCGCAACCGTACCGGCATCCGTTACGATTCCCGCGAACACAACCTCTGTGACCTTCACCGTCACAGCCGTGCCCAGCGCCATCCCGTTTGCTCCGGCCAAAGCCGACATCAACGCCAGCTATGCTGACGTCTCCGCTGACTGCACCTTCACCGTCAATCCGTCTGTGATCGCGGGGACCGTCAAGAGCCTCACTCTCAGTCCCAACCCGGTCAGTTCGGGAGGCACCACTCACGGCACCGTCACGCTGATCGCCGCCGTCACGACTCCCACCAACGTAGGCCTGGCCTCGCAGCCTATCGGCGGCACGCTTAACCAGTCATCCCCAATCATCGCAACGATGCCCAACTCGATCACCATCAATGCCGGCCTCACGCAGGGTACGTTCGCCATCACGGTAAAGTCCCTCACCTCACAAGCCACGATGCGAACGGCAAGGATCATGGCGGTAGCCGTAACCCAGGCATACGCAACCCTGACCGTCTCGTGAGACTACGGTGTGCCAGAAGCGCCCGGAGCAGGTGATCGCCACTGGAGACGCGGGGCGTTGGCGCCTCAGTGCATCCCGTTTTCGTGCCGGTTCGGGTAGCACGCGTCCGAATACGTGGTAAAAACGTCTTGTCATCACACAAAATTTCAAGATCCTCCCCGGTACGAGGTGGGCTTTGCGTCGCATTTCGCTTTCGTCTCTCCTGTTGACTCTTGTCATTTCCGCGTCAAGTGTCGCGCAATCTTCCAAACCCTCCCTCGCTACACCGGCAATCTCTCCCGACGGCCGCGAGATCGCGTTCGCTTCCGGCGGCGACATCTGGACCGCACCTGCAGACGGCGGTGAAGCGCGCCTGCTGATCTCCAATCCGGCAGATGAATCGCGGCCCTTGTATTCGCCGGACGGCAAGAAACTGGCGTTCGTCTCGACACGCACCGGCGCCGGCGACATCTATGTCCTGACGCTCGCATCGGGCGGCTTGCAGCGCGTAACGTTCTCGGACTCCGCCAGCAATCTCGATGCCTGGTCGCACGATGGCGAGTGGATCTACTTCACCTCGAACGTCACCGACGTTGCCGGGCAGGGCGACATCCTGCGCGTTCGCTCTACCGGCGGCACGCCGCTCGAGGTCTCGCGCGAGCGCTACCTCAACGAGTTCGAGTCGGCGCCATCACCCGACGGCAAAGAGATCGCGCTTGTCGCCAAGGGAATCTCGTCCTCGCAGTGGTGGCGCGACGGGCACGCCCACATCGATGAGACGGAGCTGTGGCTCAAGCCGCTGGTCTCCCCATCGAACACCGACGCGGGCTATCGCCGCCTGCTGTCCGCCGACGCGAAGCACGCGTGGCCGATGTGGTCCGCCGACGGCAAAGCTCTCTTCTATATGTCCGACAAGAGCGGCGCGGAGAACATCTGGAGCGCGGACGCCGCCACCGGCGCCGAACATCAGCTCACCCACTTCACCAGCGGACGTTGCCTGTGGCCGACGATCTCCTACGACGGCAAGACCATCGTCTTCGAGCGTCACTTTGCAATATGGAAGGTCGACACACAGAGCGGCAAAGCAAGCGAGGTTGCGATTACCCTGCGCGGTGCGCCAAGCGCGGAAGGTGTGGCGCACACGCCGCTAACCCACTGGCGTGATCTTGCCATCTCGCCCGACGGCAACAAACTGGCCGTGGTCGATGAAGGAGACGTCTTCGCAACCGGCACCAAAGCCGGCGGCGAAGCGCAGAGGCTCACACGCACCGACGCCGCAGAGAGCAACCCGCAGTGGTCACCGGATTCAACCAAGGTCGTCTATCGCTCCGAGCGTGACGGCGGTTCCAGCCTTTACCTGTACGACTTCAACACGCAATCTGAGCGCGCGCTCACTCACGGCGCCGACATCGACACAGGTCACACGTGGTCGCCCGACGGCAAGAGCATCGCCTTCATTCGCAACCGCAAGGAGCTGCGCGTCATCTCGCTCGATGGCTCGAACGACCACGTTGCCGCACACGGCGAGCTCGACAACAACACGATCGCGTGGTCGCCGGACTCGCACTGGGTTGTGTACGTGCCTACAGGCCCGGACGGTTTCAGCAATCTCTTCGCCGTGCCTGCAGCGGGTGGAGCAGAGCCGCGTCCGTTGACCTTCCTCGCGAACGGCGAAGCTGCTTCGCGCATTGCATGGTCACCCGATGGCAAGTACATCCTCTTCGACACCGCGCAGCGCAGCGAGACGCCGCAGATCGCGCGCGTCGATCTCATCCCGCACGTCCCGTCGTTCCGCGAAGATCAGTTCACCGAACTGTTCCGCAAGCAGTCGACGCCGGGCGCACCCGATATACCCAGCGAACCCGGCACAACACCGGAGTCTGTTCCCTCCACGAAACCTGCTCCCGATCAACCAGCGCAGACAACACCTGAAACGGAGCCGCAGAAGCCGCCAGCCGCAGAAACCGCTGAACACAACGCTCATCGTCCGCCGAAGAAGGTCGAGCCTACACGGATCGTCTTCGAAGGAATTCGGAATCGCCTGACGCTGTTGCCCGTCAACCTCGAACTGCGCTTCCCCGTCATCAGCCCCGACGGAAAGACCCTGGCCTTCGTCGCCAACGTCGCCGACCAGGTCAACATCTACACGTACTCGCTCGACGAACTCTCGCGCGAGCCTGCATCGCCACGCCAGCTCACCTCCACGCCCGGTTTCAAGTCCGACATCGCCTGGTCGCCGGATTCAAAAACCATCTACTACCTTGAAGGCCCAAGCCCTACGGGCGGCGGCGCCAACGCTGGCGGCGACGCTCCCTCGGGCGTTCGCGCCGTCCCTCTCGACACTCGCATGCCGCGGACGATCGCGGTTACGGCATCGATGGAAGTCGACTTCGACCGGCAGAAACAGGTGGTCTTCGACGAGGCATGGGGCACCCTCAATCACCGCTTCTTCCGCGATGATTTCAATCATCACGACTGGAAGGCCCTGCGTGAGGAGTGGGAGCCGTACATCGCCGGAGCCCGCACCGGGCCGGAACTCCGCCGTAACATCAACCTTCTCATCGGCGAGTTGAACAGCTCGCACTCGGGCATCAACAAGATGACACCGCCGGCGGTACGCACGGGCAGACTCGGCCTGCGCTTCGAACGCGAACCCTTTGAGGACAAGGGCGAGTTGATCGTGCGCGAGGTCGTGCCTCTGGGGCCGGCATCGCTCGAAGGCACAATTCATCCCGGCGATCGCCTGCTCGCAGTCGACGGAACGCCCATCGCACAGGATACGAACCTCGATGCGCTCCTCGAAGACAAGGTCGGGAAACGGGTCGTACTCAGTGTTGAGACTGCAGGCAAAAAACGCGATGCGATCGTTCGCCCTGTAACGCTGCAAGTGGAAGCGGGCCTGCTCTACAACGCGTGGGTCGAGCAGCGCCGCGCGTACGTTGAGCGCATCTCCGGCGGCAAGCTCGGCTATGTGCACATCGCCGCCATGGGCGACCACGACCTCTCGCAACTCTACGTGGACCTCGACGTTCAGAACGAGACTAGACAAGGCGTCGTCATCGACGTGCGTAACAACAACGGCGGCTACGTGAACGGGCGCGTGATCGATGTCTTTGCGCGCCGCAACTACCTGCTCATGACCCCGCGTGATGGCGCAACTGCACCCAGCCGACAGGCACTGGGACAACGTGCGCTCGGCGTGCCTACCGTGCTCGTCACGAACGAGTCGACGCTGTCGGACGGCGAAGACTTCACCGAGGGCTATCGCACCCTCGGGCTGGGCAAGGTCGTTGGAACGCCGACCGCCGGCTGGATCATCTTCACCGGAGCCCAACGCCTGATCGACGGCTCGAGCGTGCGTGTGCCCGGCTACCGAATACTCGACAGCAAGGGCGATGACATGGAGATGCACCCGCGGTCGGTCGACGTCGAGGTCCTCCGCCCACTCGGTGAAACGGAAACAGGCGAAGATGCCCAGTTGAAGAAGGCGGTCGATACGTTACTGGGCGAACTCAAATGAGACGCAGGTCCAAATCCGCAGCAAACCCTGGCCGGGCGATATCCTTTTATCAGGGCCAGGAGGACCGAAAGCGATGCAGACGCCACATCAGATCACTCGCGAGGAAATCAGCGATCTCGTCGACCGCTTCTACGCCAAGGTTCGCCTCGACCCGGAGATCGGCCCGATCTTCAACGCTGCCATCGACGACTGGCCCGGGCACCTCAACCTCCTGAAGGACTTCTGGTCCACCGTGCTGCTCACGGAACGCAGCTACAAGGGCGACCCGCTCTCCAAGCACCTCGAACTCTCACTGGATCCCGCTCACTTTGCGCGCTGGCTCACCCTCTTCGCCGAGACCGCTCGCGAGGTCATGTCCCCAGAACATGCCGAGATCATCATCGGCAAGTCGCACCGCATCGCCGAGAACTTCAAGGCAGCCATTGCCTACAAGCGCGGCGAAGCCCCACCGTTCTCCATCTTCCGCGCCCCTGTTCCCCCGAAGAGCTAGCTTCGTTCCGCCACGAGTATTCGAAGATCGCGCACATTGTTCCCCGTGGGTCCGGTGACGATCGCATCCCCAATCTGCTCCAGGAGTGGATACGCGTCGAACCTCTCCAACGCCTTTTCTGCGTTCAGACCTGCGCGGAGAGCGCGCTCGACGGTCGTTCCATCCACCACCGCCCCCGCCGCCGGACTGTTCCCATCCACCCCATCCGTACCCGCGCTCAACACAGCAACATCGGCCGACATTGAATCCAACCGCGTCGCACAGTAGAGCGCGAACTGCTGGTTCCGCCCCCCGGTGCCCGGCTCCCGACCGACATTCACAAGAACCTCGCCGCCGGAGAGAAGGCAGACGCGCGAGTGCTCAGCGCTTAAATTGTGCAACCGCTCGAGGAGGTAGTCGGCTGCTGCGCGATAGTCCCAGTCGTCGCAGGAGTTATCGACTACGACTTGGAATCCTCGTCGTTCGCACGATTGTGCTGCGGAGATGAGCATTGATGCGGTCGAGAGAACGACGCGAGACTCGGCATTGCGAAAGCATGCTGCGGTCTGCTTCGGTGTCTCGGGCAGGTCTGCGCTTTCGAGCATCCTGCGCACTCGATCGGGGAGTCCGTTCTGCAGTTCAGGCCGACGCAGGAGTTCCCAGCACCGCTCGCGCGTTGATGTATCCGGAAGCGTCGGACCAGATCCGATGACGTCGGCCATACCTTCGGGGACATCCGAAATGAGAAACGTGCACTTGGCCGCGTCGGGCGCAAGCTCTGCGAGACGGCCGCCTTTCACTGCGGAGAGATGCTTGCGCAGAGTGTTCATCTCCGCGATGCTTAGCCCCGAATGCACGAGCGCGCGATAAAACGCGGCGGTCTCTTCGACGGTCACAGTCTAGATCGAGTGGCAGTTCCACCATCGCAGACGTGCCACCACTGATCAGGAAAATCACCAGGTCCTGTGCGCCGTCTTCTTCAGGGCATTGACGATCCGGCGCGCGGCGTCTCGCGAAGTTGCATCTGGCATGGGGTGACTTCCCTGCCATCGTTCGACCATGCAGGACTGTGTGTGCATCTCGCCCGGCCCTACTACGATCACCTCGAGCGGAATGTTGCATACGGTTAGCCTGCTGAGAACCACCTCCGCGGATGGCACCGCGGCTTTGCCGATCGCAATTACGAGGACGCGGCGGAAGTCGGCGAGTCGATAGCGCAGATCAGCGAGGCGCAGCCAACCGTCCGCGCAACTCACAACCTGCGCAAAGACCTCGCGCACGTCGATGGCTCTCGAGGGTCTCCTGAAATATTGCGCGCAGCATCGCGCGCCGTGCAGCGTGGATGTCGTTCTGAGCAGGCTGAACGCGCTAGCTCTTCCACCCCATGCCTGCCATCACCCCGCGCATGTAGGCCATGCTCTCGATGACGCCCGGCATCGGATCATCACCGTGGATCTCGTACTCGAGGTCAACATTGCCGGGGTAGCGTAGCTTCGCCAATTCCGCAAAAATCTCACGCACGGGCATAATTCCACGTCCAACTGCGACCTGCGACTCCTTCACGTTTGGCTGCGCGAGGTCCTTCATATGTACGTCGTGAAGTCGCGGCCCTGCGGCTCGAATGGCGTCGACGGGATTCACGCCTGCGCGCATCGTGTGGCCAACGTCGATGCAGCAGCCCATGCGAACATCCATGCCGTGCACCGCCTTCAAGACATCGAGCGGCGACTTCCAGATCTTGTCCTCGGGCCCGTGATTGTGGATCGCAAGCGCGATGTCATACTCCTTGACGAAACGCTCGATGCGCGGAAGCACTGTCGGAGCGGGATCTCCGGCTACGATCACCTTCACGCCGGCGAGCTTCGCATACTCGAACTTCGAGCGGATGTCGGCATCCTCATCCTTGGGAAAGTAGACAGTACCGACTGCAGTTGGCGTGATGCCTGCGGCCTTGTAGTCGACCAATGCCTTCTGCTCCTCGGCAGCGGAGGTTGACGGCAGGTGATCCTTCGCATCCTTGAGGTTGATGGTCGAGATTTCCAGTTGCTTGAGGAAGCTGATCAGATGTGCGCGATCAAAGCTGCGGAACGTGTAGCTGCACATGCCGAGCCGCACCGGGAGCCGTGCAGTTGTAGCTGCCTGCGCCTGCTCGCTGTGAGCGCGGGGCACCGCTGCCGCCGCGACCGCCATTGCACTCAATCCAAGGAAGGTACGCCGTTCAAGTGAAGTCTTCATCGGGGCCCATCGTACCATTGCGAGCTTCCATTTGTCCCAACCCCAAACAATATCGCCGCTCTTCGCGAATACGCCGCCCATCTCTTAAGCTATTCATGTGCCAGATTCGCTTCAATCACAGCTCGATGCCATCACCGCGCAGACGCGCTCCCTCGTTCAGCCGGAACGGCTAGTCATCACTGACCAGGCAATCCACGATCTACTCGATTCCGGGATTGAATCACGTGTCCTTTCGGTGGGCGCACCGGCCCCAGTGTTCACGCTGCCGGATGCGCTGACCGGCAAGCTTGTGCGTTCGACGGATCTCCTCGCGCTTGGACCGGTGATCATCAACTTCTTCCGGGGCCGCTGGTGTCCCTACTGCATGACCGAACTCGAGGCGTGGCAGGCTGTGTTTCCGCAGGTTCGCGAGCGCGGCGCTCTACTGATCGCCATCTCGCCGCAGTTGCCGCGCCAGAATGACTTCACGGTGCAGCAGCACTCGCTGACGTTTCCTGTGCTCTCGGATGCGGGGTGTCGAGTCGCCGAGATGTTCGGGATCGCCTACACGGTGCCGGAGCCGATGCGATTGCACCTGCGCTCCATCATGATCAATATTCCGTTCATTCACGGCGACCAGGGCGAAGCGACGTGGCGTCTGCCTCTGCCCGCGACATTTGTTCTGAAGCCTGGCGCCGATGGACAGGCTACAGTCGGGTTCGCTGAGGCGCACGCCGATCATCGTGTGCGTCCGGACCCAACAGACATGCTTGCGGCGCTTTAGCTCACGCCGCTTGATCAAGAAGGCTGCGCTGTTTCAGCAGGCGGAGGAGCACGCGCTCTTCGCTGCGCAGCGTGTCGGCGTGTTCGCCGATCTCCTCTTCGAGTTCGGCCTTCGCGTCGTCGATAGTGATGCCACCCAAGTAGGCTTCCAGCACTGCAGGGTGGACGTAGCACTTTCTGCAGACCGAGGGCGTGTTTCCCAACTTCAACGCGACCGATTTGACGGCCGCAACGACGTTCTTCTTCGCCTGCGTCGCGCTCTCGAAGGCGCCCATACCGCGCAGGAGATCGCATGCGAGAACGGAACCCGCCCAGGTTCTGAAGTCCTTCGCGGTGAAGTGATGTCCGGTGATCTCGCGCAGGTATTCGTTGACGTCGGATGAGCCGATGGCGTGACGATCGCCATTCTCGTCGACGTACTGGAAGAGCTCGTAACCGGGTAGTTCTTCACACTGCTTGATGACGCGGGCGAGCCGGCGATCCTGGAGGCTGACAGTGTGGTGGACCTTGCTCTTGCCCTGGAAGCTGAAGGTGACCTGTGAACCTTTGACCTCGACGTGCTTGTTGCGCAGCGTGGTGAGGCCGTAGCTTCCATTCTCCTTCGCGTACTCGTGATTGCCGACGCGAATGTGGGTCTGCTCCATGAGGCTGACGATCGTCGCGAGAACTTTCTGACGGGGTAGGCCGGGAAGCGCAAGGTCTGCCTTCACGCGCTCGCGGATGGCGGGCAGGGTCTGTGCGAACTGCACCATGCGCTCGTACTTTGTCTCGTCGCGGACTTCGCGCCAGCGAGGATGGTAGCGGCTCTGTTTGCGGCCACGAGCATCGCGGCCGGTTGCCTGCAGGTGACCGTTCGGAATCGTGCAGATCCAAACGCCGCTCCACGCGGGTGGAATGACAAGGGAACGGATACGACGAAGCGTATCCGCATCATGGATTGTGGCGCCACCGGGATTCGTATAGCGGAAGCCTTTGCCGCAGCGAACGCGGCGGATGCCGGGCTTCGCATCCGTCACGTATCGCAGACCCGCAGCCTGCGCCGACTCCTTAGGATCAGGCGGCTCCGTCAGAGGGTCTATTCGCGGCTGTACCGCTTGGGCCCGCGCTGTTGTCACCTGCTCACCCGAGAACCGTGCATGCGCTTCTTGGATGAGGATTACGCGGCGAGCGCTGCCCCGACCCACGACATGAGATGTAATTGGACTGCTATGCTTTTTCGCGCTATGAAGAAGACCTCCCTGACCGTCCTTCTTCTTTGCCTGACGGCGTGCAATGCGCCCGCACCCGTAAACACTACTCCGACGGCGACGCGGCACAGCCCATCCAGCACCTCGGCGCTGCCGCAGCCGACGGCATCGCAGAGCTTCGACTATTACCTGCTGAACCTGTCGTGGTCTCCAGAGTTCTGCCATTCGCACCAGAGCGCGCCGGAGTGCGGCCAGCATAGGACGTTCGTACTTCACGGACTGTGGCCGCAGAATGCAGACGGGACTTATCCGCGGAACTGCAGCAACGCCCCTGGGCCGGCAAATCCATCGCAATATAGCGACATCTACCCCGATCAAGGCCTGCTGGAACATGAGTGGCGCACGCATGGCACATGCTCGGGACTCTCGCCGGACGCGTTCTTCACGACAGCGCGCGCTGCCTTTCAGTCGTTCACGATTCCGCCAAAGCTTGCGCAGTTGAATGCGCAGATATCGCTGCCGCCGGATCAGATTCTTTCGCTCGTGACCCAGAGTAATCCGGCGATTGGTGCGGGCAGCCTGGCTCTGAGCTGCGGGAATAACTATCTGACTGCGGTCGAAGTCTGTCTCGACAAAAAGCTTCATCCGATTGCGTGCGGGCCTGTGCGCTCGTGCAGGGCGCGCACGGTACGGATTCCCCCGCCATAGGGCACGCTGATGCAATGAGCAGCTCGCGGTGTTCTAATGCAGGAGGCGGCACCAACTTTAGCGCGGCATGTAACCGCCTCAAGAAAACTCCCATCAATCTCAGAGGAGAGACCCGAGATGAGCGACATTTCCTTGACCGATCGGCCCGCGTGGAAGGCCCTGCAGGGCCATGCCGATGCGATGCGCAGCAAGACCATCAAACAGCTATTCGCTGACGACTCCGATCGCGGCACACGCCTGACCACCGAGGCGTGCGGTCTGTTCCTCGATTACTCGAAGAACCGCATTACGGACGAGACGGTCAAGCTGCTGGTGCAGCTAGCGGAAGAGTGCGGCCTGCAGCAGCGCATCGAAGCGATGTTCACCGGCGAGAAGATCAACATCACGGAGAACCGCGCGGTCCTTCATGTTGCCCTGCGCGCGCCGAAGTCTGAGCAGATATTTGTCGACGGCGAGGACGTCGTTCCTGAAGTACATAAGGTCCTCTACAAGATGTCCGCGTTTGCGCATCACGTGCGGTCCGGGCAATGGCGCGGTCATACGGGCAAGCGTGTGAAGAACGTTGTCAACATTGGCATCGGCGGCTCCGATCTTGGCCCGGTGATGGCGTATGAGGCGCTGAAGCACTACTCCGACAGGCACATTAACTTCCGCTTCGTCTCGAACGTCGATGGAACGGATTTTGCAGAGGCGGTGCACGATCTGCATGCGGATGAGACGCTCTTCCTGGTCGCATCGAAGACGTTCACGACGTTGGAGACGATGACGAATGCGCATAGTGCGCGCGAGTGGGCGCTGAAGGGATTGGGTGGTGATGAGTCGGCGATTGCCAAGCACTTCGTGGCGATCTCTACGAATGAGAAAGAGGTCAAGAAGTTCGGCATCAACCCGGAGAATATGTTCGGGTTCTGGGATTGGGTCGGCGGCCGCTACTCGATGGACTCCGCTATTGGCCTGAGCACCATGATTGCGATCGGGCCCGAGAACTTTCGCGCGATGCTGAATGGCTTCCACCAGATGGATCAGCACTTCCGCACCGCACCGTTCGAACAGAATCTTCCTGCGCTGATGGGGCTGCTGACGGTCTGGTACACGGACTTCTTCGGAGCGGAGACGGTGGCCGTGCTGCCGTATGAGCAGTACCTGAAGCGCTTCCCTGCTTATCTGCAGCAGCTCACTATGGAGTCGAATGGGAAGCACGTCACGCTCGACGGCAAGCACGTGAAGTACGAGACGGGGCCGATCTACTGGGGCGAGCCCGGCACGAATGGGCAGCACAGTTTTTATCAGCTCATTCACCAGGGGACGCGGCTGATTCCGTGTGACTTCATCGGATTCGCGCGGACGCTCAATCCGCTCGGGCGGCATCATGACATGCTGATGGCGAACGTGTTTGCGCAGGGCGAGGCGCTCGCGTTTGGCAAGTCGGCAGAGCAGGTGAAGGCAGAGGGCACGCCCGACTGGCTGGTTCCGCACAAGGTCTTCGAGGGCAATCGGCCGTCGAACACGATCCTTGCGGATGTGCTCACGCCCGAGATTCTCGGCAAGCTGGTCGCGCTGTATGAGCACTCTGTATTTACGCAAGGCATCCTCTGGAACATCGATTCGTTCGACCAGTGGGGCGTCGAACTCGGCAAGGTGCTGGCGCAGCGGATCATCGGTGAGTTGGAGGCGCCGGCTGATCCGAAGCTGGCCCACGACAGCTCGACGAATAACCTGATCAGGCGGTATCGATCCCGCAAGTAACTCAGAATAGCGACGGACGGCGGGCAAATCTGGCAGATCTGCCCCGTTCTCTTGCCCTTGGCCGGGCTGTGCGTTTATCGTTGAAGTAGAGCGGCTATCGTTCTGCCGCCTCTTTAAGCCTATGACTACTGCTACGCTCTCAGCCCCTGCACCCGTCAGCGCACAAGCCACAACAAAACCCAAGGCCACCCCTGCCGTTGCACTCGAGGTGTACGCCGGCGATCCGAACTTCATGGCATCGCTCGCGCGCGGGCTGGTCGTCATTCAGGCGTTCACACCGCAGATGCCACAGATGACCATCTCGCAACTGAGTCTGCGTACCGGTCTCTCGCGCGCTGCGGTTCGCCGCTGTCTTTACACTTTGTGCAAACTCGGCTTTGCGGGTACCGACGAGGCGCAGCGCTATTCGCTGCGGCCGAAGATGCTGACGCTCGCCAACACCTATACGGCGTCCAGCACGCTGGCGAATGCGGCGCAGCCAATCCTCGAGCGCATGTCGTCACAGTTGGGTGAGAGCTTCTCTGTTGCCACTCTCGATGGCGATGACATTGTTTACATCGCTCGCACCTCCGTAACGCGTGTGATGTCCGTCGATCTGCACATCGGCTCGCGGCTGCCCGCGTTCTGCACCAGCATGGGACGTGTCCTGCTTGCGTATCTACCGCAGGATCAGCTGGAGCAGTATCTGTCGCGTGTGCAGATGGTGCAGTACACGCCGAAGACGATTACGTCGGTGGACAAGCTGCGGCTCGCGTTGCGCAACGTGCGCCGCAACGGCTACGGGTTGTGCGACCAGGAGTACGAGGTCGGCCTGCGGTCGCTTGCCGTTCCTGTACAGGCACCGAACGGCCGTGTGGTCGCGTGCGTCAACCTGAGCGGCCACGCTCCGAGGATGCCGATGCTGGATATGCAAACGCGGTTCCTGCCACACCTGCGTGCCGCAGCAGCCGAACTCAGCGTCTTCCTGCGTTAGATCAGACGACTTCGGCTAGTCGTCATCGTCGTCTTTGTGCTTCGGGTGCTTCTCGAGAAGCATTGCCGGTGGCGACTGCGCTCCACGCGCATCCTGCCACAGGATCAGATTCAGCTTGTCAGTCGGCGCCCGGTCTGCGTGGGTGAAGTCCATCTTCATCGACGCTGCAGCACCGACTGCGTTCGATTTGTTGGCGGTGTAGATCAGGCCGTTGTCGCGATTCGAGTAATCAGCATCATACGGAGCCTGGTCGCCGGGGCCGGTGAACAGGCTCGAGATCAGCGAAGCAAATGCGTCGTTATTGTTCATTGGAGGCACGCCGAGCAGTGTCTCCATGGTGCGCAGCACGCTCACTGTTGAATAGAACCGGCTATCGACTACTGCGGCTTCGCCCGGCTTCGGATGCGGCGCGTACTTGCTGACAACGATCGCGAGCGAACGGTGCGCATCGACGTGGTCTGCACCGTTCTGTGCGTCGTCCTCGAGGATGAAGAAGGCTGTGTCGTCCCAGTATGCCGAGTGCGCGATCGCCTCGACTGCGCGGCCTACAGCGAGATCATTGTCGGCAACTGAAGAGCGCGGGCTTGGTCCACCGGGCCTTGTGCCGGCTGTGTGATCATTCGGCAGGCGCAGCAGAATGTAGTCAGGCATCGTGTCGTGTCCGGCGGCGCGATCCTTCTTCCACTGCTCAAGATGACGCAGGAAGACCTCGACGCGAATCTGGTCCGGAACACGCAGGTTGAAGTCCGGCGACTCCGGGGCGAAGTGGCCGACCAACTCAGGTTTGGTAGCGACATCCTCCGCCAGCCGAGGAATCGACCATGGCCACAGATTCTTTCCGCCGCCCCACGCGGCCGGCAGCGGCTGTCCTGGCTTGATTTCGGGTGAAGGACAGAGAGCCTCTTCTCCGGACATTGCTCCCAGTTGCGGATCCGTGGATTGCAGGTGCCGAGCGCTCTCAACTGCCTGACGGTCGCCACAGAAGATGGACGAGACAAATTCTGCGAAGTGATAGACGGACTTGCCGTGAGAGGCGAAGTTGCTCCAGACGTAGTGACTTGCGGGCTCATTCACGTCAGGGATGTGTTGAAGCAGGGGATATCCATCCGCAACCATGCCTTCGTAGTCATAGGTGCGCTGCGATCCGCGATAGTTAATTTGCCAGGTCTTTTCGAGATAGTCCGTGCCGATGGCTGCCGTCGACCATACGTGACCTTCGCCTGACACCTCTCCCGAGTCGAAGAAGTTATCGAGTACGCCGAATTGAAGCGCCAGCTTGTGTTCGTTCGGCGTAATCGTCGCGCCATACATCGTCAGCTTCGGGTCACCGTTGCCTACCGGGTGGCCGTCCTTCTCGAGATCGCCGAAGATCTGATCGTAGGTGCGGTTCTCCTTGATGATGTAGATCACGTGCTTGATCGGATCGCGGCCAGTAGCGAAGGTGATAGTCTCGTGGGCCGCCCGCATGCGGTTGCTTTCGAGCACCGTCTCGGTCGATGCCTTGAGATTGGACTCGATCTCCTGCTCCTTAAGCGATGCAAGCGAGCCATGGATGAGCGTAGGGGCGTAGGTGAATGAAGAGGCCGTGCCCGCGCGGGCGCCGGGAGCTTGAGGCATGTTGTTGGGGCCGGTTCCTTTGCCCTTGTCAGTCGCTATGTAGAGCGTGCCGCCCGAAAATGCCAGCGCCGTCGGCATCAACTCCGTTGGGACGAATCCTATCGGCTCGGTCATGCCATGCTGATCGTTCATCGGCTTCAGATGTCGCGGATCGATGACTGCGACGGCATCCGAGCCCAGGTTCGCGGCATAGAGTCGCGTGCCGTCGGCATTCTCTGCGAGAGCGTCGGGCTCAGCACCGAAATAACTCTGGCCAGGAAGACGCGAGTCGAAGTAGCCGGCGACGGATAGCTGCGCTTCATGATGCTTGCCACTTATGCGAACGGCCGCAACCGCATCACGGTTTGCAAGCGCTACGTACAGAAGTCCGGCGTGCTCATCCAGCACGAGATCACAGGGGTGCGAACCGGGAGCTGTAGGCGTGTGAGCCTTCATCAGTTCTACTCGCCGCACGATGGTGCCGTGCTCGAGGTCGAGTTCGACGACCTCGCTACCGTTCCAGAGAGCCACGAACGCTCGCGCTCCATCTTTGCTAACCGCAACGGCGATGGGATAGGTGGACGGAACAGCTGCACTGGCGCTGAGGTCGAACGTGTGTTCGATGGATCCGGAGGATGCATCAAGAAGAGCAACACTGTCGGACAGGTTCTCGGCAACGAGCAGCCGCTCCCGCGCTCCGGGGATGACGGCAATGGCGGCCGGAAATGGGATTCCCTTCTTGCCACCGTCCACCGTCCACAGCGCCGTTGTCTTGCCGGGCGCAAGTGGAACCAAAGGAAGTTTCAGCAGACGCTGCGGCTTGAGTACACCATCCGCGAAGCTGAAGACCGCAATGCCGTTGCCTGTCGCGCGTCCACCATCTCCCTCTGGTTTGGTCAAGGAACCGAGGCTGGCGTAAACACGCGTGCCATCGCTGGAAAAAGCAAGGCCGGAGAAGAACGTCTGCAATGCATGCAGGGACACGCGGGCGTCCGGAACATCCTTCACTTCGCCGGTGGTCGTGTTCAGGACGGACAGCGACTGCATGTAACCGGACTCCGCAGTCCCATACCCCGCGTTGAGGGACACGACCCATTTGCCATCGGGGGAGACCGCAAGCGAGATCGGAAGGCTGTTGACCCGGCGTGGATCACCGGGCACAGGAGCAAGCAACTGCTTGCTCGTGGGCAGGTTCAGGACCTCGTGCGGATTCTGTTGCGCACGCAAAGGCGAACTCGCCTGAATCATCAGCAAGAGCCCAGTAACTACAGCTACATGCGACACGACTGCAACGGGAGTGGTACGTCTGCTTCTTGGCATTACAAAAGTCTTACACAACCCCGCGAGATCGGCATGTATGGTCGATGAAGAAGTACTTTTTGAAGGGCAAAAACATTGATCGACACCGCAACAATCGAGCGTGATGAGGAACTGACTCACGCGGACGTTTCCCTCCTCGAATTCCCCTCCATCTCCGGAGAATCGGATCGCTTCTCCGCCATCCGCGAAACGAACCAGCGCCTGAAGCAGGACCTTCGTATGGGCCGTGCGTATCAGGAGGGTCGCATCAACTGGATCACCAGCATCTTCATGGGAGCCTTCCATGTCGGCGCGATCGCGGCGCTGTTCTTCTTCTCATGGAAGAACCTTGCCGCCGGGGCGATCATGTACTTCTTTGCGATCAACGTGGGCATCGGAATGGCCTACCACCGGCTGTTGACGCATCGCGGCTACAGAGTCCCGCGTTGGCTCGAGTATTTTGTGACGGCGTGCGGCACGATGGCGCTTGAGGGCGGGCCGATCTTCTGGGTGGCTACGCATCGCGTGCATCATCAGAACTCTGATCACGACGGCGATCCGCATACACCGCATGACGGCACCTGGTGGGCACATGCCGGTTGGATCCTTTCGGGTCGTGCACTACACTCCGAGACCGCCCTGCTCGGCCGCTACGCTCCTGATCTGACGCGCGACCGCGTGCAGGTGTGGCTGTCGAAGTATCACTGGTTGCCCCTGACCATCGCCGCAGTTCTGCAGGTAGGACTGGGCGCTGCTCTGTCACCGGGTCACCGTATCGTGGGTGCCGTCGGAATGCTGTTGTGGGGAACATTCCTCCGCACAACGCTCGGCTTGCACGCGACGTGGCTCGTCAACTCCGCCACACATATGTTTGGATCGCGGCGCTTCGAGACGCGTGATGACTCACGCAACAGCTGGTGGGTCGCGCTTCTGACAGGTGGCGAAGGATGGCACAACAACCATCATGCACACCCGGTCAGCGCGCGTCATGGGCTCACGTGGTACGAGTTCGATATCAATTACTACGGCATCTGGCTGCTGGAGAAACTTGGTCTCGCCAAGAAGGTGCAGATCGCCAGGTTCGACCCGAAGGACCCCCGTCCGGCGGGCGTCTAAACGCCTCCACTTCCTCCAAAGCCGCCCTCTCCGGGCGGCTTTGCTCTTTGCAGTGGGCAATAACCGGCTGCGATGCCCGTATACTCCTGAGCAAGCATGAACCTGACCCGCCGCCGTGGAGCGACCGCATTCTTTATCACCCTGGGTGTCTGTCTCACGGTGCTCGCCGTTGCCCTCAACGTCACGTGGGTGCACATTAACGGCCGCCGCATTGCGCTTGATGTCCTGGGCGTCATTCTCTTCGCGATTCTCATCGCAGGCGTTGTGCTTAATACGGTCTTTCTGGTTCGTGAGATCCGCCGCAACGAGCGACAGGACTCCTTCCTGAATGCTGTCACACATGAGCTGAAGACTCCCATTGCCAGCATGCGGCTTTACCTGGACACACTGCAGCGTCATCCGGTGGACGAACTGCAGCGTCAACGCTTTTACGCAACCATGCGCTCTGATACTGATCGGCTTCTCGCCACAGTGGAGCAGGTCCTCAAGGCGGGCGAACTGGGACAGCGCGAGCGCGTTCACCGCCGCAGTCGAATCGAACTGAAGACCCTCGTTGCCGAATGCATCGCGGTTACACTGAGCCGGCACCATCTTCCGGACGAGGCTGTTCAGCTCGATGACGTTCCGGGGGATGTGCGACTTTTCGTCTCGGCAAATCCGGAGGATCTGCGAACAGCAGTGCTCAACCTGCTCGACAATGCAGTGAAATATTCGCCGCAAGGTGTACACGTGAGATGCAGGCTCAGCATTGAGCACTACACATGGGCCGTGCTCAGCATCACGGACACGGGGCTGGGCATCCAGGCTCATGACCTGAGGCGGATCTTCAAACGCTTCTATCGTGCTGCTTCCAGCGATCGCGTCAAGATCAAGGGGACAGGGCTGGGACTATTTCTCGTACGAACGATCGTGCGCCAGCATGGTGGGGATGTACTGGCGACGAGCGAAGGTCCAGGCAAGGGTTCAACGATGATCTTGAAGTTACCGCTCGCGATCGGCAACGCCATGGGTTAGCGCTCTCGCCGCGCGATGAGGCCGCCAGTTGGTGCAGACCAGCCAGGGAACGGAAATAGTTTTTGAGGGATCTGGAGAAACTGCAGCAATTGAGCTTCAGTTGGAGCGGGAGACCGGGATCGAACCGGCGACATTCAGCTTGGGAAGCTGACGTTCTGCCACTGAACTACTCCCGCTCGTTGCAGTCAATTATAGGCTACCCACGACATACTGGCGCCAGACGTCGCCAGACGTACCGCTTCAACGATTCACTAGCCCGGTCTTTACCAGCACAGCGTCAGATGAAGAAGCGCGCCGAGACTGACACTGACACTATTTACCGTGAAAATTTTGTCGTGACGCGCACTCATGGGGCGGCCTCGCGCTCAGTGGCGAACTCTCGTTACGCCCGCCAGGCCAACGCTAGAACGTCCAGCCCACACCACTACTGATACCAAACTCATTTCCCTTCGAGTTCGGTGGCGGGTGACTGTCGTAGTTATCCCAGAACGAGAGGTTCGTATAAAGGTTATTGTCCAGCTTCATGTTGAATGTCAGCTTCGGCGTTGCACGAATGCGGCCTGGATCAGAGAATCCCGGAAAGAGGAACGCCTCCGACACGAGGGAATATCGATTGAAGCGCATCAGTTGATACTGGACGCCCGCAAGGCCTTCTATGTTCTGGGCGGAGCCGAGTTCAATGTTGGACGTAAACTTTTCATTCGCAAACACTGCCCCGCCATTCAAAACCAGGAATGTGGAATTGGTGCGGAAGAGATACCACCCCACGCCACCACCTAAAGTAGTACGAAGGTCCAGGCTTTGCTGGGAGCTGTGTAGAAAGTCCTGCAGGCCGATGAAGCTCCAATTCTTTTTGAAGAACACTCCCTCTTGCCCCGTCAGGTCAATCAGGTTGGTATGTGTCGCTCCGGACTGACCGCTGAAGGAAGTGGTGTCTGTGATACCGGCCAACCATCGCGGCGTCTCGTAATTCACGTTTGCGTTGGTTGTAAGGGACGCCTGGCTGTTGCCGCTGGTGAAGTCGTATCCAACATCGATCCCTCCCGTGAGTTGACGCCAGAAGTTTGATTTGGTTGATTCAATGTCAACCACCGCGGCCGGGTTCGTCCGCCTCTCCACGCCTTCACTATTGATGATGAAGTCTGCCCCCGTCTCTCCGGAGACGACTCTTCCAATCTTTCCCAGCGACCGTGTTCCATCATTCATCGTGACTTGAAAGACGGATGGGCTCTCCACCTTCTGGACCTGCGCCCAGTCCAGCCCGATCGAGCCTGATAAATAGTCGGTCTCAATATAGAGCAGACCTCCCTTGAGCTTGTTCACCGTGCACGTGAATTGATCTCCGTTCTTCATCACCACATGGTCAGGGCGCTGCGCACACAGGGATAGTCCCACGCCGCCCAACAGAACAGCGATCCCCTTGAGTAGAGGCTTGAGCAGCCTGTCGACCTGCCCCGCGGTTGCCATCTTCGACCACGACTATCATCGGCAACAGCCACTTGGAACCGTAAATTCGTACAGTAAATTGCTCTGCCGGATAGGACGGAAGACTTTGGGTTCGCTCTCGTTATGAACCGGATTATGTCGGCGCACGTCCGTGTTCTGCCGGGAGTCGTGGGCCACCAGGTCCCATCAAGCTTGCGTTCCCGGCCAGGAAATTTGCGGTGACAAATGTCCAGGCACGCGCCCATAATCTGCACCATCGAGTATCTGCTGCGCATTCTGAAGCGACTACAGGTATTGACAGTGTGCACGGGCTTGCATCGAAGATACCTTGCAGTCAACTCCGGCAGTCGTCGAGCCCGTTCCAACCAATTCGCAGGCTGAGGTTTTGTACGGGCGGAGGCTGGGATGGCACATCCGAAGGTTCTAGTAGCGGACAAACACACTCTCGTCGCAGACGCCCTTAAGGAACTGCTCGACCCTGATTTTGAGGCGGTGGGTTCCGCAAGCGACGGCCGAGCGTTATTGCGTATGGCCGCGGCTCTCAAACCCGACGTCATCATTCTTGAGCTCAACATGCCCAAGCTCAGTGGTATGGAAGCTGGTCCCGAGCTGAAGAAGTTACTGCCACGAGTAAAACTCGTCGTGCTTACGGACAGCGATGACATCGAGTTCGCGCGTGCTGCGGTCCATGGATGGGCTTCCGCATACCTGCTGAAGGCCTCCGCGCCAGAAGAGCTGAAAACGGCTATTCAAGAAGTACTTAAGGGTGGCTCCTACATCACACCAAAGGTTGCCCAGCGTATCGAGGACGAGTTTGTCCGGGATCCGAGACCACCTGGACGCAAGCGCGAGCTGACAGCGCGCCAGCGTGAGGTGCTGCAACTTCTCGCCGAAGGGAAGACGATGAAGGAGACTGCGCGCGCCCTCAACGTTACCCCTCGCACGATTGCCTTTCACAAGTACAGGATCATGGAAGATTTCGCTCTCGGTACGAATTCCGACCTGGTGAAGTTCGCCCTCAAGACCCACGTCATCAAACCGCTCTAGCGACACGATCACACCTGTCACTCGTATCAGGTACGTCGACTCCACTCTTCCGCTAGAGTTTCCCCATCCAAAGACCGCTGGAGGCCGCCTTTGCTGCGTCGACTTCTTCGGTTAAGCGTGCTTGGTATCTACCTGATATCCGCCGGCTCCCCCGCTGCGCAGGTACCTGTCACGGCTCCCACTGTCCCGCCCTCTCCCCGATCGCCGCAATCCACCACGACTGCCCCCGCTGCGCAACCGCCTGCACCGCCCGCAGACCCACTCGGTCGAAGCAATCCCCGCAGTATGATTCGCGAGTTCATCCGCTCCGTTGACCGCAACGACTATGTGTCTGCGGCCCGCTATATGCAACTGTCGAAAGCGCAGCAGGCTCATGCGGAACTTCTTGCCCGAGACATAAACGAACTCATGAACTGCTGCTTCGATCAGCCGCTCGCAGCCATAAGCGATGCAGACACCGGATCGCTGGACGATGGCCTTCCACTCGATCAGGAGCGCATCGGCCCTCTCAAGATCGGCGATCATCGCGCTGACATCATCCTTGTGCATGTGAGCCGCCCTGACGGCAGTATCTGGCTGATCTCATCCATAACGCTGGAACAGGTGCCCGCCCTGCACGAGTTCATCACCGAAAGCCGCATTGAACGGCTGATGCCACGGGTACTCCAGGAGCACAGCATCCTGGGCCTCTCATTGGCACATTGGATTGTGTGGTTATTTTCCCTGCTTCTTCCGGTCCCCTGCTTCCTGATTTTGATGTGGGCATTAAATTTTGTTATTCGAGTATCGATCCGAAACAGCGAGAAACGGGCCTTTCTTCTCAAGCTATTTGACAAAATCAAATGGCCCGTCGTCCTGATCCTCTCCATCGCCGTTCACGTTCTTTCGTTGCGCCGGCTCGGTTTTCCGTTACAGTTCCGAATCGTAAGCCTGCGGCTCGGCACGATCCTCCTCATCGTGCTGGGGACCACAGCAGTCCGCCGATCGGTCACCCTGTTCTCTGATCGGACTCGGTTGAAGCTGTTTCGAGTCGATCGCACACATTCTGCTTCGATGCTTCTTCTCGGCGAGCGCCTGCTAAAGGTATTGCTTACGATCGCAGCCGGTTTTGCCATACTCACGGTCGTTGGTGTTGATACGAAAACGGCATTAACCGGACTCGGAATCGGCGGCATTGCAGTTGCCTTCGGAGCACAGAAGACGATCGAGAACCTCTTGGGCGCCATTCTCCTGATCTCTGACAGGGCCATCGCTGTGGGTGATTTGTGCTCCATCTCCGGCCGCATGGGCACGATCGAAGACGTCACATTGCGCTCCATTCGCATGCGAACCATCGAGCAAACACTCCTATTGGTTCCGGCTGGAAGTCTTTCGCAGGAGAACATTGAGAACTTCCGCAGCCGAACCAAGATGCCAATGATCGTGACGATCCGTTTGCAGTACTCCGCCACGCAGGCACAGATCTCTATGATTCGCGACGAAATCTACAAACTGGTTACCGAGAATGTACGGATGGAGGCAAGCTCGGCGCGCGTAAATCTTACAGATTTCGGCCAATGGGCAATCGAGCTGCAGATCTGGGCGTACGCCCTGACCGCGGATATTCAGAAATTCAATGCGATACGCCACGAATTATTGCTGGGTATGGCGCAAATTGTTGAGTCTGCAGGGTGCAGATTTGCGCTTCCATCACAAACAATTTACTCCGGCGTCGAGAACCCAGATGCCAGTCGGAAGACGACCTTACCACGGTAACCTGAACGCATGCAGCTAATTGCATAAAGATGTTCGATTTACTGACAAAACTTACAGTGACAGATACAACCAGACGGAGGCTACGTTACGGACTGAATCAAGCGTTTGTAGCTTCTTGTAGCCCCCTTCCCGGACGAAGGTACCGTGTTGGCGGTAACTATGGTGTGATTAGTCCCCACCCCCGGAGGTCACTATGGTGCATGCGACTCCGCCTTCTCTCGTGATTGCTGATGCTCATCATCTTTTTGTAGCAGGGCTCAGCAAGCTACTCGCCAGCAAATTCAGAATTATCTCTACCGTGGGTGACGGACGCAGCCTTGTTGAAACTGCACTTCGATTACGGCCTGACCTGGTTCTCACCGGGCTCGCTATGCCGTTGATGAATGGTCTTGAAGCCGTCCATCGGATCCGCCGCGCCATCCCCTCCATGAGGATTGTCTGCCTTAGCAGTAATTACGACGACGACACAATCCGCGAGTGCTTCCAGAAGGGCGCCTCCGGATTTATCCCAAAGACAGCATCGGGCGCGGAACTGGTGCTTGGACTACGCAGCGTACTGCATGGAGATATTTATCTCTCACAGCAACTTCCACAGTCCGCAAAGCTCTTTTCTGAATCCGTTGCTGCGGCCACGGCAAACGAGGAGGTCCCGCTGACCGAGCGGCAGATCGAAGTCCTCCAGTTGCTCGCCGAAGGCAAGACGATGAAAGAGGTCGCTGCCGTACTCAACCTGACCACACGCACTGTCGCGTTCCATAAGTACAGACTGATGAATACGCTGAACCTGAACACGAACGCAGCGGTTGTGCAGTACGCGATTCAACATCGAGTCGTCTTTGCCTGACCCGAGGCCTTCTCGTCTCGTGGTCGACTGTTAGACATACCAGTTCCTGAGGGGACACAATCGTCAGTACGTTAGCAGTGCTGAGGGTGTTCTATGTCTAAGAGGGTCACACTCGCCGCCACCCTTCTGCTTCCCGCGGCACTACTCTGGAGCGCAGGATGCAAGAGCAAATCTTCAGCCCCGGAACAGGCGTCACAACCTCCCGCACAGACTGCATCTGCACCGTCTGATTCCGCCACACCCTCCGGACCCGCCGCTCCATCTTCCTCGTCTTCTGCGACTCCCGCAAGCACGGCGCAGCCTGCTCCTGCGGCATCTCCGGCTGGCACTCAGCCTGCCGGCGCCCCGCCAGCGAACGTCGCAACCAATGCGCCGCAACCCGCCGCGGCGCCGCCCCCACCTCCACCGCCGCCGCCTCCCATCGTTGTTTCATCCGGCACAATGCTTCACGTCAAGCTCGTGCAGGCTGTCGGCTCCAAGATTAGTCAGGAGGGCTCGCGTTTCGACGCCACGCTCTCTTCCTCTGTTGTGGTGAAGGGGAAGAAGGTTATTCCTGCGGGTACGACGGCTGTAGGCACCGTCATCGAAGCTCATCCCTCCGGCAAATTCAAAGGCGGGGCCACACTTGCCGTCGAGCTCAACAGCATTCATCTACGCGGTCAGATCTATTCGATCCGTACCGCGCCGGTCAGCAGTGAGTCCAAGGGCAAAGGAAAGCGAACTACCGCGATGATCGGCGGCGGTGCGGCGGGCGGTGCGCTGATTGGCGGCCTGGCCGGCGGCGGTAAGGGCGCGTTGATCGGCGGCGCTATCGGTGCCGGCGCCGGCACCGTAGGAGCAGCCACCGGCAATCGCGACATCACGCTCAACTCTGAATCGCCGCTGAGCTTTCAGCTCACCTCATCCCTGACTCTCCCGCCGCACAAGTCTGTATCCGGTGCTGAGTCTGCACCTGCAGAACCCGCTCCATCGGCTCCGCCTCAACCATAGCTCGGGCTCCATTCAAATTGCTGAAACGGAGGTGAGCAATGCCTACGATTCCTCTTTCGCGTCGGTGTATTGCGGAATTTTTCGGTACTTTCTGGCTTGTCCTGGGTGGCTGTGGCAGTGCCGTATTGGCAGCTGCGTTCCCGTCCCTCGGTATCGGTTTCGTTGGCGTCGCATTTGCCTTTGGACTTACCGTCCTCACGATGGCCTACACCATCGGCCATATCTCCGGTGCCCATCTGAATCCCGCCGTCACTCTTGGCCTTGTGACGGGCAAGCGCTTCCCCGCCCGCGATCTCCTTCCCTACTGGATCTCTCAGGTCGTGGGTGCCGCAGTCGCCGCTGGCGTCCTCTATCTGATTGCAAGCGGTAAGGATGGCTTCGATACGTCAGGTGGCTTCGCCTCCAACGGCTACGGTTTGCATTCACCAGGCGGATACTCGCTCGCCGCGTGCCTCATCTGTGAAATCGTCATGACCATGTTTTTCCTTCTGGTCATTATGGGCTCGACCGACAAGCGCGTCCCCAACGGTTTCGCTCCTATAGCCATTGGCTTTGGCCTCACGCTGATTCATCTCATCTCGATCCCCGTGACGAACACATCCGTAAACCCCGCGCGCAGCACAGGTCCTGCGCTCTTCGTCGGCGGGTGGGCGCTCGGACAACTCTGGTTGTTCTGGGTCGCTCCACTCATCGGAGGCGCAATCGGCGGAGTTCTCTATAACAGCATCTTCAGTGAGTACAAGGAGCAACCGGTTCTCGGCGCCGCCGACCAGGACATAGCCAATGTGCCGAAACCTGCGCGTCCTTGATTTATTCCTTGACCACCCGGTCAGTTGGGACGACCGATCCACGAGTATTGCCACGCGGCGGAGACGCTCTGGAAGTTGCCGCCAAATGTTGTGTATGTGCCGCCGCTGTAGCTGAACTTCAGCGACTGATTCTTGGTGATGGGAATTGCGGCCGTTGCGCCTATACGTGAATTCGCCTGCAGTGTCGTGGGCGTCTGAACGCCGTTGAGGCTCGTCTTGCCGCCGTACCAGTAGTTGCCGTCCGCCGACACCCACATCCGCGGCTTGATGTCATAGCTCAGATGTAGTTCGACAGACCCCATCGTCTCCTGCGTCTGCCGGTTTGGCCCTGTTGAGCCCGGTGCATTCGAAAAGAAATCGTCGTTGGGCGTATAGAACCACGCTGCCCCATACGCATCCAGCAGCCAATGTCCCCGGCGACGGGAGAATCCAAGCTCCGGCTTGAACGCCCATCGATTCTGTCCAATATTGACCAGGCGAGTGCCATCGTATTGGCCCGTCGGCGTCTGCACCGCCAAGCTCGCTCCAAGTACAGTCTTCTGCTTCCACCGGCTAAACTCCTCAAGGTTCATCGCCCGGGCTCCGAAGAGATTCACCGACACACGTGCCGCAACGGCGCCCAGTCCCGAACGATAGAGTTCCTCGTGCACTCCATTGACGTCACCCTGGAAGTGCCCAACTGCATACGGCAAGTGGACCGCTACGTTCGCCGAGCGACCGAAGCAGTCGAACGTGTGGAACAAACTCACGATCTCGCTGCCGATCCTGCCGCTCGAGTTCGTTATTGGCAGATCGTTGAACACGACATTTCCAGCATTCAGCGAGTAAGTCAGCGTGACCGCATTCGAGTGAACCGGCACAATGAGATACGCCCGCGGACTCAGGCTTTGTGCCTCGCACAAGCGCGCCGACGCAACGCACAGACAGCAGAACACGACCGCGCTGCGGACTTTGATCACCATGCGAGCAGGCAAATTCTACAACCGTTCTGTCGTCGGGTGAACTGGTTAGAGTTCCTCCGGGGATCAAAAACCTTCGGCAGACCTACTTGCTGGGAAGAATCTCAGCGCGAACGAGATGGTCCAGCTTAGGAAACTCTCTATCCATATAGGCGTTGCCGCCCTCGAACATTTTGTCCTGATGTCCGGCGCGCATGCCGCTGCCGGAGTTCTCGCCGTAGCCGCCGTACAGCTTCTGCACAACGTCCCAGCCTTCAACGACCTTGCCGAAGGGAGCAAATGCAGGCTCGGAATCGTTGAGGGCGGAGTTGTCGCGGAGGTTGATGTAGACCTGCGTGGAGCGCGTCCCGGCACCTGTGTTGGAAAAGGCGATGTAACCGGGCAGGTTGTGAACCTTGAGGGTGTCGTCCGGAATAGTCTTGTGGCGCCACGCCAGCGCGACCTTGGGATCACCGGCGATGCCAAACTGAACCCAACGTCCGGGAACGATTCGGAAAAAACGGGAGTTGTCGTAGTAATGCTCGCGGACCAGTTCGTAAAAACGGTCTGCACCATTCGGCGACCAATCGCGGTGTGTCTCGATGACGAAACTTCCGGAGGTTGTGTCGACCCGGGTGCGAAAGACATCTGGCGCGTGGGACGAATGGAAGAGGGAAAAGGCGAACAGAAACGCGAGCAGAAGTTTCATGCGCTCCAGAGTACCGCCCCCCTGAATGGGAGACGGCTTCTCGAGAGAGAGCAGCCTTTGGCTCGCCGAATGTTCTCTGAGATTCGAGGGAAACCCTTGATTTCTTTGGTGGAGCTGAGCGGGATCGAACCGCTGACCTCCTCGTTGCGAACGAGGCGCTCTCCCAGCTGAGCTACAGCCCCACACCCACACATCCAGCGCCGGAGGCGCGCGACGTGCAACCCTCATAGTCTAACAGGAGTCGTGTACTGCTCCAAACTTGCCCTCGCCGAACTTAAATAACCGTCGTATCGTATACATCGGCAGCCACATCAACGGAGCTCCTATGACACCGCAAGAGCAGCAGATGATCGACGGCCTTATCGATCGCATCCGCAACACGCAGGTCACAGACAAGGACCTCGACGCCGAGCGTTACCTCCAGCAAGGCCTCGCCGGAAATCCTGACACGCTCTACATCCTCGCCCAGACCGTGCTCGTTCAGCAGTACGGCCTCAGTCAGGCGCAGCAGCAGATTCAACAGCTCCAGGCCGCGCTCGACGAAGCTCGCCAGCACGTCCAGACCGGCGGCGGCAGCTTCCTCAGCAAGATCTTCGGTGGCCCCGCCAACACGCAGCAGACGCAATATCAACCCGTCAACAATCCCGGCTATCCGCCACCCTACGCGCCGGCCTATGCACCCGCATACACACAGCCCGCCTACCCGTCCGCAGGCGGCGGCTTCCTTCGCGGAGCCCTCCAAACAGCAGCCGGAGTCGCGATGGGCGAGATGGCGTTTGAGAGCGTGGAGTCACTCTTCCACGGCTTCGGCGGCGGCCCCTACGGCTACGGTCATCCCAGCGAATCCGGAGCGAACAACTACTACGACGACGCCAGCCAGCACGAGCACCACACCGACGACAGCTTCTACAACCCCGAACACGACGCCAGCCGCCAGGACCTCACCGACCAAGGCTCATCGCAGAGCTTCGCCGGCACAGGCGACAACTCCGGCAACGACATTGGTGGCTTCGGTGGAGACACCACCGACTTCGTCGACAACAGCGGCTTCGACGACTCTGGCTTTGACGATTCCGGCTCCAACTCCGACGACGGTGGCGGCGACAACTCCTTCTAGCCCCCGCCTCGCCAGGCTAAGTCGTCTTCTTCGCCGGAGCTTTCAGTCCCAGCTCGGCCATCACCATCTGCAGGTCTTTCCACGCCTCGCCCTTCTGCCGCGGATCCCGCAACAGAAACGCCGGGTGGTATGTCACCGCCAGCTTCGCTCCACGCGTCGAGTGCCACCGCCCGCGCAGCGAGCTCAACGACTGCCTCACGCCCAGCAGATACGTCGCCGCCGTCGCACCCAGCGCGACGATCACCTTTGGCCGCACTATATCAATCTGCTTCAGCAGAAACTGCGAGCACGTACTCGCCTCCGCAAACTCCGGCGTGCGATTCCCCGGCGGCCTGCACTTCACAATGTTCGCGATGTAAACCTCTTCGCGCTTCAGCCCCATCGCCGTGATCATATTGTTCAGCAGTTGCCCGGCCTTGCCCACAAACGGCAACCCTTGCGCGTCCTCGTCTGCGCCGGGCCCTTCGCCCACAAACATCAGCGTCGCATTCGGATCGCCGTCTGCAAACACAATCGTGTGCCGCCCCGCATACGCCAGCGGGCATCGCGTGCAATCGCCGATCTCCGCGCGCACGGCCTCCAGAGCCGCCGCGCGCTGCCCTGCCGGCACAATCTCCGCCGGCAGCGGCGCCAGCGCATCAAACGAAACTGGTTTCGGCATCGGTGCCTGCAACTCCTGCGGGAGCGTCTCAAAATAACTTGGCGGTGGCTCGGGCTCAACCCGCGTCTGCGGAATCTTTGCCTGCGCCGGCGGCGTCGTCGGCCGCGCAGACTGCAGCGGCGGCCTCGTCGCACCAGGCCGAGCCTGCGGCATCTCTCTTTGCGAATTCGCCGCAACACCTGCACTCGGCTTCGCAGCAACACTCGTCGCCACTGGCGTCGCCTTCGGTCGCGCCAGCAGTTCACGCCACCGCTCCGGCACTTCCACCTGCGGCGATTCGCGCTGATACAGCTCATACACGCCCAGGTCGCGGAAGTACTCCACGTAGGCGCGCAGTTGCTGTTCCGGTGAAACGCTCATCAATCAAACGATACAGGAGGCGGCGGCGGCGTCTTCTTTTCCACCACGCTGTACGTCACCTTGCCACCTTTGATCTCGTCCTGGGCCACCTTGCATGCCTTCATCGAGTTCGACACACCCAGCGGCGGGGCGCCCGACTGCAATTGACGAGCGCGTCGCGCCGCACCCTTAACCAGGCTGTATTTGTTATTCAACAGCGTAAGATCCTCTGACATACCTCTAGCCTCCCCAAAGCTGATACATCATCCTACTCGTGCACTACATTGCGCAACGTCGACGGCCCGCGCGCAAAACCCTCACACCCCTGCGACCGACACTTCGAAGCTGTGCAGTACCGCTTCCAGCCGCGGCGAGTGCACCGTTGTTCTGGACTTCTGTGCCACTGCGGCCGCCGCCTCTCCGCCTTCTCCACGCTCAAACTGAACAATTGCGCGCAACTCCGTCACAGCCTCGTCGAGCAGGTCGTTGATGAGCACGTACTTATACTTGTTCAGCGTCAGCAGCTCCTGCTTCGCCTGCGCCAGACGCCGTTGAATTACGGCCTCGTCTGTCACACCCTCAGCCTGGCTGCGATTGCGCAGGCGGCGCTCCAGCACCTCAGGACCCGGCGGGACGACGAAGATCGAAACCGCCTCCGGAACCCTGTGAATCACCTGCACTGCACCCTGCACATCGATGTCCAGCAGCAGATCCTTGCCGGCCTTCCGTGCATGCTCCAGCGCTCCGCGCGCCGTCCCGTAGTAGTTCCCAAAGACCTCCGCCCACTCCAGGAACTCCCCGCGCTTCTCCATCTCCAGGAAGCTCTCAACGCTCGTGAAGTGGTACTCGCGCCCGTCTTCCTCCGAGCCGCGCGGCTTCCGCGTCGTATACGAGATCGAGAACTCCAGCCCCTCGACCAGCCGTCTCACCTCCGCTACGAGAGTCGACTTGCCTGAGCCGCTGGGTGCCGAGATGATGAAAAGAATTCCGGCCATTTGAAAAGTATTCCCGGTAGTCTATCGCGGCGTCCATCCCCAACACCACGAGCAGCTCCAATTACAGCCGCGTTTCCCTCAGAAAAATTTCTCGGCTTAGCTTTCACAGCTCGCTACGCCGTTCCTTCCACGCCTGCGGACTCAACCTCACCCGCGCCCACCAGCGCCTCATCCTCTCCAAACTGAAGCTGATACAGCCTGCTGTAGGTTCCGCCGCGCGCCAGCAGTTCCTCATGACTTCCCAGCTCGGTGAGGCACCCGCGCTCTATCACCGCAATGCGGTCCGCGCTCCGCACCGTCGATAGCCTGTGTGCGATTACCAGCACCGTCCTGTCATGCATCAGCGTCGCCAGCGCCGCCTGCACGTGCGCCTCGCTCTCCGTGTCCAGTGACGACGTCGCCTCATCCAGCACCAGGATCGGCGCATCCTTCACCAGCGCACGAGCAATCGCCAGCCGCTGCCGCTCACCGCCTGACAGTCTCGCTCCGCGCTCGCCAATCTGCGTGTCGTACCCCTGCGCCAACCGCATGATGAAATCGTGTGCGCGCGCTGCCTTCGCCGCCGCTTCAATCTTCTCCATCGGAACATCCGGCTGCCCATACGCGATGTTGTTCCGCACCGTGTCGTTGAACAGCACCGTCTCCTGCGTCACCTTGCCAATCTGCTTGCGCAGCGACGTGATGGTGAGGTCACGCACATCATGCCCATCGATCAAAATCGCGCCCGTGCTTACGTCATAGAACCGCGGCAACAGATTCATCAGCGTCGACTTCCCTGCCCCGCTCGGTCCCACCAGCGCCACGACCTCGCCGCGCTTCACCGTCAGCGAAACCCCGCGCAGCGCCTCCTTCTTCTCACCGCCTGCAGTCTGGGTTTCTTTCTCATAGCTGAAGTGCACATCCCTGAACTCAATCGCATCCGTAAACGACTTCAGCTTCACCGCGCCCTTGCGCTCCACCACCTCGTCCTGCGCATCCAGGAAGCGGAAGATCTCCTCGCTCGCTCCCACTGCCTGCTGAAAGCTGTTGTAGTACACCGGCATCTTGCGTACCGGGTCGTACAGCATAATCACCGCGGCCAGAAACGCGATGAACATGCCGCTCGTCCACGGCCCATGCACGATGCGGTCGCGCCCAAAGAACAGCAGCAGCGCAATCGCCACCGCGCCCAGCGCATCCATCAGCGGCGACGAGATCGACTGCACCGCCACCGACCGCATGTTCGCATGCAGCAGACGGTCCGCCGCGCGCCGGAAGCGCCCCATCTCCCACAGCTCCATCCCGAACGCCTTCACGATGCTGTTGCCCGTCACCGTCTCGTGAACGATCGTCTGAATCTCCGCCAGCTTGTCCTGCCCCCTGCGCGTCGTCCTTCGCACACTGCGGCCAATCCGCCGTGCCGAGCTGATGATCACCGGCACAAACAGCAGCAGCACCCACGCCATCTTGCCGCCCACCACAATCACCGCCGCAATCATGAACAGCAGCGTGAATATCTGCTGCAGAAAATCGCTCAGCACCGACGACATCGCCGACTGCACGCGCTCAATATCGTTGATCAGTGTCGACACCAGCATCCCCGTGCTGTGCCGTTGAAAGAACGCCGTCGACCTCCGCAGCAGGCAGTTGTACAGATCATTGCGCAGGTCCGTAATCATCCCAAACCCGGCCTTGTTCGTCAGCAGCGTGCCCAGGTAATCGCAGATCGACTTCACAATCGCCGACCCGACCAGCGCGACGGCCACTACCGTCCACGCATTGTGAAAGTATCGCGGCAGCCATCCCTGCAGATTGATCAGGTGTTTCGTTCCCGCGATAGGAAACACCAGCACCTGCGCCGGCGAGGACGCAGGACTCAGCACGTTGTCCAGGATCGGCTTGATGAGCAGCACGCGAAACGCCGCCATCGCGCCCACTACCGCCATCAGCAGCACCGACACCATCACCTGCGCCGTGTACGGCCGCATGTAATGCAACAGCCGCCCGATGCGCCTCATCGCACGCCTCGCTGCTGTCTGCTTTGGTCTGCTCTCATCAAACCTCTAGTTTACGACCGAAAGCATCATCACCGCGGCATATCCCTATGCGCCGCCTTCACCCGGTACCCGGCATCACTCAGCCGCTTCTTCAACTCCTCGGCAATCATCACAGACCGGTGCTGTCCGCCCGTGCATCCAATCGCCACCGTCAAGTAACTCTTCCCTTCTGTGATGTAGTGCGGAAGCAGAAACGTCAACATGTCCGCCGCACGATCCAGAAACTCCTGCGTCTGCGGAAACTGCCGCACATACTTCGCCACCTTCGGATGCTTGCCGGTCAGCTTCCGGAACTCCGGAACAAAGTGTGGATTCGGCAGAAACCTCACATCGAACACCACGTCCGCATCCGTCGGCACGCCGTTCTTGAACCCGAAGCTCATCACCGAGATCGTCAGGTTCTTCTCGCTGCTTCCGCCACGCTCGAACTGTGCGTTGATGTGCGCGCGCAGATCGTGCACGGTGAACTTCGTCGTATCCACCAGAATGTCCGCAACATTCCGCACCGGGTCCAGCCGCTTGCGCTCCGCGCGGATCTGCGAGATCACCGTCTCTCCGCGCCCCAGCGGATGCGGCCGGCGCGTCTCCGAAAACCGCCGCACAAGCGCGTCTTCGCTGGCCTCGAGATACACCACGCGCGTCGGCAGCTCTTTGCGCACATCCTTGAGAATCTCCGGAAACCGATCCAGCCGGCTTCCCTCGCGCACGTCGATCACCAGCGCCGCGTGCCGAATCTCCGCCGACTTCTGCACCAGGTCAGCAAACCGCGGAAGCAACTCCAGCGGCAGATTGTCCACTGAGTAATATCCGAGGTCCTCAAACGCCTTCAGCGCCGACAGCTTCCCCGAGCCTGACATGCCCGTCAGCACCACCAGCTCGCGGTTGGTGCTGCTCACAGGAACTCTGCTCTTTGTCTTCTTTGCCTTCGCGTCGTTCTTGCTCACGCGCTGCTTCGCCATACGCGCCATCCTAGCACCGCGCACACCGCGCACACCCTGCCGCAAACGGGCAGCCACTCGCGAGAGAACAATCTCCTCGCAGGCGTAAACCCGCGAGGAGATTTGCTCGTCTACTGCATCCTTTTGCCGTGAACCTCGGCCGTTACTTAGGCCGAGAGCTCCTCAACTACTACCACCGGCTTCGGATGGCTTCGTACTGTTGTGAATTTCTCCTTCGACTTGATCGCTTGTTGCTCGATCGTCGTCAGAGCCTCACGCAGTGCCTGCTCCATCTCAGTAGCCTCACTACTTGCCACCAGGCTTTCGTTGCGGCACTGCAATGTGATCTCTGCCCGTTGTCGGTACTTGTCTTCTTTGAGGACGATGTGGGCGCTTGTGCAGCGGTTCGTCACGCGTTCAATTCTTGCGAGACCTTCCTCTGCGAGTTGCTTCAGCTTGGACGTGATTGCCGTCTTGCGGCCCGTGTACTCAACGATCATTCGACATCTCCTCTCCTTCCGGAGTTGGATGTCGCCTATCGTACTCGACGTTGGTGTGTGCTGGGAATTTGCATGTCCTCGCGATATTTCGCCACCGTGCGTCGTGTCACCTGAATACCCTGCTTCTGCAGCTCTGCTGCCAACTGCTCATCGGTAAAAGGCTTCCGCGAGTCTTCCTCTTCTATCAGCTTCTTAACACGACGCTTCAACAACACCAGCGGCAACTCTCCGCCCTCCGGCCCGTTCACGCCCTCTGAGAAAAAGAACCGCAACTCATACACACCTTGTGGCGTATGAACATATTTGTTCGCCACCGCGCGGCTCACCGTCGAAGGATGTACACCGATCTCTTCGGCGACCTCCTTGATCATCATCGGCCGCAGCCCCTCGACGCCTCTCTCCAGGAACTCCTGCTGCCGCCGCACAATCGCGTCGCATGTCCGCACGATCGTGTTCTTCCGCTGCTCGATATTCCGCAACAACTGAATCGCCGAGCGATAGCGTTCCTTCACATACTCGCGGACCTCGCGCTCCGTTCCCTTCTCGCGCAGCATCCTTCGGTAACCGTTGTTCAGTCGCAGTGACGGGATGTTCTCGTCGTTCATCACCACCACGTACTCATCGCCGCGCTTCACAAACGCCACATCCGGCTCAATCAGCCGAGTCGCCGACTGGTTGTATCTCTGTCCCGGCCGCGGGTCCAGTCTGCGGATATACTCCACCGTCTCCTGCACCACCTCCGGCTGCCGGTGTGTCAACCGCGCAATCTCGCGCAGGTCCTTCCGTTGCAGCAGGGGCAGGTGGCTCTCCACAATCGCCACCGCAAGCTCCAGCACCTTCAACACCTCGCCGTTGCCATTCGGTCCGTGTCCGTTCCCCGGCCGGTGCGCCGCCAACTCCAGCTCAAGCCGCTGCGCCTCAATCTGCCACAGCAGGCACTCGCGCAAGTCCCGAGCCCCCACGCCCGGCGGGTCCAGCTGCCGCATCAGGTTCCGGCCCTGCTCCACCAGCGCCCGCAAGTCCTCATTCTTCGTCGGGTGCCCGGCCAACCCCTCGGTGAGTTCCTCGTCCGTAGCCGTCAGGTACCCATCTTCGTTCAGGTTCCCGATCATCAACTCCACGCACGCCCGCACCTTCGGCGACAACGCCAGCGCCCCAACCTGCCACAGCAGGTGATCGGTCAGCGTGCTTGGCTGCGACAGAAAGTTCTCAAACGACGGCCGGTCTGGGTCTCCCTCGTCCAGGCTCCCGCCCGTCTTGTAGCCGGGGTCCAAGTACTCCTGGAAGTAGCTCCCGAAATCCACCTCATCAAAGGGGTCCTTCTCCACCCGTTCGGCCGCCACCTCTTCGGCGCTTCGCTCCCGGTCGCCTTCTCGCGCCGCCCGCTCGTCCAGGGTCTCGGTGGACTCATCCACCTCCTCCAGCACCGGATTCTCCACTAACTCCCCGTCGATCATGCTCTTGAGCTCCAACTTATTGAGCGCAAGAACACTGACCATCTGCACCAGGCCAGGCGTCAGGACCTGGCGTTGCGAGAGCTTCAAATGAAGACGGGGCTGTAGCAAACGGGGACCTCTCTACTGCGCCACCTTTGGCGCGGACATGAACCCAGCCTGCGGGGATTATCATCCCGCAAGCAAGTTCAGGGCCAGTTTATCGCGCCACTCCAAAAATCCGTTCTCACCTGAACGTGGCAGGCTCCCAGAACTGTCCGGACACGACAATCACCTTGCCGCGCCATAGTCGAAAACCCCTAACCCAACGAGAAGTTTTCGCCCAAATAAATGCGTTTTACCTCAGGATCCCTTCCCAGCTCCCCCGGAGTCCCCGCACGAAAGATCAGCCCTTGATTGATGATGTACGCGCGGTCCGTCACGTTCAGCGTCTCCCGGACGTTGTGGTCGGTGATTAGCACCCCGATTCCCGCCGCCTTCAGGTCAAAGATGATCTGCTGCAGGTCCAGCACTGCAATCGGGTCGATCCCCGAAAACGGCTCATCCAGCAGAATGAACGCCGGCTCGATCGCCAGGCACCGTGCAATCTCCACCCTGCGCCGCTCTCCACCCGAGAGCGCATACCCTTGCGTCTTCCGCACATGTCCCAGGTTCAGCTGGTTCAGCAGGTTTTCCGTGCGCATCCTGCGTGCCTCCCAGGTGATGTGCAACGTCTCCAGCACCGCCAGGATGTTCTCCTCGACCGACAGCTTCCGGAACACCGACGGCTCCTGCGGCAGGTAGCTGATCCCGAACTCCCTTGCCCGCAGGTACATCGGCGTGCGCGTGATATCCACACCGTCCGTCATCACCTTACCGGCGTCCGGCCGCACCAGCCCCACAATCATGTAAAAGCTCGTCGTCTTGCCCGCGCCGTTCGGCCCCAGCAGCCCCACCACTTCGCCCTGGCGGATCGACAGATCCACACCGCGCACCACCTCGCGGCCGCCGTAAGCCTTTGTAATGTGCTCGGTTGTCAGAGTTCTCATCAACGCACTCGCATCGCGGCAGCCGCTACTTTCCTTGACAGGCGCTCAAGACAAGGGCCTACTTTTTTATCGTCGTCTCGGTGTGCACACGGCGCGATGCCGGCTCCCCCGCCACCACAATCGTACTATCCGGAGCGTGAAACAGCAGCGTAGCTCCCGTGATGCTGCCCTGTTTGTCATCCACCACATGCGGCAGATGCGCCGGCGTTCCCGTCAGCACAAACTCGCCCGTCGCCGCCGTATACAGCAGTTGCTCCCCCGTCGCCGTCCTGCCCGGCTGCTCCACCTTCACCGAGCCCGACATCACAATCCTCTCCACCGACGACGCCACCGGATCCGGCTGCCCCTTCGTTCCCAGACTCTTCGCATCCTGACCCTTTGCTCCACTCCCAGCCTGCTTCGGCGTCAAAAACGCAACTCCCCGCTGCGCCCGCACCTGGCCATCCTCGCCCTCGGCCGTCACCCCTCCCGTAAACACCGCCTCATGCGACGCCCCCGAGTAATCCAGCCGCGCGCTCGTCACCCGCACCACTCTCTCATTCGTCGCCGGCAGCTTACCCTTCTGCACCTTCGCCGGTGCCGCCGAGCCTCCGCCAGCCGCCGCGCTCGCAAACACCGACCGCACCACTCCCGTCGCCGCCGCCGGCCACGCCTCCAGCGAATCTTTCCCGCGATCCAGCAGCAGGTTCGCCGCCTCCACCTGCGACGCCCCCTGCCACATCCTCGCCGGAGCCGCATCCGTGCCCTTCAGTTCCATCGTCTGCGCCGTCCGGTGCAGCACCGCCTCCTGCGCCAGCGCGTGCGTCACCGCCGAGCCGGAAGCCGAAGCTCCAGCCTTCGCATTCGCACTCACAAACGTCGCTGCGACGTTCCCATCCGCCATCGCATCGCCCGTCTGCTGCATCATCCGAACCGTATCCGCCGTCACGCTCGTGTCCCCACGCGTCAGCCGCGGACGCCCGCTCAGCGTCAGCACATTGTTTGCCCCATCCAGTTGCGCCCGCTCCGCCACTCCCTCGCTCGGCTCAACACCGGGCATCCCCGGCACGCTGCGAATCTCCACATGCCCCGTCTGCTCCGCCGACGCAATCTCCAGCCCGCGCCCAGCCTGCGACGCAAAACTCGCCGCCAGCACATCGCCCGTGCTCGTCTGCACCGTGCCGTCCGGCAGCCGCTGCTCAATCCGCGTATGACCGTTCCCGCTGAGGCTCTGCGGCTGATCCTTGCCCTGCGCATCCTGCGCCAGCGCCAACAGCAGGTCATCACCCGCAACCGACGTCAGCTTCAACCCGCCGGGCTTCTTACCGGCCGCAAGCGCTCCTGCCGCTGCCTGCACCACAGAATTCCCGCGCGCCCACGCCCCGCCCTGCGCATGCACCGCCGAAACCCTGCTCCCGCCGCCCTTGTGTCCCTGCCGCGCCACGCGCTCCATCGTCAGCGTCACGTGCTCCGCGCCCATCTGCCGCCCTAGCACAGGCCCGCCCGGCCGGCGCTCCTCCATCGTCAAGGCCACCGCTCCGTCCATCACCGTGCTCGTCGGATACCCCGCCTGATCGCACGCAATCTTCGCCGTGTTCGCGACCGCATGCGTCGGCCGCTCCGGATTCGTATCCAGCAACGCCACTCCGCCCGCCAGATCCGCATGTTGCATCTGCGACCGCTCATTCATCGCGGCCTGCAGAGTCGCCGCCGTAATCGTGCGCGTGTCCTGCTTCAGCGTCACCCCGCCCGACGCCTCCACCACTTCCACCGTCCCATCCCTGCGTAGGTGCAGTACCGCGGACGCCGCATTCCCCGTCCGCCCCCCCGTCCGCACGACCGGCCCGGTCAGCTCAATCACATTCTGATCCCTGTCCAGATCCGCCTTCGCCGCCGTCAGAGTCGCAGCAGTTCCCCGCAGCGTTCCCTCCGCCCGCACATCCGCCAGCAGGTGCACCACGCTCTGCCCCGTGTCGAACTCCGCCCCCCGCGCATGCCCGTGCATCCCCGCGTATTCAATCTCCACATCCTGGTCCGTCGCCGCCACGCCCAGCTTCTTCACATACGTCAGCCCGCTCGTGCGCACATGGATCACCTGCGGAGCCGCCGCCTGCCCACCTGCAGCGTTCGCCTTGTGGCCTGCTGTCAACGCCTCCGGTGGCTCAATGTCCATATCGACCTCGCCTGCCGCGTGCGCCACGCCCTGCTTCTCGTCGTAGTCGAAGTTCGCCCCGTAGATCCGGTCCGCCGGCTGACCGTCCCGCCCATACAGCTGCAGCATGCCGTCTTCCAGCGTGTACTTCCCGTCGCCGTGAGGAATCGCCCGCTTCGCATGCAGTGTGAAGATCGTCTTCCCGCCCACCGCCTGCGAGTACGTCACACCATTCGTCTCATGCGTAATCGTCGCGCCCGACCGCTTCACAATCTGCTTCCACGCCTCGACCGCGCGGTACCGCCCATAGCTCAGCAGCACCACCACCACGCCCACCAAAAGCACCGCCCCTGCCAGCAGACCCCACCGCAATCTTTCCACTGACAGACGCATCGCTTGCCTCACATCATCTTCTCATCTCAAACGACTTCCTCACCCCTCCTATGTCGGGCACCTTACAATTCACCTAATGGCCGACCAGCTCTACCTCAGTCTCTGGTTCCCGAACTTCCGCCTCGAGGCCCTCCCCGATGCGCTGGTCTGCGTGCTCCGTCAGTTCATCGCCGTCTCGCGCGAAGGCGGCGCCCACCCCGAGCTCGCCCGCGTCGCCGCCGCCAGCGCCTATCCCATCGACTGGGCAGAGTCGCCGATCTACCAGCGCCTATACGTCAACGACGAGCGCAGTGAAGCCTCCGACGCCGACGCCTCACTCCCTGAAAACGCCGTTGCCGAGGCCACCGAGCAGCTCCACGACGACACCGCCTACGAGTTCGAGACACGCTGGCGCCTCTGGGTCCCCGAGCTCTCCGCCGCCGGCCTCGACACCATCTGGCGCCTCGAGCCCGTCCGCGTCCGCATCGTCGGCTTCGGCCCCAACTTCGACCTCGGCAGCTACGAGCAGAACGGCCACATCCGCGTCGACTTCGGCCTCGACACGCCTTGGACCTTCGAAGGTTCAGAGGAAGAATCCCTCGACGAAGACACCGCCAAACGCGTCCAGCAGAACGTCGAAAAGCTCCTCGCCTTCACCCTCTCCGTCGAAAAGCACTGCGGCATCTCCAGCCGCCTCCTCTGGACCGAGTCCGGCGAGCCCCTCGCCGAAAAACTCATCGCCCGCCTCCAACGCCTCAACTGATCTAGTAAAATGGGGAAAGACAATTGAGCAATCAAAATTGAACAAACGGAAATGTGTCATCTCGACCGGAGGCTTCGCCTAACGAAGCCGAGGTGGAGAGCGGGTCCCCGGCCAACTTGTCGGCCGGGGTGCAGAGACCTGCATTTTCGGATCACCACGCGCGGCATAACGGCCCTCATATCATCACGAGACTCGGCAGGTATACATCCAGACTGCCGACCATTCGGCCGCCCTTCCTAACACGAAGATGCAATGCCCCTCCGTCTGACTCGGATGTCTACTGCTGAATCAGACTGTTACCGCCAGGGTCAGCCGGCGGTAATTCCAGAAAGAAGTTGTCCCTATGCGTCTCCTCGCAGCAGTCCCCTTGTGCATCGCGCTTTACTGTGCGCCGCAGTACGCGCTCAGCCAGGCGCTTCAGATGTCGACTTCGGGGGCTGCCATGATCAACGGCATCGTCATCGACCGCGATGGCGGCTACATTCCGGGAGCAGCCGTCTCCATCGTCGGCGAGAAGAGCGAGTACAAGTCTTCCTCAACGGCTGATGCAACCGGGCATTTCACGTTCGACAGCCTCGATGCCGGCAACACCTACCGTCTGATGATCACGGCTCCCGGCTTCAGCGAGTGGGACTCTCCGGAGATCGCCCTGCAGCCTGGCGAGGACCTCAATCTCGACGACATCGCCTTGAAGATCTCTGCAGTCGAGACAAGCGTCACCGCCGTCTTCGCAGAACACCTGGCGGCCCAACAGGTGAAACATGAGGAGGAGCAGCGCGTACTGGGTGTCGTTCCGAGCTACTACGTTGCTTATGAAAAGAACACTCTTCCCATGTCTCCGTCCCTGAAATTCAATCTCGCCATCAGGGCTGAGACTGACGTTGTAACGTTCACGGGAGCGGCGCTCCTCGCTGGAATCCATCAGGCCTCAGACACACCCGCCTATCAACAGGGCTTCAAGGGATACGCTCAGCGTTATGGCGCCGCGTATGCCGGCGGCGTCTCCGACATCCTGATCGGCGGCGCGATTCTGCCCTCTCTCCTGCATCAGGACCCTCGCTACTTCTACAGCGGGGAAGGCACAACGCGACAGCGAGTCACCCACGCCCTGCGCTCGATCTTCCTCACTCACGGAGACAACGGGAAAATCGAGTTCAACTACTCAGGCATCGGCGGAGACATGGCGTCAGCAGCCCTGGCAAACACCTACTACCCCTCCGCAGACCGTGGCGCTCACCTCTTCCTCGCCAACTGGGCAGTGCTCTCGGCCGGCAGAGCCGCCAACACGCTGGCTCAGGAGTTCCTCGGCAGATTGACAACTCACGCCCGGGCAGAATGACACGCGGAATAAAGCGAGAAGTATCTTTCGAGGTAGTCTCCGGCTCACGGCCACAGATAACAGCAGGACTGAACAAGGCTGCTTTCTAAACATTGGTCCCGAGGAATTTGCCCATAGTTCCGAATCTGACCTCGGGCTTAGACTCGTCACCGTCGATCCGTCGCAGCGACGGTTTCGTGGCCGGAGCATGCCGTGATCCCTTAGCGTTTTGAACCCAGTTGCCGACTGCAGTGACGATGCGTGCTGCTGCCAGACGCCGGAACGCATGTTCGCCCTTCGTTCCACCCTGAAACTTACTGAGCATCTGCGGCTGGTGGCCGTCTTCGATCACCTGAAGCGTCCACATATTGCCCTCGGCGGGTGAAAGCAGGAAGATGGATCGCAGGCCTCTGACCACAAACTCGACGACTCCAACGCCGTCCTGTATATCCAGACGGGGTTCCAGCGCCAGCTTTTCCTTGCTGGTGAAATCGAACGCTTCCTCGATCCGCGCAGAGAGCTCAAGCAGAAGTCTTTCCCGTTCGTGATCTCTGCGGCGCTCCTCTTCTTCCGCGATCCTGCGATCCGCGTCCGCTACCATCTTGCGGGCCTGGTCAAACATATCCATCAACGCCTGATCCATGAGGAGCCTCTGACGCCATTATTGACCCGTGCAAAATATCCGCCGTACCACTAACTGGGGATTCAGCGATGGCGAACAGGGCCCACGCCGCAGCGCAATCACGTCCCCCAGCTATAAACTTCCTCGTCATGCCAACCCTCGCCGAAGCTCTCGCCAGGAAGTCAGGCGCGTTTTGTTAAGGGCACGGCTTCAGCCGTGCCGCAATCGCTCATCAAGGATGCGGGGCTTTAGCCCCCGAGGGGATACGCGCTCCAGAAGGGCCCATGAAACGCGGCAGGCGTTACTTCCTGACGCGGACCACCACGTAATCACGATCAACGCGCAAAGCGATCAAGGTAGTCGTAGTACCTCATCACGTATTTGTTCTCCCGATTTATGCCCTTTTCCAGTGCGGGCCATAGTGAACCCAGCCCGACGTGCCTCAGAAGCCGCTTGTACTCTCGCCACTCATGGGGCACCTGGCCGGACAGCATCATGCCGACTAAACGCTCTCTGATTCGAATTTGTTGCTCCTCCGACAAAGGGGCGCGGCGCAATGCTCGGGCAGTATTGGACTTGAGTATCCTACCGAAGACAAAGTAGTCATCTTCTTCAATGAACTCGATCCCGATCTTTATGGCAGCTTTGTCCCCTGTCTCAATAAGGTCGATGATCTGCTCCATCAACGGGTAAACCCACGTCCTGCCACCTTCCGTATGGAGTCTTGGTGCAAGAGGAGCGGATCGGTTCCGATGACCTCCGCGTACTTCCTGTACCGTTTCCGAATAGCATCAACAGACCAGATTCCTACTCCGTTGTAATCGACATGGGGGCCAGCATAGTTCCCGATGTGAGGAGACCTTCGTGGAGTTGATCCTATTTGCGTAGGCATTTGTAATGTCGCGCCGTCAGACTTAACTAAGGCTTCGCCGGAGCAGCCCCGCAGTCGAAGGTGCCCGCGGCCTTGCCGTCATTCAGCGCGAACGCGCCTGATCTGCCATCGGCGGCAACGGTCACCGTCCCGAGCCCCATATAGCTATCCTCCGTCGCCGTCTTGCCCAGATAGACCGCGACAATCTCGTTGTCATACTTGCCGGGGCCGGCAAATTTTGACTTGTTCGCGTGCATCTGGTCGGCCATAAACGCGCCCGGGCCTATGGTGAATGCCAGGGTAGGCATCGCGGCGTTGGGTCCAATATTCACGCCGAGCGTCCCATCCGCCTTCAGCAGGCAGCGGCCGCCCGTTACGCTGACCGCCTTCGGTTTTTGGATCGTCGCTTTCGCCTGCGCTCCCGCCAAAGCGGCAGGCAGAAGAACAACTGCCGCAACCAGAATCTCTCTCCTCAAAAGTAGAGCCATCGGTTCCCGTCTGGCCTTTCAGTCTAAAACACCGCAATCGGCGGAAGACCTCTTCGGCGCGTCACTCATCGATTTGCGACTCCCTCCGTGCGCCCGCAACTCAGAACGGCGGCGCCTTCTGCTGTTTTGCACGTTCCAACTCTTCTTTTCGCTTCGCGGCATCGCCGTTCCCCAAAGCAGACTGATACGCCTGCCTGGCTCCGGAGCGAGCAACATCGCTACATCAGTTCTTGAATAAACGATTGGGCGGCATCGGGGGGCACTCGCAGGTCTCGAGTCGTCAGAGGCCCTTGGTTCAGGACCGGCTCCGCTGCGTGCAAGGGAGGAATGTCGGTGCGCTCGAAGAATTTGCCAATGGGGATTTCGTCGCCCCACAGCACAGATTTCCCCATCGCTGCGATCCAGTCTGAGGCGTCGTAGGTTGGATCGTCCTCGAGCTTTTTCACACGCGGCCTGAACCATTGGTAGGTGTTGTCGTGGTTATACGTGACGCAGGGGCTGAAGACGTCGAGCAAGGAGAAGCCTGGGTGCTGAATCCCCAATTTTATGAGTTCAGTAAGATGCTTCTGCTCACCACTAAAACCACGAGCGACAAAGGTGCAGCCCGCAGCCAGAGCCAGGGAAATCGGGCTAATCGGGGATTCGACGTTGCCGAAGGGCATGCTCTTGGTCTTCATGCCAAGGCGGCTGGTGGGTGAAGTCTGGCCGGTGGTAAGACCGTAAACTTGATTGTCCATGACGATGTACAGCAGATCGACGTTGCGGCGCATGGTGTGAACGAAGTGATTGCCGCCGATGCCGAAGCCGTCTCCATCCCCCCCGGTCACGATCACAGTCAGCGCATGGTTGGCGAGCTTCATCCCCGTAGCCACCGGCAGGGAACGGCCGTGGAGCGTGTGCATACCGTAAGTGTTGATGTAGCCGGGGAGGTTCGAGGAACAGCCGATGCCGCTGATGGTAACGACCTCGTGCAGGGGAATCTGCAGATCTACCAGGGCTTTCTGAAGAGCTGCGAGGACGCCGTAATCGCCGCAGCCGGGACACCAGTCCGGATCAGCTTTGCCTTTCGTATCGGCGATCGTTAGTGTGCGGGGACTCTCTACGAGTGACGCCACGTGCGTTCCTCCTCAGACCATGATTTCGTGAGCGGGAACGGAGAGGTTCGTCTTCCCACTGAGCTGTTCTTTTACGGCCTCGACGATGTGATGAGGCATAAACGGTTCACCGTCGTATTTGCGGATGTGGCCGTCAGGCACAAAGCTGGTTTCGCTGCGCAGGTAGCGGGCAAACTGTCCGCTGTAGTTGTTCTCGACGATGATCGTGTGGCGGGCGTCTTTCAGGATTTGAAGGATCGCTTCGCCGTGGAGCGGCACCAGCCAGCGGATCTGCAGTTGGTTGGCGACGATGCCTTGCTCGCTCAGAAGTTCGCACGCTTCCTCGATGACGCCCATGGTCGAACCCCAGCCGATCAGCGTCACATCCGCCTGCGGAGGGCCAGACAGAGTAGGCGGAGGAACGGCGGACTCGATCCCGGCCACCTTGCGCATACGCTTTTCCATCATGGCGCGTCGCTTGATCGGATTAGTGAATTCATCGCTGATCAAGACGCCGTCTTCCTGGTGTTCATCGGTGGCCGCCGTGTGGATATGGCCAGGCACACCGGGCACGGCGCGCGGCGAGACTCCGCTATCGGTGATCTTGTATCGCAGGTAATTGCCGTGTGCGGAGCTTTCCGAGTCTGCACCGTTACCGTTGGCCGAAGTAATCAGCTCGCCTCGATCAATGACGGGGTTGAAATCCAGCTCTCCCGAATCGACGCTAAGCCGCCCTTCCGAAAGCAGCAGGTCGCAGAGAACGAGGCCCGGACACTGAAAGCGATCGGCAATGTTGAAGATTTCAGGAATCAGTTTGAAGCAGTCACCAATGTCCAGCGGAGCCCCGATCACACGGGGGTAATCACCAAACGCTGCGCCGAGCATCTGCCAAAGATCGCCCTGCTCTGTTTTGGTAGGCACGCCGGTAGACGGGCCGGCCCGCTGGCAGTTGATGACCACAACCGGGGTCTCCATCATGGCGGACATGCCGAGGCCTTCGCTCATGAGAGCAAACCCTCCACCCGAGGTTGCGCACATGGCGCGGACCCCAGCGTGTGCGGCCCCGATCGCCATGTTGATGACGCCGATCTCATCCTCGACCTGGCGCACCATGATGCCGGCCTCGCGAGCGTGCGCCGCCATCCAGTGAAGGACTCCAGTGGAAGGACTCATGGGGTAAGCGCAATAGAACTTAACTCCGGCCGCGGCGCCCCCCATGGCCATCGCCATATTGCCGCTCAGGATGGCGTAACGATTCTCGGTTCTGGGAATCGGACGCGGGAAAGCAGTGAAGTGCGCGGCGGCGTAATCATAGCCAGCGCGTGCCACTGCGACGTTTTCTGACACGACAGCATCGCCTTTTTTCTTGAACTGCTCGCTGAGAACCTCTTCCAGAGAAGAGAAGCTGACACCCATCATGTTGAGGCCGGCACCGATCGCAAGCGTATTTTGCGCAACTTTGTTTCGCGTGATGTCGGCCAACTCAGAAACTGGAAGGGGGCACATCTGTACGCCATCTGCGGCAACACCGGGCTTAATGGTATCGGCGTTGTAGATACAGGAAGAGCCGGCTGTAAGCAGGCCGAGGTGGCGATCCATGGTGTCCTGGTTGAGAGGGATGAACAGGTCGATACGGTCACCCATATTGGTGACTCGATCGGGACCAGTCCGAACCGTCAGAAAAGTGTGGCCGCCACGAATGATGGACTGATAGGCGTTATAGGCGTTGAGATGGAGGCCGCGGCGGCTGAATATCTTGGCGAAGATATCCCCGGGAGTGGCGACTCCCTGGCCGGCTGCTCCTCCGATGCCAATCGCAAAGGTCTGCTTCATTCACACCTTCACTGACTGAGCCCGGCCGAACGGACTGGAGACGCGGCAGACTCAAGCGATTTTGATCCCGATAGAGTGACTCCTCATCAGAATGATCGGTTCGCCTTTTCGGGTAGCCGGAGTATACACCTAAGCCGCCTGACGTCGATGCCGGAGGTAACGCACGCGATCACGATCTCGGTTTACGCTCGAGGAATGCCCGTCTCCGTCAACGTACAGACCGTTTACCCGCGCAAGTTGGCCGCGGTGCGGCGCGAGGTCGCGCCGGGCGCGGTTGGCTCGGCGTGGGGGCCGGCGCTGGGCAAGGTCTGGGAGTTCATTCGCAGCCAGCCAGGCCTGCGGACTGATGGCCACAACATTTTTCTCTATCACCACCCGGCACAGCCGGGCGCGCCGATACTGTGCGACTTCGGCGTCGAGGTCATGGGCACATTTGAAACGGCGGGCGAGGTGTACGCGACCGAAACGCCAGGGGGCGAGGCTGCCGTCGCCGTCCACCGCGGTCCGTACAATCGCATGCACGAGGCGCACGACGCAATCGCAAAATGGATGGCGGCGAATCGGAGGGAGTCTGCTGGGCACTCGTGGGAGATATATGGAGATCCGACGCCGGATCCGGCCGATACTGAGACGACGGTCGTCTACTTTTTAAAGTAGCGGTTCGGCATGTTCAGCCGTAGTTTCCGAAAACCCGACTTTGCAGGAACTGTCGCCAGAGATTTAGGGTCTTTCAGGTCAGATCGAGCGATCAGAGTGACAACCTAAGCGATTAGGATTCTGAGCATGACGCATCTCCGAATGCTCGTTGTTGCGATTGCATGCTTCGCTTCGAGCTTGCATTGCGCCTTGGGGCAGCCGCCGCCGACTTCGGAGCAATTCTTGTCGCAGCATAGGGTGGGATCGTCGCTCAGCTCCTTGAGAGAGGCGCTGCACAACCCCGACCCAGATGTTCGCGGCGTAGCCGCCGGTGTTCTTGCTGAGAGGAGGGACGTAGCCTCCATTCCCCTTCTTAGGGCAGCTCTTTCGACTGAGTCTGCTCCAAAAGCAAAGATAGCGATCTCAAATGCACTAGCGGAGCTTGATCGGCAGCGCGAAGGTTTAGCGCTCATTGCTCTCTGCAATAATCCGAATGCCCCAGCGGCGAACAGACTCTCTGCTTCGCTGAGTGTTTTGGATCTGAATCGGAGCGATTGCTTAACCTCGGTGGTGAATCTGCTCTCTTCTTCTCCCGATGCTGCGTCTCGCGGGATGGGACTTTTTTATCTGAGCCGGATTACGGGCTCTCCCGATGATCTTCAACCGAGAGTCCAACTCATCCTTGTCAAAGGTCTGGCTGATTCGGAAGCCGCCAACCGAGAACACGCAAGCGAAGCGCTTTCAGTTCTGGGCGAGGGCAGTGCCGCTCAGGCGCTCGAGCTAGCGATTCACAATGAAAAGGACTTATCCGTTCGAGGTCAGATGGAGCACGACCTGTCCAGATTAAAAGCGCGTATCGCGGCGAAGCCGAGATCGAACTAGTCAGACCGGTGAGAGCGTTCCCGTCCGCATAACCGTCGCCTCCTGTTGCTGCCGACAGTTCCACCTCGCTGTCGAACTTCTCTCAAATGTATGGTCCGCCGTCTGACTGCAAGGGAAAAGCGAAGAGGAGATCGACAGATCTGCGCAAATGTATTCGGCCTTCGTGTGGAGAGTGGAGACTCCTGGCCATGATGAGTTGCGCTGCGTGCTCTTCCTGATAAACGGGACGGTCATGGAAGACCATTTTCGAGAGCAGGTTGCGAGCACGCCGTTGGGAGCTGTTCGTTCGTCTTGGTTATCCAGTGCAGACCTTGGTTGGGGAACTCGATGGTGGTGCTGGTTAATCTTGCTTAGGCAGTCCTTGCGTCCGGAACCGCTCGATAGTCCTGTCCGCTCGAAAGAACGGCCCACGCGATACGGGCAAGCTTGTTGGCTGCCGCTGTGATCACGACCTTGACCGGGGACCGGCGCTCGAGAGCGCTGAGCCAGGGACCGAACGGCGATCGTTCTCGCTTGACGCGGAGGACGGCGGATCGAGCACCATGGACAAGCAGCTTCCTCAGATAGCTGTTGCCGCGCTTGCTGATGCCGAAGAGCCTGGCCTTGCCGCCGGTCGAGTGCTGTCGCGGCACAAGTCCCAGCCAGGAGGAGAACTCCCGGCCCTTATGAAAGGCGGCTCCGTTGCCGATAGCGGCGACGATCGCGGTGGCAACCAAGGGGCCTATGCCGGGGATCTGCCTGAGTCGTTGGCAGGCTGGATCGGAAGAGGCGATCTGTTCAACCTCTTCGTTCATCGCGACGATCTGTTGCTCCATGTCTTTCCACTCGCTCCACAGCAGGCTGACGAGGTTACGCATGCGTGGTGTAAGGTTCGCCTCTGCGTTCTCGAGGATCTCAGGCATCGCCTGCTTCAGCTTGAAGGGAGTCTTGGCGAAGACCATGCCACGCTCCAGCAGGAAGGCTCGCAGCTGGTTGATTACGGACGTTCGACGGGCGACAAGCCGGTCGCGCACACGATGCATCGCTTGGAGGTCAAGCTGGTCGTCCGTCTTGATCGGAACGAAACGCATGTTCTGCCGGTCTACCGCCTCGGCGATGGCTTCGGCATCGAGGAAGTCGTTCTTGTTGGACTTCACGAATGGCTTCACGAACTGGGCTGGAATCAGCTTCACGTCATGACCTTGTTCGCGTAGTACACGTCCGAGGAAGTGCGCCCCTGAACACGCCTCCATCCCGATCAAAGAGATCTGCATGTTGGCGGTAAAAGTGATCAGCTGCTTCTGGGTGAACTTCTTCCGCAACAGCACCTTGCCCGCTGCGCTGAGAGCTACGAGGTGAAAGGTCGTCTTGCCAAGATCAATACCAACGGAATGAATCTGCATGTCGATGATCCTCCTTGAACCTGCCAAACACGATCTCCACAACTCACTCGAAGATCAAGCGGCGGACCATCTCATTAACGGGGTTTTCGGCAACTT
>CAWHBA010000022.1:0-56283 GCA_963827415.1 uncultured Acidobacteriaceae bacterium
CGAGCCAGTCGAACTGCGCGTCGTTGAGGGGGACGACGGAGAGGCGGAACTGGCGAAAGAGGAGGGAGTCTTTGAAGACCTTCGCTTCGCGCATCTCGGCGAGGGTCTTTTCGCGCTTGAGGCGCTTGCCGGCTTTGAGGCGGACGAGCGGCGTCTTGCCGTCGGCGTCGAGCTTGACGGAGACGACCTTGGCGAGACCGACGGCGGCTTTGCCGGTGTTGGAGTGGTAGATGACGACCTGCTCGCCGGGCTTCATGTTGCGGAGCGTGATGAGGGCCTGCGGGTTCTTGATGCCGTCCCAGGTGGTCTCGCCGTCGCGGACAAGGTCGTCGAAGGAGTAAGCGTCGGGCTCGGACTTGAGGAGGTAGGGCATAGGGTCGGAGTGGTTAGTCGTTAGTGAAAGGGCAAGGACATTTTAGCCGCCGAGGTCGAGGAGGTGGACTTCGGAGATGGGTTGATCGAGGAAGTGGCTGCCGAGGCGCTGGAACTTTTCGACGGAGTCGGTGGCGAAGCACTCGAAGGTGGAGGGGGTGGAGGTGAGGTTGTGGATGAGGGGAAGGGTGGCGAGGGTGCGGGCGACGGCGTCGGCGGTGGCCTGGGCGGAGTCGACGACGACGGCGTGGGAGAAGAGGGCGCGAACCTCGGCCTCGATGGCGGCGTGGATGAGCGGGTAGTGCGTGCAGCCGAGGAGGACGCCGCGCGGTGTGCAGGTGGCGAAGGCTTCGCGGAGGTAGATGCGGATGATCTCGCGAGTGACGGGGTGGTTGACCCAGCCTTCTTCGACGAGAGGGACGAGGAGCGGGCAGGCCTTTTCAATAGCTGACATACCTAAGGCCGCGCAGGCGGCGTGGTACGCGTGCGACTGCACGGTGGCGGCGGTGGCGAGGACGAGGACTTCCGGGTTGGTGAGGTCGGGGGAGCTGGCGGCGATGGCTTCGGCAGTGGCACGGGCGCCGGGCTCGATGACGCCGACGACGGGAACCTGGACGGCGGAGCGAATGTCGTCGAGAGCCAAAGCCGTGGCGGTGTTGCAGGCGATGACGAGGAGTTGGGCGCCGCGGGACTCAAGGAGACGGGCGCTTTCGACGGCGTAGCGCGCGACGGTGGCGCGGGACTTGGCGCCGTAGGGAAGGCGGGCTGTGTCGCCGATGTAGAGGAAGTGCGCTCCGGTGATGGTGGAGAGCAGCGCGCGGAGGACGGTAAGGCCGCCGAAGCCGGAGTCGAAGACACCGATGATGGGGCGCTGAGCTGGGTCGGATATCGGTTCGTTCATTGGGTTACTGGGGGCTACTGACTGCCGCTGGAGGTGTCTCGCGAGGGATAGGTGCGCAGGAGGTCAGCGTGGCCGGCGAGGGTTTCGCGGGTCTGGCCGTCGACGAGGAAGCGGACCTGCTCGATCTGCGGGAGGTTGGCGTGGAGCGTGCCGATCATGGAGAGCAGGGTGAGGTTCTCGACCTCGACGCCGGAGGGATGCTGCCCGACGAAGGAGCCGCGGAGGTCGATGACTGCGAGCTGGCCGCCGGTGGTGAGGGGCTTGAGGGTGTTGGGGTCGTCGGAGGCGACGGGAGTGGTGGGCGTACGGCCCGCGGCGTCGGTGGCGAGGGAGTTGTCGACGGTGTGGCCGACGACGGGCAGCGGGAGGAGGAAGACCTCGTCGACGGCGGCGCCGGGCTGAAGGGGGTGCGCGGAGCCGGGGAGGGCGTACTCGGTGACGAGGTGGTCGAGGAGGGCCCGGGCGCGCGCGGTGGTTTCGGACGGGAGGGCGATCTGGCGGGTCTCGGCGGAGATGGTGCCGTCGTCGTCATTGGCGAGGAGGAGGGTGACGGGCTCTTCGTCAGTGTAGGGGGCGTCGAGGGGTGTGGCGTCGGCGAGTCGCTCGATGCGGGTGCGGCGCTCCTCACGATGAGCGAAGAGCTTGATGCCCATGCCGATGACGGCGGCGACGATGACCCAGAAGATGATGCGCGAGGTGCGGACGCTCATGGGGTGGTGGCCTCCGCGGCAGTGGGCTCAGGTGTGGGCGGCTCGGGCGGGGCGAGGTGTGGCGGAGGCTTGGCGGCGTCCTTCCAGAGGATGAGGGCGTTGGCGGTGGCCTGGGCGATGGACTGCTGGTAGTCGGCATCGTTGATGGAGTCGGGGTCGTCGGTGCGGGGGGCGAGCTCGAAGACGAGCGCGGGGCAGGCGGTGGAGTCGACGGGCCGGATGGAGGCGTAGCCGTCGACGAGGGGGATGCGGGAGCGGTTGAGGGCATCGGCGATGCGGCTGGCGAGGTGCTGCGACTGCTCGACCCAGGGTGCCTGCAGGGTGAGCCAGGGAGCGGCGGGAGCTCGCCCAGGGCTGGGGTGAGCTCGGATGTGTAGAGGTGGACGCCGGTGCCCGAAGAGGTGGCGTGGAGGAAGATGCAGGCAGAGGCGCGCTCGTGGTTGGCGATGCCCGCGCGGTCGTCGAGTGTGAGCGGAGCGAAGGGCGGGTTGGTGTTGGCGGCCTTGTCGTCTTCGCGGGTGAGGACGACGTTGAAGCCGCGGGCAGTGAGGAGCGAGCGCAGACGGAAGGCGAGGGCGAGGGTGACGTCTTTCTCGACGATGTCGTCGGAGATGCGCGAGCCGTTGTCAGCGCCGCCGTGGGAGGGGTCGATGACGATAGTGGTGGAGTGGAACTGCAGCGGCGGAAGGGAGACCAGCGCGTTGTGGAGGCGCTCGCCGGGGGTTTTGGGTTTCGGGGCTGGGGTGGTGGTGGCAGCTGAGGGTGTTGCGGAGTTGGTGTGGGTTACGGGGAAGGAGTTCTTGTAGGGCGGGGGCGCGGGCTGCGGCTGGGCTGCGGCTGGGATTGCTGCTGGGGCTCCTGCTGGATTCGGCGGCCGAGGGCCAGCGCAGTGAGTGAGAGAAGCAGGAGCGTGCCGAGGAGAGCGATGTATCGTGCCGGAGTTCTTTTGCGGAGAGATCAAGCAGTCGCCTTCTGTGCGGGAGAGCGGATGTTTCTCGGGTCGATTGTACCGGGTGAGATGCGCGGGCCGCGATGCATGGCAAGGCGAGAGGTAGACTGGGGACACGAATGCGTGTCTTCGGGATCGACTGCGGAACGGAGTTTACGGGCTACGGCGTCGTCGAGGTGGAGGAGACGGCGCGGAACCCGCGGCTGAAGCCGCTGTGTGCGGGTGCGATCAAGCTGAACAAAAAGGACCGCACGCCGATGCGGCTGGCGCAGGTGTATGCCGAACTGACGGCGCTGATGGAGATGTGGGAGCCGCAGGTTGTGGCGATTGAGGATGTGTTCTTTGCGGCGAATGCCAAGAGCGCGCTGAAGCTGGGGCATGTGCGCGGGGTTGCGATGCTGGCGGCGGCGAACTGCGGGCTTCCGGTGGCAGAATATGCGCCGCTTTCGATCAAGAGCGCGGTAGTGGGCTACGGGCTGGCGGCGAAGGAGCAGGTGCAGTTTATGGTGGCGCGGCTGCTGGATCTGGAGCGCGCTCCGGAGCCGGCGGACGCGGCGGACGCGCTGGCGATTGCGATCTGCCACATTCATCATGCGCAGACGGCGGAGGGGTTGCAGCGATGAGACGTGCGACGGCGTTGATGATGCTGAGTGGAGTGATACTGTTTGCGGCGAAGGCGGCGTTGGCTGCGGGCGGCTCGGCGCTGAAGTGGACGGCGGTGGAACTGTCGATGATTCCGCGCGGCGATGACGTTGCGCCAAGTTGGAAGGTGCGGCTGCAGGCCGATGGTGCAGGTACCTATAGCGAGGGCCCATCAGCCGATTCAAAGCAGATGCCGCTGACCGTGAGCGCAGCGACGCTGGAACGCCTGAAGCAGGGAGAGCACGCGGCCAAAAGCGGCAAGTGCGAGACCAAGGCCAAGAACGTCGCAAAGACCGGCGAGAAGACGATTCGCTATGAGGCTGAGGAAAAGACGGCGGAGTGCACGTTCAACTACTCCGATGATGCGGGGCTGATGGGCGCGACGGCCGCGTTCCTGGCGATTGCCGACACGATACAGCGCGGAGAGCGGCTGCAGCATGATCTGCGCTACGACCGCCTGGGGCTTGATGCGGAAATGGAGTCCCTGGTGGCAGCGCAGAAGGACGGAAGTGCGATCGAGATTGGAAACATCGCGTCTATTCTGCAGACGCTGGTGTCGGACGATCATGTGATCGACCGCGTGCGGCGCAGGGCGGCGCGGCTGCTTCAGGATGCGGGCGCGCCGGTGCCCGCGGGATACGACCCGAGCGATCGGTAGAGTTCAGCCATCGATTCAAGAGATACAGCTTCAGCGCGGACCTGCGCGGGGAGATCGTGCGGCCAGACGCGCTGGATGTCGGCTGCGTTGTAGCCGGCGGAGCGGAGGTTGTTCGTGAGCGTTTTGCGCTTCTGAGAGAAGCTGGCGCGAAGGAAGCGGTTGAAACCTTCGGGGTCGACGCGAAGCTCGGCGAAGCGTGGAGCGAAGTCGAGGCGGATGACGGTGGAGTAGACCTCGGGGGGTGGCGAGAAGGCGGATGGCGGGAGCGTCAATAGGTTTTCGACGCGCGCGTGGAGCTGCGTGAAGGCGGAGAGTGCGCCGTAGTCGCTGATGCCGGGGCTGGCGGCGATGCGATCGGCGACCTCGCGCTGCATCATGAGCACGGCGCGGCCGAGGAGATTGGCGCGCGCGGCGGCGAAGAGGTGAAGCAGGATGTCGGAGGTGATGTAGTAGGGGAGGTTGCCGATGATGTCGAGGGTGTTGTCCGTTGTCCGTTCTCCGTTCTCCGTGAGAACCGATGCGAGGTCGAACTCGAGGATGTCAGCGTGGTGGATGGTGACGCGCGGGTTGTCGCGGAACCTGAAGGTGAGTTCGCGCGCGAGGGACGGGTCGAACTCGATGCAGTGAAGGTGCGCGGCGCGTGTGGCGAGGATTGCCGTAATGGCGCCGTGGCCGGGGCCGATCTCGACGACGGTGCGAGTGGTGATGTCGCCGAGCGCGTCGGCGATGCGATGGCAGGCGGCGTCGTCGGTGAGGAAGTTCTGGCCGAGCTTGGGTTTCTTTTGAGGCATGACTATGCAGAGCGGCGATAGCTCGAGCGCATCCACCAATAGAGTGGCACGCCGAGGAGGATGACAGCGGCTCCGGCGATGGAGTTGCCGGGCTCGGTAACGAAGCTGAAGACGATGATCATGAGCGCGGCGAGGATGAAGAGGATGGGCGTGAACGGATAGCCATTGACGCTGTAAGGACGCGGGCGGTTGGGCTCGCGGTGGCGGAAGACGAAGACGGTGGAGGCGGTGAGTGCGTAGAAGAGCCACTCCGAGACGATGGCGAGCGAAAAGAGTGCCTGAAACTTGCCGATGGCGAGGAGCAGCAACGAACTGAGGACGGCTTGCAGGATGAGGCTTGCGGACGGCGTGTGGAAGCGCGGATGGATGGCGGCGAGCGAGCGCGGGAAGAGGTGGTCTCGCGCGGCGGCGAAGGGAACGCGGGCACCGGAGAGTGAGCTGCCGACGAAGGTGGCGCAGATGCTGACGGCCATGCCGATGGTGACGAGCGCGGAACCTGCGTTGCCGGCGATCACGCGCAGGGCATCCGCCGCTGGGCGGTCGGAGGTTGCGATGAGTGCGGCGGGGAGGATGTACTGGATGGCGGTCTGGATGAGGATGTAGAGCGCAGCGACGATGAAGACGCCTCCGATGAGTGCGAGCGGAAGCGAACGCTGCGGGTCGTGGATTTCGCCGGCGAGTTGTGAGACGTCGGACCATCCGTCGTAGGCCCAGAGCGCGGCGATGAGTGCGGTCATGAAGCCGGTGAGGCCGGCGTGTGCGCCGAGGTAGACGGTCGCGAGGTTGTGCAGGCTGCCGTGGCGGATGCTCGCGAAGCAGACGACCGCAATGCCGACGATAAGGATGATCTTGAGCCAGGTGAGCGCGGCCTGCACGTTTGCGGACTCGCGCGTGCTGACGATGTTGAGCGCGGTGATGACCCAGATGGCGGCGATGGCGGCGAGCTGGGACCAGTAGAGATGCGCGAAGGCGGGTTGTGAGAGGAAGCTGAGCGCGGAGAAGCTGCCGAGCACGCGCATGAGGCCGGCGGCGATGGTGGCAATGGACGCGGGCTTGGCGATGGTGACCCATGTCCAGGTGTAGAGGAAAGCGGGGAGGTCGCCGTAGGCCTCACGGATGAAGGCGTATTCGCCGCCGACGCGCGGACGAAGTGCGGCGACCTCGGCATAGCTCATGGCGCCGAAGAGCGAGAGCAGACCACCGAGGATCCAGACCGCGTAGACGGTGCTGACGCGGCCGGTGGCGGCCATCATCTCGCGCGGGACGAGAAAGATGCCGGAGCCGATGACGATGCCCACGACGATGGAGATCGCGTGGCGCGCGGTGAGGACGCGCGGGAGATCGGTGGGCGTGCCGGCGGACTGCATTGTGTGCAGCGTAGCAGAGCCGCCCTGCGAGCGGCCTAGGTGTAGTGGATGATCTTGGCGAAGGTCTCGGGCACGAGGCTGGCGCCACCGACGAGTGCGCCGTCGATGCCATCTTCGGCCATGAGTTCGCTGATGTTGTCAGGCTTGACGGAGCCACCGTAGAGAATGCGCGTGGCCTCTGCGATGCGCTCGCCGCAGCAGTTGCCGAGCTCGTGGCGGACGATGCGATGGGCTTCGGCGGCGATCTCGGGGGTCGCTGTTGAGCCGGTGCCGATGGCCCAGACGGGCTCATAGGCGATGACGAGGCGGTGGGCTTCGGCGGAGGAGACGTTGCTGAGAGCGATGCGGAGCTGGCGGCGGACGGTCTCTTCGGTGCGGCCGTCCTCGCGCTCAGTGAGGGTTTCGCCGACGCAGACGATGGGCGTGAGGCCGTGATTGATGGCGGTCTTCAGCTTGAGGTTGACGCGGTCGTCGGTCTCGCCAAAGTAGAGACGCTGCTCAGAGTGGCCGAGCAGGACGTGGCGGCAGCCGATCGACATGAGCATCGTGGGCGAGATCTCGCCGGTGTAGGGGCCTTCGTTGAGCCAGTGCATGTTCTGCGCGCCTGCGCGGACGTTGTGACTCGTCGGTGGCGATGATGGCGGCGGCGAGCGAGGTGAAGGGAGGGAAGATCAGGACCTCATCGCGCTCGTGTCCGGCGATGAGTGGGAGAAGAGTTTCGATGAAGGCTACGGATTCGTTAGGGGTTTTGTACATCTTCCAGTTGCCGGCGATGATCGGCTTGCGCATGCGAATTTTAGAGCTCCCGATTTATTCGATTGTTGAATGTGTCCATTGGAACACAGCCCAAGTCGCGTCGCTCCTGGCGAACGTCAATCCAAAGTCTTCCCAATCCTTGCGGTAAACGTCTTTGGGCAGAAGGCCCGGCGACATGTAGCTCGGCACACTTGGATGATGTTCCCAGATCGTGACGAGCATTTCCAATGCATTGGCCAGAGCATTATTCTTGTTCTGGTCCTTGAACGTCGTTACTGGTGAGCGCGCAAACCGGGCCACTCGTCTATTCGCGTCCGTGTCAAGAATCCATAGAGTTGAGCTTGGACGGACAAGTGAGACGAGCTCCTTTGAAGCGTGAGAATCAACGATCAAGCTAACTGTCACAAGCCACTTATTTGTCGTCGAGGGCGGCGATGCCGGGGAGGACTTTGCCTTCGAGGAACTCGAGCGAGGCTCCGCCGCCGGTGGAGATGTGGGTGATCTTGTCGGCGACGCCGGAGTTGTTTACCGCAGCGACGGAGTCACCGCCGCCGACGATGGAGATGCAGTCCTCGTTTTTCGCGATGGCGCGCGCGATGGCGTTGGTGCCCTTGGCGAACGGGGTTAGTTCGGCGACGCCCATGGGGCCGTTCCAGACGATGGTGGCGGCGTCGGCGATCTCGGTGGAGAAGAGCTTGATGGTCTCAGGGCCGATGTCGAGGGCCATCGTATTTTCGGGGAAGGGGCCGTCGCCGGAAAAGACTTGTGTCTTCGCGTCGGCGGCGAATTTGTCGGCGAGGACGTGATCGACGGGAAGCAGAAACTTCACGTCGCGCTTCCCGGCCTTCTGCATCGCGGCGCGCGCGACGTCGATCTTGTCGGGCTCGGTGAGCGACTTGCCTGTCGCCTGGCCCTTGGCATTGAGGAAGGTGTAGGCCATGGCGCCGCCGATGAGCAGAGCATCGACCTTGTCGAGCAGAGCGTTGATGACCTCGATCTTGTCGGAGACCTTGGCGCCGCCGATGATCGCGACGAAGGGACGATTGGCGTCGGCGACGGCCTTGCTGAGGTAAGTGAGCTCCTTCTCCATCAGCAGTCCGGCGGCGCACTGGCCGCCCTTCTGTTTGACGAAGTGCGTGATGCCTTCGGTGGAGGCGTGGGCGCGGTGCGCGGCACCGAAGGCGTCGTTGACGTAGACGTCGCAGAGTTCGGCGAGCTGCTTGGCGAAGGCTGGATCGTTGGCCTCTTCGGCGTTATGGAAGCGAAGGTTTTCGAGCAGCAGCGTTTGGCCGGACTCGAGGTTGCCGGCCATCTCGCGGGCGATGGGGCCGACACAGTCGGGCGCGAAGGCAACGTTCTCGCCGTCGGTGAGGACGTTCTCGAGGAGCTGGCGCAGGCGGTCGACGACGGGGCGAAGACTCATGGTGTCGACGCGCTTGCCCTTGGGGCGGCCCAGGTGCGCGGCGAGGATCACTTTGGCTTTGCGACGGAGCGCGTACTCGATGGTGGGGATGGTTTCGCGGATGCGCGTGTCGTCAGTGATGGTGCCCTCTTTGGAGAGCGGCACGTTGAAGTCGACGCGAATGAAGACACGCTTGTCGACGAGATCGAGGTCACGGATCGAAAGCTTGGGCATTGCGAAGAGGATATACGACAGACAGGGAAATTCCGCCAGTTGGTGAGGATTTTGCGAACTTATTCGCGGGCGAAGTGCCGGGCGATGAGCGCGATGGGCAGGCCCATGAAGAACATCAGGGCGAGGACGCCATTGAGCAGAACAGCCGACGGCAAGTGGTGCGAGCGCGGAGGCAGGCGTGTGAGGGGAAGGACTACGAAGTTCATTACAACGTAGATGAGCACGCCATAGAGGAGACCGCTGACGATGGCGTGGCGGGTGAGGAAGGTGAGGCGGGTGGCCGCGGTCAGGAAGAGTGCAGACCAGAAGAGTGTGATCGTGTAGTGGATGGCGAGGCCGAGTGCGGCCATCGCCAGCCCTCCGTGGAGGGCGGAGACTCCGAGAAGACAGCCGGCGATGAATCGGAGGAGGCCTGCGGCCGGAACGCCGCGGAGGCCGTAGAAGATAAGGGCGTCGGCGATGTCGAGCGTGCCGGCGATGAGCAGGCAGAGGGCGAGAGCTTTGGCAAAGGCGGGGCGACGCTGGATGCCAGTCATGCGGGCGATTGTAGACGGGCCGCGCTCAGCTGCCGGGAATTTTTCAGGGCACGGCCGCTTCTTTTCAGGGAAGGACGGCTTCGGCTTCGATCTCGACGCGCCACTTGGGGTTGAGGAGCTCTTTGACGACGACCATGGTGGCGGCGGGGCGGATGTTCGAGAAGATCTCGCCGTGGGCGCGGCCGACCTCCTCCCAGTCCTCGGTGTGGGTGAGGTAGATGCGGGTGCGAACAACGTGCTCGAACCCAGCGCCGGCGTTGTGAAGGGCGGTCTCGATGAGCTTGAGGATGGCACGGGTCTGGTCGGCGGCTGGAAGGTCGTCGGCCCCGACGGGGCCGGTGCCGGAGACGTGGACGACGTTGCCGACGCGGACGGCGCGCGAGAAACCGATGATGGGCTCGAAGGGGGATGTGCCGGGGATGTTCGTGCGGTTCATGGAGTTGATGTTAACCAAGTCTGAGGTGGTTCGTTATGGCGGGCGAAGAGAGTGATTCATTGGGGGAGAGCGATGGCGCGAAGGGGTTCAGTTGGGGCAATGATTGGGTTGATGGCGCTGGCGGTGGCGATGGCTGTGCCAGGGGCACTGCAGGCACAGGCACCGGCGCAAAATCAGACTGCGGCTGTGAGTGAGTCGCCGCAGGACCTCGGAGCGACGCAGCAGAAGCTGATGCAACTGTTGCGCGTGAGCCCGACGCTGGCCGAGGTGGTGTCGAGCGATCCGTCGTTGCTGGCCGATCAGCAGTATGTGGCGAAGAGCAATCCGGAGCTGGCGACGTTTCTGCAGGAGCATCCGGAGATTGGAAGGAATCCGTCGTTCTGGCTGTTCTCGGAGTTGCGGAGTCCGCAGCAGAAATACTACGACGTGCTGGAGCAGCAGCGGGGCTTTGTGCCGGCGAGAGATGCGAGGGGCGGTGGATTCGACCATGTGATGAGCAATGTGGCACCAATGATTGTAATGATCGTGCTCTTATGTGCGCTGGCGTGGATCATCCGCACGCTGACAGAGAGCCGGCGCTGGACGAAGGTATTCACCCTGCAGAGTGAGGTGCACGGAAAACTGATCGACCGGTTTGCGAGCAATCAGGAGTTGCTGGGGTACATGGAGACGGATGCGGGGAGGCGATTCCTTGAGGCTGCGCCGATTGTGACCCAGCCGGATTCGCGGCGGATGCCGAATCTGGTGTCGCGCATGATGGCGACGCTGCAGGTGGGACTGGTGTTGATGCTGCTGGGGCGGGGCTGGTGATCGCTGAAGAACGTCGTAGGCGATGCTGGAACGACGATGCTGGTGCTTGGCGTCGTCGCGCTGATGCCGGGGATCGGGCTTATTCATTTCTGCAGGCATACTGTGGCTGTTAGGGAGGCGGCTGAACCTGGTGGAGACGCAGCACGTACAGACGGATATGGATCTTCGGGGGCGCGAATGAGCGGGAGTGAAACCGCGCTCCGGATGAGGATGGCGCGATGACCTGGGATGAGGTTCTCGAGAGTGTGCAGGCGGGTGAGGGCGCTGCAGCCGAGTCGCGCATGGACAGAGATGCGTTTGCAGGATTCTACGAGCGGTCGGCGCGGCCGTTGTGGGCGTACCTGGCGAGGGTGTCGGGCGATCCCGCGCTGGCGGACGACCTGGTTCAGGAGAGCTTCGTACGCATGCTGGGTGCGGCGACGCCGATGGACGGCGAAGTGCACGCCAAACGCTATCTGTACCGCATTGCAACGAATCTGTTGAAGGATTACTGGCGCAGGCCGAAGGCGTCGTCGATTGAGGACCTTCCGGAGGGCGCGTTTGCGAACGAGAGCAGCAACGGTGCGGATGCGCAGATGATGCTGGAACCGCGGCTGTTGCAGCTTCGTCCGCGCGAGAGGCAGTTGCTGTGGCTGGCGCACGCCGAGGGCTACTCGCACAAGGAGATTGCGGAGATTATGGGGCTGCGGTCGCCGAGCATACGGCTGATGCTGTTCCGAGCGCGGCACAGGCTCGCAGAGTTGCTGAAGGATGGAGGCCCTCGATGATGGGCTGCTCGCGCACGGCGGAGGTGCAGGAGCTGCTGCGGCTGGGGCATTGGCCGCAGGCGGCGGGCGCGGAGCTTGCAGCGCATGTGCGCGGATGCCGCAGGTGCAGCGAGATGGTGCTGGTGACGCAGGCTCTTGGTGCTGCGAAGGCGAGCTCGATGAATGAGGCGCGCGTGGAGCCGCCGGCGCTGGTGTGGTGGCGCGCGCAGCTGCGAAGAAAGCATGAGGCAGTGCAGCGCGTGGAGCGCCCGATGCGCGCGCAGATGCTGGTGGTGCTGGCGGTCGTGTGCGTGGGGCTGGGGCTGGCGTTTCGGCTAAGCGGTGGAGCGAACGCGTGGCGCACGTGGATGAGCGCGGGTGCGGAAGCTGTGGTGCGGTCGGGTGTGGGGAGCCTTGGGATGGGACTCGCGGTCGCGAGTGCGGTGGCGCTGGCGATGATGGCAGGGCTGGCGGTGTATCTGACGGTCGAGCGGAAGTAGGGGGCTAAAGAAAATCGCCTGCCACCAGGGCAGGCGATTCGTGTTTCACGGGTCAATGATGCGTTAGAGACCCTTCTTAGCGAGGAAGAGGATGAGGTCGCGGACGCGGTTGGAGTAGCCCCACTCGTTGTCGTACCAGCTGATGACCTTGCCGGTGTTGCCGATGGCCTTGGTCAGCTTGGAGTCGACGATGGAGGAGAGCGGGTTGCCCTTGAAGTCCGAGCTGACGAGCTCCTCATCGGTGTAGCCGAGGATGCCCTTCAGCGGGCCTTCTGCAGCGGCCTTCAGCGCGGCGTTGATCGACTTCGCGTCGATGGGCTTCTCGGTGACGAAGGTGAGGTCGACGACCGAGACATTGGGGGTTGGGACGCGGATGGCAAAGCCGTCGAGTTTGCCGTCCATCTCCGGGATGACGAGCTTGAGGGCCTTGGCGGCGCCGGTGGAGCTCGGGATCATCGAGAGCGCAGCGGCGCGGGCGCGGCGGAGGTCCTTGTGCGGCGTGTCGAGGATGACCTGATCGTTGGTGTAGCTGTGGATCGTGGTCATGATGCCGGAGGTGATGTTGAAGGTATCGTGCAGAACCTTGACGACGGGCGCGAGGCAGTTCGTGGTGCAGGAGGCGTTGGAGATGATGTTGTGCTTCGCGGGGTCGTACTTGCCTTCGTTCACGCCGAGGACGACGGTGAGGTCTTCGTTGCTCGCGGGCGCGGAGATGATGACCTTCTTGACCGTCGAGCCCAGGTGAGCCTTGGCCTTCTCGGCGTCAGTGAAGAAGCCGGTGGACTCGATGACGATCTCGGCGCCGACGGAGGCCCAGTCGAGCTTGGACGGGTCGCGCTCGGCGAAGACCTTGATGGTCTTGCCGTCGACGGTGAGGGAGTTCTCGCTGTGCGGAGACGTCGTTGGGCAGGTTGCCGAGGATGGAGTCGTACTTGAGGAGATGGGCAAGGGTGGCCGGAGTGGTGAGGTCGTTGACGGCGACGAATTCGATGTCCTTGTTGCCGAGTGCGCTGCGGAAGATGTTCCGCCCGATGCGGCCGAAGCCGTTGATACCTACCTTTACAGCCATTTGCGTGCAGACCTCGCTGAAATTTGTTTGAGAGTGGCGTGGTTCAGGAATCGATGAGGACGCGCATACTCCCAACTGTTGAGGCTATCAAAGCGCGGTATGCGCCGCAAATGAGGGTGAGCGCCGGTGTGAGGAAAGGTGCACCGTTTTGGCGGCATAGGGGAGCGTGTGATAAAAGCAGCGTATGCGCGAATGGATGCGCGAGAAATTCATGAGACGACGTTCGAAGCGTGGGCCAAACGATTCTGAGTCCACAGGCAAGATTGGGCAGGAGCTTCCCACCAACCAGCCGGCACCCCTGAGACCGGCCTACCCGGAGCCGCGCAAAGCCGAGCCTCAGCCGGATGTTGCGGCTGAGATGCACGGGCTGCGACCCGGCGAGGCGACCCAGAGTGCCGCTGAGGCGCACGCAGCACAGGAGCCGCAGCGGGTTGAGGAGGAGACGCAGCCGGAGTCGCTGGCAACGCCGCCAGCGGAGCCTGTGGCCGTTCCGGCGAGGTCGCCGCGCGGCTATGTGGTGCTGACGATCGGGCTGCCGGGTTCGGGCAAGACGACCTGGTACAAGCGCCGGGGCGTGACGCCGATTTCGAGCGACATGCTGCGCACGATCCTGTTCGACGACATCACCGACCAGCGGTACCAGGGGCTGGTCTTCAGCACACTGCGGAGCCTGCTGCGCGCGCGGCTGATTGCCAAGATGCCGTGGAACTATGTCGACGCGACGAACCTCAGCCCGCATGAGCGCCGCCAGTGGATCAAGATGGCGAAGAGCTTTGGGTACGAAGTGCAGGCGGTGTTCTTCGATGTGCCGCTGGCGGTGTGCCTGGAACGGAATGCGAAGCGCGACCGCCAGGTCTCCGACGACGTGATGCACAAGATGGCGGAGAGGCTTCGGCCGCCGGCCTTCAAGGAAGGTTTCGACAAGATCACGGTGGTGCGCGTGAAGGGAGCGCAGCCGTCGGCCGCTGGCGCGAGCGCTGAAGGCGAGGCGGAGACTCCGGTCGAGGGATAAGACGCGCGCCGCGGCTTCAGGCAGGCAGGAGATCGATGGCCACTCACGGGGTGGAGTTCGCGGATGTGAGCTTCACAGTGGGTGGCCGTCCTGTTTTGCGTGGGATTTCGCTGCGTGTTGAACCGGGGACGACGACGACGCTGCTGGGCAGAAGCGGTTCGGGCAAGACGACGTTGCTGCGCACAGTGAATGCGCTGGTGCGGCCGACGGGTGGGCGCGTGCTGGTGGATGGTCGCGATGTTGAGACCGAGGATGTCATCGCGCTGCGGCGAGGCATGGGTTATGCGATCCAGGAGACCGGGCTGTTTCCGCACATGACGGTCGAGCGCAATGTGGGCATGACACTGGAACTTGCCGGGCGGTCGCGCGATGAGATTCGCACACGGGCGGCTGAGATGCTGCGGATGGTGGGGCTGCCAGAGGATGCTGCGCAGCGATATCCGTGGCAGTTGAGCGGGGGGCAGCGGCAGCGCGTGGGTGTGGCACGTGCGTTGGCCAATGAGCCGAAGGTGCTGCTGATGGATGAGCCGTTTGGAGCGCTCGATCCGCTGACGCGCGCGGAGATGCAAACGATGCTGCGCGAACTTTTGCAGCGAACCGGTGTCACGACACTAATCGTGACGCATGATCTCGAGGAGGCGCTCTATCTGGCGGATCGTGTGGTGCTCCTGGAAGAAGGTGCCGTGGTTGCCGACCTTGCGAGCGGCGAGGTGCGCGAGTCGTCGAATGAGGCGATGCGGAAGTATGTGGCGGCAACCCATCGCGAGGTGATCGCGTGAGTTCGTTTCTGACGCAGCACGGAACGGAGATCGCTCGGCTGACGTTTGAACATGTGTGGCTGACGGCGAACGCGATGGTGTTCGCGTGCGCGATTGGGCTGCCACTGGGTGTGCTGCTGACGCGTCGGCAGGCGCTGGCGAGGCCCGTGATTGGCGTGGCCAATGTGCTGCAGACGATTCCGAGCCTGGCGATGTTCGGGCTGCTGCTGCCGGTGCCGTTCCTGGGCGAACGCGCGGCGCGGCTCGCGATCGTTGCGCTCACCGCCTATGCGTTGTTGCCGATTCTGCGCAACACCTATGCAGGGATCAATAGCGTCGATCCGGCGGTGATCGACGTGGCGAATGCGCTGGGGATGACCGGGTGGCAGCGGCTGCGCAAGGTGGAACTGCCAATGGCAGCGAGCGTGATCCTCGCGGGCGTGCGTACCGCGACGGTGACGTGCGTCGGTATAGCGACGATTGCGGCTGCGATTGGCGCAGGCGGACTGGGCGAACTGATCTTTCGCGGCGTGGCGAGCGTGGACAACGGTCTGGTGCTGGCAGGTGCCGTGCCAGCGGCGCTGCTGGCACTGTGCGCGGACGGTGTGCTCGGGTTCGCGGAGAAAACGCTCGTGGTGCGGCGGTGAAAGCTGCGGTCGTGTTGTTGGGGCTTCTTACGCTAGCCGCGTGTGCGCCGCCGCGGTCATCGCACATTGTGATTGGGGCAAAGAACTTTACCGAGCAGGTAGTGCTCGGAGAACTGCTGGCGCAGGAGATTGAGGCGAGCGGCGGAGGGAGGGTAGAGCGGAGGTTCTGGCTGGCAGGGAGTTATCTGTGTCAGCAGGCGCTGATCTCGGACCGTATCGATGCGTATGTGGAGTACACGGGGACGGCGCTGACCGCGATCTTGAAACAGGCTCTGCCGAAATCAGGAACCTGCGATGAGGCATGTGTGCATGCGGAGGTCGCGCGCTTGTATGAGCAGCGGTACGGCGTACGCGTAGGGCCGGGGCTTGGGTTCGAGGACACGTTCGCGATGGTGGTGCGCGGCGATGATGCGCAGCGGCTGGGGTTACGCACAATCTCGGATGTAGCGAAGGTAAAGACGCCGATGCGCTTGGGTGTGGGCTATGAGTTTGCCGAGCGGCCGGACGGTCTGCGCGGGTTGAGCGCGGCGTACGGGTTGAAGTTTGAGGGCTCGCCGAGGACGATGGAGTTGGGCCTGCTGTATCGTGCACTGCAGGCGAAGCAGGTGGACATCGTGGCGGGGAACTCGACAGATGGAGCGATTAAGTCGCACGGGTTTGAGGCGCTGGAGGATGATCGGCACTACTTTCCGCCGTACGAGGCGGTGCCGCTGGTGCGGGAGGATTCGCTGAAGCGATGGCCGCAGATCGGCATTGCAATGGAGCGGCTGGCGGGGAAGGTGAGCGACGAGGATATGCGCGCGATGAATCTGGCGGTGGAGTCCGAGCATCGGGATGTGACGGAGGTTGTGCGAGAGTTTCGGGCGAGGAAGGGGCTCTAGGTGGAGAGATCAGAGAACAGAGATCAGAGAACGGTGAACGAAGCAGAGCCATGGATGCGTGGGACTTATGGCGAACTGGATGCAGTGCGGCGGGCGGTTGTGCATGCGCTGGAGTTGGCGGAGGAGGACGTTGCGAAGTGGTGCGGCGGGTTGAGCGATGCGGAGATGATGTCGCGGCTACCTCATGTCGCGCCGGTTGCGTTTCATCTACGGCACATCGTACGGTCGCTGGATAGGCTCCTGACGTATGCGGAGAATCGGATGCTCGACGAGACGCAGATGAGGGCGCTGAAGACGGAGATGGATGCCACGACGGCTGCGAAGGTGCTCCGGGAGTTTCGCGAGGGCATCGCGAGCGCGAAGGAGCGCGTGCGTGCGTCTGCGCCGGCGAGCTACGAGGAGTTTCGCGGTGTTGGGCGCAGGCAGTTGCCGACGACCGTTGGCGGGCTGCTGATTCATTGTGCGGAGCACACGTCGCGGCATGTGGGCCAGGCGGTAACGACCACGAAGCTGGTGACAGCGAAGGAGGAGCGATGAAGATTGATTTTGCGGGGAAGGTGGCGCTGGTCGCTGGAGGAACAGGCGGCCTGGGGCGCGCGGTTTCGCTGGCGTTTCTGGATGAGGGAGCGAAGATTATTGTTCCGTACCGAAGCGAGAAGGAATTTGCGGAGCTGAAGCGTGCGGCGGCAGGACGAGAGTCGCAGTTGATCGGCCGCGCGGTCGATGTGCTGGATGAAGCAGCCGTTGCAAAGTTAGTAGAGGAGATCGGCAGGATCGATGTGTTGGTGAATACCGTAGGCGCTTACGTTGGCGGCGTTGAACTTTGGAAGTTTGCGCCGGCGGACTTCGACCGATTGCTGAATCTTAACCTGCGCACGGGATTTCTGCTGGCTCGCGCGGTGGTGCCGGGAATGTTGAAGCGCGGAAGTGGCGCGGTGGTGAATGTGTCCGCCAAGGCTGCGGTGGACCACGGTGCGGGAGCGTCGGCGTATGCTGCGTCGAAGGCAGCGTCGCTGGCAATGATGGACTCGCTGGCGGCGGATACGCGCGGGACGGGCGTGCGCGTGAACTCGGTGCTGCCGAGCATCATCGACACTAAGGTGAACCGCGAGGCGATGCCGGATGCGAAGTTCGACGCGTGGCCGAAGCCGGAAGATATCGCGAAGGTGATTCTGTTTCTCGCCAGCGATGCGGCGAAGGTCGTGCACGGAGCCGCGGTGACGGTGTACGGAGATAGTTAGCCGGCGAGATGCGGCTTAGCCGACGAGGTGGCCCATCTTATCGCGCTTCGTTTCGAGGTAGCGCTCGAAGGTGGGTTCGACGGGGATTTCGGCGGAGAGACGTTCGACGACCTTGATGCCGGAGGCTTCGAGTGCCGCAACCTTCTCAGGGTTGTTGGTGAGAAGGCGCACTTCGGAGACGCCCAGTTGCTTGAGGATGGCTGCGGGGAGTTCGAAGTTACGGCAGTCGGCCTGGAATCCGAGCTCGAGGTTTGCTTCGATAGTGTCGAGCCCCTGATCCTGCAGTTCATAGGCGCGGAGCTTCGCCATCAGGCCGATGCCGCGGCCCTCCTGCTGCTCGTACAGCAGGATGCCGGCGCCCTCTTCAGCGATGCGCGCGAGCGCGAGGTGGAGCTGGTCGTGGCAGTCGCAACGCAACGAATGGAAGACGTCGCCGGTGGTGCACTGCGAGTGGATGCGGATGATCGGGGGCCGTGCGTGGATTTCGCCCATGACGAGGGCGACAGCGCTTTCGACAGGCTGGCGGTTGGCCTCTCCCGGTTGCGTGAGCCCTTCGAAGCCGAGGATGCGGAACTGCCCCCAGCGTGTTGGGAAATCGGCGTCGGCAACCTTGGAGACACTGACGAGTGGCATAACAGGATTATAGATTCGCGTGACCGCGCGTAGGATTCAGCGCGCCTGAGACGCACATCGACTCACAGGAGTTTCGAGGGAGTTGCCAGCGCTCGCAACGGTGGGAAGTGTAATACTTCAGCGCATGGAAGGCGTCTGCGAAGCGCGAGCGCGCCGGCAACGGTGCCGACACCGGTGAAGAATAGAAGACCGGATGAGGGCTCCGGGATGGGTGCCAGGGGCGTGTTCGTGGCGACGAGTGTGCCGGAGATGTCGACTGGACCGTCTGCGTCTGGCGTGACCGTGCCGCTGAGCGGGAACATTCCGGTCAGCATTGTGGGATCCGAGAGCGACCCGCTGAAGAGCACCGGGCCGTGGAGAATATTGACGCCGCTTCCAGCGCCACCGCTACCGGTCGCGTCAAAGAAGTCCACGTCTCCGGTAAAAATTCCCTCTCCGGGGATCGTCACGACAAGATTATCGACCTGAAAGAAGTCGGCTCCGACCGAGCTGGGAGTGGGGTTGTCGGGAAGGCTGAAGGTTGCGGTGGTACCAACGGCTGTGAAGGTGTAGACGACGTCAGCGCGCGCAGGCGCCGTGCTGGTACCAAGCAAGAGGAGTGGGCTGGTGAGTGAAAGCAGTCGGCATAAGTTCATGGAACCTCCTGGGGAGCTTCGAAGCGTGAACCGACTGTGAGATTGGACGTTCGCGGGAACCGGAACGGCACCGCAGGCTCGGGTGTGTGTTTTGTGAGAGTTTTGTGCCTGCGGGATCGAAGTTTGATGAGACGAAGAGGGATTAGAGTAGAGGCGTGCGCGCGAGCGACAACCTGATCCTCATCACGCTGCTGGTAAAGCTGGGCGTGGCGGCTGCAGTTGCGAGTTCGCTCGCAAGATCGACGCGCTTCAAACGGCTGCTGTTACGGGGCGCCGAGCGTACACGCGCCGAAACGATGGCGCTCGTGGCGTGGATTTGCGTTCCGTTGACGCTGGGCGTGCTGGTGCGCGTTCGTGTTCCGAACTTTCTCGCGGCAGATCTTTCGTTTGAGGGGACAACGCTGCTGGCGCTGCTTTTTGGGCCGACTGCGGCGCTTGTAGCCGGGGTCGCCCTGGCGCTTCCCGCCGTGCTTCACCGCGAGTACTTCGCTCTGGCGGTGAACCTGTGTGTAGCTGCGATCTTCAGCACCTTCCGCGAGTTTGTGGATGAGGAGGATGTGTGGTCGTTCTCGCCGCTGATTGACTTGAGCATCTACCGGTGGATTCGGCGCACAGTGAGATTCCCGCACCTGGACCGGCAGATCTTTCTGCTGGTGCTGATCATGGCGGTGCAACTGACGGCGAGCCTGATCTCGAAGTTCTACTCCACGCGCTACTTTGAGCTCTACTCGCAGCGCTGGCTGATTGAGCTGGCGATCTGCGCGTGCGCCCCGGTGGTCGTAGGGATTCCGCTGAAGATCTGGAACGCCGTGCGGATCGAGCACAAGCTCGAAGAGCAGAGCCGGTTGCTGCTGGAGGCTCGGCTTGACGCGCTGCAGCGGCAGATTAATCCGCACTTCCTGTTCAACACGCTCAACTCGATTGCATCGCTGGTTCGGTCGCGGCCAGAACTCGCCCGCGAACTGATCGTGAAGCTCGGCAACATTCTGCGCGCGCTGCTGCGGGAGCGCGAGGCGTTTGTGCCGCTGGGTGAAGAGCTCTCGTTCACGGACGATTACGTCGACATTGAGGTGGTGCGATTTGGCGAGAAGCTGCGCGTGGTGAAGGACATCGCCGAAGAGACGCTGGAGTTTGTCGTGCCAAGTATGCTGCTGCAGCCGCTGATTGAGAACAGCATTAAGCACGGCCTGGAGCCGCGCATCAGCGGCGGTACGGTGACGCTGCGCAGCCGGCTGGAGGGCGAACGCCTGGTGATCGAGGTGGAAGATGACGGCGTCGGCGTGGAGCCGGGGCGCTCGGTGACAGAACCGGTGAGCGGACTTGTGCGGGAGGGCTCCGGCATTGGCCTGCGCAACGTGCGGGAGCGAATGCAAGTGTTGTATGGCGACGATGCGGTGGTGGAGATGGTGAGTCGTCCGGGGCGCGGAACGCGCGTGCGGCTCAGCATGCCGGTGATGGCCAGCGAGCGCGATGAGAGCCGCAGGGCACGGGCAGCGACAGCCGGGCGCTCAGCATGAGTGAGCCGTTGCTTGTTAGAATTGGCGCGGTGGGGAACGGCTCTGAATGGCTGAATGGGTTGACACAATTGGAGCGGTGACCGGCTCACCGATTGTGGTGGACAACCGCCCCGCATTAGCAGACCGGCTCCAGCACAGAATTGTGCGCCGGTCCAAAAGATTAGAGAAGAAAGTGAGACAGAGAGATTCAATGACTGAGATTGCATCGATTCATGCGCGGGAGATTTTGGATAGCCGCGGAAATCCGACGGTAGAAGCCGATGTTGTGCTGGAGGATGGAACGCGCGGGCGCGCTGCAGTGCCGAGCGGCGCCTCGACGGGCGAGCACGAGGCGGTAGAGCTGCGCGACGGCGACAAGAAGCATTACATGGGCAAGGGCGTGTTGCATGCGGTGGAGAACGTCGAGAGCGTGATTGCCCCGGAACTCGCGGGAATGGACGCGACCAACCAGCGGCTGATCGACGCAACGATGATTGCGCTGGACGATACGGAGAACAAGGGCAAGCTGGGCGCGAATGCGATTCTTGCTGTTTCCATGGCCTGCGCGCGCGCCGCGGCGGAGTCGCTGGGCGTGCCGCTGTACCGCTACCTCGGCGGCGTGAATGCGTGCGTGCTGCCGACGCCGATGATGAACATCCTGAACGGTGGAGCGCATGCCGACAACAACGTGGACTTCCAGGAGTTCATGGTGATGCCCGTGGGCGCGGAGACCTTCAGCGATGCGCTGCGTTGGGGCACAGAGGTCTTTCACACGCTGAAGGGCGTGCTGAAGAAGAAGGGTTACAACACGGCCGTTGGCGATGAGGGCGGATTTGCACCGAGCCTGAAGTCGAATGTTGAGGCCATCGAAGTAATTCTCGAGGCGATTGAACTTGCGGGCTACAAGGCGGGCGAGCAGATTGCGATTGCGCTGGATCCGGCGGCGAGCGAGTTCTACGACAAGAGCGCGGGCAGGTATGTATTCAAGAAGTCGGATAAGAGCGAGAAGACTTCGGACCAGATGGCGGACTACTGGGCAAGTTGGGTTCGCCAGTATCCGATCGTGTCGCTCGAGGACGGTCTCGCCGAGGACGACTGGCAGGGCTGGAAGTACCTGACCGAGAAGGTCGGACGCAAGATCCAGCTTGTCGGGGATGATCTCTTCGTGACGAACGTGAAGCGTCTGCAACAGGGTATCGACGAGCAGGTTGGGAATTCGATTCTGGTGAAGGTGAACCAGATCGGAAGCATCAGCGAGACGCTGGATACGATTGAGCTGGCACGCCGCAACGGCTACACGGCTGTAATCTCCCACCGCTCGGGCGAGACCGAGGACACGTTCATTGCGGACCTCGCGGTGGCGACGAACGCTGGGCAGATCAAGACCGGCTCGGCCTCGCGCACGGACCGCATTGCGAAGTACAACCAGCTGCTGCGCATCGAGGAAGAGCTCGGGCAGACGGCGGAGTTCCTGGGACGGCTGAGCCTGAACGGCGGAGAGTAAGCGAATCATGGCGAGACGTAGCGGACCGGTGGTCCTGACCATTCTTGACGGCTGGGGCTACCGGGCCGAGACGAAGGGCAATGCGATCGCGCTGGCGCGAAAGCCGAACTACGACCGTCTGCTGCGCGAATATCCGAACACGCTCATTCGCGCGAGCGAGCACTTCGTAGGCTTGCCGGATGGGCAGATGGGCAACTCCGAGGTGGGCCACTTGAACCTCGGCGCTGGGCGGGTGGTGCGGATGGACATCACGCGCATCGACGCGGCGATTGCGTCGGGTGAGTTCTTCAAGGATCCGACGCTACTGAAGGCGATGCAGGCCGGGGCGCGCAAGGGACATGCGCTGCACCTGATCGGCCTGGTGAGCGATGGCGGCGTGCACTCGCAGCAGCGGCATCTGCACGCGCTGATTAAGATGGCTGCGCAGCAGAAGCTCGAGCGCGTGTATGTGCACGCGTACATGGACGGTCGCGACACGCTGCCGACGAGCGGTGCGGGCTATCTCGAAGAGCTGCAGCAGGCGTTTCAGGAGTACGGCGTCGGCAAGATCGCGAGCGTGAGCGGACGGTACTATGCGATGGACCGCGATCTGCGCTGGGAGCGCGAGCTGAAGGCGTTTCGCGCGATGGTGACTGGCTCGGCTGAAGGCGGAGCGTACGCAGATCCGGTTGTGCGTGTGCGCGAGAGCTACAACAACGGAATCACCGACGAGTTCATTGAACCGTTTGTTTGCGTCGATGCGAAAGGCGAGCCGACTGCGAAGATCAGCGACGGCGATGCGGTGATCTGCATCAACTATCGTGCAGACCGCGTGCGTCAGATTACCCGTGTACTCACGCGAAGGTCAGGGCTTGCGGCCGATGGCGGTATGTCGCTGCCCAAGGCTGCGGAGCTCGATTCGGAGATTCCAGTGGAGACCACTCCGCGTGATCTGACGTACGTCTGCATGACGCAGTACGACAAGAAGTTTGCGCTGCCGGTAGTGATTCCGCCGGAGAGCATGGACAACCTGCTGGCGAACGTGATGGCGAAGTATGAGCTTCGCAATCTGCGCGTGGCGGAGACGGAGAAGTACGCGCATGTGACGTACTTCTTCAACGGCGGCATCGAGAAACCGTTTGCGGGCGAAGACCGCGAACTGGTCCCGTCCAAGAAGGTGGCGACGTACGATCTCGCGCCGGAGATGTCGGCCGAAGGCATCGGCGATATTGTTGAGCGCGCGGTGAAAGATACGGCGTTCGATGTGGTGATTGTGAATTTTGCGAACGCGGATATGGTGGGGCACTCGGGCAAGATTGAGCCGACGGTGAGAGCTGTGGAGGCGGTCGATGCGCAACTCGGCAGGATCTACAACGCCGTGCGCGGCGCGAATGCGAACTGGATCATTACGGCGGACCACGGAAATGCGGAGATGCTGATCGACCCGGCGACGGGCGGACCGCACACGGCCCACACGACGAATCCGGTGCCGTTCATTCTCGTAACGGAGCAGGGCAAAAATGTTGGCGTACGAGAGGGCGGGTCGCTGCGGGATATCTCTCCTACTGTGTTGGGGTTGATTGGATTGGACCTGCCGAAGGAGATGACCGGCGGCGATCTTCGGGTCGTGCAGCGACCTCCGGCGGCTTACCAAGAGGGCTGACGCGCATCTAAAAGAGTGCGCATGTCTGCCACTTTCTCTAAGCTCGGGCCGTTGTCCGTGGGGACTTCCGACAGTGGACTTAGTCCTCATGTGGAAGAGTTGCAAGCGTTTTTCAAGACGCGTGGGGTAGCGTACGGTTCTGCGGATGATCTGAAGCCATTCGTCGACAGGTTGGAGTCGGACGCGAGCTTTCGCGATGAGATTGCGTCGATGGTGCGGACGATCATCTACCGCGAACGCGATGGCCTGTCGTGGGCTGAATTGATGGAACTCCTGGCGGCGGCGGTGGGTGGGCCGGCGGTGGATGATGCGACGGCGCCTGACGTTCGCGAGTCGGTGCGCAGGCTGATGGGGTTCGTCGAGAGCGTGTTCCGGACGCGGCGGAATCCTGGAGTGGCGAGCGTTGGTGGTGTTGCGCCGGAGCCTGAGCGCCGGGAGCACCAAGAACCGGAAATTCCAGCGGTGCCTGTCGCCTCTGAGGCGGTGATGGCGGAGGCTTCAGAGACTGAACAGGCTGAGCATCCGAAGATGGATATGTTCTACCGCGCGCGGATCGTGGCGGAGGAAGAAGCGGCGGAGACTCTCGCGGAGGAGCGAAGCGCTGAGGGCGCAGACGAGCGAGACGCCGAAAACGCAGAGAAACGAGACGTCGAGGATGATGCGATTGAGCCGGAGACTGTGCTGCACACAGACCTGCACTGGCGCGTTCCGTTCGAGGATTTTGAAGATAGAGAGACGGCGGAGAGAGGATCGCCCGCGTGGCTGTGGGTGGCGGGGTTCTGCGCTCTGCTGCTGGCTTTCTGCGCAGGGTTGTTTGTGCATCAGCGGCTGATCGTGCCGCTGCGGGATCCGAATACGCCGTACGAGAAGCTACCTTCGGAGACCGCGCAGGGCGCGAACGGAGCTGCGACGACACCCGCCGTGGCGAGTCAAGCGCAGTCGGCTCCCACGACGAATGCGGCTGGGAGCTCCATGGCTGTGACACGTGCGCCAGCGCTGAAACGGGGTACGGCGGACGTGCCGGTGAGTGATGCCAATGTACGGCCGAAGTACATGGCTCCGGCGACCATTGGGGCGTCGGCGGCGTCGATGGCGAGCCGCTTGGTCTATGCTCCCCCACCGGTCTATCCGATGATGGCGGAGATGACACGGATCCAGGGGAAGGTAACGGTGGAGGCGGTGGTCGGGAAGGATGGACGGGTGATTCGTGCACAGGCGATCGGCGGACACCATCTGCTGCGCGGGGCGGCGGTGCGCGAGGTTTATGGCCGGCGGTATCGGCCGTACACGCTCAACGACCGGCCTGTGGATGTGGCGACATTCGTGACGGTGGATTTCAGGTTGCGGAAGTAGCCCCTCCCCGGTTTTTTGCACAAAATCTTCAGGAGATAGAACTTAGGGATTGCCTGATTCGTGTAGAGGCACATGTCGGGCCGGTGCAGGAGGTCGCTGACTAGAACGCCTCACCTACCCCGACGGCCCATGTGAAGTTGCCCCTGCCCCACGCGAAATCGGTTCGCAGGTTGACGTGGTAGCTCTTGCTGAGCATGAAGCGGAGTCCTGTGCCGCCGGCCGGCAGGAATTCATTCGACCGCCATTGGGTTGTTCCTGGAGCGACTGCACCGATGCCACCGAAACCTACGATACCGAGACGCCAGGGCAGAGCGAGCCGATCCTCCAGTTGGGTGGCGAACATCTGACGATCGATGTAACGTCCGGCGGTGTAGCCTCGCAGCTCATTGTTTGCACCGTAGATGCACTCACCGTAGAAGGGCGCTGAGCCTCCGGTGCCGCAGTAGTACAGGTTGTAAGCCAGCACCTGGTTCCCAGGGATGCTCACGTACTTGTTGAAGGTGAATTTGTAGGACTGAAACGAATACTTGCTGCCGAGCGCGTGCCCGAAGACATCGGCTGTGAAGTCGAGAAGAGTGCCTTTGACGGGATAGAAGCGGTTGGGGCGGGTGTCGCGCGATACCTCTGCGCCCAGAGAGCGAAGGTTCGTATGCTCTCCGACATCAGGGGGTATGGGCGGAAGGTCTCCGGAAGTGGATTTAAGCGGTAAGGAACGAATTTCCTGTAAAGAATCGGCCGCCAACATAGGTGTCCCAGGGAATGCGGACTAAGAACTTGATAAAGAATGCCTCGCCCGTTTGTTCCAGGGGTAATTTGAGGCCTGCGTTCCCGTTTACGAATCCTTCCCCGTAAAGGTTGTAATCCAGGCTGCCGTTAAAGTAGCCGGACTCCACTTCATAGCGGGCATGGGAGAGGTACATGTCTGTTCCGACAAAAAATGCATGGCTCCCGTTATCGGTGATCAGGCCAGCCGCACCGAATGTAGAGGGGGTTTCTGTGCGATCGCTTGGGGGGATCGGAGTGATATAGCCCACAACCGGTACGAGGCCGGACCCTATGGCCGGGCTCACAATGGGCAAGGGAGCGATGACGAAGGATCCAATGTGTGACTTGTCCTTTTTCTTTGCTTTCTTCTCTTCTTTTGATTCGTTTTTGGGCCCATTCCCGCTGGACGGGACGGAGCTCGTCTGCGAGGCCGGTGCGCCGCTGTCTTGTTGCTCGTTGGCAAGTGAGCGGGCCGGCTGCAGTCCAGACGGGGTGGTGGCTGACTGTGCTGAACAAAGAAACGGTCCTCCATAGGAGAACGCGAGCAAGAGGCAAAAAATGTGCAACCGTCGCTGATTGTTACGAGGAACCATTGCGGACAAGTCCCTGGAGAAGCCCTGTTTACGCGCTCCATCGCACCGTGCGGCGGCTGCCTCACTGGATGTTCAATTTGAAGGAGTTGAAGCGCGGTTGTAACTGTCTGTTGTGACAGGCGAATACGGCTAGAGCACTCGGCGGTTTTCGAGGGCGCGGGTCATGGTGACCTCGTCGGCGTACTCGATGTCGGAGCCGGCGGGGACGCCGGTGGCGATGCGCGTGATCTGCAGGGTGGGGAACTGGCGGTGGGTTTCGTCGGCGAGATAGCGTGCGGTGGCTTCGCCTTCGACGGTGGGGGAGGTGGCGAGGATGAGCTCTTCTGTTTCACCCAGGCGGGGCCAGAGGTTCGTAAGGCGGAGTTGGTCGGGGCCGACGCCGTTGACGGGCGAGAGCGTGCCATGGAGGACGTGGTAGACGCCGTTGTAGCTGCGGGTCTTCTCGATGGAGGCGATGTTAGTGGGCTCTTCGACGACGCAGATGAGGTGCTGGTTGCGTGTAGGCGAGGCGCAGTAGAGACAGGGGTCGACGTCGGTGATGTTGTTGCACGTGGAACACAGCCGCAGCGCGGCCTTGAGGGCGCGGATGGAGTCGGCGAGCGCTGCGGCGTCTGCGTCGGACGAGCGCAGGATGTGGAAGGCGAAGCGCTGCGCGGTGCGCGTGCCGACGCCCGGGAGCTTGCGGAGTTCGTCGATGAGGCGGGTCATCGGTGCGGCGTAGCGGTTCATAGGGCAGATGTTAGAGGCTAGGTTTTTAGATGTTAGAGGCCGGGGAGGTTGAGGCCGCCGAGGAGGCCGGCGGCGGAGGACTGCATGGCGTCGTCGGCCTTGCGGCCTGCGGCATTGATGGCGGCGACGATGAGGTCTTCGAGCATGGTGATGTCGCCGGACGCGGCCGAGGCGGCAGAGGGGGCGATGGTGAGCTTGAGGAGCTCCTTCTTGCCGTTCATGCGCGCGGTGACGGCGCCGCCGCCGGAGTCGGCTTCGACGATCGTGGCGGCGAGGCGCTGCTCCATCTGCTCGCGCATGGCGGTGGCCTGAGAGAGCATGTCCTGCATCTTGGAGAGGTCCATGGAAATCCTCCGGATTTAGATACGAGATACGAGATTCGAAATGCGAGTGCCGTTCAGTTTTGAGTGGCGAGTCTGGGAGTTTCGAGTGGCGTTCGTATCTCGCATCTCGTGTCTCGTTTCTCGCAATAGCTAGTCCTTGTCGCGGAGGTCGATGACGTTGGAGATCTCGGCCGAGAAGAGACGCTTGGCTTCTTTGACCATCGGATGGTTTTCGGCGAGCTCGGCCGCGCTGCCGGATGCGGCGGCGCGTTTCTTCTTCGGGGCTGCAGAGGCGGGTGTGCCGGGGAGGAGCGTCAGCTTGAGGCTTGGGTGCGACTGGCGGAGCGTGGCAGTGAGGATGCGGTTGGCATCGGCGTTGAAGAGAGTGGGGAGCATCGCTTTGGAGACTGCGGTTTGAATCTGCAGTGTGTCGGCGGGGGGCGAGGGTGAGGGTCGCGTCGTGGATGGCGTCGGAGGCCGACTGCTGGCCTTTGACGGCGGCGAGGGCGGAGGCGAGGGCGGATTGGAGGGCGTCGATGTCGGTTTGATGGTGCGGGCTCGACGAGATGCGGGCGGTCCTCCGCTTTCGAGGCTGGTTCGGGGGCGAGCGCGAGGGAGCCGTCTGTGGTGGAAATGTCGAGGGGGGGGGGACGGACGGTCGGGGCTCGGCGGGGCGCGGTCACCCTCGGTGTCCTTGGGCTGCGCCGCTGACGTGGTTTCGCTCAGGATGACAGGGCTTTGGTTGGAAGGGCGAGCGTCAGCCTGTAAGGAGGGGGGTTGGGGTGGTCCGAACCCCACCCTGCCCGGTGCCGGTCGAGGGTGAGGCAACCGGAGTCGTCGCCGGGCCCACCTTAGCCGACGTTAAAGCCGTCGGCGAAGATGGGGCACCCAGATTGGTGGGGGATGTGGAGGGAGTTGGCGGGGATTTGGTGGCGCCGAGTTGGGAGAGGAGGTCTTCGACGGGGAGGAGGCGCTGGAGGTGGACGAGCTTGAGGACGCCGAGTTCGAGGTGGAAGCGCGGTTCCTGGCGGTAGCCCAGGTCGTCAAAGGTGCGGAGAAGGATGCTCAGGAAGCGCGAGAGCTCTTCCTCGGTGAAGAGCGCGGCGGAGCGTGCGGCGCGCGAGCGTTCTTCGGGGGAGATTTGCAGGAGGTCGGCGGCGAAGCCGTGCGCGGGCTGGTCGGGCTGCAGGTTCGTGATCTTCGCGACGGTGCAGTTGCGCAGGTAGCGGACGAACTGGCGGGCGAGCGGCTGGGGGCCGTTGCCGGCGTCGAGGAGGCGGCCGAGGATGGCGAGGACGTCGGCGGAGTTGTTGGCGTGGACCGCGGCGAGGATCTGCTCGAAGACGACGTTGGAGACGGTGCCCATCAGGCTGCGGACTTCGTCGGCAGAGAGCGATGGGATGCCGTTGTCGACAGGGGCCGAGGCGATGGCCTGGTCCATGATGGAGAGTGCGTCGCGCATGGAGCCGTCGCCGGCTTCGGCAAGCAGGGCGAGGGTCGGGTCATCCGCGGAGATGTTTTCGGCGGTGGCGATAGCCCGGAGCTGGCCGACGATGTCATCCAGCTTGACGGCGTGAAAACTGAAGTGCTGGCAGCGCGATCGGATGGTCTGGGGGATGTCCTCGGGCTGCGTGGTCGCCATCATGAAGACGATGTGGTCGGGCGGCTCCTCGAGAGTTTTGAGGAGGGCGTTGAAGGCGGCGTCGGTGATCTGGTGCGCCTCGTCGAGGATGATGATCTTGAACTTGTCGCGGGCGGGACGGTAGCGGGCGGCGTCGCGGAGGTCGCGGATCTCGTCGATGCCGCGGTTGGTGGCGGCGTCGATCTCGATGACGTCGACGGAGTTGCCGGAGCGGATCTCGGTGCAGGACTCGCAGACGTTGCAGGGCTCGGGCGTCGGGCGGGCTGGCACTGCCAATTGCCGTTCGGCAATTGAGGGCGCTCGCCAGGATGCGCGCGATGGTGGTCTTGCCGATACCGCGGTGGCCGGAGAAGATGTAGCCGTGCGCGATGCGGTTCTGGGAGAGCGCGTTGAGCAGCGTACGGGTGACGTGATCCTGTCCGACGACGTCGGAGAAGCGGGTCGGACGGTATTTTCGGGCGAGAACCTGGTAGGGCATTGGCAGGGTTGATTGTATCCTTCGGAGGTTTGTGGAGGGTGGTCGGGACCGGACGTATGATCGTGAGCCTGGAGGGCGCAAATGGATGTTTGGCCGGAGCTTTCGCACGGCGAGTGGGCCGATAGCTGCACGACGCTGCAGATGTGGTTGCAGATCGTGGGCAAGATTCGCATGGCACTGACGCCGGCGCTGAATCAGTGCTGGAACGTGACGCTGTATCCGACGGCGCGCGGGCTGACGACGATGCCGATGTGGCATGGGACGAAGACGCTCCAGATCGACTTCGACTTCATCGATCATGAGGTGGTCTTGCAGTCGAGCAGCGGCGGGCACGGGACGATTGCGCTGCGGCCGATGACGGTGGCGGAGTTCTACAAGAGGGTGATGCTGGTGCTGGAAGCCATGGGGACACCAGTGAAAATCTGGCCGCACCCCGTGGAAGTGCAGGAGGCCATTCCGTTCGACAAGGATGAGACGCACAAGGCGTACGACCCAGAGTGCGTGCGGAAGTTCTGGCAGGTGCTGCTGCAGACGACGCGGGTGTTCGCGATCTTTCGCGCGCGATTCCAGGGAAAGGTGAGCCCGATTCATCTCTTCTGGGGCGCGATGGACCTGGCGTGCACGAGGTTTTCAGGACGCCCGGCGCCGGAACATCCGAGCATGCCGGGACTGCCGGATCGTGTGACGCGGGACGCGTACTCGCACGAGGTGAGCAGTGCGGGGTTCTGGCCGGGAGCGCCGGGAATGGATGCGTTCTTCTACAGCTACGCGTACCCGGAGCCGAAGGGGTATCGCCAGTACAAGGTGGGACCTGCGGAGGCACGGTTCGACGAGGCGTTCGGCGAGTTCATTCTGCCGTATGAGGCGGTGCGGAAGGCGGCGGATCCGGATGCAGCGCTGCTGGAGTTTCTGCAAAGCACGTATGAGGCTGCGGCGAATCGTGCGGAGTGGGACAGGGAGGCGCTGGAAGTGACTTCATCGCAAACGGGCGCCGAGGCGGTGTGAGACGCACGTACGGGGACCGTCAGCTTTGGGAGCTTGTGCCGAGGAAGCTGAAGGGGTTGAAGTTGGTGTGGGCGTCGTAGGCGTCGGAGTCTTCGGCGCGCTTGAGGAAGTTGACGACGAGGTAGGTGAGTGGCGTCGCAAGGATCTCGTAGGCGACCTTCAGCAGATAGCTGGTGAGGATGAGCTTCGCGAGCGTAGCGGCGGGATATCTGCCGGCGAAGGTGAGGATCACGACGATGGTGGTGTCGACGGCCTGGCCGATGATGGTGGAGCCGACGGTGCGCGTCCAGAGCCAGCGGCCACGGGTGAGCAGCTTGAGGCGGGCCATGGTGTAGGAGTTGGCGAATTCGCCGGCCCAGAAGGCGATGAGGCTTGCGGCGAGCAGGCGCGGAAGGAATCCGAAGACGGTGATGAAGGCCTGCTGGTCGTGGAAGTCGGGATCCGCGGGTAGCGCAATGATGAGCGCGCCGACGCCGTACATGAGAGCGGTGCCGCAGAAGCCGAGCCAGATGGCGCGGCGCGAGGCGGCATAGCCGTAGACCTCGGTAAAGATGTCTCCGAAGATGTAGGTGAGGGGGAAGAGGATGAGGCCGCCGGAGATGGAGAGGGGGCCGATGCGGATGATCTTCTGCGCGACGAGATTGGAAACCAGAAGGATGACAACAAAGGCCGTGATGAGCACGTCGAGGTAGCGGAACTGGCGGGGCATCGTGGACAAGGGTACCGGAGGAGAGAAAAGGTGTGCCGGAAATAGCACGAATTAGGTACGGGATTTCCGCCGCGATCTTCGCTTTTCTTTTGCTTGTGTCCGATTTTGCTGCTAGACTCGGCTCATCTCCACCTTGAGCAATTTGCGTGGTGAAAGAGGAGAATGACGTGGCAGATGACCGCAGCCGGGCTATTGAGACCGCCCTTTCGCAACTAGAGAAGCAGTTTGGCAAGGGATCGGTGATGCGGCTGGGGGCGAAAGAGGCCATTGGGCCAATCTCCGTCATCTCCACCGGATCGATCTCGTTCGATGCAGCGCTGGGTGTTGGCGGTGTGCCGCGGGGGCGGGTGATCGAGATCTTTGGGCCGGAGAGCTCGGGCAAGACGACGATTACGCTGCAGGTGATTGCCGAGGCGCAGAAGAATGGCGGTCTGGCAGCGTTTGTGGACGCGGAGCACGCCCTCGACCCGGCGTATGCGAAAAAGCTGGGTGTGGATACGGACAACCTGCTGGTGAGCCAGCCGGATTATGGCGAACAGGCGCTGGAGATTGTGGAGGCGCTGGTGCGGTCGGGGGCGATCGATGTGCTGGTGGTCGACTCGGTGGCGGCGCTGGTTCCAAAGGCGGAGCTTGACGGCGAGATGGGCGACTCGCATATGGGCCTGCAGGCGAGGCTGATGTCACAAGCGCTGCGCAAGCTGACTGGAACGGTGTCGAAGTCGCGCACGAGCCTGATCTTTATTAATCAGGTGCGCGAGAAGATTGGCGTGATGTTCGGCAACCCGGAGACGACGACCGGCGGACGCGCCCTGAAGTTTTACTCCTCTGTGCGCATTGATATTCGACGGATTGGTGCGGTGAAAGAAGGCGAAGTTGTCGTCGGCTCGCGCACGAAGGTGAAGATCGTCAAGAACAAAGTGGCGGCGCCGTTCCGCGATGCCGAGTTCGACATTCTGTATGGCGAGGGCATCTCGCGCGAGGGCGATGTACTGGACTTGGCAGTGCTGCACAACATCGTGGAGAAGAGCGGTGCGTGGTACAGCTACAGCGGCGAGCGTATCGGACAGGGGCGCGAGAATGTGCGCAACTTCCTGAAGGAGAATAAGGAGATCTTCGGCCGGATGGATAGCGAGCTGCGCAAGAAACTGGGGATCAAGGCAGCGAATGATGTCGAGATTCCTGAAGTGCCGGTGAATGGCATGGCGAAGGCGGCCGAGGTGGTGAAGGCGCGGCGCGGGTAGGGTCGCCGCTCTGTGTGGTGCCTGTGAGTCGCGGTATCGCGCATCGTTTGTAACTCGCGGGTGTTTGCCCCACGGAGTGCTCTTCAGTGAAGAACGTTCTGCTGCGTGGAGCGTTTCGCCGAGGCTCGCTGTAAGGTAAAATGAATCTCAGGGTTGGAGAGGTGGCAGAGCCCGGTTGAATGCAGCTGACTCGAAATCAGCCATAGTCGCAAGGCTATCGGGGGTTCGAATCCCTCCCTCTCCGCCATAACTCATTTATAATCAGTGATATGCAACTAACAGAGCGACCGCTTGGTCGCTTTCCTCGTTTGCGGGCAATTCTGCCATGTGCCCGATTCTGTGCCCACCTGAGAGATTTCCGAATGCTCTTTCGATTGCGTCGGCTTGCGGGTGACAGTAGCGCTGCGTAATCGTAATTGAGCTGTGCCCGGCGATTCGTGCCAGCGTGAAGGCATCGCAGCCGCTCTCGGCAAGCATGGTCAGGGCAGAGTGACGGAGGCAGTAAATCTCAAACCGCTTGCATCCCGCCTGAATCGTTGGGCTGTGCTTCTTGAGGTATTCGGGCTCTAGTTTGCTCGCCTCCGTTACCGCGTCTATCCAGTCGCCCTTGCATCCGCTCTTGCTTCCATGCTTCGTAGGCCTCCGATGCCGCAGCGAGTTTCTGCTGGGCTTCGTTGTGATAGAAGGTCGCGCTGCATTCTTCGATGTGCCCTGAGGCTGAGCCAGTAGGGAACACCCAGCCCGTTGCCGGATCGCCCTGCTCCGTGCGGCGCGTCTTGAGTGCCGCGTAAACTTCGGGGACCATTGGAAGGAATCGTCGTGCGGCCTTCGTCTTGCCTTCGGCAATTTGGATCAGGCCGCCTTTACCATTCAGGAGAATGTGCTCCCAGCGGAGCCTATACGCTTCACCGGGCCTCATCCCTGTGCCGTAGAGAACCGTTGCCACATCGCGCCAGGGCTGGCGGCAAAGTTCCCGGTAGGCGAGAAACTCGGCTTGAGTTACAACTCGCTCCCGCTGGCGTTCGCCTTTTGCAAGACCAAACTTCGGGGCGCGGTCGATCTTGCCCCATTCATCGGCCAAATTGAGGGCGCGGCGAAGGGTGCGCAGCCCGCAATTCACGGTAGATGGCGAGCGGCTTGATTGCTTGGCAATATAGCCCGCCGCGTGCTGCGAGCTGATTTCATTCAGGGGCAGTTCCCCCATGCCAGTCTCAAGCAACAGAGAGACACCGTAGTCGTAATACTCAGCAGTTTTCGGCTTGGCGGCAAAGTGCGCTGCGACGTAAGGCTTGAAATCCTGCTCCAAGAATTGCGCCAGCGTTGGAATCCGCGCGTGCCGCTTCGTCCATGCCGCTGAGCATGAGCCGCTGCAAAAGACGTGCGATTCTTCCCGGTGAGCCTCTTCCGCGTTGAACCATTTTTCGCATTCATCGCAGAGCAGCACATCGGAACACATTAGGCGCGATAGTGCGTCCTCTCTTGCGTCTTGTTGTTTGGCAAGCCGCGTTTTGTGCGCCGCTTCGATCTGCCGGGCCTTGCGGTCATTCCCTTGTCTCGTAGATTCGCGGATCAACTCGCCATTCCACATGAACTTGTACCAGTACACGTTGCCGCGTTTGAAGATGGACATTACTCTGCCCTCCCTTTGATTGCAGTCTTCTTCGATCTTTTCTTTGCCTTCTCGATAGCTTTCCGCTTCCGTGTTCGACCATCACGAACCGCTTGCCGATGCGCACACTCGTAGCCGCAGTAGAGCTTGTGCTCGTAGTTGCCCACCGCGAACAACTCTCCACAACCCTCGGCATTGCAAACTCGTTGCCGGAGTCCACGGATGCCATCGAGTTGCGTTGTCACGATCAGTACATCGAGCAACGTTTGACAAATGATCCGCGCTGTCGGTGCACCTCCTGTCGCGTCGATTGTGAGTGGGAGCGGGGTGAGCAATTCATCTACCCATGCTGCGGGATGCTTTGCCGCGAGTTGCTTCCACTCGGCATAGTCCATTCGCACCGCATCACGCAGCAGCTTTCTCCAGTCAGAACACTCTTGCTCCAAAGCCTCCCACCGTGTGCCCAGGGTCGAGTCCTCCTGCTGCGTCATGTTGATCAGAGCGAACCTACCCATGACCCCGTCCGATCCCAACCCCCAAGAGTGCGTGGGAATTCCTTTCGGACGGCCGTGGCCCCACTCAGCCGGCAACTCCCAACCCGACCCGCATCTGCGCAGGGTCGCACCCTCACGCAGAAACTCATCTCTGAATGTCCACGGTGAAAGAGGCGCGTTCAATTGCGGCTTGCCCGCATAGAAGCGATAGCGTAGCTGCTCAATCTCGCATCCTGTCTTGCGCGCAATGAGCGTCTCCTTCGAGAAGTAGCCTCGACTGTAGACCCTCCTCCCGTTGACCACAACAGAATCCGCGGGCTCTAACTCCACTTGGACAGGGAGTGATAGCTTGGTTTCTTGTGTGACATTAGTGTTGCTTGTTGATGTCTCGCCATCCGGTTAGCTTAGCAGGTGTGGATTTGTATGCAAGAGAGCCACCTTCAGCTTCGTCTGGCTGGATTGAGGAGTGATTCTATGGATTCAGAAAGGTTGTACTCAGTGGCCGACGCTGCCGAGTACCTCGGCGGTATCAGCAAGTGGACGGTTCATGCTTGGCTGGCGAAGGGCAGGCTCCGGCGCAAAAAGATTGGACCGCGAACGATGGTATCCGAGAGCGATCTAAAGGCGTTCATCGCACGGTGCAATCCGGAGGCTACCCGTCAGCCATCTGCGGGCTAGACTGCATCTTCCTGCCTTCGATTGCTCAGTTCAACGACCGTTAACCCTCGATCGCAAAGGGCCTCTGAGAGATGTGCATTGTCTCCCGGAGGGGTGGATAACCGATCCCTGAGCGTAATCCGCAAGACCTATAGGACAGAGTGTGTCCAGGTCCGGTGAGGGTCAAAGGGGGATACCTCCTCGAATTCAGATGAGGTGGGGATGATGAAGTACCACACACCGGATTTCTATGAACGCCTGACAGTTCGCGACAGAACTGCGGTGGACGCCATCTCCAAGTGGCTTAGACCCGTCGGCTGGCAGTGGTTCGTCACGCTCACGTTTCCTTGGAATGTGAAATCCGAAACAGCAATCTGCAAGCTCAGACAGCACATCGACGGATTGGAGAGGCACCACCGCGCCCCGGTGTGCTTCGTTGCCGGTCAAGAGTCGAAGCCCCGGCAACACGGAATGTCCGTCCCGAATCATTTTCACCTACTGCTGGCGTCGCATGCGCCTCTCTCCGCTGAAGCGATCAAGGCTCTCTGGTTGGCCCAAGTTATGCGTCGCTCATCGCCGGACAGGGGCGACGAGAACGTTTTGATCGAGTCCTATCAGGCCCATCGGCGCGGCCCGAGTATTGCCTCAAAGCCGTCTCAACGACGCGTACGGGAACTGGTTCATCCATCGTTTAGAACACTTCCTTCCTGGTGCGGCTGGCCCTAGCAAGCCTAATCACCAATCTGTCCGTAGCGCCAAACGCAATATGGAACAGCTTGTCCGCCTGGCCCCCTCCTCCCTCCCGCTTCCCTCCCGAGGCTGCCCTAGTCCCGGCTCTTCACGTCTGGTGCCGTTCGCTCGCGGCCCTACTCCCCTGCGGGTGGCGCCCTCAGAACCGCCACCGGACTGCAGACGCGCCCATGGCGAGACTCGTGGAATGATCTCCGGTTGCCTTACGCTCTAAGGGCTGAGTCCAAAATTTGGACCCGGCCGCTTGTACTGGAAGCACAGATCCGCGACCGGAGGAATCAGATTTGAGAGACGCTTCGCAAATCTTCTCCGGCTTGAGCAACGTGCTCGCAGGGATGGCAAGAGACTCACCGGCGGCCTGTCAGCGCCGATTGCCGTGGGCTACGGAGGCTTCTCGATGCGTTTCTTTTACCGAGCGATGCCCCTTGAAGCGTTTGCATCTCTGCCACTCCAAAATTTGGACTACCCCCCGTCGCGAAGCACAGCGCTTACCCCTTCCAGCAGCCCCATGCCAAAAGAGCGAGCACGATCCCACGAATGAGCCACGGCACCCACCGAGATCCGCCCGCTCATTTACCGGCCTTCTTACTCTCACGCACCAATTTGTCCCATGCCTGCATATAAGCACGAGACTTCATCGCGGCATACCGTTTCTCTAGGAACTCGCCCAATTGATCTTCGGCAGCGCACCCGGCTGTATCGGGGTTTGGGAAGACTGTCGCGGCAAGGACGGCGCGCACAAAGTCGTCGTCTTCACTGAGGCTAAGAATTTCTTTTTCATAAAAATTACGCCATTCACGCCCAAGCCGAGCCCGATAATTATCCTCGGTCTCAAACAAGCTGCGCTGCCCATGAGCGCCCCGCAGAAACCGAAACTCAGCTATGAGGTCATGGCAGCTCTGAAGAGTGCGGTGGTCAAAGCTCTTCTCGCCTTCCAATTTCTTAGCAAGATCGGAATCGGATTGAACAAGCCGACAGGCGTCGAGGTAGCGTTTTCTTGGCTGGCCATACAGGAGTCCGATCAGGTCTGGGTACAACCGGTCCTGAACATCCATCAGCACCCCGTTCGTATCACCCAAAACCTGCTGCCTACCCACACGCGGTTTGTCTCCCTTAGAGCAGCACGGTTACTCGCCGTTTTGTTGCGTGTCTGTTTTGGGGGGATCGATCTTGAAACCAACTTCCGCCCGTTCCTGCACGCTGCCATACCAAAAGTACGCCTTCGCATAGTCCTAAGCGAGGGTCTGCTCGCGTAGTTCGCCGGGGTTGTATTGAGCGTCAGTTATCCGCTGATTGGCGGCCTCGAAACCAAGGTGGCCGCCTGTCCGTAATCCTGCAAAGCACCTTGCCCGTATCTTCCGACTACGGTCCAAAATTTGGACTCGCGAGAGTGGCCCAACTCTCAATTGCGGTTAAATGGCCGTCCACCGTCGGCGTCAAGTTGCCGGATCCGGGTTACCCAGTCCGAAACCGAAAGACCGCGGATCCGCCTCTTCCGAAGCCTCCCGGATAGCGAGATGCGGTCAGAACCTATTGAATATGAAAGGATTACGAATCAACCCGCGATGCTCTTTGATAGCCTGTAAGCTAATCGACTCTATCACTGCTTTTGACAAGACTCGAACGGAGGAAGCACCGTTCGTTGTACTACTAGGTCTCTAACGGCATTGGTGAAATGGAAATTCTGGATAACGTCAATCGTCTTCTTGGCGACGATCTCCGGCAGTCGATGCAGCCGGATTCACGTTTAGCAATTGCGGCGTCCTGCTTTTCGATCTACGCCTTCGAGGCGCTAATGAGAGAATTCCAGGCGATCGAATCCCTCCAGTTCATCTTCACAACCCCGACTTTTGTTCCGAACGAGGTCACGGATAAGGCCGAGCGCCAGCCCCGAGAGTTCCACCTGCAGGATTCCGGACGAGAGAGGGGTTTTTTCGGTACAGAGTTCGAGATCCATCTCAAGAACAAATTGACTCAGCGTGCGGTCGCAAAGGAAGGAGCTGGATAAAAGCGTAGAGGTCGAAGTGTACGCAAAGCTTCCCAAGAGCTTCTTCATCCCTACCCCAGTCGGCAACTACAGCCCAGACTGGGCGATTGCCTTTAAGGAAGGCACGCTCCGGCATGTATACTTCGTTGCCGAGACGAAAGGGTCCTTATCGAGCTTGGATCTACGCAAGATCGAGGAGTTCAAGATCGAATGCGCGAGGAAATTCTTCGCAAAGATCACATCGGATCAGGTGAAGTATGAAGTGGTGGACAGTTATAGCAAACTGATGGAGTTGGTGCAGTAAATTCTTCCTCGAGCATTGACGGGGAGGGCGGCACACCCCCCTCGCCCCAGCCGCTAAGTCTGGACAGTCTTTCGAAGGGATTCATCCCGCCGTTTGCAGCTATGCCTTGGAGAGCAGCTTTCTGCCGAGAGGTGAGAGGTCGTCTGTACGGATTTAGGTGCCTCACGACAAGAGCTTTCTGATAAAGATCGGCGTCGATAGCCATGCCGTCATTCCACTTTCGGGAGCCGCACTTTGGGCACTGGCGTGGTCCTGTCTCGGTCTCAGCGAACCAATCTTGCTTACACAGGTCACAGTTCCAATAAGGCGCCATCTTCATCACCAAACCCATCGTCTTCCTCCGAGAGTGACAATCACGCAATCAGTATGCTCGCGCATGAATATGGCGTCCACAGTATTCGTCCGCCGGTGGAGTCCGTCCTCTTGGCTCAAAGCCAGGGATGGCAACATAAGTGCAACGTAGAGATCGAGGATGCAGGCGACTTGAATATGTATCTCGCGATGATTGTCGGGCCTTAGCTCGGTTTCGTGGCGTATCTCCAAATGCAACGATGAGGTGAACAGCGCCTAACTGCAACGATCAAACGCCGCTAGGCTCCCCTGGATACTAGGAACTGCAACGCACCTAGACTGCCTCCTTTTGGGGCCGCCTGCTGAGTCGAGACTCCGGCTCCCTTCGAAGAGGGAATGCGCGCTTCTTGCCCTCCTTTGCTGACTGAACGCATGTCGGTCCCATGGCAGCCGCGCTATCTTTGTCCCAACGCAGTGGTTCGGATGATCGTTTGTCTTCGATACGCCGAACATCGGGGATTCGATCCGATGCCCGTTCACCCCGCGCCGTTCTTGAAGAACTTCCGGTTGAACTCCATCGCGTTAGTTGTTTTGTATCGGCGGAGATTTTGGGCATGGAGCGCGTGGATTAGACGGTTTCTCTCACTCTAGCGCCGTGCCGAAAAACAGAAACTTATCCGCGCTTCCTGCCAGGCGGCTTCCGTGGTGCGCGCTTACGAGACAGTGGCTTGGGCGAGACACCTTCATAACCTCTGTTTTGTAGGACATCTTCTTCACTCTCTTTTTGCGCGAGTTCCTACCAACACCGTTGCCACTGGATGAGCGAGAAACAGATTTCCCGCCGCCGGACTTCCCACCGCCCTTGCCTGCAGCATTAGGCGGGATGAGAATGACTGTTTCAACCGCAGATTGGCAGTAGGGACATTTGGTCGTCTTGGCGGGAAAGAACTCTCTGCGCATAGTTGTAAAACAGTTCGGGCTTGTGCACCGCTTCATTGTTTTATTTGGCATCTGCGGTCCTCTTCGCAGGCAGTTTACTCCTGAGCGAACTGCTTCAGGGTCTCTTTAGGAAAAGGCTAGAGTAGGCTTGATGCGAGGAAACACTATGTCAGAGATAGAAATCACATTTTCCGGGCAGACTTAGGATCTCAATGCATTCACCTCCGATCTCTTTGAGGCTTACAGCGTAGGAACGGGGACAACGAAGGAAGATTCCTGGCGGTGCAACGATAACAATGGGCCGCTGGCTGATGAGGAAATCAGAAAGCGCGTCCCAAGCAGTGCATGTATTGCTATCCGTAGCGAGGGACGTAAGCTGCGGAGTCATCGGCTCATACGTCTATGACAAGCTCACAAGGCGCAAAAGTGGCAAGATCGTGATGACCATCCGTAACCGAGAGATTGCCGTCAATCAGGGGGAGATAATTCACGCGATCGAGGAGGAGATAAAGATTGAAAAGGATACAGAGTGAAGTTTTAGCCGCGCTCACGAACTCAGCCGCCGAGAAATCCATGTTTGGAGCGGTGTCTCGCTAGACTCCGATGGTGCGCTTTAGACAGCCCGTTCAATTGAGTGGTCGTCTCGAGCCGCAGAGCCGCCGCAAGCGCATCGCCCTCGGCTCCGGCAACACGGTGCAAGAGGTCAAGAACCTCCTCCACCAGCACACCCAGATGTCCAAGCTCTTCAAAGGCATGACCGGCGGCATGAAAGCCCAGCAACACCTAATGAGCCAAATGCAAGGCAAACACAGATTCGGCCGATGACCCAGCGTCCAGGTCCCTAACTACCCGGAGATTCGTCGGCCTTCGGGAGCACACCGTCAAAGCCCAACGTTTTCTTCCCAGCTTTGATTGAAACGCGAAACGGAATCTCGACATTTTGATTCCGAACGATTGCGCTTATTTTGGTCTTTTCGGGATTCACCTCGCCGTAGAACATCTGAAAATCGATTGAATCGAAGGAGTGCGCCTTAATTACCTTGTAATCATCGCTCGTTAGGGGCAAGACTGTGCCATTAAAATCAACGGTCCCGGAGTCGAAAACGACGCCGTCAGAGTCCCCGGAATTCAGGACGCCGATTTTGAAATGCAGTTCTGAGGTCACGGTTCCGGGAGCTTTGATCATCGCTTCATAGGCTGTCTTCAGTCGTTGGAGCGCCGCCACGTTCTTCTCGTAAACGGTCAAATAATATTGAAATTGAGCAACGGCTCTTGCGGGATCGAACTGACCTCCTTGTATCGTCTGCATATAACCGCATAACCTCGGCATCCGGAGTATTAACGGGCTCTAAGATGAGCGGGGCAGGGGGCTTCCAAGCATCAATAATTTTGATGTTCTCCTTCAGAGCAGCCATGTCCAAATCGCTCATTTCCTGAATGCCATTGATCGTATCTGTCACGTTCGCCTCACAGTCCTCGGCCAGTCCTGACCATCCAACCAGAGCGTGCAGACCTCTTGCGGACTGTTGGCTGGCTGCCTCTGTATGATGGCGCTCCTGAGTGCGGTCGCCATCCGTGGCGCATCAGCTAAGGCCTTAATGCCTTCCGGGCCAAGGTGTCTAGGCGCTGAAATATAGGTGGGGAGCGCATACTGAATTCCGAGCTTCGGAGCCTGAAGCGAATGCAAGGCAAGCAACGCTTCTCAGGTAACCGAAAACCCCAAGCATGACGCCCTAAAAGGCGAGATGCTTGCCACAGTGTCCAATGACTATTCGGTCTTCATTCGCAAACCACTCAAAATGGACGCGGAGTGTCTCGGCGGGCGTGTCGGCTACGCCGATCTTAAGATGTTTTTCCATAAGTACTGGCTTTTCTTGGTATTGAAATGTGCGACGCCCCTGGCCGTCTTTGCTAAGTTTTGTGCTCTCCCGCGGCGCGTAAGAACTTCCGAACACCTTTCTTGCCTCAGTGTCTCCGTCAGACCGAATCAGTTCCCAGTATTCAGTTGCCAATTTCCAAAGCAGATCGAAGGCTTGTTCACCGTACCTGAAGAAATGTGCCGCGGCCGCGGAATCATATGCTGAATCTAACACCGTAATTCTGTCAGCGAAGATTACTTGAACTGCAGTGAGGCACGCCTCTAGGCTTGGATTCTTCTGCACAAGCTTCGGCAGGAACGAAACTAGAGCGGCGCGCTGAATTGGCAAACCGATATCGTCATTGGCTGCCTTCGCATTGGTCCGACGCTCGAGCGAGTCAATTCGAGCAGTGAGATTCGAGATCGTCTGGTTAGCGGCGCCTAATTGATTTGATAGATCGAGATTCTCTGCGGAGTCTTTCTCCATCCTGCGAAACTGAGTAGCGACGTTCGAAATCGCACCAAAGAAAGTATTAAAGCTCGCCCACAGCGGTTTCAGAGCCTCAGAGGTCTCGATGCTGCTATCGCCCAGCACCGTCCGATGCTGGGAGTTCAGCAAATCGTATTCATCTTTTAAAAAGGCCATATTGTCCCTCTGCTTCCCCTCTTAATTTCTCCGATTCAGCATGGCCGGATCGCTCCTGTTCTAACGAATTCTCAAGCTGTGCCATACGTTCTTCGGAGCTCGCCAACATCCTCGCAAGTTCATCACGTTCACTTTGGAATTCCTGCAGAACTTTGGCCAGTTCACCACGATCCGCCACGTCGGTTGCAAGAACCGGCGTATCAGCATTTTGAATGGCATCAGCGATCACCGTTTCTACGACTGCAGCCTTAGTAACAAGAGTTTTTTCTTGTTGGATTTGCCTTCGTATAGCCGCCGGGGTAAGCAGAGAAAACGGCTCGAACTGTGCAGTCACTTGTGTAAATACGTGTCCGCAGCATGCATTTAAAAATCCTTCGCGACTATTGGCATCCATTCGCTGCATGGTTGCGGGCAGCCAGAGGCGATGTTTGTACTTGTCGTCTGCTCGGGAGAAAATCGGGTTGTAACATCGAATTGCGCCTTGAAACGTAGACCAGTCATTTCCCCAGTCGCGAGTCAGCTGCCATGACGCCCCTCATCGAGCCGCACGACGTGTGCTGTGCCAGAAAGCAGGCGGGCCAATTTACTTGGGTCGGTAAATATCCGTCGCGTCAGCGCCTCCTCGCTCACTGCGATTACCGGCAAGGTACGCTGAGGCGCTTGAATAAGCTCCTTGAGGAAACCAAGACCATCTATGTCGATGGCACGCGCTTCCGACTCCATTCGCCGGCAGTCGACTGCACCCACTCGATCCACGACGTCGGCAAGGAACCTGGGTGCGCGGGGTGTCGGTCGTTTCAAAATGTTATGAGGTTGACGATAACTCACTCTAACGGCAAACTCTGTGCGGCCGGACACGAGCCTCATCGCAAAGTCGCATATCCACTCCCGATTCTCAACTGACGAGTCCGGCTCTTCCATTGCAAGCGCAAAAGCTGTGTCCGTGCGAGCTAGATCAACTTTGAAACGACCTTGCCCCGAGGTGAAATCACGCGTTGACTCATCTATATGCATTCCATACGGCGCAGCCTTTTGATTCCACCAAGTCTCTATAAGCGAATTCACTCGTTGAAAGCTTGAGGCATGCTCAAGCAAAAGAAGGTTAACCCTGAGTACGGTAGTAAGCCGGGGAATGGAGAGCGCCGATAATTGATCTTGGAACGTGGGACTTAAGGACATGGTTTTGTCGGTAATTGTTGCATGAGGCGCAGGTGGCCAACGAGGCTAGTTCTGAACACGGCCCTCGGAACGCCAATATATGAGAGTCTCAATCCCCCTGGGGAGTGAGGTGTCGCGGGACGCCTCTCACGAGATTTTGCTGGCGGGGTTAGGTCGGGGTCAGGGTTTGGGGGGGTGCCACCCCTTCCACAAGGGTCTTGGGGAAGCGGGAGAGCGCCGCCGTGGGTGGGTAGAGCGGGGCCGTCAGGGGCTCGGCAGGTCGCCACGGTGGAACTGGGCGCGGTGGCTATGGCCCACCGTCCAGGAGGTCAACAACCTCCTCCGCCAGCACACCCAGATGTCCAAACTCTTCAACGGCATGCGTAGCGGCATGAAAGCCCGGCAACGGTTACTATCCCAAATGCAAGGCAAACAAAGGTTGGGGTGCTGATTGAGCTAGCACTCATGTCTTATCGGACTTTCGGTTCGCTTCCATAAGGGTTCCATCCCCTGCGTGGCGGAGCATTCCGGACTGGAGCATTCCGTTAATGGTTGTTCTGATTGAGCGCAGAGGAAATTGAGTTTTCAGCTTTAGTTCAACCTTGTCACGTGTGCGAGGTCTAGAGCAACAAACCTGGAGGATGGACTGCTGAAGTAGTGCAACGTCGCTGATTGATGATTTGCTCTTCATTTCGGACACCTAACCCAACCAGCGAACCTCCGGCAGGCGAGCGTGACACTAACCTGTCTGGCACGCGCCAAGACGGGTCTGTAACCAGAACCGTTTTCGGGTATAAGATCGTCACCCCCGGATTTCCAAGCTCGTCGCCTTCAATGATTTCGCATTTCAGCCGTTTGGCGCCGGAAAACCCCGCAGTTCCTGCCGGATCCGACCGCCCACGCCGGATGAGCCGTAGCCATGTATGACTTCTATAGCCTCCAAGCCTTGGATAGTCATGAGCGCAGAGTTGTAACGCTCAACAAATACAACCAGCGCATCTGGCAACAAATAATCGTGCAGATCAATCGAGATTCGCTTACGTTGTTTCACAGATGAACTCTTTCGCTTTGATATTGAGCAGTCCATTTCATCGAGAGCAGCATCTCATACGCTTTCTCATGCCACAAGCTTCGATTTCGATTGAATCCAGGGGCGGCACACTCATGACATGCGACATCATCGACGGGTTCGAAACACGTACAAACCCACCACCCACGTGTAGGCGAATCAGGGGCCGGCTATGGCCCACACATCTAATCTCAATTAGAAAATCGAATGGTCGGGTGGCCCGATCGCGGTTCCACGAACGTTGGCGGCCAGCCAAAGCTGACTCCGAACTAAGAAGTGAAGTGGATAAGCGCGAAAGGAATCGGAAAGAATCGGCGCAACAGTGAATTGTTCAGCAAACGTATGAGCAGGCTAGGGGAGCAGCATGGACCTGGTTCGGCGAAATCGCAGCGAGAGCGTTCGCCATAGTCTTCCAGGTGTGGTCACCCTGGAATGTCTTCATCGGTTATGGGGCTGTCGTCGAGAACCTGCAGTTCTTCCATCAGCCGCTCGTGTTGTGCTTCGTCAAAATCACAATCATCCCGCTCGACCAGGTTGTTATACATGTCTAAGTCGTCGTCGTGCATCGTAGCGTCCCTCCCTTGTTCCCATCGTATAACTGGGGCGACCCCCCGGTCTCCGCGACACACGGATACCTCACGACCCCATCCCCATCCTGGAGCTTTCGTTCTTTAAGGTCAGACCGGGTGCCCGATGACGACGAAGTCGGCATGAGTGGGATTCCGCTCTGCCGAGGGCCGTCGTGAAGTCCGAAGGACGGAACGACTGATTTGCCTTTTTCTCCACCGCCCTGAAACAACCTAGGGGCTGCAGTCGATCAAAACGATCTTTCCGTGGCCCCTTTGCGATCGAAATTCCGCATTATAGGTTAGCGGCCCCGGGACTCAAGGCTCCCTCTCAAGCTGTAAAGGGGCATCTTTCACGTTTCGAGCCGATATGTGGGTTACGGCGATTCCCGAGCATTGACGTATGGGGCCTATTGCACTAGCGATTAGAAGAAATTTCTTTGAAAAGAGGACTTATGATCCTGGTTGGAACCAACAATCCAGCGGTGGACGTCCCCGCGGTTCAGGCCGCAGTCGATCAAGGCGGCAACGTCATTTTGAACGGACATTTTTCCTTCAATAGCCCCCCAACGATCCCCACCGCCTTCCCGCCGGCGGCGGGATACCCGCAGGCGACGATCCTGGTCTCCAAAGCAGTCACGATCTCCGGTGAGAACAAAACGAGGATTGAAGGCGGTTCAATCCCCTTTTATGTCGACGCTCCAGGGGCCAGAGTCACAATTCAGGAATTGTTCTTCATAAACCCAACTGCGAGAGCAATTGTTGTCTATGCCGCTAACGGCTTGATCATTGCAAATTGCAAGATTGCAGCTGTAGTGCCAGTCCTTTCGTCGGGCTGCGCCGGGATCGACATCAACACGATCGGCGCTGTACCTACGCTCGCGAGTCCAGGCCATCCCGAAAACATCTTCCGGGACGGTGTTGATTACTCATAACGACATTGAATGATTGGAGGAACGTCCCCAGACAACACGTTGGGCATCATTGTGTTCAGCGTGGGACTATCCCCGGACAACGAAGCAGACGTCTACATTGTCGGCAATAAGATCCGGGAAACAAACAAACCGGCAATCAATCTCCGCCGCATCGGTGGGCGAGGCCTATGTGGAAGGGAACGAGATCAACACCGCTTCCGTGGTGGGGGACAGCAACGGGGCCGGAGGCGATTCGCGCCGCAAATACCGGCTCCTATGTCATAGCCCATAACACAATCCAATGCGAATGGTCCGACCCACAAGCCACAGGGATTGGTGTGTTCAGCCAAATTGCAACCGGTCCTGGCCCATGGAACATGCCGTTGTCATCAACAACTCTGTGACCATGTCGCCAAATCCTGAGGGCGTAGCCTTTATCGATCCCAGCGCGGGAATCGACATCCGGGGCTTCGCAAGCGACTGCGTGGTGGCGAACAACACCATTCGAGGCCGTGCCAGAGCCGTGCTCGCCGTAGATCCCTTTAAGGGAGGAATTCCGGCTAACAACACCTTCCTTCGACAACGACCTCAATGGCTTCGCGGCATCAACAGCGGACATCGTTATTGGCCAGGGCGTCACCAATACACTGCTTCTCGGGCAGGCAGGAACAATCCAGGATAATGGCGTGGGCACGGTCATCGTGCCCTGAGAAGGCCATGACCCACGAGCACGAACGGCATAGGATGCGAAGAGTGGTCTATCTGACCGGCGGGTGGCCCGATCACCGCCCCGCCGGACCAGCGACATCATGGGTACGCCGTTCATCGCGGCTCTTATCGCGATGAGCGGGATATTCGCAAGACGCACAAACCAACTCCACTCAAACCGCATCACCAGGGCACGGCTTTCCGTGCCGCTTTCGCCGCGCCCGAAACCCTTCCCCTCTGCCGAAGAACCGGGCCCCTGTCGAGCGTTTTTTGCTCGTCAGGGTGGTAACGCCGTCGTGAAGGCGCGGCGCTCACACGCCGGCTCTTGAATGCCCGCTCCGCGATCTACAACCGCAGACGCCGCCTTGCCAGCCCCACGCCCGACAGCAGTGCAGTGCCCAACAGTGCCAGCGAGCTCGGCTCCGGGGTCGGACTGACGGTTAGCGAGCCGAACCTTCCAGGAGGCACGCCGGCATCAGGGCCGGAATTCGGGTTGTCCACAAGGCCTGTCGCATTCGCCAGTGCGGCTGCATAGACAATCGGTCCGCCGCCTACATCCCCGTTGCTCCAGAGTTCAGCAACATAACCTCCGGGCCCCGAAATGTTAAACGCCACGCCAAAGATATCGAACACACCTCCGGAAAATGGATAGGTGAGGGTGGGTACGCCGCCGATGAGGGTGTAACAGACTAGGGGAGAATCCCCTCCTGGATAAAACGTGTCGTCGTAGGACAAGCCGCCGGTGGTAAACGCAACGCCGGGCGTCGCCAGGGTGTCGCTCACATACGACACCGGTGTGTACAGCCCTGTAATCCCTCCAGAGACTCCGACGTTCGTATCCGAAAATGTTCCCGTGATGCCAGTGATTTCATCAACCCCTGGCGTCGCAGTCTGTACCGTGATCACGCCGGAAGCGCTGATGCCGTTACCGTTAAAGGAAAAGTTGTACGAGTCCGCCATCGCAGCAGACGAAAACCCCAATGTTGTGACAAATGCGAGTACTGCAAGGTACTTCGGTCTCACGTTTCACCTCTTTTTTTATGTTCGGAACGCTCAGGTTGGGGGCCCTGGGTCGCTGACGAGCATACACGGATCGGGTGAATAGGATTGACAGGACGGAAACAACTTCCATGAACGAACTTTTTGACCGGATGAGCACTGAGGAATTGGAGTCCTACGCTCAATCGGTGAGCGCCTTAGCGCTTATGTTGCTCGTTGAGGGAAATCGATATTTGCATTCGCGCTCGCCCACTGCTCGGCCTCGTTTCGCTCGCGCCTCTTCATTGACCCATGCCAGAGAAGATAAAGCGAAACCGTTCATTTGCGATCCACCGCCTGTTAGGCTCACTTACGTGTCGATATGGAGTGGGGCGGGAAGCTGAACCGAACGTTTCACATTTTGGATTCAGCAGTTGAGTCGGTGACATCGAGTCCCACTCATCAAACGGAGACTGCATGGCTCCATCCTCAATTTCGGTTCTCGTGGTAGATGATTTTGAACCCTTTCGGCAATTTCTGTCCTCAAGCCTGCAGAGCACGTCTAACGGATTCGTTTGTTGGGAAGCATCGGATGGGTTGGAGGCGGTTCGTAAGGCCGAAGAACTGCATCCCCAGTTGATCCTGCTGGACATCGGCCTTCCGAAGTTGAACGGGATGGAAGCCGCTCGGGAGATAGCTAGGGTTTCGCCAAGGTCCAGAATCCTATTCGTGAGTCAGGAATCGTCTGCTGATGTGGTGCAAGAAGCCTTTCGCGTAGGCGCATGGGGCTACCTCGTCAAGGCCGATGCGCCACGTGAGCTACTGACTGCTGTAAGCGCCGTTCTTCGCGGTGCAAGGTTTGTGGGCAGCAGGTTTGACGGCCGTGAATTCACCGGAGCTTCCGATGTGCGAGTTCGGCGAAGTAAGGAGAGCGCCCGACGCCATGAGGCGCAATTCTACTCTGATGATGCAGGTTTTCTCGAAGGCTTTACTCAGTTCATTGATTCCGCTCTCAGGGCTGGAAATGCGGTCATCGTTCTCGCCACAGAGTCACACCGCAACAGCCTTCTACTGGCATTGCAGGCACGTGGCTTGGATGTTGCAGCCGCCATTGAGAAAGGTAGATATGTTGCGTTGGATGCTGCCGGCACCATCGCAACACTGATAGTCAACGGTCGACTTGATCGTGCTCGATTCTTAAAGGCTCACAGGTGATCTCATCGCAAAGGCAGCCGGGGCTGTGAAACGAGAACATGGCCGCGTTGCCGCTTGCGGAGAATGTGCTCCTCTGCTGTGGGCGGAAGGTAACGCAGACGCCGCACTTTTGCTCGAACATCTCTGGGATGAGTTCGCTCAATCGCACGACTTGGATATTCTCTGCGGGTATGTGTTGAACAGTTTTCAGCGTGAGGAGGAAAACCACATCTACGAGAGAATCTGTGCCGAGCATTCCGCCGTTTCTTGTCACTAACGGTGCACGAGTTCCTGTCTGATCATCAGGAAGTTGGCGACGCCGGAGTTGTTATTCGGTGCGCTGCTTCGGAATTTGTTCCCGGAACTGAACGGCACGCAAGCGCGGATCGTGGTGCCCATGCCGGGCTGCGACTCGATGGAAATCTGGCCGCCCGCCAGGTACACTCTCTCCCGCATGCTGATGAGGCCCAGTCCGCGGCCGGTGAAGGCCGCATGAGGATCAAAGCCAACTCCCAGGTCACTCACGGTAAGTTGAATTTCGCTCTCGGTCGCCTGCAGTTCCACTGCAAACTGCCGCACGCCACTGTACTTCACCGCATTCTGCAGGGCTTCCTGTAGCACCCGAAAGAAACAGAGCGAGATTTCCTTGGGCACACCGTCCGGTATGTTGGTGTGGCTGAAGCTCGACCTTGACCTTCTGTTGCTCCGTTAACTCCTGGCAGAAACTCCTGGCTGCCGCCACAATGCCCAGATATTCGAGTTTTGAAGAATGGAGGCGGTGTGACAGGGCCTGAATGTCGTCGACGATATCCGAAAGACGCTGGCGGCCGTGGCGCATGCGCTCGCGGAAATCGACCTGCCGAATCGGGGAGTTGCTGGCCCCATACTTCAAGGTCGATCATCAGTAACGCCATTCGCTGAAGGACATCGTCGTGCAGTTCTCTCGCTATCCAGGTGCGCTCCTGTTCATGGGCTTCAATCAATCTGCGCCCCATGCGAGCGAGAGCTTCCTCGGCCAGTTTGCGATCTGTTACGTCGATGCAGGATCCGATGTATCCCTCAAACGATCCGTCCGGATTTGATCTCGGCACGCCTGTATCGATCACCCACCGGTATTCTCCGTCGTACCGGCGCAGCCGATACTGCATGCTGAAGGATTCGCGTCGATCGAATGCCCGAATGTAGATATCCCGGCAAGCCTTCAAGTCTTCGGGATGCACGCCCTCCGACCAGCCGTCGCCCAGTTCCGCTTCAAGTGGCCGGCCACTAAACTCGAGCCAGGTCTTGTTGAAGTAGTTGCATAGCTTGTCGGGACCAGACATCCAGATCATTACAGGCGCGGTGTTTGCAACCAGACGAAAACGCTGCTCGCTCTCGCGGATCGCTTCCTCGGCAAGCCGCCGCTCTGTGATGTCGCGGAGGGTGACTGTAAACAAGCTCCTCCCGCCGGATTCGAGGTGGGTTATGGACGCCTCCATGGGAAATTCCTGGCCGTTCGTGCGGACCGCCCATAGTCCGGACCGGCGCTTCCATGGCACGAGTGGTAACTCCGGACTCGGCGAAGCGGCGCATGTATGCTTCGTGCATCGAGCGGTAGCGTTCGGGAATAAAACGATCGAAAATCGTACCAACGGCTTCATTCTGGGTGCAGCCGAGCATCTTCTCCGCGGCAGTCGTTGAACAACACGATCCGCCACTCCTCGTCGACGGCAATGATCGCATCCATCGCGGATCCGATGATGCCCGCTAATCGGTCCTCGCTTGCATGTAATTCCTGTTCCGCCTGCTTCTGGTCGGTAATGTCCACTGCCATGCCCAGCATTCGCTCGGGGTCGCCATTCTTTGCGTAATAGAATTTTCCCGTCGCTGTGACCCATCGCACCGCTCCGTCGGTGCGGACGATGCGAAATTCCTGCCCTATACGGGGTCCGGCTCTGCAGGGCGTCAGCAACGGCTTTCCGGACGCGTTCCCGGTCTTCCGGGTATACGAAGCGGTAAAAGTCTTCGGCGGCCCCGGAGTGGGTGGCCGCTTGGATTCCGAACATGGTTTGCAGATCACCGAACCACTGGTTTTGTCCGCTTCGAACGTCCCACTCCCAGCCAACAGACGTTCCCAGCTTCCAGCGCCAGACGAAGCCGGTCGTTGGTAACGACCAGATCACTCTCCACTCTTCTTCGTCTCGTTCGCTGCCATAGCAACCCGCCAATCAGCAGCGCCTCCAAAAGGATCAGAGAAGTGCCGCCGATGACGTATCGCCTGTAAGACTCCCAGAGCGTTGGCTGCCAGTTGAGGATGATACTGCCAGGGGGAATCTCGGACTCTTTCAGGCCCCAGCGCTTCACCGCTCGCCAATCGAACATGTAGGTGTTCACGCCTTTTACCCGGGGGATGTCCTGCGGCTTTTCCCCCTCGGAGTATTCTCAGCGCCATTCCTCCGGCGACCTTCCCTTGCTCGCTAAGGTTTGAAAGGTAGCCACCGACCTCTCCGTGATTCAGGAAGACATCGTAAAGGCTAAAAACCGGCGCATTCGCCGCTGCGGTAACGAGCGGCGCTACTTCGCTTGACTTGTACACCTTCCCTTCCACATCCCTCGCAACGGAGAGCAGAATGACAAGAGTGTGGCGTGGCAGGTGCTTCAGACGTTCGGCCAGATCAGGCACAGCGACATCCGTCATAAAAGTGATTTCGGGATGGTCTTTGACTCCTTTGGTTTGCTGCCTGAGGCCAGCCTGCTCGTGTTTGTCCCAACCCGAGACGCCCCCCACAACCACCACGTGCTCTGTGCCGGGCTGGAGCCGCAACGCTATTTTCAGAGTCTCGGCCGGGGCTGCAGATCGCTTTCGACTCCTGTAAAGTCGGGACCTAATGCGGGGGCACTCGGCGCGACTCCAATAGGCAGACAGAAAACAACTGGAACGCCGGGAAAGGCGCTCTGGTGCACCTCTTGCATGAATTTGAGCGGGGTTGGCCCGACCGTGATGATCACATCCGGTTGGTGATTCCGATATTTCCGAATGTAGAAATCCCGAAACTCCTGCTGATCGGCTGGATCGGGAAACAATCCAGTATCGAAGTACTCGGAATAGACCTCAAGGTGATAGGGCGAATTGGAAAGCGCAGTTTCGATTCCATGGCTGATGACAGGGATCGCGGGATACGAAGGATTTACTTCGTTCAGAATTAGAACCCGACGAACGGCCTGGACTTGCGCGCTGGCAACGCCCTGAAGCAGAAGAAAAGTTAGAACCAGAACGAAAACGGCGAGGTCGCATGGCCGAACCTCACCTTGCTTCTGGCTGCCCTCTCCGAAAGGACGTCGAACAAATCGGCAAATTCGATGCATGCGACGATTCTGTCTCCCCGCCGAGCAACACTCGTTGAGAGTAGCAACAGGGATTAAAGCGACGGGGACGGTAGACGGTAGCTGCGCGCCGGCGATGCCCCCGCCGTCAAGCGATTCGGCGATCTAGCCAAGCATAGCGCGTTCACGGGCTTTCCTAGACCCCGGATGGCGCCGATTGAGCGTCCGCTGTCTCTTCCAGCACGATTCCGGTCGCGTGCGGCATTGCTGCAGGCGCAAGCCGAGCCTCGGCGAAGACAGTTGTTCCAGAGAGCACCGAGGATTGAATGCGCAGAGTGCCGTCAATGGAGCGAAGTCGCTCGCGCATGCTTTGAATACCCAGGCCAGTCTGTGCCTGCACGCTCTCCGGGTCAAAGCCGCTGCCGTCATCCTCCACTACCAGCGTGAGTCGATTGGTCGCATAGCTCAGCGAGACCCTGCATCCTGTGGCGCCGCCGTGTTTCGCCGCGTTCGTCAGACACTCCTGACCGATCCTGAAGAACGCGAGCGCGGTCTCGGGTTTCAGCCGAGGCTCTTCACCGGTCGTCGACATGTGGGCAACGATCTTGCGATGGGTGGAGAACTCCGCGCAATAACGACGCAGCGCGGAGGAGAGACCAAGGCGCTCGAGAATTGCGGGATGCAGATCGTGGGAGAACTGATGAATATCAGAAGAGATGAGGTCAGTCTCGTCGTAGAGGACCGATAGCTCACGAATCAGATCGTTGCCCGAGGCGGGAGGCGATATCCGCATCGTGTCAAGATGGACGGCAACGAGTGCGAGCCGCTGGCTGACGTCGTCGTGCAGCTCACGGGCGAGGCGGCGGCGTTCATCCTCCTGCGCATTGATGAGGCGTCTTGCCAATTCGCGGGCCGACTGATCTAACCTGTTCCGCAGCTTGTCTTCGAGGCCGAGCTTGATGACGAGTACGGTCAGAAGGAACATGACAACGCTAGTTGGGATTATGTAGCCGCGATACCTCTCCCATAGCGTGGGCGGCCGAAAGAGAACGACCGCGGAAGAAGGTACACGGCTTTCGGAGAAGAAGCCGAATCGCTGAAAGCTTCTCCAGTCGATCACGATCTCGTTGTGGGCATGTTCGACCGGGTACCGCGACGCAGGCGTTCCGTCGAGGAGACCGAGAACGATTTTGGCAGCTTGTCTCCCAACAGTCTCCGGGCTGATGACAACGCCAGCTACTGCGCCTTTGCCCACTATGTTGCGGTAGAAAGCGTATACGGGTGCATTTGCTCTTTTAGCGATAAGATCGGAAACCTCTGCCGGAACATATGGCTTGCCAGAGGGGTCTTTGAAGTAGGTGTCGAAGAGGATGGCACTGTCGGGCGGAAGTGACTTCACCCGCTTGAGAAGATCATCGACAGCGAGACCCTGCAAGTCGACGATGTCCATTTGATTGCGGAAGGCGGCAAGCTCGTTGGGAAGAGTCATGTCGGAGACCCAAAAGATATGCCGCAATCCCGGTTGCAGCCTCCTGGCGAGGCGAACGTTTGCGTCGTAGTCCATGTGCACCGTGACGCCTGTGATGCTGGCAGGTAGACGGGATGGGACGTTGATGTCTGAGACTGTGACGAAGACGACCGGTACGCCTAGCAGAAATGCGGGCGGTCGATTGAGCATGACTTGGAAAGGCCCGTTTCCGTCAACGACTACTACATCAAATTTGAACCCGGCGTACTTCGCCTCGAGCGCCCCGAGAGCGTACCTGGGGTCCTGACTGAGACGCGAACTGTCCAGATACTCATCGAATACCTGAATATCGGATTGCCTATTCGCGAGGTCCTTCTGCATCTCGTTCGACAGCAGAAACTGATAAGGCAGAAGACGTGATCCTTGATGAAGGATCAGCACGTTCTTCCGAGTTGCAGCGAGAGCGGAGGGAACGAAAAGAAGAGAGAGCAGGGCGGAGGCAGCGTATCTCCACATGATGTTCCTCAGCATTGCATCAATGCGTTTGACAACTCACGTCGAAGCTCGTGACGGCGAGGCCCGATTTCTGGAACGAGCAGACAGACCCCGTGTGAGCCCAAGAGGGAGACTGGTTTGATCGTATCAGGTCGAGCGACTAAGTAAGTAACTGGAATCACAAGTCTTCAGGGCGAATCAGCATAAGGAAGTAAATCCGTGCCCCTGCCAAAGTTGACAGTTTCATCTTCGGTCGCGCAAAGATACAAGCACCAGATGATCTGTCACGTGATCGTCACTCGGAGATGAATAATGGCGAAGCCGCGTCTGATGCTGGCAGATGACCACACAATGGTGGCCGAAGCCTTCGTGAAATTACTCGCAGAGAACTACGACGTGGTGCGCGTTGTTTCGGATGGTCTGACCCTTCTAAAGGAAGCTCCGGAGTTGAGCCCGCATGTGGTGATCCTGGACCTGGGGATGCCGTTGCTTAACGGAATGGAAGCCGGCAGGCAACTCAAGAAACTCCTGCCGACGACAAAAATCATTGTGCTGACGATGAATGAGGATGTTGATCTAGCGAAAGAGGCTCTCCGGCACTGGGCGTCCGCCTATCTGCTGAAGAAGTCAGCCGGTTCGGAGTTGGTGAAAGCAGTCAATGACGTGTTGCACCACAAGACCTATGTGACCCCGCGCATAGCGGAACTGCTACAAGAGAGTTTGCTCGGAACCCTGACTCGCATGGGCACATGCAGCTTAAGAAACGACAGATCGAGGTGCTTCAACTCCTGGCCGAGGGCTACACAATGAAGGAAGCCGGTGCCATGCTGAACATCAAGCCTCGTACCGTCGCGTTTCACAAATATCAGATCATGGATTCGTACGGCCTGAAGACGCACGCCGAGTTCGTGATGTTCGCGATCAAGCATCATGTCGTCGAATCTCCTGCGTAGCCCCACGGAAACCTTCTTAGGCCAGTTCCGTTTGGTAACGACAAATGCCCTTGCGTTTACTACCCACGGAACGCCAAGGGCCGAGTCCCAATCTAGGCGCGAGCCGAGTTCCCGAAAATGTATGGTCCGCCGTCTGACTGCAAGGGAAAAGCGAAGAGGAGATCGACAGATCTGCGCAAATGTATTCGGCCTTCGTGTGGAGAGTGGAGACTCCTGGCCATGATGAGTTGCGCTGCGTGCTCTTCCTGATAAACGGGACGGTCATGGAAGACCATTTTCGGGAGCAGGTTGCGAGCCACGCCGTTGGGAACTGTTCGTTCGTCTTGGTTATCCAGTGCAGACCTTGGTTGGGGAACTTGAGGGCGGTGCTGGCTAATCTTGCTTAGGCAGTCCTTGCGTCCGGAACCGCTCGATAGTCCTGTCCGCTGGAAAGAACGGCCCACGCGATACGGGCAAGCTTGTTGGCTGCGGCTGTGATCACTACCTTGACCGGGGACCGGCGCTCGAGAGCGCTGAGCCAGGGACCGAACGGCGATCGTTCTCGCTTGACGCGGAGGACGGCGGATCGAGCACCATGGACAAGCAGCTTCCTCAGATAGCTGTTGCCGCGCTTGCTGATGCCGAAGAGCCTGGCCTTGCCGCCGGTCGAGTGCTGTCGCGGCACAAGTCCCAGCCAGGAGGAGAACTCCCGGCCCTTATGAAAGGCGGCTCCGTTGCCGATAGCGGCGACGATCGCGGTGCAACCAAGGGGCCTATGCCGGGGATCTGCCTGAGTCGTTGGCAGGCTGGATCGGAAGAGGCGATCTGTTCAACCTCTTCGTTCATCGCGACGATCTGTTGCTCCATGTCTTTCCACTCGCTCCACAGCAGGCTGACGAGGTTACGCATGCGTGGTGTGAGGTTCGCCTCTGCGTTCTCGAGGATCTCAGGCATCGCCTGCTTCAGCTTGAAGGGAGTCTTGGCGAAGACCATGCCACGCTCCAGCAGGAAGGCTCGCAGCTGGTTGATTACGGACGTTCGACGGGCGACCTAGGAGGGTTTCCCGAGTCTAAAATCTCCCGAGTCGAAAAATCGGCCGAGTCTGAAAGTCTGCAGAGTCTGAATGAGTGGGCAATGACTGGCCCTCGGCATCCACAGCGGACTCGTGCATCTTAGATCCTCAGTCCAAAATTTGGAGTGCCGGAACCTGCCAATCAGAAACCTGCCAACATGAGAAAAAATCTACATTGAGATTTTGCTGACGGGGTTAGGTCGGGGTCGGCGTTCGGGGGGTGCCACCCCTTCCACACGGCCTGGGGGAGCGGGACCGCCGCCGTGGGTGGGCAGAGCGGGGCGTGGGAGCGCGGCGGGTGGCCACGGTGAAACTGGGCGGGGGTGCGGTGCGCTCTGGGTGTGGGGGGCGACCCGAAGCGAAGGTTTGAGATCTTGCGTGGCGCCGGGTGAACGCGTCCCTCGAACGAGAGCACCGGCGACTCGGTCCGGGGCTTGCGGAACACCCAACAGGCCGACCGACCGAGCAGCAAGACGACAAGCCAAGGGGCGAAGGCTGTCGGTCTGCGCGGTACATCCGAACGGGCAAGAGAGGTGAGGAGTAGCGCGACCGCGACGAAAGTCCACAGCCGGCTTCGGCGCCCTGCACGGTATCCCCTGACCCCCAGTAGCCTGCGCCAAGACAATCAGGATGGATTGCCACGAGCAACTCGATCGTCGCTGGCGGTCTGAGAAGGCCCGTTTCTATTGGCGAGTCTCAGTCGGTGCAAACCCAGCAAAATGCCG
>CAWHBA010000023.1:0-15330 GCA_963827415.1 uncultured Acidobacteriaceae bacterium
AAAAATCCCAAAGCTCGACAGCAGAATCAGCGCCGCATACAGCCCCGCCGTTGCCGACCGAAACATCCTCCGCGCAAAGCTCTCGCACACCAGCGCCAGCGCCAGCACCGCAAACGCCAGCGGCAACCTCACAGCAACAGTCGAAGCCGTCGGCCCCGTCATCCCCACCACACCAAACGCCTTCAACCCCGCGGCCATCGACCAATACAGCAGCGGCGCCTTCTCCAAGTACCGAATTCCGTTCGCATACAGCGTCACATAGTCGTGGCGCAGCAACATCTCACGCGCCACCTCCGCATGCACCGAATCCGCATCATCCAGCAGCGGCGGCCTTACCAGCGCAAAGCTCGCATAGAAGGCAGCCCACAGCACCACAATCCAAACCAGCGTCCCACGCGCACGCCGTGGCGCCGGCCGCACCTGCTCCACCGAATTCACCACGACACTCTCAGCCACACCTCAAGTCTAATGCCAACGATTAATAGAGCGTCTGCGGCTCCTGAGCCGTCATCCTGAGCGAAGCAGCTCGCCATGCGAGTTGCGAGTCGAAGAACCCTGTATTTCGCGACGCTCGAACAGCCACCACCACTGACTCATCCCGTAAACTCATCCTCGATGCCCTCATGCGTCCCATCGCCGCCGGCCGCGCACCCTCACTCATCCAACTCGACGCCGCCGCGCGCCCCGGCCCGCCCACCGACTTCATCTACAACGACTGGTACCCCGCGCTCCGCACCGACACACTCCGCGAGCCCGTCACCACCACACTCCTCAACATCCCTCTGCTCCTCGGCCGCAAGCGCGACAACTCACTCTTCGCCCTCCGCGATCTCTGCCCGCACCGCGGCATCCCACTCTCCGCAGGATGGTTCGACGGCGACACCGTCCAGTGCAAATACCACGGCTGGCGCTTCGAGCCCTGCTCCGGCCGCTGCGAAGAGATCCCCTCCCTCACCTCGCACGACGCCCTCGAACCCACAAAGATCTTCGCCAACGCCTTCCCCGTCGCCGAGCGCGACGGCTACGCCTGGGTCTACATCCCCGCTCCCGGCGCCGGCCGCATCGACGCCGAAGACATCACGCAACTCCCACCCATCCCCTCGCTCCCAAAGTTTTCGAAACGCTTCCGCACCGCGCACCTCTCCGCCGATCTCCCCTGCAACGTCGACCACGGCATCATCGGCCTCATGGACCCCGCGCACGGCCCCTTCGTGCATCAGGCCTGGTGGTGGCGCTCCGCCGCGAGCATCCACGAGAAGACAAAAAAGTTCGAACCCATCAACTCGCCCGACGGCGACCACGACGGCTTCCGCATGTCGCCGCACGCGCCCTCCTCCAACTCCGCGCCCTACAAACTCCTCGGCCGCCCCGTCACCACCATCGACTTCACCCTCCCCAACCGCCGCATCGAAACCATCGTCGCCACCAAATCCGGCAAAACGTATACACCGGATAATGCGCTGTCCTCTCGCCCGGAGTCTCGCGCCACCCAAACTCTGTCCTCTCGCCCAGAGTCTCGCGCCACCCAAACTCTGTCATCTCGACCGGAGCGCGCAGCGCGCAGTGGAGAGATCCCCGCATTTCCCGGCCCCGAACGCCCGGACGACTCCGAATCCCTCCGCTGGTTCTCCTCCCTCACCACCGTCACCCCCATCACGCCCTCCACCTGCCGCATCGACGTCGTCGCCGCCTGGAACATCGGCTACTACATCCCCTTCGTCACGTCTCTGGTCAAGTTCTTCGGCGCGCGCTTCGTCGCGCAGGACCAGCAAACCATGGTCGAGCAAGCCCGCGGCCTCCGCTCCAACCCCGGCCTCATGCTCATCGACGACGCCGACAAACCCGCCAAGTGGTACTTCGCCCTCAAGCAGCGCCGTCTCACCGCCGCCGGCCCTCACCCGCTCCCCGCTCCCGTCGAGTTGCACTGGCGAAGTTAGCGCAGCTAACTAATCCTCCAGCGGCTCCGTGAACTTGAGCTCATTGCCTGCCTCATCGCGCACGCGAAAATCCCGGTTCCCCCACGGCTTGCGTTCGATGCCCTGGACGATGTGTGCGCCACGCCCAGTCAACTCCTCGTGCAGGCCTTCGAGATCCTCCACGAAGATGTGAATCGCCATCGGAGCAGCCCTCTCTCCGCTCCGCTCAAACAGATGAATCGCGACATCATCGCGCTCCACCACCGCGTAATCGCCGCTCGGCATCTCCAGCGCCACCTCAAAGCCAAGTTGTTGCCGGTAATAGCCGAGCGACCTCTGCAGATTCTCGACCGGAAGTTCGGGAGCAATTCGCAAGAGCCGTATCATCCTGCCCTCCGCCCACAACGCTGTGTCAATCACCACTTTACGTAGAATGCCCGCGTCGGCCGCCGGCCCGGATCCGATTCCTCGCAACAGATTATTATTCGGGTCCGCCCCAACCGAGGAGTACTCTTCTCCTCAAGCAAGCCAGGTCGTCACGTCTCCCCGGGTACCCATGACCCTCCGCCGAGCAGTCCCTCCCTCCCTCTGCACTCTTCTCTCACTCCTTCTCACCGCCTGCGGCTCCGGCCCTCTGAACTCCGTTCTCGCTCCCGTCGGCGACACCCAGTTCAACGGCATCGTCCACGGCGGCCAGCAGCCAGTCGTCGGAGCCAGCATCCAGCTCTACACCGTCGGCACCACCGCCGACGGCTCCGCCGCCACGCCGCTCCTCACCTCCACCGTCACCTCCGACTCAACCGGCAGCTTCACCATCACCGGCCTTTACTCCTGCACCAACGCCACGCAGGTTTACATCGTCGCCACCGGCGGCAACCCCGGCCTCAGCACCACGAATCCCAACATCGCGCTCATGGCCGCGCTCGGCCCCTGCTCCGCGCTCACACCCTCCACCTTCATCTCCATCAACGAGCTCACCACCGTCGCCGCCGTCGCCGCGCTCGCACCCTTCATGAGCTCACTCTCCGCCATCGGGTCCTCATCCTCCGACGCGCCCGCGCTCGCCAACGCCTTCACTCTCGCCAACCAGCTCGTCAACACCTCCACCGGCACCTCACCCGGTGCGAACGTGCCCCTCGGCGACACCGTCCCCAACACCGAGCTCAACACCCTCGCCGACATCCTCTCCGCGTGCATCAACTCTGCCGGCGGCACCGCCGGCGATGGCTCCCTCTGCGGCCAACTCTTCACCCTCACCACCATCAGCCCCAACCCCGCGCCCACCAACACCATCGCGGCGATGCTCAACATCGCCTACAACCCCACCCTCAACACCTCTGGCCTCTTCGCGCTCACGCCGCCCACACCGCCCTTCCAGCCCACGCTAACCTCCGCGCCGGCAAGCTTTGCCGTGAGCCTGCAAAGCCTCTCACCCATCCAGGCAAGCCCCTCTGCCATCAACTTCCAGAACGTCACGGTCGCTACGATCTCACCCATCCAGACAATCACCATCCAGAACTTCAGCAACCTGGGCAACATCACAATCGTCGGACCCAACGCCTTGGATTTCCATGTCGGGAACTTCAGCACAACCTTCGTCGGCTATTGCGCGAGCGGCGTCTCCAGCCCCTGCTGGATCCAGGTCAAAGCTGACCCCTCCGCTACCGGCGTTCGCAACGCCTCGATTGCGATCGACTACAACTACCAAACCTCCACGCTTTACATCCCGCTCTCGGTTACCGGCATCGCGAACAACCCCAACCCCAATCTCTCCAATTCCTTAGTCAACTTCCCGCCGACGATCACCGGGACAACCTCCACTCCCGTGCCAGTCACCTTCAGTAACAGCGGCCCCGGAACGCTAACGGTCTCCTCTGTAGCAATCAGTGGAGTTACAAACAACAACTTCACCCAGACGAACAATTGCAGCAGCGTCGCGGTGAATGCGAACTGCACCATCTACATCACGTTTGCTCCGACCGCCACTGGCACCCAGTCCGCAACCGTTAACATCACGAGCACCGCGTCGGGTTCCAACACCGTTTCGTTGAGTGGAACCGGCGTCGCCCTCGGCACTGCGCCCAGCCTGTCGCCCTCATCTCTTACCTACACCATCTGGGGAGCCAACGAGGACCTCGTCCTCACCAATCCGGGAACCTCCTCCATCAGCACCAGCAGTGTGGAAGTCGCTACCACCGGCGGTCTTGGGCAGGATCACGCCTACTTCGCGACCAGCAACTGCGGCTCCGCGGTGGCCTCGGGAACAAGCTGCACCTTCACCATCGCCAACATTCCCAACGATCCTCTGTCCACCTACACCGCTGGTTTCTCAACCGTAACGGGCGAAGCCTACGTCAACGGCACTTCGCTGACCTCCTCCATCCTCACTGAAAATTATGGCTACCTCTCGCAAAACGGCAGCTTCAACGGCCTGGGAACCGGCACGATTACTTTCCCATCCCAGCAGGTTGGCAAGAGCGAGACGGCCACCATTCAGTTGGCCAATATCGGCAGCGGATCTCCCGCCGCCTCGCTGGCCATCGGCGGCGCCAATCCCGGCGACTTCACCGTCTCCGCTGTGCAGCCAACCGTCAGCTCCACCCCATCGAGCTTCTGCCCGGCCGCTTCCACCGGAACTCAGCCCTGCACCATTACCGTCACCTTCACGCCGACCGCCGTCGGCACCCGCACCGCGAAGATCTCCCTCGATTCCGGCAGCTCTTCCACCGGTCAGTACATCTTCGTCACCGGAACCGGCACGCAATAGGCCCCGACATGCGCGAACCCGCATAAGCATTCGCGAAATTCCGATCCATTGCGCAACCAAAAAGCCGGCTCGCGACGCAGTCGAGGATATCTCTGTGATTTCATAGAGTTTATGCCGTCGTTCAATAGAATCAATGCCTTGCAACCCAAAGTCCACCTCTAAGTCCCGTCCTCTGAAGACTTTGCGCAAAAAGCGACCGGAGGGGCCCTCACGGGAGCATCATAAGAGACGATGCAAACCTCACCCTCCGCAACTCCCGTGGAACAGCTGCGCGAACAGGCCAAACGCCTGGAGGCCGCGCTGTCTGTAGGAGTTGCGACCCCCACCACCAAGGCCGTCCACGAACTCCGCTCTTCCACTCGCCGCGTCGAGGCCCAACTCGAGCTCCTCGCAAACATCAAAGGCCTCCCGCCCTACCGGACCGCAGCGCAGAGCGTCCACCGCCGCCTCGAAAAACTTCGCCGCATCGCCGGCAGGGTCCGTGACTGCGACGTGCAGGACAAGCTCCTCCAGGACGAAGACCACGCGCTGAGTTCCGCCGTCGAAGCTCCCTCCGACCTGAGCAAGACCCAGAACAAACTCCGCAAAAGAATCGGCAAAGATCGTCAGCGCCGCGAGCGCAAGCTCCTCTCCGCCATCGAGCAGCATCTCCCCAAACTCGCGCGCGACACCGAAGAGCTCCTCGCCGCGCTCAAGCCCGCCAAAGAGCTTGAGGTCCCCGTCGACGATCTGCTCGCCGCCATCGAGCGCCGCATGGAACGCATGCTCCGCTCCCGCGAACAGGGCGAGCAACACCTGCACGATCTGCGCAAGGCCGCCAAGCGTGCCCGTTACCAGTGCGAAGGCATGCCCGGCCCGCAGGCCGCCGCCATGGCCAAACGCCTCGAAGAGCTGCAGGACGCCGGCGGCGCCTGGCACGATCTCCTCGATCTCGCCACCGTCTGCCACAAGCAGTTCGGCGCCGAGCATCCGCTCTCGCGCGTCCTCGAGCACCTTCGCGACGAGCGCCTCGACCTCTACCTCGCCAACCTCGACGACTTCCGCAACAAACACTCGCAACCCTCAAACTCGCAACTCGAAACTCAACCGAACCGCAGCTCCGCCGCCGCAAAACACAAGCCCCCCCAGCGCGCCGCAACCTACCGGGAACGGTCCCGCACCGCATAACTCAACTCTCTCTCCACGCTGTCATCCTGAGCGCCGCCCCTGGAGCTCTTTTTGTTTGGCATCCCGAAGGGATCTGCTTTTTGCCCTTACTTCCCGAGCTGTCATCCTGAGCGCAGCGTTCGCGAAGCGAGCGCGCTGTCGAAGGATCCCCGCATTTTGCTTTTGCCCTTGCCTTTGCTTTTCTTGTTGTCATTCCCGAAGGGAATCTGCATTTGCCTTTGCCCTTTTTTGTTGTCATTCCCGAAGGGAATCCGCGTTTGCTTTTGCCCTTGCCTTTCCACTAACCACTAACCACTAACCAAGCACGCACGGTACGATAGCCCCATGAGAGTCGGCCTCTTCGGCGGCAGCTTCGACCCACCGCATCGAGGCCACCTCGCGGTAGCCGAGGCGGTGCGCAACAGATTCGCACTCGACCGCATCCTCCTCGCGCCCGCAGCCATCCAGCCACTCAAGCCCGAAGGTGCCCACGCCTCCTTCGCCGACCGTCTGCGCATGGTCGAGCTGCTCTGCGACGGTGCCAACGGCATCGAGGCATCAGCGATCGACGGCCCGCAAACCGGCGGCACGCCGAATTACACCATCGACACACTCCATCGCCTGCGTGACGAACTTCCACCGAACGCGGAGGTCTTCGTCATCGTCGGCGCCGATGCCTTCCTCGGCATACGACAGTGGAAGAATCCGGAGGCACTCCTCACGCAGGCACGATGGATCGTCGTGAGCCGACCCGGCTTCGACCTTCATCAGCTCAAAGCGCTCCAGTTGACCGCAGAGCAGCGTGCACGCATCGAGACACTTAGCGACTTTGAGAATCCGGTCAGCGCCACCGAAATACGCGAGCGGTTGCACGAGCACGCCCCAGCACCCGGCGGTGCAGATCTGGTACCACCGAAGGTTCTGGAGTACATCCGCGCGCACCATCTTTACGGAACTTGAAGCGCAAGACGCTCGAATTCGCTAGGCTAAAAGACGAGGACCCGTGATGGTGACAAACGAGACGAACCAGATGCTGGCGGCTGCCGCTGCAGCCTGCGAAGACAAAAAAGCTGAGGACATTCGCATCCTGGCGCTGGATCCCGCGGAGAGCGGGCTCACCGACTACTTCCTGTTGTGCAACGGAACCAACGAGCGACAGAACGTCGCCATCGCCGACGAGATTGAGTTGCGCATGAAGCGCGACTTCAACACGTACGCGAACTCCGTCGAAGGCCGCCGCCAGGCGGAATGGATTCTTCTCGATTACGTCGACTTCATCGTGCACATCTTCTCGCCGGAGAAGCGCGCGTTCTACGGACTCGAGCGTCTGCGCAAGTCTGCAACCACCCTCAGCATCGAAGACCTGAACTCCGAAATCAAAGAGCACATCGCCAGCGCGCGCCAGAAGAAGCCGCTTCCTCCCGTGAAGAAGTCCGCTGCGAAGAAAGCCCCCGCAAAGAAGACCGCACCAGTGAAGAAGGCTGCAGCAAAGAAAGCTCCGGCGAAGAAAGCCTCTGCAAAGAAGACGGCCGTAAAGAGGACTGCGAAGAAGAGCGCGAAGAAACGCACGCGGTGAAGCCAGCCTCTGCCTCTGCCTCTTTATAGGTTGTCATTCCCCGCAGGGGAATCTGCGTTTGCCTTTGCCTTATTCACTACTCACTACTCACTAACCACTAACCACTACTCACTAACCACTAACTCACTAACCACTAACCACTAACCACTAACCACTCTGATCAAGGCTTACTCCCCGGCCCACCCACCTTCGCCTGATCCACCTTCGCCTGCGCCTTCGCCGAGAGCGCGCGCTTCTGCTCATCTTGATCCGGTCGCGGCGGTCCGTACGCGGTCCAGTCGCCCACCGCGACATCCGCGGGCACAACATGCAGCGTCATCGTCGAGAAGACCGGAGCGCTGCCCGCCTGCGTCGCGCGGATGATCATGCGATAGTTTCCCGGCGCAATAGCATCGGTCTGGAAGACATGACCCGTAACAAAGTTTCCTGCTGCGTCCGCGTTGGCCGGATCGACCGTCTCGTCAGTCTCCTCGATAGGCTTTCCGCCCGAGACAGGGGAACCGTACAGGTAGTGCAGTTGAATTGGCGCGGTGTTCAGCTTTCCGCTCGCATCCTTCGGCACCCACAGTTGAAAGACCAGCGGGATACGATCGCCCGCGTGAAGCGTAAGCGTGCCGACACCGCGCGGGCTGAACCGCACACCTGCGAGCGAGAACGGAAGCGTCGTGCCCTCATCATGAATCGGGCTGCCGCTGTACACGAACGGCTCCGAGATGCCGAGACCGGCCTTCGACGTCTGCGGAACAACGACCGTCTGCAGCACGCGGTGCGCCGCCAGCGTGAGATTGTTCGTCAGCGTCGATTGAATAATGTAGCGGCCGGGCACCAGCGGGAAGCGGTCCTCAGCAGCAAACGGTTTCCTGCGCCCAACCTCAGCCTGCGAAGCCTCAATACCACCCGTCAGCGTAACAACATCGTCGTAGACCGGAGCGCCGGACTCCGTCGTGATGTGGTTCTGCAGCGTGAGGTCGTAGCCCAGCGTCTTGTCCTTGCGCTCGCCGAGGAGCGTCGCATCCGGCTCCGGGAACTGGATCAGGTAGTGCACCATGCTCTGTCCGCGCTCGTCGCGCGTGACCGTGTAGCCTACGCGCGGCGCGTTGCTGGTCGTGACGATGCTGGCCGTGATCTTCTCCTGCTGGCGGCGCAGCGCGAGCTGCTGCTTCTGATACGCGTTGTCGGCCAGCCCCAGGATGTTCGAGACCAGCGCATCCGACAGCATGCTCGGCGAGAAGGTTGTCAGGTCAACCGGCTCAGACGGAATCAGCGAAACCGTCATCCTCGCCACCTCATCGCCCAGCGACTTGCGAATCGTCTGCAAACTGCGCGACTGATCGTTCAAGTCCTCCAGCCCCGTCACAAGACGTGCCGGCCCATCCTCATAGGGCGAGTAGAGTGCGTATTGTTCGCCCGCGCTCCGCTTGTAGAACACGACGTAGAAGTACGAAGGCAATGCAGGCGTCGGGGTCCCGTAGAACCACACGATCAGCGGCCGCACATTGCGCGCTGCAGGGTACGTTTGAATCGTCTGCGGCGCTCCGAGCGTTATATAGATGCGCCCCTGGTCCGTTCGCCAACCGTTGTGCGACTGCAGCGCGCCGAAGTGCTCGTTGGCATACTCCAGCCGCCGGTAGTGTTCTTCCTTGTACGGATTCTCCGGCCCCCGGATCGGATTGCGCGCCTGCCAGAAGGCGTTGATGAAACTGTCGCGCTCGGCGTTGGTGTGCAGCGCCAGAAACTGCGCGCGCTCCTCACTGTCGATGATGTATGGAACCTCTTCATCGAGCCAGTGCCGGTACTCCGGAGGCAGCGCCTTTTCCGCCTTGTCGACAAACTCGCCGGATGCGGACAGCGGAGTCACCCAACCAGCGAACGATACGAGAAGCAAGAGAGCGAAGAGGCCTGAACGAACCAACGGCTGCTCCTTGAAACGAAGAGGAGGAAGACCAATGGTCTCCCTCCTCCAGTGTAGAAGATTCGATGAACGTCTAGAACTCGAACCGGACCGATCCACGAGCGTACATCGGACCCTGGAACGCAGACGGACGGCCGTAGTCAAGGTTCAGCGGAGGAACTGCACCAACGCCCGGCGAACCCAGTTGTGTGAACTGCACGCGGGCCGTCTGGAACTGGCTATTGGTCACGTTGAACATGTCCATTGCCAGTTTCAGGCTGTAGCGCTCGCCCATGTGAATGGGGTAGTCCATGTGGACGTCGAGCTGGCTCGACGAGGGTGTGCGACCGGCAGCACCGCGGCCACCGATCGGAACCTCACCCTGATTCAGGTAGACCGGGTGATCGCCCAGCAGGCTGAGCGGAACGCCCGACTGCCCGCGCATGCCCAGGCCAAGCGTAAGGCCCTTCATCTTCGACATGTACTTCGAGTCAGAGCCGAGGTTATAGCTGAGGAAGATATTGCCGATCGTCCGGCGGTCCGTGCTGAGGAAGCCCGGCTTGAACTGGTCGCCCAGCAGGCCAAGCAGCCCCGGCGTGAAGTCGAACAGCGAGCTGATGCCCGGGTCCGACTGTCCATTGTCGTTGCGGAACGCGCCCTCGTAGTTGCCCCACAGGTTGCCCCACTTGAAGTTCACGAAGGCAAGCCAGTGATGGCTGAAGCGCTTATCCAGCTCGATCTCAACCGCGTTGTACCGGCGTTCCGGCTTGACGAAGCCGTCCGGAATGCCGTCACCGGGGGCGGAGGCTGCCGTCTTGTAGTTCAGGAAGCAGGCTCCGCCAACCGGCTGATTCAGTCCGTTGATGAAGAAACTGCCGCCCGTTCCCTGGGTGAACGTATCGTTCGCAAAAATGCAGCCTGTAGCAGGTGCGGTGTAATTGGCCGCAGTCAGCTTCTGGCCCGTCGCCAGCACCGCCACGTTCTTTGCGGCTTGTGCCGGAGTATAAGTAACCTCCTGCTCGTTCACGGAGATGTCCGTGCCCGGGCCGGGGTTGGAGATACCGCCGTTGAAACCGGCAAGCATCGTCGAGCCCTCAGGGGATTGCGAGCCGATGTCCTCAATGATGCGGGACAGGCGCCGATCCGAGTAACGGATCTTGAACACCATCGACTGCGACAGGTTGCGATCGATACCGAACACGTACTCGTCCTCGTACTCCTGCTTCGTACCCGGGATGATGCCCTCACCCGTTGACGAGGAGAAGTTCGGAGCGCCGAACGTGCTGATAGCGCCGGTCTTCGGATCAGTCGCCTGGTTCAACCCGTTCAGCGTGTGTGCCTGATCCGGGACAACCGTGATCGACCCATCCGATGCGACTACGGGAGCGAAGTAGAAGCTGGTATCGTCCTGCTCGTTGCCGAGCTGGCGAATCGCAGCGTCCAGCGGCATCGCCCAGTAGTTGCGTCCGAAGTTGAAGTAGATCTTCGTCCTCTGGTCGCCCATCGGATCGATGTTGATGCCCATGCGCGGCGACCAGCTCGGGCCGAAGTTGTAATCCAGCAAGATCGCCGCCGATCCTCTGGTTCTCATACCGCACGCCGATGTCGAACGTGACGTGACGGTTCATCTCGTACACGTCTTCGCCAAAGCCGGTATGGTACCGGCCGAACGAGTCCACGTTCAGACCGTTGTACGTTCCGCGTGTGATCACCGCATAGACGGACGCGCCGCTGACCGTCGGGCAAAGTTTGCAGGTAGTGTCTCCTAGGTTTGCCTTGTTGGCCGGCGCAATCGAGAACAAGAGCGTTCGTCAGCTGTCCAGGGGCCGCTTTAGGAATGTTCGGGAATAGTTTGGTAAGGTCCTGGCCGGCGGCATTCGCCCCGGGGATCGCGAAAAGCGGTCCGGAGCGCGAAGGCTGATCCAGGAAGTTCGTGTGGTCGTATTGGTAACCGACACTGAACGTGTGCTGTCCCCACAGCCGTACGATCTTCGCCGTGTTGACCTCGATGCTGTAGGTGTTGTTCTTCGAGGGCTCGTACGCTCCGTGCCCGGTTACGATCGACCCGCTCGGGCTCGGTAGATACGTAGGAACCGTGTTCGTAATCTGGTACGTGTTGGACGATGGCGTTTCGCTGAAGTGGTTATGGTTGTAGGCGTACGCCGCATCCATCGTCCAGGTCGACGTCAGAGCCGAGTCAAGGCGCCCCAGGTAATCCTCTGATCCGAAATTGAACGAGCTATAGGTCGTCTTGGGCACCGTGCTCGAAAGCCCGTCCGGATTCACCCAAAGATTAGGAACAGCGTTGTGCCGCGATGGATCGCCGAACGCCGTCAGCTCCAGGTTGGTGCGGCTGGTGATCTTGTACGCCAGCTTCGCGGCATAGCTCGTCGTCGTCGTGTTGGAGTGAAGGACACCCAGCGCAAGCGACGCCGCAGGAGACCTCGGATTGGCCGCCACGAACGTCGAGTTCAGCCCGGGATCGAACGCGCCAAAGAAGAAGAGTCTCTCCTTCAGGCCGGGAAAGTAACCGCCGATCTCTGCCGCTGCCTCCAGCGCCGGGTTCGACAGCGTGCTGTACGGTGTCCTCTGCTGATAGTTGAACTGATAGAAGTTGTACCGGCCCGCCCAGAACTGCGAAGGAGCAAAGTAGGCGCTGATCGCACCGTGAAAATGGTCGCCGCCTGACTTGGTGACAATCTGAACGATGCCGCCGGTGGCCTTGCCGTACGAAGGCTCAAAGGCCGTCGTCTTGACGTCGACTTCCTTCACGAAGGCCAGGTTGATGCCCGTACCCAGCGCGCCCTTATAGCGGTTGTAGGTACCGATACTTCCGAACGCCTGGTCCGTAATCGTGACACCGTCGACGATGTAAAGATTCTCGAGACCCGAAGCTCCGCCGATGGACGGATTGGCAGCACCCGGTCCAACGCCGTTCGGTGCCGCGGCTACCTGTCCCCCCGCAACGCCCGGCGCGGCATAAAAGATCGCGCTTACATTCCGCTGCATCGGAACGCTGCTGTAAAACGTGTCGGTCAGGTTCGTTGTGACGGCGGTGCTTGTCGTATCAATCTGCACCGCAGCCGCTGTAACCTCAATGGTCGTTGCCTCGCTGCCGACTCCCATCTTGAGCGTCAGCGTGGAAGCGACGCTTACCGTCACTTCGTTGTGCCTGGCTACGACGGCGGCGAAGCCAGTCTTCACGACCTTGACATCGTAGAAGCCCGGATTCAGATTCGCGGCCGTAAAGCGCCCAAGATTGTCGGTATGCACCGTGATCGCTCCCTGGGAGCCGGTAACGGTGACGGTCGCATCGGGGATCGATGCACCGGTTGTGTCCGTCACCGTACCATTCAGGCTTCCGGTAACGGCGGACTGATCCTGACCCAAAACTGCCATGGGAACCAGAATCGCGAGGCCGACGAGAAACGCTCGGAGACATGTTCTCACTCAATCACCCCTTCGTAAGCCGCCGGGGTTGCGTCGGTCCATGGTCCGCACCCCTGCGGGTTATTGCCATACGGTGGGTCTGAACTGCAACTTTTGTGCCATTCGGAAGGTTCCCGTGGATAACTGAGAACAATAGACTTAGCCAAAGATGACAGGACTTTAACTCTCCCCTTTGGTATGAATCTCCCGAAAAATGTAACCAAAATGTAAGTCGCATCACGCCAAAACACTAGTCGTTAAACGATTGTCTTCGCTTTCACCCTGTTTACCGCCAGCTTCAAAACTTGCCGCGATATAGCATCCGGAAGAGAAATGAACACCATCGAAAGAGTCCAGTCAGGACACGGAGACCATCGCCGCGGTAGCCACGCCGCCCGGTCGCGGTGGCATCGGCATCGTGCGCCTCTCCGGACCCGAAGCCTGGAAGATCGCCGCCCTTCTGGTTCGGCTGCGGCGTCCGCTCGACGCCGGGCGAGCGGTTCTGGCCGAAGTGCTGGACCCCAATAATTCTCAAACCTCGAACGATTCTCAGGCTCCGCCGATCGACGAAGCAGTCGTCACGGCGTTCGCCGCTCCGCACTCCTACACCGGCGAAGACGTCGTCGAGATTGCCGCGCATGGATCGCCCGTAGTGCTCGACACACTGCTCCGCGGGTCGCTGGCAGCTGGCGCGCGGCTCGCAGGCCCGGGAGAGTTCACCCAGCGCGCGTTCCTGAATGGCCGGATCGACCTCACGCAGGCCGAGGCTGTGCAGGACCTCATCGCCGCACAAACACTGGAGCAGGCGCGCATGGCCGCTCAGCAACTCGGTGGTGCGCTCTCGCGGCGCGTCGCTCCGGTCAAAGAAGAACTCGTCACACTGATCGCTCTACTCGAAGCCGGCATGGACTTCGCCGCGGGCGAACTCGACGACGTGGACGTCGTCTCTCCGAACCAGATTCGGCCCGTGCTCGCCAGCGTTCGCGACGCGTTGGAACGGCTGGAGCGAAGCTACGCCCAGGGTCACCGATTGCGCGAAGGTGCGTCGCTGGCACTCGTCGGCCGGCCGAACGTCGGCAAGAGCTCTCTCTTCAACCGCCTGCTCGAGCGCGAGCGCGCCATCGTGACACCGCTGCCCGGCACAACCCGCGACACCGTGGAGGAGGCGATGGCCGTTGCCGGCATTCCGCTGCGCCTGATCGACACGGCAGGGCTGCGCCTCGCGGGAGAATCACCCGCCGACGAAGCCGAGGCGCTCGGCATTGCCCGCTCCCGCGAGGCACTCGCCGATGCCGACCTCGTGGTCGTGGTGCTCGATGCGACTGCGGCCGTCTCGCCGGAAGAGACGGAACTGCTGCGCTCGCTGGACGGACGTCCGCACGTCACCGTCCGCAACAAGTCGGATCTGCTGAAGCCGGCTGACCCACCGAACGCCGGTGACGAATCAGGCTATCTATTAACTTCAGCGTTAACCGGCGAGGGCCTTGAGCCTCTGCGCGCAGGAATCCTCCAACTGCTGCACGCCGAGGGCGACGCGGCTACCGGCGGCGTGCTGAACTCGCTTCGCCAGCAGCAGGCCGTCGAAACAGCCCTCGAATCGCTGACCGCCGCCGAGACAGCAAACGAGTCCGGAATCCCCCATGAGTTTCTGCTCGCCGACCTTCACGGCGCCCTCCGCGCTCTCGACGGCCTGACCGGCCAGACGACCTCCGACGACATCCTCAACCGCATCTTCTCAACGTTCTGCATTGGAAAATAGCATCACTTCCAATAACGTCGCGCGAGAAGACCCGGGAAACAAAGTACCGTCAGGAGAACTCTGTTAGAGGGACCGACGCTTTGGGGCTGAACATCGCCACCTGCTTTTTGTAAGCAGAGTAATCGGGGAAAACACTTTGCAGAACCCGCTCTTCCAGCTTTGCGCGAGTGACCATCGCTATGAGCCAGGCGCAATAAAAGGCCAAAAACACAGGCGTAAAGTGGAGCAGCAATATCCCGCCGTATTGAAAGGCATAGGAAAAATAGAGTGGATGCCGCGCTATGCGATAAGGTCCCTTGGTTACTAGTTCCCTGGCTTGCGGCTCAACGCTAAAGGAATAACGCAAAGACCACATAGAAAAAAGCATGAATATAGAACCGAACAGCCAGAACAACTTACCCCAAAGGCATATCTGCGGGATTGCCGTGGGCGCCATCCATGCCGGCCGCCATCGGTTTGCAAAAAAGATGAACACGGGTAAAAGAAATGTTGCCGTATAGGCACAGACGCGCGCATGCCAACGCGTGATGTGCGGTCGAGGCTTACGTCTTATCAAAAAACAGATAGTACTAAACATTTCATGCGCCAGCACTGGCAATAATGCTAGCGATAACCTGGGCGCGGTTACGAGAATCACCATCGACCAGGACGCCCAGAAAATTGCGCCGGCCCAGTCAGGCCACAATGGCACACGCGGTTGCGCAGCAAACATCAGTCGAGTCTAGCCGTGAACCGCCTCATACTAAAAGCTTTTTGGTAATACCTTCGCGTTACCGGCAAATCCCTGCCGGGTTCGAAACTACGATCTCGCTGTACCTCCTGACTTCCACCGGAGAACAGTGAGAG
>CAWHBA010000024.1:0-9519 GCA_963827415.1 uncultured Acidobacteriaceae bacterium
GCTGCCGCTGCCGCGACAAAGAAGTTTACAAACCCATGCATGACCGCCGTCGTAGATTGCGGTTCGTACGTCAGCCGCTGCTCGCCACGAATCGCATGATGCAGTCCCGCCGTCGCCTTCAATCGCCACGCGACGCCTTGCGCACGCGATCAGAAACGCTGCGACGGTGCCTGATGCCGGGATCGCCTCGGCCACAACTCCTCCAGTTCGAACCTTCGCACAGGCTCCTGCGTCCGCAACAGCCACAATCAGCTCTTGCAGTGCACAACCCTGCGGAGACTCCACAAACAACAATCCATCACTCGGCATACGGCGCCGAATCTCCGCGATGTCCTCGAGTCTGGACGGCCTGCACTCCACAGCATCCAGCCGCAATCCGACGTCGATCGCGAGCCGCATCTCCGTGTCGTAGTCACTGCCAAGCAGCAGGCTGATCGGCCACTCCGCAACATACTGCGGCCAACGGTCAGCAAACTCCGCGAGCTTCGCTGTCAGCAGCACCAACCGCCCGAGCGCCCACGCATCGCGTCCCGAGCGATACGCCACATAGTTCCGCACCGTCGCCTCCAGGTCGAGCCCCGCCGGCGGAAACAGCCCGGCGTAGTCGATCGCCCCATGAAGCAACGCCTCCGCCGCGCGCATCGCTACTTCGCATCTCCGGGATACAGCCGCTCCAGCCCCTGCCAGCACTCGTAGTATTCATGCTGCAGAATCTTCGACTCCAGCGCCCACTTCGTCGGCCGTACCGGCAGCCGCGTCTCGAACATAAACGCCAGCGTGTCCTTCACGTGCTGCGGCTTCAGGTCCGCCGCACTCGCCTTCTCGAACGTCTCCGCATCCGGCCCGTGACCCGACATGCAATTGTGCAGGCTCGCTCCTCCCGGCAAAAATCCTCAGCCTTCGCGTCATACTCGCCGTGAATCAGCCCCATGAACTCATTCATCATGTTGCGATGAAACCACGGCGGACGGAAGGTGTGCTCCGCCACCAGCCAGCGCGGCGGAAAGATCACGAAGTCGACATTTGCTATGCCCTCAAGATGCGACGGCGCAGTCAGCACGCAGAAGATCGAAGGATCCGGGTGATCGAAACTCACGGTGTTGATGCAGTTAAACCGCGCCATGTCGTACTTGTACGGCGCATAGTTTCCATGCCACGCCACAACGTTGATCGGCGAGTGATTGTAGGTTGCGTGCCAAAGCCTGCCGAGAAACTTCGACACGACTTCCACATCGCCTTCGTGATCTTCAAACGCCGCAACCGGGGTAAGAAAGTCGCGCGGATTCGCCAGCCCGTTCGCTCCAATCGGCCCAAGGTCCGGCAGACGAAACGGCTGACCGTAGTTCTCGCAGATGTAGCCGCGCGCTTTGCCTTCCAGCAACTCCACGCGAAACTTGATGCCGCGCGGAATCACCACCAGCTCGCCGGGCTTCGCCTCAATGAGTCCGCACTCCGTAGCAAATCGCAACCCGCCCTGCTGCGGCAGAATCAGCATCTCGGCGTCTGCGTTGTAGAAGCAGCGGTCCTTCATCGACGCCGTCGCCGTGTAAATATGCACGCCGGCGCCATCCTGCATCGCCGGATCGCCGCTGCCTCCAATCGTCGTCACGCCCTCAACGAAGTCCGTCGGCGCTGACGGAAAGTCCGGCGGATTCCAGCGCATCTGGTTTGGCGGCGTGGGCACTTCGTTGAACGGCCCACTGCGCCACAGCGTCTCCTTCTCGAACAGCCGATACGGCTCATGCACCACGGACGGGCGAATGCGGTACATCCACGAGCGCCGGTTCTTCCCACGCCGCTCCGTGAACGACGATCCGCTCACCTGCTCCGTGTAGAGCCCAAAGGCGTTCCGCTGCGGAGAGTTCTGTCCCACCGGCAACGCGCCCGCGCGCGCCTCCGTTGCAAACTCGTTCCCAAACCCCGATTGATACGTGAGCTCCGGCATTCGTCTTCCCTTCTCCGCGCGAGCTTTTCGGCACCTCTCGCAAACCTCCGCGAGTTGCCCAAGGCATAATGGGCTGCGCGCAGATGCCTCGTCAACCCATGCGGTACACTCGCGCAGAGCGCCGGTCATCGTCCGCAGTCTTTCTGCCCGCGTCTCATCTCTATGCAAGTTCGCCTCATCATCAATGCGGACGACTTCGGTCTCACGCCCGGCGTCAACCGCGCCATCGCCGAGTTGCATGACGCCGGCGCGGTCACCTCCGCGACCCTGATGGCCACCGGCGCCGCGTTCGACGACGCTGTCGCGCTCGCCCTCGCACGGCCCTCCCTCGGCGTCGGCTGCCATATCGTGCTCGTGGACGGAACGCCGGTCTCCGATCCCGCCACCATCCCGACGCTGCTCGGCCCGGACCGCCGCACCTTCCGCAATTCGCTCGGCGGCTTCGCACTCGGCGTTCTGCGCGGAGCCATCCACGAGGACGAGATCCAGCGCGAAGCACTCGCGCAGATCCAGAAGCTGCAACGCGCCGGCCTCAAACTCACGCACGTCGACACGCACAAGCACACCCACCTGCTCTCGCGCGTCACACGCCCCATCATCCGCGCGCTCGAGCAGTCCGGCATTCGGTGCATCCGCAATCCCTTCGAGCCCCGCTGGGCCGCGTCGCTCGGCGGAAGCACGCGGCGCAGCCTCTTCGTCCGCGCCTTCGGGCTAGGCCGCCGCCGCTTCGAAGCCTCGCCGCCCATCGCCTGACGTCCGCATCCTCACAACTCGCGGCACCGTCGGCATCTCCGCAACCGGCCACCTCAACAGCTCCACGCTCAGCGCGCTGCTTCAGTCCATCCCAGTCGGCACGTGGGAGCTCGTCTGCCATCCCGGCTACAACGACTCCGATCTCGACGCCATCACCACGCGCCTGCGCACTGAACGCGAGACCGAACTCCGCGCCTTGCTCGCTGCCTTCACAAAATCTTTACCGCCTTCCGCGAACCCTTCCGGCCCCCGGCTCATCCATTACGGAGAGCTCTGACTCTGGCTCACCGTCTGTTCTCTGTTCTCTAAAATCTAGGATCTAACCTCTAACATCTGGTTCCCATGAAGATCGGCATCACCTGCTATCCCACCTACGGCGGTTCCGGCGTTGTCGCCACGGAGCTCGGCATCGAGCTTGCCGCGCGCGGCCACGAGGTGCACTTCATCACGTACTCGCAGCCCTTCCGCCTCAACGGCCGCGAGGAAAACATCCGCTATCACGAGGTCCCGGTCTCAAACTATCCGCTGTTCGAGTACCCGCCTTACGACCTCGCGCTCGCCACGCGCATGGCGGAAGTCGCCGAGATCTATTCGCTCGATCTCCTGCATGTGCACTACGCCATTCCGCACTCGGTTTCGGCGTTGCTCGCGCGCCAGATGCTCGCCACCCAGGGCCTGCATCTGCCCTTCATCACCACGCTGCACGGCACGGACATCACGCTCGTCGGGCTCGACCGGTCCTACCTTCCCATCACGCGCTTCGGCATCGACCAGTCCGACGGCGTCACCGCCATCTCCGAGTACCTTCGCGATCGCACGCGCGACGCATTCGCTGTCAAGCGGCACATTGAAGTGATCCGAAACTTCGTCAACTGCGATCTCTATCGCCGCGATCCCGAACTCGTGGCACGCGAGCGTCCGCGCTTTGCCCAGCCCAACGAGCGCCTTCTCGTCCACCTCTCCAACTTCCGCCCGGTCAAGCGCGTGCTCGATGTCATCTCCGTCTTCGCCCGCATCGCGAAGGAGCTTCCCGCACGGCTGATGATGATCGGCGACGGTCCCGATCGTTCCGCTGCCGAGTTCCTCGCCAAGCGCATGGGCATTGGCGATCGCGTCGAATTCGTCGGCAAGCAGGAGAACGTGCACGAGCTGCTCCCGCTCGCCGACCTGATGCTCATGCCCTCCGAGATGGAAAGCTTCGGCCTCGCCGCACTCGAAGCCATGGCCTGTTACGTTCCTTCCATCGCAACGCGAGTCGGCGGGATTCCCGAGCTCATCGAGAACGACGAAAATGGCCTGCTCTTCGACGTCGGCGACATCGCAGGAATGTCGGAGTCCGCTGTGGAGCTGCTCTCCGACGCCGACCGGCTCGACGAGATGGCCGCCGAGGGCCGCCGCACCGCGCAGGATAAGTTCTGTGCCTCCCGCATCATCCCGCACTACGAGCGCTTCTACGACAGCGTGATCCGGTCGTCACCGCTGCGCTCCGCAGGTTAACCCGCCGGATGCCTGCGCTTCCAACAGCAACAAATCGCCCGGACAGTGGTCCTATCCTCTAAAGACCAGTGCTGCGCGCATTGGCTTGAGAGGTTTTCCATGAAACTCCGATTGACCATCGCCGGCCTCGCCGCTGCGACCGTGCTCCTCCCGGCTGCACACGGGCAGATGACCGGTACGTCGCACCCCGAGCAGCTCGACGACCAGATAACGACCTCGCCTGCCCCGTCTTCGACACCTCACTACGTGAAGCCTTCACCGGCAATTCCTGCGCCCGTTCCTGCCGAGACGACGAACAGCTATCAGTCCGCAGAGACAGCGCCGGCAGTTGAAGCCATGCCTGCACCCGTGCCAGCCGAGACTGCCGAGCACCGTCGCCTGCTGAAGTCCACCGCTGACCCCGACGCGAACATCGTCACTTCAGTTCCCGACGTTCCCGGCGAGGTGAACGAAGGCACTCCGCTGCGCGCGCGCCTGCAGAATCCGCTGTCCACGCAGGACACCAAGGTCGGCGATACCTTCCTCGCCGAACTCGTGCAGCCCATCACCCAGCGCGGCGTGGTGCTCATCCCGGTCGGCTCGCAGATTCGCGGACGCATCTCCGCAGTCCACGGCGGACACCGCTTCACCGGCCGCGCCTCCATCCGGCTGCAGCCTGACTTCATCACCTTCCCTGACGGCACCTCGCATCGCATCCACGCCGAGCTCATCGATCTCGACAACTTCGCCGACGCCCACGTGAACTCTGAAGGCACGGTCATCGGCACGGAGCACCCGAAGGCAACGCTGGCCGCCCTCGGCCTCACCACCGCGAGCGCTACCGCCGCGGGCGCAATCATCGGCGGCGGAGTCGGTGCCGGAGTGGGCGCCGCAATCGGCGTCGGCGCCGGAGCCATCTGGTGGCTCAAGCGCGATGTTCAGCAGGAGCTCCCGGTCGGCACCGGTCTCATCTTCTCGCTCGACGAGCCGTTCACCGTCACCTCTTCCTCTCAAACTGCAGAGCTGGCACACTAGGGCCCCGTTTTTACCCGCGCAGCAGAAAGGCCCTCCACAACGGAGGGCCCTTTTGCATCAGCTCAAAGTTATCCCAGCAGCCGCTTCCAGTTCTTCTGGTTGCGCCGGTAGGTTTTCTTCAGGTCCTCGAGAATCCGCTGAAAGTCTGCGTTCTCGCTCAGGCTGCGCCACGCCGGATTCTTGCCGAACCACGGATAGTTTTCATTGCCCAGGTAGATCGCGCGCCTCAGCCAGTGCAGCGCCTCCGATGCATCCTCTTCCACCGCGAAGTAGGTCGCCAGCCTGTACGCCATCTCGCTGTCAGCCCCGGCCGCCGAGAGCACGTCCTCCGTGATGAACGTCGCCGCCCGCGAGCGATCTCCCAGCTGCACGTAGCACATCGCAATCGTCGGAAAGACAATCCGTAGCGAAGCATCATCGCGGATCACCTCCTCGAGCGTATCCACCGCGCGCGATAGCTGCCCCTCGCGCATGTGCTGATAGCCCTTCGAGATCCGCAGCAGCGGCTGCTTCGGATCGAGTGTCAGCCCCTTCTCAATCTCATCACTCGCCAGCTCCAGCTGGTTCTGGTACTGGTACACGCGCGCGCGATGGTTATAGATCATCGACGCATTCGACGGATTCAACCGCAACGACGTGTTGAACTGGTCCAGCGCCTCTTCATACAACCCATCGTTCCGCAGCGTGATGCCCGCGACCAGGTGCACGTTCCAGTCGTTGCCCGCCTCCTGCAGCAGATGCTCAATGCCATGCCGCGCGCTCTCCTTCTCGCCGCGCGACAGCAGCATGTACACGCGATACAGATTCGCTTCGACTGAATCCGGGTCACGCTCCAGCGCGCGATCAAACGCTCTGCGCGCCTCCAGCACGTGCATCTGTCCACCCATGCCGTGCCGTGCATACTGCAGTTGCGTAATGCCCAGCCCGGACCATCCCGGCGCATACCCAGGGTCCCGCGCCACAACGCGATCAAACAACTCACGCGCACGATCCAGCTCATCGCGATTCCCTGTTCGCGTCATGAACGACGACAGCAGAGCGCGCGCCTGCAGGTATTCCTCCGAGACCGCCCCGCCCAGCGAGTTCCCAACGGCAGCAGCAGCCTGTCCGGCGGCGCTCGTGAAGCCGCCCCTCCCCTGCAGCTCCGCAAATACCTCGTCGCAGATCTCCGTCTGCACCGCGATCAGGTCGAAGCTCTTCACGCTGATCGCGCCGCCCGTCCGCACACTCTGCCGCGGCACATCCAGAAGCTGCCAGTTCAGATCAAACCCCTGCTCCGACCGCAGAAAGCTTCCCGTCAGCACAAAGTCCACCAGCAGCCGTCGCCCCACGCTCAGCGGGTCCAACTGCCGCGTGGGAATATTCATCAGCGCGCTCGACGGCCGCACCACCAGCGATGGAACCTTCGCCAGCCGCGTGGCCACTGCATCGGCCAGCGCCTGACCGTAGAAGTGCGCCGCCTCCGTCGTGCCCAGGTTCACGAACGGCAGAACCACAATGTCCGTGTCCTTCTTCCCAGGACTGGTCGTACTCTCGCGAAACCGCTCGGCCAGCATCGACAGGATGCCCGTCGTCCGCTTCTCTTCCTCCGGCGTCTCCAGGTCCAGCCGCTGCTGCGCCGGCATGTTGATCGCGCCCTCGCCGGTCATCACCATCGTGTCCAGCTGCAGCGACTTCACAATCGTCTTCAGCCCCTCGCGCACCTCTGCGGCGGAGCCATATCGCTCCGACGGCTGCTTCTCCAGGCAGCGCAGAATCACGCTCTCCAGCTCGCCCGGTATGTCCGGCACAATCTCCCGCAGCGACGGCGGCGCCGCAAACTGGATCGCACGAATGCTCTGCAGTTCCTGAGCGTCCGGCCGGTGGAACGGATGCCGCCCGCTCACCATCTCGTACAGGATCAGCCCCAGCGCAAAGATGTCGCTCTGCACGCTCGACTGCCCGGTGACAAACTGTTCCGGCGCCATATAGGCGATCGTTCCACCGCGCGCCGTGTAGGTCGCGCCCGGCGCAATCTGCGGCGGCTGCCCCGGCAGCGACGGATCAAAGTTTCCGTTCTCGAAGTTCCCGTTCGGCTCCTGCAGCTTCTCGCGCTTCAACTGCCGCGCCAGACCGAAGTCCAGAATCTTGATCAGCCCGCCGTCGGTCAGCATCACGTTCGCGGGCTTCAGATCGCGGTGAAAGATGCCCAGGCTGTGCGCGGCCTGCAGGCCATCGGCGATCTGCATGCCGCTCGAAAGCACCAGTTGAACGTTTGCCGGCCCCTCGGCAATCACCTTGTCCAGGCTCTTGCCGGGGATGTACTGCATGACAATGTAGGCCTCTTCGTCCTCCTCGCCTACCTCGTAGATCGCGCAAACGTTCGGGTGGTCGATCGCCGACGCCAGCCGCGCCTCGCGCAGCTGCGTCACGCGCACCTGCTCGGCGGTCTGGACGCCGCGCTTCAGCAGCTTCAGGACCACGGGCCTCTGTAGCAGCGTGTCATTAGCAAGAAAGACAACGCCGCTGCCGCCCGAGCCGATCTTCCGGAGGAATTCATACTGCCGGATTACGCGGCGCTTCATGGGGGCATTATCTCAGCTAAGCCCTTGAGTTCCATGTGGAAGAGCTCCGCTGGGTCATTGCCCAATCCAACTCTCGTGCGATACTCGCTCGCTCGCCTGAATCGATATAGTTCTGCCGTCAACGCAACTTGTCAGGCAGCCCTTAGCTACACAAGCCGCATCCAAACCAGCACACCATCGCAGGCTGGCGTCGCACGCGGGGTCAGCAAGTTATCCGATTACGGCAAGGTACGAATGTCCGCGACCATCCTGCTCATCGACGACAACGCAGTGCAAGCTGCCACACGCCAGACCATCCTCAAGCGTGCCGGCTACTTCGTCATTGCGGTGCTCAGCCCCGAGCGGGCACTCGAGCAGCTGAGAAACAACGACTTCCCCGAGCCTATCGATCTCGTCCTCACCGACCACATCATGCCCGGCATGACCGGCTCTGAGTTCGTCGCTCACCTCCGCAAGTTCCAGCCGCAGCTGCCCGTCCTTGTGATCAGCGGCATGGCCGAGGCTGAGGATGAGTACGTAGGCCTCGGCGTCCAGTTCCGCCTCAAGCCGCTAATGCCGGACAATCTCCTCGCCAGCGTGCACCACCTCATCACGGCACGCACGCCGCAGGGCGCCTCCGCGTAATCCCGCCTTCCGACAGCCTCCTTCCGGGGCTACACTGCGCGCATGAAGTCCCGTCCGAAGATCGACGCGTTGCTCGTCTGCGGACTGTCTCTCCTCTTCTCGTACGCCTTCTTTCTGCTCAAGCATCATCCTGCATTCCGCGACATCATCCCCTTCGGGGAAGACCCCTACGACGCCATTGGCTCCCTGGCTATCATCGCTGGAAATCTTCTGGCTGCGACCTGCCTGGTTCGGGTTTTCCTGCCCCAACTCGTAGGCCGGAGCGGCGGTAGCCTTTATGTCGCGCGCACACAAGCGGCCGTCGCGCTCTGCTTTCTCATGACCGTCTTCACAGATGCGATTGCGATGCTCCGGCATCTCTCGCAATGGCGCGGCTCGTCGGCAGAACATGCGCTCCTGATGACTCTCGGCACTCTGCTCGCAGCCTCTCTCGGCGTGCTGATCGTCGTCCGCCCTCGAGCTCAACCGCAGAGCTTCGGACGATGGATCATGCCCTGCATAGCTCTCATCGCAGCTCTTCTCTGCCTGTGGTTTTATCCCGAGTCACTGATCCACAACACAGTGGCTCACATCATTACTTGCGACATCTCTGACGTGCTTCTGATCGCTCCCGTCGCATTCTTCGTTTTGAGGCTCTTCCCGGATGAAGCCTCTCCAACAACGAGCGTTGCCGGCTCATCCCACGATTTGGGCTCAATTCCACGTTGGACGATCGTCACCCTCCTCGGACTCTTCATAGGTCTTGCTGCCTTCCTCGCCGAAATCCGCGAATCGGCGGGCTCTCTGCCGATCGCCCGTCTGGCCTTTGTAGGCTCCGTCTATGCATATTTAGGCCTTTCCGGCCTGCTTATCGCCTATGCTTTCCTCCGCAAACCGCTCGGTTTCCTGATCACCGACTGACCTCCGCGCCCTGACTCTGCGAAAATAGAAGTGAGGACACTCGCGCTCCCATGCTGCATCTCATGCCGTCCTTCGGCAGCTTCGCCATACTCCTGGCCCTCGCCCTCTGCGTCTACACCTTGTTCAGCGGCGCGGTCTCCCTCCGCGCGCTTGCACGCGCCGCGAGCGGAAACGCAAACGCCCGCCAGCTTGCCGTTTCCCCGGAGGCTCTCCGCGAGACAG
>CAWHBA010000025.1:0-42494 GCA_963827415.1 uncultured Acidobacteriaceae bacterium
GTGCGCGCAAAAGCCGTGCGATGCTCGCGTCAACATCGGTACCCTCGCATCGCGCCGCGAGCTCAGCTGCGCTCAGATCGCCGAGCCGCAACAGCAGGTCGTGCACCGCGTCCAGATTGCGTGCCTTGTAACTTTCTGCAAGCGATTGCAGTTGTTCTTCCGTCTCCTCGATCGCATTCGCGTCCAGCAGCTCTCGAAGGTCCGCGTCGCCAAGCAACTCGCGCAACTGCTCCTGATCGATCGACAACGCCTGCGCGCGCCGCTCCGCCAGCGGCGCATCGCCGTCATAGATGTAGTTGGCGACGTAACTGAACAGCAAAGCACTCGCAAAGGGCGAAGGCGTTCGTGAGTCTGCAACGTGCACGCGGATGCTACGGTTCGCAATCCCACGCAACGTCTCCGACAACGCCGGCATGTCGAACACATCGCGCAGACACTCGCGATACGCCTCCAGCAGAATCGGAAAGCTCGCATAGCGCGACGCCACGCTCAGCAGATCGTAGGCACGTTTACGCTGCTGCCACAAAGGCGTTCGGCCGTCGGCCCGGCGCCGCGGCAGCAACAGCGCCCGGCTCGCGGCCTCACGGAACTTCGCCGCAAACAACGCCGTCGATCCAAGCTGATGCTGCACCAGATCCGCAGCCTCTGCCGCATCGAGCAAGAAGGCATCGACCTCCGGCGGGGCGTCCGTCTCCGGAAAGCGCAGCACGAAGCCATCCTCGCTCCACATCGTCTCGACGTCGATGCCCGCGCCCTTCACTTTGGCGGTCGTCGCCATCGCCCACGGCGCATGCACGCGGCTGCCGAACGGCGTCAGGCAGCAGACGCGCCAGTCTCCAAGTTCGTCGCGCACGCGCTCGATCACAATCGTGCGATCATCCGGAACCTGCTGCGTCGCCAGCTCCTGATCCGCGAGATACCGCAGCACATTCTCCGCCGCCTGCTGATCAAGATCGTGCTCACTGGTCAGCCTGGCAACCGAAGCGCCACGCGGCAACTCACGCAGTTCGCGAATCAGTGCGCCGATACGACGGCCGAACTCAATTGGACGACCTGCCTGATCTCCATGCCAGAACGGCATCTTGCCCGGCTCTCCGGGCGCAGGGGTCACCAACACACGATCCTGTGTGATCTCGTCGATGCGCCATGTGGACGCGCCGAGCACAAACGTCTCGCCCTCGCGCGCCTCGAAGACCATCTCCTCATCGAGCTCACCCACGCGAATGGGCTTCGCATGTCTGCCGCTCAGAAACACGCCGTAGAGCCCACGATCTGGAATTGTTCCGCCATTAAGGATCGCGATGCGCTGCACGCCCTGACGCGGTGTGAGCCAGTTGCGCTGCCTGTCCCACGTTACGCGCGGACGCAGTTCGGCGAACTCGTCCGAGGGATAGCGTCCAGCCAGCATATCCAGCACGCCGTCGAATACTGCCGTGCTCAAATCCGCAAACGGCGCCGAGCTGCGCACGATGGACAATAGCGACTCATAGGAGAGGCCCGGCGACTCTGTCTCAACATCAGCGTCGCGAGCGCGCTCGGCCTCAGCGAGTGGCAACGGCGGATGCGCCACAATCGCGACCATCTGCTGCGCGAGCACGTCGAGCGGGTTGCGCAGGAAGCGCGTCGACTCCACGTGACCCTCGTGCATCGCCTGCGTCACAGCGGCGCATGCAATCAGATCCGCGCGATACTTCGGGAAGATAATGCCATGCGACGGCGCACCAACCTGGTGACCGGCGCGGCCGATCCGCTGCATACCGCTTGCGACGCTCGGCGGAGCTTCGATCTGGATCACAAGATCGATTGCACCCATGTCGATACCGAGTTCGAGCGATGAAGTGCACACGAGCGCGCGTATGCGGCCCTCTTTCAGCATCTCCTCAATCTCGGTACGTTGCGCCGCTGCGAGCGAGCCGTGATGTGCACGCGCGATCGGCTCGCCTGCCAGCTCGTTCAATGCGCCCGCAAGCCGCTCCGCCACCCGTCTCGCATTGACGAACAGTAGCGTCGAAGTGCGGCTGCGAATAATCTCCAGCAGGCGCGGATGGATCGACTGCCAGATGCTTGTGCGCTTCGGCCCCTGCGACGCTGGTCCGCTCGGAAGATCCTCCATCTCGCCAAGCTTCGCCATGTCCTCGACCGGCACCTCGACGCGAAGTTCCAGCGCTTTGCGGGCACCGGCGTTCACGATCGTCACGGGACGAAAGATCGATCCGCTTCCGTCGTGACCATCTTCATCAACAGAGTTCGGCTCTGATGTGCTCGTAGCAGTTGATTCCGAAGCGTTCGCAGCGCTTGCGTCCGCGCCGCCGAGAAACCGTGCAACCTCCTCGAGCGGCCTCTGTGTTGCGCTAAGGCCGATGCGTTGGATCGGACGCGCGACGAGCGCCTGCAATCGCTCCAGCGAGAGCGCGAGATGCGCTCCACGCTTCGTCGGTACCAGTGCATGAATCTCGTCGACGATCACCGTCTCAATCGACCGTAACGCCTCGCTCGCGCCCGAGGTCAGCATCAGATACAGCGACTCCGGAGTCGTGATGAGAATCTCGCCGGGGTGCCGGCGGAACCGCGCACGCTCGCGTGGACTTGTATCGCCTGTGCGGACACTGATCGCTGGAACATGCGCAGCAACACCCTCGCGCTCCGCCATGTTCGCGATTCCAGCAAGCGGCGAACGCAGATTGCGCTCAACATCGACCGCGAGTGCTTTCAGAGGCGAGATATAGAGAACACGGCAACCGGGCGCAGTCGCAGGCTCGCGCAACATCAGCCGGTCCAGGCACCACAGGAATGCCGTGAGTGTCTTGCCTGTTCCCGTCGGTGCGAGGATCAGCGTCGACTCGCCGCGTGCGATCGCGGGCCAACCCTCGCGCTGCGGCGCAGTCACCTGTTCAAAGACCGCTCGGAACCACGCTTCAGTAATTGGATGAAACAGCTTGAGAACATCATTCGGCGAGCTTTGCACGACCGCCGCCTCTTCAGGCGTTCGCGTCGTCTTCGATGAACGTTCTCGCTTTGCCAACGAATTCGCTCCAGATTCTGTCTCTGCTTTGGATGCGCTCAGGCGCTGTCCGGAGTCGACCCGGGGCCGCGGTGCCTTCCAGACTCCGGCTCGACACCTTGCCTTCGCTGCTCCGAGCGTCTACTCTAAACAACTCACTATGTCGTCTGCCGCCCCCGCAAATCCGCTCTCGATCTCTGAACAGCAGCGGCTGCGAGAGCTCGCTCAAACTGCCGCTGCAAACTCCTATTCACCTTACAGCCACTTCCGTGTGGGCGCCGCGCTGCTGCTCACCGATGGCTCGACCGTGACCGGTTGCAACGTCGAGAATTGCTCCTACCGGCTAACCAGCTGCGCCGAACAGGCCGCTATCGCGCGCGCCGTCGCCGAACGCGGACCCAGCATCCGTCTGCGCGCCGTCGCCGTCGCCAACCTCAACGGAGCCGCATCCATGCCCTGCGGCGCATGCCGCCAGACGCTGAGCGAGTTCGGCGACGACGACGTGCTCATCCTCTATCCCGGAGAAGACGGCGCCGAGGAAGCCACTACACTCGGTGCGCTGCTTCCGCGAGCCTTCCGCATGCAGTTTCTCGGCCCAAAGTGAGTATGTCGGAATCAGTCTTCCATCCCATCGATTTGATCCTGCGCAAGCGCGACGGCCACGAGCTGTCGACCGAAGAGATCGGCCAGTTCGTCCAGGGTGTCGTCAACAGCGGCGAGAAGACATCCGCGCCGATGATCAGCGATGCCCAAATCGGCAGCTTCCTCATGGCCGTCTTCCAGCGCGGCCTCTCGCCGCGCGAGCTCGCCGATCTCACCACCGCGATGCGCTTCTCCGGCGAGACCTTCGACAGCTCCGGCCTCGACACCTTTACCGTCGACAAGCACTCCACCGGCGGCGTCGGTGACAAGAGCTCGCTGCTCATTGCTCCGGTGCTCGCCGCCGCTGGTCTGGAAAATAAACCGAGCATCTCCGTCCCGATGATCTCCGGGCGCAGCCTGGGTCATACGGGCGGGACGTTAGATAAGCTCGAAACAATCCCCGGTTTCAACACGCAGCTTTCACTCACGCGCATGCGTGAGGTCCTGCGTGAGTGCCATGCCGCGCTCGTCGGCCAGACGCCGCGCCTCGTCCCTGCCGATCGCATCCTCTACGCAATGCGAGACCACACCGGCACCGTCGAGTCGCCGTTCCTGATCACCGCGAGCATCATGAGCAAGAAGCTGGCAGAAGACCTGCGCGGTCTTGTGCTCGACGTCAAAGTGGGTTCCGGCGCGTTCATGCCCAGCTACGAGCAGTCAAAGCTGCTCGCCAACCTCATGGTCTCGACCGGCGAGCTTGCCGGCACGCGGACGGTTGCTCTGCTCACCTCGATGGAGGAGCCGCTTGGCCGCTTCAGCGGCAACTGGGTCGAGGTCTGGGAGTGCGTCGACATCATGCGCGGCACACGCCATCCCATGTCCGCGGACCTCATTGAGCTCTCGAACATTCTCTCGGGCTGGATGCTCTTCCTCGCAGGTAAATCTCAATCGCCCGACGAAGGCGCGAAACTCAGCGACGACCTGCTGCGCTCCGGCGCTGCCTACAAGGCGTGGCTCAACATCGTGCGCGCGCAGGGCGGCGATACCGGCATCTTTGACAAGACCGCAGCGTTCCACAAGCCTCGCGCTACGCGGGTTTTCACAGCCGCGCGCGCAGGCTACCTTGCTGGAATGGATTGCAAGCAGGTTGGATGGGCAGTGCAACGGCTCGGAGCGGGGCGCTCCAAACCGGGCGATCCCGTCAGTGCCCACGCTGGCATCGAGTCACACGCAAAGCTTGGTACGAAGCTCGAAGCCGGCCAGCCGGTCTTCACGCTGTTCAGCGAGGATCACGCGCTTCTCTCCGAGCCCTTCCGGATGCTCCAGGAGACTGTCCTCATCGAAGACACTCCTCCAACGATCCAGCCACTCATTCGCGAGATCGTGCGGCAGTAACGGTCTGCTGTCTTACTTGCTCTTCTTCTTGGCGAGATAGCGCTCGACGCTCGCCTGCCAGTCGAGCGACGTGCCGGCATAAGGGGAGCCATTCTGCGCTCGAGTCTGAGGCGTCGCCGCCGGACTCTCTGCCGGAACCTCCGTCTGCACTGCGACGGCGGCGGGAGGCACTTCTTCGCTGCCCGCCGGACGCAACGACCTGGGCAACTCCGCGGGGGCGAACTCCACACCTTCGGCCACCAGCCGCTGCGCAATCGTTACGAGCGCCTTGCGTTTCGTTACCATTTTGCGCGCGGCCAGTTCACGCTCGCCATCCGAAGTGAAGGTCTCGTACTTCTCCAGGTGCGCAAGTTTGCGATCGAAGAGAGCGATCTCTTCGTGAATGGATCTCAGGTAATACTTTCCAGTAGGCGCTGTTGCCATCTTTCCTCCAGCGGGGTTACATGGGAGGAAATGCGTCCTCGCAGCGCTGAGAGTCTTCGGAATCTCTGCAGCCCGAAAACCTGAGGGCGATCCATCGATCGCCCTCTCGAGTTTCCACTTGTCTGTCCGCTTAGATTGCGCGGACGTTCTCTGCCTGCCAGCCCTTGGGGCCCTTCACGACATTGAACTCAACCTGCTGGCCTTCCTGAAGCGACCGGAAGCCGTTGCTCTGGATGGCGCTGTGATGCACGAAGACATCCTCGCCCGTCGGGCGGCTGAGAAAACCAAAACCCTTAGCATCGTTGAACCACTTAACTGTTCCCTGTTCCATTTGACTTGTTCCTCTTTTGAAAATGTACCGCTGAACGCAATTTGGATTGTTTTGCGAGTTGAGCGTACTGCCGGAACAAGCAAGAACCAGATCGTATTCGTCGATCTTTTTTAGTATACACTCCTATGCCCATTTTGGCCTACCCGTGTCCATCGGGAATTCCGTGGTCTCTGCAATTCTTCCCGGTCAATCGGCAGTAGCCTCGTCTCGCGATAACCCGTTACACTGGCACATCTTCTCCGCCATATATAGGAGCACCCGCGTTGGGCAGATTTACCGGACTGATTGGACTTGCTGTTCTTATTGGCGTTGCTTACACGCTCTCCACTGCTCGCAGCGCGATCCGGTGGCGCACGGTCGTCTGGGGTCTCAGCCTGCAGATCTTCTTCGCCGTCCTCGTCATCAAGTGGACCGTCGGCCAGAAGATCCTCAAGTGGTCAGCGGATCAGGTGACTGCAATGCTCGGCCACGCCGCCGACGGCTCCATCCTTGTCTTCGGCCCGCAACTCGGCAACCCCAAGAGTCCGCTCGCCGTCTTCGCCTTCGCCGTTCTGCCGACCATCATCTTCGTCTCTGCGCTCTTCGCGATGCTCTATCACCTTGGCATCATGCAGCGTGTCATCCAAGTCGTCGCCTGGCTCATGCAGCGCACCATGGGCACCTCCGGCGCGGAGTCCACCAACGTCGCGGCCAGCATCTTCATGGGCCAGACCGAAGCTCCGCTCACCATCCGCCCCTTCCTCGGCGGCGCCACGCAGTCTGAGCTGATGACCATCATGACCTCCGGCATGGCGCACGTGTCTGGAGGAATTATGGCGGCCTATATCCTCTTCGGCATCCACGCTCAGGATCTCCTCTCCGCCGTCATCATGACCGCGCCGGGAACCATCCTCATCTCCAAGATGCTCGTGCCTGAGACCGAAGTCCCCGCAACGCTCGGTACAGTGAAGATGCCGCAGTCCGAGGAACACAAGGAAGAGAACCTCGTCGGCTCCATCGCGCGCGGCACCATCGACGGCGGCAACCTTGCGTGGAACGTCGCCATCATGCTCATCAGCTTTCTCGCGATCGTCGGCCTCATCAACGCCATCATGCTCGGCATCTCCAACGACCTCTGGGCGCACGGCCACATTCCCTTCCCGCACTCGCTCGGCAACGCACTCGGCGAACTCTGCTCTCCCATCGCGTGGATAATTGGCGTGCCGTGGCACGATGCGAAGATCGTCGGCAACCTCATCGGCACACGCGCCGTGCTCAACGAGTTCATCGCCTATACGCAGCTCGGCACGCTGGCGAAGGCTGGCGCCATTAGCGCGCGCACGCTCTCCATCGCCACCTTCGCACTTTGCGGCTTCGCGAACATCGGTTCCGTCGGCATGCAGATCGGCGGCATCGGCGCGCTCATCCCGCACCGCCGCAATGACCTCGCCCGCCTCGGCATGCGCGCCCTGCTCGCCGGCACCATGGCCAACCTTATGTCCGCTTCCATCGTCAGCATGCTTCTGCCCAGATAATGAAGACCGCGTCCAGGACGCTTCTGCAGCGCGCGCGATCAAGCCGGGCGCGCACCTATCAGTTGCTCGCCGCGCTTCCACTGGGCATCATCGTCGGTTTGCTTCTTCGCCACCTCGGTCCTCGCGGAATCTCTGCCGCACATACCTTCGGCGAGATTGGGCATCTCTGGCTGAACGCCCTGCAGATGACGCTCATCCCGCTGATCTTCTGCCTCATGACCTCGGGCGTCGCCCGCATCGCCCGAACGGCGTCCGGCGGCAGGGTCGTACGTATCGCCGTCAGCGTCTTCCTCGGGCTGCTCCTCGTCGGCTCTATCATTGGGGCGCTCACTGCCCTCGGGCTCATGGTCCTCTGGCCCGTGGTTCAACTCCACGCCACAGCGACGTCAGCCTCCGCAGCTCCGCCTTCCCTGCTCGCAGAGTTCGTCAGCATCGTCCCGTCGAATCCCATCGCATCCGCAGCCGAAGGCACGGTAGCACCACTTATCGTGTTCGCGGCCTTCCTCGGCGCCGCCGCTGTTCGCATCAAGTCTGAATGGACCGCACTCCTGCTCGAGATCTTCGACGCACTCGCTGCCGCGATGCTCTTGATCATTGACTGGGTCCTGCTTCTCGCACCTGTCGGAATCTTGTTCCTGTTGCTGCAAACGATCGCCTCCGTCGGCTCCGAAGCAGCCAAAGGCCTGTTGCAGTTCGGCATTCTCGCCTCGATCGTCCCTGCCGTCGGGCTCGTAATCGCGGAGTGCATTGGACTCGCCAGCGGTGTGGGCGCAGCATGCTTCGCCCGCGCGGCACTCCCGTCCCAGACACTCGCGGCCACCACGCAGTCTTCCTCGGCCTGCCTCCCTCCGCTGCTGGAGGCTGGCGCCGCGGTGCAGCTTCCGCCGGAGATGATCAGCGCCATCCTCCCGCTTGCGGTCGCCACCTTCCGCTTCGGCAACGTCGTCGCCGGCGTCGGCACCGGACTCCTCGGAGCCGCGCTGTTCGGCATTCATCCCAGCATTGCCCAGATCATCGCTGCCATCGGAATCGGCGTCCTCACCAACATCGGATCCGTCGGCGTGCCCGGTCCCGCTGTGGTTCTCGCCGCGTGGGGCCCCATCTTTCTCGCTCTCGGCGCCCCGCTTGAAGCACTCATGCTCTACCTGGCGGTCATCAATGTGCCCGACATCTTCATCACGACCACCAACGTCACCGCGGATCTCGCGGCCACTTCGGTCATATCCACGCTTCTACGCACACGCATGAAGCCGGCCCTGGAGGCGGTGTGAGCACCGCCGCCGACTTCCGCCGCATCGCGCTCTCGTTCCCTGACGTCGACGAGCACGAGCATGGCGGACAGCCTGCCTTCACCGTCGGCGGGCGCCGCTTCGCCGGGCTCGCCAGCGTCGCGCAAGGCTACGGCAATCTCACGCTCACGCCCGAGATCCAGGCCGGCCTCGTCGCCGACGCACCCGACATCTTCCTCCCCATCCCCGGAGGCTTCGGCCGCATGGGCCACACGCACATCATCTTCGCGGCCGCCAACAAAGACACGCTGCACGACGCTCTGCAAACCGCTTACAAACTCCGCGTCGCAAAGAACTCCGCAACGTCGAAGCCCAAGGCCCGCAAGCTGCGCTAGCCTCGTACAATCGTCTCGACGACCATGGCAGACACACCGAAAAACTCACAGGCGAATCAGGACCGCACGCCCGACCTGCACACCCGCGTCACGCAGGCGCTGACGCACATCTTCCTCAAGACCGACGCGAAGCCGACGCTCGGCATCATCCTCGGCTCGGGCCTCGGCGGCTTCGCCTCGCAGGTTGAAAACGCGGTCGTCATCCCGTACTCCGAGATCCCGAACTTTCCGCGCTCCACGGTCGAAGGCCACGAGGGCAAGCTCGTTATCGGCACCATCGGCGGCGTCAGCGTCGCGGTCATGCAAGGCCGCGTGCACGCGTACGAAGGCTACTCGATGGCCGAGGTCACCTTCCCCATGCGCGTGCTCGGTCTGCTCGGCTGCAGGGCGCTCATCGTCACCAACGCCGCCGGCGGCATCAACAAGTCCTACGAGCAGGGCGGCCTCGTCTGCATCTCCGACCACATCAACCTCACCGGCCAGAACGCCGCCATCGGCCCCAACGAACCGCGCTTCGCCACACGTCCCGGCGCCGGTCTGCGCTTCTTCGACATGACCACCGCCTACTCGCCGCGCCTGCGCAAACTCGCCGCCGCAGAGGCCGCAAAGCAAAGCATCCCGCTGCCCGAAGGCGTCTACCTCGCCGTGCTCGGCCCCAGCTACGAGACGCCCGCAGAGATCCGCGCCTTCCGCACCCTCGGCGCCGACCTCGTCGGCATGTCCACCGTGCACGAGGTCATCATCGCGCGCCACATGGGCGTCGAGGTCCTCGGCCTCTCACTCGTCACCAACATGGCCGCGGGCGTGCTCGACCAGGTGATCCACCACGAAGAAGTGATGGAGACCGGCCTGCGCGCCGAGGCGCAGTTCACCTCACTCGTCAAAGCGCTCGTGCCGCAGGTCGCGAAGGCGGTAGGCGAATAACTTCTCCCATTTAGGAGCGTCATGGACAAGTCAACACAGACGCGCGGCTCAATCCTCTTTCTGGTTGCGTTCGTGGTCGTCATTACAATGCACTTCCTGCCTAACGGGGCGTCCTTGCTCATCGGCGTCTTGTTCGTTGCCGGCCTCATGATCTGGGCGCTGTACAGAGCCGTCCGATTTCTCAGAAAAGCTCGGTGATCGCGTGACCGGAGCCGAACGTAGACCTTAGCCCGTAAACTAAGTTTCGTGCGTCAGCCCGAACAGCTAACTCTTCCCCAGCAGTCGATCATTATCGGCATCGCCGGCTGTTCCGGCTCCGGCAAGACGACGCTGGCGCGCGAGCTCGCCACGCAACTCGACGCAACCGTCTTCCCGCTCGACCTCTACTACCGCGACCTCTCTCAGTTCCCGCTCGACAGCCGCGACAAGCAGAACTTCGATCACCCTGACTCGCTCGAGAGCGAGCTCTTCATCGAGCACCTGCGCGACCTCCGCCTCGGCCGCACCATTCAGCGCCCCGTCTACGACTTCAGCCGCCACACCCGCGTGCCCAATGCCTTCGAGCCGGTCGTGCCATCGCGCGTCATCATCGTCGAAGGAATCCTCGCGCTGCACTACGACGAGCTTCTGCCGCTCTACGACTTCAGCATCTACGTCGACGCGCCCAACCAGATCTGCCTGAAGCGCCGCATCTACCGCGACATGCGCGAGCGCGGCCGTACCGAAGAGAGCGTCCGCGCCCAGTTCGAAGCCACGGCCAAACCTATGGCCGACCTCTACGTCCTCCCCTCACAAACCCGCGCCACGATGACCGTTCTCGGCACCGATGCTCTTGACTGGTCCATCGAACAAATCTTCCGCGAGCTACGCACGCGTGGATTATTAGGCTGATCGCTCTCGACGTCTCGCGAGCTCGCCCAAACTGGAAATATAAGCTGACCAAATCAACATCGCATTTACCGGCAAGACAAGGACGATGGCCAGTGATTCATTACGAATCTCCCAGATGCCGTAAACCAATCCGACCGCGAACAAAATCAGCAGAACGCGAGATCCTCCGGGGAGGCTCGGAATAGTCCGTGAAAGCGCTTCAGTCTTTGGCAAACATCTGCTACATCTCGCGGGTACAGGACGACGGCGCATACAGCGGCTGCAAGGACGAGTCCGACATACAGCAGTTTCAATGCGCTTGACGCGAGTCCAATATGCGGGCCGAGTCTCGTTAGAAACACACCGGACAAAACGAAGCAAACCCATAAGGCTTGCAGTCTGCGGCCGCGTCGTTCTTCAGCTAGAGGAGACACGTAGACCATAATAACCAAAAGAAGAACGGCGGAGCCGAAGCTCCGCCGTTCACTAATACTACTTACTGGCTCCTACGCAGTAACGAGATCCAGCTTCTCGGCGAACGCCTTGCCCTTGCGCGCCGCGAACGCCTTCTTGTGATACGCGTAGCCGGCGATCAGCGGGAACGCGATCGTCGCCTCGGCGAAGACCATCTGCTCGTAGGTGAGGTCGACCTTGCCCCACGAGCTCGCTTCCTTCAGCGTCGAGCCCGAGAGCGCGCCATCGCGCGCGTCGGCGACCGTGATCTGGATCGCGTACTTGTGCATCGAGGCCTCTACGCCGAGGATGTCGGCCGCGACCACGATGTCCTGCGCGAAGTTCTTCGGCACGCCGCCGCCGATCATCAGCAGGCCCGTCGTCGGGTTCTGAATCTTGATCTGCGTCAGCTCGTAGAAGTCCTTGCCCGAGTCGATGGAGCAGTGCGGCTTGCCCTGGCGCGCATGCATGTGCGCCACGATGCCGAAACCGAACGAGCAATCCGAGAACGCCGGGCAGAAGATCGGCACATTCTTCTCGTAGCAGGCGAGCACGATCGAGTCGGCGTTGCCCTTCTCCGGAGTGCGGCCGTTCTCCTTCAGGTAGCGGCCCATCTCGCGGATGAACTCGCGCGAGCTGTACGCGCCGGGCTTCATGCCGTTGATGATCTTCTCGGTCGTCTCGTCGCAGATCCGGAGCTCTTCCTCATCGATGAACGTGTCATAGATGCGGTCAATCATCAGCTCGCGCAGATTGGCATCGCCCGCGCCGTACTTGTATTCGTCGCCTGCGATGTAGTGGCGGAAGCCCAGCGCCTCGAAGAAGTCCTGGTCGACGATGTTCGCGCCGGTCGAGACGATCGCGTCGACCATGTTGTTGCGCACCAGATCGACGATGACCTTCTGCAGGCCGGCCGAGATAAGCGAGCCGGCGAGGCAAAGGATGACGCCGCAGTCGGTATCGCGGAGCATCATGTCATAAATGTCGGCCGCACGCGCCAGATCGCGCGAGCTGTAGGCCATCGAAGCCATCGCGTCCACCAGCGGCACAACGTTGTGCTCGGTGATGTCGATGTGCTGAATCTGCTTATTGAGGAGTTCTTTTTTAGTAGCCATAATCAGCTACCAGTTTATCGCGTTCTCACCAGCAATCACGCGGGTCTTCTGCAAATCGGCGGTGAAAATCAGGCGAGCCTCATCGTGGCCCGAAGCGCCGGCCGGTCGAGGACCTGGGAGTTCGTGTTCGGGCTGGACTGGAGTTCACTCGTCATCGTTGCCGGACGTGACGGATTGCACAGCAGAACGATCCCGAGAATCACCAGCACCAGCGCGAAGAGATACTGCAGAACGGTCTTCATCCTGGAAGGTCCTCCCCTGACTCACAGTCGCTAAGCACAACCATCTTACGCCAGCCTCCGAACTCGGTTACGCTAAATTGCAGCGATGAATGTGAACTTCGCCGAGCGCGCGCACAACCACAACTGGAAGCTGGATCCGATCGTGCGCTCGCTGCTCGACACGGACTTCTACAAGTTCCTGATGCTCCAGTTCATCTGGAAGAACTTTCCGCGCGTCACGGCGTCGAGCGAGATTACCAACCGCACGGTGAGGGTGCGGCTGGGCGAGCGCATCTCCGCCGAGTTGCTGCGCGAGCAGATGGACTACGTGAGGCGGATGCGGTTCCAGCGGTCGGAACTGGTGTGGCTGGCGGGCAACACGTTCTACGGCGTGCGGCAGATCTTCGAGCCGGGGTTCCTGGACTGGCTGGAGCATGGGTTTCGGCTGTCGGACTACGAGATCTCGGAGCAGGATGGTCAACTCGTGCTGCGGTTCAGCGGGCTGTGGACCGAGGTGACGATGTGGGAGGTCTACTCGCTGGCGATTGTGAGCGAGATGAAGACGCGCGCTGCGCTCTCGGAGCTGAATGAGCTGGAGCTGGATGTGCTCTACGCGCGGGCGAAGACGCGGTTGTGGGACAAGATTGAGAAGCTGCGGCGCGTTGAGGGCTTGCGGCTCTCGGACTTCGGGACGCGGCGAAGGCACAGCTTCCTGTGGCAGGAGTACTGCGTGGAGGCGCTGCAGGCGGCGCTCGGAGAGGACCGGTTCAGCGGCACGTCGAACACGGCGATTGCGTACAAGCACAACCTGGAGGCGATCGGCACGAATGCGCATGAGCTGCCGATGGCGCTGGCTGCGATGGCCTCGCGGGGCAGCGATGATGAGCTGCGGGCGTCGCAGTACAAGGTGCTGGAGCTGTGGCAGCAGAGCTATCACGGCGAGCTGCTGATTACGCTTCCGGATACGTTTGGGACGACGCAGTTCCTGGAGGGCGCGCCGGAGTGGGTGGCGCGGTGGACCGGCGAGCGCGTGGACTCGAAGGACCCGTTTGAGGCGGGGGATGAGTACATTGCGTGGCTGCTGCGGCAGGGGCAGGACCCGCGGACGAAGCGGCTGATCGCCAGCGACGCGCTGGACGCGGAGACGATCATCGCGCTGCACGACTACTTCGACGGGCGGATACGGTTCGCGGCAGGCTGGGGGACGCTGCTGACGAATGACTTCCGCGGCTGCCATCCGCGGGGCGAGGATACGTTCGAGCCGATCTCGCTGGTGTGCAAGCTGACCAGCGCGGACGGTGTGCCGACGGTGAAGCTCTCGGACAATGCGAGCAAGGCGACTGGACCGGCAGAGGAGATTGCTCGCTACCGCAGGGTGTTTGGCTCGCCGGTGCTCCGGGAGCAGCCGGTGCTGGTGTAGCGCCCTCCCCGGGCACTTTTTTTGCGCAAAGTCTTCACTCCACAGGAGTCAGCGACGGACAAACCTTTCGGCCGGCTGTCAGCCGATCGTTATTCCGGGAGCCGGGGAGACCGCTTCACGGGAGCGCCGTATCTGGCGCCAGTAGCGGTACGGCCGCTATAGACGCCGATGGCTGTCAGAGAATCGCCGTTCCCGACTTGTAGTCCCCAGAACTTCGGCGGCCTGCCGGTAGCATCGCCCGGGTCCAGGCCGGGTTCCACGTGTCGACGACCGTTCCCGGCATCGAACGCAAGACCAATTTTGCCTTGCGCATTGACTCCCAGAGCACAGGCAGCTGCGCCGGCCCCGGCGAGTGTGCCGACGATGAGTGCCAGGCAGATGGCTCTGAACCTGTCTTTCATTGATGTGTCCGTCATTTTCGACTCCTTGTGAATCAGGCTTCGCCGTCGAAGATCTGCTCGATCGGTAGGGCGAAGATCTTCGCGATGCGGAAGGCGAGGGGGAGCGAGGGGTCGTAGCGGCCGGTCTCGATGGCATTGACGCTTTGGCGCGAGACCTCGAGCTGCTCGGCGAGGAATGCCTGGGACCAGCCACGGAGGGCGCGGAGTTCCTTGAGACGGTTATTCATCGCCGCGCACCCGATTGCGAAACGCCTGAGGATGGCGTGCACGAGAGCCAGGGAGAGCCAGAAGACGAGAATTCCATGAACGGCGGCGGTGCGGTGATGGACTTTGTAGCTTTGCAGGAAATCGACATACGCCATGAGGGCGAGGGTGAAGCCGATGGCCCAGAGAATGGCCACGACCAACTGGTGGCGTTTGAACTCGTCGACCTCGTCGCGCAGATAGATGCCCACGACGGCGATCATGCCAACGACCTCTAACGCCGGAAATGCGGCGAGCACGAAGAGCTTCGCGCCGGTGGGGTGGTGCTGATGGATGTACCGGGTAATGACCCAGACTGTGCCGAGGTAGATGAGGCCCCAGGCGCGCATCCCCTGCACGTACCGGCGGGCCGGCTTGGTGGGGTTAGTGCAAATTCCGTCCATATCGAGCTTCTCCTTGATGACAAGCAGACTTTACGACAAGTGTGCTTGTCATGTCAAGGGGGCTTTACAGAAAATTTCGACGACGATCGCCGGCATCATCAGATACTGGCGAGCTGAAGATATGGACTTCAACTGGAGAACTCGTGAACCTTGTATACCGTTTTCTCGGACGACAGCGGCAGCTCCCCCGAACACAAGGTGGTTGTTGCTTGTGGCATCGTCGTCCCAACTATCAAAATTGTGCGGATGAATTCCGAATGGAATCGCTTTGAGAAGAGGGTATTCGTCGATTTTCATACCTCTGTCGTGTAGCTGGAATCCTCGTTCGGACTGTGCCAATTGGGATGATGCGCGAGTGCAGCGCGTCTTCGCGCGTTCGGCAGATCACGCTCAGGTATTCGAGTGAGAGGGTTCTGCTATCATTTACAAACAAGACTGAAGGCATAGTGCCGCGAGATATGCGGGATCGAATAGTTCCTACTACACTGGGCGCTTAGTGGTGTCTTGTGGACTGGCCCATGATTATGGCCGCTCGCACGTTCCGCCGCGATGAAATATGTGTTTGATACCGCCGAAAAGGAAATAAAACGTGAAATCGACGACGCGATGGAATATATGGAGCTACGATTTCCGGGAGACTGTGCCGACTATTTCTTCGGCAACGACGAGAAGTTCCGGGTGCTCCAAGCTGTCGATTTGTTCGCGTGGACGTGCTTTCAGCAAGGCAAGCGCGCCAGGGTCGGTCAGACGATTCATAAACTCGGCCATGAGTCCTGCAACATATTACTCGAAAGCCCTCAATGGGGAATGGGCTGAAGATCAGTCTCTCAGTCGAGAGGGTCTTGAAAGATCGGGTACCGCAAACGTATGGCGGCCCGGAAGATCTGGGCTGAAGGACTTCAAGGAAAAGCAACTGCAGGCTCGAAGTTTAAGCCAAAGGGGAAGGTGGCCAAGTAAGCGCTTCGTCCTTCGGACTTCGCTTGGCCTTCGGCAGAGCGGAAGCGCCGCCCCGCGGCGATTCGACCCGGGAGCTGCGCCCGCAGGCTGGTATAGGGCGCGCCGTTGGCGCTTGTTCGGAGCTATCGGCGCTGTTCGCCGTTGGCGCTTGTCCGGAGTTGTTGGCACTGTGGCGGTGAAGGCTGTGTCGTGTAGAGCGAGACGCTGCTTCTGAGCGGTCGTTGACCGCAAGCGACATTTCGCCCGATGATCGACTGCGAACCTTTGGGCCTGCGGGCCGTATAGGCTGCTAAGCATTCGTGTGTTGGGTCCGGTGTGGTTTCGGAGAGAGGAGTTCTGCGTGCGAGTGAAGACTGCGGTGTCGATGGGTGCGGTTGTGTTGATGGGTGCGGGCGCGGTGTCGTGCGGCGCGCAGGCGGCGGGAGCACAGTCCGCCAATGAGTCCGCTGACGGGCAAGTGGCAGATGACCGCGGATTTTTATGGGACGCCGACGTATGGTCCGCTGCAACTGGAGCAGACGGGCGACAAGCTGACCGGGAACTTTCATGGGGAGAAGCTGGAGGGGACGGTCGAGAAGGCTGACGGCGGGGGTACCAAGCTGCACTTTGTCGCGAAGGATAACGAGGGCAGCACGGATGAGGTGACGGCGACGGTGGTGAACGGCGAGATGAAGGGAGAGGTCGTCGCGACGGGCAGCGGCAATCCTGCGCACTCTGACCGGATTCCCTTCACCGCAACGATGATCAAGCCGATCGTGCGCGGGAATGAGACGCATGAGTTTGTGCCGACGGTGTTTTACCGGTCGTGGTCGCCGATGAACAAGCCGGTGCTGACGGTGAAGCCGGGGGACACGATCCACACGACGACGGTGGATGCGGGCGGCACGGATGAAAAGGGCCAGCGGAGGGTGATGGGCGGCAATCCGGAGACGGGGCCGTTCTACATCGAGGGCGCGCAGCCGGGCGACACGCTGGTGGTGCACATTGTGCGGCTGAAGCTGAATCGGGATTATGCGATCAGCGATGACGATGTGGTGGGGCGCGCGACGGACGGCGAGCTGACGGTGCGGTTCAAGGATGCGGGCAAGACGGTGCGGTGGAAGCTGGACCGGGTGAATGGTACGGCGTCAGTGGAGTCGCCGGGCGCGCACATGAAGAACTTTTCGATTCCGGTGCGGCCGATGCTGGGGTGCGTGGCGACGGCAGTGGGTCCGCCGCAGGCTCCGCCGCCGACGGGTGATTCGGGAAGGTACGGCGGGAATATGGACTTCAACGAGATTGGCGAGGGCGCGACGGTGTATCTGCCGGTGTCAAACCCGGGGGCGTTGCTGTACTTCGGCGATGCGCATGCTCTGCAGGGCGATGGCGAGCTGAACGGGAATGCGCTGGAGACGTCGATGGACGTGACGGTGAGGGTGGACGTATTGCAGGGCAAGCATATGAACGGGCCGCGGGTGGAGACGACGGATACGCTGATCGCGATGGGGCTGGGCGGGACGCTCGAGGATGCGTTGCGGGGCGCGACGGCCAACATGGCCGACTGGCTTCAGGACGAGTACAAGCTGACGGCGAGCGAACAGGCGGAGTTCCTGGGCGTGGCGTCGGAGTACCACATCAGCGAGGTGGCGGACAGGAATGCAGGGATCGTGCTGAAGATTAAGAAGAGGGACCTGGCGAAGCTGACGAAGTAGCCGGCGGGTTCGACAGGCCGGTGGTGTAGAAGGTGACGAGCTTACTGAGGAGTTTTTCGGCAAGCTGCCCGGTCGTGAGCTGTACGTCGCTGATTCCGAGTGCGGACCAACGGAGCAGGTCGTCTTCCAGCGAGGGCTGCAGGATGAACTCGCGGCGGAGTTCGTCCAGGTTGTAAACAGCCGAATATGTGGGCGCGCCATCCTCCGGACGGATGTCTACGAGATTCAGATCGATCTCGCCCAGTTGAACGGTGCGGTCGCGCCAGTAGAGCCGGTTGGCATCCCACGATCTGCCTGCTGCGGTAATTCGCATCATGGCATAGGGCAGCTCAGACCATTCGCGTTCGAGCAACTGAGACAGGTTTTGATCTTCGGTTTTTGTTTCTTTGGCGGCTGGCTTTGAAGGGAGCCTGCTGCGGAGGGGTTCAATTCCATTGCTGCTCGATGAATTAGCGAAGGATCCCAGCACTAATGTCTCTCCTTATGTGCATGGTTAATCGATAAACCCGTGGCCCCGGCTTTTTGGGAAGTATACGTGCAGCAAGGGTATAAAGTCTTCGAGTTCATGCGATTTTTCCCGTTCAATTTTGTTTCCTTTTGGTGACAACGCAGAGGGAGGCGTGCTCCGCTCAAAAACCTCGCCGGAGGGGCAAAGCTATACTTTGGAAATGCGTTTTGTGCGAGTTGCTGTTGGATGCGCCGTGATGGTCGCGGGGTTGTTAGTGATTGGAACAAAGCCGGCGTGGGGGTGGGGACGCGATGGGCACATGATGGTGAACCTGCTGGCACAGCAGAACTTGCCGGCAGAGGTCCCGGCGTTTTTACGCAATGGTCACGCGCGTGACGTGATGGAGTGGATGGGGCCGGAGCCTGACCGGTGGAAGCAGCGCGATGCGGAGCCGGAGCTGGTGGCCACGCAGTCACCGGATCACTTCCTGGATTATGAGTGGGCCGTTTTGGCAGCGACGAAGTGCACGGACGGGACGCCCGGGTGCATCGACGGCTACATCTTCCCGAAGAAGCGGTATGACTTTATCCGCGCGCTGGCCGCTGCGCAGGCGAAGCATCCGGAGGTGAAGCTGGATGAGCGCGTGGGATTTCAGCCGTGGCAGGTGGAAGAGGTGTGGCAGCGGCTGAAGTCGGACCTGCGGGAGTACCGGCACGAGGTTGCGGCGAACCAGGACACGTCCGGCGTCGAGGTCGCGATTCTGTTCGACGCGGGATGGCTGGGGCATTATGTTGCCGATGGAGCGCAACCGCTGCACAACACGATTCAGTACAACGGGTGGACCGGGCCGAATCCGAATGGATATACGACGGAGCACAAGATTCATTCACAATTTGAGTCGGTGTTTGTGAGTGCGAACATCAAGGCAGCGGATGTGGACCCGCTGGTGAAGGCGGCGCAGCCGGTGAAGATTGACGACGAGTGGACGCAGTACTGGAAGTTCCTGGACCACTCGAATGGAATGGTGGAGAAGGTGTACCAGTTGGAGAAGGCGGGAGGCTTGACGGGCGCGGGCACACCGGAGGCAAAGAGCTTTACGGAAGAACGGTTGGCGGCGGGAGCGATTGAGCTGAGGGACCTGATTTATTCGGCTTGGGTGCACAGCGCGGATCCGGTGGAGGAGTCCCACGGGCCGCAGTGAAAGTAATAAAGAGGTGCGGACGGGGCGAGTGAATTTCTTTCATACGCTGTGGCGCGCGGCGAAGGTGGTTGGTGTAATCGTCTCGCAGCTGATGAAGTTTGTGGTAACGCGACCGCGCACCAGGCCGGAGCGCGCGGCATGGCTGACCGGCATCTGCAGGCAGGCGCTGCGGGTTGTGAATGTGACGTATGCAACCCAGGGGCCGGTGCCGACGGAAGGCGCGGTGATCACGAACCACCTGAGCTATCTGGATATCGTGGTGCACGCAGCGATAAGGCCGTGCGTGTTTGTGTCGGCGACGGATACGCTGGAGATTCCGGTGATTGGCTGGATCAGCAAGATGGTTGGGACGGTGTATGTGACCCGCGGTGGAGGCGGGAGCGCGGAGATGGCTGCCCAGGGAATGGCCAAGGGATTTCGCGACGGGCTGCCGGTGGTGTTCTTTCCAGAGGGCGGAACGTTTGTGGGCGATGAGCCGGTGATGCCGTTCCATAGCGGGTTGCTGGCGCAGGCGCTGGAGGCCAATGCGCCGGTAACTGCAGGATTTATTCGCTATGAGCTGAGTGGCGAGGATGTGGCGCACGGAAAGACCGCTCGCAACGATGTGCACTGGGGGCATCAATCGCTGGTGGGGCACCTCTGGAACTTTCTGGGACTGCACAGTCTGCAGGCCGAGGTGCGGTTTGCGGAGCAGCCGATTGCGTTCTCCGCCGCGGCATACGAGGACCGCAGGGTGGCGGCGGTTGAGGCGCGTGAAGCAGTTCTTGCATTAAGTGGAGCGGAGCGGGACCTTAAGTCGTAGACTGGCGCGTAACTTTCGTACCGGTACCAATACAACGTCGGTAGCACGTCTGAGTTACCATTAGTTTCCCGGCCCGCTCTGGTTTCTATGTATCTCATTTGGCTCTCTGCGGCTCTGTTGGTCGCGCTTCTCGTTGTCTCGGTGGCTCTGGTGCGGGCGCGCCGTCGAAGCGCGCTGCTCTCGGACGAACTGGCGCGAGCGATGCGAGAGAGCCTGCAACACCAGACAGCGCTGCAACAGCGGAAACAGCTCGATAATTTGAAGGATGAATTTATCTCGACGGTGTCGCATGAGCTGCGCACGCCGTTGACGAGTATTCATGGAGCGCTGGGACTACTGTCGTCCGGCAAGGGCGGCCACGTGGATGAAAAGGCCGCGAACCTGCTGCGCATCGCGAACAGCAACACGGAGCGGCTGGTTCGACTGATTAACGACATCCTCGACCTGGAGCGCATGGAGTCCGGACGCGCGCCGCTGCAGATTCGGCGGCTGGAACTGCGCGAGGTGGTGGCGCAGGCGGTCGAGACGATGCGGTCGATGGCGGAGAAGTTCGGCGTGACGCTGGAGATTGTGCCGGAGCCGGAGACACCGATTTCGTTCGATGGCGACCCGGACCGCATTCAGCAGGTGCTGACGAATCTGCTGTCGAATGCTGTGAAGTTTTCGCCGCGCGGCGGATCGGTGAGTGTGTCGACGGCCTCTGATGGCGACAACCTGGTGCTGCAGGTAGTGGATGTGGGACGCGGCGTTCCGCAGGACAAGCTGGAGAGCATCTTCGACCGCTTCGGGCAGGTGGAGGCCTCCGACGCGCGGCAGAAGGGCGGAACGGGTCTGGGCCTCGCCATCTGCCGGAGCATTGTGGCACAGCACGGCGGAACGATCTGGGCGGAGCGCAACGATACGACGGGCAAGGGGCCGGGAACGACGGTGATCCTGCGGCTGCCACGGTATTCCAGTGTGGAACAGGCCGCGTCACTGCCTGCGGCTTCCGAGGGATCGATCCTCGTGGTGGATGATGATCCCATTGTGCGTAATCTTGTGCGCGAGCATCTGCGCCGGAATGGGTACACGGTGATTGAGACGGCGAGCGGCGAAGAGGCACTCGAGGCCGTGAGCAAGCAGCATGTAGATGCAGTGCTCCTGGACCTGTGCATGCCGGGGATGTCGGGCTGGGAGACGCTGGAGCGATTGAAAAAGAACGAGAAGACGGCGGAGATTCCGGTAGTCGTGCTGAGTGTGCTCTCGCCGGCGACGCGGACGCCGGATGTGCCGACGACCCAGGGGTGGGTTCAGAAGCCGTTCCACGAAACGTTATTGCTGACCGAGATCAGCCGGGCGTTGCATCCGACCAGCGGCCCAGGCCGGATCCTCCTGGTAGAGGACGATGAGGACCTGGCGACGGTCGTTTTGTCCGGATTTCGAACAATTGGCGAGTCGGGAGCGATCAGTATCGATCATGTGAGTTCCCTCGCCGAGGCGGAGAGCTACTGCCAGAAGAACGCTCCGGACCTGCTGATTCTGGATCTGACGCTGCGGGATGGATCGGGATTTGCGCTGGTGGATTGGCTGAGGCGACAACCAAAGCTTCGCACTTTGCCGCTTGTAGTGTACTCTGGCAGCGAATTGAGCGAGGCTGAGATGGCACAGCTGAGATTGGGGCCTACTCAGTTCTTGACGAAGGCCCGGGTTCAGCCTCGACACGTTGAGGACTTGATACTTGCAATGGTTCGACATTTAGGAAAACCTGCAATGGGATCGGTATCAGCGTAGAATGGCTCCGCAATCTCCTACAGGTCTTGTGCATGCGCCGTATTCTCATCATTGATGACGAGGACGACATCCGCGAAGTCGCGGCACTGTCGCTTGAATCTATTGCCGGCTGGAGCGTTCTGACTGCGTGCTCCGGTGCTGAAGGCATTGTCACAGCGCAGGTCGGAGCAGCCTGACGCCATTCTGATGGACGTGATGATGCCCTCGATGGACGGGCCTACAACCTTTCGGGAGATGCAAAGATCGCCCGAGATCGCGAATATTCCCGTTGTACTTCTTACGGCGAAGGTGCAGGGAGTGGACCAGCGGCGGTTTGCGGGATTGGGCGTTGCAGGCGTTTTGTTCAAGCCCTTCGATCCGCTGACACTGGCTGAGCAGATGGCTGCCACTCTGGGATGGAGTTAGCGACCACCATGGAGTCTGGCTGTCATCCGCCGCCGAGCCGGCGACACTCGACGAACGGATCGAGTTCGAAGAACGGGCATGGCTCGAAGAACGGGCACGCCGCCAACGGGCATGGCTCGAAGAACGCGCACGCCGCCAACGGCCATGCCACCAACGGGCACGCCACCAACGGGCATGGCGCCAATGGGCATGGTGCCAATGGGCATGGAAGCAGGCCCGGTGATGTTGCGCGGGAGCTGATCAGCGCGCTGTGGGAGCGCAGCGTGCCCCTGATTGCAGACCGTCTCAATGGGCTGGACATTGCCTGCGAGGCCGCGGTGCTGGGCAGGCTTTCGCCGATCATGCGGCGAGGCGCAATGGACACGGCGCATAAGCTGGCTGGGTCGCTGGGGATGTTTGGATATCCGCTCGGGACGGAGCTGGCGCGCGAGATTGAACAGATGCTGGAGTACGACGGCGTGGTGGACGCTGGTATGTTGCGCGAGCTGGTGATCGAGCTGCGCGCTTGCCTGCCGCTGTGAGGGTGCGGCGGCGGAACTTCGAACTAATTACAGGTGAGCGACGTCCAGACGCCGGCGACGGTGCCGGAGGCGCCCGTGATGTGAAGGTCGACAAAGCTGCCGGCGGGAATGGCAACGGAGCCGAGCGCTGGGCAGGAGCCTGCGGAAGGACTGCAGAAGAGCGCGGTGTCCTGCATGTTGCTGCCGGAAGTACCCAGGCGGAGTGTGACGGTGATGGCGCCGCTCTGGTGGGATTGGACATCAAGCTCAGTAGCGGTGCAGGCCTGGGGGATCCACGCGAGCACGGAGTCGCTCTCGCTGGTGGAGGCGTTGGGCGAGTTGAGCGCGTAATAGTTGTTGTTGAAGCTGGTGGGGTGGTACATCGCCGCAAAGCTGCCGGAGGTAGTGGTCGTCGATCCCGAGCCGGGAGGGCCAGTGGCTCCCTGCGGGATGCCGAAGCTGAGGACGGCGTTTTGTGCCGTGCCGGAGTTGGTGATGGTCGCTGCAGAGCCGGCGGGAAGTGTGCTGACGGTGCCGATGGAGATCGTCGCGGCAGTGCCTGCGGGGCCGGTGGGGCCCTGGCTTCCGGCCTGGGCCATGACAGTCCAGACTTGCGCGTACTGGTCTGGCTGCTGGTTGCTGCCCGAAGCAAGGGCGAAATAAGTCGAGCCGTCGAAGCTGACGGCGTCGTTCATGGAGTAGAAGACAGCGGGCGACCACTGGCCGCGGAAGTTCATGCCGGGAGCGCCGGTGGCTCCCGTAGGGCCGGCGGGGCCTTGCGGACCTGTAGGGCCTTGAGGACCAGTGGCGCCTGCAGCGCCGGCGGAACCTTGAGGACCCGCTGCGCCTGCGGGGCCGGCGGGGCCTTGAGCAGCGAGGAGCATCCAGTAGGCGGGCGAGATGTCGGGCGCCTGGCCGTGGTTGGAGACGACGAGCGAGGCGTAGCTGGAGCCGTTGTACGTGACGACGTCGCCGATGGAGTAGCTGTTGGTGGAGGAGTAGGCGCCGGTAAGGTTGAGCCCCTGCCCTGCCGGGCCGGCGAGACCTTGCGGGCCAGCCGAGCCGGTCGCGCCTTCAGGACCGGCTGGGCCGGCCGGGCCTTGAGCTCCGGTGGGACCTGCGGGGCCTTGCGGGCCGGCGCCGCCAGCGGAGGCGAAGAGTGTCCAGGCGGAGGCAGATTGGTCGGGCGCATTGCCGTGATTATTGGCGACGACGGAGACGTAGCCCGAGCCCTGCCAGAGGACGGCGTCGGCGAGGGCGTAGTTGTGGGTGGGGTCGTAGGGACCCTGGAAGGTGAGACCGGTGGGACCTGCGGGACCTTGCGGGCCGGCGGGACCTTGCGCACCCTGGGCTCCTTGTGGGCCGGTGAGGCCCTGGGCGCCGGACTGACCGGGGATTCCCTGAAGACCTTGCGGGCCGGTTTCGCCGGGAGGGCCGGCGGGACCGATGGGGCCTTGAGCGCCGGTGGGGCCCTGCGGACCGGAGGCGCCGGTGGCTCCGGCTGGGCCTTGCGCGGTGAGAGCGCCCCAGGCGAAGGGCGATTGGCCGGGAGTGTTGCCGTGGTTGCTGCTGAATGTGGAGACGTAGCTGGAGCCGCCGAAGAGGACGACGTCGCCGATGGTGTAGTTGTGCGCGGAGTCATAGGTGCCCTGGTAGACCAGGCCGGGGCTGCCTGCCGGGCCGGTTGGGCCTTGTACGCCCGCAGGACCGGCTGGACCTTGAATGCTTGCTCCGGAGGGCCCCGTTGGACCTTGCGGGCCTGCGGGACCGGTGGGGCCCTGGACGCCGGTGGCTCCAAGAGCGAGGGTTCCCCAGGCCCATGGCGTGGATGAGGGGGTGTTGCCGTGGTTGGCGTCGGCGAGCGAAACGTAGGTGGAACCGCCGAAGGTGACCACAGCTCCCTGGGCGTAGTTGGTGCTGGAGGCGTACGCGCCCTGGTAGATGAAGGCGCTGGCTCCGGATGCCCCAGCGGGACCGGCCGGGCCTTGTAAGCCTGCCGGGCCTATGGTTCCGGGTAGTCCTTGCGGGCCTGCAGGACCGGCGGGGCCAGCGGGACCTTGTGGGCCTTGCGGGCCGGTGGCACCAACAGTGCCTGTGCCGGTGCTGCCCGCGGCGAGGGCGATCTCGAGCTCAGGGGCGTGGGAGGTCTGGTCGTTCTCTTTGCTGTCGAACTGCAGGACGGCGGACGAGGCGGTGAGGGCGAGGCCGTTGTTCGAGGATGGTGAGGCGATCCAGGACTGGACGGCGGCGGTGACATCGACGGTAACGAACTCGCCCGGTGCGGAGACCTGTACTGAGCCGAGCGCGGAGCCGATGGAGGGAAGCGTGTTGAAGGTGACGCTGTACTCGCCCCAGGCGGCGGTGACCTGCGCGACGGAGAGCGTGCCGGGGGTGTCGGCGCGGTTGCAGTAGAGGCGGAGGGTGGCGCGAGTGATCTGAGCGGCAGTCGTGCCGGATGGCAGGACGCCGAGGTCGAACTGCACAAGGGCGGTGTAGCCGCCGCCGACGTTGAGGTTGGTGAGAGTGCCGGAGTTGACGTCAGGCTGAGCAGAGGAGACGTGGGCGTCGGCGACGAGGGTGGCCTGGACCGCGAGGGCGGGACGCCAAGTCATGCAAAGGATGAGCGCACAGAGAGCGCTTCTCACGAATGCAAGATGATGGTGTCCCGACAAACCTCTGGCCCTCACAACGATCCCAGCTCTGCGTTTCACGTCGCTACAAGAGAGCGGCGAAATGGTGTGGATACTCCCCTTGTTTGTAACGTTTTGGGGCACTCGGTGCAATAGCACGGGGGTTTCTTTTCTGGGATTTTTCGGCTGGAAGCGAGGGCCGGAGCTACACTGCTGAAATGACCGACATGGCGCCAGGACGGAAGAGTTCACTGCTGTCGGTGGGGGTGCACGCGGCGGTGATCGGCGTGCTGGCGCTGATGACGCGGATGCTTGGGCCGGCGCTGGCTCCGACGCATCTGCCGGGGACGGCGCAGGGCACGGTGCTGATGTTCAACTATCAGCTCCTGGGGGCGCCGCCGGGTTCGACAACCGCGAAGGCTCGCGAGCAGGCGAAGGGTCCGGCGATGCCGGTGCCGGCGAAGAGCCCGACCGACAAAGCGAAGCAGTTGACGCAGGCGGCAACGAATGCGGCGCCTGGCAATGCGGCGGATGGATCCGAGGGCGATGGCAACATCAGCATCGCGCTGGTGCAGTTTCATCCGCGTCCGACGCCGGACCTGACGACATTGGCGCCGGGGACGAGCGGCGATGTGGTGCTGGATGCGCTGATCGACGCGCAGGGACACATCTCGCACCTGTCGGTGACGAGGAGCCTGGGGCCGAATGTTGACCAGCAGGTGATCGCGACGGTCCAGACGTGGACCTTCACACCCGCTACACGCAACGGGACGCCGATCGCGAGCGAGCAGGAGCTGCTGTTCCACTACGAGCGGCGCGGAAGCGCGGGCTAGGCTGCGTCATTGCGGCTGGCTTGAGGCCGGCACGGAGATTCTGCGAACCCAGGTCTCTTAGTAGACTTGGGCACCCGCCGTCCGATATTCGGCATCCGGTATTCGGCGATCCACAGAAAACGTCGTTTTCCACATTTCTTAGCGACATACAAATGAATGTTCCACGCGGAACACTCCTGTTCCACGGAATTTCTCAGGTTCATTTCATTGTCAGCAGCATCACCTGATCTTCGAGGAAAACGGTGAGGAGCAGGCGGTGGCCGTCGGGGGAGACGGTGATGTTGCGCGGGAAGAGGCCGGTCTTGATGGTTTGCAGAAACGCGGGCTTGGCGGGGTCGGCGAGATCAATAACAGTGGCGTTGCCGGGAGCGGTGGAGAAGCGGTTGGAGTTGGCGACGAGCAGCTTGCGGTCGTGGTCGAAGAGCCCGAGGCCGACCGGCGCCTGGCCGTTCGTGAGGAGAGAGCGGAGGAAGGCGTGCTCGGGGTCGTGCTCGAGTGCGGCTGCGTCGAAGACGAGGACGTTGTCGTCGCCGCGTGCGGTGACGTAGACGGTGCGACCGTCGGAGGAGATCGCCTCGCGAACGGGGCTGCAGCCGGCGTTGACGAGGCGGAGCGTGGCATCGCGTTCGTGCTGCGGGCTGTAGTCGGTGGGCGGCGCGGCGGCCTTGGCGACGTCGATGACGAAGAGGCCGCCGTTGGCATTGGCGGGGCCGCCGGGGGCCTGCACGCAGTTTCCGTGCTGGAGTTGGGGGATGTCGTTGCCGGGCAGGCGCTCGGGCAGGTCTTTGGCGAGGATCTCGTCGACGGCGTAGAGGCGCGTGCCGTCGGGCGAGAGGGTGATGCCGGGCGTGGCGCGCGGCGTGGGGAGCTGTGCGATGGCTTCCGGGACGAGCTGGCCCTTGGGGTCGCGGCGGATGGCGATGACGCCGACGCTGCCGCCGTGGAGGTACTCGTTGGCGACGAAGAGTGTTTTGCCGTCGGGCGTAGCAGCGAGGTAGCCGGAGCCGGGGCGGTCGCCCTGCGAAAGGACGTGCGGTGCGGCCTTGCCTTCGAGGGCTTTATCGAGCGGAAGGAAGGCGACGCCGGCGTTGGAGAGGCCGACAGCGAGCAGGCCGGTGTCGGGGATGAGGACGATGCCCTGTGCGGGATCATGACCGAGCGGCTGCCAGGCGACGCGTTTGAGCTTGGGTCCGTCGACGCGGAAGACCTCGATGCCGGATTCGACGGGCTGACGCGTGACGGTGACGAGGATGTACTGGCCGTCGGGTGTCCAGATGGCCTGCGTGGGATGACCGCTGGTGTTAAAGGTGCGAACGTCGAGGATCTGTGCGGAAGCGAAAGCGGAGAAACCGAGTGCGGCTGCAAGGAGCAGAGAACGCATGAGCAACCATATCGTGCGCAACGTGCTCCGTCAGCAAGAGAATGGCAAACTTTCCGGTGGCGGGGGTTGGCCGTATGCTTTCAGCTATGCAACCAGAGACGAACGCGACTGCAGAGACAGAAGCTCAACACGCGGGAATTCAACAAGCCAGGACATCTTCCCTCACCTGACCGGCTGGTGAATGTTCCGCGGCTGGTGACGGCGTTTTATGCGCGGCATCCGGATGTGGCGAATCCGTCGGAGCGGGTGAGCTTCGGGACGAGCGGACATCGCGGGTCGTCGCTGCATACAAGCTTCAACTACGCGCACATTCTGGCGATCACGCAGGCGATCTGCGAGTATCGCGCGAATGAGAAGACGACCGGGCCGCTGTTTCTGGCGCAGGATACGCACGCGCTCTCGGAGCCTGCGTTCTCGACGGCGCTGGAGGTGTTGTCGGCGAACGGCGTGCACGTGCTGGTGGACAAGGACCTGGGATATACGCCGACGCCAGCGCTGTCGCACGCGATTCTGAAACACAATGCGGAGGTGAAGGACCGGCCTGCGGATGGCATTGTGATTACGCCGTCGCACAATCCGCCGGAGGACGGCGGATTCAAGTACAACCCGCCGACGGGTGGACCGGCGGACACGACGGCGACGAAGTGGATTGAGAATCGCGCGAATGAGTTGATCGGCGCGAAGCTGCAGGGCGTGCGGCGGCTGGCGTATCACCGCGCGGTTTCGGCGGAGACGACGCAGAAGTATGACTTTATTTCGTCGTACGTGGATGACCTGCCAAACATTATTGATATCGATGCAATTCGTAACAGCGGGCTGAAGCTTGCGGTGGATCCGCTGGGCGGCGCGGGTGTGCACTACTGGCCGCGCATTGCGGAGCAGTACAAGCTGCCGCTCGAGGATGTTGAACAAGTATGTCGATCCGACGTTCCGGTTCATGACGCTGGATTGGGATGGGCGCATTCGCATGGATTGCAGTTCGCCGTATGCGATGGCGTCGATGATTGCGAAGAAGGACAAGTACGACGTGGCGTGGGCGTGCGATACGGACCATGATCGCCACGGCGTTGTGACGCGCAGCGCGGGGTTGCTGAATCCGAATCACTATCTCGCGGTGTGCATTCAGTATCTGTTCACGCACCGGCCGGAGTGGGGACGAGAAGGTGGGCAGTCGGCAAGACGCTGGTGTCGTCGAGCATGATTGACCGCGTGGCGAAGGGGCTGGGGCGCAGGATGCTGGAGGTGCCGGTGGGCTTCAAGTGGTTCGTCGATGGACTGCTGGACGGCACGCTGGGGTTTGTCGGCGAGGAGTCGGCGGGCGCGACCTTTCTGCGGCGCAACGGCAAGCGTGTGGACGACGGACAAGGATGGGCTGATCTGCGGGCTGCTGGCCGCGGAGATGACGGCGACGACGGGCAAGGATCCGGGCCAGCTGTACGGCGAGTTGACGGCGAAGTACGGCGCGCCGGTGTATCAGCGGATCGATGCGGCGTGCTCGAAGGAGGACAAGGCGAAGCTTGCAAAGCTGTCGCCGTCGCAGGTGACGGCGAAGGAGCTGGCGGGCGATCCGATTACGGCGATCCTGACGGAGGCTCCGGGGAATGGTGCGGCGATTGGCGGGCTGAAGGTGACGACCGATGAAGGATGGTTTGCAGCGCGGCCGAGCGGGACGGAGGATGTGTACAAGATCTATGCCGAGAGCTTCAAGGGCGAGGAGCATCTGAAGCGAATTCAGGAAGAGGCGAAGGCGCTGGTGAGCGCGGCGCTGAAGGGGTAACGCGGGCCAAAAAGAAAAATACAGGGGTCTCTCCACTCCGCGCTGCGCGCTCCGGTCGAGATGACGACGTTGTAGTGCACGGGGCGGGTGTTGAAGAGCGAGGAGGCGATTGACATGGCTGAGCAGGCTCCACTGAAGTTTGTGTTCTACATCGCTGCGCCTGCGGAGAAGGTGTGGGAGGGATTTGTCTCTCCGGAATCCAACCGCATTTTGTTTGGGGCGGAGCTTGAGGCTGATCTGAAGCCGGGTGGTTCGATGGCATGGGTGGGTACTGGGCCGGATGGCAAACGCGTGACGTATGTGCACGGCGAGGTGATTAAGTCTGAACCGCCGAAGCTGTTGCAGTACACCTTTGCGATCGGGCCTGCGGGCAAAGCCTCACGCGTGACGGTGGAGCTCACGCAGGAGACTGAGGCGACGAAGCTCTCCGTTACGCACGACCAGTGGGCCGAGGATGATGCGACTTACGCGGCGACAGCGGATGGATGGCCACGGATTTTATCGCGGTTGAAGACGCTGATCGAGACGGGCAAGACGTTCAAGCCGCATTGATTGCGAAAAGCAAATACAGGGGTCTCTCCACTACGGCGCTTCGCGCCTTCGGTCGAGATGACAGTGCCGAGGGTAAAGCCTTGCGCGCCTGCGATCGAAATGACAGTATTCAGCGGTGCGTTGCGCGCCTGCGGTCGAGATGACAGTGCTTGTGGTGAAGAGCGCTCGAAATCTAAGCCTATACGGTGACGGCGTGGCGAAGGTGTGGGCGGACACGTTCGAGTGCGGCTTCGGCGGTGAGGCCGTACTTCGCGCGCAGGGATTCGACCTTGCCGTGCTCGATGAACTGGTCGGGCCAGCCGATGCGCACGACGGGGGTTTCGATTCCCTGCTCTGCGAGGCTTTCGAGGACAGCGGAGCCGAAGCCGCCGGCGAGGACGTGGTCCTCGAAGGTGACGAGCAGCGAGCAGCGTTTCGCGTAACGTGCGATGCACTCGTGATCGACGGGCTTGGCGAAGCGCGCGTTGATGACGGCGACGCTGTGGCCTTCCTTGCGCAGCATCGTGGCGAGGCGTTCGGCCTCGGGCAGAAGACCGCCGAGCGAGAAGATGGCGACGTCCGAGCCGTCGCGCAGAACTTCGGCTTTGCCGATCTCGAGGGCTTGCGGCGTTTCCTTCACCGGAGTGCCGGGGCCGACGCCGCGCGGATAGCGGATGGCGCTGGGGCCGTTGTGCTGGAGCGCGGTGAACATCATGTCCTGCAGCTCGTCCTCGTCCTTCGGGTCCATGTGGATGATGTTGGGGATGCCGCGCAGGTAGCTGATGTCGAAGAGGCCGTGATGCGTGGGGCCGTCGTCGCCGGAGAGGCCGCCGCGGTCCATGCAGAAGACGACGGGGAGATTCTGCAGCGCGACGTCGTGCACGACCTGGTCGAAGGCGCGCTGAAGGAATGTGGAGTAGATGGCGCAGAAGGGACGGAAGCCCTTGGTGGCCATGCCCGCGGCGAAGAGCACGGCGTGCTCCTCGGCGATGCCGACGTCGAAGTAGCGCTTCGGGTGATGCGGGCGGAAGAGGTCGAGCGCGGTGCCGTTGGGCATGGCTGCAGTGATGGCGACGACCTTGTCGTCCATGGTGGCGAGTTTGGTGAGGCTCTCGGCGAAGACCTCGGAGTAGGTCTTCTGGCCGGTGGGTTTGGTTTCGCCGGTTGCGGGGTCGTAGGGGCCGAGGCCGTGGAACTTCTTCTGCTTTTCGAGCGCAGGCTGGAAGCCGCGGCCCTTCTGCGTGAGAGCGTGCAGAATGACAGGGCGGTCGAGCTGCTTGAGGAAGCGGAAGGTTTCGATGAGCATCGGCAGATTGTGGCCGTCGATGGGGCCGTAGTAGCCGAGGCCGAACTCTTCGAAGATCATGCCGCGGCCGACGATGCCCTTGGCGGCCTCTTCAGCCTTGCGCGCGATGTGGCGCGCGGCCTTGCCGCCGAACCTTTCGAGGAGGCCGGCGGCGCGGTCGTGCAGGCTGATGTAGGTGGGGTTGGTGGCGATCTTGTGCAGGTACTCGGCGATGGCACCGACGTTCTTGTCGATGGACCACTCGTTGTCGTTGAGCACGATGATCATGCGCTTCGTCTGCGCAGCGACGTTGTTCAGCGCCTCATAGCTGATGCCGTTGGTGAAGGCGGCGTCTCCGGCAAGAGCGACGATGTGTTCCTTGCCGCCTGCCATGTCGCGCGCGACGGCCATGCCGAGCGCGGCGGAGAGTGCGGTGCCCGCGTGACCGGCGCCGAAGCTGTCGTGCTCGCTTTCGGTGCGGAGCATGAAGCCGTTGAGGCCGCCGGGCTGGCGGATGGTGTCGAAGCGCGGCTCGCGCCCGGTGAGCAGCTTATGGACGTAGCTCTGGTGGCTGACGTCGAAGACGAAGCTGTCGCGCGGGGTGTCGAAGACGTAGTGCATGGCGATGGTCAGCTCGACCACGCCCAGGTTCGGCCCGATGTGACCGCCGGTCTTCGCGACGCCGGTGATGAGGCGCTCGCGTATTTCTTCGGCTAGTCTTTCCAGCTCAACTAATCCAAGCCGCTTCACATCCGCGGGCGACTTGATCCTGCTCAGGTACTCACTCATTGCAACTCGTTTCGCAGTAACCGCTGGCTTATCTGCTCAAAACAGCGACTTTCCAGTGTATCAACTGAGGAGCCTTGACTCTGCCGCGAGGACTCCTGTTTTGCGGTAGCATGGCTCGCATGAAATTCAAGGCCCTCGCGATCGTGTTGTCCCTGCAGCTTGCCGGCACTGTCTTCGTTCATGCGCAACAGGTTCTTCCGCTATGGCCTCACGGCACTCCGGAGCCGCCGCAAACGACGGAGCCGGAGACAAACATGCTGGATTCGGCAGGACACCGCACGAACCGTTTGACGAATATTACCGAGCCGTCGATGACAGTCTTTCTTCCTGCACATTCGATGGGAGTTACATCAGCGGCCGTGGTGTTTCCGGGCGGAGGGTATCAGCGGCTGGCGTGGGACAAGGAGGGGCTGGACGTCTGCCGCTGGCTGAACTCGCTCAACATGGCGTGCCTGCTGGTGAAGTATCGCGTGCCCGAGGAGGGACACTATCCGGAGAATCGTGCGGATCTGCAGGATGCACAGCAGGCGATGCGGGTGGCGCGTGCGCATGCCGAGGAGTGGCACATCAATCCGGCGCGGATCGGCGTGGTGGGATTCTCGGCGGGCGGGCATCTTGCGGTGACACTCTCGAACCACTTTGACGACACGAGTGTGGAAAGCACGCCAGCAGCGGCTGACGTGGACACCAAGATCAATGCGCGGCCGGAGTTCGCGATCCTGGGCTATCCGGCGTATCTGCCGACGGGGCCCGATAAGAAGGAGCTCGACCCGAGCCTGATGCCGAACCCGCGCACGCCGCCGACGTTCATCATCCAGGCCGAGAATGACAAGACGTACATCGACAGCGCGCTGGTGTACTTTCGCGCGCTGAAGGATGCGGGTGTGCCTGCCGAGCTGCACCTGTATGCGAGCGGCGGTCACGGCTTCGGGATGCGTCCGGTGGGGATGCCTGAAGAACACTGGGGCGACACCGCGACGGAGTGGCTGCGCAGAATCGGCATGCTGCCGCAGGCGATGACGACGGCGAGAGCGATGCCGGAAGAGCCTGTGACGCCGGTACCCTGCCCTTCGCATCAGGTTGCGATCGGCCGGCCAGGAGCGCCAGCGACTATGCCTTCCGGACCACCGGATAATCCGAACTGCCTGTAGTGGATTTCTGGGACTAGTCGATTGCGGCTTCGAGTGCGGCGGGCGATGGCTCCTCGGTGCGGAAGGCGTTCTCCCATTTCGCGATGACCGCGCTGGCGAGGCAGTTGCCGACGACGTTGACCGAAGCGCGAGCCATGTCCATGACGGTGTCGACGCCGAGCAGAACGAAGATGGGCTCCATCGGCAGATGGAAGGTGGAGACCGCAGCGAGCAAGACTACGAACATCGAGCGCGGAACGCCGGCGACGCCTTTGCTCGTAAGCATCAGCGTGAACATCATTGCGAGCTGTTGCCCGATGGTGAGATGGATGCCGCCGGCCTGTGCAATGAAGATTGAGGTAACTGCAAGGTAGAGCGTCGAGCCGTCCAGGTTGAAGCTGTAACCCGCCGGGATGACGAAGGCGACGATGCGGCCCGGAACGCCGAAGGCTTCCATCTGCTCCATCGCGCTTGGCAGCGCGGCCTGGCTGGCTCCTGTGGCGTAGGCAATGGTTGCAGGCTCGGCGACGGCGCGAAGGAAACCAAGGACGGGAATGCGGAAGAACAGTGCTACCGGAAGCAGAACGCCGACTCCGAAGACGACCAGTGCGATGTAGAGGGTGAGCAGCAGCTTGCCGACATTGACCAGCACGCCGAGGCCGAGGCCGCCGACCGTGAAGGCCATCGCGCCGGCGACGCCGACCGGAGCGAAGTACATGATGATGTTGGTGAAGCGGAACATTACCTCGGCGAGGCTCTCGCAGAGGCGCAGCATCGGCGCGCGGCGGGACTCCTGCACGAGGGCGAGCGCGATGCCGAAGAGGATGGAGAAGACGGCGACCTGGAGGATCTGGCCTTCAGCGACGCTCTTGGCGAGGTTCTCCGGGAAGATGTGGATGAGAAAGTCGTTCCAGTGCGTGGGTGGTGGACCTGCGGGTTGTGTGCCGCCAGGAGTGAACGCCAGCCCGACGCCAGCCTTGCTGATGTTGATGGCGAGCAGGCCGATGGCCAGCGCGATCGTGGTGATGACCTCGAAGTAGACGAGCGACTTGATGCCCATGCGGCCGACGCTCTTGATGTCGCCGTGGCTGGCGATGCCGACCACCAGCATCGCGAAGATGAGCGGAGCGACGACGCACTGGATCAGCCGCAGAAAGATGTCAGAGAGGAACCGCATCTGGACGGCGAACTTCGGGGCGTCGAAGCCAAGCTCCGCGCCGACGACCATCGCGACGAACATCCAGAGGGAGAGGCTGCGGCGCAAAACGGCGAAGACCAGCAGCGCGAGGACACCGAGGATGCGGAGAACGAGCGCGGCAGTGTGCGGGCCGTGGAGTGCGGCCAAGATGATTCCGGCGGAAAAGGAGAGGATACCGGAAGTCAGCGCGGCGGCTTCGCGGGCGCGAGACGGCCGGGCGGCTATGTCTTTCTGCATCGTGGCGGAAGGATACCAATCTCTGCGTAGCGCGTGCGCGGCGACGTTGTAGGATGGCTGTCACTTTGAAGACTTCTCTGGGAGAGATGCCTGTGCGCCTGCGTCTTGCCGCCACCGCCCGGCCTACCCGAACTATCACCAGGCACAGTAGCGCGTGGCTCTGAGGCGTGGACGGACGTAGACTGCTGGCATGTATCGTCCGTCCGCCCTCATCTTCGCGCTTTCGCTTGGTTTCGCTTTGGTCCTCTGCCCTGCCCACGCGCAGCAGCCGTCGGTGCCTCCTCCGGTTCCGGCCGTGCCGGACAAGCACACGCTGGTCCCGATGCCGATCCCGGCGATCTCGGCCGGAGCGCTGGAGCTGGTGAAGCTGGAGGGCGACTTCGAAAACGACGTGGCCAAGGGCGGTGGGAAGGCCTTCGCCTCATGGTTTGCGGACGATGGGGTGACGCTGAACAATGGCAAGCCCGCGGTGCAGGGCCGGACTGCTATCGCCGGGCAGGCCACCTGGGACCCCAAAACCTACCAGCTCACCTGGTATGCCGAGGGCGCCCAGATGGGGCCGGCCGGCGACACGGGCTTCACCTGGGGCCATTATGAGGCCCATGGACAGGATGCCAAGGGCCAGCCGATTGCGGCTTCGGGGCGCTACATCACCTTCTGGAAGAAGGTAAATGGTCACTGGAAGGTGGCCCTGGACGCTAGCGCAGACGACGCTCCGTCCCTAATGCCGCAACCCTGAGAGATTCCACAGAAGCTCCACCGGCAGAATAAGTTGCCTCGACCATCGGTTCGCCACTTAGCGCGAAAGTGGCAGCCACAGCACCGCCTACAATTCGTATTCTCATTTGTGTAGCAATGATCGAACTAAGCCCGCTCAACTCGACGCTTGAGCAGCCTCGCCTACAGGCCCTGAGAAACTATGACCTGCGCGAGGCGCCACATGACACCGCACTGGACGACATCGCGCGCCTGGCAGCCCACGTATGCAATGCACCGGTGGGTGCGGTGACCGTCGTCGAGCAGGACGAGGTGTTACTCGTCGGCCGCTATGGCATCGAGCAGACCTCGGCTCCGCGGCGCACACTTCCCTGCGAAACCACGATCAACGGCGACGGCCTCTACCAGATTCCTGACGCGCGTCGCGACCCCGAGTACGCGCCGAATGGCATTCCCGTGGGTGACAAGCGCTATCGCTTCTACGCGGGAGCTCCGGTGCTGACGCCGGACTCTGTCACGATCGGGTGCGTCGTGGTTCTCGACACCTCGGCGCGCAAGCTGACGAGTACGCAGCTTGAGGCACTGGAGTCGCTCTCGAATCTCGTCACCACGCGTCTGGAACTGGCAAAGCGCGTCCGCGAGAATGGACAGTCGTCGCGCGCACGCCAGCGAGTGGAGTCGGCACTCACCGTCGAACGCAACTTCGTCTCGGCAGTGCTTGACACCGTTGGCGCGCTGGTCGTGGTCTTCGACACAGCTGGACGTATCGTCCGTTTCAACCGCGCCTGCGAGATTATCTCCGGTTATCAGTCGTCGGACCTCATCGGCAAGTTCGCGTGGGAGCGGCTGATCCCGAAGGAAGAGATTCCCGAATACGTCGACAACTTCCAGCGCATTCGCAACGGGCAGTTCCCCACAACTTACGAAAACTACTGGCTCTCGGCCGATGGCGTGCGCCGCCGCATCTCGTGGTCCGCGACGGCGATGCTCGACTCGCACGCGCAGGTCGCCTTCGTCATCGCGACCGGCATCGACGTCACCGTGCAGCGCGTCGCTGAGACCGCCATCCGCGAGAGCGAGTCGCGCTACCGTCAGATCGTCGAAGGTTCGCTTGGTCTTGTCTGCACGCACGACATGGACGGCAAGATTCTCTCGATCAACGAGCACGGCGCTTCCGGGCTTGGCTACACGGTGCCGGAGGTCGTCGGCAAGACGCTGCAGGATTTCACGGAGCCGGAGCGCCGCAGCCTGCTCGAACGTTATTTTGAAGATCTGCGCAGCAAGGAAGAGGCGCAAGGCCTGCTCCACCTGCGGAATGCACGCGGTGACGAGCGCGCCTTCGCGTATCGCAATCGCGTTGTGGCGCCGGTGGACGGCGAGCGCTACGTGCTCGGCTTCGGCGTGGATGTCACGGAGCAGATCCGTGCCGAGGCGCAGCTCAACACGCTCAGCCGGCAGAGCGACTCCGTGCTTGAGTCTGTGGGTGACGGCATCTTCGCGCTGGACCTCGAAGGCCGCATTACGCTCGTCAATCCTGCAGCCGCCACGATGCTCGGCTACCGGCAGGAGGAGATCCTCGGGCGCAACATGCACGAGCTCATCCATCACACGCGCGTCGATGGATCGGCGTATCCCAAGGAAGAGAGCCCCATCCAGGCCAGCCTCGAGCACCTCTCCACCGTGCGCATCGCGAACGAAGTTTTCTGGCGGAAGGACGGCAGCAGCTTCGCCGTCGAGTACGTCGCACGACCGCAGATCGAAGCTGCTCTCGAGAATGAGCCGGCGGCGCTCGAAGCTGCGACGCGCAATCCGAGACCGTGGTTCGGTGCAAGTGCAGAAGCAGAGGACGCGGGGGCGGAAGAGCTTTCCAGACTTGAATCGGAGACCATGCTCTCCAACGGCGAGCGCGGACGCGCCGTCGGTGTCGTCGTCGCCTTCACAGACATCAGCGAACGCAACGCACTCGATCGCATGAAGGACGAGTTCATCTCGACGGTCTCGCATGAGCTGCGCACTCCACTCACGTCATTGCGCGCTGCGCTAGGCCTTGTCTCCGGGGGCGCCCTCAATGCGCGGCCCGAGAAGATGCGCCAGATGATGGAGATTGCCATTGGCAACACGGATCGCCTCGTGCGCCTGGTCAACGACATTCTCGATCTCGAGCGCATCGGCTCTGGCAAGGCAGAGCTGCATTTCGCGCCGACCTCGGTCGACGACCTCTTCAAGCGCGTGACGATGCAGCATCAGACAATGGCAATGCGTGCCAATATCCGCTTCCACCTGGAGGCGAACAACGTTGTTGTGTGGGCCGACCCCGACCGCATTCTGCAGGCGCTGCACAACCTCATCTCGAATGCCATCAAGTTCTCTCCGCAGGCTTCGACGATTCCCAGCGAGGTTCGCCTGGTCGCGCACTACGTTACGCCGGATGAGGCACTGATCGAAGTGGAAGATCACGGCCGCGGCATTCCTTCCGACAAGCTGCAGCAGATCTTCGACCGCTTCAAGCAGGTCGACGCATCGGACTCGCGCACGATGGGCGGGACCGGACTCGGCCTCGCCATCTGCCGCAGCATCATCCAGCAGCACGGCGGTCACGTCTGGGCCACGAGCACGCTCGGCGAGGGGTCAACCTTCCATTTCACATTGCCCACAAAACCCACCAGCCATCTCAGCTAATCGACCCTGAAGCGGGAATCGTCTTAGCTCTGCTTCTCGGCGGTGGACTTGAGCTGACTCAAACCACTATCGAAGTCCTTGCCGATCATCTTGTCCATCGAGACGAACACGCTCATGAGCTTGCTCGCGAAGGTGTTTGGTCCGTCCATCGCCCATGTGACGCGCGTCGTCGTTCCCTGCGGCTCGAGGATGAAGTTCGTACGATTATGACTCTCAAACGGTGAGAGGAAATCAAGCTTGATGGAGGTCAACGTCGGCTCGGCCGCGAGGATCTCCATCCGGCCTTTCCCGACCTTGCTGTTTCCCTGCCACTCGTAAATGGCTCCCTGTCCCGCGGGCGCACCGCTGTAGCTCACGTGCATGTTCGGGTCGAGCTTCGCCCACGGCGACCACTGGTCCCAGTTATGAAAGTCGGCGACGAGCGGACTGATCTTGTCCGGCGTGGCCGCGATGGTGGTGGAACGCTCGACGTGATACGTCGCCGGCTTCGACGCGGCGAAGATGAGAATCGCAATCACGGCGACGGCGACAACGATACCTGCATACTTCCACATGGCCGACTCCCTTGAGGTTCGAGCCAGTGTAATGAAGCGGTTCTTTGAAAGGAGGAGGTTCGTGGCGCGACGGTTTGCAGATGCGTTCAGTATGCTGACGGCGGTGGTGGCGCAGTCGACGACGGCACAGGCTTGCCCGTCACGGTGTTGGCTTCCATCAGCTCAACGCGCGTGCCATCGGGATCGTAGAGGTTCACCTGGCGCTTGCCGTTCCTTCCGACCTGGATGTTCAGCGGCTTGGCGTACTCCTTATACGCAGCACGCAACTGCAACTCCGCGACAGCCCTCTGAATGTCCGGGACCACAAGCGAAAGATGATTTTTTGTTCCGAAACCCTTGGGATCGAAAGGCGGGTGATAGAGCATCAGCTCGACGTAGTCATCACCGTCAGGAACCTTCATGTTGATCCAGCTCAGCTCATTCGGATTGGACCCACCGCGCCAGGTCTCAGTAAAGCCGAGCATGCGGTAGAACTCCATCGTCTTCTCGGCGTTCCCGACGAGGTATCCCGCGTGATAGATGCGCGGCGAGATGCGTGTCGCTGGAAGAAACTTGCCTGACGCCTGCATCTCCTTGCCCGAGGGAAGGCTCTGGACAAACTCAATCAGCATGCCGTTGGGGTCTTTGATCTCGAAGGCGTAATCGCCCGCGCGAGTCTTTGCACCATTGCCGGGCGGGACTTCGTAGCCCCTGGAGCGAAGAAAGGCGCGCATCCGCTCGATGTCATCTACCGAGAAACAGAGGTGACTCATCATGTTGCGCGGCGTGGTGGGCGGCTCATTGAACAGCTCGATGTGCTGACGATCATTGATCTTGATGAAGGCGATGCGGACCTCATCGCTGCCGGGCTTCTTCAGATCGTAGGACTCGTCATAGCCAAGCAGGTCGTGCCAGAACGAGATGGTCTTCGGAAGATCAGAGACAAAGTAGCCGACGTGCGAGATTGCTGTGATGCGTGGCCGCACAACGTCCTGCGCCTTCGAAGGCCCCGCGAAGAATAGCCAGAGAAGTGGTGCAACAGCGAAGCTTCTGGCGAGCGCCTTCGCGATGATCATTCTCATTCCTTCAGTCTAGGGGCAGGGTCCCGGATAGGCTGAGCCCCTTGAGTGAGTCGCCGGCTGCTCGTGAGCGCATGAGTCAACGACCACCTGGGAGTTTGGCTATCCGCCGAAACCATGTCTTATTAACTCACGCAGAATCAGGCGGTAATCACATTCACCAAGAATTGTTTGACAATCGTATCTCAATCGGTGTATTGTGGTGGCGGGTGCCCGTTGACGTAACACCAAGGAGACGCTCTTATGCGGATTGTCCTCATGGCTACCCTCGTTTTGGCTCCGGCATTGGTTCACGCTCAGAGCCAGTCCCCTGCTCAACCCCGCGGCGCAAACGCGCCAGTCCTCGAATCCAAGCTCGTTACCCCGAACGCTGTGGACGGCACTCCCTCTGGAAACGTCACTCAGCTAACCAGCCATCTCTTCGCGCCGAAGCTGGTCAAGTGGACCAACATCAAGGAAGACCAGCATAACTGGGACATGCAGCGTTATCACGTGAGCTCGGTGACAGTGTCGATGACAGTCACCGAGAAGGGCGTACCGACCGATCTGAAGATCGTCGAGTCTGAGGATCCGCTGCTGAACCGCGGCGTCCTGGACGCCGTTGCGAACTACCGCTTCACACCCGCATCACTCAACTCAAAGCCCACTGCCATGCCTCTCCTGCTGAAGGTTCGCGTCCTCCCGCAGACAAAATAACTTCTAAAGCGGTCAGTGAAAAGGCAGACCTTTGCGGTCTGCCTTTTCGCTGTGCAATGAAGTGACACAGTCGTGACTAGCCACGGTTGAAGCGACGGCGAACAATTCCCGCCACGCCAAGAATCGACGTGCCAAGAAGCGCCAACGAGCTGGGCTCCGGAGCTGATCCCGAAGTCACGCCAAGAAAGACGAATTCGTCATCGTTGTAGTCGCAGTCAGACTGGTTGCTCTCACCGCCGCAAACATGGTCACTGTTCGCGCCAATGTACAGGTCCTCAAGGCCTACGAATGTTCCAGCCGGGATGGTTCCATTCCCGCTGAAGGGCGTGATGTAGGCGTGATTGTAGCCATCGTCGCTGTCGCCGGGAACGGAAGAGTACGTCTCGCCCGTGTTCTCATTCACGATATAGAAGATGAGCACATCGCCCGGATTCACGCTGAAAATGGACTCCTGCCCTGGAACCGACGAATGGTTGTTGAGGATGGGTCCGCTGATCCAACCTTGCGTCAGGTCCTCGACCTCGATGTCGTCGGTGTCGCCGGCACTGCTGCCGTAGAAGTAGACGTCAAGCGTGTTGCCGGTGGCCGTGACGGTAGTGGATGGTGCAACGTGGCCAACATTTGGGTAGGGAATGTTGTCGGCAAACGCCGGTGTCACCAGCCCTGCCAAGCCAAGAGCCATCAGACTCAAAGCAAATCTGTGCATAGTAAGCCTCCGGATGAGACTGGGCCCGGTATCTTGCTCGAGCGCGCATTGGGGGCTTACTGCACTTTCGCTTGTATTCAACCGAAGTGTATTCGCGGGAGATCGCGCGGCAACCAACGATAGTCATCGAACGTCAGGCCCATTCGTAACGCCGTATGGATTACTTTTCCTGATAGCCAGCGCCCAGGCTTCGTTTTCCCTAGCATCTGGATCATATTTCCCCGGCGTTCACTCTCTCGGAAGCTCAGTTTCGCGCGCTCAGTTGAAGCCGACCGGCTATCCACACAAACGACATGATTTGCACTTGCATGCACAGGTGGCTGATCCGTAATGTTTGTCCAACTGATGAACGAGCAGCAAGTCGGAACTGAATTGCTGAACTAGCAGACGAACCCAGAAGAAGGCGCAAGCCGGACGCTGACCGGAAGCAAACTCAGAGGATTCATGGAAGATTGAGGCCGGAAGTCGGTCGAAGGCACAACGCCTGAGGACGGAGCGCCCGACGAGAGTTGGGAGAGCCAGCCACAGGAAGCCGGGAGCCAAGGTGTCCGACGCGAGTCGGGAGAGGCCGGGACAACCGGACGGGCCGGAGAATACAAGCGGAAGGCGCAAGCCGGAAGCCTGGTCTTCGGAAGAGCTGGAGGAGGAGCGGAAGGCGCAAGCCGGAAGTTCAGCCGAAGGCAGAGACGGAGGACGCGACGCTCGGCGCAAGCTGAGAGGGTCTGCCGACGGAAAGCCTGAGACGGGATCTGCCACGCTGCGAGATTGTCAACGATGAAAGCGCCAGAGACTTCGGTCTCTGGCGTTTTCGTTTGATGGCCAAGTCGCTCCCAGAGCGCTTCGCGCCAACATCATCGGTGGCCACGGCCGCCTGCCGTATCAGCCTGCCTCGTACGTCCCTGGCGACGAATGCTTCAACACATTCGAAGATTGAGGAGACCACGAGGCCTGCTTGAGTGAGACCGTCGCAAGCACCTGAAGCAGGTGGTTCGTACACCTCCCGTCGATAGGGGCAAGATGTCGCGCGGAACGCGAAGCACGGCTGCGCGCAAACTGGGTCTGCATAGCACCAGATCGGCGATCGTATCTTCGTCGAACGCGTGCCGAATGGAGTGCGGGGTTCCTCCGAACATCAGCAGCTTGCGCGCACCCTGCGCGATCTCGTGCTCGAGGAAGAACGAACGAATGACGATCCCGACCGAATCGTGCTCATACCCTGAGCTGTTAAGCTGCCAATGGAGCACGGTCGTCGCGTCGTCGCGCCAGCCGCCGAGAAGGCTCAGCCACTTCCCTTCCACTGTGCGCAGCCCGGTAATGTAGCCCGCTGGACGGTCACACGAGCTGCGCCATCGCAGTTGCAGCTCTCTGCGGTTCCGCACAGGATTCAGCGAGGCGTCGATTACGTTATTTGAACTCTTCGAAGGTCAGCAGAGGACGGGCGTCTGCGACGAAGCTCAGCTGCACGCGTGATGCAAGGTGCCGGCGATAGTAGCGGAGATTACGGCGTGTGAGGCGGCCCATCCGCGCGGGAGTTTCATCGTATGTGGGCGCGAGTGTCAGCATGCGGCCGACGCGACGCTGACGGTATCCCACAAGAG
>CAWHBA010000026.1:0-298649 GCA_963827415.1 uncultured Acidobacteriaceae bacterium
TCAACGACTGAGGCGGTTGTCCCGGAGCGGAAGTATCTGCTTTGAAAGGGACTGGCTTCAGCCCCTGCCGGAATGCGCAGTTCCGGCGCTTACCCATTCCGAGTAGCCTGCGTCTCAGTCTTGGAAGTCCGTCACAGCAGAGGCCAACGCCATGGCTCGCTCTCTCTCCGCCGACGTCCTCTTTCTCTTCGCACTGATGATCGGCTGCGGACTCCGCACCGCCAGCGCCCAGGACAAAAAATCTGCCCCCGATTCACCCCAACTCGCGCTCTCTGATATAGCACTCTCCTTCACCGCCGCCGCCGGCCAGACCAGCCGCGCTCAAATCGTCACGCTCACCAACACCGGCACAGCCGCACTCGCGCTCTCCAGCATCACCCTCAGCGACACCGCCAACTTCGCCATGACGAGCAACTGCGGAGCCTCGCTCGCAACCTCCGCCAGCTGCACCGTGAACATCACTTTCAAACCGCAGTCCGCCGCCAGCCTCGCCGCCACCATCAGCATCACCGACAACGACCCCGGCTCACCCCATTCCATCAGGCTCAACGGCACAGGCACCGCCGCCACAGGTACCGCCGCCACAGGTACCGCGCCCTCCACGTCGGTCACCTACTCGCTCTACACCTTCCCTCAGGCCGACAAGAGTGCCACGCCGCTCTACGCCCTCATCAACGGCGCGCAGAAGTCCATTGACATGACGATGTATGCGCTCGAGGACCCCACCTTCACCAGCGATCTCCTCGCCGCCTGCAAGCGCGGAGTCACCGTGCGCGTCATCCTCGACCAAAATCTCGAAAAGTCCGGCAACACCTCAGCCTTCACGCAGCTCAACGCCCAGCCCCAATGCAGCGCCGTCTGGGCCAACAAGGCCTTCCAGGCCACGCATGAAAAGAGCTTCATCATCGACGGCACGCAGGCCGCCATCATGTCTCTCAACCTGCAGCCGCAGTACTACTCCACCACCCGCGACTTCGCCATGATCGAGAACGACCCTGCAGACGTCGCCGCCATCGCGGCCACCTTCAGCGCCGACTTCGCCGCCGGCACCACCGCCTCGGGTACCTCCGGGGCCTCCGACTTCAACTACACCCCAGGCTCCGGCAGCCACCTCATCTGGAGCCCCACGACTGCGCAGACCGCCATGGTCAACCTCATCGCATTCGCGAAGAAGACACTGCTCATTGAAAACGAAGAGCTCGCCTCCAGCGCCACCGCCATCCTTACTGCGCTCGAAACCGCCTGCAAGAACGGCGTGCAGGTGCAGGTCGCCATGGTCAACAACACCTCCTACGCAAGCAGCTTCGCCGCCATCACCAAGGCCGGCTGCAGCGTCCACACCTACCCCGACAGCACGACCGGCTTCTACATCCATGCCAAGGCCGTCGTCGCCGACTACGGCCTCCCTACACAAAACGCCTACATGGGGTCCATCAACTACTCCAGCGCGTCGATGAACTCCAACCGCGAGCTCGGCATGTTCGTCACAGACGAAGCCACCATCACCTCCCTCCACGACACCATGCTCGCTGACTACAACGGCGGAACCACCTACGCCGCGAAGTGAGTCTCCCGCCCCACGACAAATTCTCCACGCCCCATCCTGCTATCCTGACCCACGGAACAGGAGCTCTCATGATCAATATGCAAGGCCAGGTCGCCGTCGTCTTCGGAGTCGCCAACAAGCGCTCGATCGCCTACGCCATCGCGGAAAAGCTCGCCCAGGCCGGCGCCACGCTGGTGCTTGGCTACCAGTCCGATCGCCTGAGAAAAAGCTCCGAAGAGCTCCTCGCCTCCCTCGGCCAATCCGACACCGGCCTGCTGGTCGAATGCGATGTCTCGAGCGACGACGCCATCGCCGCGGCCTTCGCGCAGATTCAGGCGAAGTTCCCCGCCATCCACACGCTCGTCCATTCCATCGGCTTCGCCCCCAACATCAAGAACGCAGTCCTCGACACCACGCGCCAGGACTTCGCCATCGCCAACGACATCAGCGTCTACTCGCTCATCGCCATCGCCCGCGTCGCCGCTCCGCTGATGCCTGAAGGCTCTTCCATCCTCACGCTCACCTACTACGGCGCCGAAAAGGTCTTCCCCAACTACAACATCATGGGCGTCTGCAAAGCCGGTCTCGAAGCCGCCGTGCGCTATCTCGCCGCTGAGCTCGGTCTGAAAAAAATCCGGGTCAACGCCATCTCCGCCGGCCCCATCAACACGCTCGCCGCTCGCGGCATCGGAGACTTCGCCACCATCCTCGACACGGTCACCCACCGCGCCCCGCTCCGCCGCAACGTCGAACAGGAAGAGGTCGGCGGCACCGCTCTCTTCCTCTGCTCTAATCTCGCGAGCGCCGTCACCGGCGAGATCACCTTCGTCGACTGCGGCTTCAACGTCACCGGAATCTAGGTCTCTCTTCGCGGCCCTTTGCGTCAAAGCCTTTGCTGCTGCTTGCCCTTCCCACTCACGAGGTCACACCATGAAGATCGCCGACATCCTCCTCCTCGACTTCGACAAAGAGATCGAAAACAACCGTCGCACCCTCGAGCGCGTCCCTGACGACATCGACACTACATCCAACTGGAAGCCGCACGACAAGTCCATGCCCTTCGGCCGTCTCGCAATGCACTGCGCCACTATCCCGCTCTTCGGCTACTACATCCTCGAAGACGAAGGCATGGACATGGCCGCCTCCACGCGCCCACACATGCCGCTCGACTGGAAGGGCCGCGCCCACGCCCTCGCGGCGCTTGACGACGCTGCCCAAAAGTGCCGCGCCTCACTCGTCAACGCCAGCGACGAAGCCCTCCAGAAACCCTGGCGCTTCAGCTTCGGTGCGCAGCTCATCGGCGAAGCTCCCCGCGCTGCCATGTTCCGCGGCCTCTTCTTCGATCACATGATCCACCACGTCGCCCAACTCGGCGTCTACCTCCGCCTTAACGACATCCCTGTCCCCGGCCTCTACGGCCCCTCCGCCGACGAACCCTTCGGCCCCAAATAAGCGCCAACGGCGCGACCTATACCAGCGTCGGGCGGAGCCCAGGGAGGGACACCATAAGAACATAGAGGGCACAAAAAGCCGGGGAAAGGGTATGCAGTATCCTTACCCCGATGAGAAACCAGATCCTCGCCGCCGCGCTCCTGCTTCCCGTCGCCGCCCCATCTCAGCAGACCCAGAAATCCACAGTCCTCCACGCCGCGCACCTGCTCGACGTCGCCGCCGGCAAGCTCCTCTCCCCCGGCGAAGTCCTCGTCACCGGCAACCGCATCACCGAGGTCGGCGAGCACGTCTCCCACCCCGCAGGAGCCGAGACCATCGACCTCGGCACCGCGACCCTGATGCCTGGTCTCATCGACGCCCACGTCCACCTCTTCCTCCACCCCGGCAACGAGGCCTTCCAGACCGTCCTCGAATCCGTACCCCAGCGCACCCTCCTCGCCGCCGCCGCCGCCAAAGGCGACCTCCTCGCCGGATTCACCGCCGAGCGCGACATGGGTACCGAGGGGGCCGGCTGCGCCGATGTCGCCGTACGCAACGCGATTAATTCCGGCCTCATCCCCGGTCCGCGCATGCGCATGTCCTGCAACGCCATCGATATCAATGGGGGCCACGAGGACAACTCCGGCCTCAACCCCGAGGAGCACCTGCTCTCCAACGCCGACCGCGCCGATGACTCCACCGAGCTCATCAAGGTAATGAGAGCCCAGCGCAAGCAGGGCGCCGACTTCACCAAGATCTACGAGACCGGACGGGACCATCTCACCGGCTTCCCTGGCCCCAATCCCGTCTTCACCACGCCCTACCAGTACAGCGAGGCCCAGCTCGCAGCAGCCGTCCAAGAGGCCAATCGCACCGGCTCACGCGTCGGCGTCCACTGCACCGGAGAACCCGGCGCCCTCTATGCCGCCACCGCCGGCGTCGCCTCCATCGACCACGCATGGTCGCTCTCGTCCGAGACCATGAAGCTGATGCGCGAGAAGCAGATTTACGCCGTGCCCACCTTCGCCATCAGTGAGTACTTCGGCCAGCACGCCGAGACCGCAGATCGCAGCCAGACAATGGATAACGAGCTCGACTACCATGCCGAACAGTTCAAGAAGCAGATGGCCGCAGGCGTGCCCTTTGCCGTCGGCTCCGATGTCGGTCCCTTCCCGCACGGAACGCAGGCCCGCGAGTACGAACTCATGGTGAAGTACGGGATGTCCCCGGCCGACACCCTTCGCGCCGGCCTCATCAACGGCGCGAAGCTGCTCGACTGGGCCGAGCAGATCGGTCAGCTCAAGCCCGGCTTCTTCGCCGACATCATCGCCGTCCCCGGCGACCCCCTCACCGATATCTCAACGCTGACGCACGTGAAGTTTGTGATGAAAAACGGTGAAGTAGTCCGCAAGGATTAGCTCTCGTTCACGACATCCTTCGCACGTTTGTCTTCACGGATTCCTGCGAACTTTGCGTGGCGCAGGTGCGTGTCTCCGGTCCACTCGACAAACTCCACCTGCACGACGACCTTCGGCTTCACCCAGGTCACGCGCCGCATCTTCTCCGACGTCATCCCCTCACCACCCCAACGCGACTTACTCCCCTCCTGCGGCAGATTCGCAAACGGGCACTCGCCGATGGCGAGCTCTTTCATCTTCGCGAACACTTCTTCGCGCGTCGCAGCAGTGAAGCCGGCGCGAAGACTGACGACATACAATAGATTCTTCCCACGGTAGAAGCCGACCAGCAGCCCTTCGAACCCATGCGTGCCCGGGATGTAGCCGCCCACAACAAACTCCTGTCCTTGGTTGACGCGGTGCTTTACCCACGCGCCACTGCGTTCTCTGGGCTCGTAAATGCTGTCTCTCTGTTTTGCAATCAGGCCTTCGAGTTTGCGCTCTTTGACCTGGCGCAGCATCTTTGCGGCGTTGCCTTTGTTGAATTCGCTTACGAGAATCATGGGCGCCCGATCGCGGACCTCTTGCGTAAGAATCTCTTTACGCTCAAGCAATGGAAGGCTCATCAGGTTACGCCCGCGCAGTCGAAGGATGTCGAAGGCTACGAAGCGCACGCGATCGGCAGCGCTGCGGAAACTCTGCAGGAGACTGAACTGCGGACGGCCTGCGTCATCCAGAGCGACGAGTTCTCCATCGAGAGTCGTGTCATGCGGGAGAAAGTTAAGCGCATCTGCGATGTAGAAGAACTTTCGATTGAGACTGTTGGCATTGCGCGACCAGAGTGTGACCTGATCGTCGCTGAGCTTCGAAGCAATGATGCGGAAGCCGTCGAGCTTGATCTCGAAGATCCAATCGTCGCCTCGCGGGAGCGCGCGGACCGGCTCACACAGCATAGGCGAGATAAAGCCGTCAGGTTCATCGGCCGAAGATCGTCTTCCCCACGTCTTAGTGGCCATAGCCCCTGAGATGCGGTTCTCGCGGGATGCAGCAACTTTATGTTTGCCTATCCCGCCTTCTCGCTCAGTTCTACCCAGCGTTCCAGCAGGCGATCATGCTCTGCCTGAGCTGCTTCGAGTTCGGCCAAGGCTTCGGTAAGAGCTGCGGGATCGGTTGTGACTGACGGATCTTCGATACGCTGCTTTGCTGCGGCGAGTCGCTCATCCGCGGCCTCGATCGATGCCTCGATGCTGTCGAACTCCCGCTGCTCCATATAAGAGAGCTTCTTCTTCGCGGCGGCTTGAGGAGCGGCTTTTGTCGGTGCGCTGGTACCAGGCTTGGGCTCAGCAGCGGCGGAGGTGCTCTCGCGCCATTGTTCCCATTGCAGATAGTCGGCAAAGAGCGCAGCATTGCCACGGCCATCGAGTCCGAGCACGCTGTCGGTGACGCGATCGAGGAGATGGCGATCGTGAGTTACCAAGACGACTGCGCCTGAAAACTCCTGCAAGGCCTCTTCGAGGATCTCGAGCGTAGGGATGTCGAGATCGTTTGTAGGCTCGTCGAGAATGAGGACGTCTGCAGGTTGCAGCATCAGGCGAGCGAGAAGGACGCGGGCGCGCTCACCACCGCTGAGCCGCTCAACAGGCTGACGAAGCTGGTCGCCCGTGAAGAGGAACTTCGCTGCGTAACTCGCGACGTGAACGACGCGGCCCTGATAGACGACTGCGTCAGAGTCTGGTGCGAGCGCGCGATGCAGCGTGAGTGAGAGATCGAGCTCGCGCAGTTGGCTGAGATAGACGATGCGCAGCGAAGGTGCTCGCTTTACCTTGCCAGAGGCGACTGGAACCTCTCCGGTGATTGCGCGCAAAATGGTCGTCTTCCCTGCGCCGTTCGGGCCTATGACGCCGAGGCGCGCGCGATTCGTCAGCAGCAGGTTTATGTTGCGGACGATCTCGCGCCCTTCGAGTGCTACGCTGGCGTTTTCGAGTTCGATCAGGCGCTTCGTCTCGCGATCTGTCGCGTCGAAGCTGATCGATGCGGTTGAGGTTCGCAGGCGGGCATCAACCTCGGCAAGTTTGCCGATGAGTGTATTTGCATTATCGATTCGCGCCTTAGCCTTTGTAGCGCGCGCTTTGGGCCCGCGTCGTAGCCACTCGATCTCGGTGCGCACGCGATTGCGAAGTCCGTCCTGCACGCGCATCTGCGACTCCATGTAGGCTTCGCGTGTCTCGAGAAAGTCCGAGTAGTTCCCGTGCACGCGCAACAGACCTTCGGCGTAGGTGGGGCTGAGCTCGATGATGTCGTTTGCGACGTTCTCGAGGAAGTAACGGTCGTGCGTGATGACCACGACGGCGAAGCGCGCCGTGCGCAGCGTCTCTTCGAGCCACTCGATGCCGTCTATGTCGAGGTGGTTTGTCGGCTCATCGAGTAACAGCACATCCGGGCGCTGAACGATTCCCTCGACGAGAGCGAGGCGCTTGCGCCAGCCGCCGCTGAGGTTTGCAGCGGCGGCACTGAATGATGCACCTGCGGAGCCACCGTCGGTGAAGCCGGCGCGCCCGAGTGCCTCGCGAAGCCGCTGCTCGCGCTCGCCTGCGGGAACGGCGGCGCGGTCCATCGCACGCTCGACGATCTCGCGGACGGTGACCTGCGGCGGGAATTGTGAGTTCTGTTGGACGTAAGTAACGGTTGCGCGCCGGCGAACGGTGACCTCGCCGCTGTCGGGCCGCTGTTCGTTGGCAAGCAGCGCGAGAAGAGTCGACTTGCCGGCGCCGTTGGGGCCGATGAGTCCGATGCGGTCGGCGTCGTTGACCGAGAAAGAGAGGTTCTCAAAGAGAGGCGTTGCGCCGAACCGCTTCGAGATCGCCTGAGTTGTGAGGATTGGAGCCATAGAACTGCTGAATTCACCTGGTACCAGTCTACTTGGCGGTAGCAGACAACCCGGCTTGAGAGTCGCATCTTTGCACGGGAAGGCTGCAGTAGCGAAAAGGTATTATGTTGTGGATTGAAAAACGCGTTGCATTGTTTGAAATGGGACGGAGCGAGTTGATGCGGGATAAGGTGAAGGTGAGCAGGACGACCACTAAACGGTCGATGGGGACCCCGACGATCGATGCGCACCATCACATGTGGCGCTATTCGGCAGCCGAGTACGAATGGATCGACGGTCCGCTGACGGAGATTCAGCGCGACTTTTTGCCGGCGGATCTTCAGCGTGAGTTGGTAGCCGCGAATGTGGATGGAGCTGTAGTTGTTCAAGCTCGACAGCATGAGAGCGAGACCCAGTGGCTGCTTTCACTCTCGCGCGAGACGCCGCAGATCCTTGGTGTTGTGGGGTGGGCGAGGATCGCGGCAGAGGATTTTCCGCAGCGACTGGAACAGCTCGCGCGGGAGGCTAAGGTAGTGGGGCTGCGCCACTGGGTGCAGGCGGAGCGGGATGGTTTTCTGGAGCAACCAGAGTTCAATCGCGGGATTCGTGCGTTGCGCGGTGTCGGATTGGTATACGATCTTTTGCTCGTTGAGCGTCAACTTGAGGAGGCGACGCGCTTTGTCGATCGTCATCGGGAACAGCCGTTTGTCCTGGACCACATGGCGAAGCCGAAGATTGCAACAGGTGAGTTGGAACCGTGGCGGAAGAGGATCATTGAGCTGGCGCGGCGGCCGAACGTTTATTGCAAGATCCCCGGGATGGTAACCGAAGCGAATCCGAAGAACTGGACCCCTGAGCAGCTGCGACCTTATCTCGATGTAGTTCTGGAGGCGTTTGGGGCGCAGCGGTTGATGGCGGGCTCCGACTGGCCGGTGTGCCTGGTGGGGACGAGCTATAAGGGATGGTGGGATCTTCTGCGCGACTACTTCGCGGAGTTCAGTGAAGAGGAACGTGAGTCGATCTTCGGTGGCTGCGCGATGAAGACGTATGGATTGAAGATAGGTTGAGTGTCCCGTTGTTGAGGCGTGAGTCAGAGAAGATTGTGATCGAGATCAACTAAGATTTTTCGGAGCCCTGTGCAGATAACACAAGCCAATCAGCAGCCGACAAGCGCATCCACTCGCACCGATCATGCTCCGGTTTTTCCGACGGGGCACCTGCTACCGTTCGTGCTGGTGGTAGTGCTGTTCTTTATCTGGGGCATGTCGAACAATCTGACGGACATCCTTGTGCAGCAGTTTCGCAAGGGGTTCAACTTGTCCCAGCTGCAGGCGCAGATGGTGCAGTCGGCGGTGTTTACAGGCTACTTCTGCATGGCGCTCCCGGCGGCGCTGCTGATGCGGCGGTGGGGATACAAGGCGGGCATTCTTGCGGGGCTGTGCATCTTCGGCACCGGTACGCTGCTGTTCTGGCCCGCTGCGGTGATCGGGCAGTATGCACCGTTTCTGATTGCGCTGTTTGTTGTCGGGTGCGGCTCGGCGACGCTGGAGACCGCGGCAAATCCGTTCATCGCGCAGTTTGGCGCGGCGGAGACGTCAGAGCAGCGGCTAAACTTCGCGCAGGCGTTCAATCCGCCGGGCACGATCACGGGTGTGCTCGTGGGGACGTACTTCATCTTCTCCGGAGTGGAGTTGCCGGCGAACAAGGTGGCGCAGATGAAGGCTGCGGGAACCTATGCAGCGTATCTGCACACGGAGATTATGCGTGTTGTGCCGACATACGTTGTGCTCGGGTGCGTCGTATTGCTGTGGGCATTGCTGATCGGTATGACGCGTTTTCCGGCGATGGCGACTGAGGCGGCCGATAGCGCGGACCGTGGGAGCTTTCGCGAACTCGCGCGGTATCCTCATCTTTGGTTTGCTGTGATCGCACAATTCTTCTACGTCGGCGCACAGGTGACGACTTGGTCGGCGTTCATCCCATATGTGAAGCAGTACACGACCTTCTCGGAGCGCGGGGCGGGATGGTTTCTTACGGGCAACCTTATCCTCATCGCGCTGGGACGATTTGTCTCCACCGGGTTGATGCGGTGGTTCAGGCCATCGCGCATGATGGCGGTCTACGCGATCGTGAACATCGTGTTGGTCTGCTTCGGCATGACGCGCCCCGGGGTCGCTGGCGCGATTGCGATCATGGTGACGAGCTTCTTCATGTCGATCATGTTCCCGACGATCTTTGCGTTGGGCGTGAAGGGGCTTGGGACAAACACGAAGATGGGCGGCGCGCTGATCGTGATGGCAATCGTTGGTGGCGCTGCGTTTCCGCCGCTGCTGGGAGCAATTGCGCGATCGACGGGAAGCCTGGCGCGCGGGTATATCGTGGTGGCGATCGCCTATCTTGCTGTCGTCATCTACGGCTTAGCGCAGGGCCGTGATGTGAGCCTTGCGAGCGTCGACCGAGTACCAGAGGCGTTTTAGTCGGCGGCCATTTTCGGATTGATTCAGGGCTGTTGCGGGTATAGTGCTTTACAACACCACCTTGACGTGACAACCGCATAGTGAGCTGTTCGCGGCGACCCTGTTCCTCAATTTGATGGACGGAGTGTGATGAACAAGAGGCCTCGACTCTTTTACGGGTGGGTAGTTGTTGCCCTGAGCGCAGTGGGTCTGTTCCTCGGCGCCCCTATCGTCGTTTTTTCGTTCAGCGTCTTCTTCAAGCCGATGGTCGCGGATTTTCACGCGAGCCGCGCGGCTGTCTCGTTTGCATTTTCGCTGGCGAACACGATGGGCGCACTTTCGATTCCCTGCGTGGGCATGGTCATCGATCGCTTCGGCGCGAAGCGCCTCATCGTTGTGTCGACCTTCTTCTACGGCTTGGTTTTGTGCGCCGCTTTGTGGGTGGGCGTCAGTCTGTGGCAGCTCTATCTTTTCTATGCACTGCTGAATATTGCGATGACCGCGGGATCCGCACCCGTTCCTTATGGCGTTGTGATTTCACACTGGTTCAATCGCTATCGCGGGCTTGCACTGGCCCTGGCGATGATGGGCATTGGAATCGGCTCGGTGGTCCTTCCAATTCTTGCAGAGCGCCTCATTGCGATGTTCGGGTGGCGAAGCACATTTGCGATCTTCGGGGGCGCGGTGCTGCTCGTGCCGCTTCCGGTGCTGGCCGCGGGGCTCCAGAACGATCCGGAGCAGCGAGGTCTTCAGCCGGATGGTGATGAGAGGGCGACGCTTTTGCACTTGCGGCCGCGGGCAAAGACTGGCATGAACTGGCATGAGATCTGGCATAGTCCGACCTTCTGGCAGTTGCTCTGCATCTTCTCGCTGGCCGGCGCTAGCGTGCACGGTGTGGCGCTTCACATGGCCGCAATCTTTACAGACAGAGGTGTCAGCGCAGCGCGGGCTGCCACGGCAACTTCGCTTGTAGGGGCTGCCGTTATCGTCGGCCGGCTTTGCTCCGGATATCTCCTCGACCGCATGTTTGCGCCTCGGGTGGCGATTCTGTTCTACAGCGCAACGGCATTGGGAATAGCAATCCTGTGCACGGGAGTCAGGGGAAATCTTGCGTTCGTTGCCGCGTTCCTTTCCGGGCTCGGCATGGGAGCGGAGGTCGAGAGCATGGCGTACATGATGAGCCGATACTTCGGCCTCGCCGCCTTTGGGACCTCCTACGGAGTGGCATTTGGCGCATTCATGATCTCAGGCTCGGCAGGTGTGCTGTTGATGGGCGCGGGATACGACCGTTTTCATTCGTATACGGTTCCGCTGGCAAGCTTCTGCGTTGCGATGGCGCTGACAGTGATCCTGTTAGCGCGACTGGGGCAATACCGGTACACGGTTGATGCTGAGTCGAACTCCGCGATTGAGTCGATTCAGGTGCCAAGCGGCGCCTAACCTGATCGCTATTCAGTGCGCTTGACAATGAAGACTGTCTTGTCGTCGATCAAGGCCTGGTCTCCGTGCTGCCGGAGTTGCTCATCCTGCGCCAGCGCGTAATCCATCACAGCGTTGCAGATGTCGCGGGCGGATTCTTGCTGGTGTTCACGCAAAATCGATTCAAGGTGCTCGCGCTGTTCCTCGTCGCTACCGTCGTACACTCCGTCGGAGTAGAGGACGAGTATATCTCCCGGGTTGATCAGTGTTATCTCAGCAACGTCGCAGGCGTTAAATTTTCTCTTTCGAAAATTGAGCGAAAAGTACTTCTGACGATCAGGATGGTCTGCCACCAGTTGCAGGCCGAGTGCAAGGAACTGAGCCATCTGGTCTTCGTTCAGCTTGAGTAACTGAGAGGAGATCGCGGAGAACACCAGCGGCGGAGGATGCCCGAAGTTTGCGAAGCGGAAGGAACCGTCCGGGTGCACCTCTCCATAGAGCAACGTCGCGACTTCCCGCGAGCGCTCTTTCTGCGTGACTCCGAGTGTGTTGCGCGCCGTAGCGGACAATGCCAGCCGGAGGTTCAGATTTTCAAACAGTTCCGGCGTTGTCTTTCCGTATTGGTCCAGTTCATCAAGCAGCAAAGCGTGGAAGGTATCGTGAACGGTGGACGCAATTTTGGCCGAGATGATTCCGTGTCCCTGTGCGTCCACGATCAAAATTCCCGCGGTCGAATAGAGCTCGGGCAGGTCCTCCGCGACGCGCACCTGCTCGGAACTCTTCGCGAACCTGTATTCAGCCTCCATCTCCGGCTTGTAGCCGTTGGTTCCCCTGAGCCATTCCACGTGATCGTCGACAGAGTTGCGCGCGGGAACACCTGGCGGAAGCGGTTTGAGATACTCCTTTGCGAGACGTTGGGCACGCTGAATGCGCGCATCGATGTCGTAGCGTTGTTGAAAGTTGATGTACTCGAAGAGATCGCCGCCGACAGTTTCGGCGGGGATTGAATTGCCGTACATCTCGATACCGGGAATCTGCGGAATCGCGCCTTCAACCGGCGTCAACCGCTGACGCAGGTATTCATCGATCGTTGGGACCGTGCGCGTCTTCGTCATAGGAAAGTCTGTGCGGATCAATTTTTGACCCATCCCAGATTAGCTCACCTGAACGAATACCTCGCTTTTCGGGAAACCTCTTTCGTAAATTGCCTCCTCGCTTCTGGCGATTCCGGGCCGTCGCGACTAGAGTCGAGAGTGGGCCCTACTTCGAAGGTTCTTATGGCGATTAGGCACATCGATCGCGCCGGTCCGAGCAGAACTCTGTTGTGTGTGTTCTTAGCCCTCTCCGTTACGGCCTTGGGACAGTCGACTCGGAGGGCGTCTGCAGCACACAGCGCCTCCACGAATTCCCCGCCGCCTGTGAGAGACGACGCAGGTGCGAGCAACGCACCTGAGAGTTGTCGCGTGCACCAGGTGACTGCCTTCCCCGGAAGCCATCAGTTCGCTACAGACTTTATCGAAACCATCGCCACGGACCCTGAGGCTGATGCCGATGACACCGTGATATGGGGCCTCACTGCAGACCTGAGCGAAGGCGTGCCGCCTCAGCAGCAGGCAATGTACATCTCTAAGTCCGCGGACGGGGGCGCGACCTGGACATCCATCGCGCGCGTGGACTCGAGGTATTTCAATGCGCAGATCGCCGAAGGCCTTCGAAACGGCCTGGCTGTCTTGCCCGGCGGCAGCGAGTTTGTGATCACCACGCAACGAGGAGCGTTTCAGATCCTGCCTCAGCCGGACAGTTACAAGCCTGTGGTGAAAGCGATTCCCGGCCCGCGCGTTCCTGACTTGCCCCCGAAGATTCCGATAACGAAGAAGAGCGGCGACCCGGTGCGTGCCAACATCGTCGCCATCACTGCGGATGGACAACACATGATCATCGGCTACGGATATTTTGATCTCGAGCCGCAGATATTCGAGTATCACAGAGGTGACGACGGAGCGTGGATTGAGGACGGCCCATTACCTCCTCTTCCATCCGATATGGACCTTCTGTCGATTCAGTTTGACGACCCACAGAACCCTGACCCGGGATTCGTGTATGTAGGAACTGGCGATCAGGCTTACGTCCTCAACCTTCGAACGAAGCAATGGGGGCGCGTTCATGGAGTAGGCGCCGACTCCGCGATCCACGCGATGAGTGTTGTCGGAGGTCTCCACATCGCCGCCTGTTGGGGAATCTACAATCCATCCGGTCCGGGCGTCGTCAGAAGAGTGACGAACGCGCACTTCCTGTTGCATCGCATGTCCGACGAAACAGGCTCAAACCTCCGAACCTATGGCATCGACGTCGACCCACGGCGGCCGAACCGAGAGGTCGTCACTGCAATTACAGGTGTGTATGTGAGCGCCGACAGCGGAGAGACTTGGAAGAGGCTCAGCGACCTACCAGACGGTGAGTATCGCTCGGTCCATTTCAACGCCAACGGAACGGTCATCGTCTCCGGGATACCAGGCACATATCTGGTGAAGCCGTTCTCAGAGGCATGCATCCCGCGCCTGCGAGTTCGCGAGAAACCACCGGTGCACAATTAGCCTCGAGAAAGGCCTGGAGTTGGTGCCGGGAGGGGGGCGAACCCCCACGATCGCAAGGATCGGCGGATTTGAGTCCCCTTCCTATTCTTCTTTTTCGTCGAAATCGACTTGCGAGACTGATTCCGGCTTCTCGGTGAGTGACTCGGCGATTTCGCGACTACTGAGTCCGAGCAACGTCCATGCCCACAACACGCCAACTATGATGAGTCCAGGCCTTATAAGCCACCCATAAGACAGTCTCGACTTCCTGAGGCGTCCTGCGCAATGTGCGGGGCCAGCCTAAGGTCGGGCACATGGGCAACGCAAGGTTTCTCGATGTCGTCCTCGATCCCACCCTTTTCGCATCGACATATGCGCAGAAGTTGCTGAGGGCACGGTTTGCTATACAATCATTTGCCATCCGGCGGGTAGGGTGCAGTCTGAAGTTCCTCCGCCCTGGGAGGACGATGTCTGCTCCCGATGTTGTCTGGAAAAACGGCAGGTTTGGCCAAACGTCACGACGTGACTTCTGGTGGCTTTCTCCGGCGGCGGTCCTGCTCGGTTTCGGTGCGTTTGTGGTCTACGCTACCTGGGCGGCCTTCCAGAACAGCCATTACACCTTTGGTCCCTATATCTCGCCCTTCTATTCGCCGGAGCTCTTCGGTGCTTCTCCCCACGCTTGGTTTGGTCCTAAGCCAGGCTGGTACCCAAGCTTTCTACCCTTTTCTCCAGCCCTCTTCATTCTGTGGATTCCCGGCCTGTTCCGCGTGACCTGTTACTACTACAGGGGCGCGTACTACAAGTCGTTCTGGGCCGATCCACCCGCCTGTGCAGTGGGCGAGCCGCGCAAAAGCTATTGGGGCGAACGAAGCTTCCCGCTCATTCTGCAGAACTATCATCGCTACTTCCTGAGGCTCTCCTACATTGTCTGGGGCTTTTTGGTCTACGACGCCGTACGATCGTTCTTTTTTCCTGATGGATTTGGAATCGGGATTGGAAGCCTTGTTCTGGTAGTGAACGTTGTGCTTCTTGCCGGATATATCTTCGGATGCCACGCGTTCCGCCACCTCATTGGAGGAACATTCGACCGCATCTCGGATCACCCTGTACGCCACAAGATCTACGATTGCGCAAGCTGCCTCAACGCCGGGCATAAGAGGTGGGCCTGGGCAAGCCTGCTTTGGGTGGCATTCGCCGATATCTATGTCCGGCTATGTTCGATGGGAATCTGGCACGATTGGAGAATTCTGTAGATGCCGGAATTCCGTCGGTTCTCCTACGATGTGCTGGTGATTGGGGCAGGCGGAGCAGGCCTGCGCGCCGCAATCGAAGCCGGCGCCAACGGCGCAACAGTAGGGGTCGTCTGCAAATCGCTGCTGGGCAAGGCGCACACGGTGATGGCAGAAGGCGGCATCGCGGCAGCACTGGCCAACGTTGACGATCGCGATAACTGGCGGGTTCATTTCGCGGATACGATGCGCGGGGGACAGTATCTCAACGATTGGCGCATGGCCGAATTTCATGCCAAGGAAGCGCCAGAGTGCGTACGCGAACTCGAAGCATGGGGTGCGCTTTTTGATCGCACGCCAGACGGCAGGATTCTCCAGCGAAACTTCGGTGGGCACAGATATCCCAGGCTGGCCCATGTCGGCGATCGAACCGGACTGGAGATGATACGCACGCTCCAGGACCATGGGATTCACACAGGAATTGAATTCCACATGGAGTGCACAGTTCTTAGCCTCTTGCTCGATGGAGGCCGCATTGCGGGCGCTTGTGGGTACGATCGCGAGAAAGGCCGCTTCTACCTGTGGGAGGCAAAGGCTATCGTGATCGCGACCGGAGGAATTGGACGCGCCTACAAAGTGACGAGCAACAGCTGGGAGTATACGGGCGACGGTCTCGCCCTCGCTTATCGGGCGGGAGCCGAGCTCCAGGACATGGAGTTCGTTCAATTTCACCCGACCGGAATGGTCTGGCCTATCAGCGTTCGGGGGATTCTGGTGACGGAGGGCGTGCGCGGCGAAGGGGGTGTTCTGCGCAACAGCGAAGGCCGTCGGTTTATGTTCGACGACATCCCAGATCTCTACAAAGAGCAAACCGCAGACAGTGAAGAAGAAGGTTGGCGATACACCCAGGGGGACAAAGATGCACGGCGCCCTCCCGAACTGCTCACCAGGGATCATGTAGCTCGGTGCATCAATCGTGAAGTCAAGGCGGGTCGGGGTTCTCCGCACGGCGGAGTCTTTCTTGATATCAGCTGGATCAAGGAGCGATTGCCGAAAGCGGAAGAACATATCAAACGCAAGCTCCCCAGCATGTACCACCAATTCAAACAGCTTGCCGATCTTGATATCACCAAGGAGCCGATGGAGGTCGGCCCCACGACGCATTACATGATGGGTGGAATCCGCGTCGATGGCGAGACGCAGATGTCCACTGTGCCTGGACTTTTCGCCGCCGGCGAAGCCGCTGCAGGATTACATGGCGCAAATCGACTGGGAGGTAATTCACTTTCTGATCTGCTTGTGTTCGGGCGTCGGGCCGGACGCTTTGCTGCAGCATTCGCCAGCGAAAACGGAAAAGTGACGGTCGACGAAGCGCAGATTCAATCCGTGGCAACAACGGCGTTGGCCTTCTTCGAACGCGGTCCTTCCGGTGAGAATCCATACCAGATTCAATACGATCTGCAGGAGACCATGCAGAACCTGGTTGGGATTGTGCGCGTGGAGGATGAAATGCAACAGGCACTCGGGGCGACCGCGCAGTTGCACGTGCGCGCGGAACGGGCTGGCGTGCCGGGAAATCGCGAGTACAACAATGGCTGGCACACCGCGATTGATGTGGAGAACATGCTGGTCGTGTCAGAGGCGATTACACGCGCGGCACTGCTCCGAAAGGAAAGCCGCGGTGCGCAGTTCCGCGAAGATTTCCCCCAAAAGGATCCCGAGTGGGGCAAGTACAACATTGTCATCAAGCGCGGCGCAGACGGCGAGATGCTGGTGGAAAAGCGCGCAGTTGCGCCGATGCCTGAGGGACTGAAGGTAGTGATCGAGGAGATGAAATAGCAGAGGGACGAAGCAAATGGCCACATCAGCGACATTTCGCATTTGGCGCGGAAATTCCGCAGGCGGCACCTTCCAGGACTACTCCACACAGGTCGAGGAGGGCATGGTCGTACTGGACGCCGTGCACCGAATCCAGGCGCAACAAGCACCGGATATGGCCGTGCGATGGAATTGCAAGGCAGGCAAATGTGGATCCTGTTCCGCTGAAATTAACGGCGTGCCCAAGCTGATGTGTATGACACGGCTCAACGGCATCGACCTGAATGCCCCAGTGACCCTGGAGCCGATGCATACGTTTCCTCTCATACGCGATCTGGTCACGGACGTCTCCTGGAACTTCCGCGCCAAGAAGACGATCAAGCAATTCAAACCACGCCCTCCGGATGCTGCCGATGGCACATGGCGGGTGCAACAGGCAGACGTAGAGCGCGTGCAGGAGTTTCGCAAGTGCATCGAGTGTTTCCTCTGCCAGGACGTGTGCCACGTGCTGCGCGAGCACCACAAGGAGGACGAGTTTATCGGCCCGCGGCTGCTGGTATATGCCGCCGCTCTTGAAATGCATCCGCTTGACGTAGAAGACCGGGTGAGCGACCTGAGACATGCGCACAACATCGGCTACTGCAACATCACCACGTGCTGTCGGCAAGTGTGCCCGGAGTCGATCACGATCACCGAGAATGCCATCATTCCGCTGAAGGAGCGAGTTGTGGACCGTTACTTCGACCCACTCAAGCGGCTATTCCGCATTCTCTGACAAAATGCAATTTCACCATTGAGAAGGAAGCAGCTCTATCTGCGCGCAGAAATGGGGCTATCTCGGCGGAGCGTCCTGGGCATCGAAGGGGACAAGGTCCTCTTCTAATCCATCCCATTCGTAGTCTGCATTCTGAAGCAGCCGCACGCAGCGATTCCAGCGAAGGATGGCATCATCGTTTCCCGCAGGACGGATTTTCTCAGCCTCAGCGAAGGAGCGCAGCGCCTGGTCAAAAAACGCGAGGAGAGAGCGCGGTGGCTGGCCGGCCTTTAGCATCGCTTTCGCGCGCCGCTCGTACAGCAGTCCGGTGTAGTAGAGGCGCTCGTATGGATCGTTGAGATGCAGGAAGATGTCTTTGGTTTCGTTGTAGCGATCGGAACCGTGTCCGTTGAACTGATCGGTCAGCGCAAGCCCGAGTAAACGCAATGCGAGTTGATGCTGCGGCTCGATAGCGAGGATATCGCGGCAGATCGATTCTGCTTCTTCAGGTTCGCCGAGGGAGCGATAGAGTTCCGCTTTTTCGACGGACTCGGAGATTCCAGCGGCCGAGATGCGCTTCACTTCATATCCCATGGCTTGCCCCTCCCAACTAACCTCTATCCAGCGGCGTGAAATTTGCCCATCGTCGACAACCTTCCACAGTGGCCGCTTCCGCATCGTCGAGGATATCGAGAGCAGCCCTATCGCCGGGAATTCGAGCCAGCTTTTCTGCCACGACATTATGCTTCTTTCCTCGTGCATAGTCCAGAGGCACGCATCGTTTCACACGCACACGGAGGGAAGCCATGTCCACTTGGCAGGGAGGCCTAAACTTAGTCTCAGCTGTTGCCAACAGGCCTTAGCACTCATCCACCCCTGGTTTGTAAGCGCAGATCGGTCAGACGTGGATTAGTGCCGAGAAACGCTCTTGTGCGTTTACTAACCCACGGCACGCAAGGGCCTGAGTCCAATCTAGGCGCGAGCCGAAGTTCCCGAAAAATGTATGGTCCGCCGTCTGACTGCAAGGGAAAAGCGAAGAGTGGATCGACAGATCTGCGCAAATGTATTCGGCCTTCGTGTGGAGAGTGGAGACTCCTGGCCATGATGAGTTGCGCTGCGTGCTCTTCCTGATAAACGGGACGGTCATGGAAGACCATTTTCGAGAGCAGGTTGCGAGCACGCCGTTGGGAGCTGTTCGTTCGTCTTGGTTATCCAGTGCAGACCTTGGTTGGAGAACTTGATGCCGGTGGTTCATCTTGCTTAGGCAGTCCTTGCGTCCGGAACCGCTCGATAGTCCTGTCCGCTGGAAAGAACCGCCCACGCGATACGGGCAAGCTTGTTGGCTGCGGCTGTGATCACTACCTTGACCGGGGACCGGCGCTCAAGAGCGTTGAGCCAGGGACCGAACGGTGATCGTTCTCGCTTGACGCGGAGGACGGCGGATCGAGCACCATGGACAAGCAGCTTCCTCAGATAGCTGTTGCCGCGCTTGCTGATGCCGAATAGTCTTGCCTTCCCGCCAGTCGAGTGCTGTCTCGGCACATGCCCAATCCAGGATGCGAACTCACGACCCTTGTGGAAGGCAGCGCCGTTGCCGATAGCGGCCACGATCGCGGTTGCGACCAACGGGCCGATGCCGGGGATCTTCCTTAGCCGCTGGCAGGCCGGGTCAGAAGAGGCGATCTGTTCGACCTCCGCGTTCATCGAAACGATCTGCTGTTCGAGATCCTTCCACTCGTTCCAGAGAAGGCTGACGAGGTTGCGCATGCGCGGCGTCAGGTTCGTGTCAGCGTTCTCGAGGATCTCAGGCATCGCCTGCTTCAGCTTGAAGGGAGTCTTGGCGAAGACCATGCCACGCTCCAGCAGGAAGGCTCGCAGCTGGTTGATTACGGACGTTCGACGGGCGACAAGCCGGTCACGCACACGATGCATCGCTTGGAGATCAAGCTGGTCGTCCGTCTTGATCGGAACGAAACGCATGTTCTGCCGGTCTACCGCCTCGGCGATGGCTTCGGCATCGAGGAAGTCGTTCTTGTTGGACTTCACGAACGGCTTCACGAACTGGGCTGGAATCAGCTTCACGTCATGACCTTGATCGCGCAGTACACGTCCGAGGAAGTGCGCCCCTGAACACGCCTCCATCCCGATCAAAGAGATCTGCATGTTGGCGGTAAAAGTGACAAGCTGCTTTTGGGTGAACTTCTTCCGCAACAGCACCTTGCCCGCTGCGTTCAGAGCTACGAGGTGAAAAGTCGTCTTGCCGAGATCGATGCCAACCGAAAGTATCTGCATGTCGATGATCCTCCTTGAATCTGCCCAAAGATCACTCACTCCAATGTGGAGATCAAGCGGCGGACCATCTCATTAACGGGGTTAGAAGCAACTTCGCCGCGAACTGTCGAAAACGAGACCGTGCTGGAACTGCCGTATTCTTCAAGGGTGCATAGAGCCACCCAGGACGAAGCATCACCCATTCCTGCCAAGAGGCAGAAAACTCCGAATTGGTTCTTGCCCGCCGCCTTGACCGCTGTAGTGCTGATAATTGGCTATGCCCAGGCGCAACAGACCAAAGCAAAGATCGACGCCCTTCCTGTATTCCCTGTTTCGGGCCGCGTCATCAACGCCAACGATGGAAGCCCGGTCGCCGGAGCTAAGGTAACCGTGGGATGGATCCAGATCCATTGCACGCCCTTTCACGGTGTGCCTGGCGAACCCGTCCCTGATTGCGCGCTTCCCGCACAGTACACCCCTGAGTTCGCACTCGTCATCACTGACAGCGCCGGTCGATTCCTTTTCCCGGCAGTACCGCAAGGTCTGATTCACATCAGCGCTGAAGCCAAAGCTTTCTTCACTGAATGGGGTATCCGTCGCCGTCCTGATGATCCACTCGGGAACTTCTCCCTCAACGCACCAGCCTACGATATAGAACTCCGCCTCCTGCCCGCCGCTTCTTTGCATGGCATCGTCGAAGATGAAACAGGTCACCCACTCGCAAATTGGGAGGTCGCTTTGTCGAGTTCCAGAGTCTACGGTCAAGGCTTTACGATGACGTCTTACAACCGCAGCGTCCAAACAGGCCCCGATGGAACCTTCGTTTTCGACGGTATTTTACCCGGCGACTACTTTCTGAACACCGAGACGCGAGCCGCCCCACCGGCTTCTGATGGAGAACGCCGGATTTATGTATCTGCAAGCTGGCCCGTCTCGGAGCCTGGCCTACCGTCACCACGCACCGTACACGTCGAACCAGCAACTTCCGTTTCCGCCATCCTCCGCGTAACCCCGCAGCGGCTCCATCACGTCAGTGGTCAATTCAGACCAAGCCCTCAAACGAAGATGGAAGCCTCAAGCACGAACGTGATGGCCATCCCGGAGTATGGCGGCGGAATCCGCCTTCAGGACACCCTTCGCGAAGACGGAACAATTGACCTCGCGGTGCCCGATGGACGTTATAAGATCCTCGTCCGAAACCCCCGACAACTACGCCCAAGACATCGTCGAGATCGCCGCTTCCGATGTCGGAGGCGTGGCCGTCAACCTGGGCCCGAAGGTAAAAGTGCCCGTAAGGATCAATGTGTCTCACCCTTCGCGGCAATCAATACCTGGCTTTTCGCTGATCCAGCAGGCCACCTTTGGTTTCCAACTCATGCTCGCTGGTGACCCCGCGAACGAAGGCTTCGGATTGGGCACAGGAATCGTCGCCACGGCCCCTCCACCCGATGCCTCCGGAAGTGCCTCGTTCAACCCGCAGATTCCGGGGAAATACTCCCTCGTGACGCTTGCATCGCCGCCCTGGTACGTCGCCTCCATCACCTCCGATGGCCACGATCTCTCCGTTGAGCCGTACACGATCACCGATGAGGAACATGCCACAACGATCGATGTCGAGCTTCGTGCCGATGGCGGTTCTGTCTCGGGCATTGTTCATCAAGGCGGGGCTCCAGCCCCGGCCTTCGTCTATGCACTCCCAACCTTCCCGTCCACCAGCGAGCTTCGAACTGCCACTGCTCAAGCGGACGGTATCTATCGGCTAGAAGCGCTTGCACCCGGCTCCTATCGAATCCTTGCGTTCGACCATGAGGTAGCGATCCCGTTCCGCGAAGACATCTCCTCCTGGCTTAGCAGCGGAAGCCCCATCACAATCGTCTCCGGCAGCAACGAACAACTCAATCTCGACCTTGAACCCGTCAGCATGTCGGACAACCAGCGTTCCACCGTCAACTGACAACAGGGCCAGCACTCCACAACGCGCTGTTGACGAAAAACGGGGTTAGCGGAAATTACGATCCTATGATCACCGAGAGCCGCGGCTACTCGGTCACGCCAGCGGTGGCCCGGAACCACTTATGGCCGCGAGGTGCCCCTGATGAGCAGTTCGGGTGCTGTAGTTGGAGTGTTGCTTTCCCTTACCGATGCCGACCGCAGTTCGACGTGTGTCCTGCTGCCGGACGAATACTGTGGTAGATCTCAGGGAACAAACGGCCCCCAAATGGCCCCCTGAGCTTTTTAGGGGTTACGGCCAGATCGCTCTGACTGACCGTAACCCCTTTATTATCTGTGGTGCCGGGAGGGGGGGTCGAACCCCCACGATCGCAAGGATCGGCGGATTTTGAGTCCGCTGCGTCTGCCAGTTCCGCCATCCCGGCGCACCTCTTCGAGTGTATCAGCGGCTTGTGATTATTGCGGTTTGGCGGCTCGCAAGGCGGCCAGCTCTTCTGCGCAAGCTACGGCGTGACGGGCCGTGAGCTTAAGGTTATCGGCAGCGATCCAGAACCAGAAACCGCTGCGTGTCATCGGAGTGGGCAGGCTCTTCCGTAAGCGCGATCGCGATGCCGGGCGCCTGCACGACGCTTTGATTACTGGGTGCTTCTTCATGGGCGTTCGTGAGATCAATCACGCCTCCGTGGAGAGCGCGGCGGATCGCGGTGGCGTTTGTATGCGCGGGGAACTGCGCGTAAACGGACATGGTGTAGCCGTGAAAGACGGGAGCCTGCACAAGTTGCAACGTGATGGAGGATCCGATCGATTCTCCCGCGATTGCTTTGAGGTGGCGGCGGATGGTCGGATGCAATCGTACTCATGTCGAGCTTCGCGGCTTCACCTACACCGATGCGCAGATTGAATGCGACTTGAGCGTCGTAGACCTCCTGCGGTAGCGAGTGGAAACCAAGCAGGCTGACGGTCTGCTGATGCATCTCGTCGAGTCCGCTGTTTCCCTGTTGCGACGCGGGCTCCAGCACGGTCGCCGCAAGATTCACATGACCGAACGCCGCTGCCAGGCGCGAAGCAACGACCCCCAGCATGACGGCTGCTGGATGCGCGGGAATGATCACTGCAGTGTTGATCGAGGGTGCATGGCCACCAGGAATCCACGGCGACCGAACCATCGCTCATGGATTCGGATTCGAGCGCCGCAGTCAGGTCGATCACGGCGGCGCCGGCGATTTGCGCTTCTCGCCAGTGATCGCGCGTGGTCTGCGGCTCCGCCGCGAAGAAGGCAACATCGCACGCGTCGAAGATGTCGGGGGTGAGGGGCTGAACGACAAGAGCTTCGTCACCGCCCGCAACAAGTTGTCCGCCGGAGTCGCCGGTGTCCGCGAGGCGAAGATCCCAAGGCTGTCTCCGAGGAGTTCAGCTCCTCGACAAGTTCCTTGCCGAGCAGCGTGGAGGGCCCTACGACAACGCCGCGAAGATTCATCGCCATCGCCGCTCTCCTTCCCTTCGTTCGATACTACGAAGCTCCTGACGGAGCGCCTGGCTCCAGGAGTATGCAAGCCGTGCGGCCACGCCGGAGACGAGATAGATCATCGCTATCACAATCAGCGCATACTGGTGCCACTCGAAGATGACGGCAAGGAGCACCATGAGCAGTACGAGCAGACGGCCTGGTCTACGCGAGCTGAAGTCGATTTCTTTGCCGCTCCAGAAGCGCCAACTGCTGACCATGAGAAAGCCGGTGAACGCCACCAGTGCAATCCACACCGCGGAGAGCCAAACATTGTGGACGGGGGAGCCGCCCTCAAAGTGGATGACTGCAGCAATCACGCCTGCGCCAGCGGGAATGGGCATGCCGACGAAGTACTTGCGGCCCGGCCGGCCGGGGTTTCGCGGCTGCGGGTCGATGCTGATGTTGAAGCGCGCGAGGCGGCAGGCGCCGCAGATGAGGAAGAGGAAGCAGATTACGGCACCGATGTGCTGCAGGCGGTATTCGATGATCGGATAGCCGGAGGGTACGACCTGGCGTACTCCCCAGAGATACGCGAGCAGACTGGGCGCGACGCCGAAGGTGATGACGTCGGCGAGCGAGTCGAGCTCCCGTCCGAAGGCGCTGGATGTGTTGGTGAGGCGTGCGATGCGGCCGTCCAGACCATCGAAGACGCCGGCGAGGACGATGGCAATCGCTGCATGATCGAAGCAGGCTGAGTTGTTGGCGATTGATTCCGCGGATGCTCTGCAGCACCGCGTAGTAGCCCATCGCGATAGTGCCTGCCGTGAACAGCGACGGCAGGACGTACATGCCGTGCCGAATTGGATGCAGCCTTCCCGGCTCCGCGCTCATCCGCGCCCGTCCGTCTGTCCGGCAATCGGCACGACGCCCAGCACGGAGCTTCCGCCCTTCACGCGATCGCCTGCCTTCACGCGGAGTTCCACTGACGCCGGCAGGAGCACGTCACAGCGTGAGCCGAACTTGATCATGCCCATGCGCTGCCCGCGCTCGACGCGTTGACCCGCCTGAAGATTGCATACGATGCGGCGTGCAAGCAGGCCGGCAATCTGTTTGAAGCTGATGCTGTAGTGTTCGTTCTCGATTGTGACCAGCGTTTGCTCGTTGTGCAGGGCGGATTCCGGCTTGAGTGCATTCAGGAATTGGCCTTCGCGATACTCGACCAGCCTGACGACGCCCTCGGCCGGAACGCGGTTCACGTGGACATCGAAGACGTTGAGGAAGATCGTCACACGAACACGGCTGCCGGAGGTCGTCTCAATCCAGTCGGCCTCTTCAACCTTGCCGTCGGCGGGCGAGACGATGATGCCTTCGCCCTGAGGGATGCGGCGTGCGGGATCGCGGAAGAACCAAAGGAAAAACGCCGCCAACAGCAGCGGAATCAATGTCAACGCAACAATGTGCGTCGAGAACCAGACGATGACCGCGACGACAATCAGCGCCAGCCCGTAGAGAAGCCCATCACGCACCATAGCCCCACGATTATACCCGTCAGAGACAAGCACTTTGAGCATCCAGGAGAAGGATTGCCTACAGCTTAGTCGTCATGACGAGTGCATCCTCTTCCGGCTCCCGATAGTAGCCGCGCCTCATCGCAACTTCGTGAAAGCCCAGCGATTCATACACGCGCGTGCGCTGCGGTGTTGGATACGCGCACCTCAAGCGATGCATGCCTTGCGCCTCGCGCACGAGCCCAGTTCAAGAGATCCTGACAGAGTCGCCTCGCGATGCCACGCCGGCGCCATGATGTATTCACAGCGAGACTTTCGATCTCGGCAGCATCAGCCGCGAGACCCAACACGCCGAAGCCGACGCACTCATTCACCGACTCTGCAATGAGAACGAGTCTCTGTCCTCCAGCCTGAGGGGATTCAAGAACCTGCTGCCAGGTTCGCTGCCCCCACCGCGGCGCGCCTGGGCAGTTTTCGGCGAGGGCGAGCAGCCGCTGAAGATCGTATGTCTCGGCGGGACGAAGAAGAATGCCGGCCGTCGACATTAGCGCGAACTCGTGTCTGTCGTCACTTGACGCGGACGGGTGTAGATCTCGCTCTCAGGCAGAACATAGTTTGCGTCGGCGAGAGCGACGTTCGTTCCGCCCTCGGCGAGACAGCGTCGAACGGGCTTCAGAAGATCGATGGGACCGAGCTCTCGCAGCACCGGAGCGACTCGACCCAAAAGCTCTGCCGCTCTCTTCTCCGCAACAACAATCGGCGCGCCGGCAGAAGTGCGCTGAAACTCGTCGACGCTCACGAGGTATTCGTGCGCAGGCTCGGTCCTTCGCTGCTCGCGAACGTAAAGCGAGCCGCGACCGGCGTCGAGCACTGCAAATCCCTCGAGCAGATCTGCAGCCTCAGCCAGCACCTCAAGCCGCGAGACGCTTGCCAGCGGCAGGCCAGCGACCTCGCAGAGCCCCTTCGCCATGGCCAGTCCGGTGCGCACGCCGGTGAAGGAACCCGGCCCGGAGACGACACCAATTCCGCCAAGGTCACGCAGGGCAATGCCGGTGGAGGCAAGCATGCGCCTTAGTTCGCTGGTCAGAACAGCCGAGGCTGAGCGCAGTGGAAACTCCGCGCTCGCGAGCACGCGGTCGCCGTCGCTCAGCACCGCACCGGGCGCGTCACCGACCGTATCGATCAGTAGAAGTGTGCTCCGCGTGTTCATCATGGACCTCTTGCATCAGCATATCGTCAACATGTTTGTCGCCTTGCAAGCGCAAAAACAAAACGGCCGAGGCAGATTCGCCCCGGCTCATTTTCAAATAGGTCGTGCGGCTTAGTTGACGGTCGCAAGGACCTCTTCGCGGACCTCGTCGTCGTGTACGGACTCCTGCTGCGTGTGCGGCAGAGCCACGGCGAGAACATCCTCAATGCGCGAGGCATAGTGAATCGTGACGCCTTCGATCTGGTCAGCCAGCCAGATCCTCCTCGACGTTGCTCTTCACATCGATCGGCAGGATGACGTCGCGAACGCCCGCGCGCTTGGCCGCAAGGAACTTCTCCTTGATGCCACCGACCGGCAGCACATTGCCGCTGAGCGTAATCTCGCCGGTCATGGCCAGCAGAGGACGGACCGGTTTATCCGTCAGCAGGCTTACGAGCGCCGTCGCCATCGTCACGCCGGCGCTGGGACCGTCCTTCGGGATCGCGCCAGCCGGAACATGCACATGGATGTCGAGATCCTTCAACACATCCTCGTCAAGTCCCAGCGACGCCGCGTTCGAGCGTATCCACGTGTGAGCTGCCTGCACGCTCTCCTTCATGACGTCGCCAAGCTGCCCCGTCATGCTGAAGTGCCCCTTGCCCTTCATCTTGTTTGCCTCGATGAAGAGCACGTCGCCGCCCACAGGAGTCCACGCGAGGCCCACAGCGACACCCGGGCGCTTCGTGCGCTCAGCGAGCTCGGTGTCGACGCGAACCTTGATGCCGCCGAGGAACTCGTGCACGATCTCCGGTGTGATGACGAGCTTCTCGCCCTTGGCCGGATCAATTGCGCCTTCAGCGACGCGCCGCGCGGTTTTGCGGCAGACCGTGCCGATGAGCTGCTCGAGCCGGCGGACGCCCGCCTCGCGCGTGTAGTGGCGCGCGATGAGAGCAACGCTCGCGGTCGGAAACTCGATGATCTCCGGAGCGATACCGTTCTCCTTGATCTGGCGCGGAATGAGATACCGCTCTGCGATGTTGACCTTCTCCTCCTCGGTATAGCCGGTGAGTTCGATGATCTCCATGCGGTCGAGCAGTGGCCCAGGTATCGTGTCCAACTGGTTGGCCGTGCAGATAAAGAGCACGTGGCTCAGGTCAAACGGCTGATCGAGGTAGTTGTCGCGGAACGTGTTGTTCTGCTCCGGATCCAGCGTCTCAAGCAGCGCGCTCGAAGGGTCGCCGCGGAAGTCGCGTCCGAGCTTATCGATCTCGTCCAGCATGAAGACCGGATCATTCACCTCAACCCGCTTCAGGTGCTGGATGATCTGCCCGGGCAGCGCGCCGATGTAGGTGCGCCGGTGGCCGCGAATCTCGGCCTCGTCGTGCATGCCGCCGAGCGAGATGCGCGAGAACTTGCGGCCCAGCGCCTTCGCAATCGAACGGCCCAGTGAAGTCTTGCCGACGCCCGGAGGCCCGACGAAGCACAGGATGGGCCCCTTCATGTCCGGCTTCAAGCGCCGCACACTCAGGTAGTCGAGGATGCGGTCCTTTACCTTCTTCAGGCCGTAGTGGTCCGCTTCGAGGACCTCCTGCGCCTTCTTGATGTCGACCTCGCCAGCAGAGTGCTTGGACCACGGCAGCACGGCGAGCCACTCGACGTAGTTACGCGTCAGCGAGTAGTCGGCGGCCGCGGGGTTCATGCGGCTGAGGCGGCTCAGCTCCTTCAGGGCGTCCTTCTTCACGTCGTCCGGCATGCCGGCGGCTTCGATCTTCTCCTTCAGCTCCTGGACGTCCTTCTGGGTATCGTCCTGATCGCCGAGCTCCTTCTGGATGGCCTTCATCTGCTCGCGCAGATAGTAGTCACGCTGCGATTGCTGGACGGCGTCCTGCACCTCGTTCTGAATCTTGTTGCGGAGCTGCTGAACCTCGATCTCCTTGGCGAGATGGCTATTCAGCTTCTCGAGGCGCGCCTTCACGTCGGAGGTCTCGAGCAGTTCCTGCCGCTCCGCCGTCGTGAGAAACGGCAGGCTGGAGGCGATGAAGTCCGAGAGCCGCGACGGTTCCTCAATGTTGATCGCGATGGTCTGCAGGTCGTCTGACAGCGTCGGCGACGAGGTGACGATCTCGCGGAACTGACCGACTACATTTCGCTGCAGCGCTTCGAGCTCCGGCGAAGTTTCGGGGACGACGTCATCGACGGTCTCGTACTCGGCCGTCAAAAACGGCTGCACCTGCGTGAAGTTGGTCAGCTTCACGCGCTCGGTGCCCTCAGTGAAGACAAAGAGGCTCTGGTTGGGCATCTTGACGACCTTGTGCACGGTCGCCTTCGTGCCGATGGCGTGCAGATCGGTCCCCTGTGGGATGTCCTGCCGGGCGTCACGCTGCGCGACCACCAGGATTGTCTTCTCCTCACCCGAGCGACTGGATGAGCTGGATAGAGCTCTCCCGGCCCACCGTCAAGGGCAGGACCGCGTGCGGGAATAGAACCGTATCCCTAACGGGCAGAACAGGATACGAGCTCCCGTCGGCCATCCGCTTCATCCTCTCTCTCGCCCTGTGGGCCGGATTACACTCACAAACTCATTTGCCATCTTTAGTGTGTCCTTATCAACTTTCATGCATAGGATGCACTAGACCCTGCCGAAGTCGCAAGACCTGACCAACCCTACGTGGCCCCAGCCCGAACCGTTCCGTACCCGCTCTCACGGTACACCTATAGCGCTTCATAAGATGTCACCGGGGGCCGCCGCGGCCAAGCCGGTCGTCTTTGGAGCAAAAGGTAAGGCCTCCCCAGTCCGGGGAGGCCTTTGGAGAGAGAAAGACCGGGCTAATGGTTCATGGTCACTGAGACCGTCGTCTTACTCGAGACGGAGCCCGCTGTGGCCGTGACGGTGACCGTGGAGGTGGACGTTCCGGGACCCGAGGAGCCGCAGCCCGAGAGCATGCTCACGCCGAGCACGCTGATGACTGCCAGCAGCAGGATCTGGATCCCGCGGCGCTTGCGGAAGCCCAGGAAGCAGAGCGCAAGCGAGGGTGGCCTCGGGGACCAGCGGGTTGGAGCGGTGCCGCAGCATCGCCGTTTGCCCGGTGCTGATAGTGACCGTGACAGTCTGCGGCTGGTTGAAGTTGGTGAGGTTGACGGGTGAGTTGCTGAAGCCACATGCCGCGCCTGCGGGAAGCCCCGTGCAGGAGAGCATGACGGCGCCAGTGAATCCACCAACCGGCTGCACCGTAAGTTGGAGGATGCCGAAGCTGGCGGTTGACGGGATCGTGAGTGAGGATGGACTCGTCGAGAGGGCGAAGCCGGGCGACATCAGGTTGACGGTGTAGGCAGACGTGGCCACTGCGCTCGGGCTGTAGCCGATGGCGACTGCGATCGCCTTCAGCGTTTCAGTCGCACTCAGGGTCAGCGCGCCGGAGTAGACCTTCGAGCTGGTTGTCGGCGTGGAGCCGTCAGTGGTGTAGTAGATGGTCGCGCCCGTGGTCGTGTCGGAGATGGTGACCGGTTGCGAGACGGTGTAGGTGCCGCTTCCCAGCGAGATGGTCGGCGTCGCAGCCGGCGGCAGGTTGAGGGTGTACGTCGCCGAAGCGACTGAGCTGTTGGCATAGCCGGTCTCGGCGCCGATGGCCTTGATCGTCTCCGTGCCAAGCACCTGGATCGGTCCGCTGTACAGCGTCGAGCTCGTCGTTGGCGTCGAGCCGTCCGTTGTGAAGTAGATAGTCGAATTCGGCGTTGCATCGGCCAGCGTGACCGTCTGGATGGTCGTGAAGGTTCCAGCCGCCGGTGAGAAGGTTGGCGGAGCCACCGTCAGGTTGATGGTGTAGGCGGCCGTCGCAATCACGCTCGGGGCGTAACCGGTTGCAATTGCGACTGCGTTGAGTGTTTCAGAGGTGGATACGCTGAGCGGGGTCTTGTACAGCGTCGAGCTCGCCGTCGGCGTGCTGCCGTCGATGGTGTAATAGATCTTCGCTCCCAGGGTCGCGTCGGTAATCTTCACCGTCTGAATAGAGGTGTAGGTACCAGCGGCCACCGAGATCACCGGGGTCTGAGCCAGCGGAAGGTTCAAGGTGTAGGCCCCGCTTGCCACCGCGCTGTTACTCAGCCCGCTCACCACGGCGACGGCCTTGATCGTCTCCGATGTGGAGACCGAGATGGAGCCGGTGTACTTGGTGGAGGTAGTGGTCGGCGTTGTGCCGTCGGTCGTGTAGTAGATCGTGGCTCCAGGCGTGGCGTCCGAGATCGTCACGGTCTGCACACTGGTGAAGGTTCCCGCCGCGGGCGAGAAGGTTGGAGTCGCGGCTGCGCTGCCCGCAGTAACGCCGAAGACATTCGCAGTGCCGACGCCGCCGTTGACCGTGTCGACAGCGGTGAGGATGCCGATGTGTGTTCCGGCGACGGTGGGGGTGAAGGAGACGTTCGTGGCGAACGAGGCTCCGCCGGTCGGCGTCGACGAGCAGCTTCCCGTGGTGTTAGCGGAGAACTCGGTCGAAGAGGCACCATTCTCCGTGGCCGAGAACGTGACCACAGGCGAGGTGGAGCACGCGCCGTCATTCAGGATCGTCGTCACGTTGCTAGCACTCGAAGATCCAGGCACCGCAGCGTTCGGCAGGTTGATGTTGTTGATCGCGACCTGCATTCCAACGTCCGCGCCGGCTGAATTCGAATACGTCGCAACGTACGCGTTGCCCTTCGAGTCGAGCGTGAGGATCTTCGCTCCCTGGGTCGACACGGTGTACGTCGTCGAAGTATTCACTACGCCGTGGTTGTTCCCGAACGCGAAGATGCCGTCGTACTGGGTTGCGTAGTACACGGTTCCGTTGGCATCCGTCGCCACGCCATCCAGTTGGTTGTCGTAGGCGCTGGGAGAGCCGACGGTGAGCGTGTACAGCGTTGTCGGCGTCGAGCTGTAAGCTCCTCCGCTGTAGGTCAACTCCTTCAAAGTCGACTGGTAGTTCGTGTTGGCGGAGGCGACCATTAGGGTGTCTGTGATAAACACATCGCCCCAGGGATCGACCGCCACGCCGCCGATGAACCAGCTCGGTGTGGCCGTTCCGACAGTGACAGTTCCGGTCGGCTCGGCATACAGCAGCGCCGGCGCCGGCGTTCCCGTCATCAAGCAGGCCGCGGTGCACTCATAGACGGAGTTTGGATTCGAGCTTCCGCCCGTAGAGGTAAAGAACAGGTCTCCAGAGGCGTCAAACACCATCGCCACGATGCCGTTTACCGGCATTGACGTCGGCATCGCGCACTCGGCTGAATCACTCCCCGTGCACTTGGGCGTAGTTCCGCTGGGTTCAGCTGATTGGAGCGTATGCCCCACCCGAAGCCGGAACCTTGATGACAGTCCCGTTGTAGGTGTTGGAGAGATAGAGATTCCCTGCCGGATCAATAGCAACTCCACCAGGATTGAAGCCGGTAAACGAGGCCAATACTGGTCGCCGGTGGTGGCCCCCGGGGGCGAACTCCAGAATCTTCTTCCCGTAGCTGGTCCCGGTGATCAGGTTTCCATTCGCATCCACTGCGAAGCTGTTTCCGGCAGGGCTGCCGCCAGGAAGTGCTCCGCCGCCCTGAAATGTTCCCAGCGTCGAAATCTGGTTGGTCAGGACGCTGAGTGAGGTTCCATTTGTAGCGCTGCTGATCACGTACGTTGCAGCTCCTACGTTGCTCGTAGGGGCTCCGCTGGCGACCGCGATGGCCTTCAACACGCCGCTCGTCGAGACCGTGACCGGCGAGCCATAGACACTCGAGGAGGTCGTCGGCGTCGTGCCGTCGGTCGTGTAGTAAATCGTCGCGCCGGAGGTTGCATCAGAGATCGTCACCGTCTGGGCTGCGTTGTACGATCCGCCCGCCGGAGCGAAGATCGGCGTCGCTGCGGGGAGTTGAATCGTGTAGGCGGCAGTAGCCACCGCGCTGCTCGTCACCCCGGTTGCGGTCGAAGTCGCGATTGCGTTGATTGTCTCCGTCGACGAGACCGTGATTGGACCGGAGTAGAGCGTAGAGCTCGACGTCGGCGTGGATCCGTCGGTCGTGTAGTAGATCGATACGCCCGGCTGACCGTAGATATTCACCGTCTGCACAGCGTGGTAGGTTCCGGCTATCGGCGAGAAGGTCGGAGGAGCCAGTTGGCCCGTCGCAAATCCGGTTACCGTAGCACTGCCAGTGCTGCCCGGACCACCGGCTTCAGTCGCAGCGAGCGAAGCCGTGCGCGTTCCGCCGTAGGCAGGTGTGAAGGTCACCGTGGTCGCGAAGCTCGCACCGGTTCCGTTCACGGTATTGCAGGAGCCTGTGGTGGCTGCCGTGAACTCGGTCGTCGAGGCGGTGCCCTCGAGCGCCGAGAAGTTCACCACGGGGGCAGGCGAACAGCCCTCGTCGTTCAGAATCGTTGTGATGTTCGTGGTCGTTGAGGGCGTTCCAACGGCTGCAGAGGTTGCCGTCAGGTTTCCGATTCCCACTTTAATAACCGCGTCACCGCCGGCCGCGTTCGAATAGGTCGCAACGTAGAAATTGCCCGTCCCGTCAGTAGTCAGGATCTTCGCGCCCTGCGAGGACATCATGTATCTGGTGGTCTTATTAACCACGCCCTGATTGCTGGGAAACGCGAAGATGCCGTCGTACTGCGTCGCGTAATACACCACACCGTTCGCATCGACTCCGACGCCGTCCAGCTGATTGTCGTATGTACCGGGCGAGCTGTCCGTCAGCGTCGCTATTGTCGTTGGCGTTGAGCTGTACGCGCTGCCGCTGTAGATCAGCTCCTGTAGGTTTCCTCCGTAGCTCTCACCCTGGCTTCCGTTGTTCGTGTCCATCAGCGAGTCGGCGAAGAAGACATCTCCCCACTTGTCCACCGCGATGCCGCCAAGGTTATAGGTGGCCGAGGACGTACCCTCCGTCGTCGCGGTCGTCGATTCCGCAAACAGAACCGCCGGCGCGGGCGCCCCGGTCATAAGGCAGGCTGAGGTGCACTCAATCACCGAGTTCGGGTTTGTTCCTCCGCCCGTGGAGGTAACGAACAGATCTCCGGACGCGTCAAAGATCATCGCCACAACACCGGAGACCGGGAGCGGGGTCGGAATCGCGCACTCGGCCGTATCGGTCCCCGTGCATGTCGGCGTGCTGCCGCCCGGCTCAGGAATCGCCGCATAGGTTCCGTTCGACACGGGAATCTTGATGATCGTCCCGTTGTAGGTGTTGGAGAGGTACAGGTTGCCCGCCGGATCAATCGCAACTCCGCCCGGATTGAAGCCGCTAAATGACCCCAGCGTCGTCGGCGAGCTAGCCCCCGGCGCGAACTCCAGAATCTTCTTTCCGTAGGTGGCGCTGACGATCACATTTCCTTTGGCATCGACGGCCATGCTGCTCCCCGACGGAGCACCCCCCGTCAGCGCGCCGCCGCTCCCAAAGCCGGCCATGAGTGTCACCTGGCTCATGACCACGTTCGGCACACTCTGCGCGCCGGCGATTGCCGCACAAAGGCACAAGACCAGAACGGTCAGCAGAAGAGCCCACGCTCCCGCATCTCTACGCACGATGTTGTGAATACGTTGCATCCCTGTCTCCGCCTCCGATGCCTCGCGAACCACGCTGCTCCTCATCCGCCGCCTCCAGAGATTCCTTCTGCCTAATGGATCGAAACGCCCTCTTCTTCACGACACGGCCCGACTCCCACCCGGCAAACTAGCCCATCCAGATAAGCCGCGAGGTGCGAAAACGCGCAGTCAGCCGGTGACAGCGGCCGCTGCCGTGAATGGTCCGAGCGTTCCCTTCAGCCGTTTTCGCAACCACAATGAATGGAGGTATTTTTGCGAAGGGCAAAATACAGACAGGCCTGTATTCGAGTCAAGGAAAAACTTGAGAGGGATTTGGACCAAGGTCGTAAGAATTCGCAGGTATAAACCGTTTTACCCCTATCGGGCACGTTTTCTTGATAACCATCCCAAAGGGACGGTAAATCGAAACAACCTCGGTCCCCACTTTTGCAAAACCTTCTCTCGGCAACACGAGAACTCCGCGCACAAAATCACACCTGAATGAAGGCCTGCCCATCCTGCTTCGCCAGACCCCAGCCGCAAGCTCCCGTTGGGTGCTGATATAGTCCATTGACCAAAGAAAGAGAGATTCCGACGCGTTATTCCACTCCCGCATTGCAACCCACAGCCTCTCCCCGATACCCTGAAGTGACGGCCGCACAAGCGGGAATGGTGGAATGGCAGACACGCAGGTCTTAGAAGCCTGTGCCGTAAGGCGTGAGGGTTCAAGTCCCTCTTCCCGCACCAAAGCCGCAGGACATCCCATGAATCAGCCCGCAACACCTGACAACCCTCGTATCGTCCTCAAGCGCACCGAAGATTACCGCGACTCTTATGCCAACAGCATCCAGGTCCGGCTCTCGGTCTGGGACTTCCTGCTCGTCTTCGGCACTCTCTCGCCTCAGACGCCCGAACAGGTCGAGATCGAAAACTTCCAGGGCATCTATCTCAGCCCGCAGCAGGCCAAGGCGTTGCACAACATCCTCGGTGTGAACCTCGCGCAGTATGAGCAGACCTTCGGCCCCATCGCGCTCGAGCCCACGCCCGCAAGCAACGCGCGCTTCGTCACGCCTCCCGGTGGTCCGGTTCACTAGACCGAAGTGCCCACGCACTCCTCAGGCTCCATCTCCGACCGCATCGCCGCCCTGCCTTCGTGGCTGCTGTGGCTGCTGCTTTTCGCGGCGGTCGCCCTCGGCCACCTAACCCTCCTCAGGCTGCCCTATTACTGGGACGAGGGCGGATACTACATTCCGGCGGCGCTGGACTTCTACCACCATGGCTGGCTCGTCCCGCAGTTCACCAACGCTCACCCGCCGCTGCCAAACGTCCTTCTCGGCACGCTCTGGCACATCGTCGGGCTGCACATCCTGGCGACCCGCCTGTGTGTCTGCGCCGTGGCCGCAGCCGGGCTGACCGCAATCTTCAGGCTTACGCAGCGTCTTCTCTCAGCCTCGGCGGCGGTCAGCCTCACGCTGCTGACGGCCGTCTACCCCATCTGGTTTGCGCAGAGCACACTGGCTCACGCCGACATCTTCGCCGCCGCCTTCACCCTCTGGGCCTTCGCGATCTACCTCCCTGCAACAAATTCGGCGCCCGGGGTGGAGCGGGGCAGCGACCTGCGTCGCAGCCGGATCGCCGTCGCCGTCCTCTTCTCGCTTGCCGCGCTCTCCAAGGAGACCGCCATCGTCGAGCCGGCAGCCCTCATCGTTCTTGAATCCGCTCGGCTGCTCCGCGAACGCCACTCGCCCCTGGCTCGGAGAGAGCACCTTCGCTGGATCGCCGCGCTCGCGGTTCCCTTTCTTCCTCTCATCGCCTGGTACGTCTATCACCGGGCGCATACCGGCTTCACCTTCGGCAACCCTGGTTACCTGCGCTACAACGCCACGGCGAACTTCACGGCGGCGCACATCTTCACCGCGATCCGATACCGTTTTGTGCACCTCTTCTGGCAGCGCAACATCTGGCTGCCGATCCTGCTCGCCCTCGCCTGCCTGCTTCTTCCGCGCCGTCCGCGCAACGAGGTCCGGTCACTGACCACCTCAACGCGACTCACGTGCGTTCTGCTGATCGTCGCCAACTGGATTGCCTTCTCCGTCCTTGGAGGCGCGCTGCTTACGCGCTATCTATTGCCGGTCTACCCGATCATCCTTCTGCTATGCGTCGACACCTGGCGCGACCGCACACGACGGCTCGTGTGGCTGACGGCAGCATCCGCCGCCATCTTCGTGAGCGGCCTCTGGATCAACCCGCCCACCGCCTTCGCTCCTGAGGACACACTCGTCTACCGCGACATGATCGTCGTCCACCAGGAGGCCATCGCCTTCGTCAACCAGCACTATCCGGATGCAACTGTACTCACCGCGTGGCCGGTCTCAAATGATCTCTTCAATCCCGAACTCGGCTACACAACGCACCGCATGAAGGTGACGCCGGTCGAAAACTTTTCCCCCGACGAGATCCAGAAGGCCGCGCAGCATCCCGAAGACTTCGACACGGCCATTATCTTCACGACGCACTACGTCGCACCGAGCCTGCAGCGCTATCTGCTCTCGCATCCCGACAGCCGCATCGGCCGTGTCGTGACCGCGAACCCGGACCTCTCCCCAGCGCAGATCGCTCTTATGCTGCACGGCCAGATTGTCTGGCGATCGCCGAACCGCGACGGCGAATGGGCCGTCGTGCTTCGTTTCAACCGCAGTTACGAGGCGCGTCTGGCTGCGTCAGTTCCCGCCCGTCTCATTCCATAGAAACGTCAGCTCGTCTGCGGTGTCATGGATTCCCTGCTCCACGCTCACGCCGGCGCTATGTCCCGCGTGCGTATCGTAGTGCAGCAGAACGGGCCGCCGTTCTTCTTCAGGCTCGGCCATCACCGTCGCCTGCATCGCCGCGGTCATCTTGCGCGCGTGCAGCGGAGCCACCCGCGTGTCGCTGTCGCCCGAGAGGAACATGATCGCCGGATATTGCACGCCCTGCCGGATGTTCTGGTACGGCGAGTACTTCAGGATGTAGGCCGCCTGGTCCGGCTTCTCCGCCGAACCATACTCCGTCGTCCACCAGCGCCCAACGAGAAACCGCTGGTACCGGCTCATATCCAGCAGCGGATAACCACACAGGATCGCTCCGTACAGGTCTGGCCGCTGTGTCATCGACGCGCCCATTAGCAAACCACCATTCGATCGACCAGTAATTGCCAGCCGAGCACGCGTCGTGTAGTTGTTCTTCAGCAGATACTCGCCCGCTGCAAACCAGTCGTCGAAGACGTTCTGCTTGTGCTCGAACATCCCGGCCTCATGCCACGTCTCGCCGTACTCTCCGCCGCCGCGCAGGTTGGGCACAGCGAAAAAGCCGCCCTGTTCCATCCACCACGCATACTCCGCACCGAACGCCGGCGTTTCGGAGATGTTGAAGCCACCGTAGCCCGTCATCAACAACGGCGCCTTGCCATCCATCGCCAGCCCCTTGCGTCCCGCCACAAACATCGGCACGCGCGTCCCGTCGTTTGACGTGTAGAAGACCTGCCGCACCTCGTACTTGTCCGAATCGAACGGCACCTTCGATTCCGACCACACCGAGCTCTCGCTCGTCGACACCTTGTACTCGTAGATTGTCGGGGGCACCGTGAACGACGAGAACGTGTAGAAGCCGGTGTCCGAGTCCTCGCGCCCCTGCACCACGCCGCCCGTGCCGATCGTCGCGTAGTGAACCTCGCCGATCTCCTTTCCCTTCAGCGTGTAAATCTTCGTCTCGGTCTTCACATCGTTCAGCCGTCCGACAAAGAACACACCGTCCACAATGGAGACCGCGCGAATCGGGCTCTTGTTCTCCGCGATTACCACCGGCCAGCTCTTCGTCGTTGGATCGCCCAGGCTCGCGCGCAGCAGACGTCCATTCGGCGCGTTGTAGTCGGTACTGACGAACATGTCATCGTGGTACATGTGCAACTGGAAGCGCGAATCCACGCCGTACACAAGCGGCTCAAACTGCGCATTCGGCTTGCGCAGATCCCTCAGCAGAATGTCCTCACGCGTCGCCGGCACGCCATGGCTCACCGTGACGATTAGCCAGTGGCCGTTCTCGCTGACGCGACACCCCAGCAGATCCAGCGGTCCCAGTGTCTGGCCCTTGTATGTTCCGCCGAAGACCTCGGTGTCCTTGTCTGCAGGCGTTCCTACCGTGTGCTGAAAGACCGCGCCAGTACCATCTTTTTGTGTCTTCGAGTAATAGAGAGTCTCTGCATCCGATGTCAGTCCAAAGCCGCCATAGCGCGCCAGCGGAAGCTCATCGCTGATGTCGGCTCGCTTCGGCACGTCGTAGAAGTGAATCACCTCCTCATCGGCTCCGCCGTGGCGAACTCCGTATACCAGCAGCTCAGCGTTGTCTGAGATCGCCGCAATGTTCACCGAAGCGTTCGCATCCGTGCTCAGTTTGCGCGCGTCGATCAGCCTTACGTCGCCGGGCTGCACCCACGCTCCACCCTTCACCTCGTAGCGTGGCGCACGCATATAGATGGAGGCCTGGTTTTCTTCTGCCAGCCGCCGCGTGAAGAAGAGCGCGCCCTCACGTTGCTGCGGCATACCTGTCTGGTCCACGCGACTCAACTCCGTCAGCCGCTTCGTGATGCGCTCGCGCAGCACGCCCAGTTGCGAGAAGTAGCCGCCGGTGTACTGCATCTGCGCACGCAGAAACTCCCGCGTCTCCGGCGAGTTCTGGTCTTCCAGCCAGCGATAGTTGTCAGTGATCGAGTGTCCGCCGACCACGTCCGTCACCGGCTTCACCGTCACAGCCGGCGGGGGTCCAAGCGCCACCCCATTTCGTCCGTGAATTGCCGCAGTCCCGCCGGTTACAGCAAACGCAACCATGCCGGCGCCGAATACTGCACTCACAGCTCGCAAAACCATCGTGCCTCCCTCGCGAAATCACACCCAGCTTAGACCACAACTCGGCCGTACTCGACGGAATCTCTGCAACAAAGACCGGCGGACGCGCCAGCCAAACGGGACGCGTACACTGGAATCGTCCGTATCCCATGCGACGCCTGCTCTCCATCCTGCTCCTCGCGGCCTTTGCGCTCCCTCTGGTTGCGCCCCTGCTCGCGCTCGCGCAGGATCCCGACGCCGGCCTGCCAGCCTGTTGCCGCCGCCACGGCCAACATCATTGCACGATGCTCGATCAGGCGCAGGATCCCTCGGCGCACCGGATGGTTGCGGTATGCCCGTTCTATCCGCAGCATCAGGCGGCCTATCTCACCGGCGCACATCCCTTGGCGCTCCAGCCTCCGCAGAGAGCCTGGATGTTCCCAGAGGCGCTGGCGGCCTCAGCCCCCGTCGAAACGCATCGCTCTATCGCTCGCGATCGCTCACAGTCTGAGCGCGGCCCTCCGTCGGCCTTTCCCGCCATTTCCTAGCAGCGCCTATGCATGCGGTTCCGCGTGCGGTGCGTTTGCTCCGCCTCGCCTTGCGACAGCGCCCATTCTGGTGCGGGAATTTCATGCGAAAGAGATCGCTACTCTGCCTCTTCTTGCTTCTTTTCAGTGCTCTTTGGGCACGCGCGACGGTCTTCGGCGCGCTACGCGGAATCGTTCACGACCCCCAGCATCGGCCAATTCCTGGCGCCACGGTAACACTCGAAGCCGCGCATTCAGACCTCAAGTTCTCCGCCCACTCGAATCAGGCCGGCGAGTTCACGCTGGCTGTCGTCCCGCTCGGCGACTACACCGTTGCGATCAACAAACCCGGCTTTGCAGCTCTCCGACAGACCGTTACCGTGAGTAGCGACTCCTCGCTCACATTGCACTACATGCTCTCCGTTGCTTCGGTGAATGAGACAGTGAACGTTTCGGCGATGCCAGGCGCCATCAATGCTGATTCTGTAACGCCACAAACTCAGATCGACCGCATCGACATCGCGCGCACCCCCGGAGCCGACCGAACAAATTCCCTTGCGATGATCACAGATTTCGTTCCGGGCGCCTACATGTCCCACGACATGTTGCATATGCGCGGCGGCCATCAGCTCTCCTGGCTGATTGATGGAGTCCAGATCCCGAACACCAACGTCGCCTCCAACATCGCTCCGCAGATAGACCCCAAGGACATCGATACGCTCGAGGTAAACCGCGGCGGTTACAACGCCTCCCAGGGCGACCGCACCTACGGCATCTTTGACGTTGTTCCGCGTACCGGCTTTGAACGCAATCGCGACGCCGAGCTCGTTGTCTCCCTCGGAAACTTCTTCCAGACAAACGACCAGCTCTCCTTCGGCGACCACAGCGAGCGCTTCGCATGGTACGCGAGCGTCAACGGCAACTACAGCAACGATGGACTGCAGGCCGCCACTCCTGCGCCGGTTCACGACCACGAGAACGGCTACGGCGGGTTCGTCTCACTGGTCTACAACACCGATCCCGCCGATCAACTCCGCTACATCGGCCAGCTCCGCACCGATTACTACCAGATTCCTTACGATCCGAATCCCGGCGACTGGGAAAATCAGCTCTACGACTCCAGCTCGCTGCATGACGGGGAGCACGAGACCGACAGCTACGGCGCCTTCACCTGGCTACACACCTTCAACCCCAATACCGTCGCCCAGGTTTCACCGCTCTACCATTACAACCGCACAGACTATCAGCCGGGCAGCGACGATCAGCCCAACGCAACCACCGCCATTCAGACGGGTGTCTACACGGGCGGCCAAGCCAGTTTCTCCACCCTCCTCGCACGTAACACTATCCGCGCTGGCATTTACGGTTACGCGCAGCATGAGAACGATCTGTTTTCCGTCGCATTCAACGACGGCAGCGCATCGAACTTCGCCGTCAACCCCGTGGTCACCGGAGGCATTGAAGAGACCTACATCGAGGACAACTTTCGTCCGACCGACTGGCTGACGCTGATCGGCGGCGTTCGCCAATCGCACTTCTCCGGGGCGATCAGCGAGAACGCGGTTTATCCGCGCGTTGGCATCGCTCTGCAGGTACCCAGGCTCAACTGGGTCTTTCGCGCATTCTATGGCCACTACTACCAGCCGCCGCCACTCACTACCATCAGCGGCTCCGGCCTCGAGTACGCGCAGACCAGCAACGACAGTTTCATCCCGCTCCACGGCGAGCGCGACGAAGAGCACCAGTTCGGTGTGCAGATTCCCTTCAGGGGATGGCTACTCGACGCCGACACTTTCCAAACGAGAGCGACGAACTTCCTCGATCACAACAACATCGGCGAGTCCAGCGTCTTTCTTCCCCTCACAATACAGGGAGCGCTCGTCCAGGCATGGGAACTCACCTTGCGCTCACCTCACCTGTGGCGCTTCGGACAGGCTCACCTCTCCTACTCAAACCAGATTGCCAAACAAACCGGCGGCACTACTGGCGGACTCGTGTGCTTCGACCCCTCGGACTCCGGCGTTTGCGACGTTGAACCAGGCTACTCGCCTCTCGATCACGATCAGCGCAACACGCTTAACGTAGGCATGAACGCGAACCTGCCATTCCACCTCTTCGGAGCTTTCAATGTCTACTACGGCTCCGGCTTCTCCAACGGCTACACAAATCCGCCCTCGCCCTATACCAGCGACTACCTCCCCGCGCACACAACCGCCGATCTTTCGCTCGGCCGCAACTTCGGCGAGCGATGCACGGTCTCGGTCAATGCCCTCAACGTCAGCAACACACGCGTGTTGCTGGACAACAGCCTGACCTTCGGTGGCTTTCACTACAACGAGCCACGACAGCTCTACGCCGAACTTCGCTATAGGTTCAAGTTCTGACCGAAGAGCAGACCGTACACGCTCACAGGTCCGCGTCTTCCAATACGGCTCTCGGGTAGTGAATCCTCAGGCCTTCAGAAGCGCGCTCCACTCCTCGCTATTTCGTGCTGCGCTCCCCAGCTCCTTCCGGTACACATACGCGTGCCGCCCAAGCCCGTAGAAGCTCTTCACCATATGCGACTGCTCGTAACCTTCGCTCTCGTAGAACGCAATCGCACCCTCATTGTCCACCGAAACATGCAGCGCCAGGCCTTCGCATCCTGCTTCGACGGCCTGCTTCTCAATGCGTTCCATCATCTGCCGGGCCAGCCCGTGCCGCCGGTACTGCGGAGCCACATCCAGCGTCACAACATAGGCTCTCAGACCTTTGCCGGCTCTCTCCACGTGCGCAATGCAGAACGCCGCAACTTCGCCTGTCTCATTCTCTGCAACAACAGTCAGCGCGTTCCGCGCCTCCGCAAACTGTTGCATCACGCGCGCTGAGAACCGGAACGGCGGCTCAAAGCAAACCTCATCCAGCGCGAAAATCGTCCCCAGATCACCGCTGTTGTACTCGCGCAATCGCATGCTGCTCAGCTCAACCTATCAGCTCAACTTAGTCGCGTCGTTGCGTTGTGGTCCCGTTGCCCGAACCTCGCGTGACCCGTTTTGCCGGAGGAGGGGTCGTCGCCTTCTCCTTCGTCTCCGGCTCATCTGTATCGCTCGTCAAATGCTCTTCCACGTGCTGCAGATGCCGCCGCATCGCGCGCCGCGCCTCATTCGGATCGCGCGCAGCAATCGCGTTGAAGATCGCCTCATGGTCTTCGAGTGCCGCCGCCTGGTGCTGCTCCAGCCCAGCGCGTTGGCTCAGCCGGTGATACATCGGCGCAAACATCCCAGCCCACAAACCGTTGATGATGCTCGCCAGGACGCTGTTCTTTGCCGCCTCGCCGATCGACACATGAAACTGGCGGTCCGATACCTGGGCATTCACCTTCCCGTCGACCATCCGCCGCATCTGCTCCAGTGTCTTCTCAATCTTGTTCAGATCGCTCGCTGAGGCATACAGCGCCGCATCCGCCGCTGTCTCACCTTCAATCAGAAGCCGCGCGCGAAGGAGCTCGAACGGTCCCGGGCCAGAATCCAGCACCAGCGACATCGGATTCACGGCTTCACGCACATACGCGCCCGATCCGCTGCGGATCTCCAACTCGCCCGCAATCTCCAGCGCAATCATTGCCTCGCGAATCGTCGGACGGCTCACACCGCAAACCTTGGCAAGGTCGATCTCGCCCGGCAGCCGGGCCCCGGGATGGAGATTGTTCTCAGCGATATAGCGCGAGATGCGTCCCGCAATCTCCTGATATCTACGGTGGGTCTTGACCATCGGCTATTATCCAACTCCCGCGGCTTAGTCTCCGCAACATGGTACAGCCCTATCGTGTCACACGAGAAGAGCTGGTTTAATTCGTTTGAACGATTCGTTCCAGCTAGAAGTTGAACGCCAACCCCGCTTGAATCGCGCGTGGCATCTGGGCCAGAAATACCGTATGACCATCGGCTGCCAACACTGGCTGGTACCCCTGTTCGAGCAGGTTCGTCGCCTCCACCACCGCATCAAGCCCGTTCGGCAGGAATCGCCCACACGCCAGCCGCTGCCGCAGATAGAAGCTCACATATGCCTCGTTTGGATCCGCGTTGTACGCATTCACCTGGGTCAGGCTCTCCTGCGGCTGCCAGCGGTACTCCGCGCGCACCGTCGTTCCGGAACGCACTACCTTCCCGTGCAATACGAGCGTCACCGCCTGTGCCGTCCGGGCGTGCAACTCGGCAGCCGCCTCCGCCAGGGTTGCGATGTCCCGCTCGCGTTCCATCGCCGTCCCCAGGTCGTACTCTATCGACGCCGCCAGCACCGGAGTCAGGTGCTGCTGCAGACTCACGCTGACGCCGCGGCCGGCGTACGATCCCGTCGCCAGCTGGAAGGTCCCCGTCACCGGGTCGGCCACCAGCGCCATCCCCTGCTCAGCCTTCATGTCCATCACGCCGCTGCCGCCCACCGAATCATGGTTCACGCGGTCCAGATACGCCGCAGCGCTCACCACACGGCTCCCCATCTTCTTGCTGACGTTCACCTCGTGATGCATGCCGCGTCCGCTCAGCGGCCGCCCCTCGGCATCGGCGAGCATCGGGTTCACCGGCTTCAGCCGGTCCAGGTCCTCAGCGCTCTGGAGCTCCCGCCCACTCGCATACCGGTAAACAACCAGCAGGTCATCGCCAGGTCGGACCGCCACCCTCAGGTATGGTTCCGCGTCGAAGATCGTCTGCGCCAGCCGCTCGGCCATCATCAGCGTTCCGGCGTCGACCATCACAGCATCGCCTATCGACATCTGCTGCGTGCTGGCCAATCGCACCATCCCGTAGCCCGCGTTGCCGCCGGCGGCTGTCAGCTCTGGATGGGTCTGCATCGCTCCCACCAGCCGCGTGCTCCCGAATTGTGACCGCCGCTCATAGCCGGCGCTCACATCGGCTGCGAACCGCGGACTCGCCGTCGATCCCAGGTCCGCAACGTCTGCCCGTAGAACCGCACCGTCGCCGTCCTCCAGCGACCGGTTGATCATCAGCACCTGGTGCAGACCGCCCTGTCCGAACGCCCCATCCCCGTTCGTGACCTCGACCCTGCCCTGCGACACGGCCTTGCGCCGCTCCGCCGCACTGGAAGAAACCTGCAACCCGTTCTCATCCGTCAATCGCAGCAGCGGCCGGTTCGCCGTCGACCGCAGCGTCCATTTCCAGTCATCCACAGGTTCGCCAGCGCGGCGTCCCTGCGTTGGCAACCAGTTGGCCGCCTCAAACAGCGTCGTCATCGTCAGGTTGATGACCGCCTGTGCGCCGGCTTGTAGACGCAGATTTCCGCGCGTTACCGGCACTAGGAAGGCCGCCGACGCGCGAAGTTGATATTTACCAGGAAGGACCGCAGGGATGATGTAGCGGCCGTGATCGTCGGTCAGTGCGGAGGCGACCATCGAGGCGTCGGCGGTCAGCAACTCAATCAGCGCGCCCATCTGCGGTGTGCCGTGGCTATCGCGCACCACACCTGAGATCGCCGCCTTGCTCGGCGCACCTAGACCGGAGCCCGTCCATCCGAGCACCAGTACCGTCAGTACGAGACCTGCTACAGCTCGTCTCACCGCGCTTTGAGGCTCCTTACGCGCGTCGAAGGCTTCTCCCGAAATCCCAAGCTGTCGTTCCAAACCATCCTGGGATATTTACGCCGAGCGAGTCATCGCTGTCCAGTCCTGCGTGACCCTGCCCTTGCTGCGAGGGAACCCGAACGCGTTCGCCCGGTCCCAAAAAACGACCGGCTACTGCACAACGTTGAACGGCGCACTCTCCGCAATCTGCTGCTTCGAGATTCCGTCATTCACCTTAATCAAAACCTGATACCGTCCTGGCGTCAGACTTGCCAGCGGCATCGTCTTCTCCAACGTCAACTGGTCCGCGTTCGGATTCAGCTTCGCCGCGGTCTCCTGCGTGACCAGAATCTGCTTGTTCGTCGCCAGGTCAAGAACCTGGTACTCGATCGTCGCGTTGTTCTTCTTATCGTCGCCGATCCCCAGATTGTAAACCTGCATCCAGAAGTTCAAATTTTGGCCCTGGTGAAACGTCACCGGCGTCGAAACCGTGGGCGGAACGCGCGGCACAACATGCGTGTTGCCGATCACGAAGTTCCCCGCGCCCACATCCTTCGTAGGCACCCGGTTCATCTCGCTCGCCAGAATCAGCGACGAGCTCGACAGCCGGTCGTCATCATACTTCGGAACATCCACGCTGCGCTTCCACGTTCCCACATGCGCGTTGTTGTTGCCATCCTTGATGGCAATCTCAACCTTGTAACGGCCCGGTGGCAGCGGCAATGCCTTCCAGTACACCGACACATTGTCCTTGGCGCGCGCCAGCAGATCGCTCGGCGTCTCCACCTTCACCGTGTCCTCAAAGCTCTGCACAATGCGGCCAGTGATATTGCTCACGCGGCCCATAATGTGCACGACGCCGGTAGAGTCACCATCCACCGTCTTGTACGTGATGTCGCCGTTGCGGATCTGCAGCGTCACCGGCACCATCACCGTGTCGTTGGTCAGCTTCACGTAGTCGGTGCGTACGTCGAAGATGAACGGTGGCCCGTTCAGCACCTTCGCCGAGCTCAAGAACTCATCCAGGTTCGCGTACTTCACCGGAGGTGGCGCAAACAGTTTCGAGAACGTGTCCAGCCGGTCGAACTGCTTCGACTGCTGCGAGCTCGACATCGGCCCGTTGCCCAGCTGCTCCAGCCCGCCATTGAAGCGGTCCTTCTTCTGCGACATACCCATCTCTTCGTACTGGGTCAGACCGGCGCCCGGCGTGTGCTTCAGGGCGTCTTTCTCGGAGCGGTCGAACGTTGCATGGAAGTCGCCGCACATGCACGTATCTACAAACTCGACGTCGATGTTGTCGCCTACGCTCGGCAGATAACGGTAGTGCCAAACCTCAAACGGGAAGGTCGACGTGTTTCCGCCACCCTCCTCCATCGGCCGTTCGTAACTTCCGCCCGAAGGGTGCGAATCAATCGAATCGGGCTTGCCGAACGCGATGTAGATGTGTCCGCGGTCCGTCATCCATCCCGGCTTGCCCGCCGCGAAGTGCTCGTTCGCATACGCGATGCGCGCATAGTGCTCATCGCGGAATTCGTTTTCGGGAGAGTCCGGATTCGGGTTGCGACGCTGCCAGAACTGCTCGATGAACTGGTCGCGCTCCTCATCATTCGTGAGGCTCTTAAACGCCTTCCCCTCTTCGTCCGTGATGATCCAGCGCACGTCCTGGTCCAGCCAGGTCTTGTACTGGCCCTTCAACTCCTGCGTGACGTTCTTTTTGCGCTGCCGCTCCTGCGAGTCGCTCAGGCGCCGCTTCAGCGGGTCCGGCTTCTCTTCCTGCGCTTGCGACTTCACGACGCCGCCGTTGTCCTGCGCAGTAGGGGTTGTGGTGCTATCCGACGCCTGTGCGCGGGCTCCCGTCCCCCATCCGGCGAGGGTTAGAGCAATAATTCCAGTGAATAAAACGCGCAGTCGCATCGGGCCGACTCCTCAAGGTACAGACGTACTCCATTTTACGTGTCTTTCACCAGTAAACACAAGGTAATCCACCCAGATTCCCTGTTAGAATCCGGTGCAGACCCAGCAACTCGAAGCCGCGTCGCGAGCCCGTTCCCGTTGACCCGGAACTACCGGCCTTCGTTCTGCGTATCTTCCGACAACCTGGAGTCCAAACTTCACACCGGGACCTCGTCCGAACCCGGGCAAGCCGCTCCGGGGGAAAGCCGTATGAGCCTAAAGAAGATCCTGCTGGTCGTCGCTATCCTCATCGTCGTTGCCGGTGTAGTCATCGGCTCCATCATTCACAGCCGCAACAGCGTTACGGCTGTTGCCACGGGCAAGGCCGTGCAACAGGACCTGGTCGCCACCGTCAGCGGAACCGGTCAGATCAAGCCCCTCACCTATGTAAACGTCGGCGCGACCGCTTTTGGTCGTATCACGCACCTCTACGTCAAAGAGGGCGACCACGTTACCAAGGGGCAGACCATCGCCACGGTCGAGAGCCAGCAGCCCGCCTCCCAGGTTCAGGCCCAGCAGGCCACCATCGCCACCAACCAGACGAACGTCCAGTCCTTTGTCGCCGCTGAAAAGACCGCCGAGGCCAACGTCGCCCAGGCCAAGGCCGATCTCGAGCAGAAGCAGCTCGACTACCAGCGCGCCCAGCAGCTCTACAACGACAAGCTGATCGCCAAGCAGGACTTTGACGCCAAGAAGGCTGCCTACGACGTCGACGTCGCCACTCTGGCCCAGCGCGAGGCCGCAGTTGCACAGGCCCGCGCCCAGACCGCCTCTGCCCGTAGCCAGGTGAATCAGTCCATGGCCACCCTTAAGGGCAACTCGTACCAACTCGGCCTCACCGAGAGCCGCGCTCCCTTCAACGGCCTCGTCACAAACGTTCCCGTCCGCGAGGGCGAGACCGTCGTCGTCGGCATCCAGAATGCCGAGGGATCAACCTTGATGACCCTCGCTGACATGAGCGTCATCACCGCCGAGGTCAAAGTCGACGAAACCGACATCGTCAACGTCAAGCTCGGCCAGCCCGCCGATGTCACCATTGACGCCTTCCCCGGCCGCATTCTCAAGGGCCACGTCACCGAAGTCGGCGACCAGGCCCTCCTCCGCACCACCGGTGTAGCCACCTCGCAGTCCACCACCGGCACTGAAGAGGCTAAGGACTTCAAGGTTGTCGTCACGCTCGACAATCCGCCCACGGACCTCCGCCCGGGTCTCTCCTGCAACGCAAAGATCACTACTGCCAATAAGCCCAACGTCCTCACCGTCCCAATCCAGGCTCTCGTCGAGCGCGATACCAACGCCGAAGAGACGCTCTACAAGAACCACGGTAAGGAGTCTGAGGGCGGAGCGGCGGCAGCCACCAAGACCACGGACACCCAGGGCGTTTACGTGCTCGTCCACGACGGCAGCCGCCTGCGCGTCCGCTTCGTCCCTGTGACGACCGGCGTCGTCGGCTCCACGGACATCGAAGTACTCAGCGGTCTCAAGTCCGGCGACGAGATCGTCACCGGCCGCTACAAAATTCTTCGCACCCTCAAGAGCGGAACCGCTGTCAAACGGGACAACTCGCCGGTCACTCTGACCGACACCTCAAGTTAGTCTTTTATCCAAGGACCGCAGCACCGGAGTCAATGATGGCGACCACCACACTTCCCGCCGAGCCCACCACCACCACGGCCTTCGAGCCCCCGCACTCCGGCGAGGTCATCGTCACCCACAATCTCTGGAAGACTTACGAGATGGGCGACCAGGAGGTGCACGCCCTCCGCGGCGTCGACATCCGCATTCGCCACAACGAATACGTCGCCATCATGGGCCCTTCCGGCTCCGGCAAATCGACGTTGATGAACCTCATCGGCTGCCTCGACACAGCCACGCAGGGCCAGTACTGGCTCAACGGCCACGACGTCTCCTCGCTCAACGACGACGAGCTCGCCCGCATCCGCAATAAGGAAATCGGCTTCGTCTTCCAGACCTTCAACCTGCTGGCGCGCGCCACCTCCCTGCACAACGTCGAGCTCCCGCTCATCTACAACGGCACCCCCGCAACCGAGCGCATCGCTCGCGCCAAAGAGGTCCTCGAGCAGGTCGGCCTCGGCTCGCGCATGAATCACAAACCGAACGAGCTCTCCGGTGGCCAGCGTCAGCGCGTCGCCATCGCACGCGCCCTCGTGAACCACCCCTCCATCATCCTCGCCGACGAGCCCACCGGAAACCTCGACTCCAAGACCTCCGTCGAGATCATGGCGCTCTTCGATGATCTGCACGCCCACGGCAACACCATCGTCCTCGTCACGCACGAGCCCGACATCGCCGACTTCGCCCACCGCATCATCTCCATCCGCGACGGCAGCGTCTTCTCCGACGCCCCGAGCACCCGCCGCAGCCATGGCGGAGCAAAGACCGCGCACTAGGCTCCCGCCCCTTGCAAGAGGGCCCGCTCGCGCCGCTGCGAAACTGGGCAGGGTGGTCCCGTCTATATCATTCCCACCGCATTAGAAGCTGTCGCCCGCCATCAGCTGGCCGAGGCTGGCCGCGAGTTGCGGATCCTGCAGGGCGTAGAATATGCCTCCACGTCCGTTCTGCGCCGCAGCGCACCCCAGCGGGCCAACCGGCCCCAGGCCGCCCTGCTGGTTCTCGTCCCCGAAGATCGCCATCGGCTTCCCGCTTGTCGTCACTCCGATCTTCGCGTGGTTTCCATTGCTCGGCGACGATGCAAAATCGAAGATCACTTTTTGCCCTGTCGAAGGATCAGGCCAGCTCCCGGTCTTGGCATTTTCCACTGCCCCCGGTACCCCAAGGGACAGGTCCCAGCACGTCGGCTTGCCTGCCTGTGCTGTGCTCTCGATCCGGTCAGTGCTATAGAAGGTCGCCACGCGCAGACTGGATCCGCCGAGTTCTGCCGAGACGAACTGCCACGACGGCACATCCATCCCCGAAGATTTCGAAAGAAATGTGACGCCCGATGACAACGCGGCTTCCACAACGTGCCGGGTCGTCGTGTCAGGCTCCGTCCCCAGCGACGAAACGAGGCTCTGGATATCCGCCGGCCCGCCATTGTTGATCATCATCGAGCCGTCACTGTTATCCGTCGCTACTCCAGCATTCGCCAGCCCCCGCAGCACAGTCACCACGTCAGCCTTGCTCAGCAGCAGCGCGAAAAAGTGCTGACTGAGCAGCACATTGTCGGGGCCCTTGAAACATCCCAGCGTATTGCCGCTTTGTCGCTCAATGTTCACGCTGCCGGAGATGGGCCACGACGGCGTCGACACCTGCATCACAAAGCCCTCGCCCGCGTCGTTCCACGCCAACATACCCTTCGAGTGCGCCCAGGGCGCCTCGCAGTTCCCGCCGCTGCCGCTGCATCCTGCAATCTTCGGGTCGCCATAGGGCTGATCGTTCCAGATCACGTAATGGAAGTCGCCGTTGTATACCTCGTCGAAGCTCGCTCCCACCGGATCGTCTATGGTTGCGCCCAGGCAGCCTCCCGCTCCATCCGCCAGCTTCGGCGCATCGCTGGTGGCGACCACATAGTGTTGCCCGATCTTGTAGGTCTGCGGATCACCCCCGAAAGGACACTTGTTCTTCCCATCACATCCCGGAAAACTCTGGGCGTTGAACTTGAATACGAACCACCACGACACCGCGGGCTTGCCCTTCGCCAGCAACGGGCACGGCTTCTTCGTCACACAGCCCGAGAGGGAGGGCGGTGAGAGAGGCGCAGCACCCGCCGACTTACGTTCAACCACAGCGTGGGCTGCGGGCTGCTCTCGAGCCGCGTTCTTCGGCGTGAGCGCCTGATGCGCCAGCGCAATCGCCAGCGGAACCACAGGCGCGAGTATCCGCACCGCCGTTCCCACACGATTCTTTTTGGGTTGTGCCTGACCGGTCGCGCTCATCGGCTGTCTCTCGCTTAGCTGGGCTATGGACGAAGGTCTGGACGCGGAGCACCGTCCGCAGGTGGCGCAACCACTTCGGGCGGCGCTGGAGCGACGGGCACAGGCGGAACCACTCGCGCAGGTTGTCTCATCAGCCCTTCAGGCCGGGAGAACGTGATTCCCTTGCCCGCCGCATACGTGCTCGCGCTGATGCCCAGCAGGATCAGGATGCTGTTCGGAATGTCCGGCAGCGTCAGCGTGTGCAGGATGGAGAGAAACACTCCCACCGCCACCACCAGCGTGAAGACCAGCAGTTGGAAGCGAGACATGCTCGCCTGCCCGTTGGCCTCCTCCAGCAGGCTGCAGAGGTTGATCTCGTTCCTCCACATCTTGATCAGGAGCATCAGGCAAAGCAGGCCCATGATCACCATGAACGCAATGCCGATCGGAAGCAGCAGGTAGACCACTCGCTCCATATACGTCGAAGAAGCCGTTGCAGAGGTCATCGTCCCTCCTCGTCAGTTCTCTACTCGAGTGGCCCGAACTCCCTTCGCGGCCAGGTGCGCCGCACACGTCACAGCGAACACCCAGATCCAGCCTGTCCCCACGTCACCCATCCACGGCACCAGCACCATCCGTCCTGCAGTCGCCAGCGAACCCGCCAGAAGCAACCAGTCCTCCGCCGAGCACGCGCGCACCAACGCACCGGCCTCGCGTACCATCAAGCGCGCGATCACGGCACACAGGCAAAGCGCAACGGCTCCGAACTCAACCCGGCAAAGCCACGCCACAGAATTGTCCATTTCCCGGGAGAACGCGAGCATCCTAACACCGCTGCATCTGCAAGTAAGCAAGAATCTTCCGTCGCGCCACCGGCTCCCAGCCCGCCGGCTTGCTAACGCACTTCCATCTCGGGCATCTAAACTTTAAGCATGGCAAGATGCGCTCGTCTGCTGGTCCTCTTCACCCTTCTGCTCACGTTCGTCCGGCCGAGCGCCGCCGTCGACGCGCGGTTTGACCTGGTGGGTCCGCGCATCAATATCCGCGTCACCCGCAACGGCGTAACCCTCCCCATCGCCGAGGTCCCGAACCTCCAGCCTGGCGACCGCATCTGGCTGCACCCCGACCTCCCACCCACGCAGTCCGTGAAGTACCTCCTCATCTGCGTCTTCCTCCGCGGTAACACGAACCCGCCGCCCGAGGACTGGTTCACCCGCGTCGAGACCTGGCAGAAAGAGGTCCGCGAGGAAGGCGTCTTCGTCACCGTACCCAAGGAGGCCCAGCAGGCCGTCCTCTTCCTCGCGCCTGAGACCGGCGGCGACTTCTCCACCCTCAAGTCCGCCGTCCGCGGCCGCCCCGGCGTTTTCGTCCGCGCCTCGCAGGACCTCGCTGAGGCCGGTTTCGAGCAGTCCCGCATTGAGAAGTACCTCGCTGATATCCGCCGCGTCCCCCCCGCCGACGCCAACGCGCTTCAGAGGCACTCTGACCTGCTCGCCCGCACCCTCGCACTCAAGCCCAACGAGGCCTGCTTCCAGCAGCCCATCGACATGCAGTTCACCTGCCTCACCCAGACCGGCTCACAGTCCCTCCTCGACGACGGACACGGCCAGTCCCTCGCCTCCGCGCTCTCAAGTGGCCCAAACTCCGACTTGATCGCCGCGGCCAGCTACACCGCCCTCGCCGGCGGCGGCATTTACTCGGCGTACGTCGGCGCCGTAGTCGACCTCGTCCGCGTGATGGCCAACCTCCACACCGCGTCGTACCAGTACATCCCGGCCATCGCCTTCCCGCAGAACGACGCGATGAACCTGCGCCTCAATACGCCGCCTTCCTTCCACAATCCCAAGTCCGTGCTCGTCATCGGCCTGCCTGCCGTGCAGCCCTCGCCCACGCCACCGCTGCGCCCCGCCGATCCCAACCACGTCGCCTGCCTCATCGAGCCCACCGTCACCCTGCCCATCGAAGGCGCTCCACTCGTCTTCTCTACCACGCTCGCGCACGACCTCGTCCTGCACCTCAACACACCTCCCGGCGCGCCCCACGAGCCCGACATCCCACTCATCGCGGATGCGTACCATGGCGGCCTTGTCCTGCAACGCAACCTCGAGCACCACGTCCCCATCCACGACGTCCTCAACGACCGCCCCGCCGACGGCAAGGATGGAAAGCCGTCCGACGGCAAGAGCGCTAAGCCGCCCAAGCCGCAGCCCGAGCCCATCCGCCTGACCGGCACTATCCAAGGCGACTGGGGCTTCGACTCCTTTACCGGTCCCACCGTTCCGCTGCAGCAGCTGCCCGGCAGCGACTGGCAGATCGCCACCGGCGACGCCAGCGCCGACAGCCCGCTTATCGCCGGCAAATCCTCGCAGCTCCTCATCACCTCCACCGGCTCCGCCTGCGTCCACACCATCACTGCGGAGCCCCGCGGCTCCAGCAGCACGCAGAACATCACCTTCAAGCCCGCGCCCACTCCCGAGCAGCCCAACCTGCTCGCGCTCACACTGCCGCTCGAGAAGGACATCACGCCGGGCGACCTCCACCTCGCCATCCAGCAGTTCGGCCAGCCGAAGGCCGACGAGCTCTCCGCCCGCACCTTCGCGGAGCCCGCGCACGTCGACTCAATGGAGATTCACGCCGCGGACCGCACCATCCTCCTCACCGGCCTTCGCCTCAATCAGATCGAACACCTCACCCTCGGCGACCTCAACTTCCGCCCACTGCGACCCACCGCCGCCGACACCACAGAGCCCACCGAGACCTCCAACTCCCTCCGCCTCACGCTGCCACCTGACGCGCCCGTGCCGCCCACCAAGGTCGGCGACCGCCTCACCGCAAAGATCACGCTCCACGACGGCCGCACCCTTACCGTCCCGGTCACCGTCTCCGCTCCGCGCCCCTCCGTCACCCTGCTCAGCAAGAGCGCGGAAATGAGCACGCCGCCCGCGATCACGCTCTCCAGCGCCGACGATCTCCCGCTCTCCGCTCCGCTAACCTTCACCCTCAAAACAGCGCAGCCGTTCCCACGCTCCGGCCGCGTCGAGGTCGAGACCATCGACGGCACCCTCCGCTCGGTGCTCACCCTGGCGCCCTCCGGCGGCCTCGTCCTCCAGGACCCCCACACCGTCGTCGCGACGCTTGACCCGCTCCGCGCCTTCGGACCCAGCGCCTTCGGCGCCCTCCACGTCCGCGCCATCTTCCCGCCCAAGAAGCACAGCGACGAGCAGGACGCAAACACTCCCACCGAGGACGACGCCTCCAGCAACTGGATCCCGCTCGGAACGCTCGTGCGCCTGCCCCAGCTCAGCACGCTGCAGTGCCCCACTGACCCGACCGCCTCCTGCACCCTCTCCGGCTCCAGCCTCTACCTCATCGACGCGATCTCGCCCGATCCGGCCTTTGACAGCCCTTCGCTCGTCCCTGACGGCTACACCGGCTCGACCATCAACGTTCCGCACCCCGCCGCCGCGGGCATCCTCTTCCTCAAGCTCCGCGACGACCCCAGCCCCGTCAACGCCGCGACCATCCCTTCACCCATGCCCGCTCCACACCCGGCAACGACAGCTCGCGCGCATCATCCCTCGTCAGCCGCCGCAACCCCCAGCAACTCCACTGACACCAAGGCCGACTCGACGAAATCCGACTCGACTTCCACCAAGCCGTCCGACACTGCCGCACCCGCCCCGGAGACTCACACCCACAAAGACGGAGGCCCGCAGGACGACACCACCACCTCGCCCGCCGCCGAACCGCGGACCCCCACTCCTCAGAACTGAACCGAATCTCGGACCGTCTTGCGAACACGAGAAAGGCCCGGCACTCGCCGGGCCATTCTGTTTGCCTTGATTGAATGGGTGCGCCGCTAATCCGCCGCAGCCGTCGTCTCCCGCTGTGCATGCTGCACCTTGCTGTGCTTCACGCTGTACGTAAAGTAAATGATGAACCCGGCCAGCAGCCAGATCACCACAACCTCCTTGGTCAGCGCAGGTAGCGTCCAGATCAGATACCCCGCGCTGAGGATGCCCAGGATCGGCACCAGCGGCACCAGCGGCGTCTTGAACGGCCGGTGCAGATCCGGATTGCGTCTCCGCAGTATCCACACACCGGCACACACAATCGCGAACGCCAGCAGCGTTCCCATGTTCACCAGTTCGGACAACCTGTCGATCGGCAGCAATGCCGGCATCACCGCCACAATCAGACCCACCACAATGTTCGACTTCCACGGCGTGCGGAACTTGGGGTGAATCTCGCCCGCCCACTTCCACAACAGACCGTCGCGGCTCATCGAGTAGAACACCCGGCTCTGGCCAAGCAACATCACGAGCATCACCGTGCCCAGGCCAAACACCGCGCCGATCTTCACCAGCATCTTGCCCCACCAGACGCCCGTCACATTGATGCCCACCGCGACAGGATCCGGCACGTTCAGCGCCTGATACGGAACCAGGCCCGTCAGAATCGTCGACACCACGATGTACAGAACGGTGCAGATGACCAGCGATCCGAGAATCCCGATCGGCATATCCCGCTGCGGATTCTTCGCCTCCTGCGCCGCCGTCGACACCGCGTCAAATCCGATGTACGCGAAGAAGATCGATGCAGCGCCCGCGGCGATGCCACCCCATCCATAGTTCCCCGCCGCATCCTTCGGCGGAATGAACGGGTGCCAGTTCGCGTGCGCCAGCGCATGATGGTTCATCAGGAACCACCCGCCCAGGACAATGAAGACGCCCACAACCGCCAGCTTCACAATCACGATCGCTGTATTCAGGTTCGCCGACTCCTGAATCCCGACCACCAGCACCGCCGTCACAATCAGAATCGCGAAGAACGCCACCAGGTTGGCCACACCGGTCACGTGCGGCAGCCCGGTCAGGTTCACGCCGGGCAGCGACGCCGAAGGCAGCCAATGCCCCTGGTACTTGTAAAGCACTGTTCCCGAAGTCGTCGTGAACTGCGGCGGAATATAGATTCCCCAGTCCTGCAGCAGCCCTGTGAAGTACCCGCTCCAGCCCGACGCCACCGTCGCCGCGCCGAACGCATACTCCAGCACCAGGTCCCATCCGATGATCCACGCCACCAGTTCGCCCAGCGTCGCATAACCATACGTGTATGCCGATCCCGCGATCGGAATCAGCGAAGCGAACTCTGCATAGCAAAGCCCCGCAAACGCGCAAGTAATGCCCGCGAGCACGAAGCTCAGCGCCACCGCCGGCCCGGCGTGTTTCGCCGCCGCCTGTCCCGTCAGCACGAAGATGCCCGCGCCGATGATCGCGCCAATTCCCAGCGTAATCAGGTTCAATGGGCCGAGCGCGCGCTTTAGCCCGCTTCCGCCCTCATCTTCCGCCTCATGCATCAACTGATTCAGCGGCTTGACCGCAAACAGCTTCGCCATGCCTTGTGTTTCTCCTAATCCCTAATCCCTAGTCCCTGTTCCCTGCTGCCCAACCGTCTCCACACCATATAGACGGGCACACCAATCAGCACCAAAATCAGCCCCGGCCACGTGTACTGAGGTTTGTATCGCAACAGTACACCACAAATCCACACCGCCATGACGATATACAGTCCCGGCAGCACCGGGTACCCGAACGCCTTGTACGGCCTCGCCACCTCCGGCTGTTTCCGCCGCAACACGAACAACCCCAGTATCGTCAGCGCATAAAAGACCAGCGCCGCTAAGATCACGTAATCCAACAGGTTGCCGTACTGCCCGCTGAGGCACAGCAGGCACGTCCACGCGCACTGCATCCACAGCGAGTTCTTCGGCACTCCCTTGCTGTCCAGCTTGCCTGTGCTCTTAAAGAACAGCCCATCCTGACTCATCGCGTAATACACCCGCGCCCCCGCCAGCACCAACCCATTCACGCATCCGAACGTGCTCACGAGGATCGCCGCCGCCATCACCTTCGCACCCACCGGCCCGAACGCCACCTCCATCACCGCAGTCGCCACGCGGTCCTGAGGAGCACCGGCAATCCCGCTCATCGGCAACACGCTCAGATACACAAAATTGCAAGCGATATACAGCAGGCTCACCGCACCCGTTCCGATCGCCAAGCTCAGCGGCAGATTCCGCTTCGGATTCCGCACCTCGCCCGCCGTGAACGTCACGTTATTCCACGCATCGCTTGAAAACAGCGACCCCACCTGCACCACCGCAACAACCGTCAGCACACCAACGACTGCCGTTCCGCCGCCCATCCCCAGGAACGACCCGACATCCACGACATGCGGCGTGCCCCAATGCGCGCCCGCCCAGAAGTTATGCCAACCCGCGCCAAAGTTTGCAGCATGCGCAATCGCATTCTTCGCAATCAGCCCCACCGCAATCACGCCCAGCAGCGCCAGCACCTTCGTCGTCGTAAAGACGTTCTGCACCGCCGCGCCCGTCTTCACGCCGCGCGTATTCGTGAACGTCAGAAAGACGATCACGAGAATCCCCACCAGGTTCGCCGTGCTCAGCCCAATGTTCCCCGAGCCCACATGCACGATCCAGTTCGTCTGGCTGATGCTCGGAAAGAACACGCCCAGAAACTTCCCGAACGCCACGCCCACCGCCGCAATCGTGCCCGTCTGGATCACGACGAACAGCGTCCACCCATACAGAAATCCCCACAGCGGCCCCAGGCTCTCGCGCAGATACACATACTGTCCACCCGCCTTCGGCATCATCGCCGCCAGTTCGCCATAGCTCAGCGCGCCGATCACCGTCATCAGCGCCGTCACCGCCCACGCTGCAATCAGCAGCGCCGGCGACCCCACCACCCGGCTCATCTCCGCCGGCACAATGAAGATGCCCGACCCGATCATCGAGCCCATCACAATCGCCGTCGCCGAAAACAGCCCCAGCCCCTGCACAAAGCTCGGCCCCGAAGAGCTGCCGGCACCCTTGCTTTTCTGGTTGTCATTCCGAGGCAAAGCCGAGGAATCTGCTTCTTGCGATGCCGGGACAGCCAATGAATTCTGAGGAGTCACTTCCCGAAACACTACCCCAAAACTTCGAGAAAGTCCCGCGCAACCTCACGCACCGTCCGCCCCTCGACGAACAGTCCACCGATCACCGCCACCGCGTCCGCTCCGGCCTCTATCACGCTCCGCACATTCGCCAGCGTAATCCCCCCAATCGCCACAATCGGCAACTTCGTCAGTGCCCTCGCCGTTCGCACCAACTCCAACCCCACGACAGGATCCGGATTCGCCTTCGACGCCGTCGCAAACACCGGCCCCACAGCCACATACTCCGGCCCGCTCTCTACAGCCGCTCTCACGTGATCCTCGTTATGCGTCGAAATCCCGACAACACCAGCCTTATGCGCCGTCATCCTGAGCGGAGCGCGCAGCGCGGAGTCGAAGGATCCCTGTATTTTGTCTCTGGATACCAACACCCTCCGCGCCGCTTCCACGCTTAAATCCCCCTGCCCCACATGCACGCCATCCCACCCCGCCAACACCACGAGGTCCGCGCGATCATTCATGATCCGCGTAACCTCCACACCCTCGAACGCCTCATCGATCTCATTCGCCGCGCGCAGAATCTCCTGCGGCGGGGTCCCGGCGAACTTGTTCGCTGGGGTGATCCCATTCACCTTGTCGCGATACTGCACCAGCCGCACGCCCGCATCGCGCAGCTCCCGCGCAAACTCGCACACGGCAATGCCCCGCGCATCCAGCGTCGCGCGGTCCACAATCCCATACAGCACTGAAAACCCACTCATCCCCTCAAGCCTATCCTGCGAATCACCGGACCACACAGCGGGTCTACAATCCCCGCATGAGACTTCGCCCACGCACAAGTACCCTCGTCAAAGTCGGCGCAGCAGCCAGCGGTTCTCTGGCTATTGGTGCCGTCGCCTTCGGAGCCGTCGCCATCGGCGCTCTCGCCATCGGCAAGCTCGCCATCGGCAAACTCAGGCTGAAGCTCGGCCGCTTCGAACAGCTTCACGTCGGCGAGCTCACGGTCGATCACCTCATCGTCCGCAACCGCACCGACGCGTGAAGCGCAGGCGACGCCCCAAAGAAAAAGCCCGGCTCGCACGGGCCTGAGCTCTGATCTCTGCTTATCTCTACGCCTTCCTTCTGTCGCCCAAAAACCGCTCCATAAACTTCGTATCAAACTTGCCCGCGCGGAAATCCTCGTCGGCAAAGATCCTCTCGTGCAGCGGAATCGACGTATGAATTCCCTGCACCACGAACTGGCTCAGCGCGCGCTGCATCTTGTTCATCGCCTCTTCGCGGTTCACGCCATGGCAGATCAGCTTCGCAATCAGCGAGTCGTAGTACTGCGGCACGACACCCTCGGCATACTGCGCCGTATCCACGCGCACGCCGTTGCCGCCCGGCAGGTTGTACACCGTAATCTTGCCCGGGCTCGGCGTGAACTTCTCCGGATGCTCCGCATTGATGCGGCACTCAATCGCATGCCCGCGAATCTCCGGCACTTCCGGCACGATGTCTCTCAACCGCTCGCCCGCCGCAATCCGTAACTGCGCCTTCACCAGGTCGACGCCCGTGACCATCTCCGTCACGCAGTGCTCCACCTGGATGCGCGTATTCATCTCGATGAAGTAGATCTCTCCATCCTCATCCATCAGGAACTCAATCGTCCCCGCATTCCAGTACCCGATATCGCGCAGCGACCGCTCAATCGTCTTGCCCAGCTTCTCGCGCAGCTTCGGCGTCACCTGCAGGCTCGGCGCCTCTTCAATCAGCTTCTGATGTCTCCGCTGAATCGAGCACTCGCGCTCGCCCATGCTCATCACGTTGCCGTGCTCATCCGCCAGCACCTGGAACTCGATATGCCGCGGCCGCTCGATGAACTTTTCCATGTACAGTGCGCCGTTGCTAAATGCATTCAGCGCCTCGGTCGAAGCCTGCTGGTACAGCCCCGGCAGTTCCTCCTTCGTGCGCACAATCCGCATGCCGCGTCCGCCGCCGCCGGCGACCGCCTTCAGGATGATGGGATAGCGAATCTTCTCCGCGCACGCCAGCGCAACCTCTTCGCTCTCCAGCACGCCATCGCTTCCCGGCAGGATCGGCACCTTCGCCTGCTTCATCGTCTGCCGCGCCGTGGACTTCTCGCCCATCATGCGCGTCACCTCCGGCGGCGGCCCGATGAACTTGATGTTCGACGCGCGGCATACCTCCGCGAAGTTCGCATTCTCGCTCAGCAGCCCATACCCGGGATGCACCGCATCCGCACCCGCAATCTCCGCTGCCGAAATCACCGCCGGCACATTCAGGTAGCTGTCCTTCGACGGCGGCGGCCCAATGCAGATCGCCTCATCCGCAAACTTCACATGCAGGCTGTTCCGGTCCGCCTCCGAGTACACAGCGACCGTGCGAATCCCCATCTCCTTGCACGCATTAATCACGCGCAGCGCAATCTCACCTCGATTGGCAATCAGAACCTTACGAAACATGCATCGCCTTTGCTCTTGCTACTTCCTGTTGTCGATCTCCGAGCGAAGCCGAGGATCTGCTCGTTCGTCTAGCAGTGGCACTATTACTCACGCTCAACTACCGTCGCCTTATTCACGATTCACTACTCACTATTCACTGCCTTGATCGCAAACAGCGGCTGCCCGTACTCCACCGGCTGCCCGGCCTTCACATAGATCTTCACGATCTCGCCTGCCGCATCGGCCTCGATCTCGTTCATCAGCTTCATCGCCTCAACGATGCACAGCACCTGCCCATTCGAGACGCGTGTCGCCCACCTTCACGAACGCCTCTGCATCCGGCGACGGCGCATCGTAGAACGTCCCCACAATCGGCGACTTCACAATATGCGCTCCCGCCTCCGGCCCAGCCTCAGCCGCCGGAGCAGCAGCGGAAGCCACAGGGGTCGCTCCCGGCAACGTCGCAGGAACCACGACCGGAGCCACCGCTGGAGCCGCCGCACTCTGCGCCGCAAGCGCGCTCGCCAGATGCGACAGATCGACCGCCGCCGGAGCCGGGGGCTGCAGGCCGGCAAACTTCAGCCGAACCTTCAGGTCCGTGCGCTCCATATCGAACTCGGCGATGCCATTCGCCTTCAGAAACTCAACCAGCTCTCGCAGCTGCTGCAGATCTTCTGCTGCCATCCAGAACTCCTAACTCTCTAACTTCCCGACTTCCTGACTTCTACAGTTCCACCCAAACCTTCGGACTCGCCTTCGTCAGCACCTCGTGACCGCGTTCCTTCACGAGCACCATATCTTCGATGCGAACTCCAAACTCATCCGGCAGATAGACTCCCGGTTCAATCGTAACCACCATCCCCGGTTCCAGCACCTGCTCCTGTTTCGCTGCAATCCGCGGCCCCTCATGTATCTCCAGCCCGACACCGTGCCCGGTGGAGTGCGTAAACCAACGCTCCAGCTTTGCCTTGCGCAGAACCGAACGCGCGGCCTCGTCGACATCGCCGCATCGGGCGCCCGGCCGCACGGCCGCCACCCCCGCCTGCTGCGCTTCCAGCACCGAATGATACACGTCCCACTCCCGCGGCGTGGCCTTGCCCATGTGGACAGTCCGCGTCATGTCCGAGCAATACCCATCCAGCACCACTCCAAAATCGAGCGTCACAAACCCGCGCCGCGGCAGCTTCGCCGCACTCGCCCGGCCATGCGGCAGCGCACTCCGCTTGCCGCTCGCCACAATCGTCTCGAAGCTCATCGCCTCCGCGCCCGCGCGCCGCGCTTCGATCTCCATCACCAGCGCTATCTCGTTCTCCGTCTCACCTGCGCTCAGGTTCGTCAGCACGCCCTCGAACAACCGGCAGCCCAGCGCCGCCGCACGACGCATCTTCACAATCTCGTCCGCGTCCTTGATCTCACGCAGCCTCGCCACCAGCCCTTGCGTCGCGACAAAGAAACTCCGCCGCTGTCCCGCAGGCAGTGCCTTGCGCATGCCATCCAGCCCCGCGACCGTCGTGTTCACCGCATCGAAACCGCAGCGTTTCGCCTTGCGCTCCACCAGCCAGGCCGCCGCCTGCGCCCCCGGCGAACCCTTCCCGATCACGACCCGCAGTCCCGCCGCCTCAGCCTTCGCCTGCGTCGTATATCGCCCATCCGTGAACAACGCAGCGCCCGCGCGTCCCAAAGCCACCGCGCCGCTCGAGCCCGTAAACCCGCTCAGCCAGCGCACATCCGGCAGATGCGTCACCACCAGGGCATCCGCTCCTGCACCCTTCGCCGCTTCCAGCGCTGCCTGCCGTCGCACTCGATGTTGCATCTAACTGATTCTACCGGGCCTCATAGCCATCCATTCGCTTGCATCGTCTAACCCTCGGTATCATGAAATATGCCTGTCCGTTCTCCGGGAGATCGTCAGCTTAGCGCGCGGACCATCACCCGCCGCAGCTTCCTCATCGGGGCCTCCGCCGCCGGGCTCTCGCTCGCGGCCTACGGCAGCACCCACTCGCGTCACGAGATCGAAGTCACCGAGCGCACGCTCAGGATCCGCGACCTCCCCGACGCCTTCGTCGGATTCCGATTCGTTCAGCTCTCCGACATTCACCTCGAGGAGTACACCGAGGCCTGGTTCCTCCGCCACGCCGTCGACGTCATCAACCAGCTCAACCCCGAGCTCGTCCTCATTACCGGCGACTTCGTCAGCCGCGGCCCCGCCTCCGACCGGTACGCCTGGCGCGCCGCCGGAGTCGCCGCCGAGGTCCTCGAAGGCCTCAAGGCTCCCCAGCGCTACGCCTGCCTCGGCAACCACGACGTCGGCGTCGGCGCCGGCCACGTCATCGACCCGCTCGTGTCCCACGGCACGCCAATGCTCATCGACAGCTACGTCCCCATCCAGCGTGGCTCCGACTACTTCTGGCTCTGCGGCTCCGACGACGCCGGCACCCGTGACCCTGACCTCAACCTCGCCGTCCCCGACGCCCCCAGCGCGCCCGTCATCCTCATGTGCCACGAGCCGGACTTCGTCGACCACGTCATCCGCCACCCGCGCTTCCCCTGGATCGACGCAATGCTCTCCGGCCACACCCACGGCGGCCAGGTCCGCCTTCCGGTCCTCGGCCCGCTCATCCTCCCTCCCATGGGCAAAAAGTACATCGAAGGCGCCTTCCGGTTCGGCGACATGGAGCTCTACGTGAACCGCGGCCTTGGCACCGTCGGCCTACCCTTCCGCCTCAACTGCCCTGCCGAGATCACTCACTTCACGCTCGCCCGCGCCTGATCTTGGCTAGACTCAACAGGTGGACCCCGACGCAAATCTCGCGCGCCGCATACGAAGCCTCCAGTGGCTGAGCATCGGCTGGATGTGCGTCGAACTTTTCGCTGGCACGTTCTTCGGCCTGCGCGCCCGCAGCGTGACCCTGACAGCCTTCTCCGCCGATAGCGGCATCGAGTTGCTGTCCGCTGCGCTTGTTCTGTTTCGTCTACGCCGTGGAGCGCAATCCGAGATACGGACCGCGAAGCTCGCCGCCGCCCTCCTGTATCTGCTCGCCCTCTACGTCGTGATCGCCGCGGCTCTCAGCCTCATCTTCCCGCGCCTCCGCCCCGAGCCCACAACTGCCGGAGTGATTCTGCTCGCCACAGCCAGCATCCTGATGCCGCTGATCGCATGGGCAAAAAGACGGTTCGCCCGGCAAGCGGGAATCAAAGCGCTCATCGCCGATGCCGCGCAGGCCAACGTCTGCGCTTGGCTCTCCTGGATCTCACTCGCCGCCCTGGGTCTGAACCGTTTCTTTCATCTGCCGTGGGCCGATTCCGTCGGCTCACTCGCGCTGCTGCCGCTGATCCTGCATGAGGCCAACGAAGCCCGCCAAGGCCACATCTGCCAATGCGGCTAAGCGCTACCGCGCCTTACCCGCCGGCTTCTTCTTAGTTACATCGACATGTTGAACCACTGGTTTAACTCCGCTCTTCTCGTCCATCCAGCTATCCAACAGGCTCTTGCGAAACCGCCAACGGTTGCCGAGCTTGAACGCCGGCACAAACCCCTCCGACGCGTAGCGGTAGAGCGTGTCGCCGCTGATCCCCAGGTACTCCGCTGCCTGGCGGATGTCCATCACCTCGCGAAGCGCGGGCTGTGCCTGTGCTAATGCCATGGCCAATCTCCAATCGTAAGAAAAGGTCTCAGGAACCCGCGCGTACTTTCAGCGCGAATCCTCTTGTACCCCGTTTTCCCGCCGTACACAAGCGGAATCACCCGGTTCTCTCCTGCTTTCCCCGGTTCTTATCGACTTCATAACGAGGGTAACCAGCACTCACTGAAAAACCTGAGGACTTTGCAATTCACATAAGCACATATAATCAGGCTTACTCAGAATTCGTCGACCCACCAGCGCGACCGCTTGTTCCCCTCGACGACCTCTGTCGGAACGCCCGGCTTCGGCGTCCACAGGCGCATCCCATTGCCTGCCGCCAGCTCTTCCAGCCGCTCGATCGGTTCTCTCCACCCGTGCAGCGCCAGGTTGAACATTCCCCAGTGGATCGGAAACAGCGGCCCCGCCTTCGCCGCTCCGCCCATCGACTCATACGCCCGTGCCGCGCCATCCGGCCCCAGGTGAATCTCCTGCCACAGCGGATGAAACGCCCCGATCTCCAGCATGGTCAGGTCAAATCCGTATCTCCCCGCGATCTCCGCAAACCCCTCCCACCACCCCGAGTCCGCCCCGAAGTACACCCGGTGCTTCGGCCCTTCGATCACGAACGAGCTCCACAGGGTGTGAACCTGTCCCACGGCATGCGGCCCGAAAAGTGTCTCGCCGGCCACGCGGTAATCCGCACGCCTTTTCCCAGCTCCGCACCGGCGACCTCCGTACTCTGCGTCCAGTCGAGTTCCGTGATCCGGCCCTCTGGCACTCCAAACCGCCGCAACACCCGTCCCACGCCCGCCGAGGTCACCCACACCGCCCTCGCCGTCACATTCATCCGCGCCAGCCTGCCCACCGTCAGCGCGCCCAGGTGGTCATAGTGGTCGTGCGAGATCAGCACCGCATCCAGCTCCGGCATCTGTTCCAGCGGCATCGTCGGCGCAAAGAACCGCTGCGGCCCGAACCACTGCGCCGGGCTGGCGCGCTCCTCCCAGATCGGATCCACCAGGATCCGCAGGCCATCGATCTCCAGCAGCATGGACGAGTGCCCAAACCAGGTCACGCGCAGCCCGCTCGCCGGCGGCTGCCGGTACACGCGCACGTCCGTGCGGAACGGCCCCAGCGGCAGCTTCGGCTCCCGCTCCGCCTTGTTTTTGAGGTACAACGGCAGGACCTTGAAGACCAGCCCGAATCCGCCCAGCACCGTCGGCACCGGATTCAGATATCGCCCACCCTGCTTTTTCGCCCGTTCCAACAGCCCCATAGAGTCTTTCGATACTCTCACACGGGCGGCGGATTCGTCGCCATTACGGCAGGAAGCCGGACGGAGCCTGCCGCTTCCTGACTACGGATGCCGACAGGTCGCGTTAGTCACCGTTCCCGGAGCCATACAACGCATTAATTCTGTCCTTATATTTCTCATTAATCACACGCCGCTTCAGCTTCATGCTGGGCGTCAGTTCGCCGGACTCCACAGTCCATTCCTCTGCAACGACCGCGATCTTTTTAATTGTCTCATGTTGCGCCAGGCCCTCATTCGCCTTGCCCACAATGCCCTTGTACACCTGTTGCACCTTCGCATCCTGCACCAGCTTGGCGTGGTCGCCCGTGGCCACGCCGTTCTGCTTCGCCCACTTCTCGAGCGCGTCGAAGTTCGGCGAGATCATCACGCTCACAAACTTCTTCTGGTCGCCGATCAGCGCGGCCTGCCCCACCAGCGCGTCCGCCTTCAGCTTGCTCTCCACCGGCTGCGGCGCTATAAACTTGCCGCCGCGAGGTCTTCATCAGCTCCTTCTTGCGATCCGTAATCGAAAGGAAGCCATCTTCGAGCTTCGCGATGTCGCCGGTCTTGAACCAGCCATCTGGCGTGAACTCTTTCTTCGTCGCCTCCTCGTTCTTCCAGTAGCCGGCGAAGACTGACGTGCCGTTGACCTCCAACTCGCCATCTTCGGCGAGCCTCGTCTCCATGTTCGGAATGACCGTGCCGACCGTATACGGTCTATACGCCGCAAAGGTATTGCGCGAAATCACCGGCGAGGTCTCCGTCATCCCGTAGCCTTCGAAGACGCGAATGCCCGCGCTAAGGAACCAGTCCGTCGTCTCCTTGCCCAGCGGCGCTCCGCCGGAGATAAACAGCTTCGCGTTCCCGCCAAACGCCTCGCGGATTTTGCTGAACACCAGCTTGTTAGCAAGCTTCCAGAACGGCGACTCCGGCTCTTCGCCGCGCGACAATCGCCTCACGATTGGCCGTGCCCTGCGCCAGCGCCCAGTTCAGAATGCGCTTCTGCATCCCCTGTCGCTTTGCCCTCCACACCCTGCCGGACTTTCTCGAAGACGCGTGGCACAGCCAGGAACATCGTCGGGCTGAACTTCTTTCATCGCCATTGGCAGGCGGTCGAACTTCGGGCAATAGGCGATCGTTCGATGCGCGTACATCGCGTAGTCCAGATGCCGCGCCGCACATGGCTCAGCGGAAGAAACGAGATCGACACAATCGCCCTTGCGGATATGGAGACCATCGGTCGAGTGGTGCAGGTTGTCGCGAGATTGCATGCGTCAGCATCACGCCTTTGGGATCGCCGGTGGTGCCGGACGTGTAAATAATGGTCGCCAGATTTTCCGGTTTGGTCTGCTTGACCAGCGCATCGAACGCTGCGTCAGGTCGCTCCAACTCAGGCGCGCGCGCGATGAGTTTGGAGAAGTTTTCGGCGATTCCGAAAGTCCCATCGTCAAGACGACGACGCGTTCGAGCGCTGCAACTCCCCGGCGGCGACCACTTTGTCGTACTGCTCTCAGGAGGAGACAACGATGACCTTCGCGCCAGCGTCGTTCAGCATGAAGCCCATCTGCTCGGGCGTCAGCGTCTGGTAGAGCGGCACGTCCACAGCACCCATCGCCAACACGGCGAAGTCCGCGACGGGCCACTCCCAGCGGTTCTCGCTGAGCAGACGCGACGCGGTCTCCGGCGACGATGCCCCAGCCTGCAGCGTTTCCACCAGCGCACGCACGCGCCCGTACATTTGTTTGGAGCTGATCGGCTTCCACTGCCCGGCGGTCTGCCACATGCACGAACGGTCGCGTCGAATCCACGGCTGCTCATACGTGCTCAATCAGCATCTCTCGCTCCTCAGAATTCAACGCAAATCATCTGTCACAGACTCAAGCAGTCACAGACTCTCCCCGTACGTGCTCGTACATCAGTATCAACCCAGAACATTTTTCGACAAATACCGTTCCGCCGAATCGGGCACCATGGTTACGATGCGCTTTCCGGGGCCAAGCTCCTTCGCAATCGCACGGCAGCGAAAACATTGGCGCCCGAACTCGATCCTCCCAGCACACCTTCTTCAGCCGCCATGCGTTTCACCATCGTGAACGCATCATCGTCCATGACCTGCACAACGCGGTCGCAGACGCTGCGGTCGAACGTTGCAGGGATGAACGATACGCCGATTCCCTCGACTTTATGCGGCCCGGGCGTTCCGCCCTGCAACACGCTGCCCTGGGTTTCGACTGCCACCGTCAGAACCTGCGGCAGACGCTTCTTCAGAAAGCGAGCGATCCCCGTAAACGTGCCCGCACGAACCAACACCCAGCACCACGGCATCGATGCGGCCTTCCATCTGCTCGAAGATTTCCACAGCCGTGGTCTGCTCGTGATAGTCGGGGTTGGCGGGGTTCTCAAACTGCAGTGCGGCGAATGCGCCCGGCGTTTCGCGCTCGAACTCCAGCGCCCGGCGAATAGCGCCGGCCATCATTTCACTCTCTGGAGTGCGCTCTACGTCCGCGCCAAACGCCCGCATCAGGATGCATTTCTCTTCGGCGAAGCCCTCGGGGACAAACAGTTTGACCTGGTAGCCGCGCTGAATGCCGATCAGCGCCAGACCGACGCCCGTATTACCCGCGGTTGCCTCGCAAATCGTGTCGCCGGGCTTCAGCACGCCGCGCCGTTCGGCGTCGAGCACGATGCCCATGGCGGCGCGGTCCTTCACGCTGCCGCCGGGGTTCATCACTTCCAGCTTGGCCCAGACCTCTCCATCGCCCTCGTCCGACGACGCGCTGCATGCGCACCATGGGCGTATGGCCCACCAACTCTGTTACGTCATTGTCCGATCCGCATTCACTCCCCTTACCCTTCACTGCGCGCACACAGCCGGCTACTATGCTACCTGCCTGCAGCGGGAGTTGGCGTGGGCGAGGGTATCGCATCTGGCACCGCCGCTGCACCGCCAGTGGGCGGATGGGGCGACGCGACCTTGGGGTAATAGCCGGTCCGCGTGCGTACCTGGAGGCCGCGGAGGCCCTTCTGCTTCGCCTCCACATGCACGACGCGATAGCCGCCCAGGGTCCGGCGGTTTCGTCGAGCGGTAGGAGATCGTGTATTGCGTGCGGATGTCCTGCGCGACCTCTGTCGTAATGTCGCTTACCTCGCGCAGAGACTCGGGGAAGTACGCCTGTCCACCGGTCTGCTCGGCAAGTTCCTGCAGCACTTCTTTGGCATGGCGGTTTTCGCGGCGGTCTGAATCGTCGCCAAACAGAAGGCCGATGCAGTAAATCGCCGGCCCGTCGAGGTCCTGCACACGCTCGATCGCCTGTTCGAGCGACGCACTGGACGCATTGTCGTCGCCATCGGTAATCAACAGCAGCACCTGCTTCGGCTGCTTCGAGTTCTTGCTGAGGTAGTCGGCCGAGGCGACCACAGCGTCGTACAACGCCGTACCGCCGCCGACGTGGATCAGGCCGAGTCCCTGCTGCAGCTTCCCGATGTCGCCGGTGAAATCTTCGTCAATGTAGGCTTCAGAGTTGAAGTCGACCAAAAAGGCTTCGTCGGCACGGTTGGACAGTTTGACGAGGTTGATCGACGCGGCATCGACTGCCGACTTCTTTTCGATCATCGATCCCGAACTGTCGATCAGGATGCCCAGCGAGACGGGCAAATCTTCATGGCGGAAGCTCAAAATATTCTGGACGACGCCGTCCTCGTAGACGTGGAACGCCTCCTTGGGCAGGAGTCCACTGTGCGTCCGGAGCTGTCGATCACCGAGGCATTCAGCCGCACCTCGGAGGCAATTCGTGCAGCGTGAACTTGCCATTTTCCTTGACCACATCTTTATCCGCAGCCACCGCTGCGGGGCGCTGTGGTGGGAGCGTTGTCCGGGTCGGGCGATGGCACGGGGTCGGCGTCGACGGTCAGCTGCGTAACTGCCTTCGGCCCTGCTGCGGCGCAGCCGCCGGGTGTCTGTGCCCACGCGCCCGCTGTCAACGCAGCCAACAAACAATCCGAGTCCCCACACTTTACTGCGACGGTGCATAGTAGCCCTCGCGATTGTGCACCGTCAGCGCCGGAAGACCCGGCGGCGGAGCCAATCGCCACCTTCACTTTCCGCCACGTGCCGTCCCTTTTCGTATCGGTCGGCGTATAGCCAATCACATACTCGTTGCGCAGCTCCTGGCTGATCTTCTGCGCAACATCGACAGGTCCTGCAAATCGACGACCGGAACAGCCGGCCACCGGTGGCTTCCGAAATATCGCGCAGCAGTTCCGGCCCGTTCGACGCTCTTCCTCGGTCGGCGCAAACATGTCGAAGATGCCGATGGAGTAGATCTGGACTTCGCTCTCGCGAACAGCCGGCGTCAGTTCGCCCTCCGTGTAGCGGCTGCGGTTGTCGCCGCCGTCGGAGATAATCAGCAACGCCTTGCGCTGATACTTCGCCATTCTTCAGCTTGTTGACGCCAAGGTACACGGCGTCGATCAGGGCAGTGCGGTTCTCCGGCCGCAGCATCACCATACGCGCCTCCACGTCGTCCACATCCGATGTGTAGTCGACAAGATCGGCGGGCCGGTCGTTGAAGCCGACCACAAAAAATTCATCCTGCGGGTTGCAGGTGCGCAGGAACTCCGCTAGCGCCTTGCGAGCGCGCAGAAACTTCGACCCCATGCTGCCGCTCAGATCGAACACGATGCCGATGACAGCGGAGCGTCCTGCGTGGCAAAGGTCTTGATCGTCTGGCAGACGTTGTTGTCGTAGATGTAAAAATTCTCGCTTCTCCAGGCCGGTGACCAGACGGTTCATCGGATCGGTGACCGTCAGCGGCACCAGCACCATGTTGACATCGACATGAATGCTCCGCTCCCGGCGAGCTTGTCGCCTTCGTGCCGACGTCTTTCCCTGTCACCAGCGGCCGCTTATCTTTCGGCGCCTCGGCGTTCCGGAACAGGGGTCTTCACATCGCCCAGCGGGTTCTCCTGCGCGCAGGCGCTGCCGCCCGTCCCCAATGCCAGCAGCATCAGGACCACAGCGCATATCCTCCACCCGCTGCTCTGCCCACCACCTTGACCCAGGCCCAACTGCAAGCACCGCATACGGCACCTCGACCTCCGCGCGCCTCTTCCCCAGACACCGCGTGGATCCCGTGGACTAACACTATCGCACTGCTTCGCTATAAGACCAACACCCCCACACCGTAGGCCCGCGAGAGTCATGCCTTCGTCTCCAGTGCCGCCATGCTTCGTCGTTAGACTCCTCGTCCACCCAAAACACTAGCAACTGGCAAATTTGCCAACTGGAAGACGACGGAAACCATCCAATCAGACTGTCCTTGCACCCTTCACCGGAGCGGAACCTTTCACTCCCGAAAGCCGACATTATTCAATCAATTGACCCTTTCGCACTCATAATGCTCTAATTCGCCAGTCTCCCTCACAAGGGAGTCACTCCGGTACACCAGCGGTCATCCGGCCGAAAATCTATCTTTACCCCTTGCACGTTTTCAGGAGGACACCTGTTCATGCATCTCGGCGCACCTGCGGCTCTGCTTCTCGCCCTTCAGGACTATTCCCCAGCCGCCACCCCGATCTCCAGCAGTGACACCATTTGGCTTTGGATTGCACTCGCCATCGGCGTCCTCGCTCTTCTCGCCGCCCTCCTCATCGCCCGCTCCGTCATCGCCGGCGACACCGGCACCGCCGACATGCGGGCCATCTCCGATGCCATCCGCGAGGGCGCCGAGGCCTTCCTCGCCCGCCAGTACCGCACCATCGGCATCATCGCCGTCGTCCTGGCGATCATCGTCTTCCTCGGCTACCACGCCTCGCCGCGCACTGCGCCCTTCGCGCTGCGTACGGTCATCAGCTTCCTCGTCGGAGCCACCTGCTCCGGCATCGCCGGCTTCACCGGCATGTACGTCTCCATCCGCACCAACATCCGCGCCGCCGCCGCCGCCCGCAACTCGCTGAATAAAGCGCTGCAGGCCGCCCTGCGCGGAGGCGCCGTCACCGGTCTCGTCGTCGTTGCGCTTGCGCTGCTCGGCGTCAGTATCCTCTTCCTCGTCTACGGCGGTACGACCAACCCCACCGCTGTCGTCTACCAGCTCGTCGGCTTCGGCTTCGGAGCCTCCCTCGTCGCGCTCTTCGCCCAGCTCGGCGGCGGCATCTACACCAAGGCCGCTGACGTCGGCGCCGACCTCGTCGGCAAGGTCGAGGCCGGAATCCCCGAAGACGACCCGCGCAACCCCGCTGTCATCGCCGACCTCGTCGGAGACAACGTCGGCGACTGCGCTGGCCGCGGTGCCGACATCTTCGAGTCCACCGCCGCCGAAACCGTCGGTGCCATGATCCTCGGCGCGGCCCTCTACCCGGTCTTCGGCATCAAGGGCATCCTCTTCCCGCTGATCGTCCACGCGATCAACCTCGTCGCGTCGACCATCGGCGTCGCGGTCGTGCGCGCCAAAGAGACCGAAGATCCGATGAATGCGCTCAACCGCGGCTTCTACGTCACCGCCGCCATCGCGCTCGCGGGCTTCGGCGTCATCGTCTGGAAGATGCTCGACGGCCCCGGCGTCCAGCCCGGCTGGCTCTTCGCCTGCGGCGTCATCGGCCTCGCCACCGCCTTCCTCTTCGTCTGGATCACCGAGTACTACACCGAGAGCCGCTACCGCCCGGTCAGGAGCATCGCTGAGGCTTCACTCACCGGCCCGGCGACCAACATCATCTCCGGCCTCGCCGTCGGCATGGAGACGCCCGCCATCCCGGTCGTCGTCATCTCCATCGCGCTCCTCGCCAGCTACTACTGTGGCGTCCGCGCGCTCGCCAACGCCACCGACATCTCTGGCCACGCGCTCGTCATCTCCGATTACGCCAAGGGCATCTACGGAACTGCAATTGCGACGATGGGAATGCTGGCAACGCGCGGCCTACATCCTCGCCATGGACACCTTCGGCCCCATCACCGACAACGCCGGCGGCATCATCGAAATGTCCCATCAGCCCGACAGCGTCCGCGCCAAGACCGACGCGCTCGACTCCGCCGGCAACACCACCAAGGCGCTCACCAAGGGCTACGCCATCGGCTCCGCCTCGCTCGCCGCCTTCCTTCTCTTCTCCGCCTACCTTGAAGAGGTCCACACCATCGTCGCCGACAAGGTTGCCGCCGCCGGCTCTGCAGGCTACATGCCTCCCGGCTGGTCCTTCACCAACATCAACCTCGCCGAGATCCCCGTCTTCGTCGGCGCGCTGCTCGGCGCGATGCTGGTCTTCCTCTTCTCCTCGCTCGCCATCAAGGCCGTCGGCCGCACCGCCCAGAAGGTCGTGCAGGACGTCCGCGACCAGTTCCGCGAGAACCCCGGCATCATGGAGGGCACCTCAAAGCCCGACTACGCTCGCTGCGTCAGCATCGTCACCGGTGCCGCGCTCAAGGAGATGGTGCTTCCCGGCCTGCTCGTCGTCGGCCTTCCCGTTGCGGTCGGCCTCATCTTCCGCAACTTCTCCTCCACCTACGGCACCAGTTCGGTCGCCCTCACCGCCGGCCAGATGTCCAACGTCCCGATGATCAACGGCCTTCCGGTCAACCTCGGCGGAGCCACCGCGGTCGCCGGCCTGCTGATGGTCGGCACCATCGCCGGCATCCTGCTCGCCATGCTGATGAACAACGGCGGCGGCGCCTGGGACAACGCCAAGAAGTTCATCGAGACCGGACAGTACGGAGGCAAGCGCTCCGAGGCCCACAAAGCCGCCGTCGTCGGCGACACCGTCGGCGATCCCTTCAAGGACACCGCCGGTCCCTCCCTCCACGTCCTCATCAAACTTCTGGCGACGATCACGCTCGTCCTCGCCCCACTCTTCCTCTAACCGCAATCTTCGAACACACCGAAGGCCGCCTGATTCCAGGCGGCCTTCGATCTTGAACGCCCTACTTGTCGAAGATGCCGTGATCTTCGTCGTACTTCTCTTCGGTCTCTCTGCCCTTGTCAGCCATCTTGTCTGCGTCCCTCTGCAGCCGGCGCATGGACTCGGACTCTTCAGGGGCTGCCTTGCCTGGGGTTCCCGGTCGAACTGGCTTGTCATTCTTCGGGTCGGACATACACACCTCCTGCTCCGCATGCTAACCGCGTTTACGCATGCCCGGTTGTAAATTGCCGCGTTTCAAGGAAACATATCCACGTTTTTTCTCAAAATCGCCGATTCGATGAACCTCTCTCCTCTGCCCCACGTATCCTTCTTTGAATCGTTTCACGCCAAGACTTTCGCTGTCGCAAGGATCTTACGATGCCCGCCGTTCGCGTCCTCCCTGACACTCGCACGTCCTCGATCGTGATTCACCAACAACAGCCGGCCGTATCACTCTTCGCCGCCGGCCTCATTGCGATGGGCACGTCTCTCGGTCATCTATCGCGACTTCGCCTACACCTGGCAACTCGTCCCCGCGTTTCCCGGACGCGCCACCGTCGCCGTGCTCTGCGGCCTCTTCATGATTGCGGTCAGCATGGGGTTGCTCTTCCGCTCCACCGCTCCGTTCGCCGCCCGAGCGCTCTTTCCGTTCCTCATCGCGTGGTTCTGCCTCAAGATTCCCGCCATCGTCGTCGGCTTCAAAATTGAAGCCGTCTGGCTCGGCCTCGGCGAACTCGGCATGCTGCTGGCCGGCGGCTTGGTGCTCTTCGCCTGCCTCTCCGGCCTCAACGGCGCACCTTTCTTCCGTCGCATCACCGGGCAGCATGGCATTCGGCTGGCGCAGATCCTCTTCGGCATTTCGGTGATTCCGGTTGGGCTCAGCCACATTTTCTATTCGCGGATCACGACCAGCCTCATTCCCTCATGGCTGCCGTTCCGCACCGAACTCGCCCTCCTCACCGGCGCAGCGCAGATGTTATGCGGTCTCGCAATCCTGCTTTCCATCTACCCGCGCGTGGCCGCACTCGTGGAAACGGTGATGCTGGCTCTCTTCGCGTTCCTCGTATGGGGCCCTGACACGTGGTTTGCAAAAACACCCAAAATGCCGCGAGCGCCCCACGGACTGCGCTTTCCCCTGACCGCGTTTCTCATCACCTGGGTCATCGCCACCGCAGCGCTGCTGCTTGCAAACAACAGCCGGAAAGTTCGTTCGCTCAGAACAGCGCCTTAACCAGCCGCATCACCAATTCCTCCAGCGAGAACACCGTCAGCAACAGCGGCACAAACGGCGCTGCGGTTGCCCCCGCCAGTCGCGTCACATCGGTCCACTTCACCGGCACCAGGTTCATCTCGGCGACGATGGCGTAGCTGTTGCTCAGGTCCGCCAGCGACTGGATGTCATCGGACCCAAGTTCGTCGTCCGCCCCCTGGGGGGAACTGCCGCTCAGCCACTTCGTGTGGAACTCGTCCACATAGTCCTGCGCAAACTGGGCAAACTCCGCCAGTCCTCTTCTCTTGGCCCGGGCCATCTGCTGTGTAAACATCAGCAGCGGACAGAGCACCGCAAAGACGAAGAACACAACGAACCCGAAGATCTGCACCTTGAAGGACATCAGTCTCTGCCCGTGATACAGCACCCGGCTGGCAACCACTCCCGCCAGCATCGCCCCTTGAGCGAACAGTAACGGACCGTAGGCATACGAGCTCCTTCCCAGAAACGCGAGACCAGCGCAACGATCCGGATGCGTAGGAACGAGATGCAGCTTGAGCCGCGACACCTGCCAGAGAAAGCGAAACCAGATGAAGAGCCTCAGGTACCAGCGCAACAGCACGAACTGGACGATGGGAATGCTGACAAACACGTACCAGTAGCCCGCCGGAGTCAGGTGCCACCGCCCCCCCGGCATCGCATACCAGGTCGCCGAGCTGATTGCGATTCGACTCCCCCACAGGCACAACCCCGCCGTGTAAACGATGACGAGCAGGCTGAGTTCAATCAAACTGGAGTTGCGCAGCCGCACCGCCGATTCGATCATCCGCTCAAAGCGCGGCAGGTCTTCGGTGACGACAATTCGCCGCTCGGCGAAACGCCGGACCGCCGGCTTCAGTCGCGAATGCACGATCAACTCCGCGTAGATAAGCACCGGAAGTGCCACCAGAAATCGCGCATGAACCTCCACATCCCGGACAAACGAAACCTCTACGGCCCGGCCTGAGACGAAGCCCATCAGCGACAGCAACAGCAGGGGCAGCCACACGACCGCCGTGATCACGGCAATGCGGCGATAGAGTAGTTGGAGCGGGTCGATGACAAGATGCGATCGCCTGAACAGTTGGAAGAGCGGCCCACCGGTTACGAGCGAGAAATCGTGCTCCGCTCCGCCAAAGTGGCCCGACAGGCCAGGCGAATCCTGCCTCGACGTTGCTTCCACCGGCGCCACGCCTCGAACCTCCGGCTCTCGGTAGTTCACACCAATCCGCGGTCATGCTAGCCCGCGCCACCCCCGGCCGAAACTATCAATTCTGGCAGTCGGCACACGATGGGCCTCCGCCGTCCGAGCCAAATCCTTGTCTCTCGATGGGAGATTTTGCGCAATAAGTGATGGGGAGGGGTACCCGTCGCCAGCCGAAATTCTCAGAACCTTCCACGCTGGTCTGGCGTATCCTTCTTCGGTTCACCAACCCCACGATTTCCACACCCGAGGAATCCGCTTATGAGCTCTGTTCGCATCCTCGCAGGCACCCGCAAAGGCGCCTTCGTCCTCACCTCCGACGGCAAGCGCAAGGACTGGAAGATCTCCGGTCCGTACTTCACCGGCTGGGAGATCTACCACCTCAAGGGCTCGCCCGCAGACCCCAACCGCATCTACGCCTCGCAGTCCTCCGGCTGGTTCGGCCAGCAGATCCAGCGCTCCGACGACGGAGGCGAGACCTGGAACCCCGTCAGCGCCACCTTCACCTACGACGGCGTCCCCGGCACACACCAGTGGTACGACGGCACCCCCCACCCCTGGGAGTTCAAGCGCGTCTGGCACCTCGAACCCTCGCTCACCGATCCCGACACCGTCTTCGCCGGGGCCGAGGACGCCGCACTCTTCAAGTCCACCGATGGCGGCAACAGCTGGACCGAGCTCTCCGGCCTTCGCACCAACGCCACCGCCCCTGGGTGGCAGCCCGGCGCCGGCGGCATGTGCCTCCACACCGTCATCCTTGATCCCACGAATCCCGATCGAATTGTGATCGCGATTTCGGCGGCGGGAGCCTTCCGCAGCGACGACGCAGGCAAGAGCTGGAAGCCCATCAACAAGGGTCTCAATTCAAAGTTCCTCCCCGATCCGACCGCGGAGGTTGGTCACTGTGTCCATCACATCGCGATGAACTCGAAGACGCCGAAGACACTGTTCATGCAGAAGCACTGGGACGTCATGCGCTCCGATGACGCAGGTGATCAGTGGACGAAGATCTCCGGCAACCTGCCGACGGACTTCGGCTTCGCCATCGACGTGCACGCGCACGAGCCGGAGACGGTTTACGTCGTGCCCATCAAGTCCGACTCCGAGCACTTCCCTCTCGACGGCAAGCTCCAGGTCTTCCGCTCGCGCACCGGCGGCAACGAGTGGGAGCCACTGACAAAAGGACTTCCGCAGCAGGACTGCTACGTGAACATCCTGCGCGATGCGATGGCCGTCGACACGCTCGACGACTGCGGCGTCTACTTCGGGACCACCGGCGGCCAGGTCTACTGCTCGCCCAACGGCGGCGATGACTGGACCACCATCACCGAGCATCTGCCGCCCGTGCTCTCGGTCGAAGTCCAGACGCTTGCATGAGCTTGATCCGCGTCGAACTCCCGGCACCGCTGCTGCGCCACGCGAAGATCATCACCGGCCATGTGGTGTCGCTTGAAGTTGAAGCACCGGTAACGCTGCGGCGTGTGCTGGACGCACTCGAGGACGCGCATCCGGCGCTGCGCGGAACGATCCGCGATCAGACGACGCAGGAGCGGCGCGCGTTCATGCGATTCTTCGCATGCAACGAAGACCTGTCGCACGATTCGCCCGATGATCCGTTGCCCGAGGCTGTTATCGCCGGACGCGAAACACTGATTATTCTCGGAGCGATTGCAGGCGGCTGAGGCGCGAATCGATCAGATCTGTTTTTCCATGATGAGGAACTGGAGCTTGTCGCGCAGTGGTGTACCGAAGCGAGGATCGTCGGAAGGATAGGGCTCCGTTTCGCCCGTCGCGCGATAGCCTCGACGCTCATACCATGCGATGAGCGTATCGCGCACATGCAGCACGCCAATGCGCATGCGCTTCGCGCCGCGTTCGCTTGCGTAGGTCTCGGCTGCCGCCAGCAGCCTGCGTCCGAGGTGTTGGTTCTGCAACTCGGGCCGCACCGTCAGCAATCCCATCGACCACACATCCTCGCTTTCAGGATTCAGCCACGCTGTTCCCAGCAGCGGACCATCAGCGTCTTCGCGATATACCAACAGCGCTCCGTCCGGTTTTGCGGCGAGTTCCTCTTTCAACAGCGAATCGTCGAGCCGCTGTCCGCCGACGATTCCCTTCTCGATGTTCCAGCTCGGCACTGCGCCGTCTCTGCCTCGATACGCGAGGTTCGCGAGATCGATGATCTCGGCGTAGTCCGTCTGCACAGCCTTTCTCAAAACCATCCGCCCAGTGTAAGCGGAAATCGAGCCGGTCCTTCTCCGTACAATGGAGAGATGGCACGTCTGTTTCCCTTTCGCGCTCTCCGCTACGACCCCACCGCTGTGAACATGGCCGATGTCGTGACGCAGCCCTACGACAAGATCGACTCCGCGATGCAGGAGCGGTACTACAACCTGAGCCCTTACAACCTGGTTCGCGTCGTGCTCGGCAAGCGTCAGCACGACGACAACGAGAAGCACAACGTCTACACCCGCGCGGCCGAGACGCTGTCGAAGTGGCGCGAGGAGCACATTCTGCGCGAGGAAACGACGCCTGCGCTGTATGGCTACTCGCAGACGTACACCGTGCCCGGCACCGGCGGAACGACAGGAATCCCGGCGGAGATTCGTGAGCGTCGCGGCTTCATCGCGTTGGCACAGCTACATGACTACGCAGACCACGTCGTCTACCGGCATGAGCAGACCTTTCCGAAGCACAAATCCGACCGGTTGGCGCTGTTCAAGGCGACGCGTGCGTACTGCGAGCAGATCTACATGCTGTACTCCGATCCGACGTTCACGGCAGAGCGCGTCATCTTCGAACCGCCGCCGAGCGTAGCGGGCGACTCGAAGACAGTGCCGGCCGTCACACGGAGCCCAGACCTGGAGATCGTCGACGAATACAACGTCGTCCACCGCGTATGGAAGGTGACCGATCCGCAACTGATTCAGCGCGTACTGGACGCGATGAAAGACAAGTGGCTGCTCATCGCAGATGGACATCATCGCTATGAGACGTCGGTCGCGTACATGCATGAGCGCGCGGGCGAGCAGCACATCGATCCGAACGCAGCGCCGAAGATGACGCCCGATGGCCTTCCGCAGCCCGCGTTTCCAGAGCAGGCGATGATGATGACCTTCGTGAACATGGACGCGCCGGGCATCACGATTCTGCCGACGCATCGTGTGGTTTCGGGAATCGATGGATTCAGTCTCCGCGGATTTGCAGAGAGCGCGAAGCAGTACTTCGATGTGAAGGAGCTTGCGAGTTCGCTGACACCGCTGCAGTTGCTTGCGAAGCTGAACGAGATGGAAGGCGTGGCGTTTGTTGCAGCGACGCGCGATGGCAATCTGCTGCTGACGCCGAAGGTTGATGCAATTGCACCGTTGCCGGCGGGGCTTTCGCCCCGACAGCAGCAGCTGGATGTAACGCAGTTGCACAAGGTCGTGATCGAAAGGCTGCTTGGGCTCGACGAGGAAACGGTTCGCAAGGGCGAGAAAATTCGCTACTACCGCGAGGCGGATGAGTCGGTGGACCGGGTGAAGAACGGGAAGGCCGATGTTGCGTTTCTGATCAAACCGGTAACGCTGGAGCAGATGAAGGACATCTCGCTAAACCTCGAGGTAATGCCGCAGAAGTCGACGGACTTCTATCCGAAGCTGCTTAGCGGTCTGGCGATGTATACGCTGCAGTAGAGGGTGGCACGTGCGCGGCAGCAGGAGTAAGCTGCCGTGCATGCCGAACTTTGTGCAGACGACGGGGTTCATGCATGTGCCGCTCGCGGAGTTTGAGAGCGCGGTGGCGTTCTTTCGCGAACTGCTCGGGTTCACCGAGTACCTTCATGTGCGGGATTATGCGTATCTCGAGCGCGAGGGATGCGGGATTCGCATCTGGGGGCGCGAGAATGCGCCGGATGCGCCGAAGGGCACGCGGAACTTTCGGTACTACTTCGATGTGCGTGATGTGGATGCGCTCTATGCAGAGCTGAAGCCGAAGCTGGACAAGCTGCCACACGGCGATGTGCATGGGCCTGCCGACAAACATTACGGGCAGCGCGAGTTGCTGATTCTTGCGCCGGATGGGGACCTCGTTTGTTTCGGACACAGATTGTGAAGAGGGCGTCGTAAGCTCGTTGCATGGGGATTGAGCTTGTAACGCTTGAGGGTGAGCACGTGCGGCTGGAGCCGCTGGAGCGGCGACATGCTGCGGCGCTGGTGGAGGCTTCGGCGGCGGACACGTCGTTGTATCAGTGGAGCCTCGTGCCGGTGGGGCGCGAGGCGGTCGAGAAATACATCGAGACGGCGCTGGCGTGGAGAGATGCAGGCACGGCGGTGCCGTTTGTAACGGTGCGCAAAGCAGATGGCAAGGTGATTGGGTCGACGCGGTTCTTCGAGCTGGAGCGATGGCCGTGGCCGGAGGGTTCAGCGCATCGTGGCAAGCATGTGTTCGACACGGGGGAGATCGGCTACACGTGGCTGACGGCTTCGGCGATTCGCACGGCCGCGAACACCGAGGCCAAGCTGCTGATGCTGACGCACGCGTTCGAGACATGGAAGATGTGCAGCGTGCACCTGTGCACGGATGAACGGAATGAGCGCTCGGCGAATGCGATTCTGCGGATCGGCGCGAAGTTCGAAGGCGTGCTGCGCGCGCACAGGATGGCCGCGGATTTCACGCCGAGGAATACGAAGCGGTTTTCGATTGTGGCAAGCGAGTGGCCGGAGGTGAAGCGGACTCTGAAGGAGAACCTCGCGCGCTAGCGCGAGATGCCTTCGAGTGGTGAGCTGGCGCTGGCGTAGAGCTTCTTCGGCATGCGGCCGGAGAGGAAGGCTTCGCGGCCGGCTTCGACGGCCTTCTTCATGGCGGAGGCCATGAGGATGGGGTTCTTGGCGCCGGCGATGGCGGTATTGAGGAGGACGGCGTCGAAGCCGAGCTCCATGGCGAGGGCGGCGTCGGAGGCGGTGCCGAGGCCGGCGTCGACGACGAGCGGGACTTCGGTGATGAGCTCGCGCAGCATGCGGAGCGTGTAAGTGTTGGCGAGGCCGAGGCCAGTGCCGATGGGAGCGCCGAGGGGCATGACGGCGGCGGCGCCGACGTCGATGAGGCGCTTGGCGAAGACGATGTCGTCGGTGGTGTAGGGCAGGACGGTGAAGCCTTCGTTGACGAGGACGCGGGTGGCTTCGACGGTGGCCTGGACGTCGGGGTAGAGGGTGGGCTGGTCGCCGATGACCTCGATCTTGACCCAGTCGGAGAGGCCGACTTCGCGGGCGAGGCGGGCGGCGCGGATGGCTTCCTCGGCGGTGTAGCAGCCGGCGGTGTTGGGCATGAGGAAGTAGCGCGTGGGGTCGATGAAGTCGAGGAGCGATTCTTTGGAGCGGTCGAGATTGACGCGGCGGACGGCGACGGTGACCATCTCGGCGCCGGAGGCCTCGATGGCGGCGGCGGTCTCGGGGCCGTCCTTGTACTTGCCGGTGCCGACGATGAGGCGCGACCGGAAACGGCGGCCGGCGATGATGAGTTCGTCGGTGGTGGTGGAGAGCTCGGCGGGGTCGATGACGGCGTGGGCCATGAGGAGATTTTAGAGGGTAGATTTCAGATGTTAGAAATGCGGCGGTTCAGGGGTGCGTTCCACGTGGAACCATTGAGTGGAACCCGGTCAGAAAATCTTCGTCAGAGACACGAAGGGCCCGCCTCATCTGAGGCGAGCCCTTCAGCGGTGAACTGTGGAGATTGACCTGAGGCATCCGTGCTGGATGGGCCTCGGCAGGAGTATCTGAAGAATCCAGAACTGCCAGGTCTAGAGCGACGGACGCCCTAAGCCTCAGTCACCTCACGTGTTGTGTTGCAACTGGTACTGTCAGATTTCATAGGCTAGATCATCCTCCTTTCCCGTGTATTGGCAGATTACTGCGCAGTTAACCGCACGTCAACGGTGCTTGCGCCCGGAGGAATCCTGCGAGATGCATCTCAGTAAGCAGACGAAGAGCGAAGGAGTCTTGATGAAGCCTGCAACTGTGATTGGCATTGTGCTTATTCTGCTGGGGATCATTGGATTCGCGGTGGGAGGCTTCAGCTTCCATCACGAGAAGAAGGATGTCGACCTGGGGCCACTGCAGGTTTCGCATGAGAAGAAGGAGACGGTGCCGATACCGCCGATCCTCAGCGGGATCGCGCTGGTGGGTGGAATTGTATTGGTGATCGCGGGAGCGAAAAGCCGCTAGCGAGGCCTATTTCAGGTAGGCGCGGACGAGGTCGATGAGTTCTTCGCCGAGTTCGGGGGACATGGGGCGGGCGCCGATGTGCAGGCGTATGTGGTCCTCGAGGATCTCGGCCATGAGGCCGTTGATGCCTCCCTTCACCGCGGCGAGCAGCATGAGGACGTCGGTGCAGTCACGGTTCTCGATGAGGCTGCGTTCGACGGTCTCCATTTGGCCGTGAATTCGTTTGGCGCGGTTGATGAGCTTGGTGCGTTCGCGATCGATCTTCACAATTTTCCTGCCTCCCACGAAGGGAATTTGACGTCGGCTTAATACCCTACGGGGGTATACTACATCCAATAAACATCGCGCCGATAGTGGCGTGGAAAGGAGGAGACTCCCATGAAGAACCTGATCAATCGCTGGGTACGACCGGCTGAGAATCACGTGATGCTTCCGCAGTTCAGCCGTATGCACCTTGTCCGCACCTTCGTCGAGACAGGCGATGAGCGCTGCCCGATCGCGGGCATCTGGTCGCGCCTGGAGAAAGACGCGACCGCTGATGACAGTGAATTAGCGCGGCCCGCTATGTGGAGACTTCTCCCGTGGCGGGCCTTTTTATCCGGCCCTGGCATTTTTATTCAGGCCTGACGGTGCTGTCGTACATTAACTCCCTTTGAAACTCCGATGATTTTGCGCCTGATCAAAAGACTGACGCTGAGCCTCTGCATGTTCGCTGCCCTGGCGCATGCGCAGAGCGATCCCGTGCGTGGGGACGACGCGGGCGCGGCCGATCCGCCGCACGCGGCCAGCAACCCACCGCAGCTGACCATGTTCGATCATCCGGCCAACCACCCGTGGCTGATCTCGGGGCAGGCGAACATCATCTTCCAGGCGCATCCGGGGTTTCACTCGCCGTATGAGGGGACGAATTCGATGCTTGCGCGCGGCGAGTACAAGACCTCGCTCGTGGGGACGATCTTTACGGGCCTGCAACTGCACCGGAATCTGCGCTACAACACGGACGCAATCTTTGACCTGGAGTCGGCGGGTGGGCGCGGCATCTCGGAGGCGCTGGGACTGGCGGGCTTTACGAATCTCGATGTCGTGCGAAACCCGCAGCTGGGGCCGACGCCTTATGTGGCGCGCGCGCAGATTCACCAGACGATCGGGCTGACGGCGAAGATGGTGGATGCCGCAGCGGACGCAGTTCTCGCTGCCGATCGTGGTGCCTGCGCGGCGGCTGGAGCTGCGCGTCGGCAAGATGAGCCTGCCGGATGTGTTTGACCAGAACAATCCGGGATCGGACTCTCACCTGCAGTTTTTGAACTGGACGGTCGACAACAACGGAGCGTACGACTACGCGGCCGATACGCGCGGCTATACCTACGCGGCAATTCTGGAGTACGACGACGGGCCGTGGACGGCGCGCTACGGCATGGCGCTAATGCCGACCGTGGCGAACGGGATCGATCTGCAGTCGAGCCTGCGGAAGGCGCGCGGCGATAACTACGAGGTGGACTACGCGCGAGGGCCGCTGGCGCGCTGGCTTGACCCGAAGCGACAGGGCGCGGTGCGGCTGATCGGGTATGTGAACCAAGCGAACATGGGCGTCTATCGCGAGCAGAATGCGAAGGCGCTGGAAGAGCGGGCCAACTGGAATCCGGACGCGACGCCGGTAATCACCGACCATCCGTTTGGGACGACGGTGAAGTACGGCGTGGGGCTGAACTTCGAGCAGGAGCTGCCGAAGGACCTGCGGGTCTTCGGACGGTTCGGGTGGAACGAGGGCGCGCATGAGAGCTACGCCTACACCGAGGTGGACCAGACCTTCGAGGTGGGTGGGGATTTGACGGGTAACCGGTGGTCGCGGCCGAACGACCGCATGGGGCTCGTGGTGGTCACAAATGCCATCAAGCGCGATCACCAGGCGTACCTGGGGCTGGGTGGGTTGGGCTTTCTGCTGGGCGACGGGCGGCTGAACTACGCGCGCGAGGACATCCTGGAGACCTACTACACGGCGCATAACTGGCGCGGTCTATTCAGCTCGTTTGATCTGCAGTACGTGACGCATCCCGGGTACAACCAGGATCGCGGGCCGGTGGCGGTGTTCAGCGTGCGGACGCATGTGGATTTCTGAGATTCCACAGCCTTCTATGTTTAAGACTGAGTGAGTCGGTATCATCAAACAGAATGCCTGCAACGATTCTTCGCCTCTTTCGGAAGACCCATCTGTACTGTGGTCTGTTTATCGCTCCCGCTCTGCTGTTCTTTGCCTTTACGGGAGCGGTCCAGACGCTGAGCCTGCACGAGGTCGTGGGCAGCTCATACACGCCGCCGGCGATATTAGCCGAGCTTTCTCAACTTCACAAGAATCAGACGACGGTGCTGCCGGTTCGGAAGGCTCCCGAGGCTGGCGCTGCTCATGAGGGCGGCCGGACGGATCATGCCGGAACGCCGCCCAGCGCGCCGCGACCGACGGTTACTCTGGCGGGGAAACAGAAGCAACATCTGGCGATGAAGATTTTCTTCCTGCTGGTAACGGTGGGGCTGCTTACGTCGACGACGACTGGCATCTACATGTCGTATAAGTACGAACGCAACAAGGTGCTTGTGACGGGAACGCTGTTGGCCGGCGTGATCGTGCCGCTTGTGCTGCTGAAGTTCTAGGCGAATGCAAAACGGCTACCCCGAAGGGTAGCCGTCTGCAACCTTGATGGATTTAGCGGTGTCCGCCGCCATGAGAGCCGCCGCCTCCATGGAATCCGCCGCCGCCACCTGAGACATGGCCACCGCCGGCAAATCCACGTGCTCCGCCGCCGGCGTACTCGTGGCCCCCGCCGACATATCCGTGACCTCCGCCGACGTAACCGCGACCGCCGCCAACGTAACCGTGGCCGGCATATCCGCCGCGGTAGCCGACAGAACCGTGGCCATAGTAGCCACCGCGGTAGCCGTAGCCGCCGTGAATCGGGTAGTAGCCGCCGTGGTTGTAGTAGTAGCCCGGGCGGTACCATGGGCCGGCGCCGATGAAGAGGCCGCCTACGAACCAGTTGGGACCGTAGTAGCCATAGGGCGCGCAGCCGTACGGAGCATAGCCGTAGTAGCCATAGGGGCATACGGGCGGCGGAGCCGCGTAGTAAGGATCCTGAGCCGCGTAGACCGGAGCCTGAGCCCCGTAGTAAGGATCCTGAGCCGCATAGGCTGGAGCCGGATACGCTGGATAGGCCGGGACGCCGACTCCAACACCCACCGAAACCTGCGCGTGTGACGTCGCCGCCGGCATCAGAACGACGCCAAGCACAGCCAGCAACGCAAAGTATTTGAGAAACCGCATCTTGTTACCTCCTGGGCCCAATGCTTCAAAGCGGGTTCCGAAGTACTGTCCGGCTCCCATACATAGGAACCCGCAACACGACAGGATGTTGCTCTGGGATTTGCAGTTCTGGAGCGTGATCCCATGGGCTCGCCGTGAATTGTGACAGCTATTCGATGAGGCAGAGACAACCCCGGCTGGAGGTTTTCTCCTATACTTCATCCATGCCGCCGGGTCCGTTCAGAGGGTGCAGTTGTGTCCGGCGGACAGTCCCGCTCATCTTACTGACAATATTGTCATTTACGGTGCTCGCCAAGGCCCAGGGCAACTACGAAATTCAGGTCTATGGCGCGGACACGGTCGCTCCACGAACGACGATGGTGGAGCTGCACAGCAACTTTACGATCGACGGATCGAAGGCGGCGCCGGGTTCGATCTATGCGCCCGACGGAACCTACCCGACGAACCATCAGCAGCACGAGACTGTGGAAATCACGCAGGGGCTGACGAAGTGGTCGGAGCTGGGCTTCTACATCTTCACAAGCATAGGGCCGAACGGCCAGGGATGGCAGTGGGTGGGTGACCATATTCGGCCGCGGGTGCGGGCGCCGGACTCGTGGCATTGGCCGGTCGGTGTGTCGATCTCGAATGAGATTGGGTACCAGCAGGCGCGGTTCTCACCGGATACGTGGACGTGGGAGATTCGGCCGATCATCGATAAGCAGGTGGGGCGGTGGTACCTGTCGTTCAACCCGACCTTCGACCGGTCGTTTCATGGGCCAAGCGTGGACCAGGGGTTTACCTTCTCGCCGAATGTGAAGGCGGGTTACGACATCACGAAGAAGGTGAATGCCGGGATTGAGTACTACGGCGACTACGGCGATGTGCGGGATGCGGCCTCGCTGCGTGATCAGCAGCAACAGTTCTTCGCGGCCACGGACCTGAACGTCTCGCCGAAGTGGGAGTTCAACTTTGGTATCGGCGTGGGGACGACGGCGTCGACGGATCACCTGATTGTGAAGGCGATTGTGGGTCGCAGGTTTGGCTGGCCCAGTCGAGCGAATACCTTGCACTAGAGCGATGTCAGGGTGCGTGCGTAGGACGACCTATACTCAGAGCAATGCTGACACTGCTTGCCTTTGAGCTCCCTGCGTTTCTTCTTGGCCTGCTCTTTGGCAGCTTTTTGAATGTCTGCATCTCGCGGCTGCCGGAGCACAGGAGCGTGGTGAAGCCGCGCTCGCATTGCCCGAAGTGCCTGGCGACGATCCGGTGGTATGACAATGTTCCGCTGCTGAGTTGGGTGCTGCTCGCGGCGAAGTGCAGGAGTTGCAAGGCGGCGATTCCGTGGCGGTATCCGGCGGTGGAGCTGGCGACGGGGATTTGGTTTGCGTTGATGGCCTGGAAGATTGTTCCGTTCGCAGTCGGAATGCCGTATCGCGTGTCGAACATGGGAGCTGGCGCGGTGGCGACTGGAATTCCCGCCTACCTGGGAATTGGTGGCGTGGGCTTGCTGATCCTTGGGTTCCTGCTGATCGGGCTGCTGGTGATGGACTGGCAGACGCACACGCTGCCGGATGCGTTCACGCTGACCGGCGTAGCGATTGGGTTCTTCCTCGTGTGCGTACAGGCGATCTTTCTTCCGACCGGAGCGTATGACGTCCATCTGAATCCGCGGAGTCAGTTGCGGCTCTCGAGCCCGGGGTCGTTCGCTTCGCAGGGGAATGTGTTTCTGACGGGGCCGGAGCATCTTGTCTTTGGGCGGTTGCTGGCGATCTGTGCGGCTGCGGCGATTCCGTGGATCGTTCGCGCGCTGTACAAGGCGCTGCGGCATCGTGAGGGGCTGGGGCTCGGCGATGTGAAGCTGATGGCGATGATTGCGGCGTTTCTGGGGTTCGCGCCTGCGATGCTGGCGTTCTTCGTCGGCGTGCTTCTGGCGGCGGTTTACGGCATCACGCTGCTTGCGCGGCGGCGAGCGACGGCGTCGAGTCAGATTCCGCTGGGCACGTTTCTTTGCATCGGCGGATTGCTGGCTGCGCTGTTCGCGGAGCCGATGCTGGCGTGGTATCGAGGATTTTTCTAAGTTTCGCGGTTACACGTGATGCCTGAGCACCTGTGTGAGCAGGCCGAGCGCGAGGCAGATGAGACCGATGTAGACGTAGCGCAAAAAGGCGTCGCCGCGGAGCCGGCGGTTGATGAAGCCGCCAAGAAGCGTTGCGGGTATCACCGCGATCAGCGAGACGAGAGAGTAGTGCGTGACGGGCTTCGTCCAAAGGCCTGAGAGTGCATAGCCAGCGACGCCGATGGCGCTTGCAGGCAGGAAATAGGCCTGCAGGGTGGCGCGAAAGTGCTGCGGCGACCAGCGGCGCATGGCACCGTAGACGACGAGCGGAGGGCCGTTCATCCCGTAGGCACCACCGAGGACGCCCGCGAGAAATCCACAACTGAGCATCCACACGCGACTGTCGTGCTCCAGATAAAGCGGACGCCGCCCGAGAAGTGCATAGCCAGAGAAGAGCAGGATGACCGCTGCGAGGATGGTTTTGATGAGGTCCTGGTGTGCGTACTTGAGCAGGCCGATTCCGAGGGGAATGCCTGCGAGCGTAGGCAGGAAGAGCCACGTCGTGCTGCGCAGATGAATCTTGCGCCAGTCCTGCGCGACGACCATCGCCGCGATAGCGATGGAGATCAGCACGGCCAGGGGCACGGCGATTTGAACGGGCAGGATGAGTGCGAGCAGCGGGACGGCGATGAGTGCTTCGCCGAACCCGAAGACCGAGCGCACCAACGAGGCCACGAACACCACAAGAAGAACTTCAACAGTCAGGAAGCGCACGAATGTTTCTAGTGTCCACGTGGCGACATGTTTTGTCTTGCGGCATAAAAAATGATGGCCTCTAACTCATTAAGCTCCACAGGTCGCCTTGACCCTTGACGACCTCACTCCTACACTCAAAGATGGCCATGCAGAGCAATCCATACATCTGGCAGTATCTTCCGCTAGCCATTCAGATCGTGGTGGCGATCGGTCTCGCGTGCTTCATGGTGGGGGCGTCGTACTTCCTCGGCAAGCACCGCCGCTCGCGCACGAAACTCAGCGCCTATGAGTGCGGCATGGACCCGGTGGGCGACGCCCGCGGACGGTTCTCCGTGCGTTTTTACATGGTCGCGATGCTGTTCATCCTGTTCGACGTCGAGGCGGTCTTCATGCTGCCCTGGGCGGTGATCTATCGCAAGCTGCCGGGGATCACCGGATCGCGGCTGTTTGGCTTCTGGGAGATGCTCGTCTACCTCGGCTTCGTCGCCGTGGGGCTCTTCTACGTTTGGAAGAAGGGCGTCCTCAACTGGTCGAACGACAAGGCCGATCTCTAAATCCTGACTTTTTTCGGAGTGGTTTTTAGCCAGAATCAAAATGCCTGAATCGATTGACACTCCCGCCACTCCCGACGCCATCTTTGGCAAGGACGCCGTCGCTGCAGCACTCGCCGATCACGCGGCTATTCAAGGCCTCCAGCAGTTCATCACCGACGCCAAATGGGATCGTGGCGAGCTGACACTGACGGTCGCGCCGGAGACGATCGTGCAGACGTGCGAGGCCGCGAAGGCCGCGGGCTACAACTTCTTCGAGGATTTGACCGGTGTCGACTGGTATCCGGCAGAGCCTCGGTTTCAGCTGAGCTATTCCCTGCTCTCACACAGGCTGAAGCAGCGGATTCGCATCGTTGCGCGGCTTGACGGTGATACGCCGACCATCGATTCCATCACCGGCGTCTGGCCTGCGGCGAACTTCTACGAGCGCGAGGTCTTCGACCTCTTCGGCGTGACCTTCGCCGGCCACCCGCGGCTGACGCGCATCATGATGCCCGACAACTGGAACGGTCACCCGCTCCGCAAGGACTATCCGGTGGAGGGTTATCGCTAATGGCTATTGAAGCTCCTGACAAGCCCACTACGGCGACCCCCGATCCAGACGCACCGCGCTCGCAGTTTGCCGGCCGCGTGAATACGCAGCAGACCGGTGCCACGCTGACCGGCCTGCGCAATGCGGAAGACATGATCATCCCCGGCGTCGAGGACGTCGTCGAGGAGTCGGTCTCGCATCATCATCCGCGCGGCTCGGATCCCGTCTCCGACCAGACGATGATCCTGAACATGGGCCCGCAGCATCCGTCGACGCACGGCGTGCTGCGCCTGGTGATTGAGGTCGACGGCGAGACGGTGATCTCGATGGCGCCGGACATCGGCTACCTGCACACGGGCATCGAGAAGACCTGCGAGGCGAAGTTCTATCAGCAGGTCGTGCCACTGACCGACCGCATCGACTATCTGGCGCCGATGACGAACAACACGGCGTATGCGCTGGCGGTCGAGAAGCTGCTCGATCTCGAGATTCCGCCGAGGGCGCAGTGGCTGCGCGTGCTCTTCAACGAGCTGATGCGCATCAACTCGCACCTCGTTTGGCTGGGCACGCACGCCATGGACATCGGCGCGCTCACCGTCTTCCTCTACTGCTTCCGCGAGCGCGAGCAGCTGATGCGTGTGTTCGAGGCCGTCAGCGGCCAGCGCATGATGACCAGCTACATCCGCATCGGCGGCGTGGCGATGGAGCCGCCGCTGGGGCTGTTCGATATGATTCGCAAGTTCCTGGTCAGCTTCCCGTCGAAGATTGACGAGTACGAAGGGCTGCTGAATGGCAATCCGATCTGGCAGGGCCGCCTGAAGGGCGTCGGCTGGATCTCTCAGGAGGACGCGATTGCACTGGGCGTGAGCGGGCCTCCGCTGCGGGCGTCGGGTGTGGATTTCGATCTGCGCCGCGATATGCCGTACTCGAGCTACGAGAAGTTTCAGTTCAAGGTGCCGGTCTCGAACGACGGCGACGTGTGGGCGCGGTACATCGTGCGCATGGAAGAGATGCGCGAGAGCACGAAGATCTGCCTGCAGGCGCTCGATGGTATGCCCGAGGGCCGCTACGTCGCCGACGCGCCGAAGATCATTCTGCCGGACCGCGAGCAGATGAAGACGCAGATGGAGTCGCTGATCCATCACTTCAAGATCGTCACGGAGGGCTTCCAGGTTCCGGCGGGCGAGGCGACCAGCTCCGTTGAAGCTCCGCACGGCATGATGAACTACTACGTCGTCTCGGACGGCACGGCGAAGCCGTACCGCGTGCACATGCGCAACGCAGACTTCGCGAACCTGCAGGCTTTGGAAGTGATGTGCAAGGGAAGACTCATCGCGGATGTCGTCGCGGTGATCGGGTCACTGGATATTGTGCTGGGAGCGATCGATCGATGAATGAAGCGCGGACGGAAGCGGCTGCTTATCAAGATAGCTCTGGCTCTGTTTATCGCGAGGCAATCTGCTGTGGGCATTGTATCAATGTCCTCGACTGGCAGCTCGGTCGCAAGAGCTCTCGTCAATTTCACATGGCATCTGCATGCTTGGATTGGGCATAGGCTTTTTATCTTTGGAAGTCGCGAAGTAAGAAGTGGGGCACGCTCGATTGATCGCAGCCTCCACACCGAACTTTGGACCTCCTGGGCGTCTCTGCTTCGCAGTTACGCAGCCGCTCACGGACTCAACAGTAAGCAGCATGCAGTTGTTGAAGTAAGCGCAGACGAAATCACCCTCCGCGTGGGCGGCCGCTGGCTCCGCTTCACGCCGAACGAGGTAACCGCCAGCAACCATCCGCCGGTCGCGTTTCACCTGAACGAGAACGGCACAGCAACCGTAGGAACGAACGAACAGGAGATGGACCTCGCAGCCGAGCAGTTCGCACGCGAGATACTCCACGAACCGCAGTAGCAACTGGATTCAACTATGGCCGCCATCGCCAACACGATTTTCTCTCCCGAGCTCGCCGCACGGTTCGACCGGCTGGTGACGCTGTATCCCGTCAAGCGCTCGGCGCTCGTCCCCATGCTGCTCTATGCGCAGGACGAGGTCGGCTACGTCTCGAACGAGGTCATCGCCGAACTCGCGCAGCGGCTCGACCTGCTGGAGCTCGATGTGCGCAACGTGTTGAGCTACTACTCGATGCTGCGCACGAGGCCCGCGGGCAGGTACAACGTGCAGGTGTGCACGAACATCTCCTGCATGCTGCGCGGCGGCTATGAGCTGCTGGACCACTGCAAGCACCGGCTCGGCATCGATCACAAGGGCGTAACGCCGGATGGTCTGTTCTCGCTGGAAGAGGTGGAGTGCATCGGGGCGTGCTGCTGGGCTCCGGCGGTGCAGGTGAACTACGACTTCCACGACAACCTGACGCCCGAGAAGCTCGACAAGATCCTCGACGACTACGCGGAAGGCCTCGGAAAGGACGTGCGCTAATGCCCGAGCTCGTCTCCCATCCCGACGAAGTCATCGTCCTCAAGCGCCGCTTCGGCCAGGGTGCGGCCGATATCGACAGGTACCTCGAGCTCGACGGCTACAAGGCTGCGCAGCTCGCTATCGAAAAAGGTCCGGAATGGATCATCAATGAGATGAAGGCCAGCGGCCTGCGCGGGCGCGGCGGCGCGGGCTTCCCGACGGGCATGAAGTGGAGCTTCGTGCCGAAGCAAAGCGCGAAGCCGAAGTACGTGCTCGTGAACGGCGACGAATCAGAGCCCGGCACCTGCAAGGACCACGTCATCTTCCTCGAAGATCCGCACGCGGTTATCGAAGGCACGCTCATCGCGGGCCTCGCCATCGGCGCGAAGATGGGCTTCATCTATCTGCGCGGAGAGTACCGCTACCTGCTGAAGATTATGGAGAAGGCCGTCGCCGACGCGTACGCGCGCGGCTTCCTCGGCAAGAACATCTTCGGCAAGGGCATCGATTTCGAGATCGTCACGCAGACCGGCGCGGGAGCGTATGAGGTGGGCGAGGAGTCCGCGCTGATGGAGTCGCTTGAGGGCAAGCGCGGTGTGCCGCGCATCAAGCCGCCCTTCCCCGCTGTCGTCGGCCTCTACGGCGGTCCCACGGTGATCAACAACGCCGAGACGATCGCCAATGCACCGCACATCCTGCTGATGGGCGGTGAGGCCTATGCCAAGCTCGGCACCGAGCGCAACGGAGGAACGAGGCTCTTTGGCATCAGCGGGCACGTGAACAACCCCGGCGTATACGAGCTGCCGATGGGTTACTCGATGCGCAAGGCGATCTACGAGGTTGCGGGCGGCATCAAGGATGGCAAGCAGTTGAAGGCGGTTGTTCCCGGCGGGTCATCCTGCCCCGTGCTGCGCGCGGATGAGATCGATGTCGGGCTCGACTTCGATCAGATGGCGAAGGCCGGCACAATGCTCGGCTCGGGCGGCATCGTCGTGCTGGACGAGACAGTATCCATCGTGGAGTTTGCGCTGCGGACGATCAAGTTCTACCAACACGAGAGCTGCGGATGGTGCATCCCCTGCCGCGAAGGCACGGACTGGCTGAAGAAGACGCTGACACGTTTTCACGCCGGCGGCGGCAACAAGAAGGACATCGACAACATTCAGTACCTGGCCGAGAACATGATGGGCCGCACGTTCTGCCCGCTGGGTGATGCGGCTGCGATGCCTACGCTCGGCTTCGTGAAGAAGTTCCGCTCGGAGTTTGAGGAGTATCTCGAGGGCAAGCGAACGGAGCCGCTGCTCATTCAGATTCAGCCGGTCGGCGAACCGGAGTTGGCAGGAGCACATTAATGCCAGATGTAAATTTCACGGTAGACGGCAAGAAGCTCACCGCGCCCGCAGGCACGCTGCTCATTGACGCGTGCAAATCCGCAGGGATCGAGGTGCCGGCCTTCTGTTACTATCCCGGCCTCTCGCTGCAGGCTGCTTGCCGCATGTGCGTCGTGCGCATTGAGAAGATGCCGAAGCTGCAGACAGCGTGCACCACGCCGGTCGCTGAGGGCATGGTTGTCACGACAGAGACGCCCGAGATTGCGCAGGCGCGCAAGGCGACGCTGCAGCTTTTGCTCGGCAATCATCCGCTCGACTGCCCGGTGTGCGACGCCGGCGGCGAGTGCGAACTGCAGGACATGACCTTCAAATACGGCGCGGCGGACAGCTTCTACACGGAGCCGAAGAACCACCGCGACGAGCAGCAGTGGTCGCCGGTTGTCTTCTTCGACCGCCCGCGCTGCATCCTCTGCTACCGCTGTGTGCGCATGTGCGGCGAGGGCATGGATGTCTTCGCGCTCGGCATCCAGAACCGCGGATCATCTTCAGTCATTGCGCCGAATGTGCCGGCGGATATCTCGCCGGATCATCTCGCTCGCGTTGATTGCGAGCAGTGCGGCATGTGCATCGACGCCTGCCCCGTGGGCGCGCTGACCTCCGGAACGTATCGCTACAAGACGCGGCCGTGGGAGATGAACCACGTCGCCACCATCTGCACGCACTGCGGCGACGGCTGCAAAACCACGCTGGGCGTGCGCGCGGTGAGCGAAGGAGCGGAGATTATTCGCGGCGACAACCGCGACAAGAGCGGCATCAACGGCGACTTCCTCTGCAACAAGGGCCGCTACGCCTTCGACTTTGCGAACAGTCCGGAACGACTGACGCAGCCGATGATTCGCAAGGGTGGCAAGGGCAGCCCACTTACGGCTGTGTCGTGGGAGGAGGCGCTGACCTTTGCCGGCAACAAGCTGCGTGAGTTGCGCGACAGCCGCGGGCCGCAGTCGCTCGGCGTCATCGGCTCGAATCGCACGACGAACGAAGAGAACTATCTGCTGCAGAAGTTCGCGCGCACCGTGCTGGGGACGAACAATATCGACCATCACCGCACGGCAGATTTCGTTTCGCTGGCGAGCGCGCTTCAGGGAACGACCGGCCGCTTTGCTTCGCAGCGTGATGTTGCGGACGCGCCGGCGATTCTGCTCATTGGTGGCGACCCGACCAACCAGGCGCCGCTGACCGCGTGGAATCTGCGCAGCAATGTGCGCCTGAACAAGGCTCGTATCTACGTCGCGAATACGGATGAGATCAAGCTGCGCCGTCAGGCCCGCGCTTTCATCCAGGTCGCGCCCTTTGCCTACGGGAGCTTCGTTACGTATCTCGCGGGCGACGACGCCTCCGCTGCTGCAGCTTCAGTCATTGCGCAGGCAGATGAGCTTTCGAACTTCCGCTCTGCAGTTCGCGGCGAGGAAAATCTGGTTGTGCTCGTGGGCAATGAACTTCGCGATGGCGAACTCGCGCGGCTTATCAACACACTGCCTAACGCCAGGTTCGCGTGCCTCGCTGACTATGCGAACTCGCGGGGAGCCTCCGACATGGGTCTGCTGCCGGATCTGCTTCCCGGTTACCAGCCGCTTTCAGACTCGGCGGTTGGTTCCGAGTACAAGGCACTAACGACGCCCGGTCTCGACATGCTCGCGATGTTCGACGCGGCAAACGCCGGCGACCTCGCCGCGCTGTACGTGGTCGGCTCGAATCCCGTCTCGCGCTACGGCGTGACGGCTGAGGCGCTGCAAAATACCTTCCTCGTCGTGCAGGATCTCTTCCTCACCGAAACCGCCGCGATCGCCGACGTAGTGCTTCCTGCGGCGATGCTCTACGAGAAGTCCGGAACGGTTACAAACAGCTACGGCGATGTTCAGCTCGTGAACAAAGCTGGCGACAAGGCTGGCGTGCGCACGGACTTTGAGCTCATTGTGAGGCTCGCAGACAAGATGGGCCATGCAGTCAAAACACTCGTTCCCTTTGGCAAGGGCCTCCGCGCTGACGTCGGCCAGTCGCGTGGCGCGCAGTCCGGCGAGGCCGACCGTCATTCTGTCTGGCTTACCGCTAACAACCTCGAGCCCAAGCTCTCGCCGTTCGATCCGTTCGCAATCCTCGACGAAATTCAGCGGCTTGTGCCCGGCTACGACAAGCTGCTGCGTCTGCAGTTGCTGAGCGGCAACGACCAGCATCTGAGCCCTGCCAACTCGGGGCTCATCCAGATTTCAAACGCTACGGCGCGCAAGGACCTCGTCCTTCCGTCGTCCGACACGCTCTTTACCTCGGGTTCTCTCACGAAGTACTCGCCCATGCTCCTCGACGTTCAGAAGCACCAGCAGCGCGAGGTTGCCGACCACTTCGCCGAAGCCGACTAGACATCTGACATGCATCTATCTGACCTCCAAATTTTCCTGCTGCTCAGCATCCTCAAGATCGTCGTGGTGCTGATCATCACGCTTACCGCGGTCGCCTATACGGTGCTGCTCGAGCGCAAGGTCCTCGGCCGCCTGCAGAACCGCTGGGGTCCCTCGCGCGTCGGTCCCTTCGGCTTGCTGCAGCCGCTGGCTGACGGCATCAAGCTCTTCCTCAAAGAAGACATGATGCCGCTCGCGGTTGAGCGTCCGCTCTTTATTCTTGCGCCGCTCATCGCACTCTCGTGCGCGCTGGTGTCGATCTCGATGGTGCCGTTCGGCAAGGTCACACCGTTCACGTTCCACGGTGTCACGGTTGACCTCGGTCAGATCTCCGACATCAACATCGGGCTACTTGTCATCCTCGGCATTACTTCCATCGGTGTGTATGGCGTAGCGCTTTCCGGATGGAGTTCCAACAACAAGTACTCGCTCTTCGGTTCGCTGCGCGCCTCGGCCCAGCTTGTCAGCTATGAGCTCGCACTGGGGCTCTCGCTCGTCGGTGTTGTGCTTCGCGCCGGATCGCTGCGGCTGCGCGATATCGTAGGATCACAGTCCGCACACGGCGCATGGTCCTGGAACATCTTCGGCGGCTGTCAGATCATCGCTTTCTTCATCTACATTATGGCCGCCTACGCCGAGACCAACCGCACGCCCTTTGACCTTCCCGAGGCCGAAAGCGAGCTCGTGGCCGGCTATCACACCGAGTACTCGTCGATGAAGTTCGCGATGTTCTTTATGGCTGAGTACGCGAACATGATCACGGTCGCGTGCGTTGCCACACTGCTCTTCCTCGGTGGCGCCAACTCGCCCTTCGGGCACATCTTCGACAACGTTGCGATTCTCAATGGCACTGTCATCGGGGCGATCCTTCCGATCTTCTGGTTCGTCGCCAAGATTCTGTTCTTTCTTCTCCTCTATATCTGGGTGCGCGGCACTCTTCCGCGCTTCCGCTATGACCAACTGATGAACTTCGGCTGGAAGTTCCTTCTGCCCGTCGCCATTCTCAATATCCTGGCGACGGCCCTGGCACTCGCTTACCGCAGCTAAAGACACCTTCGCGCCGCATCGATTGAGCCGCTCCGTTCACGCTGCGCGTTTTACAATCGAAAGTACACACGTACGAAAGAAAGTCCCAAAGACAGCAACGATGGAACTTGCCCTGTTCATCATCTTCGGTCTGCTCGCAGTCGCAGGAGCGCTGAACCTCCTGCTGCAGCATCACCCGATTAACTCAGCGCTCTCCCTCATCGTCGTCATGATGTCGCTGGCCGTGCTGTATTGGTCGCTCGGAGCAGAGTTCCTCGCAGCTGCGCAGGTCATCGTCTACTCCGGCGCCATCATGGTGCTGTTCGTCTTCGTGATCATGCTGCTCAACGCCGGCGAAGAAGACACAAGCCCCGCGTCCAAGTTCTCGCGCGCGGCGACCATCGCGGGCTTTCCTGGTGCAGCGGCGATCTTCTGCCTGCTCACGTTCGTGTTTCTTTCCGAGCGCGACCATCTCGGCGGCAGCCCAATCGGTGGCTATCTGACCGGCGCGGTCAACAACATCGAGGTTCTCTCGCACACCCTCTTCACCTCACTACTGCTGCCCTTTGAGGTGACCTCCATCCTGATCCTGGTCGCAATTCTGGGCGCCGTCGTGCTTGCCAGGAAGGAGCAGTAGCGACATGGTGCCTATTGCGTATTACCTCATCCTCGCCGCGATCTTGTTCTCGATCGGCGTGTGTGCCTTCCTCATTAAGCGCAATGTCATCACGATCTTCATGTCCATCGAGCTAATGCTCAACGCCGTGAACCTGACCTTTGTTGCCTTCGCCCACATGTGGCATCGCATCGAGGGACAGATCTTCGTCTTTTTCGTCATGGTCGTCGCCGCCGCAGAGGCTGCGGTCGGTCTTGCCATCATCATCGCGCTCTTCCGCGCCCGCCAGACCCTGAACGTCGATCAGGTCAACCTTATGAAGGACTAGCGAGCCCGCATACACCGCATGAACGATACTTTGCTCTGGCTCATTCCGACCCTCCCCTTCGGCGGCTTCCTTGTAAACGGAACGCTCGGCCGCAAGCTCCCGCGCGGTCTCGTCTCGACTGTCGCGCTCATCACGACGTTGATCCCCGCACTCATCGTCTTGAAGCTCTGGGTCTATATGAAGTCGGCCGGCGCACCGGACCACTTCACACTCACCGGCGCTCCGTGGATCGTGATCGGCGGCTTCCAGGTTAACTTTGCCTTCGCCATCGACCACCTCACGCTGGTCATGCTTGGCATCGTCACTGGCGTTGGCTTCCTGATTCACGTCTACTCGGTCGGCTATATGGCGGAGGAAGAGGGCTACTGGCGCTTCTTTGCCTACCTGAACCTCTTCATGTTCTTCATGCTGGTGCTCGTGCTGGCGTCGAGCTTCCTGTTGATGTTCGTCGGGTGGGAGGGCGTTGGCCTGGCGTCGTACCTGCTCATCGGTTTCTACTTCAAGCGCGACTCCGCCGCGAACGCTGGCAAGAAGGCCTTCATCGTCAACCGCATCGGCGACTTCGGCTTCCTGCTCGCGATGTTCCTGCTTATCGCGCACTTCGGCAACCTGGACTTCGCGAACGTCTTCGGCCAGGTGGATGCCGCACCGGGACTCACCGGCGGCTTCCTTACTGCCATCTGCCTGCTGCTCTTCGTCGGAGCTGCCGGTAAGTCGGCGCAGATCCCGCTGTACATCTGGCTCCCGGATGCTATGGAAGGTCCGACGCCAGTCTCCGCGCTCATCCACGCCGCGACCATGGTCACTGCCGGCGTCTACATGGTCGCGCGCTGCCACGTGCTCTTCGATCGCTCGCCCTTCGCACTGGCAGTCGTCGCTATCATCGGCTGCGCCACGGCGTTCTTCGCTGCGACGATTGGCATGGTTCAGCACGACATCAAGCGCGTGCTCGCCTACTCCACCGTCTCGCAGCTCGGCTACATGTTTCTCGGCTGCGGCGTGGCCGCGTATGAAGCTGGCATCTTCCACTTGATGACGCACGCCTTCTTCAAGGCGCTGCTCTTCCTCGCTGCGGGTTCGGTCATTCACGCACTGAGCGGCGAGCAGGACATGCGCAACATGGGTGGCCTGCGCAAGCGTATCCCCATTACGTTCTGGACCATGACCGCCGGCGTCTTCGCCATCGCCGGTGTGCCGCCACTCGCAGGCTTCTTCTCCAAGGACGAGATCCTCTACCAGACTTTTCTGCACGGCGGCGCGCTCGGGTACACGCTCTGGTTTGTCGGCCTGATCACTGCCGGACTCACGAGCTTCTACATGTTCCGGCTATGGTTCAAGACCTTTTTCGGTGCGCCTCGCTTCGATGAAACCGCACTGGCTCATGGTCATGGAGCGCACGGTGATCATGACGAGGATTTCGCTCCGGTCCACGCGCACCGCGACACGCACGCTGTACTGGTCGAAGAGCCGGAGCATGACAGCGGTCAGGCGGCTCACCCGCACGGTGTGCATGAATCGCCCGCGGTCATGTGGGTTCCACTCGCGATTCTCGCGGTTCTCTCTGTGATCGGCGGCTGGGTAGGTATTCCCCTGGTCATTGGCGGCCACAACGAGATCGAGCACTTCCTCGGTCCGGTCTTCAATCCAGCTGAGCACGTCGCCGAGCACGTTATCTCACGTGGCGCCGAGCCGTTGCTGGCCCTCATCTCCATCCTCGCTGCGGCGATCGGATTTTACTTCGCTTACGTGCTTTACTATCGCAAGCCCGGCACGGCAGCCGCACTCGCCGCGCGCTTCAAGCCGCTTTATAACCTGCTCGATCACAAGTACTGGGTCGATGAGATTTACGGCCGCCTGATCGTTTCGCCGCTGCTGATGCTCTCGCGCATCGTGCTCGGTGGCCTGGTCGATGGACTTATCGTTCAAGGCACCGGTGCGACGCTTGCCGGCAGCACGCGCGGCCTCGGTTGGCTCGCCCGCCGCATGCAGTCCGGAAACATCCGCTCTTACGCCGGCTGGCTCGCACTCGGCGCCGCCGTCGTCATTGCTATCGTCCTCTTCGTTGTCCACCCGGCAAGCGCTATCACGGTCACACGATGAATCTCGATCACTCCATTCTCACGCTGCTTCTCCTCACGCCGCTCGCAGGCGCAATCATCGTTGCGCTGATTCCGGACCGTGAGGACGGCTCGAAGCTGCACCACATCATCGCGCTCGTCGTCACGCTGCTCACGCTGGTTTTCACTCTGCATCTGCCGGCGCACTTCGACTACGCCATGTCTGGCCTCTTCCAGTTCGATCAAAACACCGAGTGGATTGCCAACCCCGCCATTCGCTATCACCTCGGCGTGGACGGCCTCTCGATGTGGCTAGTCGTCCTCACCGGTGTTCTCGCTCCGCTCGGTGTGCTCGCATCGTGGAACGCGATCAAGTCGCGCACGCGGCTCTTCTTCACGCTCTTCCTATTGCAGCAGGTCGCGATGATCGGCATCTTCGTCTCGCTCGATCTGTTTCTCTATTACGGCTTCTGGGAGCTTTCGCTGGTTCCGATGGCGTTGCTCATCGCGACGTTCGGCCGCACCGAGAACCGTCGCCGCGCGGCGATCAAGTTCTTCCTTTACACGTTCATTCCGTCGGCGCTGCTGCTTGTCGCGATGATCTGGCTGTACGCACGCACTTACACCTTCGATCTGCCGACGCTGCAGACGCTCGCTTCACAACACGCCATCTCCACCAACGGCACGGCGCTATTGCTCTGCTCGCTCGCCTTTCTCTTCGCCTTTGGTGCGAAGGTGCCGATCTTCCCGCTGCACGGCTGGCTCTCTGAGGCAGTGCAGGAGGCGCCGACAGCTGCCGTCATGGTCCTCGCCGGCAAGCTTGGCCTCTACAGCATCCTGCGATTCAGTTTCGCCATCTTCCCTGAGCAATCGCGTCAACTCGCTCCGCTCCTCATTGCGCTCGGAGCCATCGGCATCGTCTACGGCGCGCTGCTCGCACTGGTGCAGACCGATCTCAAGAAGCTCGCAGCCTTCGCCACGCTCAGCGCCAACAGCTTCATCGTGCTCGGCGCCTTCACCTTTACCATCGCAGGCCTCGACGGCGGCACCTATCAGATCCTCAATGAATCGCTTATCGGCGCCGCGCTCTTCATCCTTCTGGGCCTGCTCTACGAGCGCTACGGCACCTACGACATGCGTGACTACGGCGGGCTCGCCGCGCGCCATCCCTGGATGGTGACCTTCTTCGTCATCACAGGTCTCGCAGCGGTCGGCCTGCCGATGCTCTCAGGTTTCGTCGGCGAGTTCCTCATTCTCTCCGGCACAATGCAGACCTTCGTCGCGCACCACGTCCTCTGGACCGTCGTCGGCACCACCGGCGTGATCTTCTCAGCGGCCTACATGCTGTGGATGATTCAGCGCGTCTTCTACGGGGCTCTAGGACTTCGACCGGAAGAGGTCACGGGATGGGACCTCAAGCCGCGCGAGCATATCGAACTCTGGCCACTCGCTATTCTCTTCCTCGTCATGGGTGTGTTCTCGCCGTATTGGACCAAGGCCATAGATTCCTACAGCCAGACAGTCGCTCGCAGCGTGATTACTCCTCCAGATCGTGTCGAGGTCTCAAATCCTAACGGCTTCGTCGATCCCAGCCTGGGCGCTGCCGCTCTCGGCAAACAAGCACCCGCGACGAACAAAGGAGCGCGTTACTAATGTCCACTCCGCTCCTCTCCATTCTTCCTGAGGTCATCCTCACCGTCTTCGGCGTCATCATCATGCTCGCCGAACCGATGATCGTCCCTGGCCGCAGCCGCAAGCCGCTCGGCTGGCTGGCGGTGCTCGGTACCCTGGCTGCGGGCCTTGCGGCGCTCTATCAGCACACCCAGTTCAGCCAGTTTCAGTGGCGCACCATCAGCGCCTTCTATGGCACGGTGCAGGTTGACGACTTCTCCGTCTTCTTCCACCTGCTGATCGCGGCCATTGTCCTCGTAACTTTGCTGGCCACGCTCGACTACTTCGACGGCACGCCCAACTCGCATGCCGGTGAGTTCTACGCGCTTACGCTCTTCGGCGCCAGCGGCATGATGTTCATGACCTGCTCGGTCGAGTTGCTCATGGTCTTCATCGGCCTCGAGATTTCGTCGATCTCAACCTACATCCTCGCTGGTTTCCGCAAGGGTCAGGCCACCGCTTCCGAATCCTCGCTCAAGTACTTCCTGCTCGGCAGCTTCGCGACGGCTTTCTTCCTCTACGGCATCGCGCTTTGCTTTGGTGCAACGGGCTCAACGTCCATCGCCGCCATCCACAGCGGGGTCGCGACCACGACTACGCCCCACCTGGCCATCCTGGCCATCGCGATGGTGCTCATCGGCCTCGGCTTCAAAGTTTCGCTCGCTCCCTTCCACGTGTGGACGCCGGACGTCTACCAGGGCGCACCTGCTCCGGTCGTCGGCCTGATGTCCACTGCACCGAAGGCCGCTGCCTTCGCTGTGCTGCTGCGCTTCCTGTTCAATGGCATGCCCGCGCTGCGACCGCACTGGATCGTCCTGATCGAGCTGCTCGCCGTCGCCAGCATGTGCATCGGCAACCTTGGCGCGCTTGTGCAACGCGACGTCAAGCGTCTGCTTGCCTACTCCTCCATCGCTCACGCTGGCTACCTGCTGGTCGCCTTCAGTTCCACTCGCGAGAATGCCATCTCGGCCGCGCTCTTCTACACTGCTGCCTACGCTGCGATGAACGTCGGCGCCTTCCTGGTGCTCACCGCTGTCTCGGGCTACAGCGAAGAATCCCGCACGATCGACGACTACACCGGGCTCGCCCTGCGCCGCCCCGTGCTCGCCGCGCTGCTCGGCTTCTTCCTCATCTCGCTGATCGGCATTCCCTTCACCGGCGGATTCTTCGGCAAGTTCTACTCCTTCACCGCTGCCATGTACACGGGTCACGTCTGGCTCGCGGTCATCGGCCTCATTAACTCCGGCATTGCATGCTTCTACTATTTGCGCCTGCTTGCCGCGCTCTACACACGTCCGGTCACCGAGACTTCCACCCTGGACTCCCGCAAAGTCGCAATCCCTGCGGGCATCGCGCTTGCCGCCACGGCGCTCGCGACCCTGATCCTCGGTATCGCACCCGGCCGGGTACTACATCTCACGCAGCGCTCGACACCCATAACGTTGCCGATTGCCAGCACCCCAGCGCCGGAGTCCACACCTGCACAGCCAGAGCCCGGCCAATAACTCATCAAGGCGCTTCAGCACAAACAGAAAGGCCTCCGCAATGCGGAGGCCTTTCCATTTTCGAACTTCCCGAAGCTTAAGGTTTGACCTTCAGGAAGATGATGACGAACGTGAACAGCGCGAGTGACTCGATGAAGGCGAGGCCGAGAATCAGGAAGATGAAGATTCCTGGCCGTGCTCCCGGGTTACGCGCCAGCGCCAGCGTCGCTGAAGCGGTTGCATTGCCCTGGCCGATGCCGCAAAGTCCGGCAGCGATGCCCATGCCAATGCCGGCCGCGATCGGAACCCACTGACCCGCGGCGCTTCCACCGTTGGCCTGGGCGAACGCCGGCGACGCAATCAAGAACATCGCCAGTGTCGCGAAGATATATTGCAAAGTACGCATTGTGTTGCTCCTTGCCCCCGTCAGGATGTCGGCCAGTGGCGGCAACTACGATGAAACACCCTCACACTGTGCAGCGAGCTAAACGACCGGCCGTGAGGGGGCGCCCCGCGACCGGCGAACTTGAACCTCTAGTGTTCATGCGCAACGGCCATCGAAAGATAGATCGCTGCGAGCAAAAAGAAGACATACGCCTGAATAATCGCGACGCCCAGATGCAGGCCCAGCGCGAACAGGGGAATGCCGATAGGAATAATCGAGAAAGCGACCACCGACAGCAGATCGCCGGCGAAGATGTTGGCGTAAAGCCGGACCGTCAGCGAGAGAACGCGCGCCAGATGCGAGATGATCTCGATCGGGAACAGCAGCCACGCAATCCACCACACAGGCCCCAGAAACTGCTTGATGTAGCCAAATCCGTTCGAGCGCACGCCGTGGAAGTGGTAATAGAGAAAGACCACCATCGCAAATCCCAGCGGCACCACAACGTCCGCCGTCGGCGACGCCAGCCCCGGAACCAGTCCCATCAAGTTACAAACCAGAATGAACAGGCCCAGCGCGGTCAAAAAACTGGTGAACCGCGCATGTCCCTCGCCAATGATCTGCTCGCCCTGCTCCTTGACGAACTCGTTGATGATCTCCGCCAGGTGCTGAATGCCGTTCGGTCGCTCTACGTTCAGTGACAGCCGCACTGCGATGAAGTACACAATCAGCAGCCCGAAGACCAGGATCTCCATCGCAAACGTGTTTGTAATCGGCGCCCGCGGATACTGCGGCGCCACATGCACCAGCTGCAATAGCCAGTTTGCCGCACCGGCGAACGAGTGGTTCAGAAATTCTGTAAACAACAACTGTGTTGGCATATCGAGTGAATCTGCAGGGTTCGCGGCGGAGTCAGGCCCGTTTGACCTAAACCGTCCATGCCTTCACTGTTTTCAGCGCCTCGTAACTGAGTGCGAAAACACCCATTCCGAGGCCCGCAGCGAGCGCATAAACCGAACCATTCAGAAATCTTAGACTAACATAGAGGACCGCAATCGCGCCTCCCAGCCTGAGGAAGAACCCCGCCAGAACCAGCGCCATTGGCCGCGCTTTCGCTCCTCCGTCCATGCGCACCATCACCGCCGTCATCAGCCGCAGCCACTCCCACAGCCCGGACCCCGAGATCGCCGCCCCGATCGCCAGCAGCGCAGCTGTCTGCCAGCCCATCTTCCACCACAGCAGCGGAGCCACCACGACCGTCACAATCGCCATCAGCCGCAGGGAGCGCAGCATAATCCGGCGAAAGTCGTCGTCGCTGAAGCCCTGCATCATCTCGTCGAGCATCACTTGCCGCCCCTCTTCAGGTATCCCGAAGCCGTCCGGAAGATCTGCAGGAACCCCCCAACCGCGCCCACTATGATGCCCACAATCTGGATCCATTCCGTATGAAAGTGCTTATCCAGACCCACCCCGATCAGCCACCCAACCAGGCAGCCCCCCGGCACCGCCAGCGCCAGCTGAACCATCGTCTCGGCCTGCACCAAACTGCCGAAGATTCCGCTGCCGCCCTTCTTCTTCTCTCCATCATCGGCCATCGCCAAACATTACCACCCGCCACAGCCACGTTGCCACTGGCCGATATACTGAAGCTTCATACGTTTAAGTAAAGCGAGCCTCCGCATTGAGCCAGTTTGAAAGCGACTTCGAGCGAAATCTGTTTAAGCAGCGCCAGGAGAAGCTGCGCGAGATCTCCACGATCGGCCAGCGCCTCGGCCTCTCCGCCGCCGAAAGTATCTACCCCAACCGCTTCCCCACGGCCGACGGGCAGATCAACTTTGCGCACATCCCCGATCTCCTCTCGCGCTATGACTCCGAGACTGCGCCGGTTTCTAGCGAGACACTCGACGCCGAGCACCCCGAGTCCGCCGTCGCTGGCCGCATTATGTCCATCCGCCTGCAGGGCAAGGCTGGCTTCGCGCATCTGCAGCAGGGCGGAAAGCGTCTGCAGATCTACGTACGCAAGGATGACGTTGGCGAGGACATCTTCGCGCTCTACAAGCTGCTCGATCTCGGCGACCACATCGGCGTGCGTGGCCAGCTCATGCGAACACGCACTGGCGAGCTCACTCTCAAGGCGCTGCCAATCGGCGGCAAACCCGCGATCAGTTTTCTTTCGAAGGCGATGCTCGCGCTGCCGGACAAGTATCACGGCCTGGAAGACGTCGAGCTCCGCTACCGCCAGCGCTATGTCGACCTCATCATGAACTCCGGCACCCTGGCGAAGGCCGAGGCGACGTCTTCAACGGACGCAACGGCAGAAACTTCAACAGAGTCCGCCGAACCCCGCAACGTCCGTGATGTCTTCGTCAAGCGCGCCGCCATCCTGCGTGCCATCCGCCGCTTCTTCGACGCCCGCGGCTACCTCGAAGTCGAAACGCCGATGATGCAGACCATCGCGGGTGGTGCCGCGGCGCGTCCCTTTCGCACGCACCACAACGCGCTGGACATCGGCCTCTCGCTGCGCATCGCGCCGGAGCTCTATCTCAAGCGCCTCGTCGTCGGCGGCCTCGACCGCGTTTACGAGATCAATCGCAACTTCCGCAACGAGGGCGTCAGCACGCAGCACAACCCCGAGTTCACGATGCTGGAGTTCTATCAGGCCTACGCCAACTATCACGACCTGATGGACCTCACCCAGCAACTCATCACTTCTGTCGCGAAGGAAGTGAACGGCACCACGGCCACGAACTTCAACGGCCACGAGATCGATCTGACAAAGTGGCAGAAGCTAAGCATGCGTGAGGCTATCATCAAGTTCTGGCCGGCAGAGTCAGAAGCTCCGGAGTTGGCTGACTTTCAGAGTACTGCAGAGCTCGCAGCACGGCTTCGCGCGGCCAGCCGTGAGATGAAATCGCACCGTGGGAAATCTGGGGACATTCAAACTGCGGACTCGATCGAGGACACCAAGCCCTCGACCTCACGCGGACGCGAACGTTCCCGGCTGGCAGATGTCGAAGTGTACTTCGAAGCGGTGGCCCACAATCTCGACGAATGCAATTCGTCGACTGATATGGGAAAGATCATCGCCGAGGTCTTCGAAGCCCTCGCTGAAGAGCATCTCATCCAGCCCACGATCATCTACGACTTCCCACTCGCCGTCTCGCCGCTCTCCAAGGTTAAGCCCGACGAGCCCGACTGGGTCGAGCGCTTCGAGTTCTACATCGGCGGCTTCGAGGTTGGCAACGCTTTCTCTGAGCTCAACGACCCCGACGACCAGCGCCGCCGCTTCGAAGATCAACTGAAAGAACGCGACCGCGGCGACGATGAAGCCCACCAGATGGATGAGGACTACGTCCGCGCGTTGAGCTTCGGCCTGCCACCCACCGCGGGTGAAGGCATCGGCATCGACCGTCTGACGATGATCCTCACCGGCGCCCGCTCCATCCGCGACGTCATCCTCTTCCCGCTCATGCGGCCGCTGACCAAGACTCCCGCCGACGAAGCTGAAGACGACAACCACACCCACGGCGAATCCGCCGAGTAGTCAAGCCATCCTTGAGTATCTCGCGTCCTGTTGCTGCGCATCCTTAAGGAAATCCTCGAGCACCTGCCCGACGCGCGCCACGCCTTCGAGTACCTGTGCGCGATCAATCTCGCCGCCGAGCGCCAGCCGTAGCCCATGCCGATACTCCGGCGCCGCAGCGCACCACTGCCCGTTGGTCACCATCACATCCTCAGCTTTAATCGCGCCCTCGACATCACTCGGCTCGATGTCCTCCGGCAGACGCACCCACAGATGCCACGCTGCCCTCGCACCCGGCGCACACAGCTTGCCCAGCAAGGCACGCGCGGCGCTGTTTCTCTGCCGGCCCTCCTCGCGTTTTGCCTTGATGATCTCGTTCAGCAGACCATCCTCGCACATCGCCAGCGCCGCCATATTCTGCGGCACATTCGTGCCCGTGGCCGTGCAGCGCAACGACGCCTCGATCGACGCCGCCGCATTTTCCGGAGCAACGAGAAACCCGGTTCGTGCACTCGACGCAAGGCTCTTCGCCAGCCCGCGCACGTAGTAGGAACGCTCCGGCGCAAGCTCCGCGTAGCTCGCGGGCGCGTTCTCCTCCATAAAGCCGTACGCGTCGTCTTCGATGATCGTCAGGTCAAACTGGCGTGCGATCTCCACAACCTGCGCACGCCGAGACTCCGGCGTCACAAACCCTCGCGGATTCTGCACCGTCGGCATGGTGAAGATGCCATGCACCGGCTCGAGCTCTCGCCGCTTGCGGTCGCACAACTCACGCAGAGAATCCGGCACAATTCCCTCGTCATCCACCTCACACGCGACGACCGAGGTCTTCGTCATCCAGCACTGATCCAGAAATCCCGGATATGTATTGCCTTCCACCGCAACACGCGTCCCGGCGAGCCCGGAAGCCATCAGTGCGTTCAGCGTCCCGTGATGTCCGCCGCAGGTCACCCAGGTCCGGCTGACCGCCTGGCCCAGCCAGTTCGCCGCCCGTTCGCGCAGCTTTCCCTCAACGGTGCGGAACGAAGGCCGCATCGACTCAACAGGCCCTGAAGCAGACTCAGCAAAGGCAGCCGCGAGGTAGCGCGACCAGATCTCCTGCTGACCCGGCATCAGCGGAAAATTCCACACCAGGTCGATCATTCCGTGAGTTTAGAGCATTACCGCCAATCCTGTGCCCTACATAAAGCGTATTAATACTGTTTTCATCGCCCGAAAACCGATGTGAAGCGCCTTATCTTCGCCTTGCGTCGCAGGGCGGACTGCCCTGCCCATATAAACTCGTGCAGTGAAGATTCTGTTTGTAGGCGATATTTTTGGGTCCGCTGGCCGCCACATTGTGCACGAGCACCTGCCCCACCTGCTCGAGACCCACGCCGTCGACCTTCTCATCATCAACGGCGAAAACGCCGCCGGCGGCTTCGGCCTCACGCCAGCCATCGCTGAAGAGCTCTTCGACCTCGGCGCGCACGTCATCACTACCGGCAATCACATCTGGGACAAGAAAGAGATCTTCGAATATATCGACGTCCCCGTCGACTCACATGGGCGCGGTCGCCGCGTCCTTCGCCCTGCGAACTATGCACACGGCACGCCCGGCTTCGGTGTCTACCAGGGCACACTCCCGAACGGCCCCGCATACGCCGTCATCAACCTGCAGGGCCGCGTCTTCATGAGTTCCTGCGACGATCCCTTCCGCAAGGCCGACGACTTGCTCACTGAGATTCGCGAGAAGTCCGGCGCCAAGGTCATCCTGCTCGACTTCCACGCCGAGGCCACCAGCGAGAAGGTCGCGCTCGGTTGGTATCTCGACGGCCGCGTCACCGCCGTGCTCGGCACCCACACGCACATCCCCACCGCCGACGAGCGCGTGCTCCCCCACGGCACCGCCTTCCAGACCGACGTCGGCATGAGCGGGCCTTACGATTCCGTGATCGGCGTCGAAACCGAGATGGTGCTCAAGCGCTTCCTCACCGGCATGCCCGGCAAGTTCGAAGCCGCAAAGGGTAACCCCAAGCTCTGCGCCACACTCATTGACTGCGACGGCGCCACCGGCCGCGCCCGCGCCGTGCAGCGCATCATGCTCGGCGAGTAAACGCCAGGCCCCCTCATGCCGCCGTTGCGTCTTCTGCGTCATCGGGCCCCCGCCGAGCTCCGCTCGCTGGGGTGACTAAGCGTCCTTTGCGTTAAGGTCTTTGCTCTCACCTGCGCTAAACTCGGCTCGAGATGTCTGACCGCCTTTCGCGCCGCACCTTTCTTCAGTCCACAGCCGCAATCACGACCGCCGCCGCCATCACGCCCGCGCTCGCGCTGCAATCGAACGCAAAGCCCGCGGAGCTGCCCTACCCCGAAAACGGCACTCTTCTTCCCGACGAAGGCTGGCGTCTCTGGATCGACGACAAGGCCGAGTGGCAGAACGACGACATCTTCCTCCCCGAAGATGTTTCGTGGATCGACGGCAAGCTCTGCGCGAAAGGCCAGCCGCTGCCTGTCAACGCGCCCACCGGCGGCTGGAACGCACTCGCGCACGACACCGGACTCGAGGTCACGCTGCCGACCTCAGTCGAGCAGCACTTCTGGGGCAAGTACGGCAGCCGCCCCTATACGCCTGAGGAGTATCGCTACGCCGCGACGACACCTCCCGCTGCACCCGCCGACGACAACATCCCGCAGAACGGCGCCTACTTCGGCGTCTCCTGGTTCCACCGCCGCATCGACATCCCCGCCGAATGCCGCGGCAAGCGCATCTTCCTCCACATCCGCGGCGCCCACCTCCGCGCCGAGGTCTACCTCAACCAGAAGCTCGTCGGCTACTCCATCATGGAGGAGCTTCCCTTCGAGTGCGACTGCACCGACGCCGCAAATCCCGGCGGCACCAACCACCTCGCCATCCGCATCACCAACCCCTTCGGCCGCTTCGACTGGGTCGACGGCCTCAACGCCAAATGGGGCAAAGTCTCGCTCTACCGCTCGCACGGCTTCGGCGCGCTCGATCGCGGCATCACGCTCAGTGCGCACGGCGATGTCCGCATAAAAGATGCATGGGTTCTGAATTCTCCAAATCCCCATGCGATCAGACTCTCGGTAGAAGTTGACTGCCCTTCAGTGGAATCCGTGAAGGACATAGAGACGATGATCATCGACCCCAATAGTAGGGGTTGCGACTACATCTTCCTCACGTGTCTCGCCAATCGACCCGGCCCAGCTATGATCATTGACTCAGTTCGACTAGCCTGCGCGTCTGAGAGCGAAGCGTCCTGCGACGCCGAAATCACACGCAAGTTTGGTCCTACCTACCGCCAAACCCACCATTTACGATACCGGTTTGACGAAGCACATCTATGGAGCCTGGCGGATCCATTTTTCTATCACCTCAGAATCAAAGTAACTACAGACCGCGGCCACACCGACACCCGCACCATCGCCTTCGGCTTCCGCTCCTTCACCGTCACCGGCATCGACCCCGCAACCCCAACTCCAACGCCGTCTTCCGCCTCAACGGCAAGCGCACGAAGATCTACACCGCGATCTCCTGGGGCTACTGGGGACTCAACGGCATGTTCCCCGTCCCCGAACTCGCCGAGAAGGAGGTCCGCTCCGCACAGGCACTCGGCCTCAACTGCCTCAACTTCCACCGCAATCTCGCCAAGGAAGACGTCCTCCGCTGGCACGACCGCCTCGGCGTCCTGCGCTACATGGAACCCGGCGCCGGCAAAATGGCCATCGGCCGACCTGCCCGCACGCACCGCAGCGAGTGCGAACAGCACCGTGATGGAGCGGCCCACAACCGATGCCGATAAGTTCGCGCAGCGTTATATGTTTACCAAGTGCGTCGAAATGGTCAAGGCCTTCCGCTCGCACCCCTCCGTCATCGAGTACTGCCTGCAGAACGAGCTCGGCGCCGACCTCAAGAACCCCGACACCCTCGCCATCCTCAAAGCCATGCACGACGAAGATCCCTCGCGCTGCGTCGTGCTCAACGACGGCTTCGTCGCTCCTCCACGCTCCGCCGCACAAGCCTGGTACGAACCCTGGGACGATCAGCTCAAGGAAGGCAAGCTTCACCGCAGCGACGAAACCCCATACGGCGACTGGTGGAATAACCATCAGGGCGCCGGCGATCAGTGGTACGACGAGTTCTATAAATCACCCACCGAATACACCTACAACATCAACCTCCGCAACATACTCACCGAGTACGGCGAGATGGAGGGCTGCGCGCGCCCCGACATCCACGGCCTCATGGTCCACCAGATCACCGAGACCTACAAAAAGTACGGCGGCGCCGCATCCACGGGAGCAAGCTACGACCTGAAAGACCACGAAGAGATCATCGCCGGCTACAACAAGTTCCTCGACAAGTGGGGCTTCCGCAAATCCTTCCCCACACCCGACCACGTCTTCCGCGCCGTCGGCCGCACCTGCTACGAGTCCTGGCAGAACTACATGGAGAACGCGCGCATCAACGACGCGCTCGACTTCGCCGCCATCTCCGGCTGGGAATCCACCGCCATCGAAAATCACTCCGGCATCGTCGATAACCTGCGCAACCACAAGTCCGACCCGCACCTCATCGGCGACACACTCCAACCCATCCGCCCCTGCGCCAAGCAGCGCTCGCTCTCCATCGAGCTCGGCAAGCCGGCCACCTTCGACCTCTTCCTCTTCAACGACACACACCGGCCCGCCACGGGCACGCTCACCTTCTCGATGATCACGCCCAGCAACAAACGCATCGAGCTTGAAGACACTTCCCGCACCAGCGAATCAAACGCCCGATCAGTTCAGCTATCTCCTCGAGGAAGCCTTCACCACTCCACCACTCACCGAAGAAGGCCTCTACCGCTTCAAATTCGCGCTATCCTCGCTGCCGCTCGCAACACAGACGAAAGAACTCTGGGTTACGAGCGTCGCGTCAAGAAATTGAGATGTAATTACGCACATATCGTCATCGCTGTTTCGGGAATAACGCGAGAGCTTCGCGACGAGTTGGTCCGATACGGTGATGAGCATTGTCTTGCGATTCGTCGATTTCGACCCTCACGAAAAGCAGCACAAGTACCTCGCCATCATCTCCTCTGGCATCACCTCGCACACGCACGCCGACGGCACCGTCGGCGAGACCACTGGCCTCGAAGCCGCGCCACCGATGAAGCCCGGCCACACACCCGAGCCCGGGGAAGAGACGCAGATCATCGCACTCGGCCATCTGCAAACCGGCATCCTCGACGCCGTCTGCGCCGGCACACCGCTCCTCGCCATCCCGCAGACCGACACACTCTCCGACGGCGTCGCCAAAGAACTCGCCGCCGCCGGAGCCTTCACCTACAACGGCGCCGTCGGCGACTTCCGCGCCCCATGGATGGGCAACTGGTACTTCGTCCGCGAGCACGCCCTCTTCGCCGGCCTTCCACAAAACTGCGCCCTCGGCGGCTTCTACCAGTGCAAAGGCCGCCCGTCCAACGGTCTTCTCATCGACCAGGCATCGACCGGCGCACCCATCGAAGTCATCGTAGGCTACTCCCGCGACCACGACCGCAACGTCGGCGCCGGCACCTTCACCACGCGCCTCGGCAAAGGCAAGGTGCTCTTCCATCGCTGCCCCGAGTTTCACCCCGCCCTGCAGCAGCGCTTTCTCGCGAACGCATTGCGCTGGCTCACGACCTGAACACTCACGTTCACGCAGCGCGATACCATGAAGTTGTGATCTCATCTCAAGTCATCGCCGAACTCCGAGCAGCCGTTGGCGATGCAAATCTCATCATCGACCGCACCCAGCTCCAGACCTACGAGTGCGACGGCCTCACCAACTTTCGCGCCGTCCCCGGCGCTGTCGTCCTTCCGCGCGATCCCGCGCAAGTCCAAGGCGTGATTCGCGTATGCGCAAAGCATGCAATACCGTTTGTCGCCCGCGGCGCCGGAACCGGCCTCAGCGGCGGCGCGCTACCCACACCCGGCTGCGTCGTCATCGGCCTCCCACGCATGAACCGCGTGCCCTCCATCGACCTCGAGAACGCTCTCATCACCGTCGAACCGGGCGTCACCAACTCGCAGGTCACCGAGCTCGTCCGCAGCGCCGGCTTCTTTTACGCGCCCGACCCCTCTTCGCAGATCGTCTGCACCATCGGGGGCAATCTCGCCGAAAACGCAGGCGGAGCTCACTGCCTCAAGTACGGCTTTACCACCACACACGTGCTCGGTTGCGAGGTCGTCCTTCCCTCCGGCGAGCTCGTCTGGCTCGGCTCGCCGCACGGCGTGCCCGACACGCCCGGCTACGATCTCATGGGCGTATTCGTCGGCAGCGAAGGCACGCTCGCCGTCGCTACCAAAGCCGTGCTCCGCATCGTTCGTCGTCCGCAGTGCGTGCAGACGCTGCTCGCCGCCTTCAACTCAAGCTCTGCCGCAGGTCAAACCGTCTCCGACATCATCGCCGCCGGCATGCTTGCTTCCGCGATGGAGATGATGGACCGCACCTCCATCTTCGCCGCCGAAGCCGCCGTCCACGCTGGCTATCCCGACTGCGAATGTCTTCTGCTCGTCGAGCTGGACGGCCCCACCAACGAAGTCAACACGCAGATGCAGCGCGTGCGCGAGCTCTGCACAAAGAACGGCGCATGGGAGCAGCGCCTCGCGCAATCCGACGCCGAACGCGCTCTCGTCTGGAAGGGTCGCAAGGCTGCCTTCGCAGCCATGGGCCGCGTCTCGCCCAACTACATCGTGCAGGACGGCGTCATCCCGCGCACCGCACTTCCTTCCATACTCGCGCGCATGCAAGAAATGTCTGCCGAAACCGGCCTGCGCATCGCCAACGTCTTCCACGCCGGGGACGGCAACCTCCACCCCATGGTCCTCTACGACGGCTCGCACGAAGGCGAAGAGGAGCGCGCACTCGATCTCTCCTACAAGATCCTGGAGCTGTGCGTCGACGCCGGCGGCTCCATCACCGGCGAACACGGCGTCGGCCGCGAGAAGCAGTGCGTCATGAGCTACATGTTCGCCGAGCCCGACCTCGCCACCATGCACCGCGTGCGTCACGCCTTCGATCCCAACAACCTCGCCAACCCCGAGAAGCTCTTCCCCACACCGCGCCTCTGCGGCGAGCGCTCGCGCGGTTCCTACGTCCCGCATCCCATCGAAGCCGCCGGGCTCGCGGAGGTCTTCTAATGCTCGCGGAGCTCAACATCGAAACGCACCAGCTCGACGGCATCATCGTCCTTTCACCCGCAAACACAGACGAAGTCGCCGCGGCCCTACGCGCGGCCAACACTGAATCCCTCGCCGTCGAACCTACGGGCGGCCGCACCAAACTTACGTGGGGCTCGCGCGTCACGCCGCGTCTCCAGCTCTCCACCACACGCCTCACCGGCATCCGCGAACACGTGTGGCAGGACATGACCGCCACTGTCGCTGCCGGCACACCGTGGTCCACGATGCAGCGCGAGCTCGCGCGCCATAACCAGCGCACAGCACTCGACCCCGTCTTCCCCGACCGCGCCACCGTCGGCGGCGTCATCGCCACCAACGACAGCGGCGTCCTCCGCCGGCGCTATGGCTCTCTTCGCGATCTGGTCATCGGCATGACCATCGTCCTCGCCGACGGCACCATCGCGCGCTCGCGGCGGCAAGGTCGTCAAGAACGTCGCCGGCTACGATCTCCCCAAGCTCCTCACCGGTTCCTTCGGCACCCTTGGCATCATCACAGAGGTCACCTTCCGCCTGCATCCACTTCCCGCCAGCACGCTCAGCCTCACTGCGCGCTCGGCCTCCATCACGCAACTCGCCGACCTTATGCATCGCATCACTGCCGCTCCACTCAGCCTCGAAGCCATGCAGCTTCGCAACGAGGACGCCGACTTCGCACTTGACATCCAGCTCGCCTCCGAACCCGACGCCCTACGCAATCAGGAGCAGCAACTCCGCGCCCTCGCAGACGATTGCGCACTCACTCCCTCCGACGCCAACATCTGGTTCGCGCGCGAACGCCTCTTCGCTGAACCCGATGCAACGGTACTCAAGGTCAGCAGCCTTCCCTCCAAACTCTCCGCCATCGTGGGAGCAGCGGCCATCCTCAACACGCAGCCCAATACTCGCGCCCACTGCATCGCCGAACCGACTGGCATTGCCACCGTTGCCTTCTCCGCCACACCTGAAAACCTTGCCACGCTCACTAACGATCTCCGCTCACGCCTGCGCGCCCACGGTGGCAGCGCCGTGCTCCTTCGCCGCGGCCTGCTCCCGCACTCTGTCGACTCGTGGGGAGATCCACCGCCCGCTATCGAACTTATGCGCGCTATCAAGAAAGAGTTCGATCCCGCACGCATCCTCAACCCCGGCCGCTTCGTAGGAGGCATCTGATGTCGCATCCTCACGAAGCCACGCCAGCGCAGGAAACCGGCGGCCTCGCAACGCAATCCGCGCTCACGCAGATCGCCACATCGACCAATCCCAGCTCCTTCGACCTACACAACGCACCCGAGCCCGCCGTCATGGACAAGTGCGTGCACTGCGGCTTCTGCCTCCCCGCCTGTCCTACTTATGTCCTCTGGGGCGAAGAGATGGACTCTCCACGCGGACGCATCTGGCTCATGCGTAAAGCCGCCCTCGGCGAAGCCCCTCTCGACAATATCTTCCAGACGCACATCGACCGCTGCCTCGGGTGCATGGCATGCATGACCGCCTGCCCTTCCGGCGTCGAATACAACAAGCTCATCGAAGACACTCGCGGTCAGGTCGAGCGCCAGGCTGAACGCCGAGGTTCGCGCTCGCTTCCAGACCGCCTCTTCCGAAAACTCCTGTTCGCAACGTTTCCTCACCCAAAACGCCTGCGTGTCCTCGGTCTTCCACTTGCGCTCTACCAGCGCACCGGACTGCAATCGCTCGTCCGTTCCTCCGGCCTTCTTAAGCTGCTACCCGAACGCCTGCGCGCAATGGAGGCCCTGCTTCCGCCCGTTCCGCTCAATCCCTTCCACTCGCTTCCGCGCACCGTTGTATCGAGCAACCAATCGCGAGGCCGCGTCGGCATGCTCACCGGCTGCGTGCAGGACGCCTACTTCGCTCACGTCAACGCCGCCACCGCGCGCGTTCTCGCCGCCGAAGGCTTTTCGGTCATCATTCCGAAATCGCAAAGCTGCTGCGGCGCGCTGATGGTCCATTCCGGCCTCGACGCCTCCGCCGCCAATTACGCCAGGAAGATGATCGCCACCTTTGAGGCCGCAAACGTCGACACCATCGTCATCAACGCCGCCGGCTGCGGCAGCACCATGAAGGAGTACGCGCACCTCCTCCGCGACGACCCCGCATGGGCCGCGCGCGCTGCTGCGTTCTCCGCAAAGTGCAAGGACATCAGCGAGGTCCTGTCCGCCGTCGAACCCATCGCTCCGCGCTCGCCCATCGCACTTCGCGTCGCCTACCACGACGCGTGCCACCTTCGTCACGCACAAGGCGTGTGGCAACAGCCTCGCAAACTCCTCGCGCAGATCCCCAACCTCGTCGTCGAAGAGATTGCCGAAGCCAGCCTCTGCTGCGGGTCAGCAGGCGTCTACAACCTTCTGAACCCAGAGCCCGCCAACGAGCTCAGCGACCGCAAGGTCTCGCACCTCCTCGCCACCGGAGCAGAAGCCGTCATCAGCGCCAACCCCGGCTGCCTTCTGCAACTCATGAACGGCCTTCGCCGCCGCGGCGCCGCCGAACTCCCCGCGTTCCACATGATCGAACTTCTCGACGCCTCCATCCGCGGCCTCACAGTCGACCAGCTCCTCCACGGCCCACGCTCCCTCGATGTCAACTAGCCTCCCGCCGCACCGCACGTGACGCGAGCCGCTCTCATCGGCGAAACTAACTGTCGCACGGAGAACACACCTATGACCGGACCCGAAGAACTCCGCATCATCGACGCGGCCAACGCACTGCTCAACGCGCGCCGCACCGGCAATACCCTCACCGACCTTCCCGCGAACCTCCAGCCGCAGTCGCTCGACGAGGCCTACGCCATCCACAACCGGCTGATCGCTTCACTCGGCGATATCGGCGGCTGGAAGATCGGCGCGGGCTCGCCCGACGCCACTCCCATGTTCGCCCCCATGCCGCGCGCCTGGATCGCAGCCTCTGGCAGTACGCTCGCAGGCGAGCGCTGGCGGTTCCGCGGCCTTGAAGCCGAAATAGCATTCCTCGTCGGCCGCGATCTCCCGCCACGCGCACAACCGTACACGCGCGAAGAGACGCTCGCCGCGATGGCCTCATGTCACCCTGCGATCGAAGTGCTCGAGTCCGCCTTTGCAGATCCGCTGCGTGCAGCGCGTCTTGCCAACATCGCCGACCTGCAGATGCATGGCGGCTTCGTCTACGGCTCCGCCGTCGCCAACTGGCAGTCCATCGACTTCTCCAAAGAGCACGTCATGCTCGCCGTCGACGGGGTCGTCCGCGTTGAGCGCACTGGCTCCAACACCTCCGGCGATCTCCTGCGTCTTCTCCCGTTCCTCGCCAACGAAGGCGCCGCACGCACCGGCGGCCTGCGCAAAGGCCAATGGATCACGACCGGCTCCTGGACCGGCAACACACTCGCATCACCAGGCTCCGTCGCCGACGTCAACTTCTCCACCGCCGGCCGCGTCGACCTTCGTTTCGCCTAGACATCGCATCGCAAGGAACGCACCATGACTCTCCCACCCGGCACCGCCATCCACGCCACCACCGCCGACCGCTACGATCGCGTCCTCACCCCCAACGCCCTCGCCTTCATCGTCGCACTCCAGCGCGAATTCAATCCGCGCCGCAAGCAACTCCTCGCCGCGCGCGTCACGCGCCAGCATGCGACTCGATGCCGGCGACCGCCCCGACTTCCTCCCCGCGACTCGCCAGATCCGCGAAACTCCGACTGGACCGTCGCGCCGATTCCCGCCGATCTTCACGACCGCCGCGTCGAGATCACCGGCCCCGTCGACCGCAAGATGATCATCAACGCGCTCAACTCCGGCGCGCAGCGTCTTCATGGCCGACTTCGAAGACTCCACCACGCCCACCTGGGAAAACCTCCTCGACGGCCAGCTCAATCTCCTCGACGCCATCCGCCGCACCATCACCTTCGACGACCCCACCACCAACAAGCACTACTCGCTCATCGACAATCCCGCCGTCCTCTTCGTCCGCGCCGCGCGGCTGGCACCTCGAAGAGCGCCACATCGTCGTCGATGGCGAATCCATGTCCGGCTCCCTCTTCGACTTCGCCCTCTATCTCTTCCACAACGCGCAGCGAGCTCACCTCTCGCGGCTCCGGCCCCTACTTCTATCTGCCCAAGATCGAGTCGCACCTCGAAGCCCGCCTCTGGAACGACATCTTCCTCCGCGCACGAGATCTTCTCGACATTCCCCGCGGCACCGATCAAGCGCCACCGTGCTCATCGAAACCATCCTCGCCACCTTCGAGATGGACGAGATCCTCTTCGAGCTCCGCGACCACTCCGCCGGCCTCAACTGCGGCCGCTGGGACTACATCTTCTCCTTCATCAAAAAACTCGCCGCCGACACCTCCGTCCTCCTCCCCGACCGCTCGCAGGTCACCATGACCACGCACTTCATGCGCAGCTACTCCAAGCTCTGCATCAAGACCTGCCATCGCCGCGGCGTTCACGCCATGGGCGGCATGTCCGCGTTCATTCCCATCAAGTCGGACCCCGAGGCCAACGAGCGCGCCCTCACGCAGGTCCGCGCCGACAAGGAACGCGAGGCCTCCGACGGCCATGACGGCACGTGGGTCGCGCACCCCGGCCTCGTCCCCGTCGCCAAAGAGGTCTTCGACCGCGTCATGCCGCGGCCCCAACCAGATCGACAAGCAGCTCCCCGACTACAAGCCAACTGCCGCCGACCTGCTCGCCATCCCTACCGGCACCATCACCGAAGCCGGCCTCAAGCAGAACATCGCCGTCGGCCTCGGCTATGTCGAGGCATGGCTGCGCGGCATCGGCTGCGTCCCGCTCTTCAATCTCATGGAAGACGCCGCCACCGCAGAGATCTCCCGCGCACAGCTCTGGCAGTGGGTGCATCATGGTGCCAAGCTCTCTGACGGCGCGAACGCCAGCCAGCCCATCACCACCGCACTCTGCGACGAGTACATCGACGCCGAACTCGCTCGCGCCAAAGAAGCCGTCCCTCCGTCGCGCTACGAAGCCTACGAGCACGCCGCGTTTCTCATGCGCGAGCTCATCAAGTCGCCGAAGTTCCAGGACTTCCTCACCGTACCGGCCTACGCGCGCATCCTCGACCGCGAGATATACACCGCCTGAGTCATCGTCTGTTTCGACTTCGTTTCGCCTAACCACCGCGTTATTAGCTGACGCGCAACGATCTGGCGGCCAGGCACCCTTCCGGCGTACCATCCAACTACTGCACTGCCGATGGCTTCTTACTCGTAAGTAGAGGTGAAGGATGGCACGTCCTTATTGGAGCGGACAGGTAACAATCTCGCTCGTCTCGTTCGGTGTAAAGCTCTTCGTCGCCACAGAGTCCAAGAGCGACATCAAATTCCATCAGATCGATCGCCGCACCGGGGAGCGCGTGCGCCACCAGAAGGTGCTTGCCTCTGCCATCGAGAACGGCTCCGACGAAGCCGTGCCCGAAGACGCCGTCGTCGGCAAGAACGAGATCGTCAAAGGCTACGAGTACTCCAAGGGCCACTACGTCACCATCGAACCCGAAGAGCTCGCGAACCTTCGCGTTCCCTCCAAGCACACCATGGAGGTCGCGCAGTTCGTCAACGAAGACGAGATCGACCCCGAGTACTTCGAGAAGCCCTACTTCGTCGTCCCTGAAAACGACTTGCAGACCGAAGCCTTCCTCACCGTCCGCAAAGCTCTGCAAGACACCAAAAAGATCGCCATCACCAAAATCGCCTTCGGTGGCCGCGAGCACGTCGTCGCGCTCGCACCGTCCGGAAACGCCGGCGGCACCGACGACAAATCCGAAGGCGGCGGCATGATGGCCTACACGCATGCGCTACGCCGCCGAGCTCCGCAAGCCCGCTGAATACTTCGCCGAAGTCAAGCACATGTCCATCGACAAAGAGTCGCTCGATCTCGCCAAGGAGCTCATCAAGCGCCGCTCCGGCAAGTTCGATCCTGAGAAGTTCGTCGACGGCTACGAGGTCGCCGTCAAGGAACTCGTCGAAGCCAAGCTGAAGCACCTGCCGATTCCCAAGGACGAAGAGGTCGCTCCTCCGCGCGGCAAGGTCATCAACCTCATGGACGCGCTGCGCAAGAGCGTCTCCGGTGGCGCTGCTGCTGCCGAAGAACACGCTCCCAAGCGCGCGTCCAAGAAAGCCGCCGGCGAGAAGAAACCTATCTCGATCTCCGCTGGCACCAAGAAGCCACCACGCAACGAGAAGTCTGCCACCCGCGCTAGCGGCAAACGCAAGAGCGCATAGGCCACAAAGTTCGACATTGTTCAGCTTTCACCCGCATCTGATACTGCAGATGGAGTGACCGATGGCACCTGCGCGTTCAAAGAAGACCGCCACAACCAAGCCAACAAAGAAAACAGCCGTTACAAAATCTCCCGCGAAGAAGCTGTCCGCAAGAAGGCCCCCGTCGAAGAGCGCGCCGGCGAAATCGGCAGCCGCAAAGAAATCCGCCGCTAAACCCGCACCTCGCCGCAAAGCCGCCTCAGCCGCAGACTCCGTCGACGAACAACTCGCGCGCTACCGCTCCATGCGCGACTTCAAGATCACCGCCGAGCCCTCCGGCGCCGCTAAGCGCTCGACTACCTCAAGCCCTAACGCCCTCCCCTTCGTCATCCAGAAACACGCCGCCTCGCACCTGCACTACGACTTCCGCCTCGGCTGGAACGGCGTGCTCAAATCCTGGGCCATCGCCAAAGGCCCCAGCTACTACACCGGCGACCGCCGCCTCGCCGTGCAGGTCGAAGACCACCCCATGGAGTACGGCGGCTTCGAGGGCATCATCCCCAAAGGCCAGTACGGCGGCGGCACCGTCATGGTCTGGGACCAGGGCACCTGGCACCCGCAGCCCGGCTACGAGGACGTCGCCGAGCATCTCCGCAACGGCTCTCTCAAATTCGTTCTCGACGGCACCAAGCTGCACGGGAAGTGGACGCTCATCCGCATGGCGCCGCGTGCGAGATCCTCCGGCTCGCGCTGGGGCTCTTCCGACAAGCCCAACTGGCTCCTCATCAAGGAGCACGACGAGTACGAACACGGCCCGCTCGATAAGCCCATCACCGACACAGAGCCCGACTCTGCCGTCACCGGCCGCACCATGGACCAGATCGCCCACCAGAGCGACCACGTCTGGAATTCCAAGAACACTGCGGGCGCAGGCCGCGCCTGGTATCGCAAAGATTCACATGACGGCGACAGCTCTCCACCGGCCGTCGGTGAGAAGTTCAACATCCGCCCGCGACGCCCTTTAAAGGGCACGGCGAAATCCTCCGCCAACAACCTCCCTGCTGAGTCCCAACCCTCCTTCATCCCTCCGCAACTCGCCCTAGAGTCCGCCGGTCCGCCCGACGGTGCCTCATGGCTTCACGAGATCAAGCTCGACGGCTACCGCATCCAGGCCCGCAAGTCCGGCTCCAAAGTTCAACTCCTCACGCGCAAAGGCCTCGACTGGACCCACCGCATGCGCGCCGTCGCCGACGCCGTCGCCGCCCTCCCCGCCGACAAGCTCACGCTCGACGGCGAAGTGGTCGTGCTCGACGATCGCGGCGTCTCCTCCTTCGCCGCGCTGCAGGCCTCCTTCAACGAAGGCGAGCGCCACCCGCTTACCTACTTCGTCTTCGATCTCCTCCATCACGACGGCCACAACACTCGCGACCTCAAACTGCGCGCGCGCAAAGATCTCCTCGCCTCGCTCCTACCTAACCACGACGACGGCACCCTCCGCCTCAGCGAGCACATCGACGGCAGCGGTCCCGCCATCTTTGCCGAAGCCTGCAAGCTCGAGACCGAAGGCATTATCTCTAAGTGCGACGCACCCTATCGCTCCGGCCGCAGCTCCGACTGGCTCAAATCCAAATGCCGCCTCGAGCAGGAATTCGTCATCGGCGGCTACTCGGACTCCACCGAAGGACCCAACCGCTTCGGCTCGCTCCTGCTCGGCATCTACGACCACGGCAAGCTCGTCTACGCCGGTCGCACCGGCACTGGCTTCTCCCAAAAACTCAAGCGCGATCTCTACATCAAACTCCACAAGCTCGGAACCAACGAGATGCCCTTCGCCCGCCGCCCCGCCGACGCGCGCCGCGACGTCCACTGGGTCGAGCCCCAACTCGTCGCGCAGGTCCGCTTTGCCAACTGGACCGCCGACAACCTCGTCCGCCAGGCCGCCTTCCTCGGCCTCCGCGAGGACAAACCTCCCATGGAGGTCACACGCGAAATGCCCACCACCAAACCCGCCACCAAGCGCGCCGCCAAATCCAGCGCTCCCGCCAACAGCTCGAAGCCCGAAGCTCGCAGCTCATCGACCAAACCCGCGACCGCAAAGTCTTCAAGCGCCACCCGCCTCCATCCGCCTCACCCACCCCGACAAGGTCCTCGACCCCGGCTCCCACCTCACCAAGCGCCAGCTCGCCGACTTCTACCTCGCCATCGCCGACCGCATGCTCCCGCACATCGTCGACCGCCCGCTCTCGCTCGTCCGCTGCCCCGAGGGCGCCGGCAAGCCCTGCTTCTTCCAGAAGCACGTCAACCACACCCTCCCGCCCGGCATCACCGGCGTCGACGTCCCCGACAAAAAGACCGGCGTACCCGAGCCCTACATCACCATCACCTCCGCGAATGCGAAGCCAGAAACTCTCGCCGGCCTCGCCCAGATGGGCGTCCTCGAGGTCCACCCCTGGGGCTCGACCAACGACGATCTCGAGCACCCCGACCGCCTCATCTTCGACCTCGACCCCGACGAGTCTCTCCCCTGGCCCACCCTCTGCTCCGCCGCCGCCGAAGTCCGCAAGCGCCTCAAGCGCGCCGGCCTCGAAAGCTTCCTCAAAACCACCGGCGGCAAGGGCCTCCACATCGTCGCCCCCATCACACCCAAACACGACTGGCCCACCGTCAAAGAGGCCGCGCACAACTTCGTCCTCGCCATGGAGCGAGCAAATCCCACGCTCTATCTCACGAAGATGACCAAGTCCGCCCGCGCCGGAAAAATCTACCTCGACTATCTCCGCAACGAGCGCGGCGCCACCGCCGTCGCTCCCTTCTCGCCCCGCGCGCGCATCGGCTGCACCGTCTCGCTCCCGCTCCCCTGGACCGCCCTCAAACTCCCCGAGCGCCCCGTCTTCCGCGTCGCCGACTTCGATTCCTGGCGCGACCAGCTCCGCTCCGACCCATGGAAGCCCATGCTGACCCTCCGCCAGAACCTCGATCCCAAAGCCCTCGCCGCCGAGTAAACTGCCGTCCCTCGCCCGGCGTGCATCCTATGAGAGAACGCTAGCCCTGGATGGAGCCCCGACCGATGGCCGCTGCTGAGACCGTTGAACTTCACGATATCGCTGCTGCGCACCCCCCACAGCCCACCCAGCCCGCGGACACTCTCTCGATCGACCCCACCGCCGCCGAAGCCCTTCTCTCCGCCGCTCAGCTAGGGCCAGCGCATCAAGCGCCTTCGCCTCAAGCGCTCCATGGGTCTCGTCGAGCTCGGCCGTCTCACTGGCCTCTCTGCCAGCTTCCTCTCGCAGCTTGAAACCGGCCGCGTCGTCCCCACGCTGCGCAACCTCGCTCGCATCGCCCTCGTCTTCAACAAGGACCTCTCCTGGTTCTTCGAGTCCGCCGGGCACAGTGTCTTCCGCATCCAGCGGCGCCGCGAACGCGTCCGCCTCCCCAACGGCTCGTCCGACCCCGACTACATCGCCGAGAGCTTCGGCATCCTCGTTCCCGAGGGCGGCCTCCGCCCCTGCCTCGCCGAGTTCCTCCCCGGCCAGGACCGCTCCGGCTTCCACCCCGAGCGCCACCCCGGTGTCGAGATGGTCTACGTGCTCGAGGGCGCCGTCGAGCTCCGCCGCAAGGGCGAGACCCACCTCCTCGAAGCCCGCGACGTCTGCTTCATCTCCGGCGAAACGCCCCGCAGCTACCGCTCCGGCGGCGACGACGCCGCCCGCGCCCTCATCATCAGCTTCGACCGCGATCCCGAGCCCCACCGCGGTCGCTCCAGCTTCGTCAGCTGATGCTCGCTACTTACCGGAAGAATCACGCGCTTGCTGCGGCCTCTGTTGCACGTTGATTCGACGGGCATCCATCGCTCGACGCGTCCACTCATTGGCTGTATCGAGATCCTGTTTGCGCTGCGTTGGATTATTGCAGTCAAAGTCCGCGCGTCGGCGATACATCAGGTTGAGGTAGGACATGGCGTCGTCGTAGGTGGGTCGTATCTCGACCGCGCGTGAGCTCGGCGATGCCGTCATTGACCAGGGGCATGTTGTGGGAGATGAGAGCGCTGCAGCTGGCAGCACTCATGCGGGCGTTGCCGTTGCCGTCATCCTGGAGGGACTCGTCACCCAGTGTCTCTACCGCGAATAAATAGGCATTTGTAAACTCGATGACCCCAATCGTGTAGTGCGCCTCAGCATCGTTCGGATCAATAGCGATGATCCTGCGCTCGGTCGAGATCGCCTCGTCGAATCGCTTGATGTTTCGTTGAATCGAAGCGATCTGGCGCAGGGAGACAAGGTCTTGCGGATCGGACGCAAGGAGCTGATTGAACTGGTCGAGAGCGCGATCGGCCATCGCAAGGTTTTCAGGAGTCTCGAGGTTGGGAACGACCTGATATGAGAGTGCAGTGCCCAGGTAAACGCGAGCGGTGTGCCAGGTGGGTTCGGCATCCACCGCAGACTGGAAGCCACGGGTCGCCTCATCGTAGTGGCCCGCCTTGAACGCATCGACTCCGTGCACGAGGTTTGCGCTGGCGGCTGGGGAGTGTGGATCCGCCTTAGGTGGATCCTCCTGACCGTGGGCGGACAGAGTCAGAGCGAGCAATGCGAAAGCCACGAGTAGTCGCATGACAGAACACAATAGCGGAACGCATGACGAGCGGAAGGCGTCGCGCTTAACGTGAGACCGCCTGCCCGTATCCGCAAGACAAACAAGCCACGCAAACCCCAACCCTGACATCGCACAAAATCCCCTGCTACCATTGGTGCTTCGCTTAAGGAGCTCCACATGGCCACCCTCGCGTCCGCGCCCGAAACCACCGCCTCCAAATCCTCCGTCCGCGAGATCACCCACTGGATCAACGGCTTCCCCGTCCGCGGCGCATCCGGCCGCTTCGGCGACGTCTTCCACCCCGCCACCGGCACCGTACAGGCCCGCGTCCCGCTCGCCTCCGACGCCGAAGTCAACGCCGCCGTCGAAGCCGCCGCTGCAGCCTTCCCCGCCTGGTCCGCGCAGCCGCCGCTCCGCCGCGCCCGCGTCCTCTTCCGCCTCCGCGACATCTTCGAGTCCCGCATGGACGAGATCGCCGCTCTCCTCAACCGCGAACACGGTAAGGTCTTCTCCGACGCCAAAGGCGAGGTCATGCGCGGCCTCGAAAACATCGAGTACGCCACCGGCATCTGCGAACTTCTCAAAGGCGAGTTCACCGAGCAGGTCGGCACCGGCATCGACACCTGGTCCATGCGCCAGCCTCTCGGCGTCGTCGCCGGCATCACGCCCTTCAACTTCCCCGCGATGGTTCCGCTCTGGATGTTCCCGCTCGCCATCGCCTGCGGCAACACCTTCATCCTCAAGCCCTCCGAGCGCGACCCCTCCGCCTCCATCCTTCTCGCCGAGATGCTCAAAGAAGCCGGCCTTCCCGACGGCGTCTTCAACGTCGTCCACGGCGACAAGACCTCCGTCGACGCCATCCTCGCGCACCCCACCATCCAGGCCGTCTCCTTCGTCGGCTCCACCGCCATCGCCGAGTACGTCTACGCGACCGGCACGCGCCACGGCAAACGCGTGCAGGCCCTCGGCGGCGCCAAGAATCACATGATCGTCATGCCCGACGCCGATCTCGATCAGGCCGCGGACGCCCTCGTCGGCTCTGCCTACGGCTCCGCCGGCGAGCGCTGCATGGCCATCTCCGTCGCCGTCGCCGTCGGCAAGGACACAGCCGACAATCTCATCTCGAAGCTCGAATCTCGCATCTCGAATCTCAAGGTCGACCACGGCGCGCCCGACACTCCCGAAGCCGACTTCGGCCCGCTCATCACAAAGCAGCACCGCGACAAAGTCTCCAGCTACATCGACCTCGGCAAGACCGAAGGCGCAGAACTCATCGTCGACGGCCGCGCCCACGCTCTTCCCAAAGGCGACGGCTTCTTCCTCGGCGCCTGCCTCTTCGACCACGTCAAGCCCGAGATGCGTATCTACAAGGAAGAGATCTTCGGCCCCGTCCTCGGCATCGTCCGCGTCAACAACTTCGAGAAGGCCCTCGAGCTCATCAACGAGCACGAGTACGGCAACGGCACCAGCATCTTCACCCGCGACGGCGACACCGCCCGCGACTTCGGCCGCCGCGTGCAGGTCGGCATGGTCGGCATCAACGTCCCCATCCCCGTGCCCATGGCCTTCCATTCCTTCGGCGGATGGAAGCGCTCCCTCTTCGGCGATCACAGCATCTACGGCCCCGAAGGCGTCCGCTTCTACACCCGCCTCAAGACCATCACCGCCCGCTGGCCCACAGGCATCCGCACCGGCGTCGACACCACCATGCCCACCCTCGGGTGACGCATCTACCGTTTCCCAGGCGTCAAAAATCCCTGCCCTCGCAGCCACGCATCCAGCAGCGTCGGCCACAGATCCAGCGCGGGATCACCGCTTCCCAAACCGCTCCCATGCGATCCATGCGCGAAGCTGTGAAACTCCACCGGCGCCTTCGCCGCGCGCATCGCCTCGAAATAATCAATCGACGCCTGCACGTCCACCGTCTTGTCATCGGACGTGATGTACAAAAACGTCGGCGGCGTCGCGCTCGTCACATACCGCACCGGCGAGTACTTCGTACCAAACTCCTTGCACTTATCCTGCGGCACCCCTGTACCGTCGGATTTGTAGCGCAGTACGTAATCATCCCGCTCGTGTTCGGCACCATCGCATTCAGCCACGGATACCCCAGGACCACGAAGTCCGGTTTGCTCGACGCTCTATCGATCAGGTCCGTCGCATTCGCATCCGCCGTCTCCGCGCTCACCGACTCCATCGCCGCCAGATGGCCACCCGCAGAAAACCCCATAATCCCGATGTGGTCCGGATCGAGGCCATACTTCGCCGCATTCGCCCGCACATAACGCACCGCCCGCTGCGCATCCCCGAGCGGAATCGGATACTGATACTTCGCGCCCAGCCTGTACCGCAGAACAAACGCCGTAATCCCGCGCGTTGAAAACCAGTCCGCAACCTCGCGTCCCTCAAGGTCCGCCGCCAACCCCAGGTACGATCCTCCCGGCGCGACAATCACCGCTGTGCCGTTCGGATGCGCTCTACGCGGCGCGAACACGCTCAACGCCGGCACATCCTTCGGTCCATCGCCATTCTGTCCCGGAGCTCCATCCGGCCAAAGCTCCACGGTATGAATATTCAACCCCGGATCAATCGCCGAACCAATCGCCTGACCGGCCGCAGGCGCCGCCGTAGTCTCGCTCTGGCCCCTCGCCGAAACCACCACGCCACTACTCGCCATCATGCCAAAGCAAAGAAGCCACGCCGCAAACCGAATCATTCTCATGCACAACATCCTACCCACTCGTCCGCACTCAGAAGTCCACAAGCCACTGGCCTGGTGTAAATTTGGCAGCGCCGGTGTCTAACTCAATTGTGCGCAGCCATCTGTCACGCCCGTCGCTGCTGTTACTCATCGCCGCTCTAACCTGCTGCGTCTCGTCGCACGCTCAGGCTCCGTCCGCGCAACTTCACGTCAGTACTGCCGCAGGCGCCACCACGTTTCACCTCGGCGAGCGCATCGCACTTCAACTCGACTTCACCGCCCCTCCCGAAGCTCGCCTCGCCATGTCGACGGCCAGCTACGACCGCAGCGGCAGGATGAGCTACGAAACATTCGAGGTCAGCCCATCCTCCGGTTCCAGCGACCCGCTCGCCTCCTACTTCAACGGCTTCCTGACGTCGATGGGAGGCATGTTCGGCGTCGCCCCGCTCTCGCTCAAGCCGAACACCATGCATCTCGACCTGAATGAATGGGTCCGCTTTGATTCTCCCGGCGACTACACCGTTACCGTCCATAGCAATCGCGTGCTCACCCCGGGCAAGCCGCCCTTCGGCAACCGCGACCACGCAATTACTTCGAACGCGATCAAACTCCACGTCATCGCCGCCACGCCGGAGTGGCAAAAGGCAACACTGGCCGCCGCGCTGCAAACGCTCTCCACGCTGAAACCTGGCCCGCCCGCACCACTCTCACCTGATGTCACAGCCGCCATCGCAGACATTCGATTTCTTGGCAGCGCCGAATCCATTCCCGTGCTGGTCGCTGGACTGAGTGACGAGCAGTCTCCTCGAGCCTTTCCTTTTGGTTTTGGCCTTATCGGGCTTCCTCCATCGCTGCACGATCTCGCTATTCGCTCCTTGCGCCAGCGCATCGATGACGCCGACGTCCCCATCACCAGTTGGCTTCTATCCGCACTCGCAGCGTTGGAAACGCCTCCCACAGCCTCACCGGAGCAGGGCTTCAAGACTCGCAGCGCCGCTTACGATCAAGCCATCCGACTCGCGATCGCCGCGCTCCCGCTGAAGACCGCCAAAGCAGGAGCCGTAACGGCCGACATGCTCCTGCGAAGCTACACAGGCAGCCTCACGTCGGACGACAAAGCCGCAATCGCGCACGCGCTCGCCTCTGCCTTCACCGAACTCCCCGAGCAAAATCAGGAGATACTGCTCGACTGGCATTGGAACGTGCTCCGCTCTGCCATCACGCCGCAAACCCTTCAGCAGATCGCCTCTCTTCCAGTGAAAGATGCAGGCAGCAACATGACGCCGACCTTCGAGCGCGTCTCCCTCAAAAGCGCTGCCCTGCACCGCTTGTACGAGCTCGATCCACAGGCGGCGAAGGAATTAGCTTACTCACAGATAGGCTCTGCGGAACCTTCTCTGACAGCGGCCAGGCTGTGGTTTCTGCCCTCAGAACCTCAGCCCTACCTGGAAACGATCTGGGCACAGGCCCTCCTCGATCCATCTCCGGACACGAATCCGGAAATCCTTGCCGCTCTCATGACCCGCTTCGGTACCGGAGCCTTTGCATCGCACGTTGCAGCGAAGGTTCGTGCGTCTCTGGACGAACAGGCCTGCGCACCGCAAGCAGCGATGCTCGCCTACGTCATTAAGTTCGCCCCCGACCAGGGCGGCCCTCTCCTTCACGATGCGCTCAAGGCCCGCGGCGACACGGGTTGCTACCACATCCTCTTCGGAGATCTGTCGCGCTACACAACCAATGTGACTCTCACAGACGCCGCCATTGAAACCATCAACGATCCGGACCCCGACACAGCTGCCGACGCGCTCCGCTATCTCGCCGTCTACGGTGACAAGCGCCCGCAACAAGCCATCCTTACGCCGCTACATCGCGTGGACGGACGAGTGGTCCAGTAAGAGCGCTGAGCTTGAACCCACCATGCCGTTCACGCCTTCGCCAAACTGGCCTCAGCGCGAACTCGGCGAGAATCTGGGCCGCGCTCTCCTCGTCAATCAAGGTTGGATTACCGACGATCGCCTACGCGCCGAGGTCCTGAAACGCTGCGTCGGCGAACAGATGTGCCGCACACTGCAACAGATCTCCACAACACCAGGTCCGCCCTACCAGGTGATCCTGTATCAGATGGGCAGCGGCGGCGTGTCCATTCATGTCGGCCCATATGACATCCCGAATCTCGACCTCCTCAAAAACAAACTGTCCCAGTATCCCCAGGGAACTACGTTCACCCTCATCCCACCAGACTCATCGGCCGACAGCCAGCGCCTCGAACAGCAGGTCCAATCTGCTTTCGATGAAGCGCATCTGACCCTCATCAAAAAGCCCTGATCAGACTCCGCGCCCTCACCACGGCTTCACCGCGCAGTACTGCTTGCCCACATACCCCGACGTCGGGGGCTCGCCCAGGTACACCAGCCGCCCGTTAAAATCCTTCGCCGCTGTGTTCGTCAGCCGCACATCCACGACCATCGCCGGCCGCACCGCCTCGCGCACCTCTGCCTCCGAGAGCAGATGCAACTGCATATCCCCCTCCCGTCTTCTCATCACCGCCTTCAATCGCGTGCGCAACCGCAAAACACCGCGCGCCCGGCCAATGCGCGACGACACATCGTTTGCCGCATAAGAATCCTGCACGCCGAACACCAGCACACCACCCGGCTCCAGCACACGCACAAACTCCCGCAGATATCCCACCGCCAACCTGCGCGGCATATGTTGCAGCACGATGTTGCTGTACACAAACGCGAAGCTCTCATCCGCAAACAGCAGCCGCTCCGCAACACTCGTCAGGTAATCGCAGTGCCCATATTGATTCAGCGTTTTCGCCTTGCGAATCATCTCCTCCGAGATATCCACGCCCACACTCGCCGCAAACCGCCTTGCCATCGCCTGCGTCAACCGCCCCACACCGCACCCGAAGTCCAATGCAGCTCCCGCAGTATCCGGCAAACACCCCACTCCCCCCAGATACCCCATCACCGTCGCCATCTCGATCTCGCCCGTCTCAAGAAACTCCGCAACGTCCCACTTGCCGTCGGCCTTCGTGCCATCCGTGAGGATCGCCCACAGCGCATCGCGTTTCGCCAGCGCATCCCAGTCACTCCGCAGCCGTTCCAGGTCGATCAACGTGTCCTCAAAATTCCTTGCGCAAGGCACAAGCTACCACGCGTTTAAAGAACGAGACCGGACTTTGACAATCGAATTACGATTGCCTTCCACGACCGCCGACCGCACCCTCCCTCTGACAATTCTTCCAGTACCCACTCCCCGCTCCACCCCCTACGGTCAGAGCTACGGAGCGGCCGCATGACCCTGACGGAATTCGGTTTTTCGCTCCTCGCAACACTTCTCCTCGCAACCGCTCTCCCCGCACAAACCGCCGCTGCCGCCGACGACACACAGGCCCTAGCCAAGGCCACGCAGAACCCTGTCGCCAGCCTCATCAGCGTGCCCTTCCAGAACAACACCAACTTCGCCATCGGCCCCTACGACCGCACGCAGAACATCCTCAATGTCCAGCCCGTCATCCCCACGCGCCTCGGCTCACACACGCGGCTCATCTCCCGCATCATCCAGCCCATTCTCTGGCAGCCCTATTCCACTGAAATCACCGGCGGCGAATTCGGCTTCGGCGACATGAGCCCCACCTTCTTCCTCTCGCCCGCCAGTCCCGGCAAGCTCATCTGGGGAGTCGGGCCCGCCTGGGTTTTCCCCACCGCCACCAGCAACCTTCTCGGCCAGGGCAAGGTCAGCGTCGGCCCCTCAGTCGTTGCGCTCCTGCAGCCCGGCCGCTGGACCTTCGGCACGATCGTCAGCAATGTCTGGTCCTTTGCCGGCTCCGGCGGCCGCCCCGAGGTCAACCAGATGACCCTCCAGTACTTCATCACCTACAACCGCAAGCACGGGTGGTTCCTGACCAGCAGCCCCATCATCACCGCCAACTGGAACAATGCGGCCACCCTCGACGCCGCTAACGGCGGCGACACAACCGCCGGCGGCCGCTGGACCCTCCCCTTCGGCGGCGGCGTCGGCCGCATCACCCGCCTGGGTCCACAGCCCGTCAACATGGCGCTCACCTTCTACGGCAGCGCCGTCCATCCCCCCGGCGCTTCTTCTTGGGGCATGCGCATTCAGATCTCGCTCCTCTACCCACAAAAACCAAAACCCTGACGATCTACGTCGCCTGTATACTCGCCGCGTCACCCCACAACCGCCCATGCCCATCACCATCCGCCCAGCCACGCCCGCCGACGCCCCCTCCGCCGGCCAGATCTGCTTCGACGCCTTCACCACCATCAGCCGCGCGCACAACTTCCCACCCGACCTCCCCGCCGTCGAGCACGCCCTCCATCTCATGACCATGTTCTTCTCTGCGCCCGGCTTCTTCTGCATCGTCGCTGAAGAGAACAGCCGCATCCTCGGCAGCAACTGCCTCGACGAGCGCGCCATCGTCCACGGCATTGGCCCTATCACCGTCGACACCGCCACCCAGAACCGCGGCGTCGGCCGTCTCCTCATGCAATCCGTCCTCGACCGCTCCGCCTCACAGCACGCCGCCGGCGTCCGCCTCGTGCAGGCCGGATTTCACAACCGCTCGCTCTCGCTCTACACCACCCTCGGCTTTGACGTCCGCGAGCCTCTCGCCTGCATGCAGGGCCGCGCCTCCACGCGCGAGATTCCCGGCTGCACCGTACGCCCCGCCACACCCGCAGACCTCGCCGCCTGCAACGCACTCTCCATCGCCGTCCATGGCTTCGACCGCGGCGCCGACCTCGCGCAGTGCATCGAGCAAGGCAGCGCCGTCGTCACCGAGCGCGACGGCCGCATCACCGCCTACACCAACATTCTCGGCTTCTTCGGCCACGCCACCGCCGAAACCACGCCCGACCTCTGCGCGCTCATCGCCGCCGCCGACACCTTCGCCGGCCCCGGCATCCTCGTCCCCACACGCAACGCCGCGCTTTTCCGCTGGTGTCTCGCCAACGGCCTCCGCGTCACCCAGCCCATGAACCTCATGAGCCTCGGCCTCTATAACGAACCTGCCGGCGCCTTCCTTCCCTCAATCCTCTTCTAAACTTCGCATCGCGACCGGCCGCAATAGTCTCTAATGACAGCGGTCATACTCCTATGAACTGCGGCCCCATCCCGTGCCCCGAGCAGAGCGCTCCTGCACGTATTCTTCCTGCTCAACGAGCAGTGCGTGCCCCCTGGGTGCTTCTCGCGACAATCCTCGGCTCCAGCATGGATTACATCGATGGCACCGTCGTCAACGTTGCCCTTCCCAGCGTGCAGAGGTCCTTCGGCGCGACCGGAACGCAACTGCAGTGGGTCGTTGAGGCCTACGCACTCTTCCTCTCATCCCTGCTACTCACCGGCGGATCGCTGGGCGACCGCTTCGGCCGTCGCAGGATGTTCCTCTTCGGCGTCGTTGTCTTCGCGTGTGCCTCGCTCGGATGCGGTGTCGCCCGCCACATCGGCGAGCTTCTCTTCGCACGCTGTCTCCAGGGAATCGGCGGTGCGCTCCTCGTCCCCAACAGTCTCGCGCTGCTGAGTGCCGAGTACGAAGGCGCTGATCGCGCACGAGCGATCGGAACCTGGTCAGGCTTCTCTGCCATAATGACCGCGCTCGGTCCCGTGCTCGGCGGTTGGCTGGTGCAGCACGGATCCTGGCGTTGGGCCTTCTTCCTGAACCTTCCCATCGCGGTCGTGACCCTCTGGATCACTTTCGCAAAGGTCCCCAACCGCGAGAGTCATTCGAAATCTCCGCTCGACGCCGCGGGCGCACTTCTCGTCACTGCAAGTCTCGCCTGCCTCACCTACAGCTTGTTGGAATGGCCAAACGGCCGCCCTGCTTCCCGTGTGTGCGGGCTGGTTGGCCTGATTCTTCTCGCCATCTTCGTCATCACTGAGCACCGCTCATCGTCGCCCCTGGTTGCCCCGCAACTCTTCCTGAATCGCAACTTCGCTGGCGCGAATCTGTTGACCTTCTTCCTCTATGGCTCGCTCGCTGCAACACTCTTTTACTTGCCGCTCAACCTCATTCAGATACAGGGCTATACACCCGCTCAGGCGGGAGCGGCACTGCTGCCAATGGTTTTGTCGATGTTCTTTCTCTCTCGCTGGGCAGGCGGCCTGCTCCAGAGATGGGGAGCCCGGCTGCCGCTCATCCTCGGTCCTTCCATCACCGCCCTCGGCTACCTTCTGCTCGCGCGGCCGCGAGTGGGCGGCTCGTACTGGATCACCTATTTTCCGGCCATTGCGATTCTCGGACTTGGAATGACGATCAGCGTCGCCCCTCTCACCACAGTCGTCATGGACTCCGTCGAAGCAGACCGCTCCGGCATCGCGTCCGGAACGAACAACGCAGTCAGCCAGATCGCCGCGCTGCTCGCCCTCGCTCTGAGCGCTCCACTCTTCTTCGCTGCGTTCAGCACCGCGCTGAAAACGAACCTCCGACGGTCTCAGGTTTCAACCGAGACCGCTGCGCACGTGCAGGCACTCGAACGGCAACTGGGAGCCATTCAGACCACCGACCCTCGAGCCAAGCACGCAATCGACGAAGCCTTTGTCGCCGGGTTCCGTTTGATCACGCTCGTTGCAGCCGGATTCGCCGCAGCCGCAGGCTGCACCGCGATGCTCACCATCCGCGATCAGAACACCAGTCGCCGACAAGAGACCATCGCCGCTCGAAAGTGATCCTCGGTCTCAACAGAGACTTACTTCTCCGCAGTCGGCGGCACAATGTTCTTCAGCCGCAAATACGTCGAAAGCTCCGCATATTGCTCGTTGTCGTGCGAGACATTCCCCCACGCCATTCCAATTCGCGAACGCTTCCCTTGCCCCAGGGTTACCTGCTCTGCAATATTCGCATCCGTCAGCGCGCCATACGCCTTATCGCACACATCAAACGACGCCTTCAGACCCGCAAGGATCGTCGCCTTGTCTGCCGTATCGCTCGGCACCGTCTTCGGATCGAACACCAACCCATTCATCGTCGAGCAAATCCTCTGCTGCGCCTCCGTAACGTGGTTCACAATCCGCGCATACGTGCGAATGTCCGGCGTCGGCTTGAACTGGTAGTCCGCATCCGGCATCTTCTCCGCCGCCTTGATCACATTCGGCTTCAACCGGTTATAGGACGCCTGCACCTCTGCCGCCGGCCCGACGGGCCCCGCCGGAGCCTGTGCTCCACAAGTCACTGCTGCAAACCACACCGCCGCCGCCGCAAACAAAACTCGCTTCATCATGCCTCCTGGGACAACACCCAAACACTACGGCAAGGAGGCGCAACAATGCAAAAACTCACTGGATCCCCCACTCCTTCTTCCAATCGATCGACCCGCTCACGAACCTGTGCTGCAACTGCTCCAGCAGCTCCGGATTCCCCTTCGCCAGGTACTCATAGGCTGCATCCCGCTCCTCCCCGTCTGCGTCAGCCGCACCAGCGTCGCAATTGCCCTGCGGCACGAACTCGAACTTTGCCGTCGTCCGCTCCTCGCGCACATGCGGAAACTGCTCTGGAGCCATTGCCCGCAGCGTCATCTCGCGCATCGGCACAAAGCTCACAATCGTCCCGCCGCCCGTATGCCCGCCGGGATAATGCGCCGTCCACTCGCCGCCCTCACGCAGATCCACCACTGCGCCCGGCTTCAACCACGTGCTCGACCCTCGCTCGTCGTAAACACCTTCCACATCTCCACCTGCGTCGCCGGAACCGTCACCTCAAGAATCAGAGCCTTCGGCTCCGCCTGCCGCACCACCCTCATGCATCCTGCGCCACCGGCGCCGCTGCAACAATCATCACTACCGCCACGAACAATCCAATCCGTCTAATAATCTCTCCTCTCTTAACCGACAACTGAAAAATCGCATCTCGAAACTGCTAGCCAAACCCAAATTCCCAGAACCGCCAAGCTATTCGCGAACACTCGGTAGCGCCGAGACCCCCTAACCACTAACTACTTGCCTCACCCGCACCAACGTCCCCACCTGCTATTAGGTTGGGCTTGAGATATATCCGTAACGGATATAGTATCCGAGCATGGCGAAGAAGAACGCAGCGCAAGCTCCACTGACTCCCGCAGTGCTGCACATCCTGCTGGCGCTTTCGACGGGGGAGCGGCACGGGTACGGGATCATGAAGCAGGTGCAGGCGGATTCGCAGGGCAAGACGAAGATGGGCCCGGGGACGCTGTATGGCACGATAGGGCGGATGATGGAGGCCGCACTGATCCGGGAAAGCGATAAGCGGGTCGATCCGGAGATGGATGACGAGCGGCGGATCTATTACGAGCTCACAGGCGCGGGGCGGGCGGCGCTCGAAGCAGAGCTGATGCGATATCGCAGCGTAGTCGAGGTGGCGGAAGGACGCTTGGCTCATGACCACTAACCGCATGATTACTAACGTCGTGGGCCGGTGCTACCAGGCGTGCTATGCGATGCTCCTGCGGCTGTATCCGCGGCCTTTCCGTGAGCAGTTCGCCGAGGGAATGGCGCAGACATTCCGCGACCTGTGCCGCGAGCACGCGGACGCGGGGCGGAGACCGTTCGGGCTCGCGCTCTGGATCTTTTGCGAGACGCTCGGAGGAATCATTATGGAGAACATCATGCGTAGGAACCAGCTGGGAAAGACGATGCTGCGTGTGGCGCTGGTGTCGCTGGCTCTGTTGATGGTGCCGCTCGTGGCATCGCGGGTGGTGGAGGGATGGCACTGGAACGCGGGAAGTTTTGTGATGGTGTATGTCCTGTTCTTCGGGACGGGGATGGCGTATGCGGTGATCGCGCGGAAGATGGGCGCGTGGTCGTACAAGGCGGGCGTCAGTGTGGCGCTGGTGGCCGGGTTCGCTTTGGCATGGTCCAACATGGTCCACGTCGCGGACTCGGAAAATCCGGCGAACCTGGCGTACTACAGCGTGCTCGTGGTGGGGTGCGTTGGGGCCTGGCTGGCGCGGCTGGAGGCGCGAGGGTTGGCTCGCACGTTGTTCGCGATGGCGGCGACGCTTGCGCTGATTGCCGTGATGCTGCCTTCGGGCGCGCCGCCCTACCTTGCGCGGAATATGGCCATCGGGCATGGTGTCTACGTGGTGTTGTTCATCGCGTCAGGTCTGCTGTTCCGGCACGCGAATTTGGCGGAATTGAGGTAAGACCGAGGCCGATTACAAATCGGCCAACGGTCGACGTGCGCCAGGCTCTCCCGCTCCGCCGGCTCCGTCGCCACCCTTCGATGCCGCCGTGCGCCAGCTCTGCACCCACTTCGCCCTACCGCTCGCCCAAAAAGCGCTGCAAGCCGGCACGCGAACGCAGCCGCTAGAGCCGAGATCGGACGGGGGAGGGGGTGCCACTACCTACCCGCTCCCACCGCCTCTGCCTTGCTCCCGGCCGCGCACTGCTCGTCCGCAATCGAGAGATATTTATCCAGAACCGCAATCCCCTTATCGAGCTCCTCACGAGTCACGATCAGCGGTGGAGCGATCACGAAGTGACTCACCCAGGCCTGAATGATCACACCATCGGCCAGCATCTTCGCCGCAATCTGATCCACCAGCAGAGGCTTCCCGCTGATCTTGTCCGAGTAGGTGTTGAACGGCTCCCTGGTCTTCTGATCCTTCACCAGGTCCACACCCCAGAACAGCCCCTTACCGCGAACATCCCCCACACTAGGATGCTTCGCCTTCAGTGCCTTCAACCTCTGCTCCACGAACGGCTCCAGCTCCTTCGCCCGTTCCACCAGCTTCAGCCGCTTCATCTCGTGGATCGTCGCCACCGCCGGCAGCAGCGTCATCGGATGCGCCTCATACGTATGACCATGAGCGAAGTAGTGGTCCTGGAAGTAGTCCCCGATCTTCTCACTGGTCGCGCACAAGCCCAGCGGCACATACGCTGACGTAATTCCCTTCGCAGTAGTCAGGATGTCCGGTGTCACCCCCCACAGGTCCATGGCAAACCACGCCCCCGCCCTGCCCCACCCACTCATCACCTCGTCTGCGATCATCAACACGCCGTACTCATCGCAAATTTTGCGCAGCTTGGCCATGTACTCCTGCGGCGGAACGATCACACCATTCGTTCCAACGATCGGCTCTACGAGCACTGCAGCCACATCGCTCTCGTTGCGGATCATGTGCTCGATGTAGTCCGCGCACGCAATCCCGCACTCCGGATACGTATGCTTAATCGGGCACTTGTAGCAATGCACCTCTGGCCCGAAGATCACCCCCTGCGCCTTCCCCCGCGGCTCCATCGGCCACCGCCGCGGATCGCCGGTAGCTGCGATGGAACTGGATGTAGACCCGTGATAGGAGCGATAGCGAGCGATGATTTTTGTTTTGCCCGTGTACATGCGAGCGATCTTGAAGGCAGCTTCGTTGGCATCTGTTCCGCTCGTCGTGAAGAAGAACTTGTTGAGGCCCTTAGGAAGAACTTCGAGCAGGAGCTTCGAGAGCTCGGCGCGAGCCGTCGTCGCGTAGCCTGGCATCGCGTAGGCGAGATCCTGCGCCTGTTGCTTGATGGCATCGATGACGGCCTGATTCTTGTGGCCGAGATTCATGCACATCAACTGCGAGCTGAAATCGAGATAACGCTTGCCGTTTGCATCGGTGATGTAGCAACCCTCTGCGTCGACGATGTGTAGCGGGTTCCATCCTTTCTGGAATCGCCACGTTCCGTAGTTCGTCTCACGCGTAATCTGCACGACTTCGGCGCTGCTCAGCGTTGAGGTCAATCCATTCACCGTCTCTGTGGAGCTCATCGTCTGCCTTTCTAATCTGCCGAGACCGGCTCGAACGCCGGTTGCGGCTTATGTCCCAACATCATCACGTAATACAGTCCGCCAGAAAGGATGAACCCGACGAACCAAGCCATCTTGAACAGAAATTCGAATTGCGACACGAATCGGCCGATCAGCGCGACCGCGATTCCGATTCCGAGAGCAATCAGTGCCACGAGGTTGAAGCCATTGCGGTACTCATAGAGACCGCCGCGCCGATACAGCGAATAGGTATCAAGCCGTTTCCTTCGCACGAAGAAGTAGTCCGCAACCATGATGCCTGCAACAGGGCCCAACAGACCCGAATAATCTACGAGCCACCCGAGATAGTTATGTGAGCTGGATACGAGTCGCCACGGCATGATCGCGAGGCCGAGGACTCCGGTGATGAGGCCGCCCGTGCGGAAGCTGATAAAGCGCGGAGCTAGATTGGAGAAGTCGTTTGAGGGGCCGACGACGTTCGCGCCGATGTTTACGTTGAGCGTTGCAACGAGCAGAGCGATCAGACCAAGGAAGGCGATGAGAGGCTGATGGAATCTGCCGAGGAGTTCGACCGGGCTCCAGATCGGTTTACCGAAGACCACTGTCGAAGCCGATGTCACCGCGATTCCGAGGGAGGAGTAGAGCACCATTGCGACCGGCAAACCGAAGCCCTGCCCGACGATCTGCGCCTCCTGATTCTTCGCAAAGCGTGTGAAGTCAGGGATGTTCAGGGAGAGAGTCGCCCAGTAACCGACCATCGCGGTGAGCGAGGGGAGGAAGAAACGCAGAAAGTCGTGTGTGGAGTGGAAGCTGCTTGGAGCGGAGAGCATCGGGCCGAAGCCGCCAGCCTTGCGCAACATGAAGATGAGCAGGATGGACGACATGATGATCATGAACGGTGCGGAGTAGCTCTGCAGGAAACGGATGGATTCCACGCCGCGCCACACAACAAACATGTTCAACAGCCAGAAGCCAATGAAACAAACGGCGACCACCCACGCCATGTTTATCGTCGAGGGAGCAAGCACGTTGATCATCTGCGCGATGGCAGTGCCGCCGATCCACGATTGAATGCCAAACCAGCCGCAGGCGACGATGGCGCGAAGAAGCGCAGGGATATTGGCACCGACTGGACCAAAGGACGCGCGCACGAAGACTGGAAATGGAATGCCGTACTTTGCGCCGGCGTGCGCGTTGAGCAGCATCGGGATGAGCACGATGAGGTTGCCGAGCAGGATAGTGAAGACTGCCTGCTTCCAGTTCATACCGCCGGCAATGAGAGAGGCGGCCAGCATGTAGGTCGTCACCTCCATCGACATTGAGAACCAGAGCGCGATGTAGTTGTAGGTCGACCACGTGCGGCGAATCGGTTCGGTAGGCGCTAGGTCAGGATTGTAGAGACGCGGATCGGGCGCGAGTTCGCGGCCGATCTCTTTCTGAGGAGTTCCGGGATCAAGCGCGCCTGCCGGAGTCGAGATCAAGCGAGTCCTCCAGCATTCGCTTCGCGCTTGACGAATCGGCCGCGGCCGGTTCTCCCAAGGAACTTGCCGGGTTGTGTTGTGTTGTCGACTACCAACTCCCCGCGCGAGAAGACTTTTGCAGCGTTGCCCTTCACGGTCCAGCCTTCAAACATGTTGTAGTCGGTGGCCATGCACTGCGTTGCTGCGGTGATGGTGTAGTTGGCGTTTGGGTCCCAGAGCGTAATGTCGGCGTCGAGGCCCGGAGTGACGCTTCCCTTCTGTTTGCCCATGCCGAATATCTTTGCCGGGTTCGTGCAGGAGAGCTCGACGAACCTCTCCGGCGTGATGCGGCCTTGATTCACGCCGAAGTGCCAGAGGATCTGCAGGCGGTTCTCAACGCCGGGACCACCGTTGGGAATTTTTGTGAAGTCGTGGCGGCCGAGTTCTTTCTGGTCCTTGAAGCGGAAGGGGCAGTGATCGGTGGAGACGACCGCCAGGCTCCCGTCACTGAGTGCGTTCCAGAGCGGGGCTTGATGTCGTTTTTGGCGCAGTGGGGGCGTGAAGACGAACTTCGCTTCGTCCCAGCTCTTGCCGGGCATCTGGTCATCGATGGAGAGTACGAGATATTGTGTGCAGGTCTCGGCGAGGGCGCGCGCGCCGCGCTTCTGCATGAACTTCAGATCGTCGAGGGCGTACTCGTTGGAGAGATGCACGATGTAGACGGCGGCACCCGCCATATCGGCTAATGCGATAGACCGGTGCGTGGCTTCGGCCTCGGCTTTCGGCGAACGCGAGAGCGCGTGAAAGTGCGGTGCGGTTTTGCCTTCGGCGAGCGTTTGGGCGACGACGACGTCGATGGCGCTGCCGTTTTCGGCGTGAATGCAGCAGAGTGCGTTGAGCTCGGCGGCCTTCTGCATGACGCGGAACATCAGCTCATCGTTAATCATCAGCACGTTCGGGTAGGCCATGAAGAGCTTGAAGCTGGAGATGCCGAACTTCACCATCTCCTCCATCTCACGGAGTGTCTCTTCTCCGTTTTTTCCGTGGAGGTTGGTGACGGCCATGTGCAGCGAGAAGTCGACGCAGGCTTTGTTATCTGATTTTTTGAGCCAGGTTTCGAGCGCGTTCTGGAGCGTGCTGGACTGGTTCTGTAGGGCGAAGTCGATGACGGTGGTTGTGCCGCCGACGGCCGCGGCTTGCGTTCCGGTGATGTAGTCGTCGGCGGAGGTCGTGCCACCGAAGGGCATGTCGAGATGCGTGTGCACGTCGATGCCGCCGGGCATGACGAGGATATTGGCTGCGTCGACGATCTTGTGGTTCGCTTCAGGGATGTTTGCGGCGACCTGCGCGATCTTCTCACCTTCGATGAGAACGTCGGCGCGCAGTGAGCCTGTTGCATTGACGACGGTTCCGTTCTTGATCAGGATTCCCATTCGTTCTCTACCTCATCTCAACGGCTTAGGCGTTGGGGTTCGGGAGTGAGTGCTCGACGCCTTGAGGCACGATGCCGGCTGCAACGCGCTCGTCCCAACTCTGCGGCGGAAGGCCGTTTTCAACGCGCTCCATCGTGATGCAGTTGGGCACGGGGCACACGAGTGCGCAGAGGTTGCAGCCGACGCACTCGTGCTCGTCGACGCGTGGAATGCGAGAGAGCGGCGTGTGGTACCGGGCGTCTGCGCGTGCGCCGTCTAAATCGAGTTTGGCGATGGGTGTCATGGTGATTCGCGTTGGGGCTTCGGCAGCGATGGCCTGCGGCGTGCGCTTTGTGTCTGGGTTTGGCAGAGTGCGATCGAGATGAATGCACTGATGCGCGCCGTCCCAGCAGGCGGTGTAGCAGAGCTCGCATCCGATGCACTTGTCTTCGTGAATGCGCGCGACGATCTTGTAGTTGAGGTTGAGGTGCTTCCAGTCAGTCACGTTGGGAAGCGAGCGGCCGCGGAAGTCGTCGAGAGTATTGAAGCCTTTGCGGCGCATCCATGTGAGGAGGCCGTCGGCCATGTCTTCGACGATGCGATAGCCATAGTGCATGACTGCGGTGCAGACCTGCACGGTGCCGGCGCCGAGGAGGATGAACTCGGCTGCGTCCTGCCAGGTGCCGATGCCGCCGATGGCGCTCATCGGCAGCGCGGCTTCGGGGTCGGACATGACCTGCTGGATCATGTTGAGCGCGATGGGCTTGACCGCCGGACCGCAGTAGCCGCCATGCGAGGACTTGCCGTCGACATTGGGGCGCGCCTCGAAGGTGTTGAGGTCGATGCCGGTGATGGAGTTGATGGTGTTGATGGCGGAGAGAGCGTCGGCGCGGGCGCGCCTGGCGGCACGTGCGGGCATGCGGATGTCAGAGATGTTAGGCGTGAGCTTGACGATGACGGGAGTGCGCGCGGCCTCCTTCACCCACTCGGTGATCTGCTGGCAGTATTCCGGCACCTGGCCTACGGCCGAGCCCATGCCGCGTTCGCTCATGCCGTGCGGGCAGCCGAAGTTGAGTTCGAGGCCGTCGGCGCCGGCGCCTTCCGCGCGCTTGACGATGTCATGCCAGACGTCGCGTTTGGATTCGACCATGAGTGATGCGATGACGACGTGTTTGGGATAGCGGCGTTTTACTTCTTCGATCTCGCGGAGGTTGACTTCGACGGGGCGGTCGCTGATGAGCTCGATGTTGTTCAGGCCCATCATTTTTTGCCCGTTCCAGTCGATGGAGGAGTAGCGCGAGCTGACGTTGGTAATGGGCTCGCCGATGGTCTTCCAGACGGCGCCGCCCCAGCCTGCGTCGAAGGCGCGCATCACCTGCTCTCCGCAGTTGGTGGGCGGAGCGGAGGCGAGCCAGAAGGGATTGAGGCACTTGATGCCGGCGAAGGTGGTCTCGAGGGTTGCGTTAGGCATTTTGTCCTCCGAGGATCCAGGCTGCCATTGCGGTGCCCGCGCGCTTGCCATCAGCAACGGCGTCGACGACCTCGCGGCCGCCGTTGGTACAGTCGCCGCCAGCGAAGTATTTGGGGTTGGAGGTTTGTCCGGTGGCACGATCGATGAGGATGCGGCCGCGTTCGAGCTCAACCTTTGCGGGCTTTGCTTCGTCGCCTCCGAGGAGCTCAGTATGCGTGGACTGACCGATGGCGAGCACAACGTGCTCGACGGAGAGGTCAAAGGCGGAGTCGGGCACGGGGACGAGGGAGCCGTCCTTGGTGGACTCGAGGCGCTGGAGGCGAATTGCTTCAACTTTGCCATTGCCTTTGAGGCCGACGGGCTGCACGTGCCAAAGGAAGTGAACGCCCTCAAGCTTTGCGTGTTCGAACTCGAAGTCGAAGGCAGACATCTGCTGCGGGCCGCGGCGATAGAGCATCGTGACCTCATCGGCGCCGAGGCGAACTGAGGCGTTGGCAGCATCGATGGCGGTGTTTCCGGCGCCGATAACGGCGACGCGGCCGGAGATACCGGTAGTGGCCCCGCGCTTGTAGTCGGCGATCAAGCTGAGTGCGTTGGTAATGCCAGCCATGTCCTCGCGCGCGAGGCCGAGCCGCTGGATCGCACCGAGGCCGACGCCGAGGAAGATGGCGTCGTGCTCGGCTTCGAGGCGCTCGAGCATGTCGGTGTCGACGGTTGTATTCATGTGAAACTCGACGCCGAGGTGAGCGACGCGATCGACTTCGCGGAGGCTGGCGGAGAGCGTGAGTTTGTACTCGGCGACACCGTAGGTGTTGAGGCCGCCGGGGAGAGTGTATGAGTCGTAGAGGGCGGCGCGAATGCCGTGGCGGCGAAGTTCGGCAGCGCAGGCGAGCGATGCGGGACCAGCGCCGATGAGTGCGACCGACTTGCCAGTGTCAGGAGCAGGAGCGAACGGCAGCGGAGATTCGCTGTAAGCGATGGACTCCATGGCGAAGCGCTGCAGGCGGCCGATGGCGATGGGCTGCTTGTTGTAGCGATGTAGAACGCAGGCGCCTTCGCAGAGAACACTCACGGGACAGGCTCGCGCGCAGCTCTCGCCGAGAATGTTGGCGTCGAGGATGGTCTTTGCGGAGCCTTCGACGTTGTCGGTCGCGATCTTCTTGATGAAACGCGGGACGTCAATGTGCGTGGGGCAGGCGGTCGTGCAGGGCGCGTCGAAGCAGTAGAGGCAGCGGTTGGCCTCAGCGACAGCGGCTGTTTGATCGAAAGGCGGATGCAGGTCCGGAAAGCGCGCAGCAATCTCCGGAGAACTTGGAGACTGCTCGAAGAAGGTAAACGGCTCACTCATTAATAGGTCGTGCGCTCCTCTTCCCGCCGGCGAATTGGAAGAGGTGTCGCGACCCGACAGCCTCGGGCTGCAGATTTCGACTTCTTCCTACCTCGGCGGATTGGAAGTCACGATTATGCACCATTTGTGTTGAACTCGTGAATCCAGCCCGTAACCCTTTAGTGACGCAGGATCCAGTCGATGGTGAGTTCGGCGAGGCGGTTCATAGCGATGACGGCCTGTTGGAGATGCTCGCGCCTGGTGTCCTCGGCGCGGTTGTGACTCAATCCGTTCAGCGACTGGACGAACATCATCACGGTTGGGATGCCGAGACGCGCAACCTCTGCGGCGTCGTGCAGCGGCCCGGAGGGAAGCTGCTCGCTAACCCCCACGGTCTCGAGAATCGCTTTTTCGCAGAGCGCGATGAGTTCGGGATGAAACGGAATGGGCTCGATGGACCAGATCTTCGACCAGTCGACTGTGCAATGCTCTTCAGCAGCGAAACGCTCGCTTGCGGAACGAGCTTCGCGCAACATGCTGGCGAGCACACTCGCGTCGAGATCGCGCATGTCGAGCGTTGCCTCGCAACGTCCGACGACCGAGGTAACAATGCCGGGGAACGTTTTGACGCTGCCCATTGTGGCGACAGAGTTCGCATGCTTGCGAGCGATGGGGCGGATTTCGAGGGCGAGTTTTGCGCACGCAGCGAGCGCGTCGCGGCGGACTTCCATGGGAGTTGAGCCGGAGTGCGCCTCCTGACCATGGAAGGTGATTGCCCAGCGCTCCACGCCTTTTGTGCCCTGCACAACGGCGAGCGGTTTGCCGAGGCGCTCGAGAATGGGGCCCTGTTCGATGTGAAGTTCGAGATAGGCGGCAAGGTTCTTTCGCTCAACGGCGGCGTCGCCAACGCGGTCAACCGAGACGCCGCAGGCCGCGAGTGCAGCTTCGAGAGTTGTTCCCTCGCGGTCGGTGCGAGCGCGGTCGGCGTCGATGGTCTGGGTTCCGGCGAAGGCGGAGGAGCCGAAGAGACTGCGGCCGAAGCGAGCGCCCTCTTCGTCAGCCCAATCGACGAGCTTAATGGTGCAGGGCGGCCGGCGGTTGTGCTCGCGTGCGAGATGTTTGAGGATCTCAAGCCCGGTGAGGACGCCGAGGCAGCCGTCGAGCCATCCGCCGTTGGGAACGGAATCCAGATGACTGCCGAGCACGAGCGCGCGTTCGGACGCACCGGGGAGAGTGATCCAGTGGTTCCCGGCGGCGTCATAGTGATGTTCGACCGGAAGGCTGGCGAGCTCTTGCTCGAACCATGAGCGGGCGCGTAGCCAGACGGGCGACCACGCAATACGTTGTGCTCCATGCTCGTCCGCAGTCAGCGAACGAAGTTCTTCAAGATGCGCGATCACGGCGTCTGCATCGACCATGGCAAGCTAGGGTAACAGCACCGCGCAAGTTTGACAGAGTCCGGATAGCTGCCCTGGCCGAGGATAGTGACTGCAACGAGGCTGACTCGCATGGTGATTGCATGAAATCTCATTCAATTCCGTGAAAAATTCGGTGCAACCTTCTTCATTCGAAATAGATTCCACAGAAGTACAGATACCTCCGTGAGGGGTAGCAATTGTTACCGTTTGCCTCGGGGATGGCCTTAGTTGATCTGGCGCTCCTTTTCAGTTTTCTGTTCGATCGTGCTGGACGAGGTAGGTCCCTTGGCGGAATCGTTCTCTGGAACAGGCCCAATAAAGTTTTCTCCACAGGAACTCTCCTCCGTTTGGAGCGGAGCGGAAGACGTTCGCCTGTGACGAACGTCGAACTGATGTGTAGCTACGCAGATTTTGAGTTCTGACTTCGGCGAAAGAGAGGTTGCATGCGGATCCTGCTGACGACTGACACGATCGGGGGCGTCTGGACATTTACAGAAGAGCTGACCGCGGAGTTATTGCAGCGAGGACACGCAGTGGCTTTGGTAAGCCTGGGACGTCAGCCTTCCCACGAACAACAGGCATGGTGTGCAGCGCAAAGCCTGGCTTACGGGCCTTCCTTTCAGTTCACCGCATCGAACGTTCCGCAGGAGTGGACGGAGAAGAACGAGTTTGTCTTTACGCAGGGCGCAGGCGTGCTGTTTCATATCGCCAGGCAGTTCCGGCCTGATTTGCTGCACTCCAATCAATTCTGCTTTGGAGCGGTTTCGCTTGACATACCGAAAGTTGTGACTGCGCACAGCGATGTGCTGAGTTGGGCCAGCGCGTGCCGTCCACGGGGGCTTGAAAAGTCCCGATGGCTTCGACAGTATCAGTCGCTGGTGACGCAGGGGCTTCAGTCGTGCGATGCAGTTGCTTCTCCGACACGGTGGATGGCGCTGGAGCTCGCTCGTCATTACTACAATCTGCCTCCCTCTTATGTGATTCGCCACGGAAGAAGTCTCGATGTGCCGGAGAGCCGGCTGCGTACCATGCAAGCGGTGACTGTGGGACCGCTATGGGACGAGGCGAAGAATATTGAAATGCTGCGAACGGTGAACGCGCCGATTCCAATCTATGTCGCCGGAAAGAGGCAGTGCGGAAGTTCGCTGCGGCAGATTGGGCGATCCGTTCTACTGGGTACACTGTCGCAATCGTCACTCCTGGCGCTATTAGCGAGCAGCAGCATCTACATTGCGACTTCGATCTATGAGCCGTTCGGAATGGCACCGCTGGAGGCAGCGCTGTGCGGCTGTGCTGTGGTCGCGAACGACATCCCGTCACTGCGCGAGGTGTGGGGCGATGATGCGCTGTACTTCGATGGGCCACGATCGCTATCAACGCTGCTACGCCAGTTGAATCGTGATGAACAGCGACTTGCGGAGGCTCGGCAGCGATCCCTTGCAAGAGCGAACGAGCTGACCGCGCAACGCATGGCTGACGGATACGAGGCGCTCTACGAAGCACTGCTGGCCGGCCGTCTCGGCCTACGGTCACAGGTGGACGTACAGCCCGGTCTGGCCGCACACGCGGCATAGCCTCGGTTCAGTCAGCCAATACACAAACTTTCAGCCAATTTGCGCACGCGCGCTTCACTGTGCGGTCGTGTCTTCCATCAGCGAAAAGGTCGCGTCTAAGTGTTTGCGGATCTGATAGATTCCACCACCAAGCTGCGATGGGATCGAGTGCCCGAGCCCCGTTATTGAGAATCTAGTATCATTTATAACTAGAGATCCCTTTGCCCATCTCCCTGCTCATCGTGCCGGTGCTCTCGACCCTCCTGGGAGGGATACTCGCGCTGCGCCTTCGATCGTCGCTGGGGATGCTGATCGCGCTGAGCACTGGGTTGCTGCTGGGCGCGGCTCTGCTTGATCTGCTGCCGGAAGCAGTGACTCTGCAAAGGCTGGCGGGGCGAGGAATAGGCACAATCTTCGCGCTGGTGTTGCTCTCATTCCTCACCTTTTTGCTGCTGCAGAACCTTTTCGATACGTGGAGTGCACGCCTGAATCTGCGGAGCTCACCGCGTGCGTGGGGTCGCCTGGGCAGTGGCCTGCTGATCGCACACAGCTTCCGCGATGGCATGGCGATTGGGCTGTCGTATGCGGCGTCGCGTCCTGCGGGGTACATCGTTGCCGCGGGGATTGCGGCTCACGATATCGGGGACGGGGTCAATACGATTCTGTTGAGTACGCGCGGCCACAAGCCAGAGCGCTTCGACTATCTGCTGCTCGCTGCAGATTGCCTGGCGCCGCTGGCCGGAGGCCTGTTGACGGCATGGCTTCCGCTGTCGACGAGCGGCTCGGCTGCGCTGCTGGCCATCACCGCGGGCTTCTTTCTGCATATGATCGCCGACGAGCTTCTGCCGCAGCTGCGCGCAGACAGCACGCCTCGCATCCCGCTGGCGATGGCCGTCGCAGGTGGCGCTTTGCTTATCTTTGTTGCTACGCGGCTGGCGTCGTAAACGGCGAAGGCTCAGGCACAGTCCGCGCAACGGCCAAAGAGGAAGAACTCATGGCCGGTGACACGGAAGCCGCGTGGAAGCTTGGGGTGGGCACTGAGATCGCATCCCTGCAGCTCAAAGACTTTGCCACAGCCGTTGCAGCGGAAGTGGTGATGATGGGCCTTGCCGGCGACCTCATACCGCAGGGTTTCGCCGGGCATAGAGACGGTCGTGAGCCAGTCACTCTCTAGTAACGCGCCGATGTTGCGATAGACAGTGGCGATACTCAGACCTTCGACCTCACTCTGCGCTGCGGTCAGCACCTCTTCAGGTGAGAGCGGACGGTCTGCCCGCTGAAATGCCTCGCGGATCGCTGTCTTCTGGCGTGTGTTTCGCGACTGTGTGGGCAAGTAGCTGCTCCTGGATGCAAGGGTACGCTTTTGATTTGACGGTAAGTCTCGAATCGCAGGTGACAAAGTACCATTGAGAACACGAGGCAGGAGAGGTTCATGAGCATCGCGACAAAACGCGGGGATACTGGGCAGACAGGCCTTATCGGAGGCTCGCGTGTTTCCAAGGCAGATGCCCGGGTTGAGGCCTATGGGACCGTGGATGAGTTGAACGCGGCGCTGGGACTTGCTCGCAGCCTCTGCCCGGATGAATCGATCCGTACAGCTACAGAGCACATTCAAAGGACGCTGTTCAGTGTTGGAGCGTCGCTCGCCACTCCGGCTGAAAGCCGCAAGGGTGCGGCCGTGTTGAGCGCTTCCGATGTCGATGATCTGACCGAACAGGTGCACCGCATTGAGTCGATCGAGGGGATCCTTTCCGACTGGTCGCTGCCAGGAGCACAGGTTCCTTCGTCTGCGTTTGAGGTAGCACGGACAGTCTGCCGCCGGGCGGAGCGGTGCGTTGTCCGATTGGCGGAGAGTGGCGAAGAGGTACAGCCTGAAGCGCTGGCTTATCTCAATCGGCTCTCGGACCTGATCTGGCTCATTGGCCGGGTTCTGGAACGAAACGCCGGAGATGACACGCGGCTGCGAGAGGATTCGAAGGGCTCGCGATGGTCGCGAGCATGGTAGAGACTTCATCTCAGAAAAGTTGGTTGCGGCAGAACCCGTAAATCTTTCAATTATTTGGGCATTAAGACGCACTGGGGATAGTGCAAACTCGGTTTGCATTCCGCCTCGCGAGAGGCGAATATATGGCGAAGATTATGACCTCCGCCGCCACTGTCCGACGCCAGATTGAAGCCGCTCTCGAGAAGAAAATTCCATCTGCTTTGACGCCAGCACCGAAGATCCGGAGTGCGGTGCACCCCACGGGAATTGAGGCATTAGATGAGTTGCTGAATGGTGGGCTTCCACAGGGAGCTCTTAGCGAATTTGTGGGCCCTGAATGCTCGGGCCGAACCTCGATTGCCCTTTCATTTCTGGCACGGATGACGCGGGAAGAAAGGGTCTGCGCATGGATTGATGTATCGAATGCGCTCGACCCGGCCTCGGCGGCAGCCGCAGGTGTAGACCTTCGGCGCCTGCTTTGGCTGAGGTGTGGGGGGACATCTGCTCCCGCGCAACGTGCGAGTTACAAATTTGAGCTTCCAGAGAAGTATCTCGTGGCACCAGCCGCGAAGAAAGGACTACACGGCGGAGGGTTCGGTCGACATCCTCGGCAGGAGGTCAAGGGCCTGTCGAACGCGGTGGTGGGACTGTTGCAGCCTGAGGCGATGGCTCCGAGATGCGCAGAGCCATTACCTCGCATGCGTTCCTCTCAAGAGGTCGCCGCACCGTCTCCACTACAGATACAGAAGACTCCGAATCGTCCTTGCACGCCATCGAAGCCTTGGCCACGCCTGGAACAGGCGTTACGCAGCGCTGATCTTCTGCTTCAGGCAGGAGGCTTCAGCGCGATTGTGCTGGATATGGGAAGCCTGGCACCTGAGTTCGTATCGCGTGTGCCATTGGCTACCTGGTACCGCTATCGCGCAGCGGCCGAAAGAACGCAATCGAGCATTCTGCTGCTGACACAGTATGCGTGCGCAAAGAGCAGTGCGGAACTGGTTCTGCAGTTACAGAATGCCAACCCGATCTGTGATGAATCGACCGTCTTTTCTGGCATTCAACCGCGTGTAGAAGTTATGCGTCAGCGGTATCCGCCGGCTACAAGCAACGTGGTCCCTATGCGCAAACCGCCGCAACGTGAAGAGGTCGCGACCTGGCAGAGTCGAACTGTATGGGCAGGCAAGCGATGAAACGCGCTGCCGAGTTGTACGCGTGTGTCTACGTACAGGAGTTCCCAGCGCAGGCGCTGTTGCGTCTCCGACCTGAATTAAAAGAACATGCCTGCGTTGTGATGGAGGGTGAACCGCCTTTTGAGGAGGTGTGTTCGCTGAATACCAAAGCCAGGCTCTTTGGAATTCAGCGCGGAATGAGCCGTACAGATGTAGATGGATTTTCGCAGGTAAAGGTTCTCTCGCGTTCGTTCAAGACAGAGTCGACGGTAAAAGAGATGCTGCTCGAATGTGCGGGGACTTACTCGCCACGAATTGAGGATTGCAGTGGCGAGACTTACTTTCTGTGTGCAATCGATATTAGCGGGACGGAATCGCTGTTTGGCCCGCCGGAGGTATTAGCACGTAGATTGCTACAACACGTGCACTCGCTCGGCTTATCGGCTCGAATCAGAGTCAGTAACAACTTTCATACAGCAGCATGCCTTGCGAAAGCTTCTTCCGGCCGCTCGATGGCCGTAGTTCGTTCAGGAGATGAGGCTGCAGCTTTGTCTCCGTTACCGCTTGATGTCCTGGCGCTCACAGATGAACAAGCCGAGATCTTTGCACTGTGGGGGATTCATACCTTAGGCATGCTCGCGGAGTTGCCAGAGAAGGAGTTAATTGCTCGCATCGGTCAAGACGCACAACGGCTTCAGAAACTTGCACGTGGAGAGTGGCCACATCTGTTTCAACCCATCGAGCCTCAATTCAGGCTTGAGGAGCGGCAGGAGTTGGACTTCCCTCTCGACTCGCTGGACTCACTGATGTTCGGTGTTGCAGTGATGCTGGATCAACTAATTCTCCGAGCGAAAGCTCGCCTCGTCGCTCTGGCTGCAGTCATAATGGTTCTCGAACTGGATGGTGGAGAAACATATACGCGACGAGTTCGACCTGCTCGGCCGGGAAATTACAAACAGTTCTGGATTAGGCTGCTGCATCTCGATCTACAGACACATCCACCACAGGCTGCGATTGTTGCAGTTACATTGCAGGCTGAGCCTGGGGATACCAGCAAGATCCAGTTGGGTCTCTTTTCTCCTCCGCTGCCGGAAGCTGCACGGCTGGATGTAACTCTCGCTCAACTGAAAGCCTTGCTGGGCGAGGACAATGTTGGTCGGGCTACCCTGCAGGACTTTCATGCGCCTGAGAGCTTTCGATTAGAAGCATTCGGCGTTCCGTCAGACACTTCTACTCCGGATGACGTGCATCGGAAGAACACAGCAGTACGCCAACTCCGCCCTCCAGAAATAACTTCTGTGTACTTAACTCATTCTCACCCTGGGGAGTTCTTTTTCCGTGAGCAGTATTTCACTGTGGAGCACGCGTACGGCCCATGGATCGCGGGGGGCGAATGGTGGAACGAGATGCTCTGGAATGTCGAGCAGTGGGACGTGATTGCTCGAGCGCCTAATGACGCTGTTCTTTGTTGCTGTGTGGCTCGCGATCTTCTTCGAAATCAGTGGCAGGTGATTGCACTCTATGACTGACAAGTATGTTGAGTTACATGCCGCGAGTGCCTTCAGTTTCCTGGAAGGAGCATCTCACCCTGAACGTCTTGTTGAGCGTGCATCCGAATTGGACATGTCGGCTATAGCGTTGCTGGATCGGAATGGCGTCTATGGATCGGCCCGATTTCATACGAGTGCAAAGCAGAATGGACTTCACGCTCATGTCGGCGCTGAGGTTGCCGTACTGGAGCTAGGGCAACGACTTACTCCACCTCTATGGCTTCCACATCAACATCTCGCCGAACCTGTTCGTATCCCATTGCTCTGTGAGTCGCAGCACGGTTATCAGAATCTGTGCCGGTTGATAACTCGCTTCAAGATGCACGAAAACACAAAGGGTGAAGGCGCAACTACACTCCATGATCTTGAACATTACTCGACAGGTCTGATCTGCTTAACCGGCGGTGACGAAGGGCCACTCGCATCCGCATTGGCAAGTGGTGGCGAAGACGCTGCACGCGTTGTAGTAGACAGGCTGGTTCGCATCTTTGGTGCAACGAATGTTTATGTGGAACTACAGCGTCACCACGAGCGCGAAGAGGAATGGCGTAATCAGGCCGCTTTGCGAATCGCGCGGTCAATGGGTTTGCCTGTTATAGCAACGAACGGAGTTCGATACGCCACAGCATACGACCGCGAGATCCTAGATCTCTTCACTGCAATTCGCAATCACATAGAACTTGATCGTGCTGGCAGGCTTTTAGCGATCAACAATCAGCGATATCTCCGCCCAGCACAGGAAATGATGAACCTTTTTCGGGATATCCCAGGAGCAGTTGAGAACACAGTTGAGCTTTCGTCACGGCTGCAGTTTGCGCTGGTAGATCTAGGCTATGAATTCCCTCGATATCCGGTTCCTAGTGGAGATTCTATGGATAGCTTCCTCCGCAAGCGAGTCGAAGAAGGAGTGGCGCGACGTTATGGATTGGTAAAATCTTCCGAGTTTATGGAACGAGTAAGGAAACAAGTAGAACACGAGCTTGCACTCATCACGAAGCTGGGGTTTGCTGGTTACTTCCTTATCGTCTGGGATATTGTGCGATTTTGCAAAGAGAACGACATCCTGATTCAAGGCCGTGGAAGTGCAGCTAACTCGGTTATCTGCTATGCGCTGGAAATAACCGCTGTTGACCCCATTGCAATGGATTTATTGTTCGAACGCTTTCTTAGCGAAAACCGGGGCGAATGGCCGGATATTGACTTGGATCTTCCGTCCGAAGTGAAACGTGAGCAAGCTATTCAGTATGTCTACCAGCGTTATGGAGAGTTGGGCGCAGCAATGTGCGCGAATGTCATTACCTATCGCGGGAGGTCCGCTGCTAGAGAGGTTGGAAAAGCACTTGGTTTCGATCAGGAGTCGCTGCAACGGCTTTCGGGGCTTGTCAATCATTTCGAGTGGCGCGGGCCGAATGACACAATGGCACACTCATTTACTGACGCCGGCTTTGACCTGGTGCATCCGCGTATCGCGAAATACCTCGAATTATGCGTGCGTATCCAGGACTTGCCGCGCCATCTTGGTCAGCACTCCGGAGGGATGGTTATCTGTCATGGTGCGCTCGATGCCGTTGTTCCGCTCGAACGCGCGTCCATGCCGGGACGGACGGTGGTCCAGTGGGACAAGGAGGATTGCGCTGATCTTGGAATCATCAAGGTTGACCTGCTTGGCCTTGGAATGATGGCAGTTCTCAAAGATTGTCTGGATCTAATTCCAAAACACTACGGTGACCAGATTGATCTTGCACACTTGCCCGAGGATGACGATGTCTATAAGGCACTTCAACGTGCGGATACTGTCGGAATGTTTCAGGTGGAAAGCCGTGCACAAATGGCGTCGCTTCCACGCAACCGGCCCGAGAGATTCTACGACGTAGTCGTTCAGGTAGCGATCATTCGGCCTGGGCCAATTGTGGGCAAGATGATGCATCCATATATGCGGCGACGGCAGAACAAGGAAGAGATTACGTATCCTCATCCGTCGCTCGAACCTGTTCTCAAGCGCACGCTAGGTGTTCCTCTCTTTCAAGAGCAACTGCTGCGAATGGCAATGACTGTAGCGGACTTCACAGGAGCAGAAGCAGAAGAACTTCGCCGCGCCGTTGGAATGCGTCGTTCGTGGGAGCGGATGAAGAATCTCGAAGGCCGACTGCGGACCGGCATGACTGCGAAAGGAATTAATGCGACAACTAAGGAGACGATCATTCAGAACATCACTTCCTTTGCGTTGTATGGTTTTCCGGAGTCGCACGCAGCGAGTTTTGCGCTGCTTGCTTATGCTTCGGCTTATTGCAAGGTCAAATATCTCGCGGCGTTTACATGCGCAATTTTGAATAATCAACCAATGGGTTTTTACATGCCCGCAGTCATTGTCAAGGATGCACAGAGGCATGGCCTTCGCGTAAAGCCGATTGACATTCAGGTGTCTGAATGGGCCTGTACTGTCGAACACGAAGCCGGTAGAACGCTATCTATGCGTTTGGGAATGGGATATGCCAAGGGTCTTCGGAGGCAAACGGCAGAAGCTATTGAGGCCTCTCGCCGAAGTGCTGGTGTTTATCAGTCAGCAGAAGACTTGACCGCGCGTGTACCGTCAATCACTCGGAAGGAACTGACAACACTGGCGCGGATTGGTGCGCTCAATACGCTGAATACAATTGGGCATCGCCGTGATGCTTTGTGGCAGGTACAACGCGCTGGGAGGCCCGAAGGACCGCTACTGCATGCGCACAGCGCTCTTTTACGTGAGACTTCTAACCATGTACCGTTGAAACAGATGACAACCGCGGAACGTATGGTTGCAGATTATGCCGGAACAGGGTTGACGGTCGGGAGGCACCCCATGGCGTACCGCAGAGAAGAATTGCGACGGAGTGGGATTCTATCTGCAAAGGAACTATGGAACGTCCGGGATGGAATGTTCGTGCGAACCGCGGGTTGTGTTATTGCAAGGCAACGGCCGGGAACGGCGATGGGCTTCATCTTTCTCTCTATGGAAGATGAGACAGGCATTGCAAATGTGATTGTGGCCCCAGACATATATGAACGACACCGTTCCATTGTGACACGCAGCAAGTTCATTCGCGCTGAAGGTCCGCTACAGAACCAGGAAGGCGTCATTCACGTGAAGGCTGTTCGTCTAATAGCCCTTTCGGAAGAAGGGCTCGAGGTTCGGTCGCATGACTTTCATTAGTGCGTCACATGGACAGATAGAAGAGCTAGATTCAGTTCCAATACATTCACTCGTGGCTCACCCAGTAGACCAAACTGCCTGGGTGTGACATGCTCTAGCACCAATTCCCGAACTAAGGCCTCTGGTAGATCATGTTCGTGAGCAATGCGGGACACTTGATAGAGGGCAGCCGCCGGAGTGATATCTGGATCGAGACCCGATCCTGAAGCTGTCACTAAATCAATGGGGACCGCCGCCCCTGTCCCTTCAGTCGCTTCGCTCGCCAGGACGCGATCTGAAAGCGCTTTGCTCGTAGGAGCAAGATTCGATCCAGAAGAGGCCGACGCGTCATAACCAACACCAGCGGCAGAAGGACGGCTGTGAAAGAATCCGGCACCAGTAAACGGCTGGCCGATAAGACGTGAGCCAACAATGGCGCTATTTTTCTCTATCAATTCGCCATTTGCCTTGTCATGGAATGTTAAGCGCGAAATGCCCGCTATCAGCAACGGATAACAGACGCCAAGCACAAGACCGCTAACAACGGTGTACAGGCAAGCAGTCATGATGTACTTCTTCATCTTGTCTAACCCCTATGCGAGATGTAGTGCGGTGATCAGCACATCGATTATTTTGATTCCAAGAAACGGTACGATAATTCCGCCGATTCCATACACGATCAAGTTCCGGCGCAACATGGCGGCCGCGGACATTGGCTTATAGGCGACACCGCGTAACGCCAGCGGGATAAGGGCGATAATGATTAGGGCGTTGAAAATTACGGCCGATAAGACTGCCGACTGTCCGTTATGAAGGTGCATGATGTTAAGCGCATTGAGTACGGGAAACACGCCGGCAAACATCGCAGGAATGATGGCGAAATATTTGGCAACGTCATTCGCGATCGAAAAGGTTGTGAGTGCGCCACGTGTCATCAACAGTTGTTTTCCAATCGCGACCACCTCAATCAACTTGGTCGGATTCGAATCCAGATCAACCATGTTTCCGGCTTCTTTCGCTGCCTGGGTCCCTGAATTCATGGCCACGCCGACATCGGCCTGGGCCAATGCAGGTGCATCGTTGGTACCATCACCCGTCATCGCGACTAGTTTGCCGTTGGCCTGCTCGCGCTTAATCAGATCCATCTTGTCTTTGGGCTTAGCTTCGGCAAGAAAGTCATCGACACCTGCCTCACGTGCGATTGCAGCTGCCGTCAAGGGATTGTCGCCAGTGATCATGATTGTGCGAATACCCATTGCACGCAGATGATCAAAGCGCTCGCGCATTCCGCCTTTAACAACGTCTTTTAAGTGGATAACGCCAAGTGCGCGGCCGTTTTCGGAAACGACAAGTGGCGTGCCACCGTTCGTCGCAATCCTGTTGACAGATTCGCGCACCTCATTCGGCAGATGTGAACCATGCTCGGAAAGATACTTCGTGATTGCGTCAACTGCGCCTTTGCGAATGCTTCGGCCGTCAACTTCGACGCCGCTCATACGAGTGACGGCTGAAAATGGAATGAACTCAGCGTTGAACTGTGCCAATTCACGCGCGCGGAGGTTGTATTTCTCCTTCGCAAGGACGACGATGGAGCGTCCCTCCGGCGTCTCGTCGGCCAGCGACGATAGTTGGGCTGCGTCCGCGAAAGCTCTCTCGTCGACACCCAGGGCAGGCACGAACTCCGACGCCTGGCGGTTGCCGAGGGTAATCGTCCCTGTCTTGTCAAGCAGGAGTGTGTTCACATCGCCAGCAGCTTCCACCGCGCGGCCGGAGGTCGCGAGCACGTTATGTTGCACGAGACGATCCATGCCTGCGATCCCGATTGCGGATAGCAGGCCACCAATCGTTGTAGGAATCAGGCAGACGAGGAGTGAGATCAGAACGAAGATCGTTTGAGGTGCATGGGAATACACCGCAAAGGGTTGCAATGTGACCACGGCTAGCAGAAAGATGATCGTGAGTCCAGCCAGCAGAATGTTGAGCGCAATCTCATTCGGCGTCTTTTGTCGTTCGGCGCCCTCAACCAGAGCGATCATACGATCGAGGAATGTTTCTCCCGGGTTGGACGTGATCCTAACCGTAAGCGTGTCGGACAGGACACGAGTTCCCCCCGTGACCGCCGAGCGGTCTCCGCCAGCCTCGCGAATTACGGGTGCGGACTCACCAGTAATTGCGGACTCATCGACCGCCGCAACTCCTTCAATGACCTCGCCGTCGCCTGGGACCATCTGATTGGCGGAGACGCGTACGACATCACCGATGCGTAACTGCAAACTAGGTACTTCCTGTACTCCTGACTTGGTGATGCGATATGCAGTTGTTTCGGATTTCGCCTGTCTAAGCGCATCGGCCTGTGCTTTACCGCGACCTTCCGCCATCGCCTCAGCGAAGTTTGCGAACAACACGGTAAACCACAGCCAAAGCGTAATCTGACAATTGAAGCCGGCATGACCTCGATCAGTAGCGAGATTCGCGATGAAGAGGACCGATGTAAGAACGCTGCCGATTTCGACGACGAACATGACCGGGTTCCGCATCATGACTCGCGGATTAAGCTTCGCAAGAGCGTCAAATAAGGCACGCCGGACTATCTTTCCATCAAACAACGAACGGCGCTGAGCGTGTGTGGACATACAATCTCCTCTGATTTCTCAAAATGCAGCGCCGCTGCGCAGTAATAGATGTTCAAGAATCGGGGCCAACGAAAGCGCAGGGAAGAACGTGAGTGCACCCACGATTACGATGACGCTCGTGAGCAAAATGGTGAACAGAGGAGTTGTCACAGGGAATGTTCCCGCGGACTCTGGCACAATTTTCTTGCCGGCAAGGCTTCCTGCGATGGCCAGCATTGGAATGGCCATCATGAATCGTCCGAAAAACATGGCTACACCGAGCGAGTAGTTGTACCAATGCGTATTTGCGTTCAGACCGGCGAAGGCGGAGCCATTATTGCCAGTAGCGGAGGTATACGCATAGAGGATTTCGCTAAGGCCATGTGGCCCGTGGTTTGCCAGGCTACTCAAACCAACGTTCGGCATCACGACCGTGACCGCCGTAAAGCCAAGAATGATGAGGGGAAATATCAGGAGATAGAGCATCGACATTTGAACGTCGTAAGCTTCGATCTTTTTGCCTAGATACTCAGGAGTGCGGCCGACCATCAATCCTGCAATGAACACGGACAGAACAACAAAGACGAGCATCCCGTAAAGACCTGCACCAACACCACCGAAGACGATCTCTCCAAGGAGTATGTTGACCATCGGGACCATGCCCCCGAGCGGCATAAAGCTGTCGTGCATCGAATTGACTGCTCCACAACTCGCGTCGGTCGTAACCGTAGCGAAGAGCGCCGAGTTGGCAATCCCGAACCTGACCTCCTTCCCCTCCATGTTGCCGCCGGCCTGTGTCGCCGAAACGTGTTGATCTACGCCGTGAAGTAGCGGGTTTGGTTGCGATTCCGCCCAATAACAAGTTGCGGTTCCGACAAGCCATAGCACTAACATTGCCGACAGGACCGCCCAGCCATGTTTCGGGCTTCCAGTCATCTGCCCCAGCGTGATCGCGAGACCCGCGGGGATCAGAAAGATCGCGAGCATCTCGAGAAGGTTGGAAAGCGGCGTTGGGTTTTCAAACGGATGTGCGCTGTTCGCGTTGAAAAACCCGCCGCCATTTGTCCCTAACATCTTGATCGCCTCTTGTGAGGCCACTGGCCCCTGGGCGATTGTCTGAGTTGTCAGCGTGGTTGACTTACCGTCCGGCCCGGCAGCCTTCTGTGGTTCGACGAGCTTGACCTGATCATATGAGCGAAAGTTCTGCACAACCCCTTGCGACACCAACGCCAGCGAGAGAACGAGCGAGATGGGAAGCAGGATCCACAGGATTCCGCGCGTGAGATCCACCCAGAAGTTTCCGAGCGTCTTTGCCTCGCGCCTCGCGATTCCACGTATAAAAGCAACTGCCAGCGCCATGCCAACGGCCGCTGACCAGAAATTGTGCGTTGCCAACCCGAGCATCTGTGTCAGATAACTCATGGTTGATTCCGGGACGTACGACTGCCAGTTCGTATTGGTCGTGAATGAGATTGCGGTGTTGAGTGCTAGAACCGGCTCGACTCCAGGCCAATGTTGCGGATTCAGCGGCAAAAACTGCTGGAGTCGCTCGATCGCGTAGGTCAGGGCCAGCGTGGCCGCGCTGAAAACGAGCATGCAAATTGCATACTCCGTCCAGCGCATCTCCTGCTCCGGATTAATTCCGGTGAGCCGGTACAGAAGGCGTTCAAATGGCAACAGGACCGGATCTAGTACGGTTTTCCGGCGCTCAAAGACTGCTGCCATGTATCGACCCATTGGGGTCGCGATAAGCAGGATGATCGCGATGAAGCAGACGATCTGTAACCAACCATTCAAGGACATCAGAATTTCTCCGGGCGAAGGAGTGCGTAGACAAGATAGGTGAGAAGTGCCCCTGAGAGAAGCAACAAGAGGATATTGAGAAACATCAGCGTGCCCCTTTCAGGCGAGCACAGCCCTGCACGTAGAGAACTGCCACGAGAAACATCACGAACAGCGATACGGTAGCAAGTAGATCGGACATGTGCTCACCTTTGATTGGTTAGAACTTCACGAGAATTGCTGCGGTCATACGTTGCTCGCTACGCCTCAGATCAGGTGTCCAGCCAGACACGACGGAGCCGGCCGAACCAGTATTTCCGCCAGGGGGCGTAACGCCGCCGGGACCAGTAAAGTAGGGAACGCTTGACGCGCGGTAGTTGTACTCAAGTCGCCAGGTAATGTATTGGCTGGGCATCCAGTCGCCCGTCACGGATGCGTCGTAGGCCTTGTATGGGTCTCCGGGATTCTCCGTAAAGTACGGCGTGCCCGATGCTGCAGTGGCACCGTTGATCGGTGGCAACAGGACGAGGTAGCGCCCCGGATTGTTGATCTTCCCGCCACCAAGAGTGAGGGCGTACAGGTTGCGATCGAACCAGAAGCGGTTGTACGCCATAAAGCCTATGAAGCTTTGCTTTGGGCCATTCTTGCCGTTTCCAGCGCAACTCACTCCTCCGCCGGTTTCACATCCCAAGTCGCCGGTAAGTGTCGCCGCAGCTTTGCTGATGAATCTCTCCGTCGGGCGATCCATGTACTTGTACTGGACGCTGTCGTCGGTGTGGAAACGCGTGCGATGCGGCACGCCGAGGGCATCATGGCCCACCGCGTATTGATTGCCGACGATGGACCAGCTTCCATTTGGCCGATATTGGATCTGGCCGCCGATGCCGGGATCATTGTTAAACCGACCATAGGACTGCCACCCGTTGACAAACCACGGCTCTATCTTCAGTTTGTTTGTCGGGAACCACTGGACGCGAACCCCATTGAAAAACCACGGAGTGTTCGACGACACATAAGAGGGTTGGTAGGCCCAGTTATCGAACTGGTAGTAGGAGAACAGCCCAACGTAGGACATGAAGATTCCCGCGTCCACATTGATTCCATGCTGCACATTGAAGTGATATCCGCCATAGGCTTCCGACAGGTAGCGATAGGCGTCGGCTAGATTCCACTGCCCTCGCGCCGGAGATGCATCATTCCGAGGCGTCGTCTGGGAGTACAGACCAAACTGTGTCATCAAACGAGCACGAACATTGTCGTAGTGAAAATCGCCGCCAACTCCTAGTTGAGTGAGTTGCACTTCGTTGGAGCGAAAAATCTCACTTGATCCGCTGATCGTGTCATCCTGCGGATGCCGAAAATCATAGGTGTAGCTCACATCGCTGCGAATTTCAGGTGTAAAGAACTTGGAATCGAAAGCGGGCGTCTCTGTGCGAGGATTTCCTGTCAACCATGTGAAGTCCGCAAACGCAAACGGTGTCTGCTGATCCACAGACGCTGCGGGAGCAGGCTCCGTCGAGGTTGTTGGGGTTACGAAATGCGATTCCACAACAGGCGGTGGCCCTGGAATATCTGCTTTAGCCTCCGGAGCCACTGCCGTGGTAGTGTTCGACTTCAATTCACGGATCTCCTGCCGAAGTTCGTCGATCTCACGCTGCAACTGCTCCACCGTTGGTTGACTACTTCCGCTGGGAGGATTTTGTGCATCGGCAATTGGCGGAATGACTATGCTCGAAAGAAGCAACAACGAACCTAAGTAAACACGTACACAGGACATAACGAACCTGGATTCCATTCGAATGCCAAGCTCGATAGAAATTCCGTAGAGGAAGCGTTAAGAGTTCGTAAGTTCGCTTGTTCCAGTAGGTTGGAAGCGATAGCCAACCCACGGTTCACTTTGGATGTACTTCTGTCCTTCGCCTCTTTCGATTTTCTTTCGGAGACCAGCGATCAACACGCGGAGATACTCGGGTTGATCATCGCCAGCCGGACCCCAGATTGCTCGTAGCACGACCTTGTGCGTCAACACCCGACCCGGAGAACGTGCGAACAGCAACAGCAGATCGAACTCTTTTGGAGTGAGATGGAGGGCCTGCCCCCGCACCGAAACGGTATGTGCATCCGAATCGATCACAAAGTCCCCAACTTCTAAACGCGTCTGCTCGGGCTCTTCCGTCGCCATACGGCGGAACTGCGTTCGGATCCGTGCAAGAAGCTCAGGCATGCTGAAGGGCTTTGTCAGATAGTCATCGGCGCCTTCATCGAGCGCCTTCACCTTCATGACATCCGTGTCGCGAACACTGAGGACAATGATCGGGGTTTGATCCGATCGACGCACAGCCTGAGTGAGCTCAAGACCATTCATCTCGGGCATCGCGAGGTCTGTGATGATCAAGTCGGGCCGCCCAGTTTCAAATCTCTCCAAACCTTCGAGACCATTGCTGGCAGTCAAAACCTCGTACCCGCTGCTTTGCAACGATGCGCGAAGCATCCGAATGATCTGACGCTCATCGTCGACGACGAGAATGCGTTTCAATGCCGCTCCTGGGTAACAATATGCAGGTCGACGTGTGGTGCTTCTGACATGAACTTCTGAATCGCGAGATAGTACATGTAGCTGCGCAACCCGTGCACGGCAGACCGCCCTACAATCGCCTGCGTTATTCGATTCTCTCGTATAAAAGCGGCAGTGGCGCGAGCAGTGTCCCCGCCGGTGAGTGGAACGACATACGCTCCGAGATTTCGAGCAAACTGCAGGCTGGATTCCAGGGTGCGCTTTCGGTCCGGCAACTCGTCGCGATCGCTCAAAACGTGCAACACGTAGAGTTCTGCACCGAGGGCTTCCGCCAGTCGCGCTCCACGCGCAATGAGATCCCGCGCCTGGGGACTTGCACTGATACACACTGCGACCTTTTCGGCAACGGTCCAGTGTGCCCCAAGCTTCTTGCGCTTAACGTAGTCATCTAAATTGCGGTCGACTGCCCGAGTGACACGCTGCAAAGCCATCTCTCGCAAGGCGATCAAGTTCCCCAAGCGAAAGAAGTTGGAGAGGGAGCGTTCCACACGTTCCGACGGATAAATGTCACCGCGCCGCATTCGTGTGACCAGCGCTTCTGGCGTGAGATCGCTGATTACGATCTCGTCTGCACGGTCGAGGACCCAGTCAGGGAGCTGTTCTCGGACAGCGATGCCTGTGAGCGCCTGTACGCGAGGTGCAAGGCTCTCTACATGCTGAATGTTGATTGTGCTCAGAACATCTATCTTGTTCTCGAGAAGATAAAGCACATCCTCGTACCGCTTCTGAAACCGACTCCCCTCAATGTTCGTATGCGCAAGCTCGTCAATGAGGGCTACCTGAGGAAGCCGCGCCAGAATGGCGTCGACATCCATCTCGGTAAAGAGCGTTCCTTTGTAATTGATTTCCCGCCGCGGGACCTGCTCAAGCTTGGCAGCAAGCTCTGCAGTTCCGCTACGACCGTGTGTCTCGACGAGACCGACGACGACGTCCTCTCCACGACTGCGGCGCCGTATGCCTTCGCTAAGCATGCTGAAGGTCTTCCCAACCCCGGGTGCATACCCAAGAAAGACCTTAAATCGCCCGTTTTTCTTCTCCGTTTCGCTGCTCTGCAGCCAATCCTCCGGTGATTTCTTCGTTTCCACCACGCCGTACAATTCTCCCCATGAACTCACGCCGCACAATCGCGGTCACCAGGTGGTCGCTGGCTTTTATTGCTCTGGCGGGAATTGTACTCGTGTATCACCGTTGGCTCCATGTCAACCCGACAACTGTCGCACTAACGCTGCTCCTGTTCATCTTGTTGCTCGCTGCAGAGTGGGGCCTGCGATATGCGGTGGTGATTTCGGTCGTAGCGACAGCGTTGTATAACTTTTTCTTCCTGCCGCCCATCAGGACGTTCACTATCACTGACCCGCAGAATTGGCTCGCGCTCTTCGTCTTTCTTGCCACCGCGATCGTCGCGAGCCGTCTCTCAGAGCGCGCTCGCGATGAGGCAAGCGACGCTCGATCACGCCAGCGTGAAGTGGAAACTCTCTTTCGTCTTAGCCGTGAGCTGCTGGAAACTGAAAGCGTCTCCAACCTTGTCACTTCGATACCTGCTGCGGTCGCAAGCATCACCGGAGCGACCTCAACCCTTTTCTATCTTCTGGATGGAGAGAGACTGTATCAGGCAGGAACCAAGCGAGTTTCGGAGATTGAGCTTCCTCACCTTCATCAGCTCGCAAGTTCGCTGAGCGGCGTGACGCGGGATGGAGATGAGCTGCAGATTCCGATTCACACCGGCGTCCGGCCGAAGGGTCTGCTCATCCTACGCGGCACAGTTATGTCCCAAGTCACAGCAGAGGCCATTGGAGGCCTGATCTCGATCGCTATTGACCGCTCTCAGGCCGTTGAAAGCATCGCAAGAAACGAAGCCTTGAGAGAAAGCGAACGTCTTCGCACGCTCATCATTGACTCGATTACTCACGAACTAAGGACTCCGCTTACGTCCATCAAGGGGGCAGCTACTGCTTTGCTGGATGGCGCCATGAAACCCGAAGAGAGCCATGAACTGCTGACCATCATCGACGAGGAGAGTGACAGGCTGAATCGGCTGGTGTCGGAGGCGGTCGAAATGGCGCAACTTGACGCCCAACAGGTCCAGATGCACTTCGGCCCCGTCGATTTGCGAAGTGTAATCAATGCTGCCCGCAAGTCCAATTCCTGGGTCGAGGAACAGCATCAGCTACGAATCGACGTGCCGGACAAACTGTACGTCAGAGCCGACATCGCGATGATGGAGAAGGTAGTTTCCAATCTCCTGGAGAATGCAGCCAAGTACTCGAAGCCGGGTTCGCCAATCACGATCTCCGCGGAAGAGACAAATGACAAGGTACTACTGTCCATCGCGGATCAGGGTGCGGGTATCGAGCCATCAGAACAGGCTCTCATTTTTGAGCGCTTCTACCGTGGCCGATCCCAGGCTCTTGGGACCTCCGGCACTGGCATGGGCCTTGCAATCAGTCGTGCAATCGTCGATGCGCACGGGGGATCGATCGGAGTTACGAGCCAGACTGGTCGAGGCTCGGTTTTCACTCTAACAATGCCGAAGGCGGAACTCTCCGATCGCGCCGGATATCAGACGGCATAAGGCCCCGTGAACAAGTGGTCGGCGTCCGTGTGCAAAATAACGGCAATTATCTACAAAGGGTTAAGCCACAGTCCGCAGTGACGGCCCGCCTGCAAGAGCTCCCGCGCCCCGTTCGTCCAGCGGATATATCAGGTCGACATTCCGAGGCGTCACGAGCTGATGTTTCACGAAGACCGCAGGAGCAAGGGTTTTCTTCGCGAGAATACCCAGTGCCAGCGGAATAATCTCTTCGCCGTACAACTCCGGGAAGTACGCTACGGTGCCGATCAGTGGAGTGCCGGGCCGTCGCAGTTCTGCCCGCACCTCGGGGAGGCAATTCTGACTTGCGATGGCGATTTTGTCAGTGGCGCCCACTTCCTCAAACGCTCGCAGAGCCGCCAGCGCGCACACATCATTGACCGTTCCAATGAGCGTCCGCTTTGCCCTCGCTCGCCGGAGGAATTGGCGCATCGTCTCCAACACTTGCTCGAAGTCGCCTCGTCCGTTGAGATGAATCGCCGGCAAGTTACCAACCTCCGGCAATTCCGCACGCAAGCCGTCCGCGAACCCTGTAATGCGGAGCTCGACAAGAGACCCGGCGATCGGCAATTCAAGCAACAACACCTGATCGAGTTTGTATTTCCAGTGCTCGCGCGTCCAACGCCCGAGAGCGCGGCCAGCGATAAGCCCAGCCTTGTAATTATTGGCTCCGAAGTAGGTCGCACCCGGATGAGGGACCTCGATTGCAATGACCGGCGTGTTCGCCTCAAGAAACTTCGCCGCAACAACCGGCGCAACGCGCTCGTAGGTTTGAAATTCGAGTACAAGATCGACCTGTTCCTTGATCAACAGGTCGGCATTCCGCAATGCCTCTCTCGCCGAGTACCGATTGTCGACTTTGATCAGTTGCAGATTCTCCCGTGCGCAAACTAATTCAATGCTCTTTTGAACCTCCTGCGCGAAAGGCGTATCCCCCTGGGTAGCGAAGCCAATTCGATATGGACGAGCTGAGAGCGGTCGAAACGAGTTCCGGTACACGCCCGAGCCAGCTCGTTCGAGCAGTCCTCCATGAATCAATGTGCGTAGCAATCGAAAAGCTGTTGTCTTCGGTAGACCGGTGCGCCCTGTGACATCAGCTAGACAGAGTTCTTCGCCGCGGTACTGGAATGCTTTCAACACCTCGCAGGCGCGCAACACAGTCTGCGACTCATTCCGATCGCCGCGGCGCTGCCGTCCCGTGGTCGAGGCCCTATCATTGTCATCGCTTGCAGCCAGCTTCAGTGTCTTCGCCATCTTCGTCGAGACCTCATTGAGACTCATTATTCCAATTCGCGGAACATTCCACCAATTGCGAAACAATTTTTCAAGTGGAATGACGATTTCTTCAAGAGAGCCCGCGCCTGGCGGCGCTAGGATTCTGCCGATGGCTATGTTCACTGCGGTTCAAGTCAGACCTGAGAAACCCCGCCGACTCCTTTCAACGATCCTTTCCTATTGCGGCCTCCTGGCGGTGATATCGTTTCCTTTGGCGCGAATGACTGCCCAAGCGTTTCCGAGCCCGCTAGACCCTAGTCAAGGCGTCTCATTGGAGCGACAAAACGCTCATCCGCCATTGAGGGAGGAGTACATTTGGACGGCAGGCGACGTCACCGCATTGAGGCCCGATCGGAACAAATTCCCGTGGAATGCGGTGGAGCGGCGAACCGAGCCACACTACTTTCGTGCCCATTTCTCGCTGTCCTCTATTCCGCAACACGGAACGCTCTATTTGGCCGGTCCACGATCAGCGAAGGTCTTCGTTAACGGAACACCGGTTGGTCAGTTCTCGACAAACATAGACGAGCCGATCAATTTTCGCGTTTTTCACATGGATGTGTCGGCGACTCTTCGTGTCGGGGACAACGTCCTCGCGATCGAAGCTGTTCGCGGCCGAGGTGTCATCGCGGGCTCCAGTCCACTCAGCACGCAGCAGCTTGCCTATGGAGAGGTGGTCGCCGCGAAGATACTCGCGGGCCCATTTGGAAGCGAATCAGGAGAGCCACTTCTGATCTCGAATAAGGAATGGCGATCGAAAGCAGACACGGCACCGAATGATTGGGAGGCGACCTCCCTGGATGACTCAGCGTGGCCCCACGTTGAGTCGCTCGGCCCAATCGAGTCGAACATCGATTTCCTTCAATGGTTGCGTCGCGTCGGCGATGGCACTCCGCCAAGTGAGCCGGTGAACGGGATCGCGGGTTACACCGCGCAATGGATTACGACACTGGCGACGCTGTATGAACACTCAGGCGACCGCACCTTCGTTGTGTCGGAGCATGAGACGCTGCTGCGATTGCTTCACACAATGGATGGCGACTTGGATCCGTCGACAGGGTTGTTGAAGCCCTTGCTACACGGCTGGGGTTTTGTCGATTGGGCACCTGGACTTTACGGCAACACACCAGAGACCCTAATCGGAACTGCCTTGGAGTTTCTGCGAGCCTATCAGGTAGCGCCTGCACTGCTTCGCGCGGCAGGAGACGAATCGCACGCGAAGTTTTATGAAGAACGTGCAGTTGCACTGAGGAAAGCTGGTCGCCAAGCCCTCCTGTCTGCCTCAACCCGAACAGTGGGTTCCACCTGGCAGTTGAACGCGCTTGGCGTACTGACACATCTTTCTAATCCAGACGACACAGCAGCATGGGATAACGTCCTCGCTCACGTTAAGCAAGATGCACCTAGTGATCAGGTCATCAGTCCGTACTTCAACCTCTATCTGTTGGATGCGATGACCATGACCGGCCATAAGCAGCAGGCGCTCGACTGGCTGCGCACGTACTGGGGAGGAATGTTGGCCGAAGGAGCAACGAGCTTCTGGGAGTCCTACGATCTGCGTTGGCCGAAGACAAACTTCCATCTCTCACTCCAAGCCGACGGCACAAGCGGCTACTTCGTCTCGCTCGCTCATGGATGGTCCTCTGGCCCAGCTGCGTGGCTCGTCGAAAACGTCCTCGGAGTGCAGCCAGCAGCTCAGGGCTACGATTCCGTCGACATTCGACCTTCTCTGCTGGGCCTCCGGTTCGCTCGCGGTTCGGTACCGACTCCGCATGGCTCGATCAGGATAGACATTGATGCGACGAATGGCATCGCACTGGATCTTCCCAATGGAATCGAATCTGTACATCTCTTTCTTCCAGGAAATCGTGGAGGGGAAGCTGAGCCGATAACGCTGACTCATTCGGGCCATTATCATTTCCCCATTTGATAGCCAAGTAGTACGCGCCGCTCGACCAACAGCAGAATAAGCGCTCGTTGCACCGATTCCGCGATCTGGAATCAGATCGTCTTTCCCTGTCGTAGTTCACACCCCGTGCTCTATAACAATTTACCAACTAGAGTTGAACCATGCCTTCGCGCTGTTGAACTCCACACGGATACGCTAACCTTGTCTCGCATGGATGCACTTCAGCGCATTGTGACTACCTCTGGAGCACTGCAGTGCCGATAAGCCGGCGCGAATTCATCAAGAACACCGCACTCGGTGCGGCCGCAGCAGCATGCACGCCGTCAGGTGAAACGAGCGTCCATGAACCACTGCGTACGCTGCCGTACTCTGCCGTGCAGGTTACCCGTGGCCCGTTTGCAGAACACTACAACGCTATCCACGCGCACTTTCTCTCGCTATCTAACGACCGCCTGTTGAAGGTCTATCGTCAACGCGCCGGTCTTCCTGCACCGGGCGAAGACATGGGTGGATGGTATGACCTGCAAGGCTTCGTTCCTGGCCATTCTCTCGGCCAGTACATCTCCGGACTAGCCCGCATTGGCGCTTCCACCGGTGACCGCTTTTGCACAGAGAAGGCCCGCAATCTTGTCGGCGGATTCGCCGAGACGCTCGGACCAAAGAACGAAAGCATCTTGCGGCCGCTGACGAACCAATGGGTCTGTTACACGCTGGACAAGCATTTCATCGGACTCATTGACGCGGCCACGTTGGCAAATGATTCATCCGCAGTCCAGGTTCTCAACCGTGTCCTGCAGGGTGCCGAACCACTGCTACCTGCGAACGTCCACGATCGGATCGGCAAAAAGGATCCTCCCTATGACGAACCTTACGTCATGCCCGAGAATCTTTTCCTTGCTGCGGAACTGACCGGCAACACGCGTTTCCGACAGTTGGCACATCGCTATCTGCTCGACCACGACCTGTTCGATCCTTTGGCGCAGGGGGCAGACCCCTTCCCATGTCAGCATGCTTATTCACATGTGATTGCGCTCTCTTCCGCCGGACAGGCTTATCTCAGGCTCGGCGACGGCAAATACAAAAGCGCTATGGCGAATGCCTTTCGGATCTTAACCACAACCCAGCAGTTTGCGTCTGGTGGTTGGGGACCTAACGAGACGTTCGTCACCCCGCATCGCGGCGAGCTCTTCCATTCACTTTCGACGACCGCCGATCACTTCGAAACCCCATGCGGGTCCTACGCCGCAACCAAACTCGCTCGCTATCTCCTCTGCACTTCAACGCCTAAATCGGCCGAATATGCTGACAATCTCGAACGAGTGCTCTTCAACACAATCCTCGCAGTTCGCACGCCGGACTCCGACGGTGACTATCCGTACTACTCAACTTACTCGAATGCAGCGAGGAAGGTGTTCTACCCAGCCAAATGGCCCTGCTGTTCTGGGACCTTGGTTCAGGCCGTTGCTGATTACCCCCTCAATATCGGGTTTGCCTCGGATAACGGCCTCTATGTCGTTCTCTATACGCCGTCCCGCATACGGTTCCCGCACGGATCGACAACGATCCAGATCGAGCAGGAGACCGCGTTCCCCGCCGGCGACACCGTCTCTTTGAAGCTGTCGCTCAACACTCCCGCACGCTTCACACTGCATCTTCGTCTGCCGGCATGGCTATCGAGGCCAGCGTCGATGAGCATCAACGGAAGGTCCGTCGCTCTCGCCTCCAGTCGGGGGTCATTCGAACCGGTCAACCGAATATGGCATACCGGTGACCGCGTTGATCTGACGCTTCCACAGGACTTCCGCACCGAAGCGATTGACGATCTTCACTCTGACACCGTTGCGCTCATGCGTGGGCCTGTGCAATATGTCGCCGTCGAAGCTTCGAATGAGCGCGTAAACGGGCGCCGTCTGCTGCCATCGAGCCTCAAACAGATTGGGCCTGAGGCTTTCGTTCAAGACGATGCCGGGCACCAAACCGTGTTCGTTCCGTTGCACTCCATCGTCAACGAGACCTACACCTCCTACTTCAATAAAGCCTGATCAACACGCCGGTACGACGTCGCAATACGAACATGCTTAGCTCGGACCCAAATCGCATCTACGCTCGCTACTTCATCGAGACCGCATTTCCTCTCGAGCAAGCGGCGGCCACAATGGCAGGTGAACAATCGACCGGAACCTTCCTGCGCGTCCCCGGCGAGACTGACGAACTACGCGAGCGTTTCGCTGCAAGAGTCGAGGCAATCGCAGAAGGCGAACCGTCGCCCACGCCGAGCCTTCCGGGCTCTTGCGTCCCGAAGAGCTGGGATGGCATCCGCCACACCGCGGAGGTAACCCTCTCCTGGCCGTTGCACAACATCGGACCTTCGTTGCCAAATCTGCTCGCGACTGTCGCGGGCAACCTTTCGAAACTCAAGGCCTTCTCCGCTCTGCGTCTGCTTGATCTCACTCTTCCTCCTGCGTTCTTAACTGCATATCGTGGACCCCAGTTTGGGGTAGCTGGCACTCGTAGCTTCACGAGTGTCTACGATCGACCGCTGATGGGCACCATCATTAAGCCCAGTATCGGAATGAGCCCGGAGGACACAGCGGCGCAAGTACGCATCCTCGCCGACGCAGGCATCGATTTCATCAAGGATGATGAGTTGCAGTCGGACGGCCCATGGTGTCCCTTTAAAGAGCGAACCACCGCGGTACTGCGCGTTTTACACGAGGTCGCCAACCGCACTGGACGTCTCGTCATGTACGCAGCCAATCTCACCGGCGATCTCGATGAGATGCTCCGACGGCACGATCATCTCGCCGCCGCGGGCGGAACCTGCCTTATGGTGAGCATGAACTCCATTGGCCTTCCGGCAATGAAGGCTCTTCGCGCTCACTCAAAACTGGTCATCCACGGACATCGCAACGGATGGGGTATGCTCGGCCGCTCACCGGTGATTGGCATGAGCTTTGTTGCCTTCCAAAAACTCTGGCGCGTCGCTGGCATCGACCACACACACGTCAACGGCTTGCGGAACAAGTTCTGTGAATCCGACGAGTCCGTAATTGCATCGGCTCGCGCCTGCCTGCAACCGATGTTTCCCGCGCCGTATCACGGCTGCGAGGTCATGCCCGTTTTCTCTTCCGGACAGTCCGCCTTACAGGCGCAGGACACGTTCATCGCACTCCATTCAACCGATCTCATCTATGCCGCCGGTGGCGGCATCATGGGACACGCGATGGGTCTTGCTGCAGGCGTCCGGAGCCTTCAACAGGCATGGGAGGCAGCTACACTCAACATCCCGCTCGCGACGTATGCTGCCACGCATTCTGAACTCGCCGCCGCTCTACAACAGTTTGGACGATGAGGACGAATGGTGCTTCCTCTCTACACGTTCTATGGAGACGACTTCACTGGCTCGACCGACGTGCTTGAACAGCTCGCCGCGAATGGTGTGCGGTCCGCACTATTTCTTGCGCCGCCGACACCAGCCCAGCTTGAGAAGTTCCCCGGCCTCGAGGCTTTCGGCATCGCCGGCGACAGCCGCTCGCGTTCCCCTGAGTGGATGTCGCAACACCTTCCACTGATCTTTGCGTCTCTGCGCAGTTCTCATGCTCCGATCATTCACTACAAGGTCTGTTCTACATTCGACTCGTCACCAAAGCACGGCAGCGTTGGACGGGCGATCGAGTTGGGGATAGAAGCTTTCAGCCCACGCTTCGTTCCCATCGTCGTCGGCTCTCCGCATCTTCGCCGGTTCGTGTTCGAGGGCCGACTGTTCGCCTCCGCACCTGACGGAGCTATCCATCGCATCGACCGCCATCCGATGAGCCGTCATCCGGTCACCCCGATGCGTGAACCTGATCTGCGCCTTCATCTTCAGAAGCAGACGACCATGCCGATCGGCCACATCTCACACGCAGAACTCCACACACACTCCAGCACCTCACAAGCCTTGGAGCGCGAGCTTTCTGCGGGCGCCCGCGCTATTCTCTTCGACACAATCGATCCGCACTCGCTTGAGACCGCTGCGAATCTGCTTTGGAAGTCATCTAATGAACAGCCGCTGTTCTGCGCAGCAAGTTCAGGTCTCACTGCAGGGCTCATCTCTGTGTGGAGAAAGCAAGGCATCTTAGGCACGGGGTTCCCCACGCCAGCAGTTGAATCAGTAGCCCCCCTTCTTGTCGTCAGTGGGTCCTGCTCCCCGGCAACATCCCGCCAGATCGATTGGGCCTTGCGAAACGGTTTCCAAACTCTGCATGCAAATCCCACTCAGATTCTGGACCGCCTTCGCGGAAAGGCTCATCAGGACAGCCTCATTCACCAACTAAGGACGATTCTCAATCGCGGCCAGGACGCCGTCCTGTACACCTCTCTCGGCGGCTCGCCATCCGGGTCTGCCGGCGAACCACTCGGTATTGCTCTCGGACTGATGCTGCGCAACCTTCTAACCAGCACGTCTATCGAACGCGTCGTCTTGTGCGGCGGAGACACGAGCTCGCATGCCGTGCCACAACTTGGAATCAGTGCTCTCACGTGGAAGGCGAACCTCCAACCGGGAGCCCCGTTGTGCCAAGTCCACTTCGCCCACCCCCACTTTCGGCCGCTCGAACTGGTCCTGAAGGGAGGTCAAGTCGGCAGCGATGACTTCTTCGCGATTGCGAAAGGTACGCGAAGCCACAGAACTCATCCCGCGAGTCGCGCATCACGCAAGCCTTGAGTACAGCTCACTCGAGCAAACAGGACGGCGGCCACTAATACCATCGCTGCAATCATTTGGAGCGGCAGGTTGTAATTGCCGGTCGCCTTTACTACGTATCCAAAGACCAATGCGCAAACCCAGCCACCCAGATTCCCCGCTGTGTTCATCATCGCGGGCGCCGTCCCACCGCAATGTCCACCAAGTCTCATGCACATCGCCCAGGCCGAGGGCAACATCAGGTCCATAACACCGAACGAAGCCGTCGCAAGAGCGACGACCGCCATGTGCCCTCGAACCACACTCATCGCCAGCAACAAGCCCGCTCCAACAACAAGACAACTGGCCGTCACCCATCTGTAGGCGCTGACTTCTCCCATCTTCAATACGAGGCTTCGGCTAAGCGCCCCTCCAATCAGATTGCCGAACATCGCCATCACGAATGGGAATGATGCAAAGATACCCATCTGTTCAACCGAGAATCCCTCTCCGCGAACCATCCAAGTCGTGAACCACCCGAAGAAGAACCAGCTACCCCACGCGTAACAGAAATACGCCGCCATAATCAGCCACAGTTGCGGCAACGCAATGAGCCGTTGCCACGGAATCCTGCTCGGACCTGAGACTCGGACAAAATGGGCCGCGATTTCCTCCATGGCCTCAGATTCCGTGCGAAACCACAGCCACCATATGCTCGCCCATACAACTCCGACCGCACCCATCACCCAGAACACTGCCCGCCAACCACACGTGCGCTCCAGCGGCACCAAGAGGAGAGGCGCCAAAGCCGCACCCATGCGGCCAGCCGCCCATACGAATCCCTGTGCGCGTGCATGCTCCTGATGCGGGAACCATTTCGCAATGACACCTGAAGCGTTCGGATATGCACCCGCGGTGCCGAGACCGAAAAGGAATCGTGCGCTCACGATCTGAAGGAAATTGCGGCACCATCCAGTGGCGACAGTAAAGCCAGACCACCACGTAACGATGCGGGTTAACTCAGATCGTTGTCCGCGTCGATCTCCGCGCGCTCCCGAGGGAATCTCGAAGAGCGCGTTCGCGAGCACATAAACGCTCAGAACCCATCCCCATTTGTCAGGACCGAGCCGTAAGTCAGCACGGATTCCCGGCTCCGTTACGGCAATCGCCAACCGATCTAAAAAGATGATCGCGCTCAAGCTGCACAACAGAATCAGAACGCCTGTACGCCTCGTCAACGCGAGGCTCCCGCCAGTTCGGTGTCTCGGGCCCCTCGAAGGATTTCCTTGGCGCGTCGTACGGCCAGTTCAGGCGAACTCAATACCGGCGCGCGCAGTGTTCCCGGTGGCAATTCATTCACAACCCGCGCCATTGAGGCCTGTGCCAGCACGATTACATCGACATCGTGCAAATCTCGTACGAGTTTTTCAGCAAGAATTCGATCATGCGTGATCACGTCTCCTGACAGCACAGCTTCGAAAGCACCCTCGGATAGCGACTCGACAATTTCGATCGTGCGGCCATTCTCCGAGGCCTTTGCCTTCAGCAATTCGATGGTTGGCTCAAGCGTGGTTCGTAGGGTCGCAGCGACCCCAACGCGTCGTCCGATTCGCACCGCCTCTTCTGCCATCGCCTCGTCGATGCGAATCACGGGCAACTCAAACAGTGACTGAGCAAGGGCAACACCGGGTCCGATCGACGAACAGGTCACCATCACCGCATCGGCACCCGCCGCCTCAGCCGATTCAATTTGCCCGAGCAGGCGGCGAATAGTAATTCCCCGCAAGCGCCCTGTACGAATTGTGTCCTGGATCAGGCTCTCATCCACCATGTGAAAGACTTCGACATCGGACATCTCCGCAGCGCACAGTGCGCGAAACACGGGAGCCAGAGTTGGACTTGTGTGTATAAGTGCGAGCGTCTTTGCCATCCAACCCTCTCAGATAACCGTCGTTCTTTGGCGCGCTCCGCCGAAGCAGAGCCTGGCTTCACTTTTGCATCTTCTATCGCGACTTCCTCCAGAAGTAAAGCCTAGCGAGATAATCTCAAAAAAGAACCGCATAGCGGAACCCACACGTCCGACCGTGACGCCATCGCGTAGCGGGTTCTATGCTTGATTGCGTCAGTTCTACGCATGGAGGTGTATTGGCCCTAGCCTTTCCATCCTATCCGCGATCACTTGCGCCTTACTTTGTAATCACAATATTGCTTGCCGCCTCAATTGGTTGGCCAGTTCAAGCCCAGAAGCCAACCTACACCACATCGAATGCTCCACTGCTCGGCGCTGCGTGGTATCCCGAGCAGTGGCCGGCGTCGCGATGGGACGCGGATCTCACGCTGATGGAACAAGCACACTTCAGCGTCGTCCGTGTCGGCGAGTTCGCTTGGTCCGCGATGGAACCTTCCGAGGGTCGCTACCAGTTTTCATGGCTCGATCGCGCCATCGCTCTTGCTGCGAGCCATCACATCGCTGTCGTCCTCGGGACTCCCACGGATGCTCCTCCGGCCTGGCTTACGTCCAAATATTCCGAGACGCTGCGTATCGACGAAAATGGTATACGCGCACAACATGGCAACCGGCGCCAGTTCAACTACGCAGATCCTTTATATCGGCGCTTCTGCGCAGAGATTGTCCGTCAAATGGCGCGCCGGTACGGCCACAATCCAAACGTCATTGGATGGCAGATAGGCAACGAATACACCGATGAGAGTTTTGACACTGCGACCCGTATTCGGTTCCAGCAGTTCCTCCACCATAAGTACCAGACACTCGCGAACCTCAATGAGCACTGGACCACAGCTTACTGGTCACAGACCTATTCCGCATGGTCGCAGATTCCGTTTCCCACGAGCGGTAGCAATCCAGGCCTTCTTCTCGAACACAAGCACTTCGTCACGGCTACATGGCGCAGTTTCCAGAAGAATCAGATCGACATCCTCCGTCCGCTCATCGCCTCCTCGCAATTCATCACGACGAACATTGGCGGCCTCGCCTGGTCCGACAATTGGAATCACTACGCCATCACAGCCGATCTCGACCTGGCAAGCTGGGATGATTACGTAGGACAAGGACATCTTGACGCGCCAAAGAATGCGATGCTCAACGACTTTGTTCGTGGATGGCGCCGTCAAAACTTCTGGGTCATGGAGACGCAACCGGGCTCCGTAAACTGGGCACCCGTCAGTAACACGCTCGCTCCAGGGGAGACGCGCGATCTTGCGTGGCAGGATGTCGGGCACGGGGCTGATGCAATCCTTTATTGGCAATGGCGCTCAGCTCTCAACGGGCAGGAGCAGTATCACGGCGCAATTGTCGGACCGGACGGCAAGCCCAACCCAATCTATGCGGAGATTCAGCAACTGGGTGCCGAATTCAATGAAGCGCGCTCGGCCCTTGACGGCACCTCGCCCCACGCAAGCATCGCGCTCCTCCACACCTATGACTCTCGCTGGGCGATCGACTTTCAACCCCACACCCGCGAGTACGACCAGCAACAAGTACTTCTGCGCTTCTACAACCCGTTAGAAAACATTGCGGCGTCAATTGGTGAAGCCATCGATATCATTGACCCTACAGGCGCCCCGCTGGACCATTACAAACTACTCGTCGCTCCATCTCTCAATGTCATCGACGACGCGCTCGCTGCGAAACTTACTGCATGGGTGAGTGGCGGCGGCCATCTTCTTCTCGGTCCGCGTTCCGGCATGAAGGACCAATTCAACTCGCTAAATACACAGCAGCAGCCGGGTCCACTTGCCTCGTCGCTCGGGGCCACAGTCGAGCAGTACTACGCAATCGACCAGAAAGTGCAGCTGGTCTCTCCGATTGAATCCCTTCAGTTGCCCGCCGACTCAACGGCCGACATCTGGGCCGAGAGCCTCTCACATGAGAGCTCCAGCACGTCGGTAAATCTTGAGTACATCGATCCTGGTGGATGGTTCGATCATCAACCGGCCATGGTTACGCGCTCCGTCGGCCTAGGCTCGATATCCTATCTAGGCACTTTGCCAGATGCCCCGGCACTCGATACACTCCTTCGAAATGTCGCCAACAATGCCGGCATTACCACGTCGAGCGCTCCGCCGCCCCACGGCTTCGAACTCTGCAGGCGCCTGAGCAAAGATGGCCGTCGAAGCGTCCTCATCGTCATTAATCACGCCGACAAATCAGGCAGCCTGGCGCTTCCGGAACGATATCGAAACTTGCTTAGGCCACAGCCGGATAGATCACTCATTGGCACACTTTCAAGAACAGGAACGACAGTTACGCTGCAGGCCCAGGGCGTCGTAGTGCTTGTGCCCGAGGAACAGCCATGACGCAAACGCGTAGAGACTTCCTGCACTCCGCGTTAGCCGCGTCGTGCGCACTCGCCACACCACAGATCCTCGCGGAATCAGACCCAATCGCACCGTATCGCACGCCGCACAAGTATCACGAGCTGCTTCTTCGCGGAACTGGCAACCCCGGCGACTTCGACTCCAAATCCGTCGATGACCCAATCGTCTATCGCGCGCAAGATCGCTTCTACATGCTCTACATCGGTTTTGATGGAAATGGGTATCAGACGGGTCTTGCAGAATCGATTGACCTTCTTCATTGGCGCACGAGTTGCACTGGTAGGTCCGCGCAACCCTGCCTCTCAATGGACGAAATACAACCTTGCAATTAGCAGCATCCTCCACGACAAATCCCTGCGCGGTTCGGGCGTTGCGCTCAAACACAATGGCCGCTACCTGGCCGCATGGAATGCCTATCCGAACTCGGGCTACGAAGCCGGCGCCGCAGTCATTGGCCTCGCGACCTCGTCAGATCTTCTTCACTGGGAGCTGACCGAGCCGATTCTGCACCCTGAGGATGGCGCGTCGTGGGAGCATGGCGGCCTCTACCGTCCAGATATTCTCCTCGCCGACGATGGAACCTTCTACCTCTACTACAACGCCAAGACCGACACGTTAAAGGAACAAGGCGGAGGCTGGCGCGAGCAGACTGGCGTGGCCACCTCACGCGACCTTAGGCACTGGACACGCTATGGCGGCAACCCTGTTCTCGCTAACGGTCCTCACGACAGCCCAGATGCACGTTTTGCGTCTAACCCTTTTGTTGTGAGGTACGGCGGTCACTATGCGATGTTTTACTTCGGGTTCACCTACACACGTCCACGCCGAGCGCGCGAACTCCTTGCTCTCGGCAATGATCCATACCATTTCACAAAGGTGCCGGAGATTCTCATTGACGTCGGCCCACCCGATTCCATCGATGAGACCTTTGCCCACAAGCCATCGCTGATTTACCACGACGGTGCGCTGTACCACTTCTACTGCGCCGTCTCTGGAAAGTATCCAAACGAGGTGCGTGGTATAGCGGTCGCCCGTTCGAAACCCTGGTGATTCAATTCATCTGGCCCGCTCGGTAAATCGCCAAGTGCCAGGTCCGACTCGAAAGATGGTCTGGCCTCCGCCCGATCGCAGCGCATGCAGACCTTTCGCTGATGTTGCACCGTCGGGTAGAACCACCGTCGAGGCTACCGGTACGGTCATCGTGTAGCCCACTACGTCTCCGTCGCGCTTCCAATCGCTCTGCACCTTCCCCAGCACCGAATCAAACGCGCAGCGCACCCAATCCACGCCTCCGACAGCGATCGGCCGAATCGTCAACCGCTCCGCGACTACATTTCGTGAGAGATCAATATCCATGCCACCAAGCCGACGATAGAACCACTCCTCGGCACCGCCCAACATGAGGTGATCCTGGCTGCTATGTGGATTCGCGTCCCACGCCTCCGTTAGTGAAGTCGCACCCGCCTTCAACTGCGACCCATAGCTCGGAGGATCCTGACGCAACATCATCGCGAGAATCACGTCATCTCTTCCGCCGTCTGCCAGAGCTCGCAGCAGATAGGGGTAGCCCACTTCGCCTGTTGTCACGTGATCATTGTGTGACTGAATATCTGAGACGATATGTGCCAGCACTTGCGCTCGCCGCTCAACCGGTACGACGCCAAGTGCGAGCGGCATTGCGTTAGCCGTCTGGCTGCCGCGGTCATACCATCCATGCTGCGCGTCCCAGAAGCGACGATTGAACGCATCTGCCGTCTTCATAGCCAGCGCATCATATCTCGCTGCATCTTCTGCATGTCCCAACAATCTCGCGATGTGCCCCATCGCGGTCGCATCCTCGTACAGCATTAGCGTTGCAGTCACTCCGAGCGTCGTGTTTTTTTCGAAACCAGGTGAGCCCGGTCCGATGTCATACCAGTCCCCCAGGCCATACGCGACAATCCCATCTACTGCCTTGTTCTCCAGCGCCGCGGCATACCGCTGCATCATCGGATAGTCTCGCTCGAGTTCCCTTCTGTCACCGTAAAAGCTGTACGCCCACCATGGCTCCAGCACGCTGGCAGATCCCCACTCCGGCGAATCGTCAAAGATCGGATTCTTTGGCCCGAAGTGCGTGTACTGCGGCGCAATCGTCGGCACAATGCCGTCTGGCTTCTGCGCATCCATCATGTTTCGATCGTTTGCCCGGAACAGCATCTGAAGATTGTTGTTGAACATTAAACCCGGCGCCTGCAGATGCGTCTGTTCCAGCCAGCCCAACTTCTCGCGCTCAGGACAGTCGGTCAGCAGGCTCACTTCGTTGTTGTGCATCGCCGCAACAATCAACGCATGAATCTTGTTAAGCATCTCGTTTGAGCTGACGAAATGGCCTACGACAGCCGAATCCGAATACTGCGCAATTCCCACCAGGCTCAATAATTCGCCCCGCGTAGTCGTGCCGGATTTCGCAGTTGCCATACCCGGTCCTTGGCTCCACTCCACTTGCACATAACGGAAGCCGCAATATCCGAACAATGGCTCCCATGTCTCACCTGCCTTATCACCACGAAGCGTGTAGCTCCACCACATCGGCCCGTGAAAAGTCGCCTGGGTCACAGTGCCATCCGGATTCAGCAGTTCTCCAGGGATCAGTCGCACAATCGCTCCCGCAGGACCTCGAACGCGTATGCGCACGACCCCTGAGAAGTTCTGTCCGAGGTCGTAGACCACGCGACCACCGCCCCGGTCGGTCTGATCCACGGCTGCGTACGTCTCGTGCTGGCCCACGGCAGGTGCAATCGCGGGAGTCAATGCTCCTCCCGGACCGTTCACGACCTGTGCGGCGCTCCATGCGGTGTCATCAAAGACCGGCATCCTCCATCCGTTCGGCTCGCGACGCGCATCGTAATCCTCGCCGCCGTATGTCGAGTCGAAGACTACTGGTCCGCGCTCTACCTTCCATCCCCGATCCGTCACGATTGTTTCGCGCGATCCATCGGGGTATCTCACATCCAGTTGGGCGACCAGCTCCGGTGCACCAAAACTCGCCGCGAACTTCGTATAGCGTTGACCGCGCGGCTGCACTCCCGGCAAGGCCGTGCGCTGCACGTTATACATCCCGTTTCCCAGCATCACCGCAAGTACATCTCTTCCCTTACCGACCATGGCCGTGACATCGATCGTGTCGAACGCCACAGTCTTTCTGTAGTCGGTCCAGGCCCCATGCAGGCCCGGAGACTCCACAGATCTGACGCCGCTGGCGTTGGCGAGAGTCGCATGCCATTGCCCTAGCCCAACAATCCGCAACTCCGCCTTCGTCGGCTTCTCCTTAAACAAACTCGCGGCGGAAGATCGGCATCGGCCGGGCGCCATCTGCCTCTGCGCCATCACGCTCTGTGCTCCAGGGAGCCGCAATCCACTTCGCCTTCCAGCTAAACGACGCACTACCCCGACCTGTCTGCCTCGCTGCTGAAGATGACGCCGCGGACAGCAATATCCCACACACAAGAACAGCTCTGCTCGAAACTCGCATCGTACCTACAAATTATCGTGCTCTCTGCTATCTTGTCGCGGTGAAGACTCTTGCGCTGGTACTAATCGCCTGCTTCGCATCATCGCTGTGCTCACAGACACTACCGCAGCCCGACTATGCAGCTCGAATCGCTCGGCAAGTCGAAAAAGTCCACGCACAATCGGTAAGAACCAACCGCATGCCCTTTCACGCCTCATGGGAATCGCTTGCTGCCTACCGCACACCGGATTGGTTTCGCGACGCGAAGTTCGGCATCTTCCTCCATTGGGGCGTTTATTCCGTTCCGGCATTCGGAAACGAGTGGTACTCGCGCAATATGTACGTCCCGGGCAACGCGGCCTTTAAGCATCAGGTCGCCACCTATGGCTCATTGGAAAAATTTGGCTACAAGGATTTCATTCCAATGTTCCACGCGGAATACTTCAACCCCAACGCCTGGATCGATCTCTTCGTCAAAGCCGGCGCCCGCTACGTCGTACCGGTCGCAGAACATTGCGATGGCTTCGCCATGTATGCCTCGTCCATGACCCCGTACAACGCTGCCGAGATGGGTCCTCACCGCGACGTGGTCGGCGAGCTCGAACGCGCTACACGCGCCCACGGCCTCCACTTCGGTGTCTCCTCTCATACTGCCGAGCACTGGTGGTGGTATGGCGTCGGCAATGCGACGCCCTCTGACGTACGCGACCGCACGTCGCTGACGAACCTGCTCTACGGACCGGCCGAACCCATGGCACTTCCACAGCAGTCCGGTGCTGTTGCTGATCCGTACAAGGAGCCCGACGGTTCACACCTCGAGATGTGGCTCCCGCCAGACAAGAAGTTCTTGGACGCATGGCTTGCTCAGTCCTCAGAGCTCGTCGACCGATACTCACCCGATTTCATCTACTTCGATTGGTGGACTGGCCAACCTGCATTCAAGCCTTACCTCCAACAGTTTGCTGCGTACTATTACGATCGCTCCGCTGAACGGAATCGGCAGCCTGTTCTCACGTACAAAGAGGAGGCCATGCCTCCAAATACTGCCACTCTCGACATCGAGCGTGGAAAACTCGGCACGCTTCGGCTCGTTCCCTGGCAGACCGACACGTCTATCTCAATCCACTCCTGGGGTTACGTCGAAAATGACGAGTATCGGACCGCGAGTTCACTCATCCAACAACTCGTCGACACCGTCTCGAAGAATGGCAACCTGCTCCTCAATGTTGGACCGAAGTCCGACGGAACAATCCCTGAACAGGCACGAACAGTTTTGCTCCAAATCGGTGATTGGCTGCACACCAATGGCGAAGCCATCTATGGCACACGCCCATTTGTTCTCTTTGGTGAAGGTCCAACAAAAGCTCCGAAAAACTCTACTGAAAAGAACAACGATATACAGACCTATACGCCCGAAGACATCCGTTTCACCGCCTCTCCGGACCACCGCTACGTCTACGTGATTTCGCTCGGCTGGCCGCCCTCCGGTTCGCTCACAGTCCACACGCTTTTCAAAGGAAATCCCTATCTCGTCGCTCCAGTTTGCGCCATCGATCTGCTCGGAAACGCCGGCCATGTTCCCTTCGAACAAGTGGACTACGGCCTGCATCTAACCTTGCCGACTGCTCCGCCATCGGGACTTCCTTCCGCTGCGGCCTACGTCTTTCGACTGCATACGAACTGCGCGACGCATGGACGCGGACAAGACTGATGTTCCACATTGCGGGATATTCGAGAGCCCCGATCGCGACTAACTGACAGTTCTGTGCCTCGCATGCCAACTGGAGACAACTTCGGCGTTGACACTCACATTTGCGTCTCGTAATGTCGCGACGCATTGAACGAAGCCACGAGTGTGAGCTGCGAAGCCGCTGACATTCGCGTATCTGTTCCACTCGTTACTCTTGTGGAGGCGAGAACATGAAACGTCGCCAGGCATTCAGCCATCTAACATCTCCTCTGCGCACGATTTGTCTCGCCATAGGCGCAATTGCCTTGTGGGCTTCTGCTAGCGTGCCTTCCTGTGCCCAGAACACCACCGCCGGTGCCATCTCCGGCACCATCACAGATCCTTCGGGCGCAGCGGTCCCGAATGCCTCCGTCACCATCACAAACCAGAGCACAAATGTTGCGGCGAAGGCGAGTAGCACTGCTAAGGGCTACTACACTATCGAGAATTTGCCCGACGGCGACTACAAAATCAACGTCACCGCGCCCGGCTTCGCCTCGCTGATCATCGCGAACCTTCACCTCGATCCTGGTCAGCGACGCGGTCAGAACGTGTCCCTCAAGGTCGGGAACGTCGACACAAAGGTCAGCGTAGAGGCCGACACGCTCGCCGTACAGACCGAGTCTGCGGAGTCTGCCGGAACGATCTCTGCCAAAGAGGTCGCAAACCTCATGCTCAACGGACGCAACTTCCAGCAGCTCGCCACTCTGGTTCCCGGTGTAACGCGCGTCAATGGAACGAACTCACAGGTCAACGCGGGCTATCTTGGGCAAACTGATCTCGTCATCAACGGCACATCCTCCGAGGAGACGACTTACACAATCGACGGCGTCTACAACATGACGCCGACGTCACTCATCAACATCAACATCACTCCCTCTATCGACGCCATCAATGAGATGCGTGTCCTCAAGAACGCCTATTCCGCCAAGTATGGGTTCGCAGGCTCCGGCCAGATTCTTATCGAAACCAAGAGCGGCAGCAGCAACTTCCACGGGACAGCCTATGAGTTCCTTCGCACCAACAGTCTCGGTGTAGCTCGTCCTTACTCCGTCAGCGGTGTCCCCGCCACCAGTTCCAGCCTGCACCTGAACATCTGGGGTTATACCTTCGGTGGTCCCCTCTACATTCCCAAGGTTTACAACACGACGAAGACCAGGACCTTTTTCTTCGCCGGCGGTGAATGGAAGACCAACCACTACGCTTCGGTACTGAATAGCCGTTCGATGTTCACACCCGCCATACGCGCAGGCGACCTCAGCCTCAGCCATGACGCGCCGATCTGCAACACGACGAACTCAGCCGCCCTTGCCGCAGGATGCACGGGGGTCACACCAGCGAACATCAGGTATCTCACCTGCGACAGCTTTTGCCAAAACCTTCTCGCCTCCCGCAGCCTAAGCTTCGCCACGTGCTTCGGTAAAGACTCCAACGGAGTAACGAACCAACTCAACCCCGCCTGCTTCGATTCGGCATCTGTTTACTTCATCAATCCCGCAAACAACTTTTGGCCACTGCCCAATCTTCCTCAAAACAACAACACAAATTTTGCTAACTACATCAACACGAATCCCGAACGAGACAGTCAAAACGACCAGGTCTATCGAATAGACGAACACCTCACAGACAAACACCTCATCATGGGCCGCTACATGAGTGAGGAAGTCAACGACATTCGTCCGGCTCGCAATTACAACGACCCCTCCCCGAATCCTGGCGCTACTGTCTATACGCCCGCTCTCAATGCACTCGTACGCTGGAGCTACAACATCACGCCGACCATCATCAACTCGGCTGGCATCGCCTATACCTACCAGAAGGTCAACCTGCTGCCCACAGGCCAATACTTCGTTCCATCGGGACTCTTCAAGCAAGCTTTCAACAACGGCGACAACCGTCTTCCAGGTGTCTCGATTGGCAACTTCTGGTCCTGGCTAGGTGTAGGTGCACAGCCAAACTTCTCCAAGACCGGCGATGGCATCTTCTCTGATGACTTCAGCTGGGTGCGTGGGCGTCACGTCGTCCAGGCCGGCGGCTTCTACATGTGGAACATCCTCCGCGTGAATGCCTCGGCATTTGCACAGGGCAATTTCTCCTTCAGCGGCGCTCACACCGGCGACACTGCTGGTGACTTCCTTCTCGGCCAGTTGGCCAGTTACTCGCAGTCGAATGTTCAACGCGCTGGCGCCTTTCATCAGCATTGGTTTGAAATCTACGGACAGGACGACTGGAAAGCCACTCCTCGCCTCACCCTCAGCTACGGTCTCCGTTACAGCTACTTCTCGCCCAGCACAATGGAAGGAAATCAAATCACCAACTTCAACGGTGCGACCTTCAATCCAGCGGTTGCACCAGCCGTGACGCCCGCGGGAACCTTCGTCCTCAACAGCAATAACCAACCTCTGACTCCCTCGGGTGGAATCGCCAACTACCTTACCAATGGCATCGTCACCGCCTGCCAGAACGGAACACCCTGCGGCTTCACGACTGCCAAGAAGGGCCTCTTCGCTCCACGCGTGGGCTTTGCCTATCGCATCAATAGCGCGGGCACCATGTCAGTCCACGGCGGCTACGGCATGGGTTATACCCAGGTCGGCATGTTCCAGACATCCGGGCTCATCAGCAATCCTCCCTATGTATCCACGCCTACCTACAGCAACACGCAGTTCAATACACCGGCGGGAGGCAACGCTGGCGCGCCAGGCCTGCAGGCATTATCGAGTCTCGATAACACTTACCGCCCTGCAACCCTGCAATCGTGGTCGCTCACCTTTGAAGATGAGATCGTGCGCCGCGGCATCGTCACCCTCGCCTATGCTGGCAACAAGAACGACCACATTTTCTCCAGTGCGGTCGACCGCAACTTCGCTGCCAATGGCACCAGCACTCACAGCGGAGACTGCGCAAACTCCTCCAACAACATCGCTCCTGCCCCGGCGAGCCAATGGCTCTACGACCCGTGCATCAATGGCGCCAACAGCGCGGTTAGCGGAGCGACACTGATCAGCTCAAACTACTATCGCCCTTACCAGGGCTACACCTCGATCAACACGGGCGTCTCGATCGGCTCCGCTAACTACAACGGTCTCCAGACAGGGTTCATCTATCGCCTTACGGATCTTCAACTGAACGCTGCTTACACCTGGTCAAAAGCGCTCGGCACCCAAAACCAGAGCGCCCAGGGGAATCTGGCTTACGGTTTCGACTCCAACATAGGCTTCCAGAATCCCCGTAACCCAGGCGCCGACTACGGGCGGCCAAGTTACGACCGCACTAACGTCTTCACTTCTGCGTACGTGTATGAATTCCCGTTCTTCCGCCACTCGGGCAACTTCCTGGAACGCGAGTTCCTTTCGCGCTGGGGAACGTCCGGCCTCATAACCGTTCAAAGCGGATTCACCACACCAGTCAGCCTCAGCTCACCCTACGCCGGCCTCGCCAACCGGCCAAATATCATAGGCCTGCTCACTCGCAACCACGGCAGCGGCAAGAAGGCTATCGGCCAACCGGCGCTGTATAACTACACAGCGTTTGCAGTCCCTGCCTGGGGCACCTTCGGAGACTCCAGACCCGGCGTTTTGCGCGGCCCAAAAGAAGTCAGCTTCGCAACGGCCATCAACAAGACCTTTCCGATTACGGAGCACGCCGGACTTCAGGTGCGGGCCGAGGCTTTCAACCTCTTCAACCACCCCAACATCAACTCCATCAACAGCACCCTCTCGTTCACGCCTGCCACCAACGCCAGCAGCTTCGGTTATGCCGCAACTGCCGGCGACATGCGCCAGATGGAGTTCTCTGCCCGCCTCAATTTCTAGCGCTTCCCCATTCTTCGGCATGTGGCATCTGGAATTGCCTTCGGGCGAGTACCGCGGAGGGGGGTTACGGACGCTCTCGCCGGCGAGTGCCAAGCGATTCCTCCCCTGACTGGCTTCCATCGCAACCCGTCATAATCGTGTGGCGGCTCGTAAAAAGACTAGTCGATTGTGCAGTTGTTCTTCATAAAAGGTCCATTTACACATTCAAGCCAGAGTCACTTCCGATATAAGCAAGCGGGAGCAGGCGAAGATGGAATGGATCAGACACGCTCTGCGTGAGCGTCCGGAGGTTGCTCTTTTCCTCACCCTGGCTGCAGGCCATTGGGTTGGGCGGCTCAGCATCAAAAAGTTCAAAGTGGGAGCGGTCGTCGGGTGCCTTCTCGTAGGTGTGGTCGTGGCTCAACTGGGAGCCACAGTTCCCAGTGTGGTAGGCCGGATGTTTTTCCTCTTGTTTCTCTTTTCCGTGGGCTACAAGACAGGTCCTCAATTCTTCAGGAGTCTGGGCAAGAACGCGATTCTGCCCGTCATCCTCACCTTCTCGTTTTGTCTCATTGGCTTATTTACGGCTTACACAATCGCGCGAGTGCTCGGTTTCGATTCCGGGACGGCGGCGGGGCTGCTTTCGGGAGCACTCAACTCCTCGGAAGCAATGGGAACAGCAACAGACGCCGTCGGCAGGCTGCCGCTATCGGATGACTTGATGCGAACGCTCGTGTCCAACGTTACCGTTGGCTACGCCGTCACGTATCCGGTCGCAATATTAATGGGCCTCTTCCTGCTCACGAAAGTGGGGCCATGGTTGATGCGAATCGATCTTCCTGCGGAGTGCCGAAAGCTTGAAGAGGAACTCGGGATGAAGAGGGAGGAGTCCGGGGTCGTCTCTGCCTATAAGCCGTTCGTAATGCGGGCCTACAAAATCCCCGAGGGTATGTCCTACCCGGTCGCGTCCGAATTGGAGAACACCTTTTCGCCGGAGCGCGTGTTCGTGGAGAGGGCAAAGACGGAGGACGGAATTCTTGACGGCTCTCCTGATCTTCCGCTACAGGCAGGCAATCTCGTGATCCTCTCGGGCCGTCCGGGCGTCTTGGCGGGGCCACAAAATCCGCTGCACCCCTACGAGGTCGAGGAGCCGGAACTGCTCGATGTGCCTGCAACCCAGTTCGATTACATCCTGGAACGTAAGGATTTTCTGTACAAGACCCTCTCCGAGGTTGTTGCTGCTCTCGGAGGTGAAGATGCGGCAAGAGGTGTCTATGTTCGCAAGGTCCTCCGCGCGGGGGAAGAACTGCCGCTTGGCTCAAAAATCGTGTTGGAACCTGGCGATGTGCTGACCCTTGTAGGCGCGAAACGACATCTTGACCGGCTGGCCGCGCAATTAGGCTCCGTTGAGTGGTCTTCTCACGCGACTGACCTCGTGTCGCTAGCCCTGGCCATTGCTCTTGGCGCGGCGATTGGGCTTCCCGCAGTGCACATCGCGGGCTTACGTATCGGCCTCGGAATTCCCGTCGGCGTTCTTCTGTTCTCGCTTCTGCTCGGATGGTTCCGAGCAGTTCGTCCGCGATTCGGCAGGGTGCCCGAACCGGCTCTTGCATTGCTCGAATCCCTCGGCCTGACGACATTCGTCGCCACGATCGGGATCAATGCCGGCCCAAGCTTCGTTCACGGAGTTCGCACCGAAGGGCTATCGCTCTTTCTCTGCGGAGTAATCGTCTGTTCGACACCCTATCTCGCAACGATGCTCGCAGGCCGCTACATCTTCAAGATTCATCCGGGCATTTTGTTAGGTATGTGCGCAGGAAGCGCCACGTTCTCTCCTGGACTTGCAGCGTTACAGGAAAAGGCAGACAGCCGAGTGCCGGCCTTGGGGTACGGTGTGAGCTATGCAATAGGTGCAATCGTGTATGCGTTCCTGGGCTCGTTGATCGTTGCACTCGTGCACAAAGGGTGAATATGTCCCGCGTAGTAGCGCGTCTCACTGACAAAAGTGCCAGTAGACCATGCTGGACGTAAGCTCTACCTTTTCGGCAAATGCTCACTACTCAGGCCCCGCTCAATATACAGAGACGCGTCAAGATGAGTGCACTTCTATAAGGCCTTACCCGGCGCCTGTGAGCACACTCTCTCGCACTACGTTCGGAAAACGAGTTGCGGAGTCGCGGGTGCATAAGGATGGTCAACCCAAGGAGAGCCTCATGCGAGCGTCCTTCTCAAGAATTGTCCGGCTGACCATTGTGTCGGCAGTCACTGTCTTGCTTGTCGGAGGATCAGCCATGGCGCAGCAGACCGCGCAATCATCCACTGGGAAAACGCGAACCGAAAAGGATCTGTTGGGAGAGAAGCAGGTTCCTGCGGATGCCTACTACGGCGTGCAGACCTTGAGGGCGCTTGAGAACTTTCAACTCTCAGGGGTTGCAATCAACCACTATCCGGGGTTCGTGGAGGCGTGGGCTTACGTGAAGCTCGCGGCTGCCCAGGCGAACTACGACGTGGGCGCAATGAAGAAGGACAGGCTCGACGCCATCGAGAAGGCGTGCAACGCCGTCCTTGCCGGCAAATACCATGATCAGTTCCAAGTGGATTGGTATCAGGGCGGCGCGGGCACGTCTACGAACATGAATGCCAATGAAGTGCTCGCAAACATTGGGCTCGAGCTCACCGGTCACAAGAAGGGTGAGTATCAGTACCTTGAGCCGCACGACGATTTGAACATGTCGCAGTCGACGAATGACTCGTATCCGACTGCGATCAAAGTCGCGCTGATTCTGCGAAACGACAAACTGATCGAAGAGCTGCAGATGATGGCCGATTCGTTCCGAGCGAAGGGCAAGCAATATCTGATGGTCGTCAAAATGGGACGTACCGAGCTGCAGGATGCGGTACCGATGACAGTGGGCCAGGAGTTCTATGCCTTTGCGTCATCGCTCGAGGGCCAGATTCAGCTTCTGAAAGATTCGGAGAAGTCTCTCTACGTCGAGAACATGGGAGCGACGGCCATCGGTACCGGAATCAACGTGCCGAAGGGCTATCCGGAGAAGTTCGCCGAGCATCTTTCGAAGTTACTCAACAAACCCATCGTGGCTGCACCGGATATGATCGCTGCGACCTGGGATCAGCAAGGGTTTGTCGATTATTCCTCAGCGCTTAAGAGCCTGGCGATCAAGCTCTCAAAGATTGCAGGTGACCTGATTCTGATGACATCAGGGCCCCGTGCTGGACTCAACGAGATCGACCTTCCAGCGATACAGCCTGGTTCGTCGATCATGCCGGGCAAGGTGAATCCGGTGGTCCCGGAGGTTTTGAACCTTGTCACGTTCCGCGTGATGGGTAACGACCTCGTAGTGACCTTGGCCGCTCACAGCGGACAGCTTCAGTTGAACGCCTACGAACCGGTTGAAGGGCTTGCAATGATCGAGTCGCAGAGCCTGCTCTACAACACGTCGAAGCTGGTGCGCACCAGGTGCGTCGATGGCATCGTCGTCGATGAGAAGCAGTTGGCGCACTACATGGAAACAACGGTCGGTATCGTAACGGCGCTGAATCCGATTATTGGCTATGAAAAGGCGACTGAGCTCGCGAACGAGGCGTATTCGAGCGGCAAGGGAATTCTGGAGATCATTCGCGAGAAGCACGTCCTCACTGAGGATCAGATCAAGCAACTGCTCGATCCCGCCAAGCTTACCAATATCGATCCATCGAAATACAAGTAGTCGATTGCTTGAGAACTAACGATGGAACGAAATGTGCGTGTTCGAAAGGAGCGGTCATGAAGCATCTCCATAGACAGTGGGCCTTGTTCCTTGCCGTTGTCATCCTCGTTCCGTTCCAGAGTGGTCTCTGCCAGAAGAAGAACATTGTTATTCTGGCAACCGGTGGTACGATCGCGGGCGCTGCAGCCACAGGTACGCAGGCTGGGTATACCTCGGGGCAGCTCGGGATCGACACCATGATTAATGGAGTACCGGGTATCAAGGATCTTGCCAACCTCAAAGGTGAGCAGATCTCCAATGTTGGCTCGCAGGATATGTCGTTCGACATCATGATGAAGCTTGCCAAGCGGATTAACGAGCTGACGGCGGGCGGGAATGTCGATGGCATCGTGATCACGCATGGTACTGACACCATGGAAGAGACGGCATACTTCCTCAACCTGACTGCGAAGACGGACAAGCCGGTTGTGCTTGTCGGCTCGATGAGGCCCTCCACCGCAGTGAGCGCCGATGGCCCGTTGAATCTCTACAACGCGGTCGCAGTCGCTGCTGATCCTCGCGCTCAGGGCCGTGGCGTTCTGATCGTCATGAACGACCATATCCACGCCGCGCACTCACTGACAAAGACGAGCAGCACGGACGTTCAGACATTTATGTCACCAATTCGTGGTGTCGTGGGAGTCGTCGCCTATGGTAAGGCCGACTTCTACAACACGCCGCCGTGGAAACACACCTCCGAGAGCGAGTTTGATGTCTCTGGAGTCACAAAGCTTCCTCGCGTCGACATCATCTATGCCGATGCGGATATGTCCCCGGATCTAATTGATGACAGCGTGAAAGATGGCGCCAAGGGCATCGTAATTGCCGGCGTAGGCAACGGAAATATGAACAAGGTCTCGGTGGATGCCTGTGCGAGAGCTGTGAAGAAAGGCGTGGTCGTGGTGCGGAGTAGTCGTGTCCCAACTGGTCTGGTAGGGCGCAACGTAGAGCTGAACGACGATCAATTGGGCTTCATCGCGTCCGATGAGCTGAATCCGCAGAAATCGCGCATCCTCCTCTCCCTCGCGTTGCTGAAGTCCCGCTCACCGTCAGATATCCAACAATTATTCATGACCTACTGAACCCAGGGCGATCACAGCATGAGGGTCATCCCGAGGTCGGTCCTGCTGTCGGTGATCACCCTTGCAGCCTTGCCCGCATGGCACTCTTGCGGCGGCCAAGACAGCACACCCTCCCAAGAATCGCTCGAAACGAGCCAGCAGCCACAACAGGGCGGCCCGCAGAAGCCGACGGGTACAACTCCAAACACAACTCCCAGTTCCCAACAGACAACGACGCCTCCTCCAAGCGGGACGTCTCCTTCATCCACCCTCGACGACACCGTTGATGCCAGCGAAATGGACGCTGATATCGAGCAGCCACGGCGAGGGATGGCTAAGTGGAATGAGTACCGCGGACCGTACATCACTTTCAGGGCCGGTCTCGGATTCCTCGCCGACACGGCAAGCTACGCACAGGATGATGTGAGCAAGGAGCAGATCACGATGCTCCCAGCCCAGAGACTCCGCGACTTCCGGTTCGTGATGGGAGGAAGCTTTCCAAGCCTTTCGCGCAAAGTTACCTACAATGTCGGAATCATGTATGACGGTCCATCGCATGCGTGGCTGATGCGCCAGACCGGAGTGATGATCGCGGTCCCTGAGCTGTGGGGCAACATCTTCATCGGCCGCTCCAAGGAAGGCTTCTCCCTGAACAAGGTGTTGGTCGGCTATGACGGGTGGACGATGGAACGCTCCACCATGAGCGACGCAACCATCCCGATTCTCGCGGACGGTTTCAAATGGCTCGGCTACACGCCCAAGCACGGCTTCCTATGGAACTTCGGTTACTTCAACGATTGGCTCTCTCACGTCCAGAATTTTTCGACGTACCATAACCAGACCGTTCTGCGCGTAGCTTGGCTTCCGATTCGTTCCGACGTGAATCGCGAGGTGCTCCACCTCGGAGTGAACCTGAGGAACGGCAGCCCGGAACAAGGGCAGATTCAATTCCGCTCACGCCCTGAGGCATTCCCTGCTCCTTACTTCGTAGATACGGGAAAGTTCGCCGCCACCAATACCAAGATGGCCGGATACGAGGCCTACTTCCGCAAAGGTCCGTTGCTGCTGGGCAGCGAGTACTGGTGGGTCGGCACCACGTCACCGTCAACTCATAGTCCGACCATCCACGGCGGCGATTTCGTGGTGACCTGGTGTGTCACCGGGGAGGCGCGTGTCTACAACACCGTCCAGGGAACCTTCAGAGAGGTCATACCCAAGAGGCCGTTGTTCTCCGGAGGCTATGGTGCTGTAGAGTTGGTGGCGCGCTTCTCCGACATCGATCTCGACAGCGAACTCGTGCATGGCGGTAAGTTCAAGCGCTTTACACCGATGGTGAACTGGTACCTGACCGACTACCTTCGCCTTGAGGCCGCCTATGGCGTCGGACGCCTCGCTCGCTTCGACCTCAAGGGCACTACTCAGTTCTTCCAGACTCGATTGCAATTTGAATTCTGAACGAAGGCGTGGAACACAAGTAAGCTACTCACGAGCCTTCCCGTCGGATCGAAGCAGCTTCTGCAGCATTTCACAACATCTGCCTGTTCAGTAATCAGAGGGGGCATAGAACATTTCCAGACCATTTTGTCAGAGTTCCTTGACTCACTTGACTTGGAGGCTAGGTTGCAAGATGCGGAAGAGGGTACTTCCGATTGAAGGAAATTGGTAAGCGAGCCAGGTAAGCACGGGAACGGCGCCAAAGGTAAGTAATCGAAGATAGAAATCCATTCCTAATTCGTTGGGCTTCGTTGAAGTAATTCGACTAAGGATGGCATTGCGATGCATCTGGGCAAAGACCGTGACGAAGCCAATCGTAAGCAGGATCATCAAGACGGTAAAACACAAGTCGATCTGCTCGTGCGGCTGGAATGGGTAGGAGTTCCACGCGACGATTGCGAAGACGAAGGCTAATGAGACGAAAAGCATGAGGTCGTGGATATTGACAAGCACCGTCCGGATCAGTGCTACATAGCGAATGGCAAGAAATTCCTCGGCTAGACAAATGTAAGTTGGCTCTTCGAGCTCTGGCGTTCGAGGCTCCTTGCCATCAAGTGCAACATTAAGCGAGCTGGAGGCGACGTAGCCAGTACGTCTTTCATTCCAGTAATGGATGAGTACATCTTGCAGGAGCCGTTTGCCCATCGCGGCATAGCTTTGCTCGATATCATGCATATAGAAAAGATCTACGGCGTTCTCAGGTCTTGGGAGATCGGGATTTCGTTTCAGAAACGCTGGATCATTAAGAGAACAGCTAGTTCCCTGGCTTAAGTCGTCCTTCTCCTTTACTTGTTTGCCATTTTCCTCCAATCGCTCGTTGATCTCCTCTAACTCCTTTGCGTTTTCCCGGAAACCCTCGCTCTCTAACTCAAGCTTTGACTTCTTCTCTTCGAGGACCTTTCTCTCCCCATCCAAATCCCGCGTCGAAAGCTCGATGTGCCGACGGAGATTCTTGATGCGTCCCTGGAGTTCGTCGTATTCGCGTCTAAGATTTTTCGCTCCCCGGAGCTCGGCGGTATTAAGCAGCTGGCGCACGGATTCGAGCGAGCGGACCATGTCTCGCCAGCGGATATTGAGCCCGCTCTGTGCCAACATGGCGATCCAACTGACTTCGTTCAGGCGGTTGAAGGCACGGCGCAAAGGTGATCGTTCAAGAGGCTCGAGCACACCATTACGCAGGGAGTTCCAGATCAATAGCACGCGCATCCATGCTGAAAGCGCGATCATGATGAGCGGATAGAACAGTATGGCGGTAAGCCACTCGAATGCAGTGAGTCCAAAGCGGGGGTGAAGGAAATGGTCAAAACTCTGAATGTGCAATTCGAAAGACCAGACGAGGAACATCGCAACGTAGAAGACGCCCAGCGTCATGTTCAGCCCAAAGGAGTTCCAGCGAGTAAAGCGGCGCGCGAGCTCACGGGTTATAAGCAGGCAGTCGATATTTTCAGTAAGACAGCTCGCAAGCGGAGGGCTGCAAGTGCCGAGGGTCTCATCGGGGACATAAAGCGGTGTCGAATCGCTATCAATGTGTGAAGGAAGTCGAGGACGATTCATCTCAGAGAAGCGTAGTCTGGCGGTTTGAAATACCGCCCAGAGATACCACGCCAAAAGAAGAAGTAGTAGTGGGACAAGGGGAGACACGCCACTGATCGGATGAAGGCAGCGGTAGCTGAAGAAGAGGCCAACATTGGAGTTTCCCCAGCTGGTTCGGTCGTAGAAGCAGACCCCCGCCATAATCACTCCCAGCACGGGCACGATGGCAAATGCGAGGAAGTTGAAGAGAGGATAGAGTTCCGTGGAGTATCGAGGATCACTGAGCTTGAGATAGGCGATGTACCTGCGCGTCCTCGAGAGCGTAGCGATCACGGCAAATAAAGCAGCGGCCAGAACAAGAACAGCTGCGGCACATGCAAAGCGGTCAATTCCAAATATGCGAGCGAAGGCAATGTAAGGGATGACAATCACGAGCGCAGAGCAACAAAGCATGGATGTGCCAATGTGAATATAGACAGCCCGGCGACGAGGTTGATCATTGTGATCAACGTCAAGGTCACGCGTGAGGGGCGACCAGTAGTTCGCCGAAACCATTGCAGCCCCGTGGATAAAGCAGAGCAAGGTAATGAACCCGCAGATGAAGAGCCACGAAAGCGAAGGCGCGGCAGAGATGCCTTGACTCTGAACACGAGGGTCACCTGAATCGGGAAGGTCACATTTCCCCGTCCCATCTCGGATCGATCCGACCTTTGGAGTAATCCATTGCGAATCGCTCGCGCAGGGATTAAGAATGCCTAGCGGGTAGTAGCCGTCCGATCCGATTGCATCGACGTAAAGAGGGGCGTACTCAAAGTTACTCTTACTGTTCTGATTGCCCGCGCTATTCCCCGTGGATGCGGCAGAATGGAAGGTACTGGTGAGCCGAGGAGGACTTTGGGAGTCTGCCGATCCCCACCAAAAAACGTAGCTGGCCGCGTTATATACGGCGGCTTCCTGGGAATCGGATAGGACGCGCCGGGAATCCTTGGTGGGGCTGTCCAGAGCGACGAGGCTATAGGGCGTAACGGTCAGCGAGCCGATGTAAGGTGTGTTGTCGATGTCGCGCTCGACAAGCAGATCGCCGCCGTTGTAGAAGACGATGCTGGCATCAGGACAGGCGCGATGAAGCTCGCGCGCGAGAAAGATCTCATCGAGGATGTTGGAGGCGGTGATGAGAATATGCCGGATGTGGTTCTTCTGCAGCTGACGTTCAATATCCATCAACTGAGCCTCACGCGAAAGAGGCGTCTGAGCGCTGGAAAAATTCGGGATCATATCATCCGAACCCGGGTCTCTGAGCGAAAAACTAAGATACGGGCTCGGAGTTTGCGACGACGCGTTGCCTTGATCCGTTCTGGCATTGCGGAGCAGAGATAGCTCTCGCGGGAAGCGGATGTACAAAGCTTTTGGACTCAGCGCCTTCGAAGGTTCAGCAGAAGGGCCTTCGGAAGGCCCTACATCGGCTCCGCCGAACACAGTGCTGTCCTCGGCAAGGATTGCCGTGTCACTCCACTTGGTTGCCGTATCGGTCGATTGAAAGGATTCGATAAGTTGCTTCTCTTCGTAGCCGGTATTCTCTCCAAAGGAAAGGTAGTGGATCGATGCGGGCGCAATCCAATCCTCTTCATTTCTGACTGCTTTAGCTCCCCGTTTATTTTTCGTATTGCTTGTAGAACAGGCGGCCTCCCCTGGACCCCACGGATTGCTTTCGTTAAGCTCCGCTGCTGCGATCGTGGTTGAAGTTGTACCGGCTCCAATAAAGGCCGCAGGAGGAGAAGCAAAGGGTGCGCATAGCAGCGCTTGACGCATAGATGTGGCGGACCCCGAAGAACGGGGGCCAATGAAGGCCACCGATGCGAGATGATTTTTGAAGAGAACAACATCGTCCTTCAGTCGTGCTATCTCATTTTGATAATTACTATCTTGTGCTTGGCGCCCACTCTCAGGTTCCAAGAAGAGATGGTCAATTGCTCTCTGCACGTTCTCAACGTCTCCAGAGGACAAATACGGCCGATTCAAAATGGATGTGACCTTCGCGAGTTCGAAATAGTCTTGCACGTATTTGTTATGGGTATTTAAGCTATCAATCTCGGCGAGTGCTTTCGTACGAAGCGTCGGATCAGCGACCAGCGTGGCTCTGCGTTTTACCTGTCTGATTTGCTCGTTGTCATTCAGCGCGCTTGGTTCTAATTGAAGGTCTTCTAATAACCGGTCGACACGCGACTTAGTTTGCGCATCACTCTTGAAGAAAAGTTGTTCTAGTGGACCAGTGATGCGTGCCGGGTCGGCCATCGTGAGCTTTGCGTAGTAGCGTTCACGAAGGAAGTCCTCGTAGCGTAGAGCGTTTCGGAGTTGTGCACCGTTCATGCCCAGTGCCGGTGACTCTCCAACGAGGAAAAGGTAGATAACGCGATAGAAGCTTGTCTCACCGACATTCGAACCGGTCATTCCTGCCGAACTGGATTCCCGGCCCTCCGGAGTCGATGAGCCCCTGACCGATGACGGGCTGAACTTGAGGATGATGAGACCTGGTTCGAGTTGAGAGTTTCGCTCTTTGGTTTGATCAGAGGACGACAGTTGTTCGGAGCCGCCGGTCGAGGTGGGGTTACGCCATGGAAGCCAGTAATAACTAGCCAGATACTGGTGGTCGGCGGCGGCCTGCACGAGGGCATCGATGGCGCGATCAAATTCGAGGGCCAGATGACTGTGCACAGGGTCCGGAACCGCAGCCACAAGTGCGTGGATCTCCGGCCTGATGATGGCTTTGCTCCCCCTGACAGCGGGGATGCCCCATTCGTCGCCAGATTTTTCACATTCGTCTTTAGGGTTTTTGTCCTTCGCGCCAACAACGGTAGAGGTGAACTTGTCACCTGACTCTGCAAGCTGGATAGTGAGCTCTGGCGAGGACCTTGTAGGCGATCGAGGGATGCTCTGTACCGCCGACCAATAGTGGCAGGACGCAATCCAAGGACCTTCGCCGGAAACTGCTATTTCCGAAGCACCTTGGACTCTGGACTGCTTATTGCGGTCAGGAGCCGGCGCGGGCTCCCCTTGATGGTTGCGGACGATGGCTCCTGTCAGCACCATCGCACCGATGGTTCCGTAGATCTGCCACTTAGCCATAGCTCATCCTCGTCAAGTTACTCAATTAACGGACAGGTGAAGCTAAGCAAGCCTCCGCATTATCGTATTGCGAAGGGTTTTGTTTTTATGCCGATCCAAACTCCGGAAATGAAGATAGGGATATCGGCGAAACTCAGCATACTCTCACCGAGACGAAATGGCTGAGAAGTAGCAACCTATTCAATTGAATTATTGTCGGGTACTGGAGTTGGTGCCGCTCGGATAAATATGTCGGCAACCGGATGCGATTCCGAGGGCCGCATTTCAGGCCAGCGCATTACTACTTAGTAATCCCTAGATCAATCAAAAAATCGCAGCGGTCTCCAAATTCGTGTGGTAGACTCCACGCCTAACAAACGCTAGGCATCTCGGGCATACCAATGAAGAGCCTTGCCAGCAAACCCCGTTGCCTTTTTTGCCCCCTCCTTTCGATGTCGCTGATCTCGCCTGCACTCTCTGGTGAGGCGGCTCAGCATAGGGCATCCATCGCAGAGCAAAGCCTCGGCCGCGGCGATACGGTTCACATCGTAATCGAGAATGGGCAGACTCCCCAGTCGGTTCCAACCGTCGACGTGAGGCTCACGCGCGCTGACCAGACAATTTATCTCAACGCGCACTACGATGCTCCAACAACAGGCAATCAGGAAGCTGTCGTAGCGGCGGTGATTCCGGAACGAGTAGCTCTCGGCAACTACAGTGTCGTGGTCGATTTGGGCGAACAACGATTTTCTGCCGGCTCTCTTACGATCCGTCCGCCGAGCAACGCAGCAGTACATCTGAACGAGCTTTCGCCGCCCTTTACATACGACACCGAAGAAGTGTATGTGCCTGATCCTGCTGATAAAACCGGCGTAGCGGTCCCGGTTTCGGATCAGGAGCTTAAGATTGTCAAGACTGAAATCGCAGGCATTTCCATTCGCTGGAACGGCACCGATTCTGTCCCGCTTCTAAACGACTGCGTGCCGCGTTGGCCACCTGGATCCAGCAGCAATCCAATTGCAGCACCGTCGCACTTTTCAGCTCGGGAATCCACGGACGGAAAGGTGATCATCTGCGACCTACCGCGGGATGCGCAAATCACGAATCACGAAGAAGCAGTCGATGCCACTCCCTTAGACCCCAGCCACGAGATGTGGATGCGCAAACCTTCCATGGCCATCAAACGGGCCACATTCCGTGTAGCCCTTCATGGCAGTGGTTTTCAGACAACGCGCCCGGGGGACAACCAGCTTTGGATCGATGATGTCCGTCAGCATGTGCAGTGGGACACCTGCTCGGATCAGATAACGGCGGGCGATCCGCAGAATCCTTCACCACTCGTCATCCATGGAGAAGTCATTAGTGCGGAGGAGATTCAGCTCTGCTCTGTTCCTCTCCCTCCAACCGGCACTCTGCGCTTGGCCATTGGCTACGGTAACGTGAAGAGCGAAGTGTTGTCGTTTCGCACCTATAGCATGACCGCCGGTCGTGTAGCCATGCTCTCCGGCCTTATCGCTCTCGTGCTCGCCCTCATCCCTCTCTTTCTCCTCTCTTTCGTGCAGGAGAGTTATCGGATCGGCAATTCTTCTTACAAACTGCGCATGCTGTTTCTAGATCCCGAAACCGATACCTACAGCCTGTCCAAGTTGCAGTTCTATCTCTGGACCGTCGCGTCACTCTTCGCCTACGCCTATCTCGTAATCAGCAGGATCCATGTCCAGTTCGCCTCCTGGCCCGACGTGCCTTCCACCCTGCCGGGAATCATCGCGGTCTCGGCGGGCACGGCGGTCGGATCTCAGCTCATCACAACATTCCAAGGCTCCAAGGGCGCGGGTGCGGAGTCACCATCCATAGCAGACCTGATCACCAGCGGTGGCGTGGTAGCTGCTGATCGACTTCAGATGCGCAACAGCAGAACGGCATTCAGGAGGACGGCGCGGGGCCAGCAACACTGAAGTCACTTGGGTTGTGACTTACCGCGACGGGCTTGTTCGTATTGTTGTGGGTCGGGCTTTGTAGGTTTTGCGCCGCAGACACTCGCCGTGCCGAACATCAACGGAGGTAAGCAGCATGCCGGATATCCAGATCACCGATTCCGTAGGTGGCTCAATTGGAATTCCCATCGACACCAGCAGCCCGTCCTCATTGGTTAAAATATCTGAAGAGTGAGTTACTTCATCTGGCCGTCGTCCCAGACTTTCTCGCACGCAAAGATCTTCCTCTTAGTCAGGCGGCCCCCAAACCAGTAGAGTTTCAAGCCAGCGTTACGCACGCCTTTCAACTCGGGAAAGACAATCCCGAGATAGATGTGACGCCCTCCGGACAGGCAGTCATTGGCGTCAACGCGAGTGCGGGAAACGATCTGTTCGCGAACGATGAATTTCCCGTCCCAGCGACCGTTCCGGATAAGACGGGCTACGTTCGCATCGGCCTCCAAGGCTCACTCGACCTGGGAGTCAGCGGTTCAAGCGGCGACCTGTCTTTCGGACTGGACCAGACCACGACATTCGGCATGGATTTCTTTAAGGCGTATCCACTTGCGTCGGATAGCCCCAAATTCGGCGAGGCGGTCGGACACGCGCTTTCGAGCTTCGTCATCCCAGCCGATCTCTCCGATCTCAATCTATTGGGTCCCGGAGATATTGCTGCCGTCTCCGGGCACGGCCAACTGAAGATCTCAGGCACGGTCACCGCGAGCGCGTCCCCCAACCCACTCGCGTCTGTTAACTTGCCCCTTACCTCGAGCAGCATCGCGGTACAGGCGGGCACCACGGCCACGCTGTCGGCCAGTTTCACGGCTTCGGGAGATTACCAGATACGTGTGCAGCGCCTGGACGCGAATACGATTGAATTGAGTATCCTCCGGGCGAGCGGCAGGATGTTTACCGCCGAACTATCCGCGTCTTCGGGTGTCTCTGCAAAGGTGGGCGGCAAAGATCTCGTGAGCGCGGTCTTCGGTGCTATCAGCAAAAATCCGGTGGCCGACAAACAACCGTTTGCCGATCTACAGCCTGGGGAACTTGCAGAGTTGCAGAGTGCTGTCAAGGGCAGTCTGGATCATAGCCTTAAGGCATCGCTGGATCTGCTCCTCTCGACAGACTCTGAGGACCACAAACTGTTCCAGTACCACATCCAGCCGAAACTGCTTGACGCTAACAGCAGCCTCGCGATCCGCACAGCTCTTCGGGGTAATCTCACTCTCCTCACAGCGATGGAAGACTCCGTGGGCGATAACGGATCGCTGGGGCCCGGCATCACCATGCTGGACAGCCTGCTGATGAAGCTGCGTAAGCAGGGCCTCACGGTTCATCTAAACCTGATAGGCCTTCTCAACTTCGCTGACGTCTCGGAGTTAGTCCGCAAGAGCGAGGTGCTCACGGATGAGGTTACTGGTGACGTAACAATTAAGGAAACAATAAGCGGAGAAAGTATTTCCGCAATGTCAGAGCCATTGAGGCGGAACGAGGCGCTTCGCAAAGCCATCTTTGAGTCGATCGTTGCAACTACGTGCTATCGCGCAGGCAAGGTCGTCTCGGTGCCAAGCATAAGCAGCAGTCAGGTGCACTTCGCCCTCAACCAGAACACGAATCACCAGATACTGAGTGACTATCTCCGTTGGTTCACTGCACTCAGGCTGTTAAACCCTGTAGATGTTGATCTCACTTTGGCGCGCTTCAACGATGGCGGCCCATCCACCTGCGTGCTGCGAACCGCATTCGGCGACGACAATTGTGAAGCGCTGTTCTTCGACACGAGCGGCCAACCCCGGCAGTCGGACTCCTTCGTCGAAATCGGAAGAGAGGCCATGCGTGAGCTCCTTGACCCAAAGCATCAGGCGATCGATGCGTTTCGCTATCAACTGTTGAGTGACCCGATCTGGTCGCAAGCTCTGCAGATTGGTGCAAACGTCAATCTTGGCCCACTCGTGAATCTGGGTACCGATGATCCTCGTGTTGAATACCTCATTGGCGATGTTTACGTGATCAAGCAATGGGCCGGGACCATGTCAAAGGCAGCAAAGTCAGTACAGGAGATCCGCACTCTCGTGGACAATGCCGCCGGCGCACCACTCGCAGGGAACAAGGAGTTCACAGCGAAGCGGGACCAACTTCAGAAGAGTCTTGCCTCGATGATAAAAGCGAGCAAAGCAAGATTTGATGAGCCATGGGGTATGGTTAGCCTCTTCATGGCATGCGGCTCCACTGCTCCCGCGTATGCCAAGGCTGTAACGCGGGCATTTGCGATCGAGCGAGGCCGTACCGACCTTGCGCTCAGCAATCCTCCAACGGCCAAGGTCAACCGATAGAGTTACCCCGTCCAGTTGCCCGTTGATCCGCAAGCGCAGATCACCGAGATGCCGATCAACTCGTCTGCCCGTCAGATCACCGGTCTGCTCACGCTCTCTGGCGGCACCAACGTTGCGCCCGCCGGCGACTTCACCGGCAGCAAGTATTCCTATCAGACGATCTCCATCTCCGTCGCCGGTGGCAGCGGCAACACCACGCTCTGGCGGCTGGATGGCGGCGACAACAATGACTACATGGCGAACGGCAATCTGCCGTTCCCGTTCCCCGACGCCGTCAGTCAGTTTTCGGTAGAGTCCACCGTGCTTGGCGCGCAGGACGGTATGCACTCCGGCGGTCTCGTCAACGTAGTCACACGCTCCGGCACCAACACCTTCCACGGCTCCGCCTTCGAGTTCATCCGCAACAACTTCATCGACGCCACAAACTTCTTCGCCACCTCCAAAGACACACTCCACCAGAACCAGTATGGTGGCACCTTCGGCGGGCGCATCATTCGTGACAAACTCTTCGGCTTCGCAGCCTATCAACGACTCTCTGCAGCCCAGTCAAGCGCAGCCACCAAGGCGCAGATTCCCACCGCCGACAACCTCAAGGGTGACTTTTCCACCACCGATCCGCCGCCCGGCTCTCCGGCGAATACCTGCGCCAAGCCCGTGCAGCTCGTCGATCCGCTCACCGGCGCGAGTCTCCCCGGCAACAAATACTCCACGCCGCCCACCTACAACGCGTCATCGCTCGCACTGATGAAGTACCTGCCCAAAATCGACCCCAGCTACGACACCGGCAACTGCGGCTTCGTCTCTTACGCTATCCCGAACCAGCAATCCGATAACCAGTTCGTCACGCGTGTCGACTGGACCATCAACCCGAATAATCATTTCTACGCGCGCTACTTCATCGACGGCTATCAGTTCCCGGCCTTCTTCTCGTCCAACAACATCCTCATCACCACGCAATCCGGCAACTCGCAGCGCGTGCAGACTTACACCATGGGCGAGGACTGGACCATCAACTCCTCCATCGTGAACTCGATGCACGTAAGCTGGCTTCGCCGCAGAAATAATCGCGGCTATGCTGACAGCGCTCTCAACGCCTGTCGTGCTGCAACGTCAATCTTTATCAGGGCGAGCCCAACGGGCTGCAGATGAGCGAAGGCAAGTTCACCATCGGCGGCGGCACCAACTCCGTCTCTCACTTCAACGACAACACCGTCGAGTTCAACGACGACCTCACCATTGTCCGGGGCAAGCACCAGTTCGTCTTCGGCGGTGAGTTCGTCTGGAACCAGCTCAATATTTCGAACGCCTATGAGTCCAACGGCATCTTCACCTTCAACGGAACCTTCAGCGGCAGCGGACCCAACGGCGGTACGAAGGTCGGCGACCAGAACCTCGACTTCCTCATGGGCACGCTCTCCGCCTTCCAACAAAGCAAGATGCAGCAGAACGCTCTGCGCGCTCCCATCCCCAGTCTCTACTTTCAGGACACCTACCACGCCACCAAGCAACTCACCGTCGTCGCCGGTATTCGCTGGAGTCCTGAGTGGATGCCCTTCGACGCCTTCAATCGCGGGACTGTCTTCAACTACAACGCCTTCCTCGCTAACCAGGTCTCAACGGTCTATCCCAACGCTCCCGCCGGAACGTTCTACTACGGCGACAAGGGAGTTCCACGCGCCTTCACCGAGGCCTCGCCCTGGCAGTTCTCGCCCAACGTTGGCATGGCTTATGACCTGAACGGTCACGGCACCACCGTCATTCGCGGCGGGTTCGAGCTCATCTACGATCAGGTGAACTTCTTCACCGGTCAACGCACGCAGCAGAATCCACCCTTCGCCACGGCGATCAGCCAGGCCCAGACCTCGACCTCCGGTCCCATGAGCTTCTCGTCTCCGTGGTCCGTCGGTCAGATAACGACCAGTCCTTTCCCGCAGCCGGCGGTCCCCACGCCTTCGCAGGCGCAGTACTTTCCGCAATCGCAGTACATCGTTCTTCCCACCCAGTTCAAACCGCCGTACACCGAGCAGTGGACCGCCAGCGTGCAGCACCAGTTCCGGCACGACTGGCAGATGCAGCTAAACTACATCGGCAATCACACCCTTCATGACCCAACCAGCACGCCTCTCAGTCCGGCGATCTATGTTCCCGGAAACTGGGGCGCCGGCGGCACGGGATGTCCTGGCGTCGTCACCACGGGGCCTGCAGGCAAACCTGCGGGAGCCGCCGGCACACCTTGCTCCACGGTTGCGAACCAGACCCAGCGTTTCGCGCTTACGGTTGCTAACCCTGCGCAGGGCAACCAGTACCTGGGTGGCGGAGGCGGCTCGGTCCTCGTGAATGACATCGCGATGGCCAACTACAACGGCATGATCGCCAGCATTCAACACCGGCTCTCGTCGACCTTCAGCATGCTGGCCAACTACACCTTCTCCAAGTGCCTCAACATCGCCGACGCGCAGGGTGACTACGCCGCCACCAACGTCGAGAACCCGAACAATCTCGCGCTCGACTACGGCCCCTGCGGCTCTGACTTCCGTCATGTTGAGAACATCGTCCTCGTCCTGCGCAGCAACTTCCACTCCATGTCCGCGGTCCCACGCGCCATCGTCAACGGCTGGGAGCTTGCTCCGCTCGCGCACATCAGCAGCGGCTCCCCGTTCACCGTCACGACCGGTACTGATATCTCGCTCACTGACATCGGCAACGATCGTCCCAACCTCGTTCCCGGCGTTCCCGTCTATCTCCACCATGCGATCCGCTCGGGCACCGGCGCAGCCAACCGCGCTTACCTGAACCCCGCAGCCTTCTGTGGCAACTCCACAACCGCTGCGCCCTGCCCCCTCCCTGTCGCCTCCGGAACCTACGGCAACGCCAGCCGCAACGCCTTCCGCGGTGCGCCGTTCTATCAGTTCGACGCGCAGATCTCGCGCGTCTTCCCCATCTGGGAGCGCCTCGCGATGCAACTGCGCCTCGAGGCTTTCAATCTCCTCAACCACCCAGACTTCAACGCGCCCACCGGCAGCACCACCGGTACGATCGCCGGCACCAGCGGCGGCGCCGCGGCGCTCAGTTCATCCACATTCGGGCAGGTCTCCTCCACCTGGAACACCGCTCGTGTCTTCCAGGGGTCCGTCAAGCTCACCTTTTAGCCTGTGTCGCACTCCCATCGCCCCGCTCCTCGTGAGCGGGGCCTTTTATGCACATTAGCTTCGCGCACCCTGGCCCACCCGGCGCGCCATCCTCCACAGCGAAAACTCCCAAGCCGGAAACTTGGGAGTCATTGAGAATATTCGGATTCTTTGGTTGCGGGGCACCGCAAAGACCCGAAAGCTCGCTTCAGAATACGGCTAGAAAGATGATGTTTTCATATCGGGCGTTAGCGTAGCAGGGCCGAGGCTGCCCATAGCACCGGCGCTTGGCCATGGAAGTCTCCCGTGCGACGCTTGCGCGCGAGATAGTAATCCAGGCTGTTGAACTTGCCCGTGCCCTCACATACGCTCGTGATGTTCTCGTTCTGGTCAATATAACCAGCAACGGCTATCCACGCGCGCCGAGCAGCCGGGCCATACGTGGCAGCATCCAACCAGCCGTTCTTCACCCCCGTGATCATCGCGAACGTGAACATGGCGGAGCCGGAGCTCTCAGGCCACGCTTCATCGTGATCGATGAGCTGCCGCCACATGCCGTCCTTGCCCTGATACTGCAGCAGGCCGGCCATCATCTTGCGGTAGCCATCGAGGATGCGCGCGCGCTGCGGGTGGTCGGCAGGAAGTTCGCGCAGCATCTCTGCCATGCCCGCCGCGACCCAACCATCACCTCTGCCCCAAAAGTATGGAACATCGGGCGCGTGATAGAACAACCCGTTCGTCTGCTGCAGCTTGTCCAGGTATGCTGCCATCTCCTTCGCGTCGCGATCCAGGTATTTGCGGTCGCCCGTAGCGCGATACGCCTCAAGCTGCAGGATCGTGAGCATGTACATGTCATCGACCCAGTAGCGCGTTTCCGCGGAGAGCCCGTCCGGCTGTGGGTTCTCCCATTGGTGATCGGCAAACTGCAGACCCATGGCGGTATATTTCGCGTCGTGGGTCTGGATGCCGATCTCCATGGGGATGATTCCGAAGATTTCGTCGTCCACGTGCCGGCGCGACGGAATCAAGCCGACTTCAGCCCCGCCGGGCAGCAGCGGATCGAACCGTCGAATGAGCTCATGCTGCAGCCCCGGGTCATGCGTGAGTGAAGCATAGGTGAGCGCACCGTACCAGGCAGCCGCCTCAGAGTAGTGAATCTTCCCCGGCTCATGGTGCGGGCTGGGCACAAAGTGCTCGGCGACGCGCTTCCCTACTTCCTGCGGCGAAAGACCCGCAGGCCAGTTTGAGAAATAAGACTGCGGCGTCTGTGCCGCGAGAGAGCACGTTGCGAGGGACAACGCGAGAACAAGACAATGCGTACTTTTCATTGGATCTACCGTACCGCCTGAATGGAGAGTCGCATGTGATTCATGCCGTTGTACACGACGTCGACGTAGTCGTTACCAGCTTCCACCGTAGACTCCGTCGCATCGGTCTGAGCAGTGATGTGCACGCCCGGAAGATCCCAAGCCGAGCCGTTTACCTTGCTCTTATCAAGTCCCGCGGCATGGATTCGGAATCGAGCCGTGCCGGATGTATCGATGGTGAGGCCGTGTTCATCAGCGCTGGCGTCGACAGGTGGGCACTGCACAAGTTGCACCCATCCAATGGAGCCAGACGGTGTACGCCACTGGATCGTCGCCGGATGGAACTGAGTCGTCGTGCCGGCGTCCTTCGTCTTGTGCGTGAGCTCACCGCCGAAGATGAGATCCTTGCTGATCCATGCTGTCGCAGTCCGGTTTGCATCGATTTGCTTGCGCACCAGGTGCTCGCCGTCGAACTGTTTCATCCTGGCCAGCGCATCAGCGGGAATGCTTGTGCCGAGGATCGCGGCGTGGGGCGCGAACCAGAGGTCTGGAAGATGGTCGGTCGTGGCGGAGAGTTGCGGGAAAGGTGCATGCGCCTGATCGAGCACCGTCCGCATCCACAGACCGACCACGCTGACGTAGCTCTCCATGTCCATACCGTACGAGCGATCATATGGGCCGCTCAGGTTGCGCAGGTTCGGCTGGTAGTACTTCATCAGATCGCGCCAGAGCCCCGCTTCCATCTCCCTTCCGATGGCGCGCATGTGCTCCGACGAGCCATAGTCACGGAACAGCGCGAGACCATAGATGTCCACTCCGCAATAGGTCGGCGAGTTGTACTCGTAAAACGAGTCGTACTGCTTGTAGAGCTTGTAGACTTGCTCGTTCCATGCGGCGGACTGCTGCAACCAGGCGGAATTGTGGTCATGCACTGCAGCGAAATCCCAAAGGAATCCATACATCAGCGCGATGTTGGTATATGACGGCACGAGCCGCCCTTCCTGCATCTCACCTTCGATCGCAAGGTCGATTGCTTTGTACATGCGATCGCGCAACTCGGGCGAGACACGGTCGGGAAACTCGATCAGAATGATGGCGAACGTAGTGCCGATGAAGTGGCGCCAGTTTGGATCATAGCCGCGCCAGATGATGCTTTTCTGGGTCGGGTCCGGCTCTTCCGGCGTGCGCTTGTAAGTGCCGAACCAGCGTACACCCGGCTGGGTGTATTGCTCCTTCAGGACGGTATCCAATATCTCTGCGGCGCGCTTGCGATCACCTTGCTGATCGCGCAGCAAGAGACCCAGCGCGTACCAGCTCGACTCGCGCACCATGTAATGCCCTGCACTGTGAGCAGAGGCCCCACCCTCGGGGCTACGCACCAGCTTGGCCGAGCTGTCATAGAAGTAGTTGTCCCAGTACATCGAATCCCGAAAGAGCTCACTCGTATTTCGGTCCAGCTTTGCGGGAGAAATGTGCCGGGCAGTGGGAACACTCTGCGCAGGCAGGAGAGAGGTTGCTGCAGCAACCAACAAAAGCCCAAAGAACTGCCGAATCATCAAGATCTCCATCGATCGGGGGACACAGCAGCGAGCTTCAGCAAGCTTGCTGCTGTGTCATGCCAAAAGGTTCGCTGCACCTGCTAGAAGTTGAACTTCGCTGCGAACTCTACTGTGCGTTGCTGGTACGTTGGCGTGCCGCTTACGGACGTGATCGTACCGACCGTCGACGTGTTGCTGATGTTGGCGTTTGGAACTCCGAAGTTGGGGTGATTGAAGACGTTGAACGCATCGGCGCGCAACTGGACGCGGTAACGCTCATGCCACTCGATGTTCTTCTCGAGGTTGATGTCCCAGCTCTGGTAGCGTGGCCCGCGCAGCATGTCATAGCCCGTGTTGCCATAGGCTCCGCCGGGGATGCCTGCCGCATTCGTTGGTGCTGCAAAGGCTGCCGGATTGAACCACTGTTTCTTCGTCTTGGCCGAGGGATAAATCGCGACACCGTTGACGCGATTCGCACGACCGCTGGCAAGATTGGTCCACACATTGCCGCTGGCGTCCGTGTAGGTGCCAGGCGCCGAATAGGCGACGGAGAATGGCTGCCCGTTCTGGAACACCGTGATGCCCGACACCTGCCAGCCGCTGACGAGCTTATCCACGAACCCGGTGGCGTCCGAGAGCAATGCCCTGCCGTGGCCAAATGGGAAGAGATAGGAATAGTTCACCGTGAGCACCTGGGGTGCAATGCCCGCGATGGGCCCATGGGAGTCGTTCGGCGTGAATCCCGAAGGATTCTCGAGGTTCTCTGTACCGAGGACGCGAGTCCACTGGTACTCCGCTCCAAACGCCACGCCGCTGTGGTACTGGTGATGCGCGCCGATCTGCAGCGAGTTCATATTGCTGTGGAAGATCGGATCCATGTTCAGACTGATCGCCGAGAACGGCTGCACCTGATTGAGGCCCTGCACCGTCACACCCGATCCTGACTTGATGGGAGTCGGTAGCAGCGGGAGGTTGATGTTAGGAGCGTAATTGCCGCTGCCTCCGTAGTTGTTCTGCTTGATGTTGTTCTGACCCACGTACCCGATACGCACCGCCCAGCTGCTGCCGAACTGACGCTCGAGCGCGAGGTTGTACTCCTCCGTGTACGGCGTCGTGGTATGAGCCTGCGCCAGAACGTTGGGGTTGGCCGTGAAGGCGCCCGTTGCCGAGAACGGATTCGACATGGAGAAAGCGGGCGGATTAGTCGTCGAGTTGTTGAAGGTCTGCGATCCGGAAAACGGTAGATTCGCGAATGGCGCGGTGCCTACATACGAAGCCGGCAGCAGGTTGTAGTAGATACCGAAGGCGCCGCGGAGAACCGTGTTGGGAAACGCCTGGTACGCGAAGCCCAAGCGTGGCGAGACGTTGTTCTTATCCTGACCGAGGTAAGCAAAAACGCTGTTTGGCAGCCCAACCTGGCTCGAAAGCGTGATCGGAATGGACGACACAAACTGCGGAATCGCCTGCGGAGGCATCGAAGTGCCGAAGACCACCACCTGCTTCAGAGACGGAACATAGAGCGAGTCGAAGCCATACGGATTGTCGCGGAACCATTGGAGGTCGTAGCGCAGGCCAGCGTTAATAGTCAGATTATGGAAGGGCTTCCAATCGTCCTGAATATAGGCCGCGTACTGAGCAGAAATATTGCGCGTGATGAAGTTGTTCGGAGTCGGCTTGCCGGTCGACACGGGAAAACCCAAAAGGAAGTCCGCGAAAGCATTGCCGGAGTAGCGTCCGTTGAACGTGTACTGGCCGCGCTCCGGAACAACGGCGGCATTGTTCCAGTGGTTGTCATAGAGATAGGAGAAGCCGACTTTGATCGTGTGGTTCCCGGTGACCTTCGTCACGTTCGTACCGATCTGTGCGACCTGCTCAAGATCCTTCGATCCATGCTCCGAGATCGACTGAATATTCGTGATGGAGATCTGCGGCGCGCCCTGGATCAGCTCCGCTCCAAGGCCGGGAATGATCGCCGAAAAGTCCGTCTTGTAGTTCTGCGGTGTGCGATAGATCGGCAGATGGAAGAAGTTGGCGTACGTGTCTGCCAGCAGGCTCGCATTGAACGTATGCGTCCATCCGAGGATGAAGTTCGAGTTGTGCTCGCCGTCCTGAGCATTACCACCCTGCAGGCTGTTGGAGCCGTTCGTCGGGCTCGGCCCGTAGAATGCGCGCAGATACGTGAACCGAATCTGATCCTTGTCCGTCAGACGGTGATCGAACCGAACTGAGAAACGATTCGCTTCCGACGTCAAAGAGACCTGCTCGAACGTGTTAACACCCGTTCCCGACGCGGTCGGTAGAGGCATAAGCAGCGTCATAAGCTGCTGCGAGACCGTGTTGATGCGGTTCGTCGGAATGACGTTAGGCGTGGTGAAAGGCGCACCCGTTAGCGGGTCGATGAGCTTCAGCGTGGGAAACTCCGTGAAGTTACCCTGCCGCATCAAGAGCGTCGGCTCCTGCGTGTTGTCCGAGTAGCCCTGCGTCAGTCGGAAGCCCTCGTATGCCACGAAGAAGAAGCTGCGGTCTTTGCCGTTATAGATCTTCGGAATCCAAACTGGGCCATTGAAGTTCCCGCCAAATTCGTTGCGCTCGTACGGAGGCCGCGGGATTGCGCCGTTGAAGTAGGACTTCGCACTCATTCCTTTGGAGCGGTTGTATTCCAGCAGTTCACCGTGGTACTGGTTGGTGCCACTTGCACTGACTACGATAAGCGCCATCGGCTGCCCGAATTCCGCAGGCGCACCCGTGCTCAGCATCTTGAACTGCGAGACCGCATCGAGAGACGGAATCTCCGGCTCCGCTCTTTGCAGCGTAACCTCGGCGTTGCTGACACCGTCGAGCGTGGACGCGAGGCCGCCGTAGGAGTTGCGGGAGCCCGTGCCGCCGGCAAAGGTAAGACCGCGAGTAGCGAGCTGGTCCTGCGCACCAACACCCTGCACGCCGGGAGCTAGCGCGATCAGCCCCATGAGGCTGAGGCGGCCATTGAGCGGGGTGTTCTGAATGGCCTGGCTCTCAACGACGGAGCCAACCGAGGAGTCACTAGTCTGGATGACGGGAGCCGCACCCGAGACCTCGACCGTTTCCGAGATCGCCCCCAGCGGAAGGACGGGCGCGAGGGAGACGGTCTGGTCGATGGTGAGGTGAACGCCATTCTGGCGAAAACGCTGGAACCCCTGATGCTCCACGTCCACTGTGTAGTCGTCCGGGGGGAGTTGGGTGACAGTGAAGCTCCCATTCTCCGAAGTGGTCACCACGTGAACCGCATTGGTGCTGGTTTGCTTGACGGTAACTGTGGCTCCAGGTACGACGGCGCCGGTCGGGTCAGTTACGGTACCGGAGATTGTGCCGGTGATGCCTTGCGCAAGCAGGCGCGTTCCCCCCACGAGCATCAATCCGAGCATTAGAGTGCAGGCTAGGCTCCGTCTCCGTGCGTTTATCACGAGATGCCCCACCGCGAGCGACTTATAAAAGTTCATGTACTGCCTCCAAATTCTCGACTCAGGAGGCTTCAAATCTTCACGTTCGTCGAAAAGGATCCTGAGGAGAGTCGAGGCGAGTATCAGGGGCCATATGTGCGGCTCGCAACGTATTTCACAGTGCACTTCGAATTTCACCGTGAAACGCCTAAAACATTAGTAATTTCAATGATTTACGAGCACAGTGAAACGCCGCGGCAGAGGTCGATTGCCGAGGAAAATGGAGCGACCGGAGAGCCTCAATGCTCCCTCGACTATCTGCCCTCTATCGGCCGCCGGCGCTCGTTACCAGGTGATAGCAGACGACGGTGCTCTGGTAGGAGTTTCCGTTGAGGTTGCGAGCCGAAAGCAGGAGCTCGAAATGCGGAACTGCTCCTCCGCGAACGAGAGTATTGAGGAACTTAGGGAAATCCGGGCCAAGCAGGAACTCCGCCGCAGCCTCCGTCCCCGCCTTGCTGGTTCCGCCAACGAGCAACGACGAGCTTTGGCCATCGAGGCTGGGCAGATACCGGATTACTCCGTAGGCCAGGTGTTCGTTCGCGTCGCCTACCTCAATATAAAACGGCTTCTCTCCTGGGCCGGGATCGCGGTTCTCCACCACATTCACCTTTGCCTGTGCGTCGTAGCCCACGCGAAATCGGCCGTATCCGTCAAACAGGCCTACCCAGGGGTTTGCCCGCGCACTCCCAATAAGGAAAACATTGTTCTGTTTGATCTCACTCACACTCAAATCGCGAGCGAAGCGGATCTGGGTTTTTGTTGGATCCACCTGCGGCAGCCGCTCGAGGTCCGAAACGATCCTCAGGTCCGCCAGGCTCGTATATTGACTCTGAAGAAGCGCGGACCAGAGGTGTTCCATTTCGGACGGAGGTTTGAAGCTGCGATAGCGCCTCGTCACGTAGTCCGGCAGGCCAATCTCCGTGCCAGTCAGCTCATTCATCAACACGAGGCTGCTGTCTGCCGGCACAATGAGGGTCGACCTCTTCGGATCGAAGATGCTGGTCCAGAAGTTCCTCTCCGGTCTTGAAACCTTGGCAATTCCATCCGGGCGAGTCAGGCGCCAGCCAATGAACACGGCGGCACAGAGCACCACCACGGCAACGGCAGCCAGCACGGCCCACAAAGAACCGCGGTGACGTGGTCGTTCAAGCGGCAGAAACGCATCCCCGGGCACCACGGGGGACGGACCCAAGGCAAAAGGTGCAGGCTGGCCGGACGGCTCCCGGAAATGAAACTCGGGTACGTAGCTTCCCTTCGGCACAGTGAGAACGATCGACTCATCCTTCCCTTCCGTGGCGAAGTATTCCTGCAGCCGAAGTCGAAGGAAGCGGGCTTGCGAGCGCACAATGCTGTCCTCGCCCATGTGGTAGCTCTCCGGGCGGCCGAAGACCACTGTGCCGATGCGCTGTTCCTGGATCGTATGGCCGCGCCCCTGCTGCTGCTCCTCGCAGATGAAGCGAAGAAAGCTGGCGAGACGGTGCGACTTGCCAAAAAGCTTGGAAGAGAGAATTCGGTCGAGGAGAAGTCGTTGCTCTTCGACGGATGGCGTTTGGTCTACGCGCTGGGGGGCGGTCGTCAATGCTGCTCCAACTCGGCAATACGGTCGGTTTTTCACGGTGAATCGCGTCAGAATAGCCGTGAAAGAACTAGGTCGCTAACGCGAGGTTAGCTACATTCTAACGGTACACAGATAAGATAGTCGCTCGCCTCGTCTCCAGCGCCCGGAGGCCATCAGAGCCGAGTCTGTCGCTCCCCGATGATTGAGCACGCCCCGAATCCGGTTGCAACGATACCTTCTGATCCGGGCGTCCCTGCACCTTCCGGGCTGGCCGCACGATTGCAGTCGCTCGACGCGTTGCGCGGCCTCACGATCGCATTGATGATTCTGGTCAACACCAGCGGAGATGGAACGCACACTTATCGCCTGCTGCGTCATTCTCCGTGGAACGGGTGCACCCTGGCAGACGTTGTCTTTCCCTGCTTCCTGTTCATGGTGGGCATCTCTCTGGTGCTCTCGCTGGGCGGGAAACTACGACGTGGCATTCGACGGCGCGTCCTGGTCCGTCAAGCACTCCAACGCGCCCTTGTTTTGTTTGCGATCGGGATTGCCATCAATGGTTTTCCCCGATTCGATCTGCACACGCTTCGTGTCTTCGGCGTTCTGCAAAGGATCGCAATCTGTTTCTTTTTGGCCAGCTTGATCTACCTGTGGCTGCGTCCGCGCGCCATTGTCTGGGTAACCGTAGCCATCCTGCTGAGCTACTGGATACTCCTCCGGTGGGTTCCCGTGCCTGGCTACGGCTTACCCGGTGTGAGCGTCCCATTGCTCGACCCGCACGGCAACCTGCCTGCATGGTTTGACCGCCATCTTCTGCCGGCGAAGCACCTCTATCACCAGGGTTACTATGATCCCGAAGGTCTGCTCGCGTCGATTCCGGCGCTCGCCTCCACCCTGATCGGGGTCCTCACCGCCTTTGTCCTGCAGACACCCCGAAGCGCCGCCGCAAAGGCAAAACGGCTTCTCGTGGCCGGAGTCTTTTGCCTGCTTGCCGGCTTGGTATGGAGCCATTGGCTGCCTCTTAACAAGCGCCTTTGGACCAGTTCCTTTGTTCTCTTCAATGCTGGAGTAAGCCTCCTGGCACTGAGCATCTTCATCTGGTGGCTCGATGTTCAGAGGAAAGGGACGCGCCTTGCAATTCCGCTGATCGCTTTCGGAACCAATGCACTCGCGGGGTACGCATTATCCGAGTTCCTGGCTTCGTTTCTCTCCAGCGTGAGAGCGCCGGGCTCCGGCTACACGCTGCAGAAGACACTTTTCCTCCCATTCGCAGCATTCATTCCAAACCCATACATCGCCGCGCTGGCATACGCCGTTGTCTATGTTGTGATCTGTTTTGTGCCGGTCCTGCTGTTATTCAGGAAGAGAATCTTCCTAAAGGTCTAACCCGAATGAGGCGCTTTTACGTGATTTCGTGTCGTACGGTATTGTCTGCTTTACTCTCCGCCTGCATCGTTCACAACAGTGTTGCCCAAACGCCGCAGCCCCCCGGCCACGCACGCGATGTCTATCCGTTTCTCGGCGTCGATTGGGGTGGAAACACCTTCGTCGGCGCGGCACTTCCCTTCGGCATGGTGAAAGTCGCGCCCGACATGCAGAGCTTCGACGGCCGCCCCTCGGGTTTCGGCTACATGAGCGGCGGCGCGATCATCGGCTTCTCGCATCTTCATCTCTCAGGAGCCTCCGGCAAGTACGGCAACATCCTCGTCATGCCCGCCACCGGGAATCTGAACCTGGGCGACATGCAAACCCCACGCGTAAACGAGGTCGACCACCCTGGTTATTACGCAGCCACACTCACTCGCTATAACGTGCGAGCGGAACTCACGGCTACGCGGCGCGTGGCCATGCACCGCTACACGTTCCTCACAGACGCTCCAGCGCACCTGACCGTAGACATCGCGCACTGCCTGAACAAGGGCACGGGTTGGGAGTCACAGCGATTCCTTGGAGGCGAAGTGCACGTAGTTTCGCCGCGCGAGGTCGCCGGCTTCGGAAGATACATTGGCGGATGGAATCGTGGAGGCGAGTACCGCGTGTACTTCGATATGGTGCTCGATACCGCCGCGAGCTCCGTCCGCACATGGACCAATGACAAACCGAGCGATGCTGGCTCCGCACAGTCCGGCGATGATGGACAGCTCGGCGCGAGCTTTGAGCTGCAGCCGCATGCGCGGCAGGCGGTGCTCACGAAGGTCGGCGTCTCCTTCATCAGCACAGACCAGGCCAAGGCAAATATCGCGGAAGAGATACCCGGATGGAACTTTGACGCGACACGCGCCAAAGCCACGGCCGCGTGGGACAAAGCACTCTCGGTAGTCGAGTTGCGCGGCGCAACCAGCGAGCAGCGGACCAAGGCATATACCGCGCTCTATCACACGATGCTGATGCCCTCCGACCGCACGGGCGAGAACCCCTACTGGCCAACGTCCTACCCTGATCACCCCTACTACGACGACTACTACGCCATCTGGGACACCTTCCGCAGCTCTGCCCCACTACTTACTCTCATCGCACCCGAGCGCGAGCGCGACCTCATTCGCTCCCTCATCGATATCTATAAGCACACCGGCTACATGCCGGACGCACGCAGCGGCAACGACAATGGCCGTACGCAGGGCGGCTCGAATGCCAACGTTATGATTGCGGATGCATACGTCAAGGGCCTCAAGGGCATCGATTATGAAACCGCTTTCCAGGCCATGCTCAAGGACGCGTCGGTGCCTCCAAAGGACCAGCAGAAGGAAGGCCGCGGCGGCATCCTCGACTACAACAGCAAGGGCTTTGTAACTTTGGCAGATGAGCGAAGCGGGTCGCGCACAGTGGAGTACGCGTACGATGACTTCGCCATCGCCGAGGTCGCGTGCGGCCTGCACCATGACACTGAAGCGAAGCTCTTCGCGAAGCGTGCCGACAACTGGCAAAACCTGTGGGACAAGGACCTCACGCACGAGGGCTTCAAGGGTTTCCTTCGTCCACGCAATCCGGACGGCAGCTTCGCGGAACCATACTTCGTCGTGCGCGGTACATGGCCGGACTTCTTCTACGAAGGCGACCTGTGGACGTACTCGTTCTACGCGCCGCAGGACGAGCGCAAGGTGATCGAGCTCGCCGGCGGCGACAATACGTTCATCCAGCGGCTCGACTACATCTTCCTGCGCCAGCACTTCGACGTTACGAACGAGCCGGGCTTCCTGATGCCCGTGCTCTACAACTGGGTCAACCGTCCCGACAGGACAGCCGACGTCATCACGCTGCTGCTCGAAAAGTGGTTCACTGCGGGCCGCGCCGGCATCCCCGGCAACGACGACTCGGGCGCGATGTCCAGTTGGTTCCTCTTTAACTCCATCGGCTTCTATCCGAACTCCGGCCAGCCCGTTTATCTCATCGGAACACCCAGCTACCCCGACGTCACAATAGCCGTCGGTAATGGCAAGACGCTGCACATAATCGCAAAGAACCTCGACCCCGAGCACATCAACCATTACGTGCAGTCAGTGACTCTGAACGGTCACTCCATAGAAGACAACTGGCTCCGTCAGGAAGACATTGCCAGTGGAGGCACGCTGGTCTTCACGATGGGCTCCGCGCCAAACCACTGGGGAACCAGGACACCACCACCGAGCCTCTCCGATTCGCACCCACCTCTCTGCCAAGCCGCGAGTCTTCACTAGAGGTGCTGCGACTCGAGCGCAACGAAGGACCAGCCGATGAGATTACAGCCTTGGTGCGGCAGGGCTACTTGATTCACGCTCGCACGAACGCCGACGCCAAGTAAGCGCGGACGAACGACACCACGTTGTGCGGCGCCGTGAACGGAGGTCTTGCCATCCTCGAAGGGATCCCATGCAAAGCCGATCGAGGGTGCGCGACGCCCCGAAAGGTGCAACTCAATGTTTTGAACGAGGAGCTGAATTCAGGAGGACAGTTAGATCTCCGGGCTCTGCTAAACGCCGATCCCCACCGAGCCAAGGCCGAGTTACAGAAACACGTGACGGAAATCCGAATGGTGCCGTCCGAACACGAGGTCAAACGCCTCTATGTTGCTGAAGGTGATGGGATATGTTCACAGAAACGAAAATGGGCTCTCAACCCTTCGACTCAGAGGAGAACCCGTACTTTCGGATGGTTGCGGGGGCAGGATTTGAACCTGCGACCTTTGGGTTATGAGCCCAACGAGCTACCGGGCTGCTCCACCCCGCACTCTTATGATGCCACGCTGATCGACGCGGGTCAAACGCGCTCGCTGCTCCGTCGAATCCCCTTTGAAGCGAAAGGTTTGCTCGTTACCAGAGTGTTGAACCTCCACCGGAACTTTTCTTCCCAAACTGCGTCTGTTCTGATGGACAGCGGCGCCAGCCCGAAGTGTCTGCGGAACCTTCGGCGCCCACCAGGAGCACATTCACTATGAGCCGCCACGGCTTTTCTCGAATCATTTATCCCATGCTCGCCGCCAGCCTCGCATTCGGCACCGCGGCCATGGCTCAAAATCAGTCGACCGCGGAAAGTTTGCCAGACGCGCAGGTCGAAGCCAACGTCCTTCGCGCACTGGCCAGCGCCCCCGAACTCTCCACGCAAAACATTCAGTCCTCGACTGTTTATGGCACTGTCACCCTGACCGGTAATGTCCAGGACGAGGCAATGCGCACCAAGGCGGAGAACCTGGTGGCGCGTGCAGTAGGTGTCAAAAAGGTCGTCGATGAGATGGCGCTGGGCGATTCACCCGCTCCAACCGACCAGGCTTCAACAACTGATCAAAACACTTCACAATCGCCGAACTGTGCACTACAGTCCGATGGCACGTGCGCGCCTGCTGCGCAGCCCTCGCAGCAGGCCGAGAACACTGCACCGCCTATGCCGAATCCGGATCAGGGATATTCGGGGCAGCCGCAGGAATCCCCTCAGCCGCAGCAACCCTCCACCAACCCCCAGAACTCGCAGCAAGGCAATCAATATCCGGGAGGCTACGGCCCTCCGCAGTCCCAAACTCAGCCACAACCCTACGACGCACCGGGGAACCAGCAGTATCCCGGCGGCTATGGCCCACCGCAGGCGCAAACTCAGCCACAGCCCTACGGACAACCGGATAGCCAACAGTACCCCGGCGGCTACGGCCCTCCTCAAGACCGGTCGCAATCACAGGCTTACCCCAGTCAGCCACAGCCCTACGGACAACCGCAGCCCTATGGGCAACCGCAGCCCTACGGCCAACCCCAGCCGTATCAGGGACAGCCCCAACCCTACGGCCCGCCGCAGCGTCGTCCGCTCTACAGCAATGGTCCCGAACAGGCTGACACTCCCCCCGGCGGTCAGCAACCCGGTGTCGAAGTCACGATCCCCCCCGGATCAATCCTTCGCATCCGCATCAACCGCGGGCTGGACTCCAACCACATTCAGCCCGGCACGCCCTTTGACGGCACGGTAATCAACGACGTCGCGGCCGATGGAGCGGTTGCAATTCCGCGCGGCGCCCCCGTGCAGGGCACTGTAATCGACGCCAGAAAGGCCGGCGCGTTGAGCGGTCAGGGCGCACTCTCGCTCGAGATCGACAGCGTAACTCTGGCTGGCGTCAACTACCCGCTGCGCACCCAGCTCTGGGAGCAGCAGGGCCGTGACAAGACAGCAACCACGGTCAACAGCGCGATCGGCCTCGGCGCTCTCGGCGCGATCATCGGCGGAATCGCCGGAGGTGGTGCAGGCGCGGCCGTTGGCGCGGCCGCTGGCGCCGGCGTCGGCGTGGCCGGCTCAGCCGCCTCGCCCAGCGGGCGGGTGGTGGTCCCCCCGGAGGCTGTTATCGCCTTCCAGCTTGCGCAGCCGGCAGTCGTAAGAACTGTCTCCGAGCAGGAGATGGCCCGCCTCGCCTATGCTGCCGGCCCCAACCCGCAGCAGCCGCAGATGCGCCGCTACTACAGCCCGTACTACGGTTATTACTACGCGCCCTACTACGGCCGCTGATTTCTGACAGGATCGACACCACAGGGGCTGCGGATTCCGCAGCCCTTTTCCCTGCAACGCGCATAACAAGTGTCGGTTAGGCGCTTCGCCTGCTGAATGACGTCACCGCCGCTGATTTATACTCAAAACGAAGCCCCTGCATGCAGGAGTGATGCGTCTCCGCTGCGAGACTCGCATATTCTGCGCACAAATCCCGGGCACACGAGACCGCCCCACGGCTCGTTTTGAAGTGAAGGTCGTCAACCAGGCATGATCCGCATCTTTCAGCAGGACAACAAAGCCACCAAGATCATCTTCGGCGTCATCATCGCCGCCGCCATCGTCACCATGGTCATCACCCTGGTGCCCGGCATCTTTAATGACGACACCGCGAACAGCGCCGCACTCTTCGCCACCGTACGCACCCCTGGCGTTTGGGGCAGACTCCTTGGCGGGAGCACGCCCATCTCGATGCAGGAGGTCCAGCAGCAGACCCAGCGTCAGATGCAGCAGCAACACCTGCCCGACTACGCGCTTCCCTTCCTCATCAACCGCGTCGGTCAGCAGCAGGTCGAGCGCGCTGTTCTCGCTCGCGAGGCTGACCGCCTTGGCCTTCAGGTCTCCGACGACGATCTCCGCCGCGAGCTCAGCACAGGTCCGCTCTCGCAGTATCTCTTTCCCGGCGGCAAGTTCATCGGCGAGCAGGCGTACATGAACTTCGTCGAGCAGTTCTTCGGCGTAGGCGTCGCGGCCTTCGAGAAGGAGGTCAAAGAGGACCTCGAACTTCAGCGTCTCGAAGCGCTCGTCACTGGCAGCGTGTCTGTCTCTGACAATGCCGTCCGCACGGAATATCTCCAGCAGGGCCAGAAGGTGAAGTTCACCTACGCGGTCGTCTCGGGCGAGGACATCAAGAAGACGATCAACCCTTCTGACGCTGATCTTCAGGCCTTCTTCAAGCAGAACGCAGCTCACTACGCAAACGCCGTTCCTGAGACTCGCAAGATCACCTTCATCGCCTTCGACGACGCCAGCCTTCCGGGCGGCAAGCCGCAGGCCAGCGAATCCGAGATTCAGGCGTACTACAACTCCCACCTCGATCAGTTCAAGTCGCCTGAGCAGGTGCAGACCCGCCACATTCTGATCACAGTTCCCAAGGGCGCTGACGCGAAGGCGGACGCCGATGCCAAGGCCAAGGCTCAGGACGTCCTCAAGCAGGTTCAGTCCGGCGGCAACTTTGCAGAGCTTGCCAAGAAGTACTCCGACGACCCCGGCTCCAAGGACCAGGGCGGTGCGCTCCCGATGATGCCGACCAGCGGCCTCGATCACGCCTATGCTCAGGCCGCGATGGCGCTCAACCCCGGCCAGACCTCCGGTCTCGTTCGCTCGCAGTTCGGCTATCACATCATCCAGACCATCGCGAAGCAGCCCGCGCATACCAAGACCCTCGCCGAAGTGCATGACTCGATCGTCGCTGCGCTCGAGAGCCAGAAGGCGGCCGGCGCTGCACAGAACTACGCCAACCAACTCGCCGCCGAAGCCCGCAAGGACGGTCTCGAGAAGACCGCGCAGGCGCACAACCTGCACGTCGTCACCACCGACTACATCGGGCGTGATGGAGTCATCCCAAGCCTGCCCGACTCGACTGCCCTGCTGACCGCCGCCTTTGGCGCTGCGAAGGGCGCAGCCCCGCAGAGCGCCTCGACTGGCGAGGGCTATGCGATCTTCCAGGTCCTCGACCTGAAGGCCGCACATGCACCGGACTTCGCCTCATGGAAGTCACACGTTGTTGACGACTATCGCGACCAGAAGGCGCCCGAGTTGCTGAATGCGCAACTCATCAAGCTCGCCGACCGCGCCAAGGTCCTCAATGACCTTCCGAAGGCAGCTGCTGAGATGAAGCTCCCGGTCAAGACGAGCGACCTCATCGGCCGCGACACCCAGCTCCCGGACCTCGGATCCATGAGCGGCCCCGCGTCGGTTCTCTTCTCCCTGCCCAAGGGCGGAATCTCCGGTCCGATCAACGAAGGGCCCAACGGTACCGTCGCTCAGGTTGTCGACAAGCAGGAACCCACCGCCGAGGACCTCGCAAAGAATCTTCCCGCGACTCGTGAGAAGCTCCTCGAGCAGCAGCGGCAGGAAGCCTTTGGCCTGTTTGCCGCATCCCTGTTGCAGCGGTATCAACAGAACGGTGGCGTCGTCTACAGCCATAAGCAGCCCGGCGGCCTCCCGTAAACCTCATCGCATTGCGTGAGACGGGGTCCGGCATCCCGTCCGCGCAATGCATACGTCCTACGCTTCAGGTCCGGAGGGAGTGAAGGAACGCGATGACGTCAGAGCGGGTTTCCGGAATCTTACTGCACATCACCTCGCTTCCCTCTTACGGCGGCATCGGCGACTTCGGCCCTGCCGCCTTCGCTTTTGTCGACTTCCTCGCCGCGGGCAAGCAGCGTCTCTGGCAGGTTCTTCCGCTCAATCCAACCGGCTACGGTAGTTCGCCCTACTCTGCTCTCTCCGCCTTCGCCGGCAATCCGCTTCTCATCTCTCTTGAGCGCCTCGTCGACGCTGGCTGGCTGACGCCGGATCGCATCGAAGGGCTCCCCGGCCACAATGGCCCCTGCGACTTCGAACGTGCGTTCGACGCCAAGCGCCCGCTCATCGAAGAGGCTGCCGCCAATTTCCTCGACCGCGCCAGCGGCGAGGAGCGTGCCCGCTTCCAACGCTTCGCGCAGGACAACATCTCCTGGCTCACCGACTGGGCGATGTTTGCCGTCCTTCGCCGCCGCTTCAACTACTCCGGCTGGATCAGCTGGCCACCCGAATACGCCTTCCGTCAGTCCGACGCCATGACCGCGCTGCTCAATGAATCCGGCCACGACGTCGCCATCGAGCAAGTCATTCAGTTCTTCTTCGCCGAACAATGGAGCTCCCTTCATAGTTACTGCGCGGAGCGCAAGATCAAAATCCTCGGTGACGTCGCCATCTTCGTCAGCTACGACTCTGCCGATGTCTGGACGCACCCCGAGGCCTTCGAGCTCGACGAGCGGCGGCAGCCCACGCGTGTCTCCGGTGTTCCCCCTGACTACTTCTCTGCCAACGGCCAGCGCTGGGGCAATCCACTCTACAAGTGGACCCTGCTCGAGGAGCGCGGCTTCGACTGGTGGGTCGCTCGCATTCGCCGCTCGCTCGCTCTCTACGACCTCATTCGCCTCGACCACTTCCGCGGCTTCGAGGCCTTCTGGTCGATCGCCGCCGACGAAGAGACCGCCATCAACGGTCACTGGGTCAAAGCTCCCGGCCAGGCCCTCTTCAACCGGCTCAAAGAGATCTTCGGAAATCTCCCCTTCATCGCCGAAGACCTCGGCCTCATCACGCCCGAGGTCGACGAACTGCGCGAATACTTCGGCATGCCCGGCATGCGCATCCTGCAGTTCGGTTTTGCCGAGCGCGGTGGTCACACCTATCTTCCGCATCGTTACATCGCCAACACCGTCGTCTACACCGGCACGCACGACAACAACACCACGCTCGGCTGGTGGCGAGAAGACACCACGCTCGACGAGCGCACAAATGTTGAGATTTATCTCGGCCCCGTCGACCCCAGCAACGACCACGAGATCGTCTGGGACATGATCCGCGCCGCCGCTGGCTCTGTCGCAAACATCGCCATCTACCCCTTACAGGACGTTCTCGAGCTCGGCAGCGAAGCGCGCATGAACCGCCCCGCTGCCGCCACTGGCAACTGGACCTGGCGTGTTGGCCTCGACGATCTCAAGCCGGAATTCGCCGCCCGTCTCTGCGCCATCACCGAGATGTGCGACCGCGACGGTTACCAGAAGCCCATCGAAGGAGAGTCCGCCGGCAGCCCCACTGACTCCGCCGCTCTCCGCATCCTGGAAGGCGCCACGCGCTAGCCGCCACTCCACGCCACAACCGCGTAAACTAACACCAGACCACCAAGGAGATTCCAGCAGTGCCTCTTTCCGGCGAAGCCATCCGCACCATGAATTACGTTGACGACATCTCGGTCACCCTGCGCCGCATTCTCTCCGTGCTGCCGGTGCTCTCTGACGAAGAGCGCGCTCGCGTTGCAGATCACATCCGCAACTCCGAGCCCAGCTACGAGTCCGTCCTCGCTGCCCTCACCACAAAGTAACCGCACCCCGATGTCGACCTCCGGCGAGCTGCGCCGCATCGCGGTCATTGGCGCAGGATCTGCAGGCCGTGATTTCGCGCTGCGCTGCGTCCGCACCGGCTTCGAGGTCACGCTCGAAGACGTCATGCCCTCGCGCCTGCGCAGCGCTCAGCAGGTATTCGCCTCCGAAACGGCTTCCGGCGCGCTTCATCTCGCGTCTACTGTCGAGGACGCAGTCCGCGACGCGGACCTCGCCATAGACTTCGTCCCCGACGAGCTCGAGTCCAAGCTCGAAATCTTCAGCATGCTGGATCGCATGGCGCCGCCGCGCACCATCCTCTGCACGCCCACCAACGCACTCAGCATCGCGGACCTCGCCTCCTGCACCTATCGGCCGCAGTCCTGCTTCGCGCTGCGCTTCACCGGCGTAAGCGCCGCAGAGATTGTCTACACATCTCGCTCATCGCGTGAAGCTCTCTCTGCCGTCGAGCGGTGGCTCACTGCCATCGGCTTCACCGTAGGCACCGCGCAGGACCCAGCCGAGCCCGCACAATCAATACCTGAACCCGACGATCGAAAGTTGAACCAACCTTAGCCGCAAGCACGCAGCCTGATTTCCGCGTCCTATCGCCCAGGTGATTCTTCTCCACGCACTCATCGCCGTCATTCACGCGATCCTGCAGACCGCGGCCTCGGCGCTGCTCGCCGGCTTCTCGTTGCTGATCATCGTGCTGATTGCTCTCGCCGTGTTAGCTGCGCTGATTGCCACTCTGGCCGGCGGTTTGGGCATGGGTGGCGTTCATTGGCTCCGCCGCCGCTCGCGAGACCGCCGCACATCCGGTTCGCACGATGACCCTCCCTGCACATAAACTTGAAGCCTATGCACCGTCGGGTCCTCACCGGGGTCGCCGCTCTTCTCCTTTGCACTCTCTCCGCGACTTCACAGACACCAACACCATCGGCATCCCACGCAGTCACCTCATCGGATCCTGCCCCACACCTCTCCGCTCCGCTCCCCGACATCCACGCGGTCATCGCTCGGGTTCGCGCGCGTTCCATCGCTCTCGAGAGCCTGCGTAAAAACTACATCTGCACCATGACCATTACGGCCGACGAGTTCTCCTCCAACGGCAGCAAGAAGACCCACACCGATCAGTACCAGGCCTTCTACGTCGAGAATTTTGAAGTCTTTCAGCACATCTCACGCGACGGCAAACCACTCTCGCCCGACCATGCCGCAAAGGAGCAGGAGCGCGTTCACAAGCTCGTTGCAAAATTGAAGGCGAAGGAGCAGAAGCCCGAGAAGGATCAGGTCGTCATCAGCGCCTCTGGCCTGCTCAAAGTAGCAACGTTTACCAATCCGCGCCGCGAGATCATCAACGGCCGTCCAACCCTGGTCTTTGACTACAAAGGTGATCCATCCGCCAAGGCCGCCAATCTCGGCGAGGAGGTCATGCGCCGGCTCGCAGGAACCCTATGGGTCGACGAACGTGACGACGCCATGCTGCGCTTCTACGGCACTCTCCAGGAGAACTTTCACATCGGCGGCGGTCTGCTCGTCAATATCAAAAAAGGAAGCTGGTTCGACTCCACCTTCGCGCCGGTCAACGGTGAGATCTGGTTTCAGGCTCAGACCTCCGCCCATGTCGACGGCCGCTTTCTGCTATTCAAAGGCTTCAATGGCGACGCCCGCCAGACCTTCTCCGACTACCGAAAACTTACAACTTCAGTCACCATCCTGCCAGGCACTCAAGTTCTCGAAGACACTGACACTGCGTCTGAACCTTCGACTCCGACCGAACCGGCCCCTGCGGCTTCAACCCCACCCGCCCGACCGAAGCCCTAACAATATCAAGTCGTTACAAGATTGACTGCAAAAGGAGACAGGGACAGCCTCTGCTGTCCCTGCGCTCATATCTCGTAGCGTCCCTACAAGCCTCAAAAAGTTGAATTGTCCCAGTACTGCTGATCGATGACTACAGCGGCTGAACGTCAGACGCCTGCCAGCCCTTGGGTCCCTTCACCACGTTGAACTGAACGGCCTGACCTTCCTGCAGGCTCTTGAAGCCATTCGTGTTGATCGCGGAATAGTGTACGAACACATCCTCGCCATTCTGCCGACTGATGAAGCCAAAACCCTTGGCGTCGTTGAACCACTTCACCGTTCCCTGTTCCATGTCTCGTAAATCCTTCGTGTTGTGACTTGACGCTGAATCCAAATCGGGGCTTCGGCCGGTTGAAACCTGCGGAAAACCAATCTGTTTCAAACGATGTGGGAATGGTAGCACGACTGCCAATTTTTCCACCAAAAAATTCAGACATATAGAGAACTGCACTGTGTTTAGTGCAACTTAGCCGCCTCTACATGGCTCCTCACGATGGTTTCCGCAGCCGCCAGAACCTCGTTCAGGGTCATCGCCGTGGAGTCCAGAATCACCGCATCCTCGGCTGGCTTGAGCGGTGACTGTGCCCGGTTTCGGTCCCTGGCATCGCGCGCTCGCAGTTCCTTCAGCACTGACTCTTCGGTAACCTTACTCTCGTTCTCCGGACCGCGCTGTCTGAAACGTCGGTTTCCCCGCACCTCCGGCGCCGCATCCAGAAAGATCTTCACTTCAGCGTCCGGGAACACGGCCGTGCCGATGTCGCGGCCCTCCATCACCACGCCGCCGCGCTCGCCCAGCTTGCGCTGCTGGATCACCATCCACGCCCTCAGCGCCGGGTGCACAGAGACCCTCGAAGCCGCCTCCGTCACGTCCACGTCCCGCACTCTGCGCGAGACGTCCACTCCGTCCAGAAACACGCGGTTGCCTTCGGCCTGCGGCTCCAGCGCAAGTCGCGTGTACTCGGCCAGTTCCATCAACGCCGCCTCGTCGTCAAAGGACAGATCGCGCTCAATCGCCTTCAGCGCCAGCGCGCGGTACATCGCCCCGGTCTCCAGGTTGAGAAACCCGAACTTCCTCGCCAGGTGCGCCGCCAGCGTGCTCTTTCCCGCTCCCGCCGGCCCGTCAATCGCAATCACCGGACGCTCGCGCGCCCTGTCCTTCGCTGCTGTCTCATTCATGCCTGGCAGCTACTCCTCCGCCTTAGGCCGCGGTTTGGCTGTGCCTGTCCGCGGTCCACCCGTTTTGCCACCCTTGGAATTGCCACTCTTAGCCCCAAACTTTGGCTTCGGCTTGGCTCCAAACCGGCTCTTTCCGGCCGCCTTGCCCGCAGACGTAAACTTCCGGTCACCACCAAACTTCTTCTTCGCGCCGAACGTTGCCTTACCCCCAAAACCCGGCTTGCCTCCTGGCTTCCGATCACCCGTCGGCCGTGGCCGATCGCTGCTCTCTGCTCTGCGATACGGCCTCTTTTCTGCAGTTCCGCGATCGCCTTCTCCCCGCGCCTTGTACGGCTTCGATGGACGCGAAGAAAATCCCTCGCGTTCACCCTCGGGACGTGGGCGAAATGGCTTCGATGGGCGTGACGCAAACCCCTCACGTTCGCCCTCGCGGCGTGGACGAAACGGCTTCGCTGGACGTGACCCGAACCCGGTGCGATCGCCTTCTCCCCGTGCCTTGTACGGCTTCGCTGGACGCGATGCAAATCCCTCACGTTCACCTTCACGCCGCGGACGAAACGGCTTCGCTGGACGTGACCCGAATCCTGCGCGATCGCCTTCTCCCCGCGCCTTGTAGGGCTTCGCTGGACGTGACGCAAATCCTTCGCGTTCCCCCTCACGACGTGGACGAAATGTCTTCGCCGGCCGCGCTCCGGCTCCTTCACCTTCACGTCGCGGACGAAATGTCTTCGCTGGGCGTGACGCAAATCCTCCGGGCTCACCCTCGCGCCGTGGACGAAACGGCCGCTCCTCTCGCGGACCACGATCCGGGCCACTCTTGCGCGGACCCGAGCGAAACTCCCGCTTTTCGCCTCCGCGCCCTTCCTCAGCCTTGCGATAGGGCGGCCTCTTGCTGGCGGGACGTTCACCTTCCTCGCTTCGCGGTCTTGGCTTCCGCTCTTCATCCCACGGACGCGCAAAGCTTGGACGTGCACCTTCAGCACGATCGCGCTGAAACGGCCGCCGCTCGCGTTCTGCAGGTGCTCTGCCCTCGGTCCTGCCCTCACTCCTGCCGCCAGCCCGCGCATAAGGTTTCCGCTCACCAAACGGCTTGCGTGGTCCTCGCTCACCAAACGGCTTCGCGGGCCCTCCACGATCTCCACCCGTCTTGCGGAACGGACGTTCGCCGCGATCCTCGCGCGGAGGTCGGGGCGTGCGCGGACGATCAAACTTGCGAATTCTCTCTTCGCCGGCAATCCCGCCCATTACTGCAGCAGCAGCCGCGATCTCTCCCTCTGCAGCCACAGGCTCCGCAGCAACAATCTCAGGAAACTCCGGCAGGGCGCCCGGAATGTACAGCAGCGTCTTGCCTTCGAGGACCGCGTTCTCCAGCTGCCTCGCCGCAGTCAACCCGTGCAACACATCGCGCACCTTCGATCGCGCCGTCAGTGGCGAAAGAAACGTCTCGATCTCTTCCTCAGTCGCCACATACACCTGCGCAAGGTACAGCGAAATCACCGCGGAAAGCGCTGTCGGCAACCCCGCATTGGCTCCTGCCTTAATCTGCTTCGTAAACCGCCGCGAGGTCAGCTCCCACATTGTTGCCGCCCCATCCTGCTGCAACAGAGGAATCACTCTGAGCTGCATCCACAGCTCACCCAGCGCCCGTACGATCGCACTCTCCGTCACCTCGCGTCCCAGCTCCGACACGAGCTCACGCGCGGTCAACGCATTGCCTGCAACGAGCGCCTCATACACCTTCAGCGCCAGCGGCGAAACGTTTCCCGCTCCCGATGTCCCCGGTGGCTGTTTCCAGCTCTTGTCTCCGCGCAGCGTAAACACATAACTGAACGCCTGCGCCGACACCACAAAGTCCGGCACATCGCCCGCAGAACCCAGCAGGTTCAGCGGCACAGCCGAACCATCCGCCGTCATGCGCGCCACCAGCCCGCGCGCAGCCTCCGTCTCCGCCGCAGTCGGCGCACTCGCCGCGCGTCCCAGCGTCGCCTCCACCAGCGACGGCGCAGGCGTCGCCAACTGATGCGCTCGTGGCGCAAACAGCACCAGCCCCAACTCGCCCACCCACTCGCGCGCCGCCTCCAGTGTCAGCAGCGCATCGCCGCCCTGATGCCATCGCTCATTTCGCGCGCCGGCCAACTGTTCCCCATTGAACTGTGGTGTAGAACTCAAAGCAAAACTCTCAGACTGCGGAGCTTGTCCGCGTGAACGGCACTTGGGCCGCGTAACCATGGATCTCGATAGGCCCAGCCCTGCAGATCCAGACAGCATCAACCTCCGCTCGTAGCGGAGGTCAGGAATCCCAGCTTGGCCCTTCAGTTGCGCCTTCATATCCGTTGAAAGGCGCGCTGGATCTCTTTCAAAGAATACCGCAATGCAATGGGCCGCCCATGCGGGCAGTTCGTCGGATGCTCCGTTTTCGCCAGTTCCCGCAGCAACCAGTCAATCTTTGCCGGCTCCAGCGGCATATTCACCTTGATCGCCGCATGGCAGGCAATCGACGCCGCAATCCTCGTCCTGCGAAGATCCTCGTTCTCCACCTGCGCCGACTTCTCCGTCACCCCGAGCACCTCCTCGAGCATCCGCTCGAGCTCCCCGCCCTCCAAACCCGCCGGAGCCGCCTTGATCGCCAGCGTCCGCGGCCCAAACGGCTCGGCCTCAAAGCCGTTGCGCTCCAACTCCTCCCCAATCTCCGCAAACGTCACCATCTGCTCCGGCAGCAGATCCACCAGCACCGGCATCAGCAGCCGCTGCCGCTGCACCTTCTCCACCTCGCGCTCGCGCAGAATCTTCTCAAACAGCACGCGCTCATGCGCCACATGCTGGTCGATAATCCACAGCCCCTCCTCATTCACCGCCAGGATGAACGAGTCCCGCAACTGCCCCAACGGCCTCAACGACGCCAGCGAGTTCAGCGTCGGCTGCGCCGCACCACCACCCTGGGTGCCCCATTCATCACGCGCTGTTGCGCGATGAGTGGGTTCGCAGAATCCTCATACCCCACCGCCATCCCCGCGCCCTCAAACCCCAGCCTTCCCGGCGACGGCGCCACGATCCTCTCGCGCAGCGCAAAGCTCGCAACATCTCCCGGCTCAATCACGCCCTCGCTCTGCGACACCATCGCATCCCGCGGTTCAAAGACCGCCTGCTCCACACCCGGCAGCGGACTCACATCGATCATCAACGACTCCGCCGCCGTCGGCGCCGCATGCAGAGCCTGAAAGAAACTCGCCGCCGGCCTCGCCTGCATCAGCGCCGTACGCACCGAGTCCCGCACAAAGTCGTGCACAAACGAGCCCTGCCGGAACCGCACCTCTGTCTTCGCCGGATGCACATTCACATCGATCTCCTGCGGCGGCATCTCCAGAAACAGCAACACCACAGGAAACGACGTAGGCGGAATGATGTTCCTGTACGCCTCCGTCAGCGCATGCAACACCAGCCGGTCGCGAATCAACCGCCCATTCGCAAACACATAGATCGAATTCCGGTTCAGCTTCTGCAGCTCCGGCTTCGAGACGAACCCGCTCATCCGCAAAAACCCAGGCTCCGGCGGCTCATAATCCTCCGCCCTCTTCCACGGCGGAGGCTCCGGCAACCCTGCACGCGAAAAATCAATCTCCGCCGCCACCGGAATCAAGCTCTCGAACGTCTCGCGCCCGAAGATCTGAAACAGCCGCTCCCCCGCATTCGCCACCGCCGGCGCCACCACCAGCGCCTGCGTCGACGTATGCAGCTCAAAATGCTTCGTCGGATGCGCCAGCGCATAATGCGTCACCAGCGCCGCCACATGCCCAAGCTCCGTCTGCTCGCTCCGCAAAAACTTCCGCCGCGCCGGCGTATTGAAGAACAGATCCCGCACCGCGATCGTCGTCCCTGCCGGCAGCCCCGCATCGTCCACGCGCAGCAGATTCCCACCCGCAATCTCCAGCGACGTCCCTACCGCATCCTCCGGCGCACGCGTCTCCAGCGTCACTCGCGCCACCGACGCAATCGACGGCAACGCCTCGCCCCGAAACCCCAGCGTCGCAATACTCAGCAGATCATCACTCGACCGCAGCTTCGACGTCGCATGCCGCTCGAACGCCAGCAGCGCATCATCGCGCCCCATCCCATGCCCGTTGTCGACGATGCGAATCAGCTTCCGCCCGCCGCCCTCAACCTCCAGCCGAATGCGCGTCGCGCCCGCATCCAGCGAGTTCTCGAGCAGCTCCTTCACCACCGAAGCAGGACGCTCCACCACCTCACCAGCAGCGATCTGGTTCGCCACCTGGTCTGAAAGAACGTGAATCCTGCCCATAGGAGAGATTTTAGATTTTAGAGACGTAGCTGTTAGAAACTACTTTTTCGGAAGTATTGCGACGCGATTCGAGAGAGGTTATTGTTGCGTTCAACATTTTACCTATCTCGATCGATAGCGACCGGCAAACGACTCTCTTCTGATCCGAACCAAAACAGAGTCGATCCGCGATTTCGAGCTGAGTCTGCACCTCGTAATTCGATCCGCGAGCCACGCAGATGAATTGAAGCAATTGGCCATGACTATTCCTGCCGTGGCCCTCTGCGATATTACTTGGGATCGATACAGCAGCCCGGCGCAATTGATTCGTCAGTCCGTACATCTCTTCGCGAGGAAAGTCTCGCGTCAACTCATAAATCGCGGTTGTCAGTTCAACAGCACGCTGCCAAACAATACGATCCCGAAACCCCTCACCCATCCTGTGGCCCTGGCCCTAACATCCAAAATCTAATATCTAAAATCTTGCTTTACCTGTCCCCAATCAGATGCAGCCGCATAAAGTTCGTCGCACCCGTCCTCGTCGCCGTTCCGGCCACAATCCCCACCACGTCCTTCGCCCTAACAAACCCACCATGCTCGAGCATGTCTTCGGCCATCTCCACCAGCTTGTCCGTATCCGTGAAGCGATCGCACTGGATCGGGAACGTTCCCCACAGCAGCATGCAGCGGCTCACAACTTCCTCGAACGGCGACATCGCATAAATCGGTGCCTCCGGCCTGTACTTCGAAAGCAACCGCGCCGTATTGCCCGTCTCCGTAAAGATCGCAATCGCTGCCAGGTCCAGATCCTGCGCCGAGTGCGCCATGCATTCGCAGATCGTCTCCGGAATGTTCAACGACTTCCGGTGCTGCCCCATCGCACCCTGCCGTGGCAGCAACCGCATCTGCGTCTCGGTCTCCACCACAATCTTCGCCATCATCGCGACCGACTCCACCGGATACTTGCCCGCCGCGCTCTCCGCCGACAACATCACCGCGTCCGAGCCGTCATAGATCGCATTCGCTACATCCGAAGCCTCCGCGCGCGTGGGCCGCGGATTGTCAATCATCGACTCCAGCATCTGCGTCGCCGTAATCACCGGCTTCTGATACTCCGCCGCACGGCGGATCAGATGCTTCTGAATCGCCGGAACCTTCTCCGGCGGCACCTCAACACCCAGGTCGCCGCGCGCCACCATGATTCCGTCGCTGGCCTCCAGGATCGTATCCAGGTGATCCACCGCCTGCGGCTTTTCGAGCTTCGCAATTACCCACGCCTCTGATCCCAGCGCCGTGACTCTGCGCTTCACATAGCGCACGTCTTCCGCTGTCTGCACAAAGGAGACCGCGATCGAGTCGACACCCTGCTTGATCGCAAACTCCAGGTCCTCTTCATCCTTCTCCGTCAGCGACGGCACCTTCACCGGAATGCCCGGCAGATTGATGCCCTTCTTCTCGCCCAGCATGCCGCCGTTGATGATCTCCGTCACCACGTCGGCGCCGCGCAGTTCCACCACGCGCAGCTCAATCAATCCATCCGACAGCAGAATCCGGTCGCCCGTCTTCAGGTTCTCGGCGAGCGTCGTAAACACCGTGCTCACACGCTCCGCCGTGCCCTCAATCTTCTCCGGCGTAATCGTCAGCCGCTTGCCCGTCTCCAGCATCACCGGTTTGTGACCCACGAGCGTGCCCGTACGAATCTTCGGCCCCTGCAGGTCGGCAAGGATGCAGATTGGTTTCGCCTCCTCGCGCGCCACCTTGCGCACCATCGCAATCAGCTCGGCCTTCTGCTCGTGCGATCCATGCGAGAAGTTCAATCGCGCTACATCCAGCCCGGCCCGCAGCAACTGGCGAAAAAGGTCTTCCGTACTCGATGCTGGTCCCAGCGTGGCGACAATCTTTGCCCTGCGGGCGTTGTCCACACCCATCCCGTTGTCTCTGGCGTCCATCAACTCTCTCTCTTCCACTTCAGGCGTCAGAGCCCGCATAAATCGATCTCCAACTAATCAGTCAGCAATTCTACTCGGACGCCGCCTGCTCGCGCCCGACGTCTTCCACAATGCCGCCGCTGTGTCCGGATCACGATGCTCAGCCGCCCACTGTGCATTGAACTCAGCGCCTATCAACACCGTCAGCGCGATAATGTACAGCCACACCATCAGCGCGATCGCCGCGCCCAGCGAACCATAGACGCGTCCATAGTTCGCAAACCGCGTCACATAAAAGCCAAACGACAGCGTCGAAGCAAACCAGAGCACCGTCGCCAGCGCCGCTCCCGGAAGACTCGCACGCCAGGTCCAGTCACGACGCAAGATCATCCATGGCTCGCGCACCATCGGCTCCAACTGTTCACGCACGTGCCGGCTCATATCTGTTCCCAGGTGATAAACCACCGCGAGGATGCCGACGCTCGTCCCCAGCGCCAGCGTCCAGCGCAGCACCAGCGATGCCGCAAAAAATCCCGGCCGCACAAACTCTGGAATCTGCGCGGCCAGCCAGTGCGTCAGCATGTGCCCGAAGACAATCAACGCGCTCGCAGCCGTCATCGGCAGCATCGACAGCGGTACCAGCGCCAGCGCCCGTCCGCGTCTGCTCCAGAAGCTGCCCGGTGGCAGCGGCAGGTCGTGCGCGCGCCGAAATCCCTCCATCAGCGTCGCCATCACATTGGCCGCACCCATCAGGCTCACCACACCGGAGCTCAGCAGCGCGCCCGCCGTCTGCGAGGCCTGATGCGTCGTCGCAAAGTACCAGTCCAGCAGCGGGCTGATAGTCTCCGGCAGCATCCGCTCGAAAAAGCCAGCCATCTGCATCTTCAGCGGAAGCCACGGCGGCAGCAGCGCCACCGCCGCCGCAATCACCACCAGCGCAGGAAACAGCGCCACCATCGCCGAGTACGCCGCCGCCTGCGCCACCGTGAACGCGTCGTGCTCCACCGCTGCAAAGAACGTGCGACGCAGCAACCGTCCGAAGCCGGCTGCACGCCGCACCGGTGCGATTACGACGCGATCCATCGCGGCCTGACCTGTCATTGCTTTGCGCTCACGCCTCTGTGCTGCGGTCTCTGTGCAGCGGCTTTAGTGCTGCGGCTTCCACGCCTCAAGGAACGTCGTCAGGTCCGAGCTCTGCATATTGCGCATGTTCTCGAACTCACCGTTCTTCTGACCGTAGACGACTGTTCCGTCCGGCCGGAGCACAGCCATCGCCGGCACGCCCTTCTTCAGCACAACACCATACCTGTCGCCGATGTCGATGTTCTGATCAATGTGTCCGATGTTCACGTCCACCAGCACGTAATACTTCTCCAGAAGCTCCTTATTCGGACTCTGGTGCATGTAGTAGTTCAGCACCTGGCAGTCGCCGCACCAGTCTCCGCCAAAGTCCAGCAGCACACGCTTGTGTTCTGCACGTGCCTTCGCCAGTGCCGCCTGAATGTCCGTGTGTGCCGCCTGCACATCAGGATAGATATGCGCGTGCGGAATCGGCGACGACTGAGCCGTTGCCTTCGGCGCCGCAGCCATCACTGCACCGACTGCCAGCACTGCACCGGCAGCAACAATCCGGATCCCGTTCCCCGTGAATCTCCTGTACATCCTCCGTACTCCTTTCACATGCACTCCAATGATGCGCGAAAGACGCTCCCGATTCCACTCACATCGCGTCCGGGTACGCCGTCGCATCTAAAACTACATGAAAGGTCAACACCATCACCTGGAGCAGCTCCCCCCAGACAAACCCAATTTCCTTGCCGTCGTGATTCTCTTCGCCGGAGCACTCCTCGTCATCTTCATCCTGGCGATCTTCGTCCTCCATCTCGACAGAGGCCGGCTATTCAAGCACCACCGACAGCACCCTACATCGCAACTCGTTCTGCCGTCGGCTCCGCCATCGTCTCTCGGCACGCTCGCGTAACTCGGCTGAGAAGCAGCGGAAGTGTTCACCCCGGGGAATGCCCCGCCCTCTTGACCCGCCCCATATAGAAGTAGGAACACTTTTACCTAACCCGGCCTGCGCCGGGTTTCGATCCTTAACAACCGCCATGACGCACCTAGGTCCGCCCTAAGCCCAATTCCCTGAAGATTTTGCGCAAAAACAGGGGAGGGCACCCCACCCGATACCAGATCTACTGCCCCATGTAGTACCCGTCTCTGGTCTGCACATCGAGCTTCTTCTTACCCTCATCCCCGGTCAGAGCCAGGTTGATCTGGTGGTAGCGGTCCTTGGCTGCATCGCCCGCCGGGCTGAAGCCCACCCGGTACTGTGCCCGCAGCTCCTCGCCAATCTGCTTGTAGATATCATCGATCGACTGCTTCTTGCCCACCTCAAACACCCGCCCACCCGTCTCCCCGCAGATCCGCTCCAGCGTCTTCTTTCCATCCACATACGGCTGGTGGCCATCCCCGCCCTGCCGCGGATTCTGCCCCCCACCCTGCGGATACCCTCCTCCGCCACCTGGATACCCTCCACCCGGATAACCCCCACCACCCCCGGGATAGCCTCCACCTCCACCCGGATAACCCCCACCACCCCCCGGGTACCCTCCGCGGTGCTGACCCGCACGATTAAAGTCCTGCCGCCCGTTCTCGCCTTTGTAATAAATTCCGTACACGATCGTGTCTGCCCGCTGCGCCGCCTCAATCGCGTCGGTGAGGGACTCCTTGCTTCCGCGGTCCACACCATCCGTCAGCACCACCAGCGCCCGCCGCTTCCCGGCCTGCTTCGACATCACCTCGTCGCCGGAGAGATAAATCGCGTCGTACAGAGCCGTTCCGCCGCGGCGGATGTAACGGCCCTCGCTGTCAGTATTCGGCCCGGAGTTGTCATCCGCGTTATGAAAACTCGGGCTGGATGTACCAAGCTCCCGCAGCGCGCGCTGCAGCCGTGGTTTGGCGTCCGTTGCGTCCTGCAGCAGCTCGACCTGCTTCGCAAACTGCACTACGAAAGCCTTGTCCGCCGCGCGATTTCCGGCCGCAGGCATCAGCATCGTGTCCAGAAAGCTCTGGCTCGCGGACTTCTCCGGATCCACCTCATTCCGCATACTTCCGCTGACGTCCACCAGCAGCCCCAGCGTCAGAGGAACATCGGTGTCGTGGTCAAAGTACCGGATTGCCTGCGCCTGCCCATCTACCTCGAGTGAGAAGTTCTCCTTCTTCAGGTCGTTGACCAGCGCACCCTTCTTGTCGCGCACCACTGCCGGCATCACCACCAGCTTGGCCTGCACGTTGATCGTGCCGGCAGAACCGCTCGTAGGTATGTCAGCGGGCTCGCTCGAGTTCGCCGCCGTTGTCGCTGTTGTCGCAGGCTTCCCCTGTTGCGCCCACGCGGCTGCTCCCGCGGCGAACAACAGCGCCGCCAATCCCGCATTCCACAGACCGAACCTCATACTTCTCCAGTCTCTAGTTATTTATGTAGACGTGCCTTTCCGGCGTCGGTTTCGGGGACGTTACTCATCGTTTTCCTTCAGCTTCGCCAGCACGCTGAAGTCTTCGAGCGTCGTCGTGTCGCCCTTCACCTCGCCCGTCGTCGCCAACTCCCGCAGCAACCGCCGCATTATCTTGCCCGAACGCGTCTTGGGCAGCAGTTGCGTGAAGCGCACGTCGTCTGGACGCGCCAGCGCTCCAATCTCCTTCGCCACCCACTGCCGCAACTCCTGCTTCAGCTCCGGTGTCGGCTCGTGCCCCTGCTCCAGCGACACGAAGGCGGAAATCGCCTGCCCCTTCATCTCGTCCGGCCGCCCCACCACCGCAGCCTCCGCCACCTTCGCGTGCGCCACCAGCGCCGACTCAATCTCCATCGTTCCCAGCCGGTGCCCGCTCACGTTGATGACGTCATCCACGCGGCCCATCAGCCAGTAATAGCCATTGGCATCCCAGCGCGCGCCATCACCTGTGAAGTAGCAGCCCGGGACGTCGGAGAAGTAAGTCTTCACAAACCGCTCGTGATCGCCCCAGATCGTCCGCGCGCGCGAAGGCCACGGTTTGCGAATCACCAGCAGACCTCCATGGCCCGCCGGCACAGCGTTGCCGTCACGGGTCACCACCTCGGGCGTAATCCCGAAGAACGGCTTCGTCGCCGAGCCGGGCTTGGTCGCAATCGCTCCTGGCAGCGGCGAGATCATGATCGAGCCTGTCTCCGTCTGCCACCACGTGTCCACAATCGGGCAGCGCTCCTTGCCAATCTCGCGGTGGTACCACATCCACGCCTCAGGATTGATCGGTTCACCGACCGTTCCCAGCAGCCGCAGACTGCCGAGGTCGTGTTTGTGTACCCACTCATTACCCCACTTCACAAACGCGCGAATTGCGGTCGGCGCCGTGTAGAACACCGTCACCTTGTGGTCGTCGATGATCTGCCAGAAGCGATCGCACTCTGGCCAGTTCGGCGCACCCTCGTACATCATCACCGTCGCGCCGGTCTGCAGCGGGCCGTACACCACGTAGCTGTGTCCGGTCACCCATCCAATATCTGCCGAGCACCAATACACATCCTCGTCGCGCAGATCGAACACGTACTTCGACGTCAGGTACGTCTGCACCGAGTAGCCGCCCGTCGTGTGCACCAGCCCCTTCGGCTTGCCCGTCGTTCCGCTCGTGTACAGGATGTACAGCGGATCCTCCGCATCCATCTCTTCGCACGCACACTCGGCCGCGGCCTTCGCCATCTCCTCGTGCCACCACACATCGCGGCCGGAGGTCATCGGCACACTCTTATCCGGCGCGCGTTGATACACGACCACCTTGCGCACGCCCGGACACTTCTGGAGTGCCTCATCCACAATCTGCTTCAGCTTCACCTCGCCGCCGCGCCTGTAGCTGAGGTCCTGCGTTACCACCACCTGGCAGTCCGAATCATTCACGCGGTCTGCAATCGCATGCGCCGCAAATCCGCCGAAGATCACCGAGTGGACCGCGCCGATCCGCGCGCAGGCCAGGAGTGCAATCGCGAGCTCCGGGCTCATGCCCATGTAGATCGCCACGCGGTCGCCCTTCTTGACGCCCTGCGCCTTCAGCACATTTGCGAACCGCTGGACTTGCCCGTGCAGCTCACCATAGGTGAGCTTCCGCACTTCGCCCGGCTCACCTTCCCACAGCAACGCGACCTTGTCGCGCCGCGAACCATGTGCATGCCGGTCGACGCAGTTGTGCGAAAGGTTGAGTCGCCCATCCACAAACCACTTTGTCTCGGGTCCGTCGCCCTCAATTACCTTTGTCCACGGCACGGAACCACTCGAGCTCACTCGCAGCCTCGGCCCAGAAGCCCTCAGGATCCTCAACGCTTCTGCGATACACGCGCTCATACTCTGCCTCTGAGCCAATCCACGCCTTCGCGGCAAACTCCGCCGGCGGTGGAAACAGCCGGTTCTCCCGCAGCACGGACTCGAACACATTGTTGTCGGCAGTCTTGGCGTTCCTTATCTCCGCGGCCGCGCCGCTCTCCTGGCTCTGCGATTCAGTAGGCATCTTGCGAGAAACTCTCCATCGATCTTCGAGATTGGCGGCAAAGTTGCACAACCATTGCCGCAGAATCCGAAGCTACGCTATCAGTTTGCGGACTTGCAACCGCTCTCGTTCAGTGCACGCATATCTCCGATAAAAAATCCTCTACAAGCAGCACCTCGTTCGCCACTCCCGCTGAGCATGTTGAAAAATCGCATCAATTTCTCTCTTCAGTGCGCCTTCCAAATACCCCGAACGTGGCAGAGCACGCCTGTACCGTTACTATCTCGCGACGCCGAAGTGCTATGGTCACAGGGGCTTGCAGACTGGAAACTCAGCTCAACCACGATGCTCTCCGGGGCAGGCTATGTGCTGTACACGCCCTCGGATCGCAATCGTCCAAATCAGAACCGGTGAGTTCGCCGCAATATATGCGCGACGATCGCACCCCGAGGATGAAAAGACCGGCGTGACGTGCCATCCTACAGACCGTGACCTTCGAATGGGGAGCCATCATCGGATTCTTCCTGGGCTTCGCCTTCGGAGTCGGCTGCGCCCTGGCGGTGATGCACTCGATCTATATGGGTGGCTACCGGGCAGCCGTGAAGGACGCCACAATGTCCGCTCCTCCCGAGCGCCTCGCACGGGAACGCGCCAGGCTCCAACGTCGGACTTCGGCTTAACTGCCTTCGGCCTGGCTGCGTCCGGCAATCTGCTCGCGCAAAGCAATGACTTCGGCGCGCAGGCCCGCCAGCGCGTTCATCAACTCCGAGTGCGCGACCTGGTCACCGGACGGCTGTATGCCCTTCACGTAGAAGCTTCCGTTGGGCTCCAGGCAGCAGATATCGACCTCCCCCGGATCGGTGTACCCGTTCTTGTTGAGGACGGAGATCAACTCCTCGTGCGTCAGCGACTCTTTCTTCAGAGCCGCCTCGTCCACCACTCCTCCACGGATCAAAGTGGTCGCAGATCCCTCCAGCGCTGTGTCCACCTTGGGCGCGCGGAACAGCACCCACGTCAGAAGCCAGTTGATGGTCAGAAGAGCGAGCGCACCGATGATTCCTCCGCTCACGGAGTTATCGTCACCGATCATCGCGTTCTGCACGGTGTTGGACAAACTCAACAGCACCACCAGATCGAACGGATTCAGCTGAGCCAGCTCTCGCTTGCCGAACAGCCGCAGAAAAAGGATCAGGCACAGGTAGACAATCACCGGCCTGAGAATCTTTTCCACAACGGGTACCGGCAAGTGAAACATGTCAGTCGAAAGGGTTTGCAGCAGTTGGTGAGTCACATCAGCCTCCCAGGAAGCACCGGGCGCGGCCTTACTTGGACCCACCCAGCTCGTGCAGCCATCTTACGGGCATCACCGGATCAGGCTCGTGGCAGACCCGGTACAGCCCAAGAGAGGGTTTTTGGAGTCTAAGTGAGTGCAGTTTGGGGACAGAACCCAGGTGCGCTTTTCTACCGAAATCTGCCGAGAGATTGCGAGGCTCTGGTATCGTTTGAGTAACTACCAGATCATCCGCCGCAAAGCATCGGCTTTACCTGAACGACAGCGATAAGGATCGACCAGAGATGCCTAAGCCACTTCGCAGCGACGACCCGAATCCGCAGCCGGTGCAGTTTGCTCACTTCGGCGTGCTCAACGATGGAACCCGAAGCAAGGGCGCCACCGTCACCGCTATCATCATCAATTGCACGATAGCGGCTCTGGTCGTGATTCTGGGGATGATCATCAAGACGAACCCCATCGTCGCCAAGCGAGTCACCGAACTCATGCTTCCGCCGCAGCCGAAGGTGGAACCGGCGCCGAAGCCTCCACCACCGCCGCCGCCGCCCAAGGTCAAGATGCCGCCTCCGCCCAAGATCGAGACGCCCAAGATCAAGATGCCGGAGCCGGTAAAGGTTCCCGATATTAAACCGGTCGAGGTTCCCGTACCGAAGCCCGTCGTGATGGCGCCCGCCCCTCCGAAGAAGGTTACCCCTCCGCCGGCTCCTGTGAAGGTCAACCTCGGTCAGGCGATGCCCGCCTCGGTGCCGAACCATGATGCGAATCCGACGGCTGTTCGCCTGGGCCAGTCCACGAACCCGCTGAAGCCGCTCACCGGTCCTGCAGTCTCGCCCGTGAATATGGGCGCGGCTGGAATGCCCGGCATGAACGCCAGCAACACCGGCAACGGCGCCCGCGCCGTCGCGGTGAACATGGGCTCCGGCTCACCGAACGGCAGCATGAATGGCCGCGACAATGCCGCTCGCCCTGTGCAGGGCGTCAAGCTCGGAGTTCCGGGCGGCACTGGCCCGATGAACTCGAAGAACTACTCAAACGCGCCCGTAAATGTGCAGCTGCAGACGCAGATGCAACCGCAGGTCGTGAAGCCGCAGGTGCAACAGTCAACGCTTGCCTCGGCGCCAAAGGTTACCTATAAGCCCACCCCGGTCTACACGGAGGAGGCTAAGGCAATGCATCTGGAGGGCAACGTTTCGCTGCGCATCCGAGTAACGGCCAGCGGTGCAGTCCAGGTATTAGGTGTCGTGCATGGTCTTGGCCATGGCCTCGACCAGTCCGCAATCCAGGCGACCGAAGCTACACGCTTCAAACCCGCCATGGACAACTCCGGACACGCCATCGACTGGGAGGGTGTCGTTTTAGTGAACTTCCAGATGAGCTAAATTCTGCTTCAATTTTGCTGAACCGCTTTATCGTGTGTCTATAACCGTATAACGCGACGTCCCCGCGTCGTGCCCAACGTAGAAGTTCGCCTTCGGGCACCGCACCCCAAGGAGCACCCCCGCACTATGAACCTTCCGACCCGGCTCACCACAGCCCTCACCGCAGTACTCGTAGCGACGGCCGCCCTGCCGGCATCCGCTGCCTTCGGCAAAGACAAGAAGAAGGCGGAGTCCGCCTACGAGACGCGAAAGCTCACGCCCGCACAGAGCGCCCTGATCGATAAGTCCATCGCCCGCGAGGCGGTGGTGATCAAGACGCTCCGGGAGCGTGCTCCAATCGTCGAGACCTACATCCAGAACATGCGTCCGGATCCGGTGATGGGCCAGATACCCGACTCCGACGTTCACTTCCTCGCGCGAGTGAACTTCGGCAAGGTCATTAACGACCAGGGCTATGTTCAGGAGAAGCAGGATAACAAGGGCTTCCTGAAGCACTCGCTCAGCTATCTCACCGGCCTCTCCGGCAGCCTGCACCTCACGTATCACGAGGCAGGCTTCGTGCAGATGCTGCTGGTGGACAGCAACAGCTACAACCGCCAGATGTACACCTTCAACTTCCTGCGCAATGACTTCCTCGGAACGATTCCGACGGTTGTCTTTGACGTCCAGCCCACGAAGAAGTCCGCCGTGGGCCGCTTCGCAGGCCGCATCTGGATCGACCGTAACAGCGGGAACATCGTCCGCTTCAACGGCAGCTTCTCTGGCGGCGAGAAGGACATCCGCGAGTACTACCACTTCGACTCCTGGCGCACCAACGTTCAGGAGGGTCTCTGGCTGCCCACCTCCGTGTATATCGAGGAGAGCGATCCCAAGAGCCCGCAGGGTACGCTGAAGTTCAAAGCGGTCAACCACATCTGGGGCTACTCCCTGAAGGTGCCGCAGTCTGATGCCGACCAGACCGATCTGCAGGTCGTCGGTGCTACGGACGAGAGCCAGCAGGCCTCCGACATCTCGCCCCTCCAGGCGCAGCGTCAGTGGGTCGAGCAGGCCGAAGACAATGTCATCGACCGCCTCTACACCGCCGGCCTCATCGACGCGCCAAGCGAGTTCGACAAGATCCTCGAGGCGCTCGCCAACAATATTCTCGCGTATAACAACGTCCCTATTGACCGTCCGATCAGGGTTCGCACGCTGCTCACGGAGCCGCTCGAGTCACTCTCGGTCGGAAACACCATCCTGCTCTCCAAGGGTCTGCTCGACACCACGGCGGTGCCGACGGCCGATGGTGCTCAGCAGATGGGCAACCTGAATGCCCTGCTCGCCTTCCAGGTGGCGCACATCGTCCTTGGCCATCACATCGACACCAAGTACGCCTTCAGCGATCGCCTGATGTTCCCAACCGAGTCAGCGTTCGAGAAGCTCCCCATGCATCACACGGACGCGGATAACACGGATGCAGCCAAGAAGGCCGTCGAGCTCCTCGGTGCCAAGGAACTCGAAGCTGGCGAACAGTACTTCAGCCTTTACCTGCAGCAACTCCAGGCCCGCGAAAAGGGCCTGAAAGCGCTGACCGATCCGCAAATCGGCGACGGTCTGCTTCGCCCCGACGGCACCTTCTGGATGCAAGCTCTCGTAGCCAAAGGACCCAAGCTCAACAACAGCGACCTGAAACAACAGGCCGCCATGCCTCTCTCCCAGTTCCTCCGGAGAGATCCGTGGACCGACCAGGTGATCAAACTGAACACCGCCTACGAGCCGCTTCTCAGTGTCCGTGACAAGCTGCCGTTCGAGATCACTCCGGTCTACCTGAGGCTTGCCCCCTGGACGCCTCCCGCAACGCCAGCTGCAGCCCCTGCTACAGCTCCGACAACGGGATCACCCGCTCCAACGCAGCCTGCACCCACGACAAGTTCCAACCCACCGGCTCCTAATGCTAACAACGCCAGCGCGACCCCGGCCTCGGCTCCTGCCACACAACCACAGAATTAGGCAGAATCCACCGGGCCCCCGAAACAACCAGACCCCCGCAGCGTCCCTGAGTTGCATCCATAACTCAGGGACGCCCGCGCAAAGGAGAGTCTCCCTGTTATGAAGAAGACCTGTCTGCTGTCCCTTGCTCTTTCCCTCGTTGTTGTACTGCCCTCCGCGCTCCACGCTCAGGCGACAGCAGCCGCGACACGGGGCGGTATCGCCCAGGTTGGTGTTGCCTACACGGTTTCGAACGAGGATCAGTATATTGGCGATTACCTCCAAGGAATGACGTTCTACGGCACGTTTGACTTGAACAATCACATCGGCGTGGAAGGCAACGCCCATCTCGTCTCCTTGTTCAAGTCCTACTTTGATTTCAAGGAGAGCAGTTATGACGCCGGTATACGCTGGGCGCAGCACTACCGGAAGTTCACTCCCTATGGCAAGGGCCTGATCGGAGTTGGCCATGCCACGGCCCCCAGCCCCGATCAGATCCAAGGCCACAGCACCCCGGGAACTTACTTCCTTTTTGCTCTTGGCGTTGGGCTCGACTACAGCCTCAGCAACAAGCTCAACGCCCGCGCGGATTTCGAATATCAGCGCTGGACCAGCTTCCCGCCTCACGGTCTCACGCCGCCTCTGTTCTCTGTCGGCATGGCGTACCGGTTCCGTTAATTCGCCTTTTCGGCCCAACATTCCAATGCCCTGAGAGAGACCTCAGGGCATTTTTACGCGTCCAAGAGGGTTCAGAGACTTACTTCGCCGGGCACACCGAGCCCCCATGGAGCCTCTTTCTTGAAGCATTTACCCAATCTCTCCATTTTTGTCGCCTTAACCTTCTTCACTCCCCTCGCCGCCCAGGGTCAGGCCTCGCCCACGGCGAGCCGCTTCGCGGACCTTCAGGTCGGCGCCGGCTTCAGCTGGGCTCACTCCGATTACGTACCGAACAACATCGGTGGTTTCGCGTTCTACGCCAACTATGACGTCCTCGGTCACTATGGCATCGAAGCCAACTTTCATCGAGTGAGAGATCCCCATCCGGATGCGCTCGTTCCCAGCAATCACTTCTCCGAGACCACCTACGAGATCGGCGGCCGCTATCTCCGCCACTACTACCATGGCCGGCTCGCTCCATATGGCAAGGTGCTCTATGGCCGCGGCGTCGTAAACTTTCCTGCGCATCAGAGACTTGTTGCCGGCGAGCTCGAGACCTACATCGACAACTTCGCTTACAACCTCGTTTCCTTCGGCGGCGGCCTGGATTACCGGCTCAAGAACCGCATCAACCTGCGCGCGGACTTCGAATACCAGCACTGGTTCGCCTCCGATCACGAATTGCCCGACGGCCTCGCGCCCTATCTGTTCACCTTCGGAGCGGCCTATCACTTCCCTGCTCGCGGCCCTTACAAGATGGGCCCATAGACTTGCTGCCGAACATCAGAGCAAGAAGAAAGGCCCGGCAATCGCCGGGCCTTTCACCATTCTTGATCTCAGACGGAGTCTGTCTTAGAAGTGATACGCGATACCGATCGCAGGGATGGAGATAACGTAGTACCGGTTCGTCTTGAAGCTTGCAACACCGAAGTCCGGAGCCTTCGTCACGAATCCGCGGTACTCGGCGCGAATGTCAAAGCTCGGGCTGATCTCGTACGCCAATCCGCCACCAAACAGCGCGCCGATATTCGTATTCTGCTTGGTATCCAGATTCGACGTTCCATTGTCTTTGATCGGCGTGAAGATCATGCCGCCGATACCAGCCTGCAGGAACGGGTTATACCGTCCATAGGTGCGCCCATAGACATAAGCACCCGTGATTTCCTGCTGGCGCGCATGCACATGCCCGCCGAAGCTGACGTTGTTGTAGTAGATCGTATTCTGCGCGAACGAATAGTTAAGCTCGAGCGCGCTGCGCGGCGTCAACATGTATCGGTAGCTCGCCAGAGCGCCACCGGTACTGGTCGAATGCATCGGGAAGACGCCCAACCCGTTTACGTCAGGAGCGAAAACTCCCTGAAAGCTGATACTGGCATCCTGCCTGCTCTCCTGCGCATGTCCTGCCGCAACGAATCCCAGCAGCAAAGCGCCCAGCAACATCATTTTCTTCATGCGTAGCAAAATCCCTTCACCATCGAGCACACTCCTCCCCGGGAGGTATCGGCCGTCCCGAAGACGAAATGCCAGCGGGTCGTGCGGCGCTCTGATTGCCTAATTGTACCTGTACAAAGGTCGCCCGTACGGCATCCCCCGTTCTTTCCACAGCTCAGCCAATACGAAACGGGCGCGGAGTGGTCCTCCGCGCCCGTTCGTTGTTGGCTCTTCATCAGCTCTGCGGAGCCGGAGGCGTTGGCGGTGGTTGCGGCGGCGCTCCTCCGTTCGGCGGGCCGTTCCGCATCCGATCGCGCATCTGTTGCTGGTACGCTGCATACTTCGTCTTCTGGTCCGGCGTCAGTATCGCGTCGATCTTGTCATTCTCAGCCTTCCGGAGCGACATCATCTGCGACCGGCGATCATCCTGCGACAGCGACGAATTCGAGCGCAGTGCCTCCATCTTCGTGCGGCTGTCCTCGAAGATCGTCTTCACCTGCGATGTCTGATCGTCGCTCAGACTCAGGTTCTGCTTGAGCATGTCCGCCCGCTTGCCCGGATCCATCATGCCGCCACGCCCACCGCCCGGCGGCGGTCCCTGCATCTGCCCAGCCGGTGGAGGCGGTGGAGCCTGATCCTGCGCGAAAGCGGCGCCCACCGCCGCAACACCCAGCCCGCATGCAAGCGCGGCCGAGCGAACCATCATCATCCCTTTGCTTGTCATACCTTCTCACTCGCTTTCTGCGAAATGCGCCGGCCTGAGCCCTGGTCGGCGGCGCTCCGACTACACGATAGACGATGCCTTCAGCCAAAGAGTTCCGTCGCAACGAACGATTTTTGAGATCACAGAACCCCTTTATCGGGCACAACTTAGCCCCGCTCCACCGCAAAGCAGAATGGGTCTCCGTGCTTCTCCGCGTGCTGCTCCACCAGCTTCAGAAACGCTTGTGCCGCGTGCGAGAGCGTAGCCTGCCGACGCAGCACCAGTCGCAGCCTCCGCTCCAACGGCAGCTCCGGCACCGCAATCCCCACCAGCGCGCCGGTCTCCAACTCATCCTCCACAGTCAGCTTCGGCACCAGCGCCACGCCGTCCCCTTGCTGCACAAACCGCTTGATCGCCTCCAGGCTCGGCAGTTCCACTTCCATCTTCAGCGGCTGCTTATGCCGCTTGAACGCGGCAATCACCTTCTGCCGCAGCGGCGAGGGCACATTGTGCGCCACAAAGCTCTCTCTCCCAAGCCTCTGCAGCGTCGCCTTGCCAGCCTTCGCGAGCGGATGCGCCGGACTCACCACGCAAACCAGCTCGTCGCGGTACACCGCGATCGACCGCACCTGTGGGTCTTCGGGCCGGAAGCTCACGATCCCCATATCCGCCGAGTGCTGCAGTACCTCATCGGCTACACGGCTCGCCAGCGTGCGTTGCACAGCTACTTTCACCCGCGGATGCTCTCGCCGGAACGCATGAATCAGCGGCAGCAGGTACAGACATGTGTATTCATTGGCTGCGAGCGTCAGCTTGCCCGTGTGCATCGACCGCAAATCCGCCAGCGCGGAGCTCGCATCTGCCCGCAGATTCAACATCTTCTGCGCATACTCCTTCAACACCTCTCCCGCATCGGTTAGCGTCCCATCGCGCGAGCTCCGCTCCAGCAGCGTCTCGCCTAATTCGGCTTCGAGCTTGGCGATCACCTGGCTCACCGCCGGCTGCGTCCTGTGTAAACGTGCCGCCGCCCGCGAAAAGCTCCGCTCCTCCGCTACTGCTAGGAACGTCTCCAGTTGAAAGAGGTCCATTGTTGTCCTTATCCTTCTAGGTCGCCAACTTACGCCCGAAACGCTGGGCTATAGCGGCATTAGAAATGCGAATACATCGCATCTCAAGCATAAGCTCAGGTTATGCTTAGGGACAACGGAAAGGTCACCGGCCATGGCACTCTCCAACCAGATCGTCTTCTTTGACACCACCTTGCGCGACGGCGAGCAGTCTCCCGGCTGCACCATGCACCACAACGAGAAGCTCCGCATGGCGCACCAACTTGCGGCGCTCGGCGTCGACATCATCGAAGCAGGCTTTGCGATTGCCTCGCAAGGCGACTTCAACTCCGTCAATGCCATCGCCAAAGAGGTCCGCGGTCCCCGTATCGCCTCCCTCGCCCGCTGCAAGCGCGAGGATATCGAGGCTGCTGCCCGCGCCGTCGAGCCGGCCCAGAAGAACCGCATCCACACCTTCCTCGCCACCTCCGACCTCCACCTCGAGGCCAAGCTCCGCCTCACTCGCACCCAGGCCATCGACCAGGTCGGCGAGTGCGTCCGCCTTGCCCGCAGTTACACCGACGACGTCGAGTTCTCCACCGAAGACGGCACCCGCTCCGACATCGACTTCCTCATCCAGATGGTCAACGTAGCCATCCAGGCCGGCGCCACCACCATCAACATTCCGGACACCGTCGGCTACACCACGCCCGCCGAGTACAAGGCGCTCTTCGAAAAGGTTCGCGCCAACGTCCCCAACTCCGACGACATCATCTTCTCCACGCACTGCCACGACGACCTCGGCATGGCCGTCGCCAACTCACTCGCCGGCGTCGACGGTGGCGCACGTCAGGTGGAGTGCACCATCAACGGCATCGGCGAACGCGCCGGCAACGCTGCTCTCGAAGAGATCGCCGCCGCACTCACCACGCGCCACGACCGCTATCCCTATCACCAGCAACATCGTCATGAACCAGCTCTACCCAACCTCGAAACTTCTCGGCGAGATCATCAGCTTCACCTGCTCGCCCAACAAAGCCGTCGTCGGCGCCAACGCCTTCGCGCATGAAAGCGGCATCCACCAGCACGGCGTGCTCGCCAACCCGCTCACCTACGAAATCATGACGCCCGCCTCGGTCGGCTTCACCGGCCAGAACATCGTGCTCGGCAAACACTCCGGCCGCCGCGCTCTCGAACACCGCCTCACCGAACTCGGCCACAAGCTCTCCAAGCCCGAACTCGACGCCGTCTACCTTCGCTTCACCGAACTCGCCGACCGCAAGAAATCCATCTACGACCAGGACATCCTCTCGCTGCTGCACGAGCCACTGGCCGAGGTCGCAAACGTTCCCTAACGCAAGAAACCGTTGCGCTCTTTCGCGCTTTTCGTTGCGCCCTTTGCGTTAAAGTTTTTGCTTTTGTCTTATTCACTCTTCACTACTCACTATTCACTGGAATAGCCCATGAAGCTCAAGATCGCCATCCTCGCCGGAGACGGCATCGGCCCCGAAGTCACCCGCGAGGCCGTCAACATCCTCAAAGCCGTCGCCGAGTTCGGCGGCCACGACTTCACCTTCACCGAGGCCCTCATCGGCGGCGTCGCCATCACCGCCGAAGGCACGCCGCTGCCCAAGCAGACCATCGACATCGCGCTCGACGCCGACGCTGTCCTCCTCGGCGCGGTCGGCGACAACAAGTTCAACCACCTCACGCCGGACAAGCGTCCCGAGGCCGGCCTGCTGCAGATCCGCCAGGTCCTCGGCGGCTACGCGAACCTCCGCCCCTGCCTCGCCTTCGCCGCACTCGGCGACAACTCGCCGCTGCGCCCCGAGGTCACCAAGGGCGTCGACATTCTCTTCGTCCGCGAGCTCCTCGGCGGCCTCTACTTCGGCCAGCCGCGCTCCTGGAACAAAGAAACCGGCGAAGCCATCAACACGATGCGCTACACGAAAGACGAGGTCATCCGCGTCTCGCGCATCGCCTTCGAACTCGCCCGCAAGCGCCGCAAGAAACTCACGCAGGTCGACAAGGCCAACGTCCTCGAGTGCTCGCAGCTCTGGCGCGCCACCGTCGACGAACTCAAGTCCGAATACCCCGACGTCACCGTCGAGCACCAGCTCGTCGACTCCATGGCGATGCACCTCATGAACATCCCGCGCAACTTCGACGTCGTGCTCACCGAAAACCTCTTCGGCGACATCCTCTCCGACGAGTCCGGCATCATCACCGGCTCGCTCGGCATGCTGCCCTCGGCCACACTCGGCGGCAAAGTCAACCTCTACGAGCCCGTGCACGGCTCCGCGCCCGACATCGCCGGTCAGGGCAAAGCGAATCCGCTCGGCGCGATCCTCACCGCTGCAATGTTGCTACGCCACTCCGCCGGGCTCGAAGAAGACGCCCTCGCCATCGAAGCCGCCGTCGACAAGGTTCTCGCTGCCGGCCATCGCACCTCCGACATCGCTCGTGGCAACGCCGCTGCGAACGTCACCACTCACGAGATGGGCAAGCTCGTGCACGAGGCACTCGCCCAATCCATCGACAAGCAGCAGTCACTTCACGCCGTTTAGTTTTTCTTTGTCATCCCGTAGCGAAGCGGAGGAATCCGCTTCACCAGAATCACCACCGAATCACAATGCGCCGCACATTCCAACTCGCCACCTTCACGCTGCTCCTCGCAGCAGCCTCGGCGACGCGCGCGCAAATCACCAGCCCCGACAAGCTCGGCCCCAAACCCCCGCGCAATCCAGCAAGCGGCCCTCTCGCAAAGCCTGCCGATCCACTCCAGTGGCTCTGGGCCTTCGCGAAACCCGAGCCCATCGGCCGCGCCAGCGATCTGCGACTGACGCGCGCTTCCATGCGCTGCTCGCCAACAACTTCCACCGCCCACAAGCGTTCTGGGGACCCGAGCCCGGCGAAAATCAACCGCTCGACGCCATCATCCCGCTCTTCCTCTCGCGCTACGGCACCGTCACCACGCAGCAGAATCGCTACCTCAGCGTCGACGGCTGCGTTCCCGACTTCTGCGCCGCGCACGGTCTGCTCTGGGTCGATCTCGGCTCGTCGCACCCACTCGTCATCTTCGCCGCGGTCAACTGGTCGCCCGAATCCCACACCACCAACGAAGCCGCCGCCAACTACAACCTCTGGCTCTACCCCAACCGCGAGCTCTCCGCCGACGACCTTCCGCTCGCCTTCACCGAGAGCCTCTCGCACTGGGACGCGCGCCTCGCCGCCGCGCACCGTCTCGTCCCGCACATCGAGCACGCCACGCTCGTCGAGCCCAGCGGCGCTCCGTACGCTCTCACGCCCTCACTCGTCGGAGCCAACACCATCGCTCCGCAGCCCGACACCACAGCATCTGACGAGCAGCCGACTCACAGCTCGCAACTCAAACCTCGCAACTGAACTCAGGTCATCATCATGAGCACATCAACAAACAGCACGAACCAGCAGCCACGCACCATGTTTGAGAAGGTCTGGCAGAATCACGTCGTCGCCGAACCCGCAGGCGAGCCGACGATCCTCTACATCGACCTCCAGCTCGTCCACGAAGTCACCTCGCCGCAGGCATTCGACGGCCTGCGCCTGGCCGGCCGCAAGCTGCGCCGCCCCGACCGCCACATCGCCACCGTCGACCACAACGTGCCGACGACCTCCGCACACGATCGCCTCGTCATCGCCGATCAGGTCTCCGCCGCGCAGGTCAACGCGCTGCGCAAGAACTGCGCCGAGTTCGGCGTTGAATTCTTCGATGTGCAGGACGCATCGCAGGGCATCGTGCACATGATCGGCCCCGAGCTCGGCGCCACCAAGCCCGGCATGACCATCGTCTGCGGCGACTCCCACACCTCCACCCACGGCGCATTCGGCGCTCTCGCCTTCGGCATCGGCACCAGCGAAGTCGAGCACGTCATGGCCACGCAGACCCTGCCGCAGTCGAAGCCGAAGACCTTCCGCATCAACGTCGAAGGCGCGCTCCCCTACGGCGTTACAGCGAAGGACATCATCCTCGACATCATCGGCCGCATCGGCACCGACGGCGCCACAGGTTACGTCATTGAGTACGCCGGCTCCGCTATCCGCGCGCTCTCAATGGAAGGCCGCATGACCATCTGCAACATGAGCATCGAAGCAGGCGCCCGCGCAGGCATGATCGCGCCCGACGAGACGACCTTCGCCTACCTCAAAGGCCGCCGCTTCTCACCCAAGGGCGAAGCGTGGAACGCTGCCGTCTCGCACTGGCGCTCGCTCGTCACCGACCCCGGCGCAACCTACGATCGCGAGCTCAACATCGACGCAACGAAGCTCGTCCCCACCGTCACCTGGGGCACCTCGCCCGGCATGGTCACCACCATCGACGGCACCGTCCCCAGCCCCGAAGACGCGAAGACCGAAGCCGACAAAAAATCTTTCACGCGCGCACTCGAGTACATGGGCCTGAAGCCCGGCACAAAGCTTGAGGACATTAAAGTCGACGCCGTCTTCCTCGGCTCCTGCACCAACGCGCGCATCGAAGATCTTCGCGCCGCCGCAAAGGTCGTCCGCGGCCATCACGTCGCAACCACTGTGCGCGCGATGGTCGTCCCCGGCTCACAAAAAGTAAAGCATCAGGCCGAAGAAGAAGGCCTCGACCTCGTCTTCAAATCCGCAGGCTTCGAGTGGCGCGAGCCCGGCTGCAGCATGTGTCTCGGCATGAACCCCGACATCCTGCAACCCGGCGAACGCTGCGCCTCCACCATCGAACCGCAACTTCGAAGGCCGCCAGGGCCGCGGAGGCCGCACACATCTCCTCTCGCCCGAGATGGCCGCCGCAGCCGCCATCACCGGCCACCTCACCGACATCCGCAAATGGGAGTTCGAAAACAAGCGCTGAAGGCGCGCCCTATACCAGCCTGGGGCGTAGCCCCAGGTCAGGCGCAAACAAGAATCTGAGGGCTGAAGGCCCGATCTATAGATGCCACGATCGACGAGGACACCATGCAACCCATCAACATCCTGACCAGCACCGCCGTCCCGCTGCCGTTCCCCAACATCGACACGGACCAGATCATCCCCAAGCAGTTCCTCAAGCGCATCGAGCGCACCGGCTACGGCGACTTCCTCTTCTTCGACTGGCGCTACAACTTCGACGACGCCGGCCACCCGCAGACCAACCCCGACTTCGTCCTCAACAAGCCTGAGTTCAAGGGCGCCGAGATCCTCATCGCCGAAAAGAACTTTGGTTGCGGCAGCTCGCGCGAGCACGCCGCCTGGGCCATCAACCAGTACGGCTTCCGCGCCGTCATCGCGCCCAGCTTCGCCGACATCTTCTTCTCCAACGCCGGCAAGAACGGCATCATCCTCGCCACGCTCACCGACGCCGAAGTCGAAACCCTCATCCAGCGCAGCACCGCAAATCCGCAGCACAAAATCACCATCAACCTCGAAGCCCAGACCGTCACCGACGACCAGGGTTTCAACGCCCACTTCGACATCGACCCCTTCCGCAAGTACTGCCTGCTGAACGGCCTCGACGACATCGGCCTCACCCTCCGCCACGAGGACGCGCTCAATAAGTTCGAATCCCAACACAACGACGAATTCTGGTCCGCACCCAAAGCCCAAACGAAGCAACCGTCATAACCATCAAGCGAACAGACCGAAGTGTCTCTGAAGGCCGCAACCGAAAGAACCAGAGGTCCCAACGACAGATGAGCAAGACAAAACTCCGTCGTCCTCACCGAAGGCCCCTCGCGCGCCGCGGCCCGCAGCTACTTCCGCGCCGTCGGCTTCTCCAAAGACGACCTGCACAAGCCCATCATCGGCATCGCCAACACCTGGACCGAGGTCGGCCCCTGCAACTTCCATCTCCGCCAGGTCGCCGAAGCCGTCAAGGAAGGCATTCGCGAGGCCGGCGGCACGCCCATGGAGTTCAACACCATCACCGTGCACGACGGAATCACCATGGGCACCGAAGGCATGAAGGCCTCGCTGATTTCCAGAGAGGTAATAGCTGACTCTATAGAACTCGTCACCCGCGCCAACAGTTTCGACGGCCTCGTCTGCATCGCCGGCTGCGACAAGAACATGCCCGCCGCCATCATGGCGCTCGCTCGCCTCAACATCCCCGGCCTCATGCTCTACGGCGGCTCCATCGCGCCCGGCAATCTTCGCCAGCCCGACGGCACGAACAAAGAGATCACCATCCTCTCGGTCTTCGAAGCCATCGGCTCGCACGCCGCTGGAAAAATTAACGACGACCAGCTCGAAGCCGTCGAAGCCGCAGCCTGCCCCGGCCCCGGAGCCTGCGGCGGCCAGTTCACCGCCAACACCATGGCCATGGCCGGCGAGTTCCTCGGCATCTCGCCCATCCAACTCTCCGGCGTCCCCGCGATGTCGAAAGAAAAGCACGCCGCCAGCCGCGAAGCCGGCCGCATGGTCATGGAGCTCGCGCGCAAACAGATCAAGCCTCGCGACATCCTCTCGCGCGATGCCATCGACAACGCCATCGCCGCCGTCGCCGCATCCGGCGGCAGCACCAACGCCGTGCTCCATCTCATCGCCATCGCGCACGAGCTCAACATCCCGCTCTCGATGGAAGACTTCGACCAGATCTCCGAGCGCACGCCCTTCATCTGCGACCTCTCGCCCGGCGGCAAGTACGCCGCGAAGGACTACCAGGAGGCCGGCGGCTCGCGTCTGCTAGCCGCGCGATTGAAAGCGCACGGCTCCTTGAAAGAAATCCCCACCGTCAGCGGCAAGTCGCTCTTCGCCGAAGCCGACACCGCCGTCGAAACTCCCGGCCAGGTCGTCATCCACAACTGGGACAAGCCGCTCAAGCCCACCGGCGGCCTCGTCATCCTCCGCGGCAATCTCGCGCCCGACGGCTGCGTCATCAAGGTCGCCGGCCACGAGCGCATTAATCACACCGGCCCTGCGCGCGTCTTCGAGCGCGAAGGCGACGCCTTCGACGCCGTCGAAGCCGGCAGGATCAACCCCAACGACGTGCTCGTCATCCGCTACGAAGGCCCGCGCGGCGGCCCCGGCATGCGCGAGATGCTCGCCGTCACCGCCGCCATCAAGGGCATCCCAGAGTTGAGCGAAACCGTCGCGCTGCTCACCGACGGCCGCTTCTCCGGCGCCACCCGCGGCCTCATGGCCGGCCACGTCGCCCCCGAAGCCCAGCTCGGCGGCCCCATCGCCGCCGTGCGCGAAGGCGACACCATCACCTTCGACATCCCCAACCGCAAACTCACACTCAACATCTCCGACGAAGAGATGAAGCAGCGCCTCAAAGACTTCAAAGCGCCCGAACCAAGATTCAAGCGCGGCGTGTTCGCCAAATACGCCAACACCGTAAGCAGCGCCAGCGAAGGAGCTGTCACCACGTAGTTCGTTTTGTTAAGGGCACGGCTTCAGCCGTGCCACAACCACTACACCAGCATCAGGCTTTAGCCCCTGAGGTCAGCAGGTTGGAAGCGTCGGCCAATTCGAACGAAGGAAAGCAGCCCAAAAAACCGCTGTCGAAATTTGCGAAGGTCGTCATTCTTGAGACAGCGTTCGTTCTGGGCTGTATTGCTGCAGCGTTTACGTTGCCACCAACGACGTTGCTTCGCAATTACCTGATTGGCTGCGCCGTCGTTCTTGTCGGGGGCAACCTGATACTTTTCCGAGCGCTACGCGGGCCAGCCGATTCCAATCGGAAGGTCGACAAAAAGAGGGCCTCCCTTGGGTGGGGACTGATCTTGGTTTTTTGGCTTTTGTTCTTCTTCTTGTTCTTGTTGAGGAAGTACTGAGGTGCCTATGGAAAAGAAAATGGAATCGCCTAAGAACCAACACCCCACGCTCACCGGCTCCGAGATCCTTTGGGCCACGCTCGCCGGCGAAGGCACCACCACCGTCTTCGGCTACCCCGGCGGAGCCATCCTTCCGGTCTACGACGCACTGCGCAAGTTCCCCACCATCCACCACGTGCTCGTGCGCCACGAGCAGGGCGCCGCCCACATGGCCGATGGCTACGCCCGCGCCTCCGGCCGCCCCGGCGTCTGCATGGCCACCTCCGGCCCCGGCGCCACCAACCTTGTCACCGGCCTCGCCACCGCGATGCTCGACTCCATCCCGGTCGTCGCCATCACCGGCCAGGTCTCCTCCAAAGTCCTCGGCTCTGACGCCTTCCAGGAGATCGACATCACCGGCATCACCCTGCCCATCACCAAGCACAACTTCCTCGTCACGCGCGCCGAGGACATCGCGCCCGCAGTTCGCGAGGCCTTCCAGATCGCCACCTCCGGCCGCCCCGGCCCCGTCCTCATCGACATCACCAAGGACGCACAGCAAGCTTCCACCATCTTCGACTTCGACGCCGCCGCGCCCGCGCCCTATCGCCCGCACCCCATGCTGCGCGCAGAGTCGCACTCCATCCGCGAGGCCATCGAGCTCATCAAGCAGGCGAAGAAGCCCGTCATCCTCGCCGGCCACGGCATCATCGAATCCGGCGCACAAAAAGAAGTCCTCGCCTTCGCCGAGTCGCAACAAATCCCCATCGCCTCCACGCTGCTCGGCCTCGGCGCCATCCCCTCCGCGCATCCACTCTCGCTCGGCATGATGGGCATGCACGGCGAGTCCTGGGTCAACAACGCCATCCAGGGCGCCGATCTCCTCCTCGCCTTCGGCATGCGCTTCGACGACCGCGTCACCGGCAACCTCGCCAGCTACGCTCCCACCGCAAAGAAAATTCACATCGAGATCGATCCCTCCGAGATCAACAAGAACGTCCGCGTCGACGTCGCCCTCATCGGCGACCTCAAAGAGGTCCTCCAGCTTCTCCTCCCCTTGCTCACCGCCGCCACGGACAACGGAGAACGGACAACGGACAACACCTCCTGGCTGCAGGAAATCAACAAGAGCAAAGGCACCGCCGCCGTTCGCGACATCATCAACCTCCCCGACAACGGCCACCTCTACGCCGCGCACGTCATCCACGACATCTGGCGCGAAGCGCAGGCCGCCGGCCGCATCGAAAACACCATCATCGTCACCGACGTCGGCCAGCACCAGATGTGGGAGGCGCAATACTTCAAGCACGAATCACCACGCTCGCTCGTCACCTCCGGCGGCCTCGGGACAATGGGATTTGCATTACCCGCCGCCATCGGCGCGAAGTTCGCCTGCCCCGAGAAAGACGTCTGGGTCATCGCCGGCGACGGCGGCTTCCAGATGACCGCCGCCGAGCTCTCCACCATCGTGCAGGAACAACTCGCCATCAACATCGCCGTCATCAACAACGGCTACCTCGGCATGGTGCGCCAGTGGCAGGAGACCTTCTACGAGAAGAACTACTCCGCCTCGCCCATCCTCTCGCCCGACTTCGTCATGCTCGCCGCCGCCCATGGCATCGACGCCGCCAACGTCACCAAGCGCGCCGAGGTCACACCGACAGCCACCAAAGCCCGCACCAGCGGCAAACCATTCCTCATCAACTTCGCCGTCGAGAAGGAAGACGGCGTCTACCCCATGATCACTCCCGGCGCCGCCCTCCACGAGATGGTCCGCCGCCCACAAAAAGATCCCCTCCTCGAAACCGCGGAGGACGAGTAGCCGATGCGGCAAACCATCTGCTCACAGCTTGCAGCTCCGGCGTTTACACCCAAGCGCCAAAGGCGCGCCCTATACCAGCCTAGGGCGAAGCCCTAGGTAGACGAATAACAAACACCCGGAGGGCTGAAGGCCCGAACTATAGATTCCAATAAACCGAACTAATCCCAGACATACCGCTCATCAAACTCAACTCCATATCGCTTCAACAACGCACGAAACTCATCTTGAAACGAACGCTTCCGATGACGCTCTTCCTGATTCGCGACGTACTCCACCAACGCATCCATATCCGTCGGCCCGACGGAGAACGCTGCGTACCCGCGCTGCCACGCGAAGTCCGGAATACCCTTCGTCTTCAACCATCGCGACGATGTGCCTTTCAATTCCTCCACGATCTCCGCAACGTTCTTCGTTCGCGGCAATCGAATCGCAAGATGCATATGATCGGCAACGCCGCCAACTCGATAACATTCGCATCCGGCGTTTCGCGCGACTGTGGCGAGATATGCGAACAGCTCGGGAAGGATCGCAGCGTTAAGAACAGGCATTCGATCCTTCGTACTGAAAATCACATGGACAACAACCAAGGACAACGACTGAGGCATCCCGCACAGTATAGGTCGGGCCTTCAGCCCTCAGATGCCGCGAGAATAAACCGTACCTGGGGCGTTGCCCCAAGCTGTTATAAAGTCGCGCCGTTGGCGCTTGCGTTCGTCGCCGCATCTTTAGTCTCTGGCTGCAAATCCGCACCCGCTCCCACACCTTCGCCCACGCAACCAACCGCCACAAAATCCACCTACCCTCCACGCCCGACCATCACCCCACCAGCCTTCAAGGTCTTCCACACCACCGACAACTCCATCACTCTCGTCACCGAAGCCAACGCCACCGACGACCAGATCGCCGCCGTCCTCTGGCAGCTCCACGACGCGGCCCACACCAACACCTTCGCCACGCTCCACATCCCGCAGCAGTTCGTCGACAAGCGCGACCCGATGGTATGGTTCCACATCTACCGCAGCCCCAAATGCGCCAGCGAAAAGTACACCACCGGCGCACTCCCCTGCGGCCCCAGCTACCACGCTGCCGGCGACTACACCCTCGGCAGCTTCGCCAACAAAGACCGCGACGAAGCCGTCCTCCTCCACGGCGACGACAAGCAAACCGAACTCTGGAACCCCGACGCGCCAAACCACCGCACCCTAACTCCCTAACTCCTCACTTCCTAACTCCGGGCACTAACCACTAACGACTACTACTAACCACTGGAACCCTATGCTCCACACCTTCGTCGCCATCGTTCAAGACAAGCCCGGCACGCTCACGCGTGTCGCCTCGCTCTTCCGCCGGTTGAACATCAACATCGTCTCGCTCACCGTCGGCGAGAGTGAACGCCCCGAGACCTCGCGCATGACCATCGTCTGCGAGGCACACGAGCACGCCGCCGACCGCATCCGCGCGTCGCTCTACAAGCTCGAGACGACCATCCACGTCGATGAGGTCAACCGCGCCGACGCCGTCGTCCGCGAGCTCTGTCTCATCAAGGTTGCCGCCGGCCCCAACTCGCCGCACGGCGTCCACTCGCGCTCCCAGATCTTCGAGCTCGCCAACGTCTTCCGCGCCCGCGTCGTCGACCTCGCGCCCGAGTCCATCATGCTCGAGATGACCGGCTCCGCCTCCAAGATCGAAGGCCTCCTCCAGGTCCTCCGCGAAACCGGCTACGAAGTCCTCGAGGTCTCACGCACCGGCCGCATGGCCATGCGTCGCGGCCACCACACCGGCCGAGTCCTCAAAGCACTTGGAACGAAAACCGACGAGCCGAACATCTCCGACCCCGCGCTCCCCGATAACGAAACGCTTCCCCCCGAGTTCGACGAGACTTAGTCCCCTCCTGCTTTATTCACCATTCACTACCCACTATTCACTTAGAAAGAGAACTCTCATGGCAAAGACCTACCACGATCAAGACGCTGACCTCTCCCTCATCCAGGCCAAGAAGGTCGCCATCATTGGCTACGGCTCGCAGGGCCACGCCCACGCCCTCAACCTCAAGGACTCCGGCGTCCACGTCAAAGTCGGCCTGCGCCCCGGCTCCGCCAACGCGAAGAAGGCCGAGCTCGCCGGCCTCGAAGTCACCAGCCCCGCAGAAGCCGCCAAGTGGGCCGACGTCGTCATGCTCCTCGTCCCCGACCAGACCGCCGCAAAGGTCTACAAGGAGATCGAAGCTGGCCTGCAGTCGAAGGGCTCCGATGGTCAGCCCAAGACCCTGATGTTCGCGCACGGCTTCAACATCCGCTTCCGCACCATCAGCCCGCCCGACTCGATCGACGTCTCGCTCGTCGCCCCCAAGGGCCCCGGCCACCGCGTCCGCGAAGTCTTCACCGAAGGCGGCGGTGTCCCCGCACTTGTCGCCGTCGAGCAGGACACCTCCGGCAAAGCGCACGCCAACGCGCTCTCCTACGCCAAGGGCATCGGCGGAACCCGCGGCGGCGTCCTCGAAACCACCTTCACCGAGGAGACCGAGACTGACCTCTTCGGCGAGCAGGCCGTCCTCTGCGGTGGCACCGCCGCGCTCGTCAAGGCTGGCTTCGAGGTCCTCACCGAGGCAGGCTATCAGCCCGAGCTCGCCTACTTCGAAGTCCTCCACGAGCTCAAGCTCATCGTCGACCTCCTCTACCGCGGCGGCCTCGAGTACATGCGCTACTCCATCTCCGACACCGCCGAGTGGGGCGACTACGTCTCCGGCCCGCGCGTCGTCACTGCGGAAACCAAGAAGGCCATGCAGGGCATCCTCAAGGACATCCAGGACGGCACCTTCGCCAAGCGCTTCATCGAAGACCAGAACACCGGCCGCAAGCAGTTCGAGAAGTTCCGCGAGCAGGAGCGCAACCACCCCATCGAAAAGGTCGGCGCCGAGCTCCGCAAAGCGATGCCCTTCCTCGACCCCGTCAAGGTCGAAAACGGCACCGTCGTCAAAGCCTGAGCCCTTCGTCCTGGCATTCCGTAGCGCAGCGCAGGAATCTGCTTCTCGGAATCACCATCGGGTGCCCCATTCATCGCGCAGCCTCACCGCGCGATGAATGGGGTTATCCTTTTCCAGCAGCACTGCTGTCCTCAGGAGCGTCGCTATGTCTCTCGCCGTCCCCGCCGAAAAACTCGTCGCCTGGAGCGACGACACTGCGCAGCAATGGCGCAAGTTTATCCTCGCCAACCCCGCCATCCTCGCGCTGCTCTGCGACATCCGCAACGGCAAGACCGTCGCCGACACGCTCCAGCACATCGTCGCCGTCGAGCTCCGCTACGCGCAGCGGCTGACGGGCCTTCCCGAATCCCCCTACGCAGAAATCCCCAAGGACTCGATCAACTCACTCCTTACCGCACACGAGCTGGCGCACCAGCTCATTTCCAACCTTCTCGCCGACCCTGACTACGACTGGTCCACCGAGCTCACCTTAGACACGATCTCCGCCGGCCGCCTGCGCGCCTCCCGCGAGGCCGTCCTCGTGCACCTCACGCTCCACAGCATCCGCCACTACGCCCAGCTCGCCACGCTCGTCCGCCAGCAGGGCTTCAAACCCACATGGTCCATGGACTACCTCTTCACCGCCGCCCAGCGCGCCTGAGTAGTCAGGAGGAAGCCGCCATGGCAGCCGTGAATTACAGCCCGGCCAAAGTCGATCTCTACTTCCCTGCGCGCAGCGGCAATTTTTTCGAAGCCATCTCTCCCGATGACGAGAGTGCCATCTGCGCAGAGTTCTGCCGATTAGCCTACAGCCGAACCGAGCCTCGCTTTTCCTTCGACCAGACTGCCATCAATATGGCATTGCAGGCGATTGATTTCTCCGTAGCCCCGAACGACTTTTTTGAAAGCCTTGGAACGCCGGACGGCAGAGGTACGCACTGCTTTATCGCAGTCAATGACACGAAGAAAGTCATGCTCGTAGCGTTTCGCGGAACCGATGCAAGTGACCATACTGATCTGCGATACGACGCCGACGCACTGCAACAGGATTGGGACAGAGGTGGAAAGGTTCACACAGGATTTGCCGGCGCATTGGGCCAGGTGCGCGCTGAGCTGCTCCCAGCTCTGGCCAACGCCAAATACGAGAAATACCGGAAAATCTATGCAGGCCACAGCCTCGGCGCTGCAATGGCTACCCTGCTCGCGAGCATTCGAAAGCCTGATCGCTTATTCACCATCGGATCTCCGCGTGTAGGAGACGCAGCTTTCGTTGCCACATTAGATGGAGTGAATTCCACCCGCTACGTCGACTGCAGTGATCTGGTGACCCGCGTGCCACCTGAAAACGTCGTGGGACTTCTTCACTATGCGCACGTCGGCCCCATGATTTACATCGACCGCACACGTGTAATCAGTGTCGACCCGGACGAGACATTCGTCCGCAACGACAGGTTGCGGGCGGCTGCGGAGTACACAGTCGAATACGCGTGGAAGGCGGGAAACGTTGGTTTGCGTGAGCTCGCTGACCACACGCCGTTCAACTACACAGAAGCGATTAAAGCCAATCAGCGCGATGCCTGAATCCACTCCAGGTTCAGAGTGGGGGTGATAGCATCCGGCCATGCGGCGCTCTTCGCTCTTACTCGCAGCCATCCTCGTGATATCTTCGGCCGTCTCCGCGCAGACAGCCGCGCCATCGATTCCCGCCGACCCGCTCGCACCCCTCGACTTCCTCCTCGGCACCTGGTCCGCGAAGACCGACACCGCTGCAGGTTCCGCGGGCGCGCAAGCCTCCGGCACCTACACCTTCCGCCGCGACCTCAACGGCCACGCACTCGTGCGCTCCACCTCCGCCGACACCTGCAAAGGCCCCGCGACCTACGACTGCACCCACCACGACCAGCTCACCGTCTTCGCCGATCCCAACGCACTCGCCTTGCACAAGTCCTCACTCCTCGCCCTCTACCTCGACAGCGAAGGCCACGTCATCTACTACACAGTCTCCACGCCCGACACGCACACCGCCATCTTCAACTCACAGAGCCTTCCCTCGCTTCCGAAGTTCCGCCTCATCTACCACCTCGAAGGCGAAGGCCCCAAAGCCATCATGAGCGGTAAATTTCAGATGGCCTCTCCCGGCTCCGACGACTTCCGCTCCTACCTCGAATGGTCCGGCCCGAAGCAGTAGCTCAACCGACCGCGATGCACGCCCGTTCCTCCCCTGCGACACGGCCTCGTGTGATGCGGCATCGTCATTTCAGCCACGAATCTCGAGCGCCCGGCTCAGAAGGATTCGTGGGAACCGTAGCGAAGCCAGCCGCCGACGCAGCCTGCCCATACCAGTCGACATTGCGCGTGATGTACATCGCGGCAGCGACCGCTGCAAAGCTCGCAATCGCGCCAACGAGGAGAGCGTACGCCTCCACACGCAACAGCACATAGATGAAGGTATAAAGAGCCGTAAAGACCGCGAGCGCCCGCAAAGCAAGGGTGCGGCTGCAGGAAGACCCACTCCGTGTTTACTGAGAGCAGAGCAACGGTAGATGCTCCCGCGATGAGGAAGCTGAAATCGAAACCGAGATGCTCCGCGAACGACAACAGAAGAAGATAGAAGACCGTCTGCGCGACTCCGACCAGAGCGTATTGCGCCGGATGCACTCTCTTCCCTGTCCTGATCTCGAAGAGGAAATACGTCAGGAAAACAAGCCCTAGAAACAGGGGGATGTAGTGCAGCGAACGGCGCGTCGAACGGTAGGAATCGGCCAGCCGAATACCAAGCACAGTAGTGGGTTGCGCGGTAGGATGCTCCGCCGACGCCGCCAGAAGGCCGTGAATGTTCGCCCGTTCCCTCGTAAGGCCCTCCACCACGACTCCAGAGATACTCATAACGAGAGCAAGAAACATGATCACGAAGAACTTTGCGCCCAGTGATCGTGCGCGAAAGGTGGGGAGTGAGGACATAGGCGTGGCGAAGGTATTCATTGGAGTCTCCTTGGATAGCAACTTTGCAATACAAAGTTCACGAACGTAACTCGACAAATTCCAGACCTGCAGATGAAACTACTAAGCGTTCAACGGAGAAAGCTTGCGCGGATACGAATCGTCCTGGTCCGCCTGCACAACAGAAGCGGCATCGCGAACAACCTGCTCGAGCGTCGTCAGATATTCCATATAGCGCTTGCGGCCGGAGGCCGTGATGCGGACCGTCGTCTGAGCGCGTCCGCGATCCTCTTCTTTGCTGATAACGATCATCTTGTCTTCCTCAAGCACCTGCAGATGCCGCGCCAGGTTGCCGTCGGTCAGAGCGCAAAGCTGCTTCAGTTCGACAAAGCTGAGCCCATTAGGATGCGTCATGAGCGAGGTCAGAACGCTCAGCCGTGCGCGCTCATGGATCACCCGATCAAGGCCCTCGTACGCGAACGGTGCGGTCGATCTAGAGTTCTTTTTCTTCATCGGTCGAAGCCCTCTTTGCGGAAAGGTAGTGAATGGCAGCGACCAGCGTCATACCGATACCATAAGCACCGGACATCGATAGCCGGAGCAAGCGCCCGGCCATCGCCGATGGCAATGCACGCGAGACCCGTGAGCAGAAACCACGCGCCCACCAGGAACATGGGCCGCGGCAAACAGCGGCAGGAGGCGAAGACGCCGAGGCTGAAGATGATCTGCCACAGACCCGGCAGCATCCAGAACACATCGCGCGTGACATGCAGCAGCACGAAGGGCAGAATCGCACCGGCTATACCTGCTGGCAGAAACTGCGCGACCGCCATGCGGATCATCTCGTCCGCTATACCGGAATGGAGCCGCTTCGCGCGCATAAGCATCTGGCTCGCGATCAGGGCAGCGCATAAGACCGCCGTCGTGAGCCACACTGCAACGTACTGCACAGGGGAATTTGCAGGGTCCGGAAGCCAATGGGATTGCACAACGCCGGCCAGCAGCGCGAGCACACCCGTTGCGGAAAGAGTCAGCGGACCATAGCCGCGAAACTCGGTGGTTTGCGCTACCTGGCGGCGAATGTTGCGTATATCGACAAGCGCTCGGTGGAGGTCGGCCATAGCTGGGAACAACTCTCACCGCGAAGCTTACACTTTGCAATGCAAAGTGTAAAGAAAAGAGTTGGAAACTGCGGTCCCCTCCCCTCGCACATCGCAGAGTGAACGTCCGTTCGAAGACGCAGACGGTCTTCGAATGAAAAGATCGCAATCTAAAGAATCCTCTCTGCAATTCTTGAATCTATCAATGATAGATTTATGAAGGAGATTTCGATGAACAACAGCACTCGCACGGCTCTTGTCCTGGGCGCAACCGGAGGCATCGGAGGCCAAACCGCACACGCGCTCAGTCGTCATGGCTGGAAGATTCGCGCCCTGGCTCGAAACGGACGCCCCGCCAACGCAACAGACAACTGGGACTGGGTAAAAGGAGATGCACTCGATCAGGACTCCATCGCGGAGGCAGCGCAGGGCACCCAGGCCATCGTGCATGCGGTCAATCCGCCCGGATATCGAAACTGGGCCTCTCTTGTTCTGCCGATGATCGAGAACACCATTGAGGCGGCGCGCGCCAGCGGCGCCCGCATTCTGCTGCCCGGAACCATCTACAACTACGGCCCGGACGCCTTCCCTGTGCTGCGCGAGGACTCCCCGCAGCACGCCACGACGCATAAGGGAAAGATCCGCATTGCTCTGGAACAGAAGCTGGAGACGGCAGCGCGTGGTGGTATTCCTTCTCTCATCGTGCGCTTCGGCGATTTCTTCGGACCCATGGCAGGAAACAACTGGTTCACGCAGGCGCTTGTGAAACCTGGTCTTCCCGTCACAAGCATCACGAACCCAGGCAAACGCGGCGTCGGTCACGCATGGTGCTACCTCCCCGACGCCGCGGACACGTTCGCACTGTTGATGAATCGCGAGGCAGAGCTTGAGGACTTCGAGCGCTTTCACTTCCACGGACATTGGGATGATGACGGCACTCAGATGATCGCTGCCATCCGCCGCGCCGTGGGCAACGAAGCCATCCCGGTGCGGTCTATGCCATGGTGGTTCTTCCGTCTGGCATCGCCCTTCAACGAGACATTCCGGGAGCTGTATGCAACTCGCCCGCTGTGGCGCAGCCCCATCGAACTGGACAATACAAAGCTGGTGCGTTTTCTTGGTAAGGAGCCACACACACCGTTGCAGGCCGCCGTCGAGACGACACTTCGCGGGATCGGATGCATCAACCAGGAGGATCGTGGCGTCCGCTAAGACACGAATGAGCCGCGGAAAACGGCGTCCCGTAGCCGGACGGCAGGAGATTCTGGTCACCGCCCGCGCCATCGGCACTCGTGATGGATGGAAGGCAGTGACGATCCGGTCCGTTGCGCAGGAGCTTGGCTATGCTTCGCCGCTGCTCTATGAACATTTCCGGGACAAGGAGGACCTCCTCACGCAGATTGCCGTCGATGCGCTCTATCAGCTCGAAACCACGCTCAAGGACAAGCTGCCGGCCGACCGTCGAGCCGCAGTGCTGACAATGGTGGAAAGGTATTGGACGTTCATGATCGAGCACCCCCAGCTCTACCGGCTGATGAACGGCATGGATGGCGTGCCGATCGATAAAACCATCGTGAGCCGCTCCGCTCAATCTCTCTGCAAACTGGTTGCTGACGCCGTTCGCCCGCTGCTGGGCGAGAGCGCCGGCGAAGCGGATGCACAGGTCTTAGCGGATGAACTGTGGGCCCTCCTTCATGGAATGTCGGCTCTTTATATGGACAGGGTTGCGCCGTTTGATCTCCCCAGGGTCACGAATGCCGCGTCCAGGTTGATAAGCGGCGCTCGCCTGAGGCCCCGTTGACCCACCCAGTCGGCGGATTAAGCCCCTAACGAACACCGTCCAACCGCCTCAAGCGCTCCCACCTGCGCTACGATTTCATCCAACCACGCATGCCCACCGCGCTCACTCTCAACGACTTCGGCCTCGACAACCTCGCCCTCGAGCCCGCACCGCTTCCGGCGCTCGGCCCTACCGACGTCCACGTGCGTCTCCACGCCGCCTCGCTCAACTACCGCGACCTCATGGTCGTCCTCGGCCAGTACAACCCCAAGATGCAACTCCCGCGCATCCTCGGCTCCGACGCAGCCGGCGAGGTCGTCGCCGTCGGCGCCAGCGTCACGCGCTTCAAGCCCGGCGACCGCATCTGCACTCTCTTCTTCCAGGACTGGCTCGACGGCGAGATCCAGCCGCTTACCGGCAAGTCCGCGCTCGGCGGCGCCATCGACGGCGTCTTCGCCACCGAACGCGTCCTCCCCGAATCCGGCCTCATCCACGCACCCGCACACCTCAGCTTCGAAGAAGCCGCAACGCTCCCCTGTGCCGCGCTCACCGCCTGGAACGCGCTCGTCGAGCAAGGCCATCTTCGCGCCGGCCAGACCGTCCTCGTGCAAGGCACCGGCGGCGTCTCGCTCTTCGCTCTGCAGATCGCCAAGATGCACGGCGCCACCATCATCCTCACAAGCTCTTCTGATGAGAAGCTCGATCGCGGCCGCCGCCTCGGCGCCGCACACGCTATCAATTACAGATCCACACCCGACTGGGACAAATCCGCGAAAGACCTCACGCACAACAACGGCGTCGATCACGTTGTCGAGGTCGGCGGCCAGGGCACCATCATCAAATCGCTCAACTCCGTCCGCCCCGCCGGTCACGTGCACGTCATCGGAGTTCTCTCCGGCACCGGCCCCGACGCGGGGTCAGGCATTGACGTCCGCTCCATCCTCACGAAATCCATCCACATCAACGGCATCTACGTCGGCAGCCGCGCCATGTTCGAGCGCATGAACGCCGCGATCGCCGCCAACCACCTCAAGCCCGTCATCGACCGCATCTTCCCCTTCGCCAATGCCCGCGCCGCCTTCGAGCACATGCAACATGGCAGCCACTTCGGCAAGATCGTCCTCTCGCTCTAGCGTCCCACGCCTGCAACGGAACCCCAACCATCGCACTCGCGTATCAGCCACCATGCCCTTGTTGCGTCTACTCTCGTGCGCGTTTGCGCTCTCGCTCCTCAGCGCACACGCGCAACAGCCCTCACTCACGGCTGACCAGATCATGGCGCGCGTCGCCGCGAATCAGGATCGCTCCGAGGCTGCACGTGCGCACTACGTCTACGTTCAGCACGCGCGCGTCCTCTCCCGCAAAGGCAGCACCATCCGCTGCGAAGAGCTCACCGACACGCGCATCACGCCCACGCCCACCGGCTCCAGCCAGCAACTCATCAAGCTCCAGGGCCGCCTGCTTGTCAAAGGCAACTACATCACCTACGACCATCTCCGCGACCTGAAGCACGCCAAAGATACCCCTGAAGCCGACGACAGCAAAGCCAGCCTCAAGCAGGTCGACAACGACGAGAACACCGACCTCGACCTCGTCGAAAACATGCGCGCCGGCCTCCTCGGAGACAAGCCAAGCCACGGCAAAGACGGCATCAACGCCAACCTCTTCCCGCTCACCTCAAAGCAGCAGGCCGACTACGCCTTCACCCTGCGCGGCCGCGAGCCCCGCAACGGCCGCGACACCTTCCACATCGAGTTCCACCCCAAAGATAAAAACGACATCGGCTGGAAGGGCGACGCCTGGATCGACACTGCCACCTTCGAGCCCGTCGTCATCCGGACCGCCCTCTCCCGTAATCTTCCGCTCGGCGTCCGCGTCCTGCTCGGCACCAACGTCCCCGGCATCGGCTTCACCGCCATCTACGCCCCCCAACCCAGCAACCAGCCCGACGGCGTCTGGTTCCCCGTCTCGCTCGGCAGCGAGTTCAAAATCCACGTCCTCTTCCTCTTCACACGACAGATCGTCATCTCCGCCGAGAACCGCGATTTCGAGAAGACCCACGTCAGCTCCACCATCCTCGACGCCGAAACCCCCGTCGTCGTCAACCCTCAGCCCTGAACGCAGAAAGCCCCTGCGCTTTGGCAGGGGCTCCCCAGTCCGGATTGTGTATGCAGCTAGGTCGTGACGATCTCGACTCCACGCCAGAACGCCACGTGGTGCTTCACGGACTTCGCCGCCGGCTTCGGGTCAGGGTAGTACCACGCCGCGTCCAGGTTCTCCTGGCCGTCAACGAGCACCGTATAGTAGCGAGCGCGTCCCTTCGATGGGCAGGTCGAGCTGCTCGAGCTGGGGCGCAGATAAGCCCGGTTCACGCATTCCTCTGGGAAGTAAATGTTTCCCTCAACGGTCTCAACCTTGTCGCTCTCCGCGAGGGTCTGTCCGTTCCAAATCGCCTTTGCCATATCAGCCTTCCTGTCTTTTCAGTCAGATAGCAGCAGCCGAACCCTTCCCTGACCATCTGGAAGGTCTTATGGCTGCGGCCTATGCCGCTGGTCTAACAAGAGTTTACCACGGTTTTACTGGAAATGGAAAGTCCTCCTTCGGGTTCCTACAGAACCTCATAGAATCGACAGGACTTACGATTGCATGAAAAACCCGGAAGCTACGCCACTGCCTCCACCACCGGCCGCGTCTTCTCCGGATCAGGCCGCTTCAGCTCCTTGGGCTCTTCCTTCGGCTTCGGTGGGCCAGTCTTCTTCACGTATCCGCAGACGACCCCCGCCACCGGCTCCGCCGCGCCCTTCTTGGCACGACGCTTCGGCAGCCGCTCCTGGTTATTCGGGCACACCAGCCACGTGCCCTCCTTGTCCGAGACCTCCACCAGGTATGGCGACTTGCACTTCGGGCACGCCTGCGCCACCAGCTTCTGATTGCTCGTGAAGTCGCACTTCGGATACCGCGTGCAGCCGTAGAACACATCGCCGCGCCGGTTCTTCCGCACGGCAATCTCGCCGCCGCACTTCGGGCACGGCACGTCCAAAATCTCCTGCTTCACGTACTTGCACTTCGGGTAGCCCGAGCACGCGATGAACTCACCGTACGGTCCTTCGCGCTGCAGCAGCGGCTTGCCGCACTTCGGGCAAGGCTCCTCCAACTGCACCGGCGGCTTCGACTGCACCTTCTGGTTCAGCTTCCGGATCGTCTTGCACGGCGGGTCCTCGTTGTAGCCCGGGCACGCCATAAACGGTCCCCACGGCCCATTGCGCAGCACCATCACGCGCCCGCAGTTGTCGCAGAACTCCTCTTCCTGCTCCTCGACCGCATCCGCTCCCGGTGCATTCAGGTCCGGCTTCGCCGCGAAGTTTTCCTTCGTGAAGTCGCAGCTCACCGGCTCCACCGAGACCTTCTTCCAATCCTTCATCGCCAGTTGCAGCGCCGCGTTCAGCTCCTTGCGGTCCTTCGAGTCCGTTACCTCCACCGACCGCTCGGCACCTTCCGGGTCCGTCCCCTTCACCTTCAACGTCGCATGGTGGAACTTCGCCGCGATCTTCTTCTGCACCTCGCGCTCGCTCTTCTTCCACGCCGCCGCGCTCACGCTCATCGGCTTCTCATTCGTATAGTTCGCGCACGAGTAGAAGCTCCCAAACTTGCCCCACTTCAGATACAGCGGAGCTCCGCACTTCTCGCAGATCTCCTCCGTCTCCTGCTCCATCGCCTTGACGTCTTCCATCGTCTCGCTGGCGACCTTCAGCTCGTCCTCGAGATGGTCGTAGAAGCCATTCAGCAGATCCGTCCACTTCTCCGTGCCCTCTTCCACGGCATCCAGCTCGTTCTCCAACCCCGCCGTGTACTCCACCTTGAAGATGTACGGAAAGTTCTTCACCAGCAGGTCCGTCACCACCATGCCGATCTCGGTCGGCACCAGCCGCGCCTTGATCTTCTTGACGTAGTCGCGCTCCTGGATCGTGTTGATGATCGACGCATACGTCGACGGCCTTCCAATGCCGTTCTCCTCCAGCGTCTTCACCAGACTCGCCTCGTTAAACCGCGGCGGAGGCTGCGTAAACTTCTGCTGTGAATCCAGCTTCACCCTCGTCAGCGCCTGGCCATCGTTCAGCTCCGGCAGCCGGCGCTCGGCCTCATCCTCTCGCGTCGCCTCGCCGCCGTCTCCATCGCCATCGTTATCCGCACGCGCATCCTGCGCCTTCTGCTCCAGCCTCGCAGCCTCTGCGGAGGCCTTCGCATCGCGCGCCGCCTTGGCCTTCTTCGCCTCTTCCTCGTACCACAGGAAGCCCGCAAACTTCAGCACACTGCCTGTCGTGCGGAAGTCGTAGGCAAGATCGGCCTTCGCCTCAATGTCCACCGTCGTCTGGTCGAACACCGCCGGCACCATCTGGCTCGTCACCGCGCGTTCCCAGATAAGCGAATACAGACGAAACTGTTCATCGCTCACATAGCGCCGCACAAACTCCGGCGTCCACGCAATATTCGTCGGACGAATCGCCTCATGTGCATCCTGCGCGTCCTTCTTCGACGAGTACACATTCGGCGTCTCCGGAATGTACTTATCGCCCAGCTGCTTCTTCACGTGCGCTCGAATCGCATCAATCGCATCCGGGCTCATGCGCGTCGAGTCGGTACGCATGTACGTAATCAGACCCACCGTACCCTCTGAACCCAGATCAACGCCTTCATACAGCCGCTGCGCTACGCCCATCGTCCGGCGCACGCCAAACCCCAGCCGCCCCGCCGCCTGCTGCTGCAGTTGCGAGGTCGTAAACGGAGGCTTGGGCTTGCGCCTCGTCTCCTTCTTCTCCACTGTCCGCACACGCCACGTCGCGCGCTCCAGCTGCGTCATCACCTCGTCGACCGCCGCCTTATCCGGCAGCGCATTGGCAATGTATTTGCCCTCCTCGGCGCGGTCTTCCACGCGCACCGGAACGCCCTTCACACCCACCATCCGCGCCGTGAACTCGGCGTTGTTTCCCTGCGGCGAAAGCACCGCATCAATATTCCAGTACTCCGTCTGGGGGAAGTTCTGGATCGCCCGCTCGCGCTCCACAATCAGCCGCAGCGCCACCGTCTGCACACGTCCCGCGCTCAGCCCGCGCTTCACCTTGTCCCACAGCAAGGGCGATATCTGATACCCCACCAGCCGGTCTAAAACCCTGCGTGTCTGCTGCGCATCCACCAGGTTTTCGTCGACATCCCGCGTATGCTGAAACGCCGCCTGGACGGCCTTCTTCGTAATCTCATTAAAGGTGACTCGCTGAATCTTCTTCTTGTCCTTCATGGAAGGCAGAAGCTGCATCCTTAAATGCGAGGCAATCGCCTCGCCTTCGCGGTCCGGGTCAGGCGCCAGGAACACGGAATCGCTCTTCGCGGCCAGCTTCTTCAGCCGGTCCACCACCTTCTCTTTACCCGGCGACACAATCAGCGTCGGCTCAAACGTCCGCCGCTTCAGCTCTACCCCAATATCGTTCTTCGGCAAATCCATGATGTGGCCAATCGAGGCCTCCACCACATAGTCGCTGCCGAGATACTTCCCGATCGTCTTCGCCTTCGCTGGCGACTCCACGATCACTAGATTCTTTGCCATGTATTGCCTTTGCTCCGTCCGAGGCGACCCCTGTCGCCCTCCATCAACCAATGTCAATGCACCCTAACACGCCCCGCCGAGGACAAGTCAAACGCCACGGCAAGTCGAGGCAGGTCAAACCCTCCCTACGGTCCGTGTCGGCCGGTCGTTCCGTTGGACGTTCTTTTACGTAGGAAATTGTGGAAAAATCACGCGTTCAAAACACGCAAAAAACCGTCAAAAACGACTAAAAAGTACTCGAAAAAGCACTCGGAAATTAAGCTCAAAAACTGCGCAGGTAATTTTTGCCCGGCATCTGCTTCACCCTGCCCGCAAGCTCCAGCTCGAACAGCGCCGTAAATATCTCACCCGAGACCATCTTCGGCTCCAACCGTTCGATCAACTCGTCCAGCTGCAAGGCCTCATCCTGCCGTAACTCGCTGAAAACAAGACGTTCATGCTCGCTCATCGGCTCTCCGCTGCCGTTTGAGCCCTCCGCGCTAAATAAGGATGCGGTCACCCCCGGCTCCGGATTCATTTGCGCCCGTTCCGGCGCTCCAGCTCATCCTCCAGAGCCAGCCGGTCCTGCGACCGCAGATCCTCCCAAATGTCCTCCCATGTTGCAGTTAGCTTCGCTCCCTGCTTGATCAGCGTATTCGGCCCCCAGGCGTTCTTATTCGTCGCATTACCCGGCACAGCGTATACGTCGCGCCCCTGCTCCAGCGCGCACCGGGCTGTAATCCGGGTCCCCGAGTGCTCCGCCGCCTCCACCACCAGCACGCCCACGCTCATCCCGCTCAGCGTCCGGTTCCGGATCGGGAAGTTCTGCGGAGCCGGAAACGTCCCCAGCGGAAACTCGCTCACAATCGCCCCGCCACTGGCCACAATCTGCTCCGCAAGTTTTTTGTTTTCTTTGGGATAGATCACGTCGATCCCCGTTCCCCACACCGCAACCGTCTTCCCGCCCGCATCCACCGCGCCCTTATGCGCGCACGTGTCCACCCCGCGAGCCATCCCGCTCTGAATCACCATCCCGCGCTTCGCCAGGTCCCGGCTCAGCATCTCCGCCATACCCGCGCCATACGGCGTCGGATTCCGCGTGCCCACCACGGCAATCCCCGCGCGGTTCAAAATCGACGCATCGCCCCGCACCCACAGCACCGGCGGCGGATCGAAGATCTCCATCAGCCTCACCGGATACTCCGCATCATCCATGGTCAGAAAGGTCCGCGCCCGCATCTGTAAGCCGGCTCACCTCTTCGATCGCTGCCTTGCGCGCCCGCCCATCGAACACAAACTGAGCCGCACCGGACGGCAACCCCAACCCTTCCAACTCCGTCAGCGAGGCAGCAAACAGTTTGTCCGCATCCCCACCCAGCCGCTGCACCGCCCTCACGCACCGAGTCGGCCCCATGCCCGGCGTCAGTACCAGCGCCATCCACGCCAGGCGCGCCTCTTTGTTCTCTGCAGGTACAGCTCTATGAGTCATGCAGAACAGTCTTCTTTTCTTGAAGGTTTAGAACCAGCTAGGCACGTTCCGCGCTAATCGTCATGCCTGTCGAGACATTCAACATATCGGTTGCCCACAGCATCGGCGCGCGAAGAAATGAAGGAAACTTCTCGACCAGCTCAAGGTGCCGGAAACCGAATCGCGTCGCTTCGAATCCACCTAACCCGGCATCGTTCATCGCCTTGCGCGCTGAACGCGGAGTAAAGAAGCTGACGTGAGCCGGCGGGTCCAGGTAATACCAGTCGGCTTTGCCCCGGCGAGACATCCAGCCATCCAGGTTTCCCGTCGTGAACGCCGCCCGTCCACCTGGCTTCAGCACATCGTGCACCGCCCGCAAAAATCCGTGCGGGTCGAGATCATGCTCGATCACCTCAGTCGCAAAGACCAGGTCATAGAGCCCGCGGCAGGCATCCAGGATCGCTGGATCGACGATCCGTCCAGTCCAGACGGTAAGCCCTCGTGCTCGCAGTCGCTCCGCCGCGAACTCCGAAAACTCGACCGCGGCATACGTATCCTCTTTTCGCTCCTGCTCGAAATATCCCGCAATCGGCCCTCCCAGCCCTGGGCCAATCTCCAGCACACGCAGCGGTCCTCGACCGGACAGCTTTGCAAGCTGCCCCTCGATCCAGCGGCGCCTCGCCACCGAGATCACCTCGTTCTCCTGCTGTGCGAATCCGGCCTTCTGGCCGTCGAAGTAGTCCTTGTCGTAGAAGGTGGAAAGAACCTCCGGCGCCACATCCACTTGTCCAAAGCCGCATCGCGGACATCGGTCTACCCTGAAGCCATTCTTGTCCGCCCAAAAAAAAGTGGACGTGGAACAGATGCGACACACTGACGACACAAACCCTCCAACCTGACCCGACCTCGGACTCTCGCCCGTTGAAAATGAAATTACTACATCCTGTCCGTATCACCGCATCGCCTCGCTCATAGCTTCCACAGCTGAACCATCTTCCAGCCTTGGCGCGGCAACCTTCCTATCCACGTAAAATCATCTTCGTGCCTCTTCGTGTTGCTGCCATCTCCTTCCTGAATCCGGCCCCGCTCCTCTTCAACTTCGAGCACGATCCCACAGCCTCCGCTCTCCGCTCTCGCTACGAGCTCCACTACACGACGCCCGCACACTGCGCGCGCGAGCTTCACTCCGGCGCCGCCGACCTCGGCCTGATTCCCATCGCCGAGCTCACGCCCGAGCTCGCCATTGTTCCCGGCTGCACCATCGCCTCACTCCGCGAGGTCCGCAGCATTCTCCTCCTCGTAAAAAATCCCGCGAATCTCCCCGTCGCCGAAGCTCTCTCGCACGTCGCCACCATCGCGACTGACTCCGCCTCGCGCAGCTCCACCGCCTACGCGCACATCCTCTTCGAGCACTTCTACAACGCGCGCCCCACCTTCACCGAGCACCGCGCCGACGCCGTCTCCATGCTCTCCACTTCGGACGCCGCGCTCCTCATCGGCGATCCCGCACTCCTCGCGCGCCAGAACCGCAGCCAGATCGAAGCCCAGATCGCCACCGAGTTCGACACCGACTTCGGCCCCGGTTCCCTTCTCTGGCTCGACCTCGCCGCCCTCTGGCGTCAGCACACCGGGCTTCCCTGGGTTGCCGCCGTCTGGGCCGTCCGCCCCGCAGCTCTCCGGCTCAACGGCATCACGCCGGCGCAGCTCACCGCCGACCTCATCGCCAGCCGCGACGCCGGCCTCACCCACATCGACACGCTCGTCCGCGAGTGGACTCCCCGCATCCCCATCCCCGCCGACGTCATCCGCACTTACCTCACCAGCAACATCCACTACACGCTCGACCCCGACTGCCTCCGCGCCATCGAACACTTCGGCTCGCTCGCCACACAGCTCGGAGTCCTCCCCTCGCTTCCGCAGTTGAGCCTGCTGGTATAGCAGGCAGAGAGTCTGATGCCGACCAAGTTCAGAGATCTGGAAAAGATGCTTAGGGCTGATGGATGGGCTCGCGTCCGCGCCACCGGCAGCCATTACATCTTCCGGCATCCGACGAAGGGGACTGTTACTGTGCCATACCACGGCGCAAATAATGAAATCGCGCCCGGAACCCTCAAAGCTATACTCAAACAGGCGGGACTGGACTAATGGTCAGACTCACAGCAACCGTGGAACGAGCAGGCGACGGCACATGGACCGCTGCCGTCATCGGGGAGCACACGGTTCTCGGAACCGGAGTGACAAGGGAAGACGCTCTCAATGATCTGAGGAGCGGTATATCCGCCTTGATCGATTATCTGAAGAGTGAGGGCCAGCCGTTGCCGCAGTCTTCAATCGAACTCGTCAGCATCGAAGTGGCAGCCTGACACTTCCCCTCAACTCCATCGCATCGGCACGCGTCTTACATCCAGCATGAAGCTCGTGTCCCTACCGATCGCGGCTCTGCTCCTCGCCTCCTCCAGTCACCGGCTGATGCACGTCTTTTATCACCTCGGCCTCGCCGGGCTCGTCCTCATCTCTACCGTCGACAGCTCCTTCGTTCCGCTGCCCATTCCTGGCGTCACCGATCTCCTCGTCATCCTCTACGCTGCCAATCACACCAACCTCGTCCTCCTCGTCTTCCTCGCGACCCTCGGCTCTGCTCTCGGCGGCTTCCTTTCCCACTGGGCCGCGCAGGCCGGAGGCATGGCCTTCCTTGAAAAACACGTCTCCAGGCGATACCTGAAGCCCATACAGTCCTGGGTCGAAAACCACTCGATCCTCTCTGTCGCACTACCGGCGATTCTTCCGCCGCCCATGCCGCTTTCGCCGTTCGTCCTCGTCGCCGGCGCGGTCAAAATGGACCGCCGCAAGTTCATGACGGCCTTCACCCTCAGCCGATTCGCGCGCCACGTCATCGCCGCCTGGCTCGGCATCCGCTACGGCAGAGCCGTCCTCCATCTCTGGAATCAGTTCTCCGACCGCTGGGCCGTGACCATCCTCATCGTCTTCTGGTCCGTCACCATCGTCTTCACCGCCATCGGCATCTGGAAGCTCGTCCAAACCTCCCGCGCTGTGAAGCTCCGCCCTGCCGACCACGCCCAGCAATCCACCCTCTCCGTCCACTGATTCGCACCGCTGCCCGGTGGTAAACTAGTCCCTGTGCCGGGTCCTACGCGACGCGCACCCGCCAACCCCGCCAGGTCCGGAAGGAAGCAACGGTAACGGGCACGCGCGGGCGCAGTAGGTTAACCCGGTACACTTTTTCCCCCTCAAAACTCCTCCTGAACATGCGGATGCAACGCCCCTGCGCGTACCATCGTTCTCGACCGCGATAAGATTCTCTCTGTTGACATTCCCTCGGAGGAGCACATTTTGAGTCTCACCCTGAAGCCCCGGTCTGCCGTCCGCGCCAAAATTTCCGCCATCGGCATCTATGTTCCGCCCCGGGTCCTCACCAACGCAGATCTCGAAAGAATGGTGGAAACCAACGACCAGTGGATCGTTGAGCGCACCGGCATCCGCGAGCGCCACCTGGTCGACAAAGGCATCGCCACCAGCGACCTCGCTGTCGAAGCCGCGCGTCGCTGCCTCGCCTCCCGCGGCATCAAGCCCACCGACGTCGAAGCGATCATCGTCGCCACCGTCACGCCCGACATGATCTTCCCCTCCGCCGCCTGCGTCATCCAGAACAAGCTCGGAGCCATCGGCGCCTGGGGTTTCGATCTCTCCGCCGCCTGCTCCGGCTTCCCCTATGCGCTGCAGGTCGGCGCCAAGCTCGTCGAATCCGGCGCGCACAAAAAAGTCCTCGTCATCGGCGCCGACGTCATGAGCTCCATCATCGACTACACCGACCGCTCCACCTGCATCCTCTTCGGCGACGGCGCGGGCGCAGTCCTCATCGAACCCTGCGAAGAAGGCGAGATCGGCCTCATCGACTTCTGGCACGAGATCGACGGCTCCGGGGCGGTCTCGCTCAACATGCCGGCCGGCGGCTCGCTCCTCCCCGCCTCGCACGAAACCGTCGACAAGCGCCAGCACTTCGTCTACCAGGATGGCCAGGCCGTCTACAAGTTCGCCGTCCGCAAGATGGCCGAGGCGGCCGAGCGCGTCCTCGAACGCAACGGCGTTGCCGGCACGGAGCTCGCCTGCTTCATCCCCCACCAGGCCAACAAGCGGATCATCGAGTCCACGGCGCAGCGGCTCGGCATGCCCATGGATCGCGTCATCATCAACATCGATCGCTACGGCAACACCACCGCCGGCACCATCCCGCTCGCGATGGACACGGCCATTGGAGAAGGCCGTTTGAAGAAGGGCGACCTTGTTCTCCTCGCCTCCGTCGGCGCCGGCTTCACCGTCGGCGCCACGCTCCTTCGGTGGGAGTTCTAACTATTTTCGGACGGCCCAAAATATCGCTTCAGCCGTGGAACGGCGATGTTCCGCGTGGAACATTCAGTTGCTGACAACTAAGAATTGTGGATTACGCAGTTTTCTGTGGATATGAATGCCGATGACGTCGATTAGCGAACGCATGGCTTAAGGACAACGCCGCCGATGCCCCGTGACATTCTCGTCGCCATAAAATCCGGCACCGATCCCGTCGCTCCGCTGCCCGCGGCCGCCTTCCATCGCTCGCTTGAAGAGCCGCTGTACTGCCCGAAGTGCGAGGCCACTTACTTCCTCATCGCCGACTACGACTGGGCGATCAGCCGCCACTTCGAAGAGGAGTCTCGGCACCATCTCATGCTGCTGCGCAAGACCATCAGATTCGGCCACGATCACGGCCACCGCATCACGCACTTCGAGACCAACGGTGTCGTCGTCACCCGCCACACGCGCCCCGACCCGCCGCCTGTGCTCGAAGAGCTGCAACCCATCACAAAACTCACCCAATAAACTCCGCGCGGCTACCATCGAAAGATGCCCACCCTACGCCGCGCCACGGTCGACGACGCCGCGCTCATCACTGAGCAACGCCACCTCATGTTCGCCAACAACGACTTCACCACCGAAGATCGTCTCTGCGAGATGGATGCGGCCTTCGAGCCGTGGGTGCGCAGCCACCTGGCCGACGGCAGCTACGTCGGCCTCTTCCTTGAAGAGGGCGGTAAGGTGCTCACCGCCGCTGGCATCTACTTCATGGAGTTCCCACCGCACTGGATGGACCCAGAGCCGCTGCGCGCCTATCTGCTGAACTTCTACACAGTGCCAGAGGCACGCGGACGAGGCTATGCCAAACAGATTCTCCAAGCCGCCGTTATGGAATGCCGCACCCGCGGCCCGCGCGTGATCACGCTGCACGCCTCACGCTTCGGCCGCCCCATCTACGAGCGCTTCGGCTTCACCGCCAGCACCGAGATGATGCTGACGCCATCGACGCCCTAGAATTTCGCGGTCCTCAGCGTTTCCAGGCTCTCCGTTTTGCCGCCGCGACGATTCCAAGCAGGCCCGATCCCAGCAGCGCCAGACTCCCCGGCTCCGGTACCGGCGGCGTGGTGATCGGAGTCCCGGTCACGTCAAACGCCCCTACGTTACCCGCTGCTGTCGCGGTCGTCCACGGCCCGGTCGCGCTGCCCGCCGTGTTGAAGTACCACGTCGCGGAATCGGTGAGACTCTTCATCCATATCGACGTCGTCGTCGCGTCTGTCTGCTGGCCCACAATCCAGTACATCGTCCCTGCGTCCAGCGTGGAGCAGGTCGCGCACGTGAAGTTCACGACGGTCGTAGTCGGATAAGTGGAAAAGCTCCCTACCTGCGTCAGCGTGTCCAGAATCGTCCCCGGAGTTCCTCCGGAATTGGTCTCGATGTACACATTCAACGGCGTCGTCCCCGGATCCCCCGCCAACACCAGGTCCGTGCCAGTCAGTTTCGCTGTCGCCGTCGGGCTGAAAGGAAACGCGACCACCTGCGAGCCAGTCCCCGACTCAGGCTTCCCGACATCCCACCAGCTGTTGCCTGAAAAGCCCATGTTCGAGAACAGCACATCCGCTCGCATCTGACTTGCCGGTGCCATAAACATCAGCGCCAGCGCCGGAGTGATTACCTTGAAGATTCGCACACCCATGGCAGCTTCTCCTGTACCCCTATTTGAGACGTAAAGCTCCCGCGAAGGATGTCCCCAAAAGCAACCCTTTTACACTCGTCCCGCGACCCTGCTGGGCAAAAGCGGTATACTCCTTTTCCCATGTCTGTATTCGTAATTCTCCCCGCGGCGGGGATCGGCACTCGTATGGCCTCCGCCACCGGAGGCGCTCCCAAACAGTTCATCGAGCTCGGCGGCATTCCCATCCTGCTCCACTCGCTGCGCGCCTTCCTCGCCGTGCCCCGCGTCACGGCAATCTATGTCGCTGTGCGAGAGCCCGAGCAGCAACGCGTCTCCGCCTTGCTCGCCGAGCACAAGCTCTCCGGCCGCGTCCACGTCGTTCCAGGCGGCGACACCCGGCAGGACTCCGTTGCCAACGCGCTCGCCGCACTGCCCTCCACCGGCGAGGACGACATCGTCCTCGTGCACGATGCCGTCCGCCCGCTCATCGACGCGCCCACCATCGAGCGCACCATCGACGCCATCGAGCACCACGGCGCCGCCATCGTCGGCACTCCCGCCATCGACACCATTAAGCAGGTCGAGCGCACCGCTGACGGCGCCCTCATCACCGCCACTATTCCGCGCGAGCTCATCGTCCACGCCCAGACACCGCAGGGCGCAACGGTTCAACTCATGCGCCGCGCATTCGCTGAAGCGGAGGCCGATCAGTTCGTTGGCACCGACGAGGCCTCGCTGCTCGAGCGCGCCAACATTCCGGTCTACGTCGTCCCCGGCAGCTCCCGCAACCTCAAGGTCACGCAACCTGGCGACCTCGAAATCGCCGAGTTCTATTTAGCTGGCTGAGGGCTCCATCGACGGCTGAAGACAGAAGGGTGTGTACAGAGCTGCAAATATGGTCCTGTCTCCCGCAGCTGTTGCGGCGGGGAACAAGCTAGAACAAGCGGCCCAGGGCAAAGAACCACGTGCCGTGGCCTGTGTCTCCGACGCTTCCGCCAAGCAACAAGGGTCCAAGAGCGGTGCGCACAACCACACCGGCCGCGCCGTCATTGGGAAGTCTGCTCACTCCCGGAGCGTTGTGCATCTTTCCAACCTCATACAAGGCGACTCCGTAAACTCCACCGCCGAGGAACGGGGGGAGAGTAGACAATCTGTGCATATACCCTGCGCGGAAGAGGTAATACTGATTTCCACGCACCTCGTTTTCTCCATACGCAAGCAGCCCGGCCTGACCTCCGAGGAAGTATTGAGGAATACCGGTCTGCTCATAGCCGACGGTCGACCCACCCTCAGCCACAAGAAATACAGAATCTGGCGAGGATATGGCTTTGAAAAAGTCGATCTTCGCTTCCACATCTGGAAACCCCCCGAAGGCTCCCGGACTGGTATCTACCCAGTGGAAGTCCAACTCTCCGAAATAGCCATAGCGTGGAATGATCGGATCGTTGCGATGGTCGGTGATGAAGCGAAACCGCGATGCCCCGACTTGTCCCTTAACCGTCTGAAACAGCGGCGTGCCGAACTTCAGGTTTGCATTCAGATAGCCGAATTGGTATCCGGCGCGGACTTCACTGAACCGGCTGACTGCGTAGCCGAGGTCCATCGTCGCGTAAGCTTTCCCGATGCGGTAGTCGGCCTGTGGGGTGTTGTAGGAGAAGATCCATTGGGAAGAAGAGCTTGCACCCACGCTCGGCGCGACGAACCACCTGGAGTTCTCGGTAAGTGTCTTGTATAGCTCGGTGGAGAGCCCGTACGTATTCCCAAAGGCAAAGTCTGTACGCAATTCCGAGCCGAACCCTGCGATATCGAGAAACGTCAAACGTCCTCCCATCCCGAAGGTGACGTTGTCGGGTTCCGAGCCGTTCACTGCAAAGACAGGTTGCAGGAACGGTGGTGAATAAGTCTTCTCGCCGATTTTGACTAGCAGTCCGAGCTGGCTGTCGTCCTGAGTTAATGCGTAGGAGGCGCTATTGAATCTGCCCGCTCCCGTTATGCGGGTCAGGTCGCGGTCCAGTTTCTGCGTGTCGATCGGTTGGCCCACCACAGGCTGAAGGAGCGTCTGGATCTTTTGCTCTGCCTTGGCGGAGGTTCCCTCCACCTTTACAAATTGTGGCGTCCCGACAACGCTTCTCTTGCGCGAATCCCGCCGCGCCACGTATTCGTTCCATGCAGCCTGATCGAGGGCATAAGGCAGCAGGATCTTGGACTTCGCCTCTGCCGCTTCCATTCCCTTTTTGATCAGTGCGTCGGCCTGTTCGAATTCCAGGGCTGAGAATTTCTGCACATCCACTTTGACAACGATGTCCGCAGCCTCCATCCCTCGTAGCTCTGTGTTTTCGGTGCCGACCGAAATTGACTGACCGAGCACACTAAACATCGATCGGATGTCATCGGCGGTAGCGGGAGTGACCTGGAGATGAATCGCGATCACCACATCGGGCCCCATGTCGCGCACCAGGTCAGTCGGCAGGTTGTCCACCAACGCACCGTCCACGTACAAAGAATCCCCGTCGCGGACGGGATCGAAGATCCCGGGCAGCGACATTGAAGACCGCATGGCGAAACCAATCGGGCCGCTGGAAAACACATGCGCCTTCTTCTCGATCAAGTCGGTCGAAACACAGCGGAAGGGAATGGGTAGATCGTCGAACGATTTGACGTCCGAATATGCCAATGTTTCCCGATCAAGCAGAAGGGTGATTTGTTCCCCTGCACTTAATCCGGATGGAGGCGCCACTCCGTGTTTGAAACCAATGATCAAGTCATTTTGAACCGCGGACACATCCTCCTTGCGGCGAAAAGAGAGGTCTTGGTACGGTGTTCCACCACCAAAAAGAAGTGGCCAGTCTAGATGCTTGACGAGAACTTCAAGTTCATCCGGGCTCTTTCCGGTCGCGTATAAGCCTCCCACAAGGGCACCCATGCTGTTTCCAGAGAGATAGTCGATGGGAATGTGGTGCTGTTCAAACCATCTGAGGACTCCAATGTGAGCCAGTCCGAGCGCACCGCCGCCCTCAAGCGCCACCCCGATCGTCAGCCGCTTGGGAGCGGGTGCTCCGTCCTGCGCAAAAGCGACGGGCGCAAGCACGCTAAGAGCGAAGAGAAGAAGGGCGATGTTCTGGAAAAGCGAATAACACCGTTGAGTAGTTCTCAATGGGTGCGTGCAACTCATGGCGACCTCCGACCTCGTCATTCCCTTAGCGCGTCTCAGGTCTGCTCAAAATCCGATCCGCCCCGCTCGAATCAGCGCAGAGAATTCAGAAGAGTAGTCCGCTGCTTGTGCCGCGACGTTGATATGCTCGCGCTTCTTCAACTCCGGAAAGGAAAGTCCCCCTGTAACCAGACGTCCGCGGTCGTAAAGCAGTTCGTCCAGCGTGCCGTTTAGCAGGAACTGATAGTTCCAGGGCTGCGGGTTGCTAACGTCAGCGGCAAGTGGCTTTTGGAGAGTGGTTGTGCAGTTTCGTGTCACTTCGTTGTACCACTCAGGACGATCGTTCAATTCGTTGAGGTACGTGACATAAGTGAGGAACATAGCCCGCGCCACCTCGGGTGAAACGCGGACGCGGTAGAGATAGACCTCTTCATCTTTACGGTAGTTGGTGCGCAATCGGATCACATCGCGCTCGTCCGCCGCAATAAAGGTCAGCCCGTACTGACGGAAACATCCAAGAAGGGTCGAGTACGTCTGACCCGCTTTGTAACGTGCCTCGATTGAAAATGCGACATGCTGGTTGTCTCCAAATTGAAAACTGACAATTGGGTGGCTCGCAAAACGTATTCCCCAGTTCGTCAGGAACAAGTCCGCCGCCCGTATCTGTGAGAGATTGAGTGTCCGGTCGCTCCAGCAATTTGCGTAGACAGTTTCCGTACGATAGTCACAGTTGCGAAGATTGTGAATGATGACTCGATCTCCTTCGATTTCGGCCCAGGCCGTTCGAGCATTGTCGGGCTGCCAATCGCCATCATTCGAAGCCTTCAACGTGAGCCACCACGCGAGCACACAACAAAAGCCCGCGAGACACATGACCATGGCCCAACGTGATCGTTTGGATCTGAAGACAATCGCGACAATTCCGAGTAGGTAAATGACAGCGACCGGAATGCGTAATACCGGGATTCGAAGATCGATGTAAAGAGCTGCCACGGCCCACAGAGTGAGCACGGCGAGAATAGACCACACAATTGCGATTCCAATGGCTCGAAGCACTCTCCACCACGTCGGGGATGTAATTGTGCGGCGCGGTTCAGGCTCCCTAACGTAGCTCGCTAACGCTTTGCCTTGTGAACGCATGGGATAACGGCGCCTCGATCCCACCGTGTGACTGGAGTGAGCTTCGTTTGTCGGATCGGGACGAACCTGGCGGGGTGCCAACTCGCGCCTCGCGAGAACTTAGGCGACGGTGCATTCGACTCCAGGCCGTCTTCTTTACTGCTTTACTGCGGGTAGCTCGCAAAGCCGAGGAATTCCATGGAATTCCTCTATGAAAGAAACCTATGAAACAGGTTCTGGAGACGTAGGTTAGAAGCAGCGCGTCCTGCCGCCATCTGGCTAAAGTGCCAGTCCACAGACAGATCCTCTGAAGGCTCTCGGTGCGCTTGACGCGCACGATATACTGAACTTAAGGGAAACACTCGCCCGGCCCGCGCCGGGCGTTCGCTTTTTCGACATCCGGCGCGCATTAGATCCACCCCTAAAGTCTTTCAATGGAGGATTTTGCGCAAAAAGAAGCGGGGGGAGGAGTGCCCGCCCGAACTTGGATTAGGATGAACAGAATGTCGATGCGCATCGGTCTCGGCTTTGACTCGCACGCTTTCAAGGCCGGAGTCCCGCTGGTCATCGGCGGCCTCAAGATCGACCACCCCGAAGGCCTCGCTGGCCACTCCGACGGCGACCTCCTTCTCCACGCCATCACCGACGCCCTCCTCGGCGCGGTGGCTGCCGGAGACATCGGAACCTTCTTCCCGCCGAGCGATCCGAAGTGGAAAGGCGCAGACTCGACGGTCTTCCTCAAGACTGCGCTCGAGGAGGTCGCGCTCGCCGGCTACAAGATCATCAACATCGACTGCGTTCTCGTCATGCACCGGCCGAAGATTGTGCCCATCGCCGCCGAGCTCCGCGAACGTGTCGCTGAACTGCTTCACCTGGACATGAAGAACGTCTCGATCAAGGGCAAAACCCCCGAGGGGCTCACCCAGGACTCGACCGCCGTCGCCCACGTCGTCGTTCTTTTGGAATCGATCGAACTGCCGAACGAGAACAAGATGCTTGCCGTCGCCGCGGAAGCGCCCGACGAGGCCGACATCGACGGTGTCGTCAGCACCCTGCTCGACGACGCTCACGACATGTCCGCCCTCGGCCGCAAGCGCCCCGCCTTCGACCCCGACGACCTCACCTAGCGAAAACGATTCGCCAGAAAAAATCGCACAAAATCGTTTGAAATCTCTTGGTTCGGGTCCGCTTCTTCGATACAGTGGCTGCAAACTCAGGAGGCAATCTGATGGATCAGTACCAGCAACAGCACCTCGCCGGGCTCATGGCAGGCATGGGAGCTTTCTTCTTCCTTTGCATTCTGCTCATCGTTGCGTTCTTCATCTTCTGCTTCTGGCGCATCTTCACCAAGGCAGGTCTCGCGGGACCCCTGGCGCTGCTCGTGCTCATTCCGGGCGTCGGTTCTCTGGTGGTTCTCTGCATCCTTGCGTTTGCGCGGTGGAACGTCGTCCCGGCGCCGCCGCAGTATGGGACGCTGCCGCCGAACTATCCGCCGGTGTATCCGCCAGCGCCTCCCAATCCGCCATCGCTCTAGCGCACTCGGGGCGGGGGAGACAGGCTCTAGTACCATGAAGTTGTCCCAATGACTGAGCCTTCCTCCGCCGCATCGTCCGCAAGCTCCCGCCCTGTCCGCGTCCGCGTCGCCCCTTCGCCCACCGGCGATCCTCACGTCGGCACCGCTTACATCGGCCTGCTGAACTACCTCTTCGCCGCACAGCGCGGCGGCAAGTTTGTCCTGCGCATTGAGGACACCGACCGCACCCGTTTCGTTCCCACCAGCGAGCAGATGATCTTCGACTCCCTGCGCTGGATCGGCCTCGAGTGGAACGAAGGACCGGATGTCGGCGGACCCTACGGCCCCTACCGCCAGTCCGAGCGCACCGAAATCTATCGCGAGTATTGCGAGAAGCTGCTCGACTCCGGGCATGCGTATCGCGCGTTTGAGACGGCCGAGGAACTTGATGCCGAGCGCAAGGCGCAGATCGCCAGCAAGCAGCCGCCGAAGTACGGCGGGCGCTCGCGCAATCTCTCGCAGGCGGAGATCGACGCGAATCTCGCTGCGGGAAAGCCTTTCACGGTCCGGCTTAAGGTGCCGACGGAGGGATCGACGACCTTCCGCGACGAGCTGCGCGGAGATATCACCTTCGACCACTTCAACGTCGACGACCAGGTGCTGCTGAAGTCCGATGGCTTCCCGACGTACCATCTCGCGAACGTCGTCGACGATCACCTGATGCAGATCACGGATGTGATTCGCGCCGAGGAGTGGATCTCGTCGACGCCGAAGCACGTTCTGCTGTACCAGGCGTTCGGTTGGGAGCTGCCGCGCTTCTGGCACATGCCGCTGCTGCGTAATGCGGACAAGAGCAAGATCTCGAAACGCAAGAATCCTGTCTCGCTGAACTACTACCGCGATGCTGGATTTCTGCCGCCGGCGATGTTGAACTTCCTCGGGCTGATGGGCGGTGGCATGCCCCATGCGACCGAGCAGGAGATCGTCACCAAGGGGCTCGATACCAAGCAGGCGGATCTCTTCACGCTCGGCGATATGCTCGAGCGGTTCGATTTCTCGCGCATCTCGCTCGGCGGGCCGGTGTTCGATCTCGTTAAGCTGCGCTGGATGAATGGTGAGTACCTGCGCAAACTTTCGCCGGATGAGTTCTTCGCGGCGATGCGAGCGACGGTCTTCTCGGATGCGTATCTGAAGGCCATCGCGCCGCTGGTGCAGACGCGCATCGAGACTCTCGGTGCCTTCGGCGATATGGCCGACTTCTTCTTCAAGGACAACGTCATGCCGGCGGAGTCCGTGTGGGTGCCGAAGAAGCGCACGCCCGAGGAGACGGTGGCGTTCGCTGCGGAGCAACTGACGGTGCTTGAGGCCGCGTTATGGGAGCCCGAGACGATCGAAGCTGAGATGAAGAAGCTTGGCGAGGCCCAGGGCTGGAGCGTGAAGGAGAACTTCATGCTGCTGCGCGCGATCATCACGGGGAGCGTTCAGTCGCCACCGCTGATGGATTCGCTGCTGGTCTTCGGCAAGGCGCGATCGATCGATCGTGTGCGGAGATTCATCGAGGCGCAGAAGAAGAGGAAGTAGATTGTTCGGGCTCTTGATTCGCATCATGTGAGAGGAGGCAACAACATGGGCCTCGCAGAGAATTCTCCAGTTGCATTCATTCCGACGACGAAGCCTAAAGCTGCACGCGTGTTCTACGAGAAGACGCTGGGGCTTCGCTTTGAGAGCGCAGACGAGTTCGCCATCGTCTTCCGCCTTGGACCCAAACCGGGCATCATGCTGCGCGTGACGATTGTGCCGGAATTGACGCCGCATCCGTTCACGATCTGCGGCTGGCAGGTCGATGACATCGTAGCGAGTGTGACCGAACTCGCAGCGAAGGGCGTCGAGTTTACGCGCTACGGTTTTCTCGATCAGGATGAACGCGCTATCTGGAATGCACCGGGTGGAACGAAGGTGGCGTGGTTCCAGGATCCTGATGGGAATACGCTCTCGCTATCACAGCATCCGGGGTAGTTCGGCGGTTATTTTGCTGTAATGGCGATCTTCACGGGCAGTGTTCGCGCGGGAAAACAGGCAGCGTTGTCGCAAGCCTGGTAACGCAGCGAGCCACTGAGCGTGGAGTCTCCCTTGGGTACTTCGATTCGCAGCGCTACGCGGAACTCGCCCTGATAGACATCGAGATCCTCGCCACTGCCCACCTGCAGGCGGAAGTGCGAGCCGGGAGGATACTGCTCGTTCGCGATGTGAAATGAGCCTGGGTCGAGCTTGAGTTCGGTGGGAATCAGCAGCTCGTCCTTCGGCTTGTGCGAGTTGATGTGGAAGCCGGGCTCGACGCGAAAGCGCAGCTCGACGTCCTGCGGCTTGTTCGCGGTGAGTTGCAGCGAGTCTGTCAGCAGCTCGACGTGCTGCTTCTTCGCTTCAGTCGAGCGGTCGAGCCCACCGAGTTGAATCTGCGCGGCGGCGAGGAGCGGAAGCGTCAGCGCGGCCGCAGCAAGGATGCTGCGTTTCATGCTCCACCTGCAGCGATGGTCTTCTGAATGAGGGCTTCCATCTGCTCCTTGCTGGGCGCGCCCGCGGTGACTTCGACGACCTTTCCGGAACGGTCGATGTAGAAGGTTTCGGGCAGGTAGTCGACGCCGCCGTACTTCTTCGCGACCGCTTCATCGGGCATGAGGATGGTGTAGGTCACGCCGATCTTCTTCGCTGCGTTCGCGACATCATCGCGCGAGGCGCCGTCATCCTGCGAGAGGCCGAGAATCTCGAGGCCCTGGCCCTTGTACTTTCCGGAGAACTCCTGGAACCACGGCATCTCCAGCTTGCACGGGCCGCACCAGGTGGCCCAGAAGTTGACGACGACAGGATGACCTTTGAAGTCAGCAAGCGAGACCTTTTTCCCTGAGAGGTCGGGGAGCGTGAACGCGGGCGCATCCTTGCCGCGAAGGTTGGAGCCTTCGGCATCGGGAGGGCCGGAGTTGTCCGAGGTTGAGGATGCCGGAGCCGCTGGAGTCAGTGTGATGTGATTGGCCTCGCTGAGCGCGCGGCGATGGCGCAGGTTATGCACGCCGGCCCAGAAGAGTACACCCACCAACGCGAGCATGATTGCAAGTACAGCCAGTCGACGTCCCACGGTCACTTCCCTTCGTCTAACTCTCTTTTAAGTTTACCGCCGAGCCCTTACGCGCCAACCCCGGGCCGTGGCGCTCTGCTAGCATGAGCGTCAGTTTGCAGCCCATGGACAAGATCGCGCCCGACACCTCGCAACTCGCTGAAAACCAGAACTCGGCCAACTCAAGTCCCTCGGCGCTGGTGCGCATTGAGGCGGCTGCGTTGGAACAACTGGCCGTGCGGCTGGAAGGTGCTGCAGGTGAGACGTTTGAACGCGTCGCGAAGTTACTCGCCGAAGCGGCGCGAGAGGGACATCGCGCGATTCTGACGGGCATCGGCAAGAGCGGACTGATTGCACGCAAGATTGCGGCGACGATGGTCTCGACCGGAACGCCCGCGTGTTTTCTGCATCCGAGCGAGGCGGTGCACGGCGACCTTGGGCATGGTGGGTCGCGGCGATGTGGTGATTGCGCTCTCGTATTCCGGTGAGACGGAGGAGCTGCTGCGCCTGCTGCCGGTATTGCCACGGCTGGGTGTGACGCTTGTGAGTTTGTGCGGATGCGCCGGGTCAACGCTGGCGCAGGCGAGCGAGTACGTGCTGGATGTGGGCGTGAGCCAGGAGGCGTGCCAGCATCAGCTTGCGCCGACGGCGTCGACGACCGCGATGCTGGCGCTGGGCGATGCGCTGGCGATCGACGTGAGCCGGCGGCTTGGCTTCCGCGCGCATGATTTTGCGGAGTTGCATCCGGGTGGACATCTCGGGCGCAGGCTGATGCCCGTCGCTAAGCTGATGCACACGGGCGATGCGATTCCTATGGTCGCTCCGGACGCGAGCCTGCCGGAGATTGTGCACGAGATGAGCGCGAAGCGGCTGGGCATGACGACCGTGCAGCAAGGCGGGCGGCTGCTGGGCGTGCTCTCCGATGGCGACCTGCGGCGGCTGCTGGAGCAGGAGGGACCGAAGGCGTTCGGCAAGACGGCGGCGGAGGTGATGAACCGTTCGCCGCGCACGATCGCTCCGGAGCCGCTGGCGCCGGATGCGCTGGAGATCATGGAGCGGCACCGGATTACTTCGCTGGTAGTGACGGAGGATGGCACGTCCGCGAGCGCGGTGGTGGGTGTGCTGCACACGCACGACCTGTGGGCTCTGCCGGGCGAGGGCACGAAGGGTTAACGGGCAGGTCCCCAGACGCGATGATGCGCGGCGGCGACGATCTGGTAGCACTCGCAGGCGGTCGCGATGGTGCCGGGGCGATCAAGGATCACGACTTTGCCGCGTGAGTAGCTGATGAGGCCGCGCTCCTGCAGCGCGCCGGCTGCGACGGTGACGGTGGAGCGGCGCGCGCCCAGCATCTCGGCGATGTATTCCTGTGTGACCTGCACCTGCTCGGACTCGACACGGTCGGCGAGCGTGAGCAGCCAGCGAGCGAGGCGCTGCTCGACCTCATGAAGCCGGTTGCAGAGAACGCTCTGCGTCGCGAGCACCATGCGCAGGTAGATGGTGCGATAGATGAGTTCGCGGAACGCGGGCATCGAGTGAACCGCATTGCGAAAGGCCGAGCCGCGCATGCGGTAGCCTCGGCCGGCGACCTGCACGACGACACCGTGGGCCATCTCGGGCAGGTTGAAGAGCGCGGCGACGCCGGAGAAGCCCTCGCGACCGGCCAGGTAGACCTCGACGGATTCACCGCCCGAGGTGGTAGCGACGGTGGAGATGGCGCCGGCGGTTGGGAAGTAGACGAGGTCTACCGGAGCGTCGGACTCGGTGAGTTGCATGCCCAGAGGCATATCGACTTCTTCCAACTGGGCAACGACCTGTTGCCACTCGTCGTCCGGCAGCCGGTCCAGCAGACGATTGCCGGTTCCTCGGACCAGACCCGTTTGACCATTCGTATGTGGCACTTTGTCCTCGAATCTTCGGATCGAATGGGCACTACTCGACGTGCCATCCGGTTGAAAAGTTGGATGCTTTGTAGCGCTTTCGGGTCAACGTCAGGGGCTCGGCGCTTCGGTACAATCGATTAGGCATGCATCGTTGGTCAAAGCTCTTTATCCCTACCCTGCGTGAGGCTCCGGCCGACGCGGAGGTCGCCAGTCATAAGCTCCTGCTTCGCGCGGGGTACGTCCGACAGCTGGGCGCCGGTCTCTACAGCTACCTGCCGCTGGGGCAGCGTGCGCTCAACAAGATAACGGCCATCGTCCGCGAGGAGATGGACCGGATCGGGCAGGAGTTCTACCTCCCGGCGCTGAACCCGCGCGAGCTGTGGGAGGAGTCCGGCCGCTACGCGGTGATGGGCGATAACATGTTCCGTCTCAAGGACCGCAAGGGCGCCGAACTCGTCCTCGCCATGACGCACGAAGAGGTCATCACCTCCATTGCGCGCAACGAGATCCGCAGCTACAAGCAGCTTCCGCAGATCTGGTACCAGATCCAGACCAAGTTCCGCGACGAGCCCCGCCCGAAGGGTGGCCTGCTCCGAGTGCGCCAGTTCATCATGAAGGATTCCTACTCCTTCGATCTCGACGCAGCGGGGCTGGACGAAAGCTATAACAAACACGACGCGGCGTACCGCGCCATCTTCACCCGCTCTGGGCTTGACTTCATTGCCGTTGAGGCCGACTCGGGAGCGATGGGTGGCTCGGGATCGCAGGAGTTCATGGTCTATAGCGACGCGGGCGAGGACCTGATCGCCAGCTCGGCCTGCGGCTATGCGGCCAACATGGAGAAGGCGATTTCGCAACTGCCGCCCGTGGTCGATCTAGAAGCCACCAGCGATGCACCTGAGCTTGTGTCGACGCCAGGCAAGGCTGCGATCGCCGATGTTACGGAGTTCTTCGGGATTCAGGCCGCGCAGGACATCAAGTGCGTTGCGTTCATGGGCTCGGGGCGCGACCACAAGCCGGGCGAACCGCTGCGTCCGGTCGTGGCCTTCCTTCGCGGCGATCACCAGGTGAACGAGACGAAGCTGAATGCGATCGCCGGAACTGGCGACCTGCGTCCGATGATGCCGGAGGAGTTGGAACTGCACATCGGCGGACCGGCAGGATATCTCGGCCCGGTCGGCATGACGCCGATCATGACGGAGGGCTCGCTGAACGGCCTGAAATCGGGCAAGGCGCTCGACAAGCTGAAGGGCGTGCTCCGCGACGATGTTTCGGATGTTGTGCTGAAGAACATAGTCGTCGTCGACCTTGGCCTGCAGGGGCGCAAGAATCTCGTTGCCGGTGCGAACAAGCTCGACTATCACTACAAGAACGTGACACCGGGCCGTGACTTCACATGGACCGTCGTCGCCGACGTGCGCAATGTGAACGAGGGCGAGCTGGATCCGGTCGGTGGACACCCGCTGCGAATCGGCAAAGCGGTCGAGGTCGGACATATCTTCAAGCTCGGGTGCAAGTACACCGAGAGCATGCACGCGCGTGTACTCGACGCCAACGGTAAAGAGGTCATGCCGCTGATGGGCTGCTACGGTATCGGCATCGAGCGCATTCTCACCGCTGCGATCGAGAGCTCGGCTGCGGCATTTCGCAGGCGGTTCCCGGATGCTGAACCTTCGACGACCTCGGCAGATCAGTACGCGTTGCCGCCGTCGATTGCACCTTTTGAGGTGGTCGTCACGGTGACGAATGTGCGCGAGGCGGAGTTGCTGGCCGCCGGCGAACGGACCGCCGCCGACCTGACCAAGGCTGGCGTCGATGTGCTGCTGGACGATCGCGACGAGCGCGCTGGCGTGAAGTTCAAAGACGCCGAGTTGATCGGCGTGCCGTATCGCGTGAACATTGGCAAGAAGCTCGCCGAAGGCAAGGTCGAAGTTGTCGACCGCCTGCTGCACACCTCGGAGGACGTAACGCTCGAGGCGCTTCCGGCGCACATCCAATCACTCCTGAAAGCGTCCAAGAGATAGCATCCTCGGACGAGGCCCTTTACCGACTGGAACCCTAATGCCCGTAAAAGTAAAGATCGACCAATCGCAACAGCATTCAATCTGGTGGAAGCTTCTGCGAGTTGCGCTCGTTCTCGTCGTCGGGGTTGCGGTCGCCGGGGCAGCGATTTACGGGTTCTTCTACCACGAGTACCAGGGCCTGGTGAGCGAGCGGTTGAAGCAGGGCCCGCTCTTCGCCTCGGTCGCACAAATCTACGCCGCGCCGCAGGAAGTTCGGCCCGGCCAGCAGCGCACCGCGAACGAGATCGCCGCTTCGTTGCGGCAGGCCGGTTACAACGTCAACCCGGAGATGGGGACCTTCCGCCTGCAGGCCGACACCATCCAGGTGAAACCAGGCCCGCAGAGCTATCTTGCGGCCGATGGCGCAACCATTGTCACCGGCGATGGCGTGGTGAAGACCATCACGGCAGAGGACGGCGCTCCGCTCGCCGGCTACAAGCTCGAGCCGCAGCTCATCACCGCGCTTTCCGAGGGCAGCAGCCGCACCAAGCGCCGCATGGTGACCTATGACCAGATTCCGCCGCAGATGGTGCAGGCGATCCTCGCGATCGAAGACCGCCGCTTCTTCGAGCATGGTGGCATCAACTATGTCCGCACCATCAAGTGTGCTGTGCAGGATGTGCTTGCGCATCGCATGAACTGCGGCGGTTCCACCCTGACGCAGCAGCTTGCGCGTGGGTTCTTCCTTACGCCGGACAAGAAGATCTCGCGCAAGATTGCCGAGATCATGATCACCTTCCAGCTCGAGAACCGCTTCACGAAGAAGCAGATCTTCGAGATGTATGCGAACGAGATCAACCTCGGCCAGCATGGCTCCTTCGCCATCGACGGCATCGGCGAGGCCGCGCAGTCGTACTTCGGGAAGGATCTTCGCCAGCTCGATCTCGCGGAGACAGCAACGATCGCCGGACTGATCAACAGCCCCAACTGGCTGAATCCGTATCGTCATCCCAATCGCGCGATGGAGCGCCGTAACGTCGTGCTCGACGCGATGGTCGAGACCAGCGCCATCAGTTCTTCCGAGGCAGAGCGCGCCAAGGCTGAGCCGATGCGCCTGGCGCCGCCTAACGTCGACGGCAGCGAAGCCCCGTATTTCGTCGATCTCGTGCACGACCAGATCGTGCAGCGCCTGGGAGACACGGATATGGCGCGCTCGGGCTCGCTGCGCATCTATACCTCGCTGGATCCGTCGCTGCAGGCCGCCGCCGCCGATGCTGTCGATGCGGGCATGAAGCGCGTTGACGAACTGATACGAAAGCTGCACAAGAAGGACGACGAATCCGATTACCTATCCGCAGGTCGCGCTGATTGCGCTCGATCCGCACACCGGCCAGGTGCTCGCGCTGGTGGGCGGCCGGAACTACGGAGTGTCGCAGTTGAATCACGCGCTGGCTGAGCGGCCTACCGGATCGATTTTCAAGCCCTTCGTCTACGCCGCCGCCTACAATACTTCGCTGAACGGAACGAACCTCAACGGCAGCGGCCCCTTCAACGCGCTCACCCTGCTCAACGACGACCCTACGACCTTTACCTACGATGGGAAAGCGTACACGCCTGGCAACTTCGAGCACGGTGAGTATCCGGGCATGGTGACGGCGGTCACGGCCATCGCCCACTCGCTCAACATCGCGACCATCAATCTGGCTCAGATGGTGGGCTTTGATAACGTCGCCTCGCTGGCCCGATCCGCCGGCATCGTCAACGCACGCGGAACACCTTCGGTTGCCATCGGAACATACAACGCCACGCCGCTGGACATGGCGGGAGCTTATACCGTCTTCGCCAACAACGGCGTGCATATTAAGCCATGGATGCTCGCTAGCGTACGCAATCCGAATGGAGACATCGTCGCCGACTATGCCCCTGAGGCGAAGCAGATACTTGACCCGCGCGTGGCTTATCTCACCCAATCGCTGCTTGAGGATGTAATGTCCTTCGGCACCGGATACGCCGCGCGCAAGTCTGGATTTACCGCGCCCGCAGCAGGCAAAACAGGAACCTCGCACGACGTGTGGTTCGCCGGCTACTCGTCGAATCTTCTCTGCGTCATCTGGGTCGGCAACGACGATTACACCGACATCTCGCACGGCCTGACGCATGCGCTGCAGGGAGCCGATGCCGCCGCACCGATCTGGGCTGAATTTATGAATCGCGCGATCAAACTTCCGCAGTACTCCGACATGAAGCCGTTCACGGCGCCCGACGGCGTGGAGGTTCTGCGCATCGATCGCGCAACGAATCTTCCGGCCGATTCAGGCTGTCCGAGCGACGGCTTTAGTGTCGCGTTCCTCCCAGGCACCGCGCCGCAAGGCACGTGTTCCCACATGGGAGAGGATTCGCAGACTCTCGCGAACAGGTTGTTCAATCCAGATGCCGTACCGGACAACTCAGGGAATCCCAACAATCCGGACGATGCGACGAAGCACCGCAACTTTCTCCAGAAGATGTTCGGCATCGGCAAAGATAATAAAGACAAGCAACAACAACAGCCGCAACCTCAGCAGCCGTCGACGCCCCAGATTTAACTGCTCTCAATCCACGGCTGGCATGATGGACACCAGTACGTCGAACGGGCGCCGGTTCCCTGTCTTCGCATCTCGACGATCGCGCCGCAGCGTCGGCACTCCTGCCCCTGACGGCGGTACACCCACAGTCGCGCACCGCCCTCCATCGCACCTGCCGTACCCCTAGTGCCGGTGTATGTCACGATGCCCTTACTCTTTCCCTCCGCGACGTTCGCCTGCATATAACGTTGCGCGATCTCTGCGATTTGTTCGAGCTCACGATCGGTGATCGTCTGCATCCGTCGGAACGGATTCACCCTCGCGGCGAACGCAATCTCGGACTTGTAGATGTTTCCAATCCCAGCGATGACATGCTGATTCAGCAATATGTTCCCAATCTCCGCGTCAGGGTGTGCCTGTCCGTACTCGCGCAGTGCCCGCGCGGCTTCGTTGACGCGATAGGTTGCGCCTAGAACATCCGGCCCAAGCTCTGCCACATGTGCACTGCGCTCGAGCGATCGCGCCGAGTGGAACTCTGCAACTGGGATACTGAAGCCAACCGCCTGCACATCGCCACAGGTGATCACGACACGCATCGCGCTGCGCGGTGCCTGCCATCGCTCGCCAGTTTTGTAAATGTGCCACGAACCCGACATCCGCATATGCGTCAGCAGAATCAGATCGCCGGAGAAGAAGATCAGGCACCACTTGCCTCGAGCTTCGACGCGTTCGACCGTGCGGCCCGCAAGCGGCGCATCATCGTTTACGCGAGCAAGCGGCGCGAGAGTTGTCTCGAACTTCGTCACGACCTTGCCGCCGAGCGCACGATTCAGCGCACGCGCAGTGCGGAAGATGCTATCGCCCTCAGGCATCGTTGCGGGTCTCCGCCGCCGTTCCGGGCAGCGGCGGAAGGCCGCGCCTCACATTGAAACCGAGCGGCGCAGCCTGGAACCCGGCGTCGAGCAGAAAACGCGCCAATGGATGCTCCGCCACAGGAACGCCATTCACACTTGTAATCAACATCGAGGTGCGCCCGCGTCCTTCCGGATTGCCCGCTCGCTGCACATAGGCAGCAAGAAACTCTGCGAGGGCGCGCGCCACCTGCCCACGAGCCGGATCATCCTCAGGCAGCAGCACCTGGATATTAGGATTGCCGCGGCGAAGATACGCAGTGAGCGCACCGTCGACCAGAACTACACGAGCGCCTACGCTCCGCGTCAAGGTCGAACCCTCCTCAGGCGCAGCGGGCCATCGCAACAATGCACCATACGGATTCGCCGGATCGGTCGCCGCGAGCATCACGACCTCATGTTTGTCCTCAACCAGTACTCGCAACGAGCGCAGTAGATCGACAGCCGCAGGAAGCGCAAACTGCGTAGCGCCAAGGTCCGCGGCAAAGTATCCGCGGCGAATGCGGCCACTCTCTTCAAGCGCCTTCAGCACGTCATAGATCGCCGTAAACCCACCGGCCAGATTCTCCGCGTGCGCTGTCTCGCGAAACACAATGCCGTAACGCGCGAGGAGCTGCTGCGCGATCGCGTGACTCCACACGGTTTGTTCCGCGGGTGTCGCCCGCGTTTCTGCAAACGCGGCCTTGTTCAGGCTCCATCGTCCCTGTGCAGTCGGTGGAGTCGTTCTCCGGCTGCGGAACCCTTGTTGGCTATGAACTCTCCGCGTCTGTTTCGTGCTTCGCGAAGATGTGGGTTTGTTGCAGTACGCACGCAGAGCGTTGAGCGCATCGTTGGACACCAGCCCGCGCCACACCAGCGACCACAACGCTTCGATCGTCTCTCCCGGATATCCGTCGCCGACACCGTCATGCAGTGGCTGAAAGAAGGACGCTCCATTGCGAGTCAGATAGTTAATCACCGCCTGCTCGCGGTCGCTCATTGCAGCGGCCTCGGTCTGCGCTCTGGCATCGGCGACCACAACGCGGTCGGGAGGCCATAGTAGAGCGAGCTTGTCCGCCAAATACAGTCCAATGCGGCCATCACGTTCGCCCAGCGGCTCCAGGCCAACCCACACAACTTCACCTGCCGCAATCAGCGTGTCCAGGTCCGACGGCGCATAACCCGCGATGCGCGCCGGCAGGATCTCGGTCTCCAGTAGAGACGCTGGTAGCGCCGCGCCCTGCAGCGTTTCAATCACATCCAGCAGCGCATCGAGGCCTCGCCGCGGTTGCACCACGCCCTGCCAACGCGTGAACAATCTAGCCAGCGTGCGTTGCTCGACTGGCTCCACTTCTTTGCGAAGACGTGCCAGCGATCGTCTGCGAATCGTCCGCAGCACCTCAACGTCGATCCACTCGCGGTTAACACCGCTCGGACGGAAGCCGCCTTCAACGATGCGGCCAATTCCTACAAGCCGCTGCAGAACTGGCTCAACCGCTCCGTTCGAGAGTGCGTAACGCTTTGCGACTTCTACAGTCGTAAACGGGCCATGCGTGCGCGCGTATCGACGAACGATATCGACAAGAGCCTCTGGCGCTGGCGCGAGAAATGCCGCGGGAACACCCGGAGGCAGCGGGACACCGAGCGCATCACGCACTCGCGCAGCATCTTCGATCGCGATGAAGCGTGACTCGCCGGCAATCCTGACCTGCAGAACTCTCCGTGCGCGCAAAAGCCGTGCGATGCTCGCGTCAACATCGGTACCCTCGCATCGCGCCGCGAGCTCAGCTGCGCTCAGATCGCCGAGCCGCAACAGCAGGTCGTGCACCGCGTCCAGATTGCGTGCCTTGTAACTTTCTGCAAGCGATTGCAGTTGTTCTTCCGTCTCCTCGATCGCATTCGCGTCCAGCAGCTCTCGAAGGTCCGCGTCGCCAAGCAACTCGCGCAACTGCTCCTGATCGATCGACAACGCCTGCGCGCGCCGCTCCGCCAGCGGCGCATCGCCGTCATAGATGTAGTTGGCGACGTAACTGAACAGCAAAGCACTCGCAAAGGGCGAAGGCGTTCGTGAGTCTGCAACGTGCACGCGGATGCTGCGGTTCGCAATCCCACGCAATGTCTCCGACAGCGCCGGCATGTCGAACACATCGCGCAGACATTCGCGATAAGCCTCCAGCAAAATCGGAAAGCTCGCATAGCGCGAGGCAACGCTCAGCAGATCGTAGGCGCGCTTACGCTGCTGCCACAGAGGCGTTCGGCCGTCGGCCCGGCGCCGCGGCAGCAACAGCGCCCGGCTCGCGGCCTCACGGAACTTCGCCGCAAACAACGCCGTCGATCCAAGCTGATGCTGCACCAGATCCGCAGCCTCTGCCGCATCGAGCAAGAACGCATCGACCTCCGGCGGGGCGTCCGTCTCCGGAAAGCGCAGCACGAAGCCATCCTCGCTCCACATCGTCTCGACGTCGATGCCCGCGCCCTTCACCTTGGCGGTCGTCGCCATCGCCCACGGCGCATGCACGCGGCTGCCGAACGGCGTCAGGCAGCAGACGCGCCAGTCTCCAAGTTCGTCGCGCACGCGCTCGATCACAATCGTGCGATCATCCGGAACCTGCTGCGTCGCCAGCTCCTGATCCGCGAGATACCGCAGCACATTCTCCGCCGCCTGCTGATCAAGATCGTGCTCGCTGGTCAGCCTGGCAACCGCAGCGCCACGCGGCAACTCACGCAGTTCGCGAACCAGTGCGCCGATACGACGGCCGAACTCAATTGGACGACCTGCCTGATCTCCATGCCAGAACGGCATCTTGCCCGGCTCTCCGGGCGCAGGGGTCACCAGCACACGATCCTGCGTGATCTCATCGATACGCCATGTGGACGCGCCGAGCACAAACGTCTCGCCCTCGCGCGCCTCGAAGACCATCTCCTCATCGAGCTCACCCACGCGAATGGGCTTCGCATGTCTGCCGCTCAGAAACACGCCGTAGAGCCCACGATCTGGAATTGTTCCGCCATTAAGGATCGCGATGCGCTGCACACCCTGACGTGGTGTGAGCCAGTTGCGCTGCCTGTCCCACGTTACGCGCGGACGCAGTTCGGCGAACTCGTCCGATGGATAGCGTCCCGCCAGCATATCCAGCACGCCGTCGAATACTGCCGTGCTCAACTCCGCAAACGGCGCCGAGCTGCGAACAATGGACAACAGCGACTCGTAGGAGATTCCCGCCGACTCTGCTTCGACATCAGCGCCGCGAACGCGCTCGGCCTCAGCGGGTGGCAGCGGCGGATGCGCCACAATCGCGACCATCTGCTGCGCGAGCACATCGAGCGGGTTGCGCAGGAAGCGCGTCGACTCCACATGGCCCTCATGCATCGCCTGCGTCACCGCGGCGCATGCAATCAAATCCGCGCGATACTTCGGGAAGATGATGCCATGCGACGGCGCACCCACCTGGTGACCTGCGCGGCCGATCCGCTGCATACCGCTTGCGACGCTCGGCGGAGCTTCGATCTGGATCACAAGATCGATTGCACCCATGTCGATACCAAGTTCGAGCGACGAGGTGCACACCAGCGCACGTGATGCGTCCCTCCTTCAGCATCTCCTCAATCTCGCTACGCTGCGCCGCTGCGAGCGATCCGTGATGTGCACGCGCGATGGGCTCGCCTGCCAGCTCGTTCAACGCGCCCGCAAGCCGCTCCGCTACTCGCCTCGCGTTTACGAACAGCAGCGTCGAAGTGCGGCTGCGAATAATCTCCAGCAGGCGCGGATGGATCGACTGCCAGATGCTTGTGCGCTTCGGCCCCTGCGACGCTGGTCCGCTCGGAAGATCCTCCATCTCGCCAAGCTTCGCCATGTCCTCGACCGGCACCTCGACGCGAAGTTCCAGCGCTTTGCGGGCACCGGCGTTCACGATCGTCACGGGACGAAAGATCGATCCGCTTCCGTCGTGACCATCTTCATCGACAGAGTTCGGCTCTGATGTGCTCGTAGCAGTTGATTCCGAAGCGTTCGCAGCGCTCGCGTCCGCGCCGCCAAGAAACCGCGCGACCTCTTCGAGCGGCCTCTGTGTTGCACTAAGGCCGATGCGTTGGATCGGACGCGCGACGAGCGCCTGCAATCGCTCCAGCGAGAGCGCGAGATGCGCTCCACGCTTCGTCGGCACCAGTGCATGAATCTCGTCGACGATCACCGTTTCGATCGACCGCAACGCCTCGCTCGCGCCCGAGGTCAGCATCAGGTACAGCGACTCCGGAGTCGTGATGAGAATCTCGCCCGGATGCCGGCGGAACCGCGCACGCTCGCGCGGACTCGTATCGCCTGTGCGGACACTGATCGCTGGAACATGCGCGGCAACACCCTCGCGCTCCGCCATGTTTGCGATTCCCGCAAGCGGCGAACGCAGATTGCGCTCAACATCGACCGCGAGCGCTTTCAGAGGCGAGATATAGAGAACGCGGCAACCGGGCGCAGTCGCAGGCTCGCGCAACATCAGCCGGTCCAGGCACCACAGGAATGCCGTGAGCGTTTTGCCTGTTCCCGTCGGTGCGAGGATCAGCGTCGACTCGCCGCGTGCGATGGCGGGCCAACCCTCGCGCTGTGGCGCCGTCACCTCTTCAAAGACCGCTCGGAACCACGCTTCAGTAATTGGATGAAACAGCTTGAGAACATCATTCGGCGAGCTTTGCACGACCGCCGCCTCTTCAGGCGTTCGCGCCTTCTTCGATGAACGTTCTCGCTTTGCCAACGAATTCGCTCCAGATTCTGTCTCTGCTTTGGATGCGCTCAGGCGCTGTCCGGCGTCGACCCGGGGCCGCGGCGCCTTCCAGACTCCGGCTCGACACCTTGCCTTCGCTCCTCCGAGCGTCTACTCTAAACAACTCACTATGTCGTCTGCCGCCCCCGCAAATCCGCTCTCGATCTCTGAACAGCAGCGGCTGCGAGAGCTCGCTCAAACTGCCGCCGCAAACTCCTACTCACCTTACAGCCACTTTCGGGTTGGCGCCGCGCTGCTGCTCACGGATGGCTCGACCGTGACCGGCTGCAACGTCGAAAACTGCTCCTACCGGCTCACCAGTTGCGCCGAGCAGGCCGCTATCGCGCGTGCCGTCTCCGAGCGCGGACCCGACATCCGTCTACGTGCCGTCGCCGTCGCCAACCTCAACGGCGCTCCCTCCATGCCCTGCGGCGCGTGCCGCCAGACGCTGAGCGAGTTCGGCGACGACAACGTGCTCATCCTCTATCCCGGCGAAGACGGCGCCGAGGAAGCCACTACACTCGGTGCGCTGCTTCCGCACGCCTTCCGCATGCAGTTCCTCGGCCCAAAGTGAGTATGTCGGAATCAGTCTTCCATCCCATCGATTTGATCCTGCGCAAGCGCGACGGCCACGAGCTGTCGACCGAAGAGATCGGCCAGTTCGTCCAGAGTGTCGTCAACAGCGGCGAGAAGACATCCGCGCCGATGATCAGCGATGCGCAAATCGGCAGCTTCCTCATGGCCGTTTTCCAGCGCGGCCTTTCGGCGCGCGAACTCGCCGATCTCACCACCGCGATGCGTTTCTCCGGCGAGACCTTCGACGCCTCCGGCCTCGATACATTCACCGTCGACAAGCACTCCACCGGCGGTGTCGGCGATAAAAGTTCGCTGCTCATTGCTCCGGTGCTCGCCGCCGCGGGTCTGGAAAATAGCCCGAGCATCTCCGTCCCGATGATCTGTGGACGCAGCCTGGGTCATACGGGCGGGACTTTAGATAAGCTCGAGACCATCCCTGGCTTCAAGACGCAGCTTCCCCTCGACTCGCATGCGCGACGTGCTGGCCGAGTGTCACGCAGCGCTCGTCGGCCAGACGCCGCGCCTCGTCCCCGCCGACCGCATCCTCTACGCAATGCGCGACCACACCGGCACCGTCGAGTCGCCCTTCCTCATCTGCGCCAGCATCATGTCGAAGAAGCTCGCCGAAGACATTCGCGCCCTCGTGCTCGACGTCAAAGTCGGCTCCGGGGCCTTCATGCCCAGCTACGAGCGTCAAAATACCTGGTATTTCATGGTTCAACTGGCGAACTCGCCGGCACTTGCACCGTCGCTCTGCTCACCTCCATGGAGGAGCCGCTTGGCCGATTCTCCGGCAACTGGGCCGAGGTCTGGGAGTGCGTCGACATCATGCGCGGCAACGCCACCCGATGTCCGCCGACCTCATCGAGCTATCGAACATTCTCTCGGGCTGGATGCTCTTCCTTGCAGGTAAATCTCCCTCACCCGAAGCCGGAGCCAACTCAGCGACAACATGCTGCGTTCCGGCGCCGCCTACAAGTCGTGGCTCAGCATCGTGCGCGCCAGGGCGGCGATATCGGCGTCTTCAACAATCCCGCAGCGTTCCACAAACCGCGCGCCACGCGGGTTCTCAAAGCCTCGCGCGCAGGCTACCTCTCTGCAATGGACTGCAAAGAAGTTGGCTGGGCGGTGCAACGGCTCGGCGCAGGACGCTCCAAGCCCGGTGATCCCGTCAGCGCCCACGCTGGCATCGAGTCGCACGCAAAGCTCGGCACAAAGCTCGAAGCCGGCCAGCCGATCTTCACCTTGTTCAGCGAAGACGCGCCTGCTCGACGAGCCCTATCGGATGTTGGAGGCGACCGTTCAGATCGCAGACGGGCCACCAGAGCCAGCCACTCATCCGCGAGATCGTGCGGCAGTAACGGTCTGCTGTCTTACTTGCTCTTCTTCTTGGCGAGATAGCGCTCGACGCTCGCCTGCCAGTCGAGCGACGTGCCGGCATAAGGGGAGCCATTCTGCGCTCGAGTCTGAGGCGTCGCCGCCGGACTCTCTGCCGGAACCTCCGTCTGCACTGCGACGGCGGCGGGAGGCACTTCTTCGCTGCCCGCCGGACGCAACGACCTGGGCAACTCCGCGGGGGCGCAACTCCACACCTTCGGCCACCAGCCGCTGCGCAATCGTTACGAGCGCCTTGCGTTTCGTTACCATTTTGCGCGCGGCCAGTTCACGCTCGCCATCCGAAGTGAAGGTCTCGTACTTCTCCAGGTGCGCAAGTTTGCGATCGAAGAGAGCGATCTCTTCGTGAATGGATCTCAGGTAATACTTTCCAGTAGGCGCTGTTGCCATCTTTCCTCCAGCGGGGTTACATGGGAGGAAATGCGTCCTCGCAGCGCTGAGAGTCTTCGGAACCTCTGCAGCCCGCAAACCCGAGGGCGATCCATCGATCGCCCTCTCGAGTTTCCACTTGTCTG